>NZ_SNYW01000009.1:0-325000 GCF_004363235.1 Dongia mobilis
TGCCGGCGGGCGAGCCGGTGGTGCGCATCCAGGTGACGCCGGGCGAGACGATCCAGCTGCCCTTCCCGCAGGACGCGATGGTGGCGCGGCTTGACGACGGCAACGGCAATCTGGCGGTGCGCGTCGGCGACATCACGGTGATCCTGCAGGGCTATATCGCGGCGGTGGGCGAAGCCGACGTGACCCTGCTCGACAATACCGGCCAGCAGATCGACGTGGCCGCGGTGGTGGCGGCGACCGATCCCAATCTCGACATCCAGACGGCAGCCGGTCCGGCCGCCGGTGCGCCGGGTGTGGACAATACCGGCGGCGTGTTCGATCCCTTCGCCCCGCAGGCGGGCCTGGGCGGCCTCAATGCGGTGGGCGGCCTCAACCCGACGGCGCTGCAATACGGCCTGATCGAGCGCGAGGGCATCCTCACCGACGCGGAAGAAGAGGAAGAGGACACCACGCCGATCGTGGTGAACATCACCCAGGCGCCCCCGGTCAACGAGGACGACCTGCATGGCGAGCAGTATGACCGCAACCTGATCAACCGCCTGGAAGGCGAGGGTGGCGAGCAGTCGCCGGAAGGCCCGTCTTTTGAAGCGGCCGCGATCCTGGTCGACCAGGGCGGCGAGCCGAAATGGGTCCTGGCGCATCAGTATTCGGACGGCAACGATCCCTTCGACCGCAAGGACCACGAGGAAGGCAGCCAGACCGACACCTGGTTCGGCAGCCCGGCCGACGGCAAGAGCGGTCTGTTCCCCTTCATCTCCGACGACAATAACGGCCCGTTCCCGGGCGGCATCGACCAGGATCGCGAACCGACTTCGGTGACCGCGATCGTCGAGGCCAATTTCTTCGCCGACCTGCCCGGCAAGCTGGTGCTTGATGCCAATGGCAACGGCATCGACGATGGCGGCGCCGATGTGCCGCTGATGCGGCAGCTGGAAGCGATGGGCCTGACCTCGCATGGCCACGAACTGACCTACAAGCTGCTGCCGGAGGTGCCGGAAAGCGCGCCGGGCGCCAATGACGGCCAGGGCCAGATGGTGGTGGCCTATTATACGGTCATCAAATACGGCTGCCCGGTCAATGTGGTGGTCTTCACCATCGGCGTCGATGACGACGTGGTGAATTCCGGCGAAACCAACCTCGCCGGCAATGCCGAGTTCGGCATCACCTACACGATCTATGGCGTGCTGGACCACCCGGAGAAGGGCGGCGGCACCGAGGTCGGCAACGGCGTCGAGGACATCCTCAAGATCGAGGTGCCGTTCTTCCTCGATGATTCCGACAGCCCGCCGGTGCCGGGCACCTTCCCGGATCCGCTGGTGTTCCAGAACATCGACGACATGCCCTTCCTGGGCGAGGTCTGCTATGCCTCGTTCTGCGGCTTCGACGTGCCGGTCGCCATCGTCAAGGCTGACCTGACCATCGGCCATGACGAGACGCCGGGCGTGCAGGACACCAATTACGACACCAATGGCTGGCTGCCGGGCGGCCAGAACGAGACCGACGATGTCGGCGGCGGCCTGGCCAACTGGCTGGCCTGGATGGCCGACAACCAGCTCGACGGCATCGGCAACGGCTTTGCCTCGGGCGAGGACGTCAACATCGACTACCAGCAGGGCATCCTTGCCCAGCTGTCGAACGAGTTCCTCAACAACGGCAATTTCAAGGCCGACGTGCTTGGCGTCGCCAAGACCTACCTCACCGTCAGCTTCGGCGCCGACGGCAAGGCCAAGGGCAACGACCAGGCCGGCGACACCCTGTTCCGCCACGACAACGACACGCCGACCGACAAGGACGGCAACTATGTCGACGATCCGAACATCGAGGACAACAGCAACTGGAACAACAAGTCGGACGGCACGCCGACCCAGCCGAAGGACGGCACCGACAAGCGCGCCTTCGAACTGTTCATGAAGGACACCGACTGGAACAGCGACACCAAGGGCCAGGTGCTCGACAAGTCGGCCACCAACTGGACCATCAGCATGATGGTCAATGGCGAGCCGGTCGTGCTCACCGTCTATGCCTTCCAGCTCGACGCCAACACCATCATCGGCATGGCCTCGCCGACCGATTTCGAGGGCGGCAATGAAGGCGGCGGCGGCAACGACTATTCCGACACCGCGCGCCTGCTCCAGGGCGGCGAAGGCAATGGCTATGGCTGCGATATCGACGGCGAGGGCGATGGCATCCCCGTATTCATGCTGCGCCTCGATCCGGATACCGGCCAGCTGGTCTTCGTGCAGTACCACCAGATCAACAACCCGCAGGGCGGCAATGCCGCGCATCCGGATTGGGACAATTCCACCAACGACCCGATCCACCTGAAGGACGAGGACGGCAACCCGCTGGTCTTCTTCCAGGCGACCGATTTCGACGGCGACACCGTGACCGCGCATCTGCAGGTCTCGGTCATCGACGACGCGCCGGATGCCAAGGACGACAAGGCGGTCCTCAACGAGGAATCCTATCATCCCGACGGCACGCTGAATTCCGTCAGCGGCAACCTGGTGCTCGGGAAGAGCAATGACGGCATCAACAACGACAACAAGGGCGACAAGCTGTCGGTCGATGGCGACCACACCATCTCGGCGCTGAAATACGGCAACACCGTCATCAGCTTCGACTTCGACAGCGACACCGCGACGCCGACGGTCTATGGCGGCGGCGCCAGCGACGTCTCGAACATCACCTTTGACGGCCATGTGGTCGAGTTCGACACCCCGCACGGCCACTTCAAGGTGGTGGTCGATGCGTTCAATCCGGATCCGGTGGCGCCGGGCGACAATTCGTGGGAGACCCACGAGCTCGGCTATTACGAATACACCGCCAATCCGGGCAATAATTCCGAGAAGGCCTATTACGGCCTTGAGCAGAATGCCGGCGGCACCGAGCTGCCCGGCAACACCAATGCGATCCTCGCCAAGTTCGAAGTGGGCGGCCTCGACATCACCTCGTCGGCCGGCCTCAGCTCGAAGGTCGTCAATGCCGGCGGCAAGACCTATGCCGGCCTCGGCGTCGGCGGCGGCATCGATGGCGGCGAGACCGACGGCAACGAGTGGATCAAGATCAACCTGCCCGAAGACGTGAAGGCGGCCAAGATCACCGTCGGCGCGCTGTTCGACTCCAAGCCGGATGACGGCGTCTCGCCGAACTTCGACGATTTCAACGCCGAGGTGCTGGAATGGATCGCCTATGACGGCAACACCGAAGTCGGCCGCGGCAAGATCTTCGGCGACGCCGATGGTCTGGTGGACTTCTACGTCAATGTCGGCGTCGAGTTCGACAGCATCAAGCTGAAGCCGGTCGACAACGGCCAGGGCAACAGCGGCAGCAACTCGGACTTCCTGCTGGTCGGCGTCAAGACCTGCGACGAGTTGTGCATCGAGGAGAAGCTGCACTACGCCCTCGAGGACGTGGACGGCGACTATGACTGGGCCAAGCTGACCATCGACGTGCTGGATGGCGAGCCGAAGATCAGCCGCCATCACTCGACCCTCGAAATCACCATCGACGAGGACGGCCTGCCGGAAGGCAACAACAACAACACCAAGAACCCGGAAGGCGACAAGTTCGACAACGAAGGCGGCACCAGCAAGGGCGCCGACGAGGATGGCAGCGAAGCCACCGCCACCGGCCATATCAGCTACAACACCTATGCCGACGGCCTGGGCATGATCGCGCTCAGCTCGAACGCCAATCTCACCACCATCGACGGCAAGCAGGTGGTGTTCGCCTGGAACCCGGCCACCAACACCCTGATCGGCTATGCGGCGCCGGATACCGACCGCATCGTGATCACGGTCGAGGTCAGCAACATCACCAATAACGGCCTCGATTTCGAGGTGTCGCTGCTCGAGCCGCTGGATCACCCGGTCAACCACTACGAAGACAACCTCTATTTCGACTTCAAGGTGACCGTCGCCGACAAGGATTGCGACGTCGACATCGTCAACGTCCAGGTCAAGATTGACGACGACGTGCCCGAGATCTGCGCGCCGGGCTGCTCGAACCTGGTGGTCAATGGCAGCTTCGAGGATCTGGGCGGCCAGACCTTCGAAGGTGCGCGCGGCAATTGGGACGTATTCGCCTCGATCCCGGGCTGGAAGTCCGGCCTCTATGACGACCAGAACGGCATCCCCAACGGCGGCAGCTTCACCGGCATGGAGATCCAGGCGGGTGCGGTGACCAAGGCCAGCGACGGCAAGAACGTGCTGGAACTCGACTCCGACTCCACCAACGAGAACCAGCCGGAGCCGCAGAACACCAACACCTATGTCTACCAGGACATCGCCGGCACCAAGACGGGCAACAGCTATCTGCTGAGCTTCGACTATCAGCCGCGCGTCCATGAGCAGGGCACCAACACCAACGACGTCGAAGTGTGGTGGAACGGTGTCAAGATCGGCACGATCTCGGGCGACACGGCCGGCTGGCAGAACTACCAGTTCGTCGTGCCCGGCGGCCCCGGCGACTCCAGCCGACTGATGTTCAAGGCGGTCGGCAGTGACGACACCACCGGCGGCTTCATCGACAACGTGTGGGTCAGCTCCTGCGCGGTGGTCGACGAGGACGATCTGCATGACGGTTCCGACAGCTCGAAGGAGAGCCTGACGGTCCACGGCCAGACCGGCGTCAAGTTCGGCGCCGACGGCCCCGGCGGCTTCGGCAATCTCGGCATCGCCAGCCCGCAGGGCCTGGCGCATAACGGCACGCCGATCATCATGGTGGCGGGCCCGGCCGGCATCTTCTACGGCATGGCCGGTGCGACCAAGGTCTTCACCGTCGAGTTCACCAAGTCCGGCGGCGAATACGATGGCGGCTACAAGTTCACCCTGAACAACGAGATCGACCATCCGGAAGGCCAGGGCGAGAACATCACCAACATCGTTCTCAACTACACCGCCTATGACAAGGACGGCGACGGCGCCCAGGGCCAGATCGGCGTCAAGGTGGTGGACGACCTGCCGGAAGCCAACCTCGAGATCGACACCCGCGGCACCGTCGACATCGACGAGAGCCCGTACAACCAGCGCGACGACCAGAACGATGCCAACGTGCCGGCCAAGTTCCTGGTCCATGGCCCGATCATCGAATGGGCCAGGGACGGTGACTCGGCGGTCGACGTCTTCGCCGACTACAACGCCGACACCCCCGGCACCGCCGTGCTCTCGGTCGAAGTCGCGGCCCCCGGCACGGATTCCGGCATCGATTTCGTCGACCAGAACGGCACCCACCAGAATGTCGTGCTGACCAAGGAAGGCGATCTGGTCGTCGGCCGCGTCGGCGCGGGTCCGGATGCCGGCAAGGTGGTCTTCGCCATCGGCATCAGCGCGGATGGCAAGCTGGAAGTGGCGCAATATGCGCCGGTCCAGCATGACAACACTAAGGACCACGACGACAGCACCGACCTCATCAACAGCGCCCTCAAGATCAAGCTGACGGTGACGGATTACGACGGCGACGTCGCGACCGACACGGTCGATGCGGGCGACCTGGTGAAGTTCTATGACGACGGTCCGTCGGTCGACAGCCGGAAGAACGCGAAGGTCGTGGTCGAGGACGACGATCTGCCGCCGTTCGGCCAGGACGGCGGTCCGGGCGACGACAATGCCCCTTCCAACACCAAGGGCACGCTTGACCACAATTATGGCACCGACGGTGCCGGCACCACCCTGCTGACCTCGGCCAGCCTGCCGGGCGGCATGGGCTTCACCCAGGCGCTCAGCAATGGCGGCAAGACGCTGACCATCAAGCAGAACGGCGTCGACGTCATCCGGATCGACCTCAGCGACGATACCAGCGGCAACTACACGGTCACCCAGCTGGCCCCGGTCAAGCATCCCGACCAGAACAACAACTGGGAGAACAACGTCGATTTCACCGTCAACTATGTGGTGACTGACGGCGACGGCGACACCGCCAATGGCTCGTTCAAGATCGATGTCGACGATGACAGCGTCGATGCGAACTATGACGGCACCCTGGCGATCACGCAGCTCGACGTGCCGCAGGCGGGTGTCAACCTGCTGGCGAATGACGACGTCGGCGCCGACCAGCCGGGCCGTGTTACCGAGGTCAAGCTGGGCAACACCTGGTACGCTGTCGAGCAGGATGCCGATGGCAGCACCTTCAACATCAATGCCGATGGATCGAAGGATGGCGATGACAACTATGTCGGCAAGCTGACCATCGACAAGAACGGCAACTGGACCTTCGAACAGACCGAATCCTCCGAGGCCAATGACATCACCTTCCAATACCGGATGGAGGATGCCGACGGCGACACCGATACGGCGGCGTTCAAGGTCGATCTGCTGGAACGTCCGGATCTCGCCCCGGTTAACTACAACGACGCTGACTCGGGTAACGAGAACGCGCCCCAGAAGAACAACGTCATGATCATCCTGGACCGTTCCGGCTCGATGTCCGACGACATCGACCCGAACACCCCGGGCGACCAGACGCGGCTCCAGATTGCCCGCGCGGCGATCGAGAACCTGCTGGCCAAGTATGACCAGCTGGGCGACGTGAAGGTCATGATCGTGCAGTTCGCGACCGACGGCCAGCGCATGGAGTTCTGGGGCACCCCGCAGGAGGCCCTGGACTACATCAACAACAACGCGCCAACCGGCCAGTACACCAGCTACTCCGATGCGCTCGCCTTCGGCGCGGCTGGCCTCGGCGACGCGGACGGCAAGATCCCGGGCGCCCCGACCACGGTCTACTTCCTGTCCGACGGTGTTCCGACGGCGGATGGTGCCAATTCCGGCACCGACGACAACGAAGACCACTCGCTCACCAACGGCCAGATGACCAACTGGAACACCGCCCTTGAGAACAATGGCGTGACCAAGGTCTATGCGGTTGGCGTCGGCCCGGGCCTCAACGCCAATGACGACGATCTGAACGACGTCGCCAACCCGAACGGCAACGGCAACAACAACCCGGTGGGCGAGGTCATCATCGTGACCGACGAGAACGGCTTGGCGGCCGAGCTCGAGGATACGGTGAATGCCACCTCCATCGAGGGCAACGTCCTCGACGGCAGCCATACCTCGGGTGTGGGTGACACCGGTGTGCCGGGTGCGCCCGGCACGGCGGACACCGCCGGCGACGGTCCCGCGCATATCTATACCTTCAGCCACAACGGCGACGGTTCCGCCTTCGATGTCGAGTTTGCCTGGGATGGCGTCTCGGCCAATGCGACCCAGGTTGGTGTCGGTGGCACCAATGTGGTGATCAGCGGCCTGATCGTCAGCTTCGACACCGAGTTCGGCCGCATGGTCTTCAACATGGGCAATGGCGATTACGAGTTCACGCCGGGCTCCGTGACCGAGACCGAGAATGTCGTGTTCCACTACGGGACCAAGGACTCCGACGGCGATACCGATGCGGCGGGTGGCGACGATGCCGACAACGCCAACTCGGTCCCCGGCGGCGCCGACCTGGTCATCACGATCAACAACGTGAACCAGGCCCCGGTGGCGAATGACGACAACGCCGAGGGTTCGGAAAATGATCCGATCTTCATCGACTTCGCGACGCTGCTCGCGAACGACAATGATCCGGATGGCGATACGCCGCTGACCATCACCGGCGTCAGCAACCCGAGCAACGGCACGGTCGAGATTGTCGGCAACCAGGTGAAGTTCACGCCGAACGCCAACTACTCGGGCCCGGCCAGCTTCCAGTACACGCTGTCCGACCCGCTGGGCCTGACGGCGGTTGCCACCGTCAACCTGTCGATCGTGGCCGACAACACGGCGCCGGTGGGCAATAATGACAACATCATCACCAGCAACACCGGTAACTTCGTTGTGCCTGACGAGTGGCTGCTCCGCAACGACACCGACGCGGAAACGCCAAACCAGCTGGTGATCGACAATGTCACGGCCGGCGGTTTCTCGGGCTACTTCGAGAGCGGTACGCCGAGCCATGCGGGGACCAATGTCACCCTCAATCTCGATACGGATTGGAACTTCCCTGGTGACAACTATGTCCCGAACGGTGGGTCTACGCAGTTCGACTACACTGTAAAGGATCCGTCCGGCCTGAGTGATAATGCCACCGTCGGCGTGAAGTATGTGTCGACGGGTGGTGGCGCTGCGGCGTCCAATAAGCTGGAGGGTACTGACAGCGACGACATCATCATCGGTGACGGGTCAAATGAAACGCTCAACGGCGGCAAGGGTGACGACATCCTGGTCGGCGGCGGCGGCAATGACGTCCTCAACGGCGGCGATGGTGACGACTGGCTGATTTATGACAGCAGCGACACCTTCGACGGTGGCACCGGGTTCGACACGCTCAAATTCCTGAGCGGTGTGGATATCGACATCGACAATGAAGGTGGCAGCAACAACTTCATTGGCCGCGTGGACAATATCGAAGCCATCGACCTGCGCAACGGCGCGAATGATGACTTCGGTAACTCCGGGGAAAGTGGTGAAGGTGGCGAAGGCAATGGCCTGAGCGCGCAGGACGTCATCGACATCACGGATGGAGACAACACGCTCTACATCTATGGTGACAATAGCGGTGACGAGGTCCGCTTCCAGGGCAACTGGAGCCAAGGTTCCGACTATGTCGCCGGCGGCATCACCTTCACCACCTGGACCAATGGCGGTGCGACCGTCTATATCCAGAACACGGTGGATGTTGACAACAACGTCTAACCCTCCGACCTTGAGGGAATGAACAGGGGCGGGGCCTTCGGGTCCCGCCCTTTTTCTTTGTGGGGGGGTGGCTTCACTTAAACTTTTGCTTAACCAAACCGCTCTATCTCTTTATATATACAGCAAGTTTACTGGCGGGCCGGTTTTGGGGACGGGGCGGCGTGCCTGGCAGGGAAGGGGAGCCCGCTATCCATGGCGATTTCTTCGGTCTGGTCGCAGGGTTATGTGACCGACACGCTCTATACCGACAACATCTTCCGCGAACAGGCGCCTTCCTGGATCAATTACGTGGCGGCCCTGAACGGCTGCGTGCCGCGGCCGCTCGACCGGCCCTTTTCCTATCTGGAACTGGGCTGCGGCATGGGCCATTCCATCACCATCTTCGCCGCCGCCAATCCGGAGGCGCGCTTCGTCGGGGTCGATTTCAACCCGGCCCATATCGACCACGCCCAGCGCCGTGCCCGGGCGCTCGGCCTCTCCAACCTGACCTTCGTCGAGGCCAGCTTCGAGGATCTGGCGGCCGATCCCGCCGGCCAGGGCATCGCCCGGCCGCTGGGCTTGGTCACCGGCTCGGGTGCCGCGGGGCAATACGATTTCATCACCTTCCACGGCATCTATAGCTGGATCCGGCCGGCGGCGCGGGCCGCCATGCAGCGCATCTGCTTCGACCGGTTGCTGCCGGGCGGCTTCGTCTACAACAGCTATAACTGCCTGCCGGGCTGGGCGGCCGAGGTGCCGGTGCAGCGCCTGGTGAGCGAGTTCGCCCGGGTGGGCAGCGGCGATTCCACCGCCCGCGCCAGCTTCGCCTTCAGCCGCATCGACGAGATGGCCAAGATCAAGTCGGGCTTCTTCGCCGCCCTGCCCAACCTCGCCCGGCAGATCGGCAATCTGCAGAAGAAGCCGGGCAACTACCTGGCGCATGAATATCTCAACGGCGACTGGAACGCCTTCTACGCCACCGACGTCGCCGAGGAAATGGCGCGGGCCAAGCTGGATTACGTGGGTGCCGCGACCCTGGCCGAGAACCATGCCGATCTGGTGCTGACCGAGGAGGCGCGCAAGGCCGTGGCCGCCCAGGCGGACCCGGCGCTCCGCGTGCTGATGCGCGATTTCCTGGTCAACCAGCGCTTCCGCCGCGACGTCTTCGTGCGCGGCCATGCCCGCCTCGGCACCCGCGCCCAGCAGCGGGCCAAGGCGGATCTGCCGCTGGCGGCGGCCAAGCCGCTCGGCGACCTCAAGCCCAGCTTCAAGGTGCCGCGCGGCACTGTCACCTTCGACATCCCCAATTTCGACAAGCTGGTCGCCCTCATCGGCCAGGGTGCCGCCAGCGAGCGCGAGCTTGCCGCCGCCTTCGTCGGGCAAGGCGGCAAGGTGCAGGATTTCGGCCGGCTGCTCAACATCCTGGTGGCGACCGGCACCCTCTCGCCGGCGGCGCGGTCGCATCAGCCGGCCCCGCTCACGCGGCAGAAGAACGGCGCCACGCCGCGCCAGCGCCTGACCCTGAAATCGAACGCGGCGGAATTCCAGGCGGCGCAAGAGAACGGCACCGGCGCCGCCTTTGCCAGCCCGGTTTCCGGCAACGTGGTCCAACTCGCCGCCAGCGATCTGCTGGCGCTGCAGGAATGCCTCACCGGCAGCCAGACCGCCGCGGCACTGGCCGAAAAGATGCAGGTCGCCATGGGCAAGCGCGGCATGCGCATCCTGCACGAGGGCAAGGTGGTCTCCGAGCCGGCCGCCCAGAAGGCGCGGCTCGAGGCCCAGGCGACGACCTTCCTCGACCAGACCCTGCCGTTCCTGCGCGCCACCGGCGTGCTGGAAACGGCATGACGGCGCCCCCGCCGGGCGCAACGCCGGGTTAACGAATTGCGCCTAGAATTGCCGTCCCGACATTTTGCTGCGGCGCGGAAAGTGAGGTTGATCACTTTTTGCCCGGTTTGGGTAAAAGGTCACAGCCGCCGGACTTATCATCCGGTCCGAATATGGTAAAAGTCGCCCCCGGAACGCCCTGAAAGCACTGGACCAAGCGTCATGTCGTCAAGCCAGAACACCGGTACCAGCCCCGCCCAGCCGGCCGCCAAGCCCGTCACAGCTTCACCCGCGCCCACCAATCCGGGTGTGAACCCGAAGGCGGCTACGGCTGCGCCGGCAGCAGGCCCGGCAGCGGGCCAGGCGACAGGACAGGCAGCGGGCGCCCAGCCTGCCGCCGGTGGCAACCCGGCGGGTGGCCAGGCCGATGCGCAGGCGGCGGCCCTGGCGGCCAAGCTGCAGGCAGCCATGGCAGCCGGCAACGCCCAGGCCTCAGGCGGCCAGGCCTCAGGCGGCCAGGCTGCGGGTGGCCAGGCTGCGGGCGCCCAGGCGGCGCCCGGCAGCCAGGTGGCGCCCCAGGCGGCGGCTGGCATGCCGGCGGAATATTCCGGCCCGACCATGCGCGAGGACGCGCTCCTCACCTGCCTCGTCATCGTCACCCGCATCTTCAGCAATCCGCGCTCGCCGGCCGCCATCGCCCATGGCCTGCCGATCGGAGAGGACGGGCTCAGCCCCGATCTCTTCCTGCGCGCCGCCGACCGCATCGGCCTCGCCGCCAACAAGCTCAAAAAGCGCCTCGATCAGGTCGATTCCATGACCCTTCCGGCGGTGCTGCTGCTGAAGGACCGCAAGGCCTGCGTGCTGCTCTCGGTGCCGAAGGACGGCAAGGTCGAGGTGGCGACGCCGGACACCATGGATGGCTCGCACACCATCCCGGTCGCTCAGCTGGCCGACCTCTATACCGGCCAGATGCTGGTGGTGCGGCCGAAGATCCGCCTCGACACGCGCTCCTCCGAGATCAGCGAGGCCAAGCCCCGGAACTGGTTCTGGGGTGCCGTCATGCGCTACACCCCGGTCTATTTCGAGGTGATCGTCGCCGCCCTGCTGGTCAATTTCTTCACCATCGCCACCTCGCTCTTCTCGATGCAGGTCTATGACCGCGTCGTGCCGAACAAGGCCGAGGATACGCTCCTCATGCTGGCGGTCGGCGTGCTGCTGGTCTTCGGCTTCGATTTCGCCTTGCGCACGCTGCGCGCCTATTTCCTCGACGTGGCCGGCAAGTCGCTCGACCGCAAGGTGTCGTCGGCCATCTTCCAGCAGATCCTTTCCATTCGCATGTCTGCCGGCCCGCAATCATCCGGCGCCTTCGCCAGCAACATCCAGCAATACGAAACGTTGCGCGACTTCTTCACCTCGGCGACGCTCTCGGCCATCATCGATCTGCCCTTCGTCATCATCTTCCTCGTCATCATTTTCGTCATCGCCGGCAATGTCGCCATCGTGCCAGCGGTGCTGATCCCGGTCGTGATCCTGGTCTCGATCCTGGTGCAGTTCCCGATGAAGAAGGCGGTCGAGCGCTCGTACCGTGAAAGCGCGCAGAAGCACGCGACGCTGGTCGAGGCGATCAACGGCCTCGACATGATCAAGGCGACCTCGGCGGAAGGGCAGTTGCAGCGCGATTGGGACGGTTATGTCGCGGCCAGTTCCGAATCCGCCAAGACCTCGCGCTTCTGGTCGACCATCGCGGTCAATTTCGTGATGATGTCCTCGAACCTCGCCTTCGTCGGCGTCATCCTGGTGGCCTGCTACCAGATCTTCACCCACGATCCCGCCTCCGACGTGGCGCCGCTCACCACCGGTGCCATGGTCGCCGCCTCGATGCTGACCAGCCGGGCCATGGCGCCCTTGGGCCAGATCGCCGGCCTCATTGTGCGCTTCCACCAGTCCTGGACCTCGCTGCAGGGTCTCAACCGCATGATGGCGCTCCCGGTCGAGCGTCCGCAGGGCAAGGTCTTCCTGCGCCGCCCGGTGATCGAGGGGGCGATCGAGTTCCGCAATGTCAGCTTCAAATATCCCAACGCGCAGACCAACGCCCTCGAAGGCGTCTCGTTCAGGATCCAGCCGGGCGAGCGGGTCGGCATCGTCGGGCGCATCGGCTCCGGCAAGACGACGATCGAGCGCCTGGTCCTGGGCCTGTTCGAGCCGACCGACGGCGCGGTGCTGATCGACGGCGTCGACATCCGCCAGCTCGACCCCACGGATCTGCGCCAATCGGTGGGCTGCGTGCTGCAGGACCCGCATCTCTTCTTCGGCTCGGTCAAGGACAACATCACGCTGGGCGCCCCTTATGTCGACGAGGCCTCGGTGATCCGCGCCGCGACCCTGTCCGGCGTCGACCAGTTCGTGCGCCAGCACCCGTCCGGCTATGACATGCCGGTGGGCGAGAACGGGCGCTATCTCTCCGGCGGCCAGCGGCAATCGGTGGCGGTCGCCCGCGCGCTCCTGCTCAACCCGCCGATCCTGCTGCTCGACGAACCCACCTCGTCGATGGACAATTCGACCGAGAATGCCTTCAAGGCGCGACTCTCCGAGATCACGCAGGGCAAGACCATGCTGCTGGTGACACATCGCAATTCGATGCTGTCGCTGGTCGACCGCCTGATCGTGCTGGATCGCGGCAAGGTGGTGGCGGACGGGCCGAAGGCGGGCGTGCTCGACGCGCTCATGAAGGGCCGCATCCGGGCGAACGAAGGCTGAGAACAGCGAGGTCAAGGACCATGTCGATCACCAACAAGGACCTCTGGGTCGATCCCGCCGCTGCCGAGCGGGAAGGGACCAAGATGTTCGGTCATTTCCTGCTGGCGGCCATCTTCATCGTCGCGGCGGCCTTTCTCTTCTGGTCGCATTGGGCGATCCTCGATGTCATCACCCGCGGCGAGGCCAAGGTGGTGCCCAGCAGCCAGACCCAGGTGATCCAGAGTCTCGACGGCGGCATCCTCGAGGACATGAAGGTGCGCGACGGCGAACTGGTCGAGAAGGGCCAGCCGATCCTCATCATCCGCAACGACACTGCGGTGGCGAGCCTCGCCGAGCTGACGCAGCGCTATTACATCGCCGCTGCTGCGGTGGCGCGTCTCAAGGCCGAGATTGCCGGCGTGCAGGCGCCGGAGGAAATCCCCTTTCCGGAGGACGTGGTCGAGAAGGCGCCGGAAAAGATCGAGGCGGAGAAGGCGCAGTTCACTGTCCGCTTCGCCCAGTTGCGCTCGCAGCAGGCGACCCTCAACGACGAGGTGAACCAGCGCGAGCAGCAGGTGCGGGCGATCGACACCAAGATCAAATCGGCGCGCAGCCTGATCGGCACGGCGCAGAAGCGGCTCGAGAACCTGATCAAGCTGCGTGCGGCGGGCGGCGCCGGCGAGAACGAGGTGCTGGAGGCGCAGCAGCAGGTGCAGCAGTTCCAGGCCGATATCGAGAACGCCCAGGCCGAGCGGCCGGGGGCGGTGGCGGCGTTGGAAGCCGCCAAGTCGAAGAAGGACGAAGCCGTCGCCACCTATCGCGCCCAGTCGGCGCAGGAACTGGCCAAGCACCAGTCCGACCTCGCCACCGTGCGCGAATCGATGAAGGACGCCGGCGCCAAGGTGCGGCGTACCGAGGTCAAATCGCCGGTCAAGGGCACTGTCAAGGACATCAAGATCCGCACTATCGGCGGCGTCATCCAGCCCGCCCAGGACATCATGGAAATTGTTCCTATCGAGGACAACCTCCTGATCGAGGCGCAAATCCGGCCACAGGATCGCGGTTTCATCGCGCCCGGCCAGCCCGCCAAGGTGAAGATCACGGCCTATGATTTCTCGATCTATGGCGGCCTCGACGGCGTGGTCGAGGACATCAGCGCCGACGCGATTGAAAATGAAAAGAAAGAGTTGTATTTCCGGGTGAGGATAAGGACCGACAAGAGCTTTCTGGTGGGGAAGGAGGGCGAGAATCTGCCCATTATTCCCGGCATGACCGCGTCGGTCGACATCCTGACAGGAAAGAAAACAGTCCTAGAATACCTGCTGAAGCCGATCCTCAAGGCCAAGGAACAGGCCCTGACGGAGCGCTAGTTGGGCAGAAACCTTCCGAAATCCGTCATCAACCGGACTAGAAAAAGTTGCTGCATCAACAGGCTAAATCGGGTAGAAGGATTTCGTGGAATTGCATTAAAATATGCTTAACGGCGCGAAGGCGCTGAGTATCCCGTGCACGAATCGGGACGAATTGGTGGACGGGGACAAATCTCTCTTGGGGGTAGACGCATGATTGAAGTAACTCGCAAGCGCGTTTCGAAGGCGCTTCTGCTGAGCGCCGCTGTCGGTCTGACGGTGGGCGTGGGCTCAACCGGTGCCCAGGCCATGTCGCTGCAGGAAGCCGTGCAGCTTGTGGTGACCACGAACCCGGTCGTGGGCGAGCAGGTCAAGAACCGCCGCTCGATCGATCATGAACTGCGTCAGGCGCGCGGCCTCTACCTGCCGCAGATCGATGCGCAGTTCAACATCGGCCCGGAATTCTCCGAAAATGGCAGCGTGGATCGTCCCGACCCGGTGCTGGACCAGGGGCCGCATGACAACGGCCGCTGGCTGGTGCGTCGTGACGCGCAGGTCAGCCTGCAGCAGCGCATTTTCGACGGCGGCTTCACCGATAGCGAAGTCGAGCGTCAGATCAGCCGAATCAAGTCGCAGGCCGAGCGCATTCAGGACGAGGCCCAGGTTGAATCGCTCGAGGCGGTGCGCGTCTATCTCGACGTGCTGCGCCACCAGGAGCGCGTCACCAATGCCGAAGCCAATGTGCGTGCGCATGAGGAAATCCTCGGTCTCGTGCAGTCCCGCGCCGAACTTGGTGGCGGCAACATTGCTGATGTGCGCCAGGCCGAAGCCCGTCTCGCGACGGCGCGTTCCAGCCTGATCCAGATCCAGGGCGATCTGCGCAACTCGCAGGCCGAATTCGTCCGCATCGTCGGCCAGCCGGCGTCCGAACTGCAGCCGGTCATGGCCGGCCCCGACATGCCGATCCCGGCCGATGTCGAGCAGTCCGTCGCGCGCGGCCTGCAGATGAACCCGAAGATCCGCCTCGAGAAGCACGACATCGACGTCGCGCAGTCGGAACTCGACAAGGAAGATTCGGTCTTCTGGCCGCAGGTCAACCTCGAGGTCACCGGCAACGCCAACCGCTGGAACAACGGCGTCGAAGAGCAGACCTACAACGCCTCGGCCCAGGTCTTCGTCCGCTACAACCTCTATCGCGGCGGCGCCGACATCGCCCGCTCGAAGGAGTTCAAGGAGCACATCAACGAGCAGCTGGAACAGCTTCGTCAGCGTGAGCGCGAAGTCGAGGAGGATGTGCGTACCTCCTGGGCTGACCGCCAGACCCAGCAGGAGAGCGTCGAAAACCTGACCAAGCAGGTCGACGCCAACCAGCAGACTAAGGACGTCTATCAGCAGCAGTTCGATATCGGCCAGCGCGGCCTGCTCGATCTGCTCGATGCGGCCAACGACCTGTTCAACTCGCAGGACGATCTGATCACCGCCCGCTCGCAGGAGATCTTCACCAACTACCGCATCCTCGCGGCGCAGGGTGAGATGGTCCAGTATGTCGGCGCGGTGATGCCAGTCGAGGCGACGCCGGATGAGGTTACCTACGCCGAATAAGCGTCGGTATCTGCCGGAAGGAATTGCCCCGCGGCCCTGGCCGCGGGGTTTTTCTTTGCGCCACGGGCAAGTGCGCCGCCAAGCCCTTGCCGGCAGCGTCGTCCGTTTGCCATGGGTAGATCGTCTGGGCTGGAAAGTGGAGGCCCGGGCCGGAATCGAACCGACGTACGAGGATTTGCAGTCCTCTGCATGGCCACTCTGCCACCGGGCCCCGGGGCCGCCGCGCACAAGGAAGGGCAGGGAACGAATCCTGCAATCGCTGGCTGAGCGCCAAAAGGCGAGGGGACGTATAGAGCGGTGAGGGTGCAGGGTCAAGGGTGCGCCGGCGCTGCCCGATCCCGCTTGTCACCAACGCATTTCTTGTGGCGATGCGGCATTAAGGTTATATATCGCAACAAGATTCAACGGGCCGGCCGGGCTGGAAGTGCCAAGCATTTCAATGCAGTGCCAGCTCGACAGGCAGAATGGGGACGGGACAGATGATGACCGCAGCAACCGGGGATTTCGCGGCCGCGCGGCGCTTTATGGTGGATGGCCAGATCCGCACCAACAAGGTGACGGACGAGGCCCTGCTGGCCGCGCTGGCGGCCCTGCCGCGCGAGCGTTTCGCTCCGGCGGCGCAGCGGGCGCGGGCCTATGTCGATGACGACCTGCCGCTCGGCAATGGCCGATTCATGATGGAACCGATGGTGGTGGCGCGCCTCATCCAGGCACTCCAGCCGGTCGGGGCGGCGAAGGTTCTGCTGGTTGGCGCCAATACCGGCTATGCGGCGGCGGTACTGGCAAGGCTGGGCGCGCAGGTCATCGCCCTGGAAAGCGACGGCAGCCTGGCGGAGAACGGCCGCGCCGCGCTGGCGGGGCTGGATTTCCCGGGCTCGGTGGAATTTGTGGTCGGCAGCCTTGTGGCCGGCCATGCCGCCCGGTCGCCCTATCACGCGATCCTCGTCGAGGGCGCCGTCGAGGCCGTGCCGGATACCCTGACGGAACAATTGGCTGATCAGGGGCGCCTGGCGACCGTGGCGATCGAAGGCGGCGTCGGCCGGGCCGTGCTGATGACGCGAACCGGCAGGACCGTTGCGCGCCGCGTTCTGTTTGACGCCAACGTGCATCTGTTGCCGGGCTTTTCGCTGCCGCGTGGCTTTACCTTCTGACGGTGGCGTGATGTTGGGGGCGGACGGGCTGCAGATCGACGCAATGTCGCTCCGCGCCATGATGGAAGCGGGCGTCGCGGTAGAGGTGCTTGATGTGCGCGAGCCTTGGGAGACCGCGATCTGCAGCATCGGGTCGAGCCGGAACATTCCTCTGGCCGAACTGGCTGACCGCTGCGACGAGTTGACCGAATGCGCCGGCGAGACGCCGCTGGTGGTGGTCTGTCACCACGGCATGCGCAGCCTCCAGGCGACGCTCTGGCTGCGCCAGCAGGGCTTCGGCAACGCCGTCAACCTGGCCGGCGGGATCGATGCCTGGGCATTGCGCGTCGAGCCAACCATGCAACGATATTGAATTGGACGTAGTCAGTGATGAACACGATTGGACGGGTGGCAATCATGAAGCGGCGGTTTTCTGGTAATTTCCTCACCGGCGTACTTGCCCTGCTCCTGACTGGCTCTGCGGCCGCGTCGGCGCAGGCAGTCGAGCTGACCGAGGCGCTGGCCCAGGCCTATTCCGGAAACCCGACGCTCGACGCGGCGCGGGCATCGCTGCGCGCCACCGACGAAGGCGTGCCGGAGGCCCTCAGCGGCTGGCGCCCCACGATCATCGGGCAGGCCGAAGCCGGCAAGACATGGGTCGACCAGAACACGCCCATGCTGATGGATGATGATTTCGAACCGCGGCGCTTCGGCGTGACCGTTTCGCAGCCGATCTTTAACGGGTTCGAAACGGTGTACAGCACGTCGGCTGCGGAGAAGCGCGTGCTGTCCGGCCGCGCCAGTCTCGAAGACACCGAACAGCAGGTCCTCTTCCAGGCTGTGCGGGCCTATATGCAGGTGGTGCGCGACCAGGCCGTGCTCGAGCTCAATCGCAACAACGAGCAGGTGATCGCGACCCAGTTGCAGGCAACAAATGATCGCTTCGAGGCGGGCGAGGTCACGCGCACCGACGTGGCCCAGGCGGAATCCCGCCTGCAGGGCGCCATCGCCGGGCGTATCGCCGCCGAGGGCAATCTGACGGCTTCGATCGCCGTCTATCGTCAGGTGATCGGCCAGGAACCGGTCGACCTCCGCATGCCGACGCAGCAGCTCGTCCTGCCCAGCAGCAAGGAGGAGACGGTCGCAGGTTCTGCCGGGGCGCCTCAGGTGATGGCCGCCAAATATCTGTCCGAAGCGGTAAAGGATGACATCGACGTCGCCTTCTCCGAATTGCTGCCGACGGTCTCGATTGAAGGTTCGTGGTTCCGCAACGAGGAACAGAACGCCAGCGACACCGGGCAGGATTCGGGTCAGATCATGGGCGTGCTGCGGGTCCCGCTCTACCAGGCGGGCGCACCTGATGCGCGCGTGCGTCGGGCCAAGCAGCTCTATCAGCAGTCGCGCCGCCAGATCGAGGAGGCAAGCCGAGCCAGCGAGCAGACCGCCGTCGACGCCTGGCAGGCCCTGGAAACGGCCGAGGCGCAGATCCTCTCCTTCGAGGAGCAGGTGCGCGCGACCGAAGTGGCGCTGGACGGCGTCAAGCAGGAGCAGCTTGTCGGCGCCCGTACCGTGCTGGATGTTCTCGATGCCGAGCTGGAAGCGCTCAATGCCAAGGTGAGCCTGGTGGAGGCGCAGACGACAGCGGTTGCCGCCCGATACGCCGTTCTGGGCGCCGTGGGACGCCTCACAGCCAAGGAGCTCGGGCTCGATGTGGGACTCTATGATCCCGCAGAGCATTACGAGGGCGTCCGGGACAAGTTCATCGGCACAGGACCCTCGGTAGATTAGCTGGGCAGGCCGGCTGCGCGGGATTCAACACGTCAATTTGGACGCAGCACGGCCCCCAACATCTGGTGCGGGTCATGCCGCATTTTGCCATTTCTTGAGAAATGCCAATAAAGACGTTAGGATAACCGACATGGCTGAGGGCGACTCGGCACGGCATGCTGTTTGCTTCGGGCTCGATACGGGCATGTTGTGGCCAGGGCGCAGCGGCGCTTGATCGACACGATGCTTTACCGGGGGGATGCCCCGGGCTTTACCCCGGTCAGGGATTGGTGAATGGCGGACGCCAAGGGCAATCAGGAACCGTCGATGGAGGAAATTCTAGCCTCCATCCGACGAATCATTTCCGAAGGCGAGGAGCCGCAGGACACGGAGGCCGCCGCCCCAGCGGCCAATGGCGCCGCCAATGGACATGCCGAAGAAGATGACGACGATGCGCTGGTTCTGACCGATATGGTAGTCGGCGACAGCAATGTCGTCGAACTGAAGGAGGAGGCGCCGGCACCGGTTGCCGCTCCGGAACCTGCTCAGGAGCCGGAACCGGAACTTGAAGCCGCGCCCGAACTCGCCCCTGAACCGGCCCCAGCGGCGGAGATCGAGGCGGAGCCTTTCCAGGCGGCAGAAGCCCCGGCCGACCTGGGATCGGACGAAATCGAACTGGACGAAGAGGCGAGCATGCCGCCGGCAGAACCGGCGCCTGCATCGCCGGGCGGATTTGCCGTGACGCCGCAACCTGCCGAGCCGGCCGCTGCGGCCGCGGAAAATGCCGAGGAAGCGCCGCTGGTGTCGCCGGATGTTGCTGCTGCCAGCGCCGCCACCATGGCGCAACTGGTGGCGCGCAAGGCCTCGACGGCGATGCCGCGAAACCAGACGCTGGACGGTCTTCTGGTCGAAACCCTGGTGCGCCAGGCCGTCGAGCCGATGCTGAAGGACTGGCTGGACCAGCATCTGCAGGAGATCGTCGAGCGCCTGGTGCGCCGCGAGGTCGAACGCCTGTCGCGCAAGGCCGAATTGAGCTGAATTCGGCAGGAATCCGCCCGTTTGACTAGCCCCCCGGGATCGGTATAACTCCCGGCAATCCTCGCATTTTCCTGACATGAAGGTTGGCCAGCGATGCTGGAAAAGACGTTTCAACCCGCCGAGGTTGAGAAAAAGCATTACGACGCCTGGGAGAAGGCCGGCGCCTTTGCCGCCCATCCCACCTCGAACAAGGCGCCCTATACCATCATGATGCCGCCGCCCAATGTGACGGGCAGCCTGCATATGGGCCACGCGCTTACCTTTACGCTTCAGGATATCCTCATCCGCTATCAGCGCATGAAGGGCCGCGATGCCCTGTGGCAGCCGGGCACCGATCATGCCGGCATCGCCACCCAGATGGTTGTCGAGCGGCAGCTGGGCGAAAAGGGCTTCAAGCGCACGGACCTTGGCCGCGAAAGATTCCTGGAAAAGGTGTGGGAGTGGAAGGCTGAATCCGGCGGCACCATCACGCGCCAGCTGCGCCGCCTTGGCGCCTCGCCGGATTGGCCGCGCGAGCGCTTCACTATGGATGAGGGGCTCAACAACGCCGTCCGCAAGGTGTTCGTCGAGCTTTACCGCCAGGGCCTGATCTATCGTGACAAGCGTCTGGTCAATTGGGACCCGAAGCTGCACACGGCAATCTCCGACCTCGAAGTCGTGCAGAAGGAACACAAGGGCCATCTGTGGCATTTCAAGTATCCGGTCGAGGGGCAGGAGGGGCGCTATCTCACGGTGGCGACGACTCGCCCCGAGACGATGCTGGGTGACACCGCCGTTGCCGTGAATGCCGAGGACGCGCGCTATCAGGATCTCATCGGCAAGCATCTCGTCCTGCCGCTGGTCGGCCGGCGCATTCCGGTCGTGGCTGACGACCATGCCGACCCGGAAACAGGATCGGGCGCGGTGAAGATCACGCCGGCGCACGACTTCAACGATTTCGAGGTTGGGCGCCGTCACAGCCTCGAGATGATCAACATCTTCGACAAGGATGCGCGGCTCAACGAGAACGTGCCGGAAGCCTATCGCGGCCTGGATCGCTACGAGGCACGCAAGCGGGTCGTGGCCGATCTCGAGGCATTGGGCCTGGTCGAGAAGATTGATGACCACACGCTGATGCTGCCCTACGGCGACCGTTCAGGCGTCGTCATCGAGCCCTGGCTGACCGACCAGTGGTATTGCGATGCGCATACCCTCGCCCAGCCGGCGATCAAGGCGGTGGAGGAAGGGCGCACCGTCTTCGTGCCGAAGCAGTGGGAGAACACCTATTTCGACTGGATGCGCAACATCCAGCCCTGGTGCATCTCGCGCCAGCTGTGGTGGGGCCATCAGATACCGGCCTGGTACGGTCCGGACGGCGAGGTCTTCGTCGCTGCCGATGAGGCCGAAGCCAAGGAGGTCGCCGACAAGCACTATGGCAAGGCGGTCGAGCTCAACCGCGATCCCGACGTGCTGGATACCTGGTTCTCCTCGGCATTGTGGCCGTTTTCGACCCTCGGCTGGCCCGAGCAGACCCCGGAACTCGCCCGCTACTATCCTGGTGACGTTCTCGTCACCGGATTTGACATCATCTTCTTCTGGGTCGCCCGGATGATGATGATGGGCATGCATTTCATGGGCGATGTACCGTTCCGCACGGTCTACATCCATGCGCTCGTGCGCGACGAGCACGGCCAGAAGATGTCGAAGTCGAAGGGCAATGTCATCGACCCGCTCGACCTCATCGACAAATATGGCTGCGATGCCCTGCGCTTCACTCTGACCGCCTTGGCGGCTCAGGGCCGCGACATAAAAATGTCGGAGAACCGCGTCGAGGGTTATCGCAATTTTGCGACCAAGCTGTGGAATGCGACGCGCTTCTGCCTGATGAACGAATGCCGCGCCGACCCGGCCTTCGACCCCGCCAGGGTAAAGGCGCCGGTCAATCGCTGGATGATCGGCAGGCTTGCCGCCTGCGCGCAGAATGTCGACCAGGCGATGGCGCAGTATCGCTACAACGATGCGGCGGCCGCGCTCTATCGCTGCATCTGGAACGAGTTCTGCGACTGGTATGTCGAGTTCACCAAGCCGATCATCCAGGGCGAGGACGAGGATCTGAAGGCGGAAACCCGGGCCTGCACGGCCTGGGTGCTGGGCCAGTTGCTGCATCTGCTGCATCCCTTCATGCCCTATATCACCGAGGAATTGTGGCCGCAGCTCGGCGCTGCCAATACATCCTTGTTGATCACCGAGCCCTGGCCGGATTTCGGAACGCTGAACGTCGATGCCGAGGCAGGCGCCGATCTCGACTGGGTTATCCGGCTGGTGTCGGAGATTCGCACCCTGCGGGCCGAGATGAATGTGCCGCCAGGGCCGCAGATCCCGGTCCTCATCCGGGATGCGGGCGCAAGGACGCTGGCTCGCCTCAGGGCCTATGACGATCTCATCCGTCGCCTTGGCCGCATCGAAAAGATCGATGTGCTGGCGGGCGACGGCCCAAAGGGGGCGGCCCAGATCGTCATCGACGAGGCGACGGTCCTGCTGCCCCTGGCCGGTCTCATTGACGTGGAGAAGGAGCGGGCGCGCCTTACGAAGGATCTCGACAAGGCGTCGGCCGAGGGTGAGAAAATCGCCAAAAAGCTGGCCAATGCCCAGTTCGTGGCCAAGGCCGATCCGGCAGTGGTGGAGGAACAGCGCCAGCGGCTGGCCGAGATCGAGCAGATGCGGCAGAAGCTCAATCTGGCCCTGGAGCGCCTGGCGGGCCTATAGCCGAGACTCCTTCGTCATTCCGAGGCACGACCAGCGGGATCAGGTATGGGCGGGCAAGTTGCGTCGGATTGAGGCTGACGCCCGGGTCGGGGCCGGCCGTGGCGATAGGGTTTTATGGGACCACTATCCCCCTTCAGTAGTCACCGGCTTGCCCGGCAGGGCCGCGGCGGCATAATGGCGGGATGCGTGCCAGCCCTGTCGTCGCCAGCCTGCTGATCCTCGCCGCCGCCTCGTTGGCCATGGCCGCGCCCGCGCAAGCCGAGCCGATCACCCATCTCGGCATCGAGTTCTCCGACGAGCTGGGCGGGTTTCGCCTTCTCTCCGTCTCCGGTACCGGGACGGTCGATGATCCGCTTACGGTGGTGGAGGAGATTACCGAACCGCAGCGCCATGTCATTTTGACGATTCGCGGATTCGGGCGCCATTTCGGCAATCGCGTCGGCTCGCTGCACCTTGCCGGCTTTGCCATGCGCAAGATCGTCCATAATCGCAGCGACAATGTCTGGCGCAACTACCAGATGGAACTGCGCGAGGTGACGACCCGCCGATCCAACTATGGCGACGGACTGAGCTTCGGCCAGAATTCGACCCTCGCGGAGACCTTTGCCTGGAGTACCTATCCCCGGATCCAGCGGACCGATGAGCCGGAGGACTCGCTCGGCTTCAGCGGTGCTGCCATCGATCCCGGAGAAAGTGCCGAATTCCGCTTCATCATTACCGACATGTCGCCGGTCTGGCAGTTCTATCTGGTGCAGATTCCATTGCAGCCGCTGTCGCGTCAGGATCAAGGCGGCGTCAATTGGGCCGCGCGCTAGGCCAGTACAATGCCGCAATGCAGCATCGCGTATGAATCTTGCGCCGGGGTAATGGCGCAAGGGGTGCCTCGCCCGCTATCCTGCTGCGCCTGATGCCCCAGACCAGACATTTGAGGGAAGTCCGCCATGACTGCCGAACGCTTCGACAAGTCCAAACTGCCCAGCCGCCATGTCTCCATCGGTCCGCAATCGGCGCCCCATCGTTCCTATTATTATGCCATGGGCATGACCGAGAAGGAGATCGCCCAGCCCTTCGTCGCCGTCGCCACCACCTGGAACGAGGCTGCCCCCTGCAACATCTCGCTTCAGCGCCAGGCCCAGGCAGTCAAAAAGGGTGTCAAAGCGGCCGGCGGAACGCCGCGCGAGTTTACGACCATCACGGTCACCGACGGCATCGCCATGGGCCATGCCGGGATGAAATCCTCGTTGGTCAGCCGCGAGGTGATCGCGGATTCGGTGGAGTTGACCATGCGCGGCCATTGTTATGACGCCATCGTCGGTCTGGCCGGCTGCGACAAGTCACTTCCCGGCCTGATGATGGCGATGGTGCGCCTCAACGTGCCCTCGGTCTTCATGTATGGCGGCTCGATCCTGCCGGGACGACACAAGGGCAAGGACGTGACCGTGCAGGACGTGTTCGAGGCCGTCGGCAGGCATTCCGCGGGCAACATGTCCGACGAGGAACTGCACGAACTGGAATGTGTCGCCTGTCCCTCGGCGGGCTCCTGCGGCGGCCAGTTCACCGCCAACACCATGGCCTGCGTCTCCGAGGCGATCGGCCTCGCGCTGCCGGGATCGGCTGGCGCCCCGGCCCCCTATGAAAGCCGCGATGCCTATGCCGAAGCATCCGGCCAGCAGGTGATGGAGTTGATTGCCGGCAATATCCGCCCGCGGGACATCGTGACGCGGAAATCGCTGGAAAACGCCGCGCGGGTGGTGGCGGCATCGGGTGGTTCGACCAATGCCGGCCTGCATCTCCCGGCCATCGCCCATGAATGCGGCATCGATTTCGACTTGCACGATGTCTGCCGCATCTTCCGCGAGACGCCTTATATCGCCGATCTCAAGCCCGGCGGTCGCTATGTCGCCCGCGACATGTACGAAATCGGCGGCGTGCCGGTCCTTCTCAAGGCTCTGCTGGATGGTGGCTATCTGCATGGCGACTGCTTGACCGTGACTGGCAAAACCCTGGCCGAAAATCTGGCGGGCTACCGCCTGCCGGAAGACCAGGATGTCATCCGCCCTGTTTCCAATCCGCTTTCGACGACGGGTGGTGTCGTCGGCCTGCGCGGCAATCTGGCGCCGGAAGGGGCAATCGTGAAAATCGCCGGTATGAAGAACCTCAAATTCACCGGCACGGCCCGCTGCTTCGATTGCGAGGAGGATGCCTTCAAGGCGGTCGAGCGGCGCGACTATCGGGAAGGCGAGGTGATCGTCATCCGCTATGAGGGACCGAAAGGCGGCCCGGGCATGCGCGAAATGCTGGCAACGACGGCCGCGATCTATGGCCAGGGCATGGGCGACAAGGTCGCGCTCATCACCGACGGTCGCTTCTCTGGCGCCACGCGCGGGTTCTGCATAGGCCATGTCGGCCCGGAAGCAGCGGTTGGTGGCCCCATCGGCCTGCTGAGGGATGGCGACCGTATCACCATCGATGCATCAACCGGCGAAATCTCTGTCGCCTTGTCGGAGGCGGAACTGGCCGAGCGGCGCAAGGCGTGGCAGCCGCGCCGGACGAACTATCAATCGGGCGCCTTGTGGAAATATGCCCAGACTGTCGGCACGGCCGAGAAGGGCGCCGTGACGCATCCCGGCGGCAAGGCAGAAACGCATGTATTCGCGGACATCTAGCAACAGGAAGGTATCATGTCGCTGACATTCTATTATGGATCCGGCTCGCCCTATGCGTGGAAAGTCTGGCTGGCGCTGGAGCACAAGGGCATCCCGCACGAAGCGAAGCGGTTGAGCTTCGACAATGACGATACCAAGACGCCGCAATTCCTGGCGGTGAATCCGCGCGGCCGCGTCCCGGCGATCCTGGATGATGGTTTTGCGATTTGGGAATCGGCGGCCATTCTCGAATATCTGGAGGAGCGCTATCCGCAAAATCCCCTGTTGCCGACGGACATTCATGGCCGGGCGACGGTGCGGCGCCTGGTCGCCGAGGCCGACAACTATCTGTCTCCGGCCAGTGGCGAGTTGATCGAACAGGCGGTTTATCTGTCGCCGGCCGAGCGTGACCCGGAAAAGTCACGCGCCGCCTGCCAGCGCATGGGTGACGAATTGCGGCGCTTCGAGGACTATCTGAAGGGAGAGTTCCTGCATGAAAGCCTGAGCCTCGCCGACTTCGCTGCCTTCCCCTATATCCGCCTGGCGCAGCGCGCCGACGAGCGGGCGCCGGGGCTCGGCATTGCCAGGGCGGACATGCCGGCCGGAATCCGCGCCTGGATGGATCGGATCGAGGCCTTGCCCTATTATGCCCGCACCATCCCGCCGCACTGGAAATCCTGACAGGAGGGAGCGCGCATGCGCATCGTTGGCTTCGTCATCCTGGGCCTGGTGATTGCCGTCCTGGTCTGGGCGGCGACCGGTATCAATGCCATTCCGACCAAGGAAGAAAACGCCGGCGCCGCCTGGGCACAGGTCCTGAACCAATACCAGCGCCGTGCCGAACTTGTGCCCAATCTGGTTGCCGTGGTGAAAGGGGCTGCCGAATTCGAAAAATCGACGCTGGAATCGGTGGTCGAGGCCCGCTCGCGTGTCGGCAGCATGCAGGTGCCGGCGGACATTCTGACCAATCCCGAGGCGATGCGTTCATTCGACGCCAATCAGGGGGCATTGACGTCGGCGCTTTCCCGCCTGCTGGTGGTGGTTGAGCAGTATCCGAACCTGAAGGCGACCGAGGGTTTCCAGACGCTCCAGGCCCAGCTTGAGGGGACCGAAAACCGCATTGCGGTGGCGCGGCGCGACTTCATCGAGGCGGTGCGCAGCTATAACACGGAACTGAAGACCTTCCCCGGCGTGCTGTGGAAGAACCTGCTCTATCAGGATCGTGCGTTGATGCAGCAGCTGGAGGTCGAACCGGCGAAGATGGAAGTTCCGATGGTGGATTTTGGTGCCGGCAATTCAGTCGAGCAATAACTCATGACGTGGCTACTCTGCCGCGGCGCCATCGGCGCGCCGATTTCCGGATCGTTTGCCTTCCTGGCGTGGCAAGGGAAGTGGCGCCATCGGCGCAACCCGATGGCCGATGTTCCCATCAATGACCTGCCGGAGGGCATCAGCCGCCGTGGCATGCCACTCGTCAAATCGGGCATGGCGGCGGGCCCCGACACTGGTGTGGGTGGTTTCGATGCCTGCGGTGGCGGCGAGGGTGGTTGCTAGACATGGGGATCCTGCCACGCGCCTTGCTTTTGTTGGGGTTGATTCTGATCGCACCGCTGCGCAGCGCCACAGCGGAGCCGGCGGTGCCCCCGTTGACCGGCCGGGTGGTTGATCTCGCGGCCATCCTCAGCGAGACCGAGGAACGCGACATCTCACAACAACTCGCCGTGATCGAGCGCAACAACGGGACGCAGATCGTGGTGGTGACGCTCGCGACCCTGGCAGGCTACGAGATCGAGGAATGGGGGCTGGCGCTTGGCCGCAACTGGAAAATCGGTCGGGCCGGCAAGGACGACGGCATCGTCATCGTCGTGGCGCCCCGGGACCGCGCCGTCAGGATCGAGGTGGGCTATGGCCTGGAGGGGCGCATTCCGGACGCGACGGCGCATCGGATCATCCGGTCCCATATGCTGTTGGCCTTTCGCGAGGCGCATTATGGAGACGGTATCAAGGCTGCGCTCAATGCATTGCAGCGCAGCCTCGCAGGCATCGAGGCACCAGCACCGTCCGCTGCCACAAAGCAAGGCGGCAAGCTGACGGTACTTCTGGTCGTGCTCGGCCTCTTTGGCTTTGTTGGGTTGTTCGGCTGGATCTTCTACCTCATCACCCGCAATTTCGATGAGAGTCAGGTCGGAACCGAGGAAAAAAGGTCGGAGCGGAGTGATCCGCCGGAGCGGTTCAGGTCATCGTCACGCTCGCTTGGCGGCAGAAGCGCCTCCTTTGGTGGACGCGGCGGTTCCTTTGGGGGCGGTGGGGCGACCGGGCGATGGTAGTCAATAATCTCTGGCATTTTCGGTTCATCCTGTGGCTGCTTGTGCTGCTGGCGTTCCTTTGCTCCGGACAAATCGCTGTGGCACAGGATGCCAGCCTGCCAGCCTTGACCGGGCGCGTCGTCGATCGCGCCGACATTCTGTCGTCCGCAGCCGAAGCCACGATTGCTGCGAAATTGGAGGCGCATGAAAAGGCGACCACGAACCAGATTGTGGTCGTGACGCTGCCCGACCTGATGGGGCGGCCGATCGAAGATTGGGGGCTGATGCTGGGGCGCGGCTGGGGCATCGGTCAGGCCGAGAAGGACAACGGCGTCGTCTTTCTGATCGCACCAAACGAGCGCGAGTTGCGTATCGAGGTTGGCTATGGCCTTGAAGGAGAACTGACCGACGCGCTGGCGGACCAGATCATCCGGGGCGATATCGTACCGCATTTCAAGGCGGGCGACATGGAAGCGGGGATTCTGGCGGGTGTCGACGCCATCACTGGCGTGCTGGGTGGAACCTATCGCCCGGCAGCCGAGGTGCCAGACGGCCAGGACCGGATCGGGTCGATCATCGAAGAATTCGTGCCATTCATTGCTATGGGTATCTGGCTGCTTGCGCTCATCGGCATTTCCGTACGCCGGCGGTGGAACAGGAAGAAGAACGCCTATGAATGGTATTGGCGCGCCGGCAGCGGCGGGCGATCGGGTAGCTCGTTCCGGTCGGGCGGTGGTTTCTCCGGCGGCGGCGGATCCTTTGGGGGCGGCGGGGCTAGTGGAAGGTGGTAGGAAAGATGCTTTCAGGAGAGGCGATGAGCCGGATCGAAACGGCCATCGGCGCAGTCGAGGCGAGGTCGCGGGCCGAACTGGTGGCGGTCCTGGCGCCGCGCGCCAGCGAGTACCGGGGAACTGGCCTCGCCTTGTCGGCCCTGTTGGCCTTGCTGGCCGGAATCCTCGCCTGGTACCTGCTGCCCTGGGCCGATGGGGGTGACGTCCTCTTGGCCGAGCTGGTGGTCTTTCCATTGACCCTGGCGCTGCTCGAACTCACCCCGCTGGGCGACCGGCTGACACTGCGTCCGCTCAAGGCCGAAGCCGCCGCCCGCCTCGCCCGCGCATCCTTCCTAGATCTTGGACTTGCCGGCACGCCGGAGCGCAATGCGGTTCTCTTCTTTGTCAGCCTGGCTGAGCATCATGTCGAGATCATCGCCGATGTCGCGATCCACAGTCGGGTTGGCACCGCCGCGTGGCAGCGCATCGTCGATGCCTTTGCCGCCGATGTCAGGTCGGGTCGACTGGAGGAGGGGTTTGCGGTGGCCATCGCCGCCATCGGCGATCGGCTGGCCGAGCAGTTTCCCGCCGATGGGGAACGGCGCAACGAGATATCGAACCGCTTTATCGTCCTAGCGTGACGGATCCGGTGCCGCCACGACGCGATTGCGGCCCTGACTTTTTGCCCGGTAGAGGGCTTCGTCCGCCCGATTGACGAATTCCTCCAGCGCTTCGCCATGCCGATAGCGCGCGACACCGATCGAAACGGTGACGGTGCCATAGCTCTGTCCGGTCGATCGGTTCTTCAGGTAGTGGCTGCCGAGGCTCTGGCGCAACCGGTCAGCGCGGTCGAGCGCGTCCGCCATCCGCGTCTGTGGCATCAGCAGGGCGAATTCCTCGCCGCCATAGCGCGCCGCCGCATCGGTGCCGACCACGCTGGCCTTGAGTTTGGCACCGACAATCTTGAGGACCTGGTCGCCGACGCGGTGGCCGAACTCGTCGTTGAATTTCTTGAAGTGGTCGATATCGAGCAGCATCAGTGCCAGTTCGCCCTTGTGCTCCGACGCCTGATGGGCACGGAACTGCAGGGCAATGTCGAAACTCTTGCGGTTGCCGATTCCGGTCAGTGCGTCGGTCATCGCCTCGCGCCGGGCTGTCTCGAGCCGCGTCTGCATGACCGCCATGCGCGCCGAACTCGCCTTCAGCTGCGCTTCCAGCGACTGGTTCTTCTGGCTCATCAGCCTGGTGGCGGCAATCAGATCGGCGACCAGGGATTTCATGGCGCCAGGATCGATACGCCCGTCAACCAGCGATCCGCTGGCGCGGTTGAGGGTGGCGCCGAAGGCACCGGCATCGATTCCGGCCTGGGAAACCTGCTTGATCACGTCGAGCAATGTTGCCTGCAACTCGTCGCCGGTGGATTGCAGGGTCTCGGCACCACCGTTCTCGCGGAAGTATTTGTCGAACAGTGCCTGCATCTGGCTGCCGGAGACGGTGTTGCCCTGGGCCAACAGGGCGTCCAGGTCCTGGCGCAGCGGCGGGGTCGTGCCGGCTAGATAATGGTACCAGACGCAGAAATTGCCCGGTGTCGGGGAGATGTCGCGCATGGCCATTTCGGCAATGGCCGTCGCCGCATGCTGCGTGGCAGTATCGACATCCTCGATCATGAAGATCGGCGCCTGGGCCAAGACCGTCCCCCTCAATCCCCTATGGCGGCGCGAGAATTCCATATTCCCGGAGTCGCGCCAAGAGTTGATTATGTTCCCAATTCATGGTGCTTTCTAAGCATCGTCGGCTTCGGTACAGGGCAAAGACAATCATGGCGCGCATTGCGATCGGCGGCTTTCAACATGAAACAAACACCTTTGCTCCGGTCAAGGCCGGCTTTGCCGATTTCGAGATGGCAGATGGCTGGCCGGGGTTGACGCGGGGCGATGCCCTGTTCGATGTTTTCGCCGGCATCAATCTGCCCCTGCCGGGTTTCATCGACCAGGCGAAGGCAATGGGGCACGAACTGCTGCCGCTCTTGTGGTGTTCCGCCTCGCCATCGGCCCATGTAACCGAGGATGCCTTCGAACGCGTCGCCGGCGAGTTGCTGGAACGGGTCGGGCGCCTTGAGCGCCTGGATGCCATTTACCTCGATTTGCATGGTGCCATGGTGACCGAGCACCAGGAGGATGGCGAGGGCGAGTTGCTGGAGCGGTTGCGCCGCATTGTGGGTGACGCCATGCCGATCGTCGTCAGCCTCGACCTGCACGCCAATCTGACGGAACGCATGGTCCGCCATGCTTCCGCCCTGGTCGTATGCCGTACCTATCCGCATGTCGACCTAGCCGAGACCGGTGCGCGTTCCGCGGAGTTGACGGATCGGCTGCTGCGCCATGGCCCGCTGGCAAAGGCCATGCGGCGCGCCGATTTCCTGGTGCCATTGCCGTGGCAATGCACGCTCATCGATCCCGCGCGGGCGCTTTACCAGGCGGTCGCCGCCAGCGAGGGACGTGATGGCGTTGCAAGCGCCTCCTTCGCCTTCGGGTTTCCTCCGGCGGACATCCATGAATGCGGACCGGTGATGGTAACCTATGCCGAGAACCAGCGCTCTGCCGACCACGCAGCGGATGCGCTGATCGGTGCGCTCAACGATGCCGAGCGCGACTTTGCCGGACGCATCTGGTCGAAGGACGAGGCCGTCGCCTATGCCATGGCGACGGGTGAAACGGGGCGGCCGGTCATTCTGGCGGATACCCAAGACAACCCGGGTGCCGGCGGCAATTCGGATTCGGTTGACCTGCTGGAAGCATTGCTGCGCCTCGATGCGGAAAAGGCGGTCTTTGCCAATCTTTTTGATCCGGAAACGGCGCGCATCGCCCATGAAGTCGGGCTCGACAACAGTTTCGAGCGCGCCATCGGCGCCTGGTGCGGTTCGCCTGACCTTGAAAAGCTGACCGGCCGCTTCCGCGTCCTTGCCCTCGGCGACGGCAGCTTCAAGGCGACCGGGCCGTTCTATCGCGGCAATCACATGCAATTGGGGCCGATGGCGCTGCTCGGCATCGGGGGCGTCCAGATCGTGGTGACCAGCCGCAAGCAGCAGGCGGCCGACCAGGCGATGTTGCGCCACCTGGGGGTCGAACCAAGTGCGCAGAAAATCCTTGCGCTGAAAAGTTCGGTGCACTTCCGCGCAGACTTTCAGGACCTGGCTTCGGAGATACTGGTGGTCGCGGCAGCGGGGGACAACCCAGTCGACAATGCGGCTCTGCCCTATCGCAATCTGCGGAGGGGCGTGCGCCTGATGCCCCTTGGCAGCGCATTCGCCGGCTAACGGCCCTTCTCGCCAATCACCAATACGTAATCGCCATGGCTGCTGTCGAAGCCGGCCGCCACTTCGGCAAAGCGCCCGCTGGTCAGGTCCTCGTCCAGCTTGGCAAGACCCATGCCGACTTCCTGCGCCAGGTCGAGCGCCGTGAAGGCGAAAATGTTGCCGCGCACGCGGGCGTCGAAGTAAACCTCCGGCCGGTGTCGCCCGCAATAGAGGACAAAGTCGACCGGGTCCTTCGGTACGTCGAAGGGCACGATTTCTGCGAGGCGAAGGCCGCTCCTGGCGAAGGCGGCCGCGATCTGTGCCTCGCCCGGCATGCGCGCGGCGGCCCGGCGCATCAACTCCGGAAAGTAGGCGTTGAGCCAGAACTGCTGAGCCTGCTCGGGAAAGGCCGTGAAGGCCACGAAGCGGCCGCCGGGCCGCAATACCCGCGCGATCTCGGCGAACACGGCATCGAAATCCGTGAGGTGATGCAGCGTCATGGTGCAGAAGGCGCCGGCAAAGGCAGCGTCGGCAAAGGGCAGGGCCTCCGCTTGCCCGGCGACCCAGTTGATGCGCGGTTCCTTGGCACGGGCGCGCCGCAGCATCAGGGTCGACTGGTCGAGGCCGATCGCGCGCACATTTCGGTTTGCGACGGCGATGGTGTAGTTGCCGGTGCCGCAACCGATATCAAGGACGGGATCCGGATGCTGCACATGCAGAAGGCGGGCGATCTCGGCAGCAAGATTGGGGTCGGCGCGACGTGTCCGGTCATACCCGATGCCGATGCGATCATAGATTGGGCTGCTGCCCTTGGGTTTGTCGATCATGTCTCGAGCAGCCTGACCATGGCGCGGGTGAGCGGAGCGGTGGAATCGGCAAGATCGCGGGTGATTGAAAAGTGATGGCGGTCGGCAATGCACATATACTCCGCGGGCATGCCGGCCTCGCGAATCTTTGCGTGATAGCGTGCCGACTGTTCGATCCACAATTCCGGCTCTTCAGCGCCGACCGCGACCAGGGCAGGCACGTGAGTGTGGATGGGCAGGTGCATGGGCGACAAATTCCCTATATCCGCCTCTGTCAGGCGCAATTCCTCCTGCACCGGGATCCGCGGCACGGGAGCGAGGTCGTAGATGCCGGTAATTAATGCGGCCGCGCGGATGGCCGCCAGCGGTGCCGGATCGGCCGAAGCGGCGTATTGCAAGGCCATGGCACTGATATGTGCGCCGGCGGAATTGCCGGCAAGGATCAGGCGGTCGCCGCTGCCCGACATTTCCGAGGCATGGGTGCGCACCCAATGCAGGGCTGAGCGGGTCTGGGCGAGGAGGTCAGCCAGGGTGACGAGCGGGCAGAGGTCGTAGTTGACGAGCACCACCGCGGCCCCGGCCGACTGGAACGCCGGTGCGAGGAAGGCATAGTAATCCTTGGACAGCGCCCGCCAGTAGCCGCCATGGAACCAGATCAGGATCGGCGCCCCCGGTGTGGCGGCCGGGAAAACGTCCAGGACCTGGCGCTGGCCCGGTCCGTAGCGCAGATCGCGCCCGACGCCGGGTAGCTGGCGCAGGGGGGCTGACCGGGCGAGATCCTCTGCGAGCCAGTTTTCGTGGTCCGGAACCGCTATCCTCGGCATGAAATGCTGAGCCAGCACCGCGTTCGAGAGCGTGGCATAGTCGACTTTCGGCGCCATTCCCCACCGTAAGTAATTGATTTGCGGCATAATTGGCGGCGGAATTGAAATTGTCCAGAACAACATAGAGATATGTAGAGGTATCATGATACCGTAATTTTAACTTATTGATTTTATTGCCTTAGAAGCCGACCTGAGAAACTTGCTGATTGACACGGCGTGCGACTGTTTGTATGACCCCGGCCTGAGAGCGAAGGGGTGGTCCCTTCGACGGCAATTTCGCTTGAGTGATGAGTCATGAAGACCTATTCCGCCAAGCCGGCCGAGGTGGTGAAGAAGTGGGTCCTGATCGATGCCGATGGCGTCGTCCTGGGCCGTCTGGCGTCGGTAATCGCCAACCATCTGCGCGGCAAGCATAAACCGACCTATACCCCGCATGTCGATTGTGGCGACAACATCATCGTCATCAATGCCGACAAGGTGCGCGTCACCGGCAACAAGCTGGAAGACAAGGTTTTCTACTATCACACCGGCCATCCGGGCGGCATCAAGGAGCGCAGCTGGGGCAAGATCCTGGGCGGCAAGCATCCCGAGCGCCTCATCATCAAGGCTGTCGAGCGCATGGTTCCGCGCGGCCCGCTCGGCCGCCAGCAGATGAAGAACCTGCGCGTCTATGCCGGCACCAACCATCCACATGAAGGGCAGCAGCCGGTGACGCTCGACGTTGCGGCGATGAACCCGAAGAACAAGAGGACTGCGTAATCATGGCGCAAGAACCGCAGAAGATTTCGGATCTGAAGGATCTCGGTGCCGCGACGCGTGGCGTGGCCGCTGCCGAAGTGGCCGCGCCGAAGCACGAGCGCAAGGTCGATGCGCAGGGCCGCGCCTATGCGACCGGCAAGCGCAAGGACGCCATTGCCCGCGTCTGGATCAAGCCGGGCAGCGGCAAGATCACGGTCAACGGCCGTGACTCGACCGTCTATTTCGCCCGCCCCGTGCTGCGCATGATGATCAACCAGCCGTTCGGGATCGTGAACCGTGCCGGCCAGTTCGACGTCAACGTGACTGTTGCCGGTGGCGGTCTTTCCGGCCAGGCCGGTGCCGTGCGCCACGGCATCAGCAAGGCGCTGACCTATTTCGAGCCTGACCTGCGCGGTGCGTTGAAGGCCGAGGGTTTCCTGACCCGCGACAGCCGCACCGTCGAGCGCAAGAAGTACGGCCGCGCCAAGGCGCGCCGCAGCTTCCAGTTCTCGAAGCGCTAAGCGTACTGGCCAAAAGGTACTGGCAAAGGGGTGCGCTCTGGCGCACCCCTTTTTCTTTGGGCAATATCCAGCGGAACCGGGAAAGAACTGAGATGGCGACAATCTTCATCGATGGCGAAGCTGGGACCACGGGCCTTGGCATTCGCGAGCGCCTGGTGAGTGTGCCAGGGGTGGTCCTGAAGAGCCTGAGCGGGGATCGCCGCAAGGATCCGGCCGCGCGGCGTGACCTGATGGCGGAAGTCGACCTGGTGGTTCTCTGCCTGCCGGACGATGCGGCCAAGGAATCCGTCAAGCTGGCCTGCGATCTCGGTGATCGCGCGCCCAGGATCCTGGATGCCAGCACGGCGCATCGCGTGGCGCCAAACTGGGTCTATGGCTTTCCGGAAATGGTACCGGGACACGCCGAAGCCGTAGCCAAGGCGCGGCAGGTGGCCAATCCTGGTTGCTATCCGACCGGCGCAATCGCCTTGCTGCGTCCGCTGACCGATGCCGGCCTGCTGCCGCCGGATCACCCCGTCACCGTCAATGCGGTAAGTGGCTATTCGGGTGGCGGCAAGGCGATGATCGAGGCGCATGAGCGGGATGGCGGGCCGGCTTTTGAACTCTACGCCCTTGGGCTTGCGCACAAGCATGTGCCGGAACTGATGAAATATGCCGGGCTGAAGCGGCGCCCCATCTTCGTCCCCTCCGTCGGGCATTTCCGCCAGGGCATGCTGGTTTCGATCCCACTGCATCTCGACACATTGCCGGGGCGGCCGCGAGCGGCCGACCTTAGCGCGGCCCTGGTCGAACACTATGCCGGCAGCGACCTCGTGTCTGTTGTCGCTCCCGAGGCTGACGGTAAGCTGGAGCCGGAGGCGCTCAACGACACCGACCGGCTGGAACTCCGGGTCTATGCCAATGAAGTAGCACGCCACGCCGTACTGGTGGCGCGCCTCGACAATCTCGGCAAGGGGGCTTCGGGTGCTGCCGTGCAGAACATCAGGCTGATGCTGGGTCTCTGAGGGAGAAAGTCATGGCCGCGCTCGTCATGCCGTACAAGGGTATCCATCCCAGGATCGCGGCGGATGCGTTCGTCGCACCCACTGCGGTCATCATCGGCGATGTCGAGATCGGTGCCGAGGCATCGGTGTGGTTCGGCTGCGTGCTCAGGGGCGATTCAAATTCGATCCGTATCGGTCCCAGAACCAACGTGCAGGACGGGACTGTGATCCACGTCAATCACGAGCGGGAAGGGGCGGCCGGGACCAGGGCCATGATCGGCGCCGACGTTACCATCGGCCATATGGCACTGCTGCATGCCTGCACCGTTGAGGATGGCGCATTCATCGGCATGAAGGCCTGCGTCATGGACGGTGTTATCGTCGAAGGCGGCGCGATGGTGGCCGCGGGTGCATTGGTTACGCCGGGCAAGCGCATCCGCAAGGGGGAACTCTGGGCCGGATCGCCGGCCAAGCTGATGCGTCCGCTCAGCGACAAGGAAATGGCGTACTTCGCCTATTCGTCGGAACATTACTGCCGCGTGGCAGCCAGCTACCGCGACTGAAGCGCCTCATATGGTCCGGATCGTCGCGAGGAACTGCTCGACCTCCTGGCGCAGGTCCTGGGCATCGCGCGACAGCGCATTGCTGGATTCCAGCAACTGGCCGGCCGCGGTGCCGGTTTCGCTTGCGGCGCGGCTGACTGTGGTGATGCGGGTCGACATTTCCTGATTGCTGCCGGCCGCCTGCTCGACGCTGCGGGCGATCTCCTTGGTGGCCGCACTTTGCTGCTCGACGGCAGCGGCGACGCCGCCGGTGATCTGGTTGATCTCGTCGATGGTGCCGGCAATGCTTTCGATGGCGGCTACTGCCGCACCGGATTCATTCTGGATCCCGTTGATCTGCTGCGCGATCTCGTCGGTGGCCTTGCCCGTCTGGGTCGCCAGATTCTTGACTTCGGACGCCACAACGGCGAAGCCCTTGCCGGCTTCGCCGGCGCGTGCTGCCTCGATCGTGGCATTGAGTGCCAGTAGATTGGTCTGGCTGGCAATGTCGGTGATGAGCTGGACTACCGCACCGATACGCTGCGCGGCATCTGCCAGTTGGCGAATCTGCGCGTTTGTGTTGCTTGCCTGGGTCGAGGCTTGGCCGGCGATCTCGCGCGAGCGCCCCATCTGCTGGCCTATCTCGGCAATCGAGGCGGCGAGTTGCTCGGTCGCGGCCGCCACGGCGTTGACATTGCCGGTGGCCGCTTCGGAAGCCTGGTTGACCTGACCGGCCTCGGCTGCCGTGTCCTCGGCAACGCGGGACATGGATTGTGCCGTTCCCTCCACTTGGGCCACGGCGGCAATGACTGATTCCAGACGTGCCGTAACGTGGCGATCGAAGTCGCGGCACAATTGCTCCAGCCGCTGCGTGCGCTCCTCCCGCGCTGCCAGGTCCCGGGATTGGGCGGCCTTCAGTTCTTCGGTCTTGATGGCGTTTTCCTTGAAGACTTGCACGGCCTCAGCCATGCGGCCGACCTCGTCGCCGCGCTGGAGACCGGGAATCTCCACTGCCTGGTCGCCACGGGCGAGGCGCTGCATGGCGTCCACCATGCCAAGTATCGGGCGCGAGATGCCGCCGGCGGTGAGCCAGTTGACGATAATCAAGAGGATCATGGCGATCGCGGATACCGCCAGCAGAACCTGGATCAGGCGGTTGTTCGTTGCGGTGGCGGCGCTGCCGGCGCTGTTGCCGAATTGCTCGATCAACTCGCCGAGCGTTTCCATGCGCTCTTCAAGGTCGGTGAAAGCCGTCATGAAGTGGGGAAAGTCCTCCCGGCCGGCGGTCACGTCGCTGAGGCCCAGCGCGACATTCTCTTGCGCGGCGACGATATAGGCCTCCAGGGCCGGCACGACCTCGTCGACCGCGTTGCGGATTTCAGGTGCCAGGGGAAGGGCCTGCAGGGCAGCGATCGATTGCTCGAAATCGGCGACATGATCGGCAAGGTCGGCGCGGATCGAATCCCGGTCGGCGGCATCGCCGTCCGGTCCGGTCACCAGGGCGAACAAGACGTCGCCGCGCAAGGCGTCGTGCATCATGTCGGCGTGCTTCTGATGAAGGACGGCGGTGGTCGACGTGATCGAGGTTTCGAGGCCGCTGTTGCTGCGCGACATACCGAACAAGCCAACGCCTGCGGTGACGACAATCGCTGCGACCGCAGCCAGACCGGCCAGCAGCAGGCGGGTTTTCAGGGACATTCGGTTGCTCATCGTCGTTCCCCCTCCGATGCCAGCCCGGAATCTTGATCGATGTTAGTGAAAGGAGGGTTAACCCGGCTTGAGCGACCTAGGACGAATATCCTCGATTCTCGACAAAAAAAGGCGGCTGGGTTGCCCCAGCCGCTTCAGTTCGTACTGCCGCAAGGAACTCTTTAAGACGAGTAGTACATCTGGAATTCAACCGGATGCGGTGTGTGCTCGAGGGCGTAGACCTCTTCCCATTTCAGTTCGAGATAGGATTCGATGAAGTCCTTGGTGAAGACGTCGCCCTTGAGCAGGAAGCCGTGGTCCGCCGACAGGGATTCCAGGGCCTCGCGCAGACTGCCGCAGACGGTCGGCACCTGCTTCAGTTCTTCCGGCGGAAGGTCGTAGAGGTTCTTGTCCATCGGATCGCCCGGATGGATCTTGTTGGCGATGCCGTCGAGGCCCGCCATCACCATCGCCGCGAAGGCGAGATAGACGTTGGCTGTCGGATCCGGGAAGCGCACCTCGACGCGCTTGCCCTTCGGGCTCGCCGTATAGGGGATGCGGCAGGAGGCCGAACGGTTGCGAGACGAATAGGCGAGCAGCACGGGCGCTTCGAAGCCGGGGATCAGGCGCTTGTAGCTATTGGTCGACGGGTTGGTGAAGGCATTGAGTGCCTTGGCGTGCTTGATGATGCCGCCGATATAGAACAGGGCCGTTTCCGAAAGGTCGGCATAGCCGTTGCCGGCAAACAGCGGCTGGCCGTTCTTCCAGATCGACTGGTGGACATGCATGCCGGAACCGTTGTCGCCCTTCACCGGCTTGGGCATGAAGGTCGCCGTCTTGCCATAGGCATGGGCGACGTTCTTGACCACGTACTTGTACTTCTGCATCGCATCGGCGCACTGCACGAGCGTGCCGAACTTGACGCCCAGTTCATGCTGCGACGGGGCCACCTCGTGGTGGTGCTTTTCGACTTCGACACCCATGGCTGCAAGGGTGGTCAGCATCTCGGCGCGCAGGTCACCGGCCGAGTCCAGCGGCGCTACCGGGAAGTAGCCGCCCTTCACCTTCATGCGGTGACCGTGATTGCCTTCCTCGAAACGCTTGTCGGTGACATAGGGCGCCTCTTCGGACGTGAACTCGACCGAGGTCTTGTTCATCGACACCTTGTAGCGCACGTCGTCGAACACGAAGAATTCGGCTTCGGGACCGACATAGATGGTGTCGCCGACGCCGGAGCTCTTCACGAAAGCTTCGGCTCGCTTGGCGATCGAGCGCGGATCGCGGCCGTAATTCTGGCCGGTCAGTGGCTCAAGGATGTCGCAATAGATGATGAGCGAGGTCTGCGCGGCAAAGGGATCGAGCACGGCGGTGCTGCAATCCGGGGCCAGCGTCATGTCGCTCTCGTTGATGGCCTTCCAGCCGGCGATCGACGAGCCGTCGAACATGACGCCTTCGGTCAGCAGGTCCTCGTTCACGGTGGAGATGTGGTGGGCGAGGTGGTGCCACTGGCCCAGCGGATCGGTGAAACGGAAGTCGACGTACTTCACGTCGTGTTCCGTGATCAGATCCAGCACTTTCTTGACGTCAGACATGGGTGTTTCCTTGCGTTCTCGGGGTGATGTTTTGGGTTACTTTCAGATGGCGTCGAGGCCACGCTCGCCGGTGCGGATGCGGACCACTTCCTCGATATTGGTGACGAAGATCTTGCCGTCGCCGATGCGCCCGGTCGCCGCCGCCTGACGGATGGCCTCGATGGCGCGCTCGACCAGGGCATCATCCAGCACGACCTCGATCTTCATCTTGGGCAGGAAGTCGACCACATATTCCGCGCCGCGATAAAGCTCGGTGTGGCCCTTCTGGCGACCAAAGCCCTTGGCCTCGGTTACGGTGATGCCTTGTATGCCTACCTCGTGGAGGGCGTCTTTGACTTCATCGAGCTTGAACGGCTTGATGATGGCTTCGATTTTCTTCATGGGGTTCCCCAGTATTTGTTGCCGGTACTCAAATGCCTCGCATCGAGGGTGCCCACGCGCATCAGCAAGGCGCATGCCACTCTTCAACTTGTTGATTTACCTACACTTCAGGTGAGAGCCCCGGTGGTCGTGCTCAAAAAAGCGTCGACACAGCACAAAAAATGGGCAGCGGCCGGATGATGCCGCCATGCATGGGGTGAAACCCCGCCTGGGCTGGCCGCATTGCCCCCTTTCTTGACCGGATTTCCCCTATCCAATAAGAGTTTAGGCCCTGTTTTATGCGAACGGTCCGTTATTTCCGGACGGGATGCCGGAAATATGACCACCAGGCCGGCCTGCGCCGCCGGTACCGAGGAGATCTTGATGCCCGCCTATCGTTCGAGAACCACCACCCATGGCCGCAACATGGCCGGCGCCCGCGGCCTGTGGCGCGCCACCGGCATGAAGGACAGCGATTTCGGCAAGCCGATCATCGCGGTGGTCAACTCCTTCACCCAGTTCGTGCCCGGGCATGTGCATCTCAAGGATCTCGGCCAGATGGTCGCGCGCGAGATCGAGGCAGCAGGCGGGGTCGCCAAGGAATTCAACACCATCGCCGTCGATGACGGCATCGCCATGGGCCATGACGGCATGCTCTATTCGCTGCCTTCGCGCGAACTGATCGCCGACAGCGTCGAATATATGGTCAATGCCCATTGCGCCGACGCCATGGTCTGCATCTCGAACTGCGACAAGATCACGCCCGGTATGCTGATGGCGGCACTGCGCATCAATATTCCGGTGGTCTTCGTCTCCGGCGGCCCGATGGAAGCCGGCAAGGTGGTCCTGAAGGATAAGGAAGTGGCACTCGATCTGGTCGACGCCATGGTCGCCGCAGCCGACGACAAGTTCACCGATGCCGAGGTCGCCACCATCGAGCGGTCCGCCTGTCCGACCTGCGGTTCCTGCTCGGGCATGTTCACGGCCAATTCGATGAATTGCCTGACCGAGGCGCTGGGCCTGTCGCTGCCGGGCAATGGCTCGACACTTGCCACCCATGCCGACCGCAAGAACCTGTTCCTCGAGGCGGGGCGCCTCGTCGTGGACCTCGCCCGCCGCTATTACGAGGAAGAGGATGCCAGCGTCCTGCCGCGCAACATCGCCAATTTCAAGGCGTTCGAGAATGCGATGAGCCTCGACATCGCCATGGGCGGTTCGACCAACACCGTGCTGCATCTGCTGGCGGCGGCCCATGAAGGCGGCGTCAATTTCACCATGGAGGACATCGACCGGCTGTCGCGCAAGGTACCGTGCCTGTGCAAGGTGGCGCCGGCGAAGTCGGACGTGCACATGGAAGACGTGCATCGAGCCGGCGGCATCATGGCGATCCTGGGTGAGCTTGACCGCGCCGGGTTGCTGCATACCGATCTGCCGACGGTCCATAGCCGCTCGATCGGCGATGCCCTGAAGCGCTGGGACATCCGACAGACCAACAGCGAAAGCGTCCAGAAGTTCTTCCTGGCAGCGCCGGGTGGCGTGCCGACCCAGACTGCCTTCAGCCAGGACAAGCGCTGGAAGGAACTCGACCTCGACCGCAAGGCGGGTGTCATCCGCGATACCGAGCATGCCTTCTCGAAGGATGGCGGACTTGCAGTTCTCAAGGGAAACCTCGCCCTCGACGGCTGCATCGTGAAGACCGCCGGCGTCGACGAGAGTATTCACGTCTTCGCCGGCCCGGCGCGGGTCTATGAGAGCCAGGACGATGCGGTTTCCGGCATCCTGCTGGGCGAAGTGAAGGCGGGTGACGTGGTGGTGATCCGCTATGAGGGTCCGCGCGGCGGTCCCGGCATGCAGGAAATGCTCTATCCGACCAGCTATCTGAAATCGAAGGGGCTGGGCAAGGCCTGCGCCCTCATCACCGATGGTCGTTTTTCGGGTGGCACCTCCGGCTTATCGATCGGCCATGTCTCGCCGGAAGCAGGCGAGGGCGGCCTGATCGCGTTGGTCCGCGACGGCGACCGCATAGAGATCGACATCCCCAATCGCGCGATCCGGCTCGCCGTGTCGGATGCGGTGCTGGCGGAGCGGCGGGCGGAGATGGAAGCGCGCGGCGACAAGGCCTGGAAGCCGGCCAGTCGCAAGCGCAACGTTTCGACGGCGCTCAGGGCCTATGCGGCGTTCGCGACCAGTGCCGCTCGTGGCGCCATTCGCGACGTTGACCAGCGACGCTGATCCGCTTGCCGGGGGACAGCAAGCACAACCCAGCGTTTCCGGCGGCCATCGGCTGTCATGAATGGCGCGGCCTGGCGGCCTTGCCGGCATGCTAGCCCATCGCCGACTGGCATCGTTCCTCGCCATTGCGGCGATGGCGCTTTGCCTTGGTTCGGCAGGGCCAGCGCGGGGTGACGACATTGCAGCACCCTCCCTCGACGAAGAAGCGACCCGGCAGGAAGCGGACACCCTGCTCGGTGCCGGTCATCCGGCACAGGCCGCCGGCCTGTTGCGCGATCTCGCGCAGCGCCTCGCCGGAAACGACGAGAAGATCCGGCTGCGCTACGAAGTCGCCCTGCAGCTATCGCGGATATTGCGGCTGGCTGGCGATTTTTCCGGCGCCGAGGGCCCGCTGCTGGATGCCATCGGCCTGCCGGCGGCAGCGGCCGGTGAAGCCGCGGCTTTGGTCTATGCCGAACTCGGCAAGATAGCTCTGGCGCGCGGCGACCTGACGCGCGCCCAGATATCGCTGCTGAAGGCTGGCGCCCTCGCCAGGGCCGTGCCGGGAATTGCGCCGGCCGTCGTGCTTGATATTGAAATCGCCCTGGCGACCGCCGAGATCCGGGCTTTCCGGCTGGAGTCGGCGGGCCAGCGCCTGGAGGCAATCACCCGCGATGCAGCTATTGCCGGCGACCAGCCGATTCTTGCGGCGGAAATCGAAGCCGTGCGGGCGGAGTTCCATTTCCGACAATATCGCTACGCCGAGGCGCTGGGTGCGCTCGAAAATGCCTACCGCCTGACGGTCGCCCATTTCGGGCCGGCGCATCCCGAAACGGCGCGGGCATCGACCTCCTTGGCTGCCGGCCAATTCAACGCCGGTCGCTATAGATCGGCCGAGGCCATGCTGCTGCACGCCATCGGGGTCTACGAGGCCGACAGCGCCTTTTTCGGACCGGCATTGGCGACGGCGCTGGTCAATCTTGGGCAGGTCTACTATGTCACCGGCCGAACCAGCCTTGCCATCGCCGCGTTGTCGCGCGCCGACGATCTGGCGCACCGGAGTTTCGGCGGCCCGAGCCTGGTGGGTGCCGCCGCGCTGCTGCATCGCGGTTACGCGCAATTGCGCGCCGGTTTGCTGGATGCGGCTGCTGCCGATCTCGGCCGGGCCCGGACAGTCTGGCGGAGTGCCGGCACGCTCAACCAGCGAGCAGCGGCGGGTGCTGGCACCTGGCTGGCAGAGGCCTTGCGGCGGCTTGGTGAGTTGGATGCCGCGGCTACAAGCCTGGCGGAGAGCGCGGACGTTCTGGGCGAAATATTCCAGCCGGGCAGCTATCCGCTCAGCGATGTCCTGATCGGGCAGGCGCAGCTTGCATTGGCTGCCGGGCAGCCGGATGCTGCTACAGAACCTGTGCGGCAGGCTGTTGCCATTCGGCAGGGCACGCTCGGGCCGGATCATCTCGCGACGCTGGAAGCACGGGCCGTGCTGATCCAGACACTGGCCGAGGCCGGCCGTTTTGACGAGGCCCTCGGTTCCCTGCGGGAGGATGCCGAACGCCTGCGGGGACGCATTGCGGCAATCCGGGCGGTGCCGTCGGAGAGTGCGCTGGAGGAGATCGCCAGCCTGCGGCGGCTGGTCGAGCGCTATCTGAGATCGATTTCGCTGGCGCTAGAAAACGAGGCGGCACCCAGGGACGATCTCCTGTCGTTGTCACTTGAGCTCGCGCAGTTGTCGCGGGCCTCGGCCGCCGGCACGGCAATCGCCGGCATGAGCCAACGGATCCTGGCGGGCGGGACCGCCGGGGCAGAGGGCTTGCGCCGGTTTCAGGAGGCCGTATTGCGCTGGCAGCTGGCCGCGCGTCAACTGACGGCACGCGTCATTGGCGGCGAGGCGGCAGAGGGGCTGCGCAACGAGGTTGCGGCTCGTGCCGCCGAGGTCGCATCGGCGCAGCGGGCCCTGCTGGCATCGTCGCCGGACGACGGCACCGACCTGATCATGCCGCAACCGCGCCGCCATCCGGAACTCGCCGCGATGCTGGCGCCGGATGAGGCGCTCGTCGCCTACATGTCCTTCGAGGAACAGGCCTATGCCTGGCTCCTGACAGATGGCGATCTGGAGCTGGTCCCGATTGCGGCCGACGCGGCCACCTTGTCGGCGCGGATCGCGGCGTTGCGCGCCACAGTCGACCCGAAGGGTGTCGGCAGTCTTGGCGACATCAAGCCGTTCGAAGTTGCCGCAGCTAGCTGGCTCCATGACACGCTGATCGGACCGCTTGCCATCCCGGACCGGATCAAGCGCCTGATCATCGTCCCCGATGGCACGCTGCAGAGCCTGCCATTTGCGGCAACACTGTCGAAGAAGTCGCAGGCGGCAACGGATTTTGCCGATTACCGGGACATGCCCTGGCTGGTCAAGCGATACCACCTGGCCGTCCTGCCGGAAATCGGCACGCTCGCAGACCTGCGCGGGATTGCCGCCGTCAGTCGCGCGACGCAGCCGTTTCTGGGTATCGGCGACCCGGTCTTCGACATCGGGGGGAACGCCCAATCAGGCGGCGAAACGGAGCCGGCCCTGGCGACGGCACAATTGATCGCCGGCCTCTCGCCCCTGCCGGAATCGCGTGACGAATTGTTGTCGCTGGCGGCAACGCTCGGCGCTCCCGCCGAAGCCGTCGTCGTCGGATCGGCGGCGACCGAACGCAATCTGGCGGCACTGCCTCTGGCCGATTACCGGGTTGTCGCGTTTGCGACCCATGGCCTGATGGCCGGCGATTTCGGGCGGTTGCGGGAACCAGGCCTTGCGCTGACGCCGCCCGCCGATCCGACCGGCGAGAATGACGGCTACCTTACCATCGGCGAAATCGCGCGCCTGCGGCTGGACGCCGATTGGGTGGTGCTGTCGGCCTGCAATACTGCCGCCGATGACGGATCGCCTGGGGCGGAAGGCTTGTCGGGCCTTGCGCGCGCGTTCTTCTTTACCGGCGCCCGCACGCTGCTGGTCTCGCAATGGGAGGTCCTGTCGGTCGCCGCCGTCCAGCTTACCACCGGCGTGTTCGACGCCCGATCGAAGGACCCTCACATCAGCCGTGCCGCGGCATTGCGCCAGTCGATGCTGGCGATGCTGGCCGAAGACCAGCCCGACTATTTCGCCCATCCCATTTTCTGGGCACCGTTCCAGCTGGTGGGCGAGGGTGGCCTCTGACCGCAATCAGATCGGCAGCGCCGGCTGGATCAGGGTCTGGTCGATGGCGACCTGGGCCGTCACATCGCCCGCAGGATAATGGATGGTCACCTGATAGAGACTGAACGGATTGCTGCTCACCGCCGAATTCGTGACAGTCGTCCCCAGGTCCTGCCATTCATGCAGCCCGTCGATTACCGAGCTGGGATCGAGGTAGACGCTGTCCTTGGCATCGCCGGTGATATAGAGCGGCCCTTGAATGCCGTTGTTGACCAGTGTCGAGGCGGCGATCGCAAACGAGTTTGCCGTCCCGTTGGAAAGGTCGATCGCTTCGATGTTCCTTATGAAATCCAGCGATGGCTGGATCATGCCGCCATCGAGAATCTGCAGGGTATCGAAGCCGCCCTTGCCGTCTATATCCATATACTGGTCGACGGACAGCAAATCCGCCACCAGAGCCCGGTCGTCGCCATCAGTGAACGAAGGCAGCAGGGTCGGACGGATCAGATCGACATGCAGGCGCAGCGTGGTGGCACTGCCACCATCCTGGCCGGAATAGACGAAGAAATCTCCGTCCCGCCCCAAGATCTGCCAGTTTCCGTGGTCGGCGAAAGCAATGGTATCAAGCCCTGAATCGCCGATGACCGAAACCTGCTGGTTGGTGCCGGCGAGCTTGCCGGCGGTTTCGACGTCGAGCAGGAGGAAGTCTTGTCGGCCATTGGTTAGGTCGGCGACGTCGAGGTCGCTGCCGGCGTCGCCCGGCAACAGGGTCGGTTGCAGGAGGTCGGTGGCGATGCGCAGGGTTGTGACCTCGCCACCGGCGGCGGTGCCTTCGTAGAGGGAGAAGCCGCTTTCATCGCCTACGAAACGCCAGTTCGGCATATCGAGAAGGTGCAATTTGTCCAGGCCAAAATCGCCGACCAGTGTGATCGCACGATCGGGGCCGGCGAGCCTAGCCGCGTCTACGGCCGTCAGGCCGATCGAATTGCCGAGATTGTTGTCGAGATCGATGACCGACAGGGACAGTTCGACCGTGACCGGCGGCAGCGAAACCCAGCCGTCATGTTGCACAAACCAATGGTCCATGGCGGTTGTAGAGCCCACGATGGGCTGCGCAATACCGACATGCACGACCAGGTACACATTCTGTCCACTGACGGTGGCGCCGTAGACGGCCCCCATTCTGGTTTCGGCAAACGAGTGCACGCCCGTCTGCATCGAGACATAGCCGAGGCCGGTCCACAGCGCTGGATCCAGCAGTTGGACCTGGCCGATACCACCCAGATCGTAAAGCGGAAGATCGCTGCTGGCGAAGCTGACCCCGGCACCGGCGCCAGTCACCCACAGGGTCTTACGCGCATCGGTCATCGTTCCAACGCCGGCTGCCGACAACACAAGTGCGTCGGTTGGCGCGCCAAGGACGAACTGCTCGATATTGCGGTAGGGAACCAGTTCCGGATCTGCGAGATGAAGGGTGCCGAGGGGGATTGGCTGCAATCCGCTGGCCTGGTCGCCGTCGAGCCTGCCGCCGATCTGGTCGTTGCCGGCGCCGCCATCCAGCAAATTGAAGCTGATACCGCCAAGGAAGAACCGGTCGTCATCCGGTGTGCCGACGATCCGGTCGGCGATCGGCTGCGGGGCGGTGGCAATGATGGAAAGCGTAACCTCAGCGCCGTCATGGACCGCCTGATATCGCACATAACCGGGATCTGCCGGGTCTTCGGGCAGACGCTGCCAACTGGCGAGGTCGGCCAGTCGGATATCCGCGGCCGTGCCGTCGATGGTCAGTTGCCCACCCCAACTGTGGATCGAGGCGGCGTCGAGAACAAGTTGCAGGTGGCTCTTGACGATCCGGCCGCTGGCGAAATCGTCGTTGAGATAATCCGAATTGTCGTTTGACTGCGGCAGCAGGACGAGACGTTCGACACCTGTAACATTGCCGAGATCCTGAAGCCGGAAGGCAAAGGTTTCGTTATCGACCACGAAGATCAGGGTATCGTCGCCGTCGCCACCGTCGATCACGGCTGATTGCGGGCCCTGGCTCGTGATCAGGATATCGTCGCCGGCACCACCTGAAAGATGGTTCGCTCCGCCATAGCCGACCAGGATGTCGTTCCCGGCGAATCCAAAGAGAAAGTCTTTGCCTTCCCGTGTGCCGACGATGAAATCATCGAAATGGAAAATGTCGGCGGGGCTCGTTCCTGGCGGCAGGTGATCGGTGAGGTCGTTGCGCCGGTCGGGGGGGGTATCCTCTGCGGGTGTCAGATTGGCCCAGATCGTCCTGCCGCCGGCCGCGGTCAGCCACTCGGTACGCGCTTCGAGATAGGCCCGGTAATCGTCCCGCACAGTGGAAGGTCCAACATATCCGATCTGGGCGAGGCGCAGCGCAAATGCGCCAAGATCCAGTGGCGCTGCCATCGGCAAGAGCCGGTCGAGACCAGGAAACCAGCCATCTGCAACCGGATCCTTCAGATCCTCGAGCCGCACAATGAGGCGGATATCGAAGGCGTTCTGCCAGGTCGGGGCGGCGGCACCGCCTGCGGCGATGGAAATGGTGCCGATCGAAAAAATGCTGAGCGGCAGCGGGCCGGAACCGGATGCGGCGCCGGGGACCGGATTGTTGGTATCGGTGGTGCGGCCCTCGGACCTTGCCGGCGATTGAAAGGCGCCACGCGTCTCGTCCTCCGCCTCGTCCTCGCTTTCCACCGGCGCCGCCGCCTCGTCGATGGATGGATCGACCGGATCGAAGGGCGTCAGGCCGATCCCGGCACTCTCGGGGGGCGGAGCGGGCGCTTCGCCTGCCGCCGTCGCGATATCCGGCGCCGCCAGGAGGAGGTCGGCAATTTCGGCGGAAAGCTGGATGGCGCCGTCCAGCGGGGGCATGCCGTCGCCTATCCCGTCGGGTGCAAAAAAGCCGTCGATGAAGAAGTGTCGGCCATCAGCCAAGCGGAGGACGAGATCGTCGCCGATCTGGTCCGGGATTGCCATGCGCAATGCCGCCAGAAGTTCCGGGTCCAGGTCAGCTGCCGTCAGGGCCGGTCGCGCCATAGTCTTTTCCCCATGGCGCCTGGTTCATAGATCGATCTTTCGTCGATCTCATGCAGACGCCGACAGCCCCGTTCAAGGGTTATGCGTGGGTTGCGGCGTTCGCAAGGGCCTCTCGGCTGATCGGATGGAGTTTTGTTAAAAAGCTACATAAATGTGTGGTGGCGAGCCCAAAACGAAGCGGGGCGCCGATTGGCGCCCCGCTCCCGGTTTTTCGCGGGTGCGAAATTTGCCGCAATCAGGCTGCCTTGCGCTTCTCCAGGAAGCTGCCGATACGCTTGATCGCCTCGCCGATATTCTCGATCGAATTGGCGTAGGAAATGCGCAGATAGCCCTCGCCAAAGGCGCCGAAGCTGGTGCCGGCGATGCTGGCGACACCGGCCTCGTCGAGGAGCGCCACTTCCAGCGCCTTCGACTTGAAGCCGGTGCCCTTGATATTGGGGAAGGCATAGAACGCGCCATAGGGCGTGATGCAGGAGATGCCCGGCAGCTTGTTAAGCTCTGCGACCGTGAAGCGGCGGCGCTCGTCGAAGGCCACCATCATCTTCGCAACCTCGTCCTTCGGGCCGGTGAGGGCGGCAAGGCCCGCCCACTGGGCCGAGGCGTTGACGCAGGAATGCACGTTGATGCACAAGCGCGTCGCCTGCTCGATCAGGCTCTTCGGCCAGACCGAATAACCCATGCGCCAACCGGTCATGGCGTAGGTCTTCGACCAGCCGTCCAGCATGATCAGGCGGTCGGCGATCTCCGGGTATTTGAGGAACGAGGTGTGGATCTTGCCGTCATAAAGCATCTCGGAATAGATCTCGTCCGACATGATGGCAACATTGGGGTGCTTCTCGAGCCCCTTTACCAGCTTGTCGATCTCGTCCTTCTCGACGATACCGCCGGTCGGGTTGGCCGGCGAGTTAACGATGATGAGGCGGGTCTTCGGCGTGATGCGCGACAGCACGTCTTCGGCCTTGAAGCCGAAACCGTTCTCCTCGAGGAGCGGCAGCGGCACCGGCGTGGCACCCGAGAACTTGATGGTCGATTCGTAGATCGGGAAACCCGGGTTCGGATAGATGATCTCGGCACCCGGCTCGCCGAACATCATGATGGCGAAGAACATGGTGACCTTGCCGCCCGGCACGATCAGCACATTGTCGGGATGCACCGTATTGATGCCGTGGCGGCGGTTGAGGTCGTCGGCAACGGCCTGGCGGACTTCAGGAATGCCATTTGCCGGGGTATAGCCGTGATGGCCGTCGCGCAGTGCCTTGATGCCGGCTTCGACGATGTGGGCCGGGGTCTGGAAATCGGGCTGGCCGATCGACAGGGCGACGATGCTGCGGCCCTGGGCGCGCAAGGCATTGGCACGGGCCAGCACCTCGAAGGCGGATTCGGTTCCAAGGCGGCTCATGCCGCTGGCGAGCTGAAGCATAGGTCTATCCCCGGTCAAATGGTTAAGCCGGCGCTGTTTTCCAGCCCGGAACAGGGCCGCAGTTTAGGTCGGAAATGGGCGATTGAGAGGCTCTGCGCGACGGATTGTTATACCTAGGCGACAAGGGGCTTTTCCGTGCCGCTACCGTCCCCGCGTAATCCTTGACGCCGCCCGATGGGTCGTTTACACCGCAGACCGCGCGCCGGCCAGTCTCCGGCAGCGCCCTCGGTGGCGGGTGTAGCTCAATTGGTTAGAGCGCCGGATTGTGATTCCGGAGGTTGCGGATTCAAGTTCCGTCACTCGCCCCATACCCTTACCGGAAATTGTTATGTTGTACGGCTTTAGGCGGGTTTCCGCCTATACTTCGCTATACCGGCAATAGATGGTCACTGGTCATTCGACCGGACACAGGCGACGTTTGCCCCGGGCCATAGACATCATTGGACGCTGGATGCCTGCGTCTCGAGGCCGTGCTCAGCCCGAACTTGGCGCCCTTGTCCAAACTGCTGCCGCCATGACTCCTTGCGATGAAGCAGCCGCCGGGGATGATGCGCATGTTTGGCCGCATTCGAAATCGGTTTCGTTTCTTTCGCTTGAGGCATGACAAAAAACGCCGTCCGTTCAATGTTCTGGGCGCGAAAAAGCCATCGTGACATCATGGCCGAATTTGGTTAGGTTACTGCCCACCAGCAGGGAATCTGCTGGCAAAAAAATGCAAGACCGCACGGTCCAAGTTCTGGGACGACTGGCAACAAGTCTTTTTGTTACGGTGGGGGGGACCTGTTTATTCAGGTCCGAGAGGCAGATCCGATGGATCTGCCTCTTTCCGTTTCTGGCCCCTGCTTTCGGTATCGCCCAGTTGCCGAAGGCAACGCCAGCACATGGCGCGCGCCCGGCCCGGATGGACCGGCGTGGGGTTGCGTCAGCTTGGTCGAGCGACGCCGGCAAGTTCCAGGATGCTTAACCCGAAATATTGCGAGGCAACAAAGAAGGCGCCCCAAACGACGAGCGCGACACCGGTCGTGATCAGGGCCTTGCGGCCCAGATGCGGGTTTGCCGGAGCGCCAGGGTCGTGCCCGGCCTCGTCATTCTCCTGTCGCCTGATACCCCAGGGCAGGACCGCGAACAGAGCCAGCCACCAGATGATGAGAAAGATGAAGAACTGCGTGGCAATGGCGGACATGATTCGGCATTTCCCGGTTGATGTGCGCTAGGCCTGTTCCAGTTCGACCAATGTGCCCAGGAAATCCTTGGGATGGAGGAAGAGGACCGGTTTGTTATGGGCACCGATCTTGGGGTTGCCGTCGCCCAGCACGCGCGCACCCTTGGCCTTCATCTGGTCCCGGGCGGCGAGAATATCGTCAACCTCGTAGCAGACATGGTGAATGCCACCACTCGGGTTGCGTTCGAGATAGCCGGCGATCGGCGACGCCTCGCCTAACGGATGCAGCAACTCGATCTTGGTATTCGGCAGTTCGACAAAGACCACGGTGACACCATGCTTCGGCTGCGGCACCGGGTCGGAGACCTTGGCGCCCAACGTGTCGCGGTAGAGAGAGGCGGCCTGGGCAAGGTCCGGGACGGCAATGGCGACGTGATTGAGGCGGCCGATCATTCAACGAGGTCCTTTCGCGCTTCTTAACCTTGCCGGCTAGCGGGCAGGCGGGTGTCGGCGAGGATGTTGCGGCGCAAAAGAAATTCGGTCAAGGGGCCTGCAAAGGCCGTCAATTGCAGCGCTAGGGAAAAATTAACAAATTGAAATATAATAGAAAACATGCCGCGAGCTCGATTTCGGGCGGTGGTGCGATCTCCAATACGACCACCTGTGCGCCCAGTCACTTCGTTTTTCCAGCGGATGCGCCAAATTCACTTCAGTACGCAATTGCATGGCCCCGGCATCGGGCCGGGCTAGAGGGACCGAAGAGCATGCTTACCCGCTATCGGCATTGGCTGGCGTTGTGGGGGATCGGTTGCATCCTGCTGATGGACCACCTGCCGGAACGGACCCCCGAATTGTTGCTGGCCTCCCTGGCCGGCGAACCGGCGGTCGCCGGCGATTGGGACAGTCTGCCGATCATGTATGAATGACGGTCGCCCGCGCATTCTCTCGGCGCGGCCGTGAGCCCGCATTGAACCGCGCCCGGGGCAAAATCGACTGATCAGTCAGTCAATCATCCGACGAACGACAAGTTCGCATCACAGGATCTGTTATGAAAACGGCCGACTTCTGCTGGCGCCGCATGGCGCCGTTCGCTCTGTTTCTGCCCTTGCTTGCCGTTGCCGCCGGCAGCTTGCCTCCTGCCGACGCCTTGGCACAAGGCAGCCGGCAGATTGGCCAGGTTATCCTGCCGGAATACCGCGGCGCCGTGGCGCGCCCGGAACAAGGCCAGAATTTCCACAGGATCGACTTTCGCGATCCGGTATTCGCGCTGGATACGGTCAGAACCGGGTCGAAAGCGATGACGGCGCTGGAATTCCTTGACCTTACGCGCATCGACATCGGTCCCGGTGCCGAAGTTCGTCTGGACGACTTCGTCTATGATCCCGGCAGCGGCGAAGGAGCCGGCACCGTCAATTTTGCCGTTGGCGCGTTTCGCTATGTCGGCGGCACAATGACCACCGAGGAAAACGTCAGGCTGAACACGCCAACCACGACGATGGTCATCCGCGGCACGGAACTGGTCATCTTCGTCTGGCCGGATGGCAGCACCGAGGTGAACGTGATCTCCGGCGCCGTTGAGGTGAGTGCCTGCCGGTCGGGTGGGGGGCAGTTGCTGATGTCCGGCATGCGCGGGCTGGTCAGGGCGAACTGCGAAATGAGCCGGGCCCCGGTCCGCGCGATGACCGATGATGTCGTTGCCGCCGGTCTGCCGGATGCCGAAGGGGATGAAACCGGGGGTGGAACAGAGCCCGGTGTCGATCGAGATGGCGGCCGGGGCGACGGTACAAGCCGCGGCAGAGGCGGTCAGGGGGGAACAGAAGGCGGCACCGAAGGTGGCGGCGGAAATCAGAACGGTGGCGGTGGCAACATCAAGGGGTAGACTGGGCCCCACCCTGGACCAGGACCCCAGCCATGTCAGATGCGGAGCCGGGCGGGCTGCTTGCCGCCAATGACGCCTTCTATCGTGCCTTCACCACGGGCGATATCAGTGCCATGCAGGCGCTATGGGCGGGAAACGGCCCGGCTTTTTGCTGTCACCCGGGCTGGCCCCCAATTGTTGACCGGGAGCAGGTCCTGAGCAGCTGGCAGGACATCCTCGGCCAGGGCGGGGCCTCTGACATCGTCTTCATGCTGCTGCAATCGGCCGAATGGGGGGAGACCGGCATCGTTTGCGGGATCGAGCTCTTGGGCTCGGCCCAATTTTCGTGCACGAACGTCTTTGTCAGGGCGGGAAGGGATTGGCGCATGGTCCACCACCATGCCGGACCATTGGCGCCAGCGGCCCGACTGAACCTGAGCGGTACGGCCGATCCGGGAAGAAGCGTGCGCCACTGATCCGGATACCGCTGGAAGGCTCGCCGGCAGATTCGCCCTCGGATCCGGAGCCAATGCCCACCACCACGCATGCAGCCGAGCCAGCGGCCGCGTTGCGCCCTGGATCGTCGGGCGTCATATTAACGAACATGAACCGGAGTCGACCTTTCCCGCCACGATCTAGGCTGCTGCATTGCATTCGCATCGCGGTGGTTGGCCTCTGCCTGTCGCTCGCCGCCGGTACGTTCCCTGCGCGGGCCGATTACCGCGCCGGCCTTGACGCCTTCAATGCGGGTGCCTTCGAACAGGCCTACGCAGAATGGCAGAAGGCGGCGCTGGCGGGGGACAAGCGGGCGCAGCATGGCCTTGGCCTGCTGCTGGAAAGCGGCCGCGGGACAAAGCAGGATATTGCCGCCGCCCGCCAATGGTATGAGGCGTCTGCCGAACAGGGCTTTGCGGCTGCAATGAACAATCTGGCCATGATGTATGCTGAGGGCCGTGGCGTCGACAAGGACCAGGGCAAGGCCATTGCCTATTGGCGCCAGGCTGCGGATGGCGGCAACGCGACCGCCCAATACAATTTGGGCGTCCAGTACATGCTTGGCGAGGGTGTCACGCGCGATCCGGCGGAGACTGCCAAGCTGTGGACGGCGGCAGGCAACGGCAACAATGTCCAGGCGCAGTACAATCTTGGCCTGCTCTATGCGCGGGGTGTCGGCGTCGCGGCTGATGACAGGCAGGCTGCCTTTTGGATTGCGAAGGCGGCGGAGGCCGGCCTTGCCGAGGCGCAGATCGACCTTGCCGAACTCTACCGTTCCGGCCGCGGGGTCACGCAGAATCCCGATCAGGCATATTACTGGCTCGAAAAGGCGGCCGCCTCCGGCAATCTGCTGGCCCGCCAGAGGCTGACGGAATTGCCGAAACCCAAGACAACGGTGGCGCGAGAGGCGCAAGACGCTTCTGCGTCCGAAACAGCAGTGCCGGCAGCTCCGGCTGAGGCGGCGCCAGATGACGGTAACGCGGAAGCAGCAGCGGCGGATTCCGAACCCGGCGATCATGGCGATCAATCTGCGGCGGCGGCTTTGGTTCCAGTGGAAGGCGACCTCACCGCCGAACAAGAGACGGCCGATACGGCCCCCGCGACGGACGAAGAAGCGAGCGAGGCGGCCACAGCCACATCGCCGGTACCCGAGGCGGATGGCCAAGCGGCGTCGTCAACGGACGCAGCCGACACCCACGAGCAGGTCGCCGAAACCGATGAGACCGTCGCCGAAGCGACTGGCATGGCCACCGTCGACGTACCGGAAGACGGGCAGGACGGCGCGACGCTGCCGGCGGCCGAATTAGGCGACGCGGCATCCGAGGAAGTCGTCGCCGAGGAGGCAACCGGCACAGAAGACGAGCCGGTTGACGGCGAAGTAGCGGAAGAAGCGGGTGAAGCGGAAGAGGCGATTGAGCCGGAGGGTGTCGTCGCCCTTTTGCCGCTTGGTGAAATCCTGTCGCCAAGGGCCAAGGTCTTCCGTATCTGGCTGGGCGAGCGGAACACGCCGGAATCCGCCCGCAACGAATACAGCAACCTGGTCGGCAAATACCGGCCGATGCTCGACAACCTTGCCTTCGAGATCCGGCCATTCGTGGTGGGGAGCAGCGAGGAGGGACATCACTACCGCATTTATGTCGGCGATTTCCCCGCACTCAAGGATGCCCAGGCCATGTGCGACCGGATCCGGGCACGGTATAGCGAGCAATTCTGCCGCAGCGTGATCAACTGAGCTGTCGCGATGGCCGCGACATCGACAACCGCCAAAGCAGACCCATCCGGCCCCGGCGACCGTGTCCTGACCGCGGCGCAGATGCGTGCCGCCGAACAGCATCTGTTCCAGCATGGTGTCGACAGCTTCGCACTCATGTGCGGAGCCGGGGAAGCTGTTGCCGGCCATGTCGCACGGCATTGGCCAGGCCGGGATGTCGTCGTCCTGTGCGGGCCGGGCAACAATGGCGGCGACGGCTTCATTGCCGCAGAAGCGCTGCGCCGACAGGGGTGCGGGGTGACATTGCTGGCGCTGCGGCCGATCGAGGCCTATCGCGGCGATGCGGCCAGGGCGGCGGCGGGCTGGCAGGGTCAGTGGCTGGCGCTCGACGCCGCCAATCTCGAAACCGCCGTTCAGCCCAACGCGCTTGTGGTCGATGCTCTGTTCGGTATTGGACTGGACCGCAGCCTTGACGGCGCCGCTGCCGCGGCCGTCAATCGCTGTCGGGAAGCGGGTGCGATGGTTGTGGCAGTCGACATGCCAAGCGGCGTCAGTTCGGATACCGGCCTGGTGATGGGTGCAGCGATGCTGGCACGCCAGACCGTAACGTTCGGCTGGCTGAAACCTGGGCATTTGCTGCTGCCTGGGCGGCTTCATGCCGGCGCCTTGGAAGTGGTGCCCCTGGCTTTCGACGAGGCGAGCGGTCGGGCCGGCCAGCAGGCGGGTGGCCCCGATATCCGCTGCAACGGGCCGGCAAGCTGGATTCTTTGCCTGCCCCGACCCGGGGCAATGGACCACAAATACAGCCGAGGCCATGCGCTCGTGATCGGGAGCGCGGCGATGTCGGGCGCCGGGCGGCTCGCCGCCCGCGCAGCGAGGCGGATCGGCGCCGGCATGCTGACCGTGGCGGCGCCGGCTGAGGCTCTGCCGCTCTTCATGGCCGACCAGCCGGGGCTGATTGCACGGCCTCTCGGCCGCCCGGAGGATCTGGTCGAAATCCTCCTGGACAGCAGGATATCGGCGGTTCTGGTCGGTTCCGGCATGACGCCCGATGCCGGCACCCGCGAGGCAGTGCTCAATGCGCTGGCCGGCGGCCGCCCCGTCGTCGTCGATGGTGGTGGCCTGACGGCCTTTGCCGATCGCCCGCAGGACTTGTTCGTGCTCGGCCGGCCTGATGTCGTGCTGACTCCTCACGAGGGGGAATTTGCTCGCCTTTTCCCCGATCTCGGGCCCGAACTGGGCAAGGCTGCCCGGGCGCAGCAGGCGGCGCAACGCTCGGGCGCCACCATCGTGCTGAAGGGAAGTGATACCGTGATTGCCTGCCCCATTCTGCGGCATGATGGTGTGAGCGGGCGCGTCCTGGTCAATCGCGAGGCCTCGCCGCATCTGGCCACGGCCGGTTCCGGCGATGTGCTGGCAGGATTGGTGCTTGGCCTGCTCGCACAGCGCATGCCGGCCTTCGAAGCCGCCGCCGCCGCCGTCTGGTTTCATAGTGAAGCCGGCTTTGCCGCCGGCCCAGGGCTCATCGCCGAGGACCTGCCGGAACAGATCCCCGGAATCCGGCGGTTGATCGCCGAAGTATGATTTTATATTTTAAAAACAATTTATTATACCAATTTATTGAGATTCGTCTGCCGGCCGGCTGGCCGGTCGATGTCCGCCATGCATGCGGGTTTTCCGTGCAGTGCGTCAGTGGCCGGAAGGGGGCTCCTTCGGCAGGTTCCTTTTTCTCTTGTGACGCGGGTTTAGGTGGGTTACATCCCCGGCCCGGACCCGGTACTGCGCCGGGGCCGCGGGCTATGCTTTGGCGGCTCCCTTCGACCTTTGCGGGCGTGGCGAAATTGGTAGACGCGCGGGATTTAGGTTCCCGTGACGCAAGTCGTGTGGGTTCAAATCCCTCCGCCCGCACCAAGTTTCGTCCGTGATCCTGGCGCGATCATGTTTCGCGCAAGATCCTGCCGGCAAGCGGTCGCAGCGAGCGCCGGGACGAGTCCGCCGGCCCCACCAGCGCCGATCGATAAACCTCAAAGTCTGAAAGTGTACAGTCATGCAGGTCACCGAAACCCTGAACCAGGGCCTCAAGCGCGAATACAAGATCGCGATCCCGGCGTCCCAGTTGCGCAGCAAGGTCGACGGCAAGCTGAACGAGCTTGGCCAGAAGCTTCGGATTCCGGGTTTCCGCCCCGGCAAGGTGCCGATGACCCTGCTGAAGCAGCGTTATGAGACGGCAGTGATGGGCGAGGTGCTGGAAGAGAGCGTCCAACAGAGCTCCCAGCAGCTGATGACCGAGCGCAGCCTGCGCCCTGCCAGCCAGCCCAAGGTCGAACTGATCGGCGAGTTCAAGCCGGAGGCCGATCTGGAATTCTCGGTCGCCCTGGAAGTGATTCCCGACATCACCCCGATGGATTTCACCACGATCAGCCTGGAGCGCGTCGTCGTCGAGGTGCCCGACAACGAGGTGGATGACAGCCTCAACCGAATTGCCAAGCGCCAGCGCTCGTCGGAAGCGGCGGCGGATGACTATGTGGCAAAGAATGGCGACATCGCCGTGATCGACTTCGTGGGGTCGATCGGTGGCGTCGAGTTCCAGGGCGGCAAGGCCGACGGTCATTACCTGGAACTGGGCTCCGGCGCCTTCATCCCCGGCTTTGAAGAACAGCTGGTCGGCGTGAAGAAGGGCGACAAGAAAACCGTGAAGGTGACCTTTCCGGCCGAATACGGCAATTCCGACCTTGCCGGCAAGGAAGCTGAGTTCGCCATCACCGTGAACGAGGTTCGCGTACTGAAGGATGTGCCGGTCGACGACGAACTGGCGAAGTCGCTGGGCCTTGCCGACCTCGCCGAGCTGAAGAAGCAGGCGCGCGAGCGCATCGAGCGCGAATACGGCGTGGTTTCCCGCGCCCGCGTAAAGCGCAAGCTGCTTGACGTTCTGGCCGACAAGCACGATTTCACGCTGCCGGAAGTGCTGGTCGAGGCCGAGTTCGGCGCCATCTGGCAACAGATCGAGGCCGACATGAAGGCCGACCGGCTGGATGAGGAGGACAAGGGCAAGTCCGAAGACGATCTCAAGAAGGAATACCGCGAGATCGCCGCGCGCCGCGTGAAGCTTGGATTGCTGTTGTCGGAGGTCGGTCGGCACAACAATATCCAGGTACCGAACGAGGAACTGAGCCGCGCCCTGATCCAGGAGGCGCAGCGCTATCCGGGCCAGCAGCAGCAGGTGATCGAGTACTATCAGCGCTCGCCCGAAGCGCTCAACCAGCTCCGCGCGCCGCTCTACGAGGAGAAGGTGGTCGATTTCATCCTCGAGCGGGCCAAGGTCAATGAGCGCAAGGTTTCGCCCGAGAAGTTCGCCGAGGAGGGCGAGGCGGAACTGAAGGGCCGGCGCGACTGATCAGTCCAGCCGGGTGGCGACCGTTCCGGGCTCATCGCCGGAACGGTTTGCCAGAACCTCTCCGCTCGCTAAGATCGGCCAAACGTGAGTCGCCGGGCGCGTCATGCCTGGCCGCGGACAATGTCTTTGAGAGTGGAAAATGAGAGACCGCGATCCCGTCGAGATTTACAACAATTACCTCGTGCCGATGGTGGTCGAGCAGACCAACCGCGGCGAACGCTCCTATGACATCTATTCGCGCCTGCTCAAGGAACGAATCATCTTCCTGGTGGGGCCGGTCAATGACGGCATGGCCAGCGTTGTCTGTGCGCAGCTCCTGTTTCTCGAATCCGAGAATCCGAGCAAGGAGATCTCGATCTACATCAACTCGCCTGGCGGCGTGGTTTCCTCCGGCCTCGCGATGTACGACACCATGCAGTACATCAAGCCGGAAGTGTCGACCGTCTGCATCGGCCTGGCGGCGTCCGCCGGCTCGCTGCTTCTGACCGCCGGCGCCAAGGGCAAGCGCTTCAGCCTGCCGCACTCCAACATCATGATCCATCAGCCCTCGGGCGGGTATCAGGGCCAGGCGACGGATATCGAGATCCACGCCAAGGAAATCCTGCGCACCCGCGATCGGCTCAACAAGATCTATGTGAAACATACCGGCCAGGACCTCGCCACCATCGAGAACGCGATGGAACGCGACCGCTACATGACCCCGGAGGAGGCCAAGGAATTCGGCCTGATCGACGAGGTCGTGATCCAGCGCGAGGCCGCCGACGCGGCGAAGGACAAGGCGTAGCTGAGGCTCGCAAGCCCCCGGTCTGGCTAAGAGTATGGCCCGGCTCGCCTTTTTTGGCAGGTCGGGCCTTAACCATTTGTGGACGAAGCCGGCCTAAAATGACGACTGGTTGAAGTCCGGCCAGGGGTGGTGCGTGGTGCAGAATGGCCCTCCGCCCCGGCCGTGGGCCCGCCAATGGCGCCGCCGGCCGCAGAAAGCCGTTGTGCTGATGGAAAGGCGGGGGCTAAATTGGCTCTTGACGGGGCGATTCATCGAATTGAATCAAGCTTGCCCCAAGCTCGAATGGATCGGAAATGAACAAATCCGCCAGCGGTGATTCCAAGAATACCCTCTATTGCTCCTTCTGCGGCAAGTCCCAGCACGAGGTGCGCAAGCTCATCGCCGGCCCGACGGTGTTCATCTGCGACGAATGCGTCGAGCTTTGCATGGACATCATCCGCGAGGAGCACAAGACCACCCTGGTCAAGTCCCGCGATGGCGTGCCCAGCCCCAAGGATATCTGCAAGGTGCTGGACGATTACGTGATCGGCCAGGCGCATGCCAAGCGCATCCTTAGCGTGGCGGTCCACAACCACTACAAGCGCCTGGCGCATCTCGGCAAGAACAACGACGTCGAACTGGCGAAGTCGAACATCCTGCTGGTCGGCCCGACGGGTTGCGGCAAGACGCTGCTGGCACAGACCCTGGCGCGCATCATCGACGTGCCCTTCACCATGGCCGATGCCACGACGCTGACCGAAGCCGGCTATGTCGGCGAGGATGTGGAGAACATCATCCTCAAGCTGCTGCAGGCCGCCGACTACAATGTCGAGCGCGCGCAGCGGGGCATCGTCTATATCGACGAAGTCGACAAGATCAGCCGCAAGTCGGACAACCCCTCGATCACCCGCGATGTGTCGGGCGAGGGTGTGCAGCAGGCGCTGCTGAAGATCATGGAGGGGACCGTTGCCTCCGTGCCGCCCCAGGGCGGACGCAAGCATCCGCAGCAGGAATTCCTGCAGGTCGACACCACCAACATCCTGTTCATCTGCGGCGGCGCCTTTGCCGGCCTCGACCGGATCATCGGCCAGCGCGGCCGTTCGGGCTCTGCCATCGGCTTTGGTGCTGACGTACGCGGTCCCGACGAGCGCGGCACGGGCGAGATCCTGAAGGAGGTCGAACCGGAGGACCTGCTGAAATTCGGTCTCATTCCAGAATTCGTCGGCCGCTTGCCCGTCGTGGCGACGCTGGAGGATCTCGACGAACCGGCGCTGGTGAAGATCCTGACGGAGCCCAAGAACGCGCTGGTGAAGCAGTACCAGCGCCTGTTCGAGATGGAGGATGTGCGCCTCGAATTTGCCGAGGATGCACTGGGCGCCATCGCGCGCAAGGCGATCGCCCGCAAGACCGGCGCGCGCGGCTTGCGCTCCATCATGGAATCCATCCTGCTGGAGCCGATGTTCGACCTGCCGGGCTTGGATGGCGTCGAAGCTATCGTCATCAGCCGGGAAGTCGTCGAGGGCAAAGCCAAGCCGCTTTACATCTATACCGACCGTCGCGGCGACGTTTCGACCGGCGCCTGAACCAGGACATTATTGCTCGGCAGAGGGGCTGCGTCGGCTGGCGCGGCCCCTCTCCAATTGCGACTAGCACTGCGGATTCTGCGCCGCCGGCAACCGGAATCGCCGGAGTCGCGGTCACGCCGGTCCAATTGGTCGCCCGGACGACAAAAAATATCCTGCAAAATCAGCGGCATGTTTCTTGCGCCGCAGCGCCCTTGAATGGCAACGCAGTTACTCCAAATTATTAACGGAAACGTGGTACTACCCGAGACTTCCTGTCACCGAGAAAGCATCCCCAGGGTGTGGCGGGAAGGAGCGAGGCTAACGGCGCAAGGTTGCGGCCAGTGGGTCCCAGGGATAGTCTGCCGCCAGCAAGAAAGGCGCATGAATCGATATGTCTGATACACCGGAAAAGACCCAGAATTATCCCGTCCTGCCGCTGCGCGACATTGTCGTCTTCCCGCACATGATCGTGCCGCTTTTCGTCGGCCGCGAGAAATCGGTCCGTGCCCTCGAAGACGTGATGAAGGACGACAAGCAGATCCTGCTGGCGACGCAAAAGAACGCCGCCCAGGATGATCCGGGCCCCGGCGATATCTATGAAGTGGGCACGGTCGGCACCGTGCTGCAGCTCCTCAAGCTGCCCGACGGCACCGTGAAGGTGCTGGTCGAGGGCGGCGAGCGCGCGCGCATCACCAAGCTGGTCGACAACGACCAGTTCTTCGTGGCCGAGGCGACGGTCCTCAAGGACGCGCCGCATGACGCCAAGGAGATCGAGGCCCTGGCCCGTTCGGTCGTCTCGCAGTTCGAGCAGTACATCAAGCTCAACAAGAAGATCCCGCCCGAGGTGCTGGTCTCGATCAACCAGATCGAGGACCCGGCCAAGCTGGCCGATACGGTCGCCTCGCACCTCGCCCTCAAGATCCCCGAGAAGCAGGAGATCCTGGAATGCGGCTCGGTCGCCGAGCGGCTGGAGAAGGTTTATGCCTTCATGGAAGGCGAGATCGGCGTGCTGCAGGTCGAGAAGCGCATCCGCAGTCGGGTCAAGCGCCAGATGGAGAAGACCCAGCGCGAGTACTATCTGAACGAGCAGATGAAGGCCATTCAGAAGGAACTCGGCGAGGGCGAGGAAGGCCGCGACGAGGTGGCCGAGATCGAAGAGCGGATCAAGAAGACCAAGCTCTCGAAGGAAGCCGCCGAGAAGGCCCAGGCCGAGGTCAAGAAGCTGCGCAGCATGAGCCCGATGTCGGCGGAAGCGACGGTCGTGCGCAACTATCTCGACTGGATTCTGTCGATTCCCTGGAACAAGCCGACCAAGGTCAAGCGCGACATCAAGCTGGCCGAGAAGGTGCTGAACGAGGACCATTACGGCCTCGAGAAGGTCAAGGAGCGCATCCTCGAATACTTGGCCGTGCAGCAGCGCCAGAAGAAGATCAAGGGGCCGATCCTGTGCCTCGTCGGCCCGCCCGGCGTCGGCAAGACCTCGCTCGGCAAGTCGATCGCCCGTGCCACCGGGCGCAACTTCTCGCGCATCAGCCTGGGCGGCGTGCGTGACGAGGCCGAGATCCGCGGCCACCGGCGCACCTATATCGGCTCGATGCCCGGCAAGATCATCCAGGCGATGAAGAAGGCGAAGTCGTCGAACCCGCTGTTCCTGCTGGACGAGATCGACAAGCTGGGTGCCGATTGGCGCGGCGACCCGTCATCGGCCCTGCTCGAGGTCCTTGATCCGGAACAGAACATCAACTTCAACGACCATTACCTCGAGGTCGATTACGACCTGTCGGATGTCATGTTCATCACCACGGCCAACAGCCTCCGCATGCCGCAGCCGCTGCTGGACCGCATGGAGATCATCCGCATCCCTGGCTATACCGAGGACGAGAAGGTCGAGATCGCGCAGCGGCACCTGGTGCCGAAGCAGATCAAGGACCACGGCCTGAAGAAAGGCGAGTGGGTACTGTCCGAGGACGCCATCCGCGACCTCGTGCGCTACTACACGCGCGAGGCCGGCGTCCGCAACTTGGAACGCGAGATCGCCAACCTGGCGCGCAAATCGATCAAAGAGATTCTGATGAAGAATCTCAAGAAGGTGACGATCAACCGCCGCAACCTCGGCAAATATGCCGGCGTGCGCAAGTTCCGCTACGGCGAGGCCGAGCTCACCGACATGGTGGGCGTGACCACGGGCCTCGCCTGGACGGAAGTGGGCGGCGACATCCTCACCATCGAGGCCGTGACCGTGCCCGGCAAGGGCCGCGTCATCGCCACCGGCAAGCTGGGTGACGTGATGAAGGAATCGGTCCAGGCGGCCGAATCCTTCGTGAAGTCGCGGTCGATCGAGTTCGGCATCAAGCCGACCCTCTTCAACCGCAAGGACATCCACGTCCACGTGCCGGAAGGCGCGACGCCGAAGGACGGTCCATCGGCCGGCATCGCCATGGTGACCACGATCGTCTCGGTCCTTACCGGTGTACCGGTGCGCCGTGACGTTGCCATGACCGGCGAGGTCACCCTGCGCGGGCGCGTCCTGCCGATCGGCGGCCTTAAGGAAAAGCTGCTGGCGGCACTGCGCGCCGGCATCAAGACGGTCCTCATCCCCTCCGAGAACGAGAAGGATTTGGCCGAGATCCCGGACAATGTGAAGAAGGGTCTGGAGATCATCCCGGTGAGCGCCGTCGATGAGGTGCTGAAGAACGCACTGGTCTCGCCGCTCACTCCGATCGAGTGGGTGGAACCGCCCGAGGTCGATCATCCGGTGGGCAAGGACGATGACGACCGGGGCATTGTGACCCACTGATCCGGCTTGTCTCTGACACGGCTGTTCTCGCCGCGTTGATTTAACTCGATAAAATCGCGGTGCCTGCACAAAAAAGCGTGGGCGCCGCGATTGCTTTTTGGGGGCGCGCGGTTCTAATATCCGCCCGCCGACGCTTAGGGGATGGGCGCACTGGCCTCCGCAAAATTCAAGAAGAGACAGAAGGGGTTTCTCCGTGAACAAGAACGATCTTATCGCCGAAGTCGCCCAGGACACCGGCCTCGCCAAAGCGGATGCCGCCAAGGCTGTCGACGCGGTCTTCGATGCCATCACCAAGTCGCTGAAGGCCGAGCAGGAAGTGCGCATCGTCGGATTCGGCAGTTTCCATGTCGCCAAGCGCGAGGCCTCGGTCGGCCGCAATCCGCGCACCGGCGAAGAGATCCAGATTCCCGCGTCCAAGCAGCCGAAGTTCAAGGCCGGCAAGGGCCTCAAGGACGCGATCAACTAGGGTTTATTGGCGCCGCCTCGCGGCGCGGGCACTGGAAGGGCGATTAGCTCAGTTGGTAGAGCGTCTCGTTTACACCGAGAATGTCGGCGGTTCGAGTCCGTCATCGCCCACCAGTTGCAGAAACGAAAACGGCCAGGCGCTTGCCTGGCCGTTTTGTTTTCCGAGGCGTCCATGTGATGCCACCTATCCTGACACTCGTATTGGTGCGAGTATATCTTTGAGATGATGCATGAATAGTTGACTGGGACGAGCCGCCTTTGCATACGGTAAACTTCATACGTTGCGGAACGATTGCCGTCACTCTCGCGCTTTATGGCTGTCAAGCGACCCCGCAGGGCGATCTGACCAAGGGCGAGAAGGCAGGTGAATTGACGTCAGGGGCACTGAGTGCCCATTTCCCACCTGCCATCGGCCACCTGCTTCGCAATGGCGTTGAGCAAAGGGACGGGCGTTATTTTGCGTGGTACACGCAGCCGGGGAAACCACAAGTAGCGGCGGAAATTGCTGTTTACTCTGCCGCTACAATTTCTGGCGGGCCTTTTACGATATAGAGTTGTCGCTCGATCTTTGCTGATGTCGAGAAGGAACTCGTTGCAGAATATCGAAACGTTTGGGTTCGAGAATCCGGGACCGTCAATTCTTGGCCGCTTGCATTCCGCCTTCTTCTGGAAGTGGAACAGGACGCCGGGGAAACGGGATCCAGTCCTGCCACACCAACCGTTCCGTTCAGCATAGAATTGCAACTGACCTGCAACGCGCCTGGTGCTACAGAGGCCATCTATCCGCCAGACCTGTACCTGAAAGAATGGAGTCCTTCGGACGTTCAGGTTGCGGAGTATCGACTCATCTATGAACGCGCAACGGATGTTTCGGCGCTGCGCGATGAATTGTTTCCCGCGACCCCGTGGTAGCGATATGATGACGAATGTTCCTTGAAGGCGAACGGCCGGGCAGTTGCCCGGCCGTTTTGCTTTCACCCGTCCGCCATCATACCCCGGAGCAAGCCCGGGTATGACGCGCAAGAATTTCAGGCCGCCAGCTTGCCGTTCAACCCGTTGACGAAGATAAGGCCGAGTTCCTTGGCGCCGACCTTGATCGGGTTGCCGCCGGCCGACGGGTCGGCTTCCGCCATCTTGGCCACTTCGTCGACGCGCTTGTCGTCGACGCCGATCTCCTTCAGCGTGTGCGGGATGCCGATCTCCCTGCGGAGATCGAGGACCCATTTCTGCACGGCATCGAATCCGGGATTGGCCAGGCCCAGGAAGCGGGCGAGGCGGGTCATCCGCTCCTCGATGGCCTTGCGGTTGAAATCCAGCACATAGGGCATGACGACCGCATTGGTGAGGCCGTGATGGGTATTGTAGAGCGCACCCAGCGGATGGCTGATCGCATGCATGCCGCCGAGGCCCTTCTGGAAGGCGGTGGCGCCCATGCTGGCCGCCGCCATCATGTTGGCGCGGGCCACCAGGTTCTTGCCGTCCTTGACCGCCAGCGGCAGGTTCTCCTGGACCAGGCGCATGCCCTCTAGGGCGATACCGTCGGCGAGCGGATGATAGCCCGGCGCGCAATAGGCTTCGAGGCAGTGGGAGAGCGCGTCCATGCCGGTCGCCGCCGTCACATGGGGCGGCAGGCCGACGGTGAGCTCGGGGTCGTCGATGACGATCGAGGGCAGCATCTTCGGGTGGAAGATGATCTTCTTGGTATGGGTGGTCTCGTCGGTGATGACGCTGGCGCGGCCGACCTCGGAACCGGTTCCGGAAGTCGTCGGCACGGCGATGATCGGGGCAATGCCGGCGGGGTCGGCGCGGGTCCACCAATCGCCGATATCCTCGAAATCCCACATCGGCCGGGTCTGGCCGGTCATGAAGGCGATGGTCTTGGCGGCGTCGAGGGCCGAACCGCCGCCGAAGGCGATGACCCCGTCATGCTTGCCGTCGCGATAGACCTTGAGGCCGTCCTCGACATTCTTGCCGATCGGGTTGCCCTGGATGTCGGAGAAGAGGCCGGTCGGGATGCCGGCCGCCTCGTTGCGGGCGATGGCATCCTTGATCATGGGGAGGCCGGCAAGACCCGGATCGGTCACCAGGAGCGGACGCTTGAGGCCCAGCGCCCGGCAATGGTCCGGCAGCTCCTTGATCCGGCCGCAGCCGAATTTGACCGAGGTGGGGTAGTTCCAATTGCCTTTCAGGGCGGCGGCATCCTGGCTCATGATCTGGTCCTTGCGTGGGTTCTGGGCGGTCTCTGGCCCGATTTCCGGTGGGCATTCTAGCGGCGATTCTTCCGGCGGGAAGGGCGGATTTCAAGCCGTACCCGGCTGTCTGGTCAGGCCCTGGAAGCGCTGCCGGTAGCGGGAAGGCGTCGTCCCGGTGCGGCGTTTGAACAGGCGGCGGAAGTGCGCCGGATCGTCATAGCCGACCGCCATGCCGACCAGGTCGGTCGCCGTGTCGCTGGTTTCCAGAAGCTGCTTGGCCTCCTCGATCCGCAGCGCCTGGACATAGTCGACCGGGGCATATCCGGTCGCCGCCTTGAAGCGGCGGGCGAAGGTGCGTTCCGGCAGGCCAGCGCGCGCCACCATGGCGGCCACCGGGAAGGCCTGATCGTAGTTGTCGGCCAGCCAGGTCTGGGCATCGGCAATAACGGCATCCTCATGGCTTTTTGGCCGGCCAAGGGTGGCGAAGGGCAACTGCCCTTCGCTGCGGTCGCCAAGGACAAAGAGCTTGGCAGCGCGCACCGCTTCCTCCGGGCTACTGAACCGGGTGATGAGGTATAGGGCCAACTCCTCCCAGGATGCAGCACCACCACTGGTTACCACGCGATGCTCGGTGCCGGCCGGCACCAGAATTCGCTCCGGACGCAGGATGACATCCGGGAAGCATCGGGCAAACTGCTCGGCCGCACTCCAATGCGTGGTTGCCTCCAGGCCATCCAGCAGGCCGGCACCCGCCAGAAGCAGGGAACCGGTGCAGACCGAGCAGATCGTGGCGCCACCCGCGTATTGGCGCCGCAGCCATTCGGCCGCTTCCGGCCATCTTCCCCGGGGTTCATGCGCCGGGTCGACGGCAAGGTCGGTCACGATTGCGATGTCGGCCTGATCCGGTTCGTGGAATGCCAGCTGGGGCGTGACCGTGACCCCCAGGGCGCAGGTCAGTGGGTCACGCGCCTGGGCGATGATGGCCACGTCAAAAAGGCGCCCCGCCGGCGGCTCCCCGGTCATTTCCGGCCAGATGGTGCCCACGGCCGAAAGCACCTCCAACAGGCTGTAGAGCGAGGAGGGTGTCGTCTCCGGCAGCGCCACGAGGCGGATCCGGAGCGGCCGGGGGGCGGATTGCTCTATCATGCGCCAAGCATGGCCGAAAACTCTCCTTTCTGTCCAATCCGGCCATTTTCGCCGAACCTGCCTGCGACTAGCTTCCGCGCCAGTCCGATTTCCACCAGGGAGCACCGCACATGCCGAACACCGCCGCCAAGCCCATCTACTTCGATTCTGCCTGCGCCGAAGCGTTTGCCACCCGGATCATGGATATGGTCGACCAGGGGGCCGCCGCCGTCATGATTTCGGTCGGGCATCGCCTTGGCCTATTTACCACCCTGGCCGAACAGGCGCCCGCCACGAGTGCAGAAATTGCGGCGCGGGCCGGCCTTGCCGAGCGCTATGTGCGCGAATGGCTGGCTGCCATGGTGAGTGCGGAAATTGTTCGCTATGAGCCGGGCAACCGGACCTATTGGCTGCCGGCCGAGCACGCCGCCGCACTGACACCCGGCGGGGCGATGGGCAATCTCGCCGTCTACGGCCAGCATGTGGCTCTCCTCGGCGAGGTGCAGGAGCGCCTGCTGTCGCTGTTCCGCGAGGGCGGCGGTACCAGCTATGCCGACTATCCCTGCTTCCACCAGATCATGGCCGAAGACAGCGGGCAATCGGTGATATCCCAGCTCTTCGAACACGTGTTGCCATTGGTCCCGGGCATCGACCGGCGCCTTGCCGCGGGGATCGATGTGCTGGATGCGGGATGCGGCCGCGGTGCCGCCCTGATCGCCATGGCCGAGCGCTATCCAGCCAGTCGCTTCACCGGCTATGATCTCGGCGCCGATGCGATCGAATTCGCGCAGGGCATTGCCGCCGAGCGCGGCCTCGGCAATATTCGCTTCGAGTTACGCGACCTTACCGGTTTTGCCGACCGCGCCTGTTTCGACTTCATCACGACCTTCGACGCGGTCCATGACCAAAAGGACCCGGCCGATTTCATCCGCAGTCTGCATGGCGCGTTGCGCCCGGGTGGCGTCTATCTGATGCAGGATATCGGTGGGTCGGCGCATCTGGAAAAGAATAGCGATTTTCCGATGGCGACGATGCTTTATGCCGTGTCCTGTGCGCATTGCACGCCGATCTCGATCGGCCAGGGCGGGGCGGGTCTTGGCACGATGTGGGGTTGGGAGACGGCCGAGCGGATGCTGCAGGATGCGGGTTTCCGCGATATCGCCATGCATCGGCTGCCCCATGATCCGATGAATGTCTGGTTCGTGTCGGAAAAAACTAGCTGACCGGGCGCCGTTTCCGTTCGCCCAGCAGCACGATGATACTGGCCAGGAGGATGAGGACGGCGCCGATGGCGCCGGTGATCGTCGGCAAATCCTGCCAGATGACGTAGCCGAGGATCACCGCCCAGACCAGGGCGGTGTATTCGGTGGGCGCGATGACCGAGGCCGGGGCGCGGCGGAAACTTTCATAGAGCATGAACTGGCCGATGCCGCTGCCGACCCCCAGAGCGACCATCAGGAAGAGGTCGAACGGATCGCTGGGGGCCCAGGTCCAAAAGAGGGTGGCGCCGCAGACCAGGACGAAGAGGCCGTTGCTGAACAGCATCTGCACCAGCGAGCTTTCGTTGCGCATGGATTTGCGCATCAGGATGACGGCGAGGCCCCACATGATGGCGGCCACCAGCACCAGCAGGGCCGGCCAAAGCTCCGCCCGGCCGGTGGGGTTGGCGGCGACGATGACGCCCGCGAATCCGACCATGACCGACAGCCAGCGCATGGCGTTGACGCTCTCCTTGAGGAACAGGATCGACATGATGGTGACGAAGATGGGGGCCGCGTAATAGAGCGTCACCAGATCGGGCAAAGCGAGATCCCGCGCTGCCGTGTAGTAGCAGAGCCAGGCGACCAGGATCAGGCCGGCGCGGAGCGTGAGGCTGGCCTTGTTTGGGCTGCGCAGGACGCCGGCGATGGCGATCCGCGGGCGGAATGCCAGGATGAACAGGCAGACGGTCAGGCTGCGCACGAACAGGATCTGCCAGATGGAATGATCGGCCACCAGCCATTTGACGATGGCGTCCTGGCCGGAGAAAACGCCATAGCCGGCGATCGCCAGCAGGACACCCAGCTGGATGTTTTCCGCCGGCGCGGTGACGCCGCTCTGCGCAGTCCCGTTCGACAAGGAATCCTGCGCAGACATGCAAATGCGTCTTTCCCAAAATCGGCTGTCCTCGATAAGATGCCCCGGCCGGGCGCGGCTTGTCGATCCCCGGGAAACGAGAGGCAGGTATGTCGGTCGAAGGTGGATGCGAATGTGGCGCCCTGCGCTATCGCGTGACGGGCGAGCCCCATGACACCGGCTATTGCCATTGCCGCATCTGCCAGCGCACCAGCGGGGCACCCTTGCAGGCTTTCGCCCGGGTGCGGGCCGATCAGCTCGCCTATGTCAGGGGCGCGCCCGCCGTCTATCATTCCAGCGAATGGGGCCAGCGCGAATTCTGTCCGCATTGCGGCAGCCAGCTGCTTTATCGCAGTCGCGAGGCGCCGCACGACATTGCCTTCAACACGCCGACGCTGGATGACCCGGGGCTGTTTCCGCCGCGCCAGCATGTCTGGTATGGCAGCCACCTCGCTTGGTTCGAGGTAAGGGACGATCTGCCCCGATCGTGATGGCGGTGTGGTGCCGGTCTACTGTTCGAGGACGGGCAGGGCGGTGGTCGATTTCATGCGCTCCATGGCGAAGCTGGAACTGACGTCGGTCAGCTTCACCAGCTTGATTAGGCGCTTGTAGACCCGGTCGTAATGGGCGATGTCGGCGACCACGATCTTCATCAGATAGTCGATGTCGCCGCTCATGCGATAGAGTTCGACCACCTCCGGTATCTTTTCGACCGCGGCGGCGAATTGCTTCAGCCAGGCATCGTTATGCTCGTTGGTGCGGACCGAGACGAAGACGGTGACGCCGAGGCCGATCCGGTCAGGGTCCAAGAGGGCAACGCGGGCCCGGATGATGCCGGCCTCCTCGAGCCGCTTGACCCGCCGCCAGCAGGCATTGGCCGAGAGCCCCACCGAATCGGCGAGATCGGCAATCGCTTGACCGGCATCCTTCTGCAATGCGGCCAAGATGCGGGCATCGATGCGGTCAAGTGCAGGTTTGGGCGAATTTTCCACAGATCAGCCGTTTTATGGGATAAAATTGCGTTAACCAAGCAAAGTATGGCAGAAAATGGGATAAATTTCCAGACAGTCCGAGATAGGGTCGTCGACACCCCAAATCGCGCGAGGAGCCGTTGCCGTGATCGACAAGCTGTTCCTGGAGCATCCGAGATCAGTCGGCGAGAGCTATTGGCAGCATCTCGCCATGGCCAGCTGCTTCAGCGGAAGGATGCTGCTGGGAGCGGTCGCCTGTTTCCTGCATGCGCTGGTGCCGGGCCTCTGCATCAGGACCGGCAGCCGCACGATCACGGAATTGCATGACCGCATGGTGCTGAACCGGGCGCGCCTGCGGGCGCCGGCGGAATGACGGACGCCTAGTTCCGGCCGCTCAGCAGGCCGCGCGCGACCACTTGGGCCTGGATTTCCGCCGCTCCCTCGAAGATGTTGAGGATGCGCGCGTCACACAGGACGCGGCTGATCTTGTATTCCTGGGCATAGCCGTTGCCGCCATGGATCTGGAGCGCGTTGTCGGCATTCGACCAGGCGACACGGGCACCCAGCAGCTTGGCCATGCCGGCGGGGATGTCGCAGCGCCGGTCGCTGTCCTTCTCGCGCGCCGCGAAATAGGTCAGCTGTCGCGCGATCATAATCTCCGCCGCCATCCAGGCGAGCTTTCCGTGGATGCGCGGGAAGGCATAGATCGGCTGGCCGAATTGAACGCGCTCGCGGGCATATTTGAGGCCGAGTTCCATGGCGCATTGCGCGACGCCGACGGCGCGGGCCGCCGTCTGGATGCGGGCACTCTCGAAGGTCGCCATCAACTGCTTGAAGCCCTGGCCTTCGGCGCCGCCCAGCAGGTTCGCCGCCTTCACCTCGAAACCGTCAAAGCCGAGCTCGTATTCCTTCATGCCGCGATAGCCGAGGACATGGATCTCGCCGCCGGTCATGCCCTTGGCGGGGAAGGGATCGCCGGTCGTGCCGCGCGGCTTTTCCGCGAGGAACATGGAAAGGCCGCGATAGTCGGTCGAATTGGGGTCGGTGCGCGCCAGCAGCGTCATCACGTCGGTGCGGCTGGCATGGGTGATCCAGGTCTTGTTGCCGGTGATGCGATAGGTATCGCCTTCCTTCACCGCGCGCGTCCGCAGGGCGCCTAGGTCGGAACCGGTATTGGGCTCGGTGAAGACGGCGGTCGGCAGGATCTCGCCGCTGGCGATCCTGGGCAGCCAGTGCTGCTTCTGCGCCTCCGTGCCGCCCAGGCGGATCAGCTCCGCCGCAATCTCGGAACGGGTGCCGAGCGAGCCCAGGCCGATATAGCCGCGCGACAATTCCTCGGTCACCACGCACATGGCGAGCTTGCCCATGCCGGCGCCGCCGAACTCCTCCGGCACGGTCAGGCCGAAGACGCCCATTTCAGCCAATTGGCCGATGACCTCGACCGGGATCAACTCGTCCTTCAGATGCCACTGATGCGCCGCCTCGACGTGGTCCTCGGCAAAGCTGTGGAACTGGTCGCGGATGATGGCGAGGGCCTCGTCGTCAAGTCCGGGATCGCCGAAATCACCATCTGCGATCAGGTCGGCCAGGCGCGCCCGCGCCGCCGGTGAATTGCCGATCCGCATCAGGTCGTCGCAGAATTTGAAGGCGCCGGCATCAAGCCCGAAATCCGTCAGCCGAACGATTTCGCCCTGGCTCATCGGGAAGCCGCCCTTGATCTGCGGCAGGTATTCGCCGAAGGCGATCTGCAGGATGAGTTGCTCGCGCTCGCCGAATTTCCCGGCATTGTCCAGGCGTGCCGCCCAGGCCAACATCTGCTCGAGGCCGGTCACATAGGTGGCCAGCCAGGAATAGCCATGGGCGATGAACTGGTGCTGGTCTAGGGCACGGGCATCGACGCGGCCGGCGGAGGTGACGCGGCCGATCAGGCGGCCGCGCACCTCTTCCAGCACCTTCTGCGCGGCGGAGAGTCCTGCCTGACAGCGGGCGAGCAGATCAGGCAGGAGCGGCGAGGCCGCCCCTGCTTCATTGAGGGCCACGGACATACCTTCCCCCCGCGCTTATTCGTCGGTGCAGTCTTCGAGGGTGCGGCGGCCGGGGCGCTTAGCCTGGACCAGCACCGCCATGTTGCCGGGCTTGTGCTGGTTCTTCCACATTTTGGTATGCGCCGCGGGGATGTCCTCCCACGAGAAGACTTCCGACATGCAGGGGTCGATGCGCCGCTCGACGACCAGGTTGTTGGCCTGGCTGGCCTGCAGCAGATTGGCGAAGTGGCTGCCCTGGATACGCTTCTGCCGCATCCAGACGAAACGCGCGTCGAAGGTGAGGTTGTAGCCGGTGGTGCCGGCGCAGAACACCACCATGCCGCCGCGCTTCACGACGAAGCACGACACGGGGAATGTCTGTTCGCCCGGATGCTCGAACACGAAATCGACGTCATTGCCCTTGCCGGTGATGTCCCAGATCGCCTTGCCGAAGGCGCGGCACTTCTTCATGTATTCGGCATAGCCGGCGGCATCATCGACATCCGGCAACTGGCCCCAGCAATCGAAATCGTTGCGGTTGATGACGCCCTTGGCGCCCAGCGACATGACGAAGTCGCGCTTCGATTCGTCCGAGATGATGCCGATGGCATTGGCACCGGCCGTCGCGCAGAGCTGTACCGCCATCGAGCCGAGGCCGCCCGAGGCGCCCCAGATGAGGACGTTGTGACCGGGGCGCAGGATGTGCGGGCGATGGCCGAACAGCATGCGATAGGCGGTGGCAAGGGTCAGCGTATAGCAGGCGCTTTCCTCCCAGGTGAGGTGCTTCGGCCGCGCCATCAACTGGCGCGCCTGCACCTTGCAGAACTGGGCGAAGGAGCCGTCCGGCGTCTCATAGCCCCAGATGCGCTGGCTTGGCGAGAACATCGGGTCGCCGCCATTGCACTCCTCGTCGTCGCCGTCGTCCTGGTTGCAATGGACCACGACCTCGTCGCCGACCTTCCAGCGCTTGACCTTCGAGCCCACCGCCCAGACGATGCCGGAGGCATCGGAACCGGCGATGTGGTACGCCGCCTTGTGACCGTCAAAGGGTGAGATCGGCTTGCCGAGGCTGGCCCAGACGCCGTTGTAATTGACGCCGGCCGCCATCACCATGACGATGACTTCGTCCTGGTCCGGTTGTGGCGTCTCGACCGCTTCCACCTGCATCGCCGATTCCGGCGGACCGTGGCGCTCGCGGCGGATCGCCCAGGCATACATTTGCGGGGGCAGGTAACCGAGCGGCGGAATCTCGCCGATTTCATAGAGCTTCTTGCCCGTCACCGGCGCCGCCTTCGGGCTCGCCGCCTGGCCATCGCCCGATTTGGTCTCAATCGCCACAATCTTCGCCGTCTCGCTCATGGTCGTATCCCATCCTTGGCAGTGCCGTTTCTGGCTGAATCTGCCGGCCGATTCACCTCTTGCCGGGTGTTAGCCTGTGCAGCATGGCAATCATCCTGCCTTCGCGCCTGCAGCAACGTCAAGGGTCTGGCGATACAAAAATACGTTGGGTGGAGAAATATTGAAGGCTTATGGCAGGTTAATCCCGAAGATAGCTAATAATATTACTAATTTCACGTGGCGTCGCAGCATCACCAGAGATCTGCAAACCAGGAGAGGACGCTGTAACAGCCCCAAATCACGAGGGCGAGGGAGCCAAGGATGATGGCTGCCTGGGCCTGGTCCCGGACGCAGACCTGATCAGTCCAATTTTAGCCCATCGTGCCGCCCGCCGGGCGCTCAGCAGGTCCGGCGATCGTTCCGTGATGGCAGCTACCCAGGCCAGATTGGCGATCTGGAGTTCGTGGATGTCGTCGTGGGGCAGTCGCAAGGCGACTGGTTCGTCAATGGCATCATTGGGGACGATGCGAATAGCCGCATACAGCCAAATGGCGATAGGTGCGCCGGCACTGGACGTCAGTTCGACCCCAAACTCGTTCAGGCTGATGAAAACCTCGCGCCCGGATCCTCTGATTCGGTTGAAGAGGATGGCGCTCATGGGCTCATGGGCGGCGGCAGATGCCATGCGGCCTCGGCTAGGTTTTCCGGCAGATCCGGCGTAGGGCCTGCCATTCGGCGTCGGACATGGCAGGCTTGCCGGCGCCGTCCGTTGCGGCATACTTGGCGCGGTCGGGCAGGCCCGGATGGGTCGAGAGCCAGTCCGGCAACATGCCGCCGCCCTTTTCCTCTTCCCCCTCCGCCAGCACCTTGAAGAATTCGGCGAGGCCATCCGATTTCAACCCGGCCTCGCGCAGCAATTCGATGCCGCGGTAATCCGCCTCAGTCTCCATTTCCCGCGAGTAGGAAAGGATGGCGGCGAGATAGGCGAGATCGCCGGCGCCGGAACCGCCCAGGATGATGCTGACCGTGGCCGCGACGCCAAGATTGCTGATGATGCCCTGGGTCGGGTGGCGTAGTTCCAGATGCGCGATCTCATGCGCCAGTACGCCCGAGACCATGTCCGGCGAGGTCGCCATCTCGATGAGGCCGCTGGTGACCACTACGTGGTCGCCCGGTATGGCGAGGGCATTGGGAAACTTGACGTCGATAACGTCCAGGCTGATTTCGAGCCCGTCGGGCAGCAGCTTGTCGGTGAGCGTCCGCAGGGCCGTGGTGCCGTCCTCGCCCTTGCACAAAGTGAAGCCTTCGATAACTGCCTTGTGGACTTTTTCGCCGACGCGCTTTTCCCAGCTCTTCGGGACGAATTGCGTCAGTGCTGCCGCGCCATGGCGCCAGCCGAAGAACGCGATGGCGCCAATGGCCAGCCCGACAATGGTCCAGGTGGCGCCCACAACAAACCCGCGTTTGGCCTCGCGCGCCTTCCAGGTGGCCAGTTGCGGCTGGGCTGCCAGCAATGCCTGGCGGGCAGGCGAATCATGCAGGAGGAGACGCGGGGCCGGGTCGCTCAATCGGCCGAAATTCATGCCGCCGGTCACCTTGTTTTGGTCGATGACGCGGATATCGGCGAAGGGCCAGCGGTCGAGTTCCGCCACTTCCGCCGAAGCGATCACCAACTCCTCGCCCTCAATGCGAATGAGCGGCCGATGTGCCGTCGCGGTCTTGCCGTCGTAATAGCGATCTTCCGCCACGGTTTGCCTCGTCACTGGTTGAACTAGTCATCCCCCGGGAAGGCGGGGGATCGACAAGTTACTGTGCTGTTGCTGACGCACTCGTGGATGGCCCGCCTTCGCGGGCCATGACAGTGTGGTAAATGATGGACACCCTCACAAAATCCCCGGATCGAAGGCCTCCAGCAGGCCTTCACCCACCTTCGGCCGCTCCAGATTGGCATGGGTGATCTCTGATCCTTCGATTTCGCCGATGACCTCGATGTTGTTGGCCAGGAACAACATGGTGCGATGGATGGCGATCGGCAAGCCCAGGCCCAGTGTGAATACGACGATCAGGATGTTACCCACATACCGGCTCATGACACGTCCGGGCGTGACGGGGGTGGCGAAGCGCAACCCGCCCAATTGCAGCTTGGCCGCCACTTCGCGGGCGATCGCCACCTGGTAGAAGCTGAAGGCCAGGACGTAGATCAGGGCGATGGCGACGTACATCAGGGCGAAAGCGATCATCACTGAAACGTTTGCAGCCAGATTCATCTCCAGGCTGCCAGAACTGGCCGACACTTTGCTCAGCGCCATCGCAGTGGCGGCGACAATCATCCCGCCCAGGAAGATAACCAGGAATGTCCCGGCAACAGCGCAGACGGCACCGACGATGTAGGTGACGAAGACCGGGCCGGACTTCAGTTCTGCCTGCGCCTTGGCGTCGCCGAAATAGGAATGGTTGAGCCGATCGCTGAGCAGCCGCATCTGTGTCCAGGGCAGTGCCAGAGTAAAAGTGATTCCTGTCAACAAGGCAAAGAAGGTTGCCTTGAAACCCCAGGCCCAGGCGGAACCCGTCATGCCACCGCGAATGCCGCGCCAGAGCGTGCGCGTCAGGCGATAACGCTGCGCGGCGTATTGGGCGACGAAGGTCAGATAGAAGATCAGGAAGGCGCCCACGATCTGGACGCCGACCAGAACCGCATCCGATATGTCGAGGCCGTAATAGGCGGCCTGGAAGCCGAAGATGAAGAGCAGATAGACCGGCATCACGATGAGAAAGCCCAGAAACATCTCGCCGCCGGTGCCGGTATATTCGAAGCGGTCGCCGTTGAGGCTGGTGCGCGACCACAGATAGCGCCGCATGCGGGTTTTGGCCCAGAAGCGGAAGATGGTGAGGGTCAGGATCGTCCACAGCAGGTTGGGCAGGAAGATGCCGTATAGCTCGCCGAGCTTGCCGTCATAGACAAACCCAGTCCGCGGCCCGGCAGGCTGGGCGATGTTACTGCCGCCCTGGACGGGAGGCTGGACTGGTGGCGGCGGAGAGGCGTTGTCGGCGGCGGGGGTGCGGGCAGGACTGGGCTGAAGACGCAGCGATTGATCCGGTGTCACGCGACCCTCTCTCTGGATTGTGCCCGACAGGGCTCTACAGCGAAAGATAGCAGGCGCAACAATGCCTCTCAAGCGCATGTGCCGCTTGACAATCCGGGTGCCGCCATGGCTTAAAGACCGCCGACGCGCCGGCCGGGCCGGTGCTCCGTGGTGATTTGTGCCGGATTGCGGCCACGTTAAACCAAGCGCTAAAAGGTCCAGGAACGCGCTCTTTGACGCAACCTCGGCCTTTATCGGTCGAGGTTTTTTTGTGCCCGGATGGAACGGGCCGGATGAGGCGATCATGACGGTGAAGCGCGATATCAAGGCAAGCTGGAAAGCGGCGACCAGGCTGGTCCATGGCGGCCAGACCCGCAGCCAGTTCAAGGAGACCGCCGAGACGATCTACATGACGTCCGGCTATGTCTATGAAAGCGCCGAGGAGGCCGAGGCCGCCTTCGACAATTCCAGGCCGCGCTTCGTCTATTCCCGCTTCGGCAACCCGACCGTCGCCATGTTCGAGAACCGCATGGCCGCCATCGAGGGTGCCGAGGCAGCGCGCGCAACCTCATCCGGCATGGCCGCTGTCTTCGCCGCGCTCGCCAGCCAGGTGAAGGCCGGCGATAGGGTGGTGGCTTCCGATGCGCTGTTCGGTTCCTGCCAGTTCATCCTGGCCGAGATCCTGCCGAAATGGGGCGTCGAGACGGTGTTGGTCGACGGGCGCGACCTTGCGCAATGGAAGCAGGCCCTCGCCAAGCCGACCAAGGCCGTGTTCCTTGAAACGCCGAGCAATCCGGGCCTGCGCCTTGTCGACCTGAAGGCGGTCTGCGATCTCGCCCATGCCGCGGGTGCCAATGTCGTCGTGGACAATGTCTTTGCGACGCCGCTGCTGCAGCAGCCGCTGCAGTTCGGGGCCGATGTCGTGGTCTATTCGGCAACCAAGCATATCGACGGGCAGGGGCGTTGTCTGGGCGGCGTCATCCTGGGCAGCGAGAAGTTCATCAACGAGACCCTGCAGCCCTTCATCCGCCATACCGGACCCAGCCTCAGCCCGATCAATGCCTGGACCCTGCTGAAGGGGCTCGAGACACTCGATCTTCGCGTTGCCAAGCAATGCGACAGCGCCCTTAAGATTGCGCAGGCATTGCAGGGCCACAACAAGCTTGCCGGCGTGCTCTATCCCGGCCTCAGGGATTTTCCGCAATACGACCTGGCACAGAAGCAGATGAGCGCCGGCGGCACCATGCTGTCGCTCACCCTGGCCGGCGGCAAGGCCGAGGCGTTCAGATTCCTGAATGCGCTGGAGTTGGTGCTGATCTCCAACAACCTTGGTGATTCGAAATCGCTCGCGACGCATCCCGCGACCACCACGCATCAGCGCCTGACGCCGGAGTTGAAGGAGAGCCAGGGGATCACCCAGGGCCTCATCCGCCTGTCGGTGGGACTGGAACATGTGGACGATCTGATCGACGATCTCTCCAATGCGCTGAAGGCGGTGTGAGGAGGGACTTGTGAGCGAAGGGTTTTTGACCGGCCGCTGCGCCTGCGGCGCCTTTCGCTATTGCTTCGATCCGACCGGCGCCGTCACCGATTACTGTCATTGCGAAACCTGCCGGCGCTGGAGCGGGGCGCCGGTTACCGCCTGGGCGCAGGTGCCGAGGGACCGGTTCGAGATCCTAGCCGGCACCACGAAGACCTTCCGATCGTCGCCGGCGGCAGAGCGGCATTTCTGCCCGGAATGCGGTTCGCCGGTCTATATGAGCGGCGGCGACACCATCGGCATCATGCTGGGCACGGTTGATGATGCCAGCGGGCTCTCGCCGACGGCGCACGGCTTTGAGACAGCGCGCCTCGCCTGGCTCCACATCGAAGATGGTTTGCCGCGCTGGCCGAAGGCGCCTCCATACGACGAAAAGTAATATAATTACTGAGTCATCGGTTTGGCAGTTCGTATCTTGCGTCGCTCCCGCTGCAGCCGCTATATTGCGCTGCACAATAATAAGATTACCGCCGGGAGAGAGAAAGAATGAGCCAGAAATCCGACACTGCGGGGCAGGTGAAGCGCGACCAGCCCTGGCTGTTCCGCACCTATTCGGGCCATTCCTCGGCCAAGGCGTCGAACGCGCTCTATCGCACCAACTTGGCGCGCGGCCAGACCGGGCTTTCCGTTGCCTTCGATCTGCCCACTCAGACCGGTTACGATTCCGACCATGCGCTGGCCAAGGGCGAGGTCGGCAAGGTCGGCGTACCGATCAGCCATCTGGGCGATATGATGGCGTTGTTCGACGGGCTGCCGCTCGGCGACATGAACACCTCGATGACGATCAACGCGACGGCGCCCTGGCTGCTGGCGCTTTATATCGCCGCGGCCGAGAAGCAGGGCGCGCCGCGCGCCGCCCTCCAGGGCACGGTACAGAACGATATCATCAAGGAATACCTCTCGCGCGGGACCTATATCTTTCCGCCTGAACCCTCGCTGCGGCTGATCACGGATGTCATTAGCTTCACCTATCGCGAGGTGCCGAAATGGAACCCGACCAATGTCTGCTCCTATCACCTGCAGGAGGCAGGCGCGACGCCGGTCCAGGAACTGGCCTATGCGCTGGCGACTGCCATCGCGGTACTGGATCATGTGAAGGCATCCGGCCAGGTGCCGGCGCGTGACTTCCCGCAGGTGGTCGGGCGCATCAGTTTCTTCGTCAATGCGGGCCTCAGGTTCATCACCGAGATCTGCAAGATGCGCGCCTTCACCGAGCTTTGGGACGAGATCACGCGCGAGCGGTATGGCGTTGCCGACGAGAAGTTGCGCCGATTCCGCTATGGCGTGCAGGTGAACAGCCTGGGCCTCACCGAGCAGCAGCCGGAGAACAACGTCTATCGTATTCTTCTGGAAATGCTGGCGGTGACGCTCTCGAAGAACGCCCGCGCCCGCGCCGTGCAATTGCCGGCCTGGAACGAGGCGCTGGGCCTGCCCCGTCCCTGGGACCAGCAATGGTCCCTGCGCCTGCAGCAGATCGTGGCCTTCGAAACCGACCTCCTCGAATTCGGCGACATCTTCGACGGTTCCATCGAGATCACGCGCAAGGTCGAGGCGCTGAAGGACGAGGCGCGTGCCGAGCTCGCCCGCATCGCCGAAATGGGCGGCGCCGTGGCGGCGGTAGAATCCAGCTATATGAAGCAGCGCCTGGTGGAATCCAATGCGCGGCGCCTTGCCGCCATCGAAAGCGGCGCGCAGATCGTGGTCGGCGTAAACAAGTATACCGAGAGCGCGCCGTCGCCGCTGCTGGCCGGCGGAGATGGCGGTTTCCTCGCCATCGACGACCAGGCTGAAATCGATCAGGTGGCGGCACTCAGGGCCTGGCGGGAGTCCCGCGACAATGGCGCCGCGGCATCGGCGCTGCAGCGCCTCGAAGCGGATGCGCGGTCGGGCGCCAATATCATGGAGGCCTCGATCGCCTGCGCCCATGCCGGCTGCACCACCGGCGAATGGGGCGAGACCCTGCGGCGTGTTTTCGGCGAGTACCGGGCGCCGACGGGAGTCGCCCGGGCCAGCATTGATCAAAGTTCCACGAAGATCGAAGGCGTGCGCGAACAGGTCGAGGCCGTGAGCCGCCGGTTGGGGCGCCGCATCAAGATCCTGGTCGGCAAGCCGGGCCTCGACGGCCATTCCAACGGTGCCGAACAGATCGCCATGCGGGCCCGCGATGCCGGCATGGAGGTGGTCTATGAGGGAATCCGCCTCACCCCCGCCCAGATCGTCAATGCGGCGCTGGAAGAGGGGGTGCATGTGGTTGGCCTCTCGATCCTCTCCGGATCCCATATCGCCCTTGTGGGCGAGGTGATGGAGCGCATGCGGGCGGCGGGCTTGGGCGATGTGCCAGTGGTGGTGGGCGGCATCATCCCGGCCGAGGATGAAAAAAGGCTGCTGGAATTCGGCGTCGCGCGGGTCTATACGCCCAAGGACTATGATCTGAACGCCATCATGGCGGGGATCGTGGCCCTGGTGGACCAGCACAAACAGGCGGCATGAACGGACCCGAATTCGGCCCGGCCTTCGAACAGGAGTTCATCGAGCTTCTGGCCTGGCGACGCGACGTACGGCATTTCCGGACCGATCCGATTCCGTCGGATCTGGTTGAGCATCTGCTCGACCTCACCAGTCTGGCGCCCTCGGTCGGCAATGCCCAACCTTGGCGGTTCGTCAGCGTCGACGATCCGGCGCGACGTGCGGCGATCATCGGCAATTTTGAAAGCGCCAACGCCGATGCATTGGCCAGCTATGAGGGCGAGAAGGCGCAGCTCTATGCCACGCTGAAACTGGCCGGCCTCAAACAGGCACCGCGCCAATTTGCCGTCTTCTGTGACGAGGCGACGGAGCAGGGCGCCGGACTTGGCCGGGCGACCATGCCGGAGACCCTGCGCTATTCCACCGTCCTCGCCATCCACACGCTGTGGCTGGCGGCGCGCACCAAGGGGTTGGGTATCGGCTGGGTGTCGATCCTCGATCCCGAAGCCGCCAGGGCGAGCCTGGACGTGCCGCTCGACTGGTCCCTTGTCGCCTATCTCTGCCTCGGTTATCCGGAGGAAGCGCAGATCGAGCCGGAACTGCAGCGCCGCGGCTGGCAGGCGCGCGAGGCACGCTGCCGCCAGGTGCTGCAGCGCTGATCACTGCTCCAGCGTGAGGCGCCCGTTCTCGACCCGCCACGCCCGCAGCCGGTGCAGGAATTCCATGCCGAGGAGCGAGTCCGGCATGTCCGCCTCGTTGACCGTGGCGGGCAGGTTGCGCATGACGATGGGACCCAGGGTCAGCTCGCCGATCTCGATCGGCGCGCCGCGTACCAGGCCGTTGGCCGTCTGCGCCACCTTGGTGAAACTGAGCCGGTCGAGGTCAAAGCCCAGCCTCTCCGCCGCCCGCGGCGAAAGCACGATCTCCGTGGCGCCGGTATCTACGGTGAAGTCGATCGGCACGCCGTCCAGAGTGGCGCGAACCAGGAAATGCCCGTTCTCGGCGACCGGATAGCTGATGCTGGTCGGGCCCTCGAGCCGGCCGTCCAGCGGCATCAACTCACCCCGGAGGCGGTCGCCGAGGGCGCCGAACTCGAAGCGGAACGAATAGACCAGGATCAGGCCGGCGAAGATCGCAACCCAGATCGCCAGCTGGCTGATCGTGCGGCCGGTGTCGTAGCGCAGGCGAACGAACAGGCTGCCGCCGATCAGCACCAGCAGGCCGACCAGATAGACCAGCCGCATGCGGGTATGTTCATCATCGAGTGCGCCGCCCATCTGGCTGCCCAGCAGCGACATGATGGAAATGCCACCGACGATCACGATCGCCCAGACCAGCCATCTCTTGCCTTGCATCGCCACTCTGTCTCCTTGCCCTCACTCGTTGTCGCGGCGTTCGCGACTATAGAGCCAACTGCCCGGGACCGCCACGCGGCAGGCCATGCCAGATGCGCCACGCGCGGCCACAATTGTGTTGGAACGGCAAAATGATGCCTCTGTGATGCGCCTCACGCCGCGCCGCCTGGGTGCGGCTTGAGCGATTCCATGGGGCCGGTTACGGTCGCTGGCATCGGATCACCAGCGGTGACGAGCAACAATTCAGCCAAGGACGGAGCGGCAGATGCGCAAGATGGTAACCGTGTTGACAGTGATGGGTTTCCCGCTGGTCGCATGGCCGGCGATGGCCGCCGATGCAGTTCCGGCGGGCACGACGGCCACCATTGGCATCCGCATGACTGTCAAGGATCAGGTGAAATCGGATTGGCACAGTTCCGTGATCGAACATGTGTTCAACGGTCAGTGCGTCATGATGGCGGGCCATGCTGCGGCAGTGGGTCCCGATGGCATGACTGCCGAGCAGCAGGCCAAGGTGGCCACCACCCAGACCCAGATCCAGGACTACCAGCAGCAATATGCGCCGAGCGACGATATGCTGTCCCAGTTCGAGGCCGGGGCCGAGGCCTGTGGCGAGGACGAGGCCTGCCTGACGGCGCTGGCAATGAGGATGTCGCAGACGCCGGAGATGCAGGCGATGGTGCAACAGATGCCCGAGGCGCAGGCGGCGATGGCGGCAATCGATGGCGATCTCGGGCCGGCGCGCTATCAGACCTGGGAACCGCAGAGCTGTTCCGGCACGATCTCGGTCAACGATGTCTATGTGAACAGCGATTCGGGCGGCGAGGGCGGCGACGGCGCCTATACCGACACCATCACGGCCAGCGGCACGGCGCCGCTGTTGGAAGGCTGGCGAGGTGTCTTCATGTATACCGACACCCTGGGCGGTACGACGACCTATCAGGTCGTGGCGCCGCCGCCGGTCGCCGTGCCCGCCAACTCGTCGATTACTGGCGCCCAGCAGCGCCAGATCGAGTTCCTGCAAGGTGCCAGGATGCCGGAGAAGATCGGCCCCCTGGGTGGCGTCATGTCGCCACACAGCACCGCCGTCAAGACCGACGGCGGCACGGTGATGCTGGAGATTGCCCCGAACTGAAGGGTGACAGGCCCTGCCGGTTCCTTGGCGGGGCCCTTTGTTCAGATCTGGGTGCGGAAGTGAAAGGATTTCGGCCGGGTCAGCATCTCGTAGCCCACCCGTGACAGGGTGGCGCCACGCCCCGAATCCTTGACACCAACCCAGGCGAGCGCCGGATCGAGATAGTCGCAGCGGTTCATATAGACCGTGCCGGTCTCCAGCTGGTCGCCGATCTCGCGCGCGGCCTTCTCGTCCATGGTCCAGAGGGCGGCGGTGAGGCCGTATTTGCTGTCGTTCATCAGCTTCACGGCCTCGGCGTCGTTCTTGACCTTCATGATGCCAATCACGGGGCCGAAACTTTCCTCGGACATGACCGACATTGAATGGTCGACATTGACCAGGACTTGCGGCGCCAGATAGGGCGTGCCGGGCTTGTTGGCCGGGAACAGGGCGGGATCCACCAGGGCCTTGGCGCCCTGCTTGACGGCCGCGTCGATCTGGCCGCGCACGAATTCGGCGGCCGAGGTGCGCACCATCGGCCCCAGATTGGTGGCGGAATCCAGCGGATTGCCCAGCTTGTACTTCCGGGTCAGATCGACGAAGCCGTCGACGAACTTGTCGTACAGGCTCTCATGCACATAGATGCGCTCGATGGCACAGCAGCATTGGCCGGAATTGAACATGGCGCCGTCGACCAGGTTTTCCACGGCATGGTCCAGGTTGGCATCGGCCCGAACATAGGCCGGGTCCTTGCCGCCGAGTTCGAGACCGAGTCCCATGAACTTGCCAAGTGCCGCCTGCTGCACGGCATGGCCCCCGGCGACCGAACCCGTGAAGTTGCAATAGGCGACCTGCGGTGCCGCAATCACCTTCGCGGTATCGTCATGGGTGAGCACCAGGGTCTGGAAGACACCCTTGGGCAGTCCGGCGGCATCCAGGGCTGCCTGGAAATCCTCGGCACAAAGCGGCGTCTGGGCGGAGTGCTTCAGGATGACGGCGTTACCCGCCATCAATGCCGGCACGACGCCGTTGACCGAGGTGAGATAGGGGTAGTTCCACGGCGCCACGATGAAGACGACGCCGAGGGCCTCGCGATGCAACACCCGGGTAAAGCCCGGCTTGTCGGTGTAAAGGGTATCCGCCAATGCCTCCGGCGCCAGGTTGATCATGAACCGGGCGCGCTCCTCGAAGCCGCGCATTTCGCCCGGGCTCTGCGTAATCGGCCGGCCCATCTGCCGCGTGATGTCCTCGGCGTGCCTGTCCTTCCCCTTCAGGAACTCGTCCACGAAGCGGCTGAGGATCCTGGCGCGTTCGGCAACCGGGACCCGGCGCCATTCCTTCTGGGCCGCGGCCGCCCGCTCCAGCGTCTGCGAGATCTCGGTCGCGCTGGCATACGGGCGTTCGACATAGACGGTATTGTCGATCGGCGAGATGGTTTTCTGGACGGCTGACATGGCGTGCCTCGGCAATGATGGTTAGATGATCTCGAAATAGCGCTGCAATTCCCAATCGGTGATCGCCTTGCGGAATTCGCGCTCCTCCCATTCGCGGGTGGCGGCATGATGCTCGACGAAATCGTCGCCGAACAATTCCCGTGCAGCCTTCGACTTCTTCAGTCGCTGCGCCGCGTCCCACAGGGTCGCCGGCAGGTCAAGTTTCGCCGGATGCTTCTGGTCATAGGAATTGCCGACAATGGCTTCGGTCGGCTCGATCTTGTTCTCGATGCCGTAAAGGCCAGAACCGATCGCGGCCGCCAGAGCCGTATAGGGATTGCAGTCGGCGGCGGCGATGCGGTACTCGACCCGCTGCGATTTCTCCGAGCCGGGAATGACGCGCAGCGCGCAGGTACGGTTCTCGACCCCCCAGGTTGCGTTGGTCGGGGCCCAGAATCCAGGAATAAGACGCGAGTAGGAATTGACCGTGGGCGAGACCATCGCCAGCAGTTCCGGCATCAGCGCCTGCTGGCCACCGACGAACCAGCGCATGCGGTCCGACATGCGGTGTTCCTTCCTTGGGTCGTGGAACACCGCCTTGCCGTCCTTGCCCTTCAGCGAGATGTGGATGTGGCCCGACTGGCCGGGCCAGCTGTTGGACCATTTTGCCATGAAGGTGGCCATCAGGCCGCGCTTCTGTGCCAGTACCTTCATGAAGGTCTTGAAGAGGGCGGCGCGATCGGCGGCTTCCAATGCCTTGTCGACCGTCAGTGCCGCCTCCAGCACGCCCGGGCCGGTTTCGGTATGCAGGCCCTCGATCGGCATGCGCATCCGCTCGCACATGTCGAGGATGTCGCGATAAAGTTCCGACCAGACCGAGTTGCGGATGACCGAATAGCCGAACCAGCCGGGGGTCATCGGGGTCAGGTTCTTGTAGCCCTTTTCACGGACGCTTTCCGGCGTCTCGTCGAACATGAAGAACTCGAATTCAAGCGCCGAATAGACGTCGAAGCCCATTTTTGCCGCGCGGTCGAGGACGCGCCGCAGATTGCCGCGCGGACAGATCCGCTCGGCCTTGTCGACGAACTCGGACAGGAAGAACAGATTGTTGTCCTCCATCGGCAGTTCGCGGCAGGTGTCGGGCAGGATGCGGGCGAAAGCATCCGGATAGGCGGTGTGCCAGCCAGTGTATTTGACGTTGTCGAACAGCTGGTCATGGCTGTCCCAGCCAAGGACGACGTCGCAGAAACCGAAGCCGCCCTCGAGGGCGGAAAGGAATTTGGCCTTCGACATGTACTTGCCGCGCAGGATCGCATCGCCGTCGAAAACGCCGACCTTGACATGGGTAAGGCCGCGTTCCTCGACGATCTTTCTGGCCTGGGCGATGGTTTTGACCTGTTCCGGCTTTAACGGCATTTGGGAGACCCTGTGTGTCTGGTCACGTATTAAGGCGGCCCGCAAGCGGACCGCCGGACCATGTTCGAATGGTGGCTAGGTTACCTTGCTTCGCTGCCCGGCGCCAAGCGCCGGCGGCAAAGGCTTGTTGCGGTAGCGGCGGCCACCAAGGTGGCCGCCGCCGCGCACGCACTCAACGATAGGGGTAGCCGGCCTTTTCCATGTTGGCGGCATACTTCTTGAAGATATCGACGACCTTGCCGGCACGCGGACTGGAGCTGGCGACTTCGTCCCAGAAGCCCTCGGAGTCCTTGACGACCTGGGCCCATTCCTCATCGGGAAGGGCGGTCAACTCCATCTTCTCGCCTTCGACGCGCAGCTTTGCCTCGCCGCCCCAGTACCAGACGTCGCGGTAGTAGTGCGACTGGTCGATGGTGATCTTGAACAACTCCTGCAGGTGCGGCGGCACCTTCTGCCAGCTTGCCGAGTTGGCAAAATAGCTGCCAAACCAGGCACCGGTGATCGAGTTGCTGAGGGCATACTTGCAGACGTCGGCCCATCCCACTTCATAGGCCTCGGTGAAACCGCACCAGGCCACGCCGTCCAGTTCACCGGTCTGCATGGCGACTTCGACGTTGTCCCAGGGAATTGTCACGGGAACGAGGCCGTATTTGGAGAGGAACTTGCCCGCCGTCGGTACGCCGAAGACACGCAGGCCGTTCATATCGGCGAGGCTGCGGATGGGCTTGTTGACGGTAAAGATGTGCAGCGGATCCCAGGCACCAGTGGAGAGCCAGGTAACGTTCTCGACGCCGGCATATGCCTCCGCCCAGATCTCGTTGAGACCGTAATAGGTGAACATCGCCGGCACGTCGAGGCTGTAACGGGTCGCAAAGGGGAAGTAGCCCCCGAACACGGCGATATCGACTGGCGACGCCATGGTCGCCTCGTCGGACTGCACGGCGTCGAGCGTGCCGGACTGCAGGGCGCGGAAAAGGTCGGCCGTCGGCACCAACTGGTCGGCATAGTAGAGCTCGATCTCCATCTCGCCATTGGCGGCCTTGTTGAAGGCCTCAATCTGCGGCTTGATGACATGGGCACCCAGCGGCGCGCCCGAATAGGTCTGCAAGCGCCACTTGATCGGGCCAGTCTGGGCGACGACACGGGGAGCGCCCAATGTCGAGGCGGCGACAAGGGCGCCGGCACCGAGGCCGGCCTTGCGCAGCATGTCGCGACGGGTCGACAGGATCTTTTCGGACGGGCTCTGCTTCTTCTTCGTCTCTTCAGTCATCAAATCCTCCTGCGGTTGCTATCGGGCCTTCATTTGCCCTTCTTGAAATCATTCTAACCCCTTACCGACATGTGCTCCGGGAGCCATAGGGCAATCTGGGGGAACGCCATCAGCAGTGCAATCGTAATGGCCATCATAACCACGAATGGCCAAATTGAGCGATAGATGTCGACCAGGGTGATTTCCTTGGGCGCCAAAGCGCGCATCAGGAACAAATTGTAGCCGAAGGGCGGGGTGATATAGGCGATCTGGCAGGTGATGGTGTAGAGCACACCGAACCAGATGAGCTGATTGTCAAAGCCCAGATCCAGTGTTTTTACCAGCGGGATGTAGAGCGGCGCCACAATCACCAGCATGGCGGTGTCGTCCAGGAACACGCCCATGATGATGAAGCTAACCATCATCAGGACGATAACCGTCCAGGGATCCAGGTCGAACTGGACCAGGAACAGGTTCTCCAGCGCCTTGCCGGCCCCCAGCCCGTCGAACACCGTTCCGAAGGCGAGGGCGGCCAGGATCAGCCAAAGGAACATGCAGGAAACATTGAGAGTCTTGATCGATGTCTCGCGGATCAGTCGCCAGGTGAAGCGCCCTTTCAGAACCGCCGCCAGCGTGGCGCAGAAGGCGCCGACCGCCGAGCTTTCCACCAGGCTGGTGATGCCGAAGACGAACAGACCGGTCATGAAGAAAAAGATGCCGATGGTGATAAGTCCGGAAAGGATCAGCGACAGCTTCTCCTTGAACGGCATCGTTCGTTCTTCTTCCCGGACTACCGGTGCCAGTTTGGGATTCATACGCGCCCGGATGATCACGTAGATCACGAACATCGCCGCCATGATCAATCCGGGCACAAGGCCGGCGAACCAGAGCTTCGATACCGGTTGGCGGGCGATCATGCCATAGAGCACCATCACCACCGAGGGCGGAATCAGGATGCCGAGGGACGAACCGCCCTGGACGACACCCGAAATCAACACCTTGTCGTAGCCGCGCCGCAGCATTTCGGGAAGTGCGATGGTGGCGCCGATCGCCATGCCGGCGACGCTGAGGCCGTTCATCGCCGAGATGATGACCATCACGAAAATGGTGCCGACGGCGAGGCCGCCGCTCAGCCGACCGAAGCAAATGTGCATCATCCGGTAGAGATCCTCGGCGATGCCGGATTCCGCCAGGATGTAGCCCATATAGATGAACATGGGCAGCGTCAGCAGAGCGTACCAGTTGAACAGCTTGAAGACCTGGTTGAACGACAATTCGATGGCGCCGTCGCCGTAGAGCAGGAGGGCCGCGGACATGGCGACGAAACCGATGGCAGCAAAGACACGCTGCCCGGAGACAAGCAGGAACAGCATGGAGCCGAACATGACCAACGCGATCATTTCGTAGCTCATGACAGCTTCTCCCCGCGCAGCGTCGCTGCATGCTTGAAGACCAGGGAGATCGCCTGCATCAGCATCAGCACCAGGCAGAAGACCAGGAGTGCCTTGATGGGGATGACCGACGGGTTCCAGATCGAGAAGCGGCGTTCATTGGTTTCGATGGCATAGTCCAGGCTGGAAATGCCGCCGATCAGCGTCACCACCAGATAGAAGATCAGGCAGACGGAGGTGACCAGATTGATCCAGGCGCGACCGCGATCCGACAAGGCGGAGTAGATCAGGTCCATGCGCACATGGCTGTCGTTCTTCAGGGTGAAGGCGCCACCCATGAAATAGTAGGCGGCAAGGGTGAACTGGGTGAGTTCGACCGCCCAATGCACCGGCATGTTGATGACGTTGCGGGTGAAGGCATCGAACATCAGCGTGGCGCCCATGAAGAAGATCAGGCCCGCCGCCAGATAACCCACATAGTCGGAAATGCGGTCAGTGAGCCGCACGTAGCCCGCGATCAGGCCGCGCATGTGCCACACATGAAGGGTTCCCCGAGTAAGATTTGTTTGCCTCAACCTGCCATCGTCCTGCCGCCGGTTCCTTCGCTTGGGAATCCTGGCCAGCCGCGACGTGACCAATGACTACGCTGTATCCTGTGACGGAGACAAGTCCATTCAATCGGTCAGGATTTTTGCGGGGTCATCGCGGCTGCGATGTTGGCCCAATTTGGCCGCAAGAAACAAGTGCTTAACCTTCACTCCGGGAAAAAAATCTTGAATGGCGCGCAACGTGGAAAACGTGGAATCGGTGGCTCAGGGAGGAAGGCGGCGTCATTTTCCCTGGAAATGCAGGTGACAGAGTGCTGCGAAAGCGAGGGATCGCCTGGTCGGGCGCAGTTTCCGGAGACGTGCGAGGCCGAGCCGTGTCGGGCGGAGCTTTTCCTTGATCGGCAGGAAGGCGAGCCGCTTGCCGTCGAGCGACCATTCGCTCAAGGGACGGGAATGCATGATCGAGAAGGCGTCCGAATGCGCCACCAATCCGCGCACCATCTCGAAATTGGGTGTCTCGTGTGCCACCCGGGGCTGCAGGCCGAGACCGTAGATGATCGACAGGAAATAATCGCGGGAATGGGGTAATGCCAGCAATACCAGCGGATATTGGATCAATTCGGCGATGGCGACCGCCTTGTGGCGGGCGAGGGGGTGGTCCTTGGCCAGGATGCAATGCAACGGCACCTCGGTCAGGGTATCGAATTCGATATCGTCGTCGAGGCCGAGATCATAGGTCAGGGCGAACTCGAACTCTCCCGCGCGCAGCCCGTCCAGTACGCCCTGGACATGGTTTTCGTGCAGCTTGACGCTGATTTCCGAATGCTGCCTGGCAAAGATTCCGATGAGGTGCGGCAGGATCAGCGGGGCCACGGTCTGGAAGCAGCCGATATGCAGTTCACCCGCCAAATCCTGGCCCAGTCCCATGGCGCCCAGGCGCACGTCGTCGGCATGGTCCAGCAGGCTCTTGGCATCGGTCAGCAACTCCCGCCCGGCGGGAGTGAGGCTGAGCCCCTGGGCATGGTGGCGGACAAAGAGATCAACGCCGAACCGCGCCTCCAATTCGGCAATCGCTGCCGAGACCGAGGGTTGCGAGATGTTCACCCGCTGCGCAGCCAGGGTGACCGAGCCGGTTTCGGCGGTCGCCACGAAATAGCGCAACTGCTTCAGGGTGAAGGGCATTAACTAATCCAATTCAATTGGAATGATAAAAAGATTTTCCTGTTCCGAAGCCGCAAGTCAAGATCAGGACGGTCGAATCTGAGCGGGAAGGGGAGCAGGGGGCATGCTTCGGACGGGCGCGCAATACAGGGACAGCATCCGGGACGGAAGACAGGTCTGGATTGATGGCGAGAGGGTAAGGGACGTCACCACCCATCCCGCCTTCAAGCCGATCGTCGACATCCGCGCTCGAATCTACGACCTCGCCCACGAATCCAACACCAAGCCGGTGATGGCCTATCGCGACGAGTTGACCGGCGAGGAGAACTGCATCGGCTACAAGCTGCCGCACAACCAGGAAGACTGGCACGCCAAGCGCCGCGCCATCGACACGGTGATGCGGGACATCAACGGCTATGCGGTTCGCGTCGGCGACGAGACGGTCGGCGAGATGTGGTCGCTCTATGACGGCCGCGACATTCTCAACGAGGTCGATCCCCAGTTCTCCAGGAACATCGAGAACCATATCCAGCACGTCCTGCAATCCGATACCTTTCACGTTTCCGCCAATACCGACCCCAAGGGCGACCGCTCGAAGCGGCCCCAGGACCAGGATCCGGACATGCTGCTGCACCTGGTCAAGGAGACCGACAAGGGCATCATTGTGCGCGGCGCCAAATACGAGACGGCGGCGGCCTATGCCAACCAGGCCTTCGTCAAGCCAACCATCGCCAATTGGGGAGACGACAAGCTCAGTGACTACGCGCTTGGCTTCATCTGTGACATGGGATCACCCGGCCTCAAGCATATCTGCCGTACCGGCTTCACCGGCCGCGCGCGGCCGGAGGACTATCCGCTGTCCAATCGCTGCGACGAGGTCGACACGCTGCTGGTCTTCGACGACGTGCTGATCCCTTGGGAGAACGTGCTGTTCTACCGCCATACCAAGGCGGCGGCCTTTATCCGCGGCACGTTGCACCGTTACAGCGCCTTCCCCTTCACGTTGCGCCTTCTCTATATCGCCGATCTGATGCTGGGTGCTGCCGCCTTCAATGCCCGGCAGACCGGCCTCGATGCGCAGCAGGCGGTACGCGAGAAGCTGGCCCTTTTGATGCAGTACCGGGAAAGCATCGACGCCCATTTGATCGCTTCAATCGCGATGGCGCAGAAAAGCCCGGGTGGGCTTCTGATGCCGCACCAGTCGCTGCTCTATACCGGCCGCCATGCCGCCATCAACCAGCTGCCGCTGATGATGCAACTCGCCCGCGAACTCTGCGGCGGGCAGATCTGTGTGACGCCGGACAAGGCCACCTTCGACAACCCGGAAATCAAGACCTGGATGGACAAGTACTATTCGGTCAACGAGTTCTGGTCGGCTGAGGATCGCCGCCGGTTGCTGGCGTTCGCCAGGGATCTGCTCAACTCCGACCGCGCCGGGCATATGGTGACGTTCGAGCTGTTCGCCCAGTCGCCACCCTATGCCCAGCTCAATCATATCTACATGAATTTCGACATGGCGAACGCGCTTGCCTATGTGAAGGATTGCGCGGGCCTCTCCAACCGCGTCATGGACCAATGGAAGAAGAAGTGAAACGATGAGCTACAGCCATATCCGCCTGCGCAAGTTCAACACCAAGAAGACTTATCCGGAGCAATCGCTCGACAACGACCTTTCGATGTCGGTCCGTGCCGGCAACCACATCTTCCTGCGCGGCCAGGTAGGCCAGGCGCTGGACGGCTCCATGGTCGGAACCGGCGATGCCGCCGCGCAGTCTGAACAGGCAATGCGCAATGTCAGGCATTTGCTGGAAGAGCAGGGCGGCAAGCTCGCCGACATCTGCAAGATCGTCATCTACATCACCGATCCGCGCTATCGCGAGGATGTCTACCGCGTCATCGGCAAGCATCTCCGCGGCGTCTATCCGGTTTCGACCGGCCTTGTCGTCCAGGGCCTGGCGCGGCCGGAATGGGTGATGGAAATCGACGTCTATGCGGTAATCCCGGAATCCCGTATGAAGAACCTGCCGGAGCCGCCGGCGGCACTGCAGTGGAAGGATACCGCCGACAAGGCGGACCGCGCCAAGGCATCGGCCAGGAAAAGGAAGGCGGCCCGCAAGACCAGATAGGGGCCAACATGACCTTCTCCCTCGTCGGCCGCTGTGCCAAAACCGGTATGTTCGGCGTTGCCATCACGACCTCGTCGATCGCGGTTGCGTCGCGCTGTCCCTGGGCGCGCGCCAAGGTCGGCGCCGTCGCTACCCAGAACGTGACCGATCCACGGCTGGGCAATCAGGGCCTCGATCTGCTGGCGCGCGGCGTCAGCGCGCCGGACGCGATGAAGGCATTGATGGCGGCGGCGCCCCATGCCGAGCACAGGCAGGTCACCATGATCGATGCGCAAGGGCGTACGGCGCATTGGTCCGGGGCGAAGACCCTCGGGACCAATAACGTCGCGGCGGGGGAGAATTGCGTGGCCGCCGGCAATCTACTGCAGAATGCCGACGTGCCGGCCGCCATGGTTCGTGCCTTTGCGGGGGCTAAGGGGCATCTGGCGGCGCGCCTCCTGGCCGGCCTGGAGGCCGGCATCGTCGCGGGTGGCGAGATGGGGCCGGTACATTCAGCCGGTCTGCTGGTGGTGGACGAACAGCCCTGGCCGCTGGTCGATCTGCGGGTCGACTGGCATGACGAGAATCCGATCGGCGCCCTGAAACATCTATGGCAGGACTATGAGCCGCAAATGGCCGCCTATATCACTCGCGCCCTCAATCCGGACGCGGCGCCCTCCTATGGCGTGCCTGGCGACATGGATGACAGGAAGTAGCATCCGTTGCCGCACACGAGGTGGAAGCGGCGGCTGGTGGCCGATCGTGCCGGCATGTATGGGGCGGGAGATTGCCCCCGACCTGTGACGCTACGTGCTATTGCCTGAACTGCGCGGTGGCTGCGGGGTGAGCCACGTTGCCGGAAGGTTCACGAGAGGGTAGATTGCGGGCGATTTTTGCGGTTTCGCCGCGATTTTTGCGGTTTCGCCGCGATTTTGCCTTGGCATTGAAAAATGACGCCATTCGACACCTTTCATTCGGCCTGCCCGCACGACTGTCCCTCGACCTGCGCACTCGAGGTGGAACGCATCTCGCCGACGCAGATCGGCCGGATTCACGGCGCCAAGGCCAATTCCTACACGGCCGGTGTCATCTGCGCCAAGGTTGCCCGCTATGCCGAGCGCCAGCATCACCCCGACCGGTTGCGCCAGCCCTTGCGCCGTGTCGGCGACAAGGGTGTCGGCAGGGCGGGGTTCGAGCCGATCTCATGGTCGGCTGCCTTGGATGAGATTGCCCGGCAGTTCGAGCGGGCCGAACAGCGGTTCGGCGCCGAGGCTGTCTTCCCCTATTATTACGCCGGCACGATGGGCCTGGTGCAGCGCGACGGGATCTGGCGCCTGACGCACGAGAAAAAGTATTCGCGGATGAAGAGCACCATCTGCGTCACTCTTGCGGATGCGGGTTGGCAGGCGGGTGTCGGGGTCATGCGTGGCGTCGATACCCGAGAAATGGCGGAAAGCGATCTCATCGTCGTCTGGGGCGGCAATCCGGTGGCGACCCAGGTCAACGTCATGACCCATATCGCCCGCGCCCGGAAGGCGCGCGGAGCCAAATTGGTCGTGGTCGATCCCTATCGTACCGGCACGGCCGAGGCGGCCGACCTGCACCTGATGTTGCGCCCGGGCAGCGATGCGGCGCTGGCGGTGGCTGTGATGCATGTCCTGTTCAAGGAGGGCCTAGCCGACCGCGCCTATCTTGCGCGCCATACCGATGTACCGGAGGAACTGGAACGCCATGTTGCCGGCCGGTCGCCGGAATGGGCGGAAGAGATCACCGGTATTCCGGCCGCCACGATCCGCGACTTCGCCCGGCTCTATGGCGCCACGAAGAAAAGCTTCATCCGTGTAGGCTACGGGTTTTCACGCACCCGCAATGGCGCCGTAAGTCTGCATGCGGTCAGTTGCCTGCCGAGCGTCACCGGCGCCTGGGCCGAGCGGGGCGGGGGTGCGCACTATTCGAACCGCACAATCTATCATCTCGACAACAGCCTCATCCAGGGCCTCGACCTGCTCGATCCCTCGGTACGCGAACTCGACCAATCCCGCCTCGGCGCCATCCTGACCGGCGACCGGCGTGACCTCGGTGACGGGCCACCGGTGACCGCCATGCTGGTCCAGAGCACCAATCCGATGAATGTCTGCCCGAACTCGGCATTGGTGAAAAAGGGGTTTGAACGCGACGACCTTTTTGTAGCGGTGCACGAGCAGTTCATGACCGAGACGGCCGCCATGGCCGATATCGTTCTGCCGGCCACGACCTTCCTGGAACATGACGACATCTACCGGGCCAGCGGCCACACCCATCTTCAGGTCACGCGCCGGATCGTCGAACCGCTGGGCGAGGCGCGGCCTAACCACTTCGTCGTCACCGAGTTGGCGAAACGGCTCGGCTGCCGGCACCGCGGTTTTTCGCTGAGCGAGTGGGAGATCATCGACGAGACACTGCGCATCTCGGACCATGTCGATGCGCAGACCATGTATGACAACCGCTGGCAGGATTGTGCCCTCGACTTCGAGACGACCCACTTCCTGAATGGGTTCGGCCATGCCGACGGCCGGTTCCGCTTTAAGCCGGACTGGCGGGCGATCGGCCCCGATGTCGAGGGGCTGCCCGCCCTGCCCGACTATGTGGCGCTGATCGACCGACCGACGGCGGAATACCCGCTGCGGCTGGTGACCGCACCGGCGCGGCAGTTTCTCAACTCGACCTTCACCATGACGCCTACCTCGCGCCAGCGCGAGGCGCGGCCGACCGTTCTCATTCACCCCACTGATGCCGCGCGGCTTGGTGTTGCCGACGGTGTCGAGGTCGAGATCGGCAACCGCCTGGGCTCGATCCGGGTGCATGCGCGGCTTTTCGACGGCCTGTTGCCGGGAACCGTGGTGATCGAAAGCCTCTGGGGCAATGCCGATTTCCCCGGCGGCCTCGGTGTCAATGCACTGGTCAGCGACGAACCGGGCAAGCCCGATGGCGGCGCGGTGTTCCATGATACGGCGGTCTGGCTGCGGCCCCATGCAGCTGGCGCGGCTGCCTGACATGGTCAACAGGTCCGGCCCGCATATCATCGTGCTTGGCAACGAAAAGGGCGGATCGGGTAAATCGACCACCGCGATGCACCTGATCGTGGCGCTGCTGGCGGCCGTCAAGCGGGTAGGCTCGATCGATCTCGACGCAAGACAGGGTTCGCTTTCACGCTATGTCGAGAACCGGCGAAACTCGGCGGCGGCCATGTTGACCCCGCTACCGATGCCGGCCCATGTCGCGATCAACCAGAGTTCGGCCGACAGCCGTGCTGCGGCGCAGGCGGAAGACGAAGCAAATCTGGTGGCTGCGCTCGATCAACTGCGCGAATGCGACTTCATCGTCATCGATACGCCCGGCGCCGACAGCGCCCTCAGCCGCGCTGCGCACAGCCGCGCCGATACCCTGATATCGCCTCTCAACGATTCCTTTCTCGATCTCGACCTTTTCGGCCGGATCGAGGACGAGGGGAATTCGATCCGTCGCCCCAGCGTCTATGCCGAGACAGTCTGGGAGCAGCGCAAGCGCCGTGCCATGGCTGGCGGGCGACCGATTGATTGGGTGGTCATGCGCAACCGGCTGTCCAGTCTTGATGCGCGCAACAAGCGGGATATCGGTCGCCTGCTGGAGCAGCTATCCCGGCGGATCGGTTTCCGCATCGCCCCGGGATTCACCGAGCGGGTGATCTTTCGCGAGTTGTTTCCGCGCGGCCTGACCTTGCTGGATCTTTCGCGGGCTGATGCGGGCGTGCAGTGGCGCATGTCCCATGTCGCGGCTCGGGCCGAAGTGCGCGACCTGCTCGATGCGCTCAACCTGCTGCCAACGAGCGAATCAGCGATGCACAGGCGCGAAGCGGAGATTTGAGGCGAGATTTTTCATCGACATCACACGGGGCTGGGCACAATCGTGTCGGCGCGGTGTTCCTTCCGTGACACGTCCGGAATCAGGGATGATTTGAGCGTCGCGTGCTTGCCTCGGCAACGCGCGCATGCAAAGGTTTTGCGCTGCAACATGGTTCGCTGAAAGAGGCTGCAAGATGATCAAACCGCTCAGAAAGGCAATTTTCCCGGTGGCCGGGCTCGGCACGCGTTTCCTGCCGGCGACCAAATCGATGCCCAAGGAAATGCTGACGGTGGTCGACAAGCCGCTGATCCAATATGCGGTCGAGGAAGCCAATGCGGCGGGAATCGAGGAACTGATCTTCGTCACCTCGCGCGGCAAGTCGGCGATGGAGGATCATTTCGACCACGCGATCGAGTTGGAGCAGACGCTGGAACGCCGCGGCAAGAAGACCGAACTCGAACTGCTGCGGAATATGCTGCCCAAGGCCGGTTCGATCGCCTATGTGCGCCAGCAGGAGCCAGCCGGCCTCGGCCATGCCGTCTGGTGCGCGCGCAACTTCATCGGCGACGAGGCGGTGGCGGTCCTGCTGCCGGATGACCTCGTGCATGGCAAGGTTGCCTGCCTGAAGCAGATGGCGGACGTCTATCGCGAGACGGGCGGCAATGTCATTGGCGTGATGGAGGTGCCGCATGAGCACACCAGCCGCTATGGCATCGTGAAACCCGGCGCCGACAAGGGAAAGCTGCTCGAGGTGGCCGGGCTTGTCGAAAAGCCCAGCCCCGACAAGGCGCCATCGAATCTGGCCGTAATCGGCCGCTACATCCTGCAGCCCGAGATTTTCCACCTGCTGGCGGCGCAGGAACCGGGCGCCGGCGGCGAAATTCAGCTGACCGATTCCATGGCGCGGATGATCGGGCGCATGCCGTTCCACGGCCTGCGTTTTGACGGAACACGCTATGATTGCGGCGACAAGGCCGGCTTCATCGCCGCCAACGTCAATCTGGCCCTGGACCATCCGGCGATCGGCGCTGCCGTTCGTGAAACTGTCGCGGACATCGCCCGCCGACTTAAGCTATGATCCGGCCGTTTTCTCCGGGCCGGCCGGAGCGAAGTCCGGGGTAGTCCATGCGCGTTGCGATGATCGGTGTCGGGTATGTCGGGCTGGTATCGGGGGCCTGCTTCTCCGAATTCGGCCATGACGTGGTTTGCATCGATTCGGATGCCGCTCGCATCTCGGCGCTGGAACAGGGCGAAATTCCGATCTATGAGCCGGGGCTCGACGAACTGGTGGCGCGCAATCGTGCTGACGGCAGGCTGCGTTTCACGACCGACCTAATGGATGCCCTGCAGGGAGCCGAAGCGGTCTTCATAGCGGTGGGTACGCCCAGCCGTCGCGGTGATGGCCATGCCGATCTCACCTATGTGTACCAGGCCGCGGGCGAAATAGCGGCGGAGATCAGCGCCTATACGGTCGTTGTCACCAAGTCGACAGTGCCGGTCGGCACCGGGCGCGAAGTGGCCCGGATCATCCGTTCCGCCCGACCAGGGGCGGATTTCGACGTTGCATCCAACCCGGAATTTCTGCGCGAAGGATCGGCGATCAGCGACTTCATGCGGCCCGACCGGATCGTCATCGGTGCCGAAAGCGACCGAGCGCGGGAGGTGCTGCGCCGCCTCTATCGTCCGCTGTCGTTGCGCGACACGCCTATCCTCTTTGCCGATCTGGAGACGGCCGAACTCATCAAGTATGCCGCCAATGCGTTCCTTGCCCTCAAGATCTCCTATATCAACCAGATTGCCGATCTGTGCGAGAAGGTGGGAGCGGATGTGCAGGATGTCGCCCGCGGCATCGGCCTCGACGGACGCATCGGGCCCAAGTTTCTGCATCCCGGTCCGGGTTATGGAGGCTCGTGCTTCCCCAAGGATACTCAGGCGCTGATGCATACGGCACAGGCGGCCGGCGCGCCCCTGACCCTGGTCGAGGCGACCATCGCCTACAACGAGGCGCGCAAATCGGCGATGGCTGATCGCGTACTCCAGCTTCTCGAGGGCGACGCGCACGGCCAGCGGGTCGCGGTACTCGGCCTGACCTTCAAGCCCAACACCGACGACATGCGCGAGGCACCCAGCCTGACTATCTTGCCGCGACTGCAGACGGCTGGTGTGGTGGTCTCGGCCCATGATCCCGTCGGTATGGGCGAGGCACGCCGACTGATGCCGGACATCCGCTATTGCGACGATGCCTATGAAGCCCTTGCTGGTGCCGATGCCCTGGTTCTGCTGACCGAATGGAATGCCTATCGCGGCATGGACCTGCAGCGCATGCGGGCATTGATGCGCCGGCCGGTGGTGATCGATCTGCGGAATGTCTATCGCTCGCGCGAGATGCGCAAGGCGGGCTTCATCTATCACAGCCTCGGCCGGCCGAAATGGCGCTAGGCCCGGGGTTCAGCCTAACGAGTCCATCCGGGTCGGAAGCGCCCTAGCGCCGTCGCCAGTATTGCAGCGGTCCGAACCAGCGCATGTGCTTTGGCGGCCGCGTGGCACTGGCGCGCCTTGCGTGGAAGGCAAGTATCTGCCCAAGCCTCTGCTGGCCGACCGGGAGATCGTGGGTTCGCTGGACCATGTCGCAGCCGGACTGCACGTTGCCCTCGATCACAACCGGGCCGCGATCGGTGATGGCGACGTCGAAGCCCAGCATGATCCGATCCGGGAACAGAGCATGGGCCTTCTCGACCATGGCAATGGTCTCGCGCCAGCGGGGCAGGGTGCGCCCGCGGATCGGCGCCCGGGTCAGGGGATGAACGTCGTGCCAGGTGCAGGGCTTCTTGTGCCATGAATCCGAGGCAGGGCCGACGACGCCATTGATGATGTCGACCTTTGCGACGGCGCCGCCCTGGTGAAAGTTGTCGACACTGCCCCCGGCCTGCAATGACATCTTCAGGGTGGCGTTGGTTACCTCGAACGAATCGCTTTCGTTGCGGCAGGACGTGATCCGCACCGACGTGATGCCATCACCCAGTTCGCGCAGTTCCTGATGGTTCTCCAGGCATTCCTGGACCAGATAGCGGCCGCGCCTCGCCGCCAGGCCGGCGATGTGCTGAATGAGTTCGCCCTCGCTCAGGATCTGGCCGCCGGGGCCGCGATAGCAGGACCCGTCGAAGATCCACTTTTCGCAGCCGCGGCCGCCCTTTCCCCGGGCCGGCTTGATGAAGATGTTGTCGCGCGGCAGGCTCGGCTGGTCATGACTCTCGGGCGTCACCGCGCCATGCTGGTCGAGGGAAACCAGGATGATCGGCGCATCCACGCCGCCGGCGCGGCAGATGCGCGAGAATTGCAGCTTATCCTTCAAGGCGCCCTTGGAACTGTTGCCGCCTGCCTGCTCCTTGGCATGGAAATGCATCAGGTTGTGCAGTCCGCCCTTCAGTTCGTATCGGAGGATGTAGTCGCTTGCCTGGGCGCGCCGTTCGTCACGGAACAACTCGAACACATAGTATTTGTCCGGCGGGATCGAATAGGCAAAGGCGAGCCAGATCTGCTCGGCCAGCTGCCGCAACAGGCCCTTGCCGGTCGTTCTTGCGACACTCGGTCCGATCTTGCGCGTGAACATGCAGGCCATGGTGACGAAGATCGCCGGCCAGAGCAGTGCAAGGAGTGCTACCAGGAGAACGTGCTGGATGCCCATGCTGCGCCACGCGAATTGGGCATAGGCGTGGTGAATTGCGGCACCCGGAGTTGCCGGTGCCGGCGCCAGGACGGCAAGCAAGCGATAGGGGGAGCAATAGGGAAGGCGAGTATCGGCCACTGAATGATCCGTTGTGTGGAATTGTGCGCTGCAGCATTGGGTTCAGCTGCGGTAACTCCCTGAAAAATAGCCATTTGACAGACCGTCTCATATTATGAAAGTCTTTTCTGAAAGCTTTTTGTAAGCATAGTTGCAATTTTGTCACGTAACTGTCAGTCGGCCTTGCGGGGTGGAGTTCAGTCGGCTAGTTGGGTGCTGGGACGAAGGCATCAATTGAGCAAGCGAGTGGAGTATCGAGCGTGCCGACCGGCAATCCCCTGAAAAACAAGCTGCGAGCAGGCAAGACCTGCATCGGTTCCTGGCTGCTGACCACTTCTGCCGACATGGCCGAGATCATGGCCTATGCCGGATTGGACTTCCTGCTGATCGATCATGAACACGGCCAGGGCGCAATCGATGATGCCGTAGGCCAGATGCGGGCGATGAAGGGAACTGATTGCATCGGCGTCCTGCGCGTTCCCACCAACGATCGGATCTATATCAAGCGCGCCCTCGATGCCGGTGTCGCCGGCATCATGGTGCCCAATGTCGACAACGCCGAACAGGCGAGGGCGGTGGTCGATGCGTGCCGCTACGCGCCGGTGGGTCATCGCGGTGCCTTCGGAGGCATGCGCGCCATGCGTTATGGCCTTAATCCCGGATATTACGGCGAGGTGGATGACGATACGCTGATCGTCGTGCAGGTCGAAAACAGCAGGGCGATCGACAACATTCCGGAGATTGCCAACGTCCCGGGCATCGACGTGATTTTCATCGGTCCACGCGATCTGTCGGCCACCTTGGGCAAGCTGAACCAGTTCGGCGATCCGGTTGTGCGCGGCGAGATCGAGCGGGCTCAGGGCGCCATCCTTGCCAGTGGCAAGCTGCTGGGGAGTACCGCTGCGAGCGGCCAGGTCGCGCGTGACATGTCTGAAGCGGGATATCGCTTCATAATCTCCGGCAGCGACGCGACTCTGCTGGGCACCGCGGCCAGCAATCTGGTCGCACAGGCCAGGGCAGGCCAGGGCGGCGATGCCTGATCTCCTCGCCTGGCCGGGTCTCACGGGAATCTGCCGGGCAATCGGTGCAGCGCTTGTCCTTTTCTTTCTTCTGGACTGTCTGCTGGTCTGGCATTTCTTCGAGACCTTCAAGGAAAGCGACAATCTGGCGGAATCCGCCAACGGCCTAGCCATCGGAATCGGCCTGTTGCTGTCTTTGATGATCGCGCGCCATCATCCGGCAGAAAGCCTGCGACGGCGGTTCTGGTATCTGGCCGCCTTGCTGCTCCTGCTGGTCGCTTGCAACGAGATATTTGACCTGAGAGAACGGGCGAACCGGGCCTGGGCCGATGATGATTTCCTGGATCTTGTCGTCCTTCTGCTGACGCCTGGCGGCCTCTATCTGGCGTGCCGGATCGAATGCGCATCGGGGATCGCGGTCACCTCGATGCGTGTCGGCTTCGCATTTCAATGCCTGTCCGCCTTGATCGATCTCGGCGACGGTCCGCTATATACATGGACGATGTTCGGCGCCAACGCGATGAACGTAGTGGCGGATATTTCGGAATTGATGTTCATCGAGACTTACGTCTTCGGACTCATCTGCCTTTTGCTTCATGCCATCACACGAGAGATTCCCGGAACTGCCGGAACTGGGCGGGGTGTGTCGCAATGACGACGTGCCGGCCAACTGGCAGATCTCGCGGATGGGGCAGATTGGTGCGGCAGGGACTGGTCTATTTCGCCGCCATTCCCGCCCTGCCAATGCTCGTTCTGCTGATGACCGGTCGCCTGGTATTTTTTGCCGTGATCGGCGTCATTGGCTCGCTGCGCGCATGGCTGCAGCCGCCGTCGGATGTTTCGGTTTCCGCTCCGACCCTGCCTTTCTGGCTGGCCTGGCTTGCCGCGCTGGCCACATTGGCCTGCGCCATTGGCGTCACTTTCATCCTGCTGGGGGCAACCGAGAATTGGCCGGCACCGAAAATATGGTTGGCGCGCGGTTCCTGTTTGATTCTCGGCCTTCTGGCACTGCTGGGCGCCTATCGGCTGGCTTTAGCGGGCACCCGGTCACTGCAGATTGCACTCGCCCGGAACCTCGCCCTCCTGATCGCCTTTGAGCTTGAAAGGCTCCGCGCCGCGGCAGACCAGCGGGTACGGCATGTTGCTGGCAATCCGACTCAATCCCCCGGCCCGGTGGAGCCGTTGCGGGTACCGGAATTTTTGGCGGATCGTGCGGAAGTCCGTTCCCTTCTTGGCGAACCGACGGAGCAGGCACTGACTGCCCTTCTGCACAGCCTGGAGGAATTCAACCGGGCGATCGTGTGCCGGCCGCCGACGGAACCCGGACCGGTAGGCGATATCCGGCGGCAGGCCGGCCTGCTTGGCGACCGGCTGACCGGCGCCCTGCGGATGCTGGATCCCTACCTGCGTGGTCCGGCATAGGCGCGGCAACGTTGCGTTGCCGCCAGTCCTCGATCCTGCTACCCATTTGCATATAAGGATGTCCGGATTTGCCGGCACCCGAGCGGCTGGACAATTCGATGCGGCAGGAAGTCGATGGATGAGATCCTGAAGGGCCTGCGCGCCTCTGCCGAGGCGACAAGATTGCGTATCATCGGCCTGTGCGCGCATGCCGAACTCACCGTCAGCGATCTGGTCGAAATCCTCGGCCAGTCGCAACCGCGGATCTCGCGGCATCTGAAGCTTCTGGTCGAGGCGGGCGTACTGGTGCGGAATCAGGAGGGCCCCTGGGCCTGGTACCGTCTGCCTGAGGAGGGGGTGGGCGGCGAACTGGCGCGCCTCATCGTCGATCTGCTGCCGCCCGATGACCGCAAGCACGCCCAGGACCTGAAACGCCTCCAGGCGATCTCGGAGGGCTGGACGGCGCGGGTCGCCGATTTCTTTCGCCAGCATGCAGGTGACTGGGAACGGATCAGGTCATTGCATGCCGACCAGAAGGCGGTCGATTCCGCCTTATTGGACGCGCTGCCGGGGGGACCGATCGAGAGCCTGCTTGATATCGGAACAGGTGCTGGCCATGTCCTGCTGCTGACCGGCGACCGGGCTCAGTCGGCGATCGGCGTCGACCGTTCGCGCGAGATGCTCAACGTGGCGCGGTCCAATTTGTTTCGTGCCGGCCTGCGCCATATCCAGGTACGCCAGGCCGACATGATGTCGCTGCCCTTCGCCGATGGCGGTTTCGCCGCCGTCACCATCAACATGGTATTGCATTTCGCCGATCGCCCGGATGCTGTCGTGGCCGAGGCTGCGCGCATGTTGGGGCCCGGTGGGCGCCTGGTGATCGTCGATTTCACGCCGCATCATCTCGAGGCGCTTCGCGAGGAGCAGGCGCATCGCTGGCTGGGATTCGACGACGACCAGATTAGATCCTGGTGTCGGGCGGCCGACCTCGCCTGGCTACCGCCCCGGCATCTCGCCGGCGGCAGCCTGACCGTGGCGCTGTGGTCGGCCGAACGGCCTGTCGCAGACGCCAGTGACGCCAAAGACTCCAGTGCCGTTCGTCTGCCCGGGAAGGTGCGTGCACGCGGGCGATCGACGCGTCAGGCGAAGCCGTAGCGTGCGGTTATTTCCTGCCGCAAACGCGGGATCAGGGCTGGGTCCGCCTGCAGATGGGGTTCCTCGGCGTCCAGTATGGCAAGGAACAGGCGCCCGCGAATCTGGTGCGGATCGATTCTGGTGCTGAGATGCGGGCCGATCGCCGAGAGAATGACGTCGATGCACCGCTCGGCGGCATTCAGCCGCCCCCACAGAAAATCATGCTCGCGCCAGGCCCGGTTGAAGAAGGCGCCAAAGCTCATAAGCGAGGTGCCGCGCAAGGTGATGCCGCCTGATTGCAGTCCGGTCGCGTCATCCGGGCTGATCCGATCGACCAGCACCTCGTTGATCTCGTCCATCTCGGTCCATTGCAGGATCGGAAATGTGATGAGATCGAAGAAGGCAAAGCCGATATAGGCGATGGCGACGGTCCGCCGCGCCGGCGGCGGCAGGAAGGCAAAGCCGACGACGGAGATGATCTCGTCGAGGCGGGTATCTATGTCGACGAGGCCAAGGGCTCGCTCGATGACGCGAAGATCGGGCGTTTCTATGTCGGAATCCGCCATGGCCGCCTCGACGATGCGCTTGGCCGCCGCAGCGGTGGCGCTGCCATGGCGCTCGATATGGCCGACCTGCGCAGTCTCCTCGATCGCCTCGTAGAGCGCTGCCTTGAGGGCGTCGACCCGACCTGACTCCAGGGCCGACAGAGCGCCTTCGTGGTCGCGATACAATTCGTTGAGGCGCCGGATGACAAAGCGCGTTCGCCGCAGCCGGAATGCCACGTCGAAACCGCGCAGGAAGCGGATGCGGCGGCGCACGACATTGTCGATTTCCGCGTCTTCCACCTGGGCGCCCGGATCGGGCGGCGTCCCGGCCGCCAGCCACCGGTCGAGGGCGGTACCGATCTTTGCGCAAACAGTCCCGTCGGGCTCGCTCCCGGCAAGTCGGGCCAGGAGCGCGGCGAGTTGGTCGATCACGCTGCGGATCTTAAGCTTCTGATAGCTGAGATAGGCATAACCCGCACCGCGATGCGCGGCTTCGTTGGCCATCTTGCGATAGCGGGTGACATCGGCAATTGTCGGCGGATTGTCGGGATCAAGGTCGATGATGTCATCGACTAGTCGTTCCACCTCGGGGTCGGCGGCATCGAGAATTTCGGCCAGCCGTCGCGCATGCTTGTTCCAGGATTCGATCGCGCCGAGATCGTCGGCAATCGGCTCGTTGCGCGGAATCACGGCGAGCGAGGCGAGAATGGTGCGAAAAAAGCCCGGGGCACCGCGACCGGTACGCTGCTGCACGTCTGGCGTAGGGTTGGGGTCCACATAGATGATGCGCCGCACGATCTCGCGCGATGCCGGCCGGTCGCCGAGCGCGCGAATGACCGGCGAGAACGGCTTGTTCATCACGACGCTGCCGTCGATATAGTATCGGTTCTGTGCGGCCTGGGCGAGATCGCCGGTGATCCCCAGCTTTGCCGTCATGAATTCCTGGCGCGTGGGCCAATAGCGGTCGCGCTGGTCCAGCACGTCGTCCATCTCGGCGATCGTTGCCGGGCGGAAGGCTCCCGGGAATGACGACGTCGCGCGCGAAGCGAAAACCAGTCCCGGCACATGGTCCGGGCCGAACTCGCTCGTGATCTCGCCGGATAGGTTCCGGTGACAGCTGAAGGAGAGGATCCGGCGATGTTCGGTTTCCTCGACGACGGCCGGGTCGTGAAGCTCGATCCGCTGGCGATGACCACGGTAATCGGTGACGGTCACGAAGAGGTCCAGCCGGTGGCCCGGCGGCAGCAGGGTCCCATTGGGCCGGACCGCTTCCTCCATGGCGTCGCATGCGTCCAGCAGCCAGCCTGTGAAGCGGTCGCCGGAAAAGGGCGGCGTGAACCACCGGGCCTGGACAAAGCGACGAATCTTGGCGCGCGTCTCGGCATCGGCCACCAGTGGACCGAATCGCCTGATCAGCAATTGGTCCATCAGGGGGGCGAGCGGCGCCTTGAGGGCGCGGCTCAGCAGGCTGGCCGGTGCCGAGAGCTGCGTGACGTCGGCATTGCTGAGCCATAGGTCGCGGTGCGATTCAAGCGGCAGGTCATGAGCGAGGGCGCGCGCTAGCATGACGCCGTTGATCCCCCCGGCCGAGGCCCCCGAGACCAGGTCGATGACGATCCTCAGGTCGACGTCGGGCGCCAGGGCCAGCAGCAGATCCTGATAGACGGCTGTCGAATCCGTGGCGGCGGTTGGGGCAGGGCGGTCCGACGCAGCCGCCCCATTGGCGGCGTGGCGTTCGGCATGGAACTGGCGCGAGGCACGGATCAGGTTCAGCAGTTCGCGGGTGACGCCGTGGATGTAGACGGCCAGCGAAACACCGCCATAGAGGACGACGGCCAGTCGAATCTCGATCTGCTTCATCGCCAGCTTTCCCCGACTTGCCCCGGCCGCGGCGGCAACCGCGGCACCCCGATCCGACTCGTCTGCCGGAGGATCAGCATATCCGATGCTGTGCCACCTGCCGAGACATGCGCGTTCGCGCTGACGACGCCGTTCGTGGCTGCTACATTCTCAAGAAATTCCCTCGGGGGTGACATGGGCAGGGTTTTCATCGGCATAGATGTGGGCACGGGCAGCGCCCGCGCAGGCGCCTTTGACGCAGCGGGTCGGCTGCTCGGCACGGCCAGGCACCCGATCCGCATCTGGCACGAGACCGGGGGTGTTGTGGAGCAGTCGGCGGAGGACATCTGGCGGGCCTGCATCGCCGCCACGCGCGCGACACTGGCGGAATCCGGCGTCGCGGCCGATGCCGTGGCGGGAATTGGCTTCGATGCCACCTGCTCGCTGGTTGCCGTCGACCGGGCGGGGATGCCGGTTTCGGTTAGCCCAAGTGGCGACCCTGCCCGCAACGTCATTGTCTGGATGGATCACAGGGCGAGTGCAGAGGCGCGGCAGATCACCGAAACCGGCGAGGAGGTGCTGCGCTATGTCGGCGGCACCATTTCGCCGGAAATGCAGACGCCGAAACTGCTCTGGCTGAAGAAGCATTTGGCGAAGAGTTTTGCCGCGGCCGGACATTTTTTCGACCTGCCCGATTACCTGACCTATCGGGCGACGGGTGCCGTCGCCCGCTCGGCCTGCACTGTTACCTGCAAATGGACCTATCTGGCGCACGAGCGGCGCTGGAGCCGCGCCTATTTCGAGCGGATCGGCCTTGGAGAACTGCTGGCGGATGGTGCGGCAAGGATCGGCGAAACGATCGTCGCGCCCGGCGCGGCGCTGGGAGAGGGCTTGAGCCTGCAGGCGGCAGCGGATCTGGGCTTGCGACCCGGCATACCCGTCGGCGCCGCGCTGATCGACGCTCATGCCGGCGGCATCGGTTCCGTGGGCGGCCGCCATGGCGACACACCCGTCGTCGTAGCGCGGCGCCTGGGCTATATCATGGGGACCTCCGCCTGCATCATGGCGACGACAGAGCAGCCCAGTTTTGTATCTGGTGTCTGGGGCCCCTATTACTCGGCCATGATACCGGGCTACTGGCTCAACGAGGGTGGCCAATCGGCGGCCGGTGCCGCGATCGATCATCTCGTGCGCGCGCATCCAGCTTTCGACCAGGCAATGCGCGAGGCGTCGGGGCAGCCCGTGCTGGAGTTCCTGGAAGGCCGCGTCGTAAATCTTGCCGGAGGTAATCCGGCATTGCTGGCGCGCGATCTCCATGTGCTGCCGGAATATCTTGGCAACCGGTCACCCTTCGCCGATCCGGACGCGCGGGCCGTTGTGGTCGGCCTTGGCCTTGAAGAGGATGTCGACAATTTGGCGCGGCTGTTCGTTGCCGGCCTGTGCGGGCTTGCCTATGGCTTCTGCGATGTCCTGGATGCGCTCAAGGGGCAGGGCGTGGCGCCCGACATGGTGGTGATGAGCGGGGGTGCCAGCCACTCGCCGCTGGTCCGCCGCATCATGGCGGACGCGACCGGCATCGATATCGCTCTGCCGACCAGCCCGGAGCCGGTGCTCCTCGGTGCTGCCATGCTGGGTGCCGTCGCTGCACGCGCGCAGGCGGACATTCCCGCCGCCATGGCTGCGATGTCGGAGATCGGGCACGTCGCAAAACCCGATCCCCGGAGTGCCGCCTTTCACGGAGCGAAGAGAAGCGTGCACAAGTCCATGCAGACGATGGAGTGTGAAGCCCGCAGGTTGATGAAGCAATGTTGAGCTGCCTTAGGAGGAAGTTTGCCGACGCCGAACAGGGTCCGCTGAGCCATGCTGCTTGTGTCGATGTTCTGGGTCGACACAGCGCGTATTTATCGTACTATTGCGGCCCTGATGGAAGCGCGCGGCAGCTGTGTCGCGTGCCGGTAAGCTATGGAAAGAACTGCGCAAAATGCCTGAGCTGCACAAGAATCTGATTGCCGGCGAGTGGGTCGACGGCGAGGCGATTCCCAATATCAATCCGTCCAATACCAATGACATCGTCGGCCAATACGCCCGCGCAACTTCCGATGATGTGAAACGCGCCATCGCCGCTGCCAAGGCTGCCTTTCCGGCCTGGTCGCGGTCCGGGCCGCTGGAACGTCACGGCATCCTGCGCAAGGCATCGGACGAAATCCTGGCACGCAAGGACGAACTCGGCCGCCTGCTGTCGCAGGAAGAAGGCAAGACCCTGGCCGAGGGCATCGGCGAAACCATCCGAGCGGCGCAGATCTTCGATTTCTTCGCCGGTGAAGTACTGCGCCTGGCCGGCGAGACGCTGCCCAGCGTACGGCCGGGAATCACCGTCGACGTAACGCGCGAGGGCGTCGGCGTCGTCGGCGTCATCACGCCGTGGAATTTCCCCATCGCCATCCCCGCCTGGAAGATCGCCCCGGCGCTGGCCTACGGCAACACGGTGGTGTTCAAGCCGGCTGATCTGGTGCCTGGCTCGTCATGGGCCATCGTCGACATCCTCAACCGCGCCGGCCTGCCGAAGGGCGTCCTCAACCTCGTCATGGGCAAGGGCTCGGTGGTGGGGCAGGCGATGCTCGACAGTCCTGATCTTGCCGCCATCACCTTCACCGGTTCGACCGCGACGGGCAAGCGTGTTGCGGCCGCTTCGATCGAGCACAACCGCAAGTTCCAGCTCGAGATGGGCGGCAAGAACCCGATGGTGGTCCTGGATGATGCCGATCTTGCCACTGCGGTCGAGGCCTGCGCCAACGGCGCCTTCTTTTCCACCGGCCAGCGCTGCACGGCCTCCTCGCGCCTGGTTGTCACCGAAGGCATCCATGACAAATTCGTCGGCGCCCTGACCGACCGGCTTAAATCCCTCGTCGTCGACGACGCCTTGAAGGCTGGTACGCATATCGGCCCGGTGGTAGACGGCAACCAGCTGGCCCAGGACGAGAGCTATATCGACATCGGTCGCAAGGAGGGCGCCAGACTGGTCTTCGGCGGCGAGCGGCTCAATCGCGAGACTCCCGGCTTCTACCTGCAGCCGGCACTCTTCACCGAGGCCACCAACGAGATGCGCATCTCGCGCGAGGAGATCTTCGGGCCGGTCGCCAGCGTCATCCGGGTGAAGAACTACGATGAGGCATTGGCGGTCGCCAACGACACGCCATTCGGCCTCTCATCGGGTATCTGCACCAGCAGCCTCAAGCACGCACATCATTTCAAGCGCAATGCCGAGGCCGGCATGGTCATGGTCAATCTGCCGACGGCGGGCGTCGATTTCCATGTTCCCTTCGGTGGTCGCAAGGGATCGAGCTACGGCCCGCGCGAGCAGGGCCGCTATGCGGCCGAATTCTACACGATGGTCAAGACCGCCTATACCTTGCCCTGAGGCGGTACAGGGGGCCTGCAATGCCGAAGGGGCGGTCCGGCAGGACCGCCCCTTTTTCTTCGCCGTCGCGATGAAGCTTGGGTGCTATTGGAGATACTGCGCGACGTTGCTGTCGCCCTGGATGACCAGGCAATCGGTCCGCTGTTTCTTGAGGGCGATGCAGGCGTCCTCGGCGGCTTCCTTGGTCAGGCCGAAGACGCGCGAGCGGTAGAGCGAGCCGCCATTACCGGTCTTGCTCTGATCGATCACGATGCGCGCGTCGGCCAGGATGTCTGGCACGGCAGCCGCAGCCTTTTGCGCCGCCTTCTGCGCTGGGCTGTATTTGGAGTACGCACCGACCTGGACGCCGAAGATCCGGTTACTGCCATCCCAGACATTGGCAACCGACTGCTCGTCGATCCGGGCGCCGGATGCCGGCGCCAGGGCGACACTCGACATCGCGGCAAGGGTGGTCGCCGTGTCGAGATCGTCGAGATCCGCCTGGGTAACGGGTTTCACCACCGGCAGGAGGGCAGCGACCGCACGCGAATCATCGTATTTTGCTGTCGAGGCCACCGGGGTGTCGTCAGCCGCGCTGGTCCCGGGCTCAGCGGCGGCCAGGGCGATCGCCTTCGCGGGAACTGCAGAACCGGGTGCCTTCGCCACCAGCACTTCGCCATTGCCTTTCCTGATCTTGAAGGCCTTGGTCATCAAATCGACCATTTTCTTGTCGCGGCTTGCGGCGCTGTTGCCGCCGAGAACAACACCCACCAGCCGGCGGCCGTCACGATAGGCCGAGGTAACCAGGTTGAAACCCGAAGCGCGAATGTAGCCGGTCTTCATGCCGTCGGCGCCGTTCAGCTTGCGCAGGACGCGGTTATGCGTCGCGTAGGTGACGCCGCGATACGAGAATTTTGTTCGGCTGAAATAGCCGTAATAGTCGGGGTGATCGCGCAACAGGGCAACGCCAAGCACCGCCATGTCCCGCGCGGTCGTGCGCTGACTGGAATTGGGCAGGCCATGCGCGTTGCGGAAGGTTGTGTTCTTCATGCCGAGGGCGTGGGCCTTGGCCGTCATCTGGCGGGCGAATTCCCTTTCGCTGCCGGCAAGATGCTCGCCGACCGCCGTCGCCACGTCATTGGCCGAACGGATGACAAGGGCGAGGATCGCGGTTTCCACATCGATGGTCTGGCCCGGCTTCGATGCCAGGTTGGTGGCAGGTTCGCCGGCGGCATTGGCCGAGAACTTGATCTTGTCGGTAATCTTGACCTTGCCGGCGTCGATCGCATCGAACAGCATGTAGAGGGTCATCATCTTTGTCAGCGAGGCCGGATAGGTCACGGTGTCGGCGTTGGAACGCGACAGCACCTCGCCGGTTTCGGCATCGATCACGATAGAGGCGGCCACGGGCTTGGCCTCGGCTGACCGGGGTTGACCTGTGACGATTGCCAGGGCGAGCAGGACAAGCAGGGCGGTTACCCGATAGGGGAGGCTCAATTGCGGCAGAATCTGCCTCGGCCTGGCGGCCGCTGACCACGACATCGGGCTTTTCCCCCTTAACTGGTGAAAAGATTTGGGCAATTTCGTGACCGATTCTACGTTAAGCAGAGAATCCTGTCTATAGCTTGCGAGGCCCTAATTTCTGGTAAACTGTCCAAAAGTGCTCAATGAATCAGGTGGTTCAACGGTCATGTTCAGATTCCTCGCCGCATCTGCGAATGGCGTCCGCCAATCGATGAAAGGGGCTCGTGCGGGGCTCGCTATGGCGGGTCTCGCGTTCGGCCTTGCAGCCTGCGCCTATCAGCCGGCAGGCAATCAGGGGGCCGGGCTCGGCATCGATAACCCGGTCGAGCGTAAATTCACCTGGTACAGCTATTTAGATGCAGCGGATATACGCAATTCCTGTGCCAGCGGTGGGCCGGACCAATTGCGCCTGGTCTACAATGCGCAATTCTATGACCATGTCCGCGCCTATGACCTGTTGGGCGGACCCAACCCACTCATGACGGCGCGGGCTCGCGGCACCAGCGGCAATTTGCTCGGCCTCAGCTTTGACTCGCTGGAAGGCCTGTTCGGCCCCTGGAACTTCCGCAAGTCGCAGACGTCCCTGACGGCTGCTGAATGGGCGGAACTCGTCGAGTTGTTGCGGAAATCGGGCTATGCCTCGACCGAACAAAGCGGCATGCGGCTTCACTCACAGGATTTTTACTGGCTGGTGGCCGGCTGCGAAGCCGGGAAGTTCCACTTCAATGCCTGGGCCGAGCGCTCGAGTGCGACACCGCTGACGCGGATTCAGTTCCTCGATTTTCTGCTCAAGCGGGATGCAACGGGACTGCCCTACAAGCCGCCGCGGCCCGTTCCCTATATCGAGAAAGCCGATGGGGGCAAGGGGCGCGACAGCGACTATCGCGGCGATTTCGTCATTACAGTGCAACGTGACGGCATCGGCCGGTCGGGTTTGTGAGATGCCGGCGGATGGTGGCCGTCGGACCGGTCGCTTCGCCTTAATCGGACGATAACCCTTCCGCAGATAAGCTCATTGTCGCCGGGCAATTCCCGCTCTGCCGGGCAGGACTGACCGGTAGATTGCACTGGCGATGGAATGCCAGTGACCTGGACAAGCTTGGCCGGCGCTATTGGCCTCTTTCAATTTCGCTTGGGCATCCAATATGATAGGCGCTGCGTATCGCTGCTTTTGGAGTCTTCCGCCTTGCTGACCGAGGTTTCGATCCCGCCGCATTCCGTTGATCCGGCATCCGTCCACGCCGCCGGTGATGACGACAATGGCAAGGATGGTGGCCCCGGCGGGCGGCCCGGGGTCGGCACCGTCGTCAAGGTCCGGCCCAAGACCAAGAAGCCGTCCATGTACCGGGTCCTGTTGTTGAACGACGACTACACACCGATGGAATTCGTCGTCCATGTGCTTGAGCGCTTTTTCAACAAGAGCCGCGAAGCCGCGACCGAAATCATGCTGCATGTCCACCACCGCGGCGTCGGGGTATGCGGCGTCTATACCTACGAAGTGGCCGAGACCAAGGTTTCCCAGGTGATCGATTTCGCCCGCCGTCACCAGCATCCGCTGCAATGCACGATGGAGAAAGAATAGGGCGGTATGGCAGATCAGCGTGGCGCGCATCTTGCTTTAACTGCAATGACGCCCATGTCTGTTAACACAGGTTATCATCGTCGTCGGCGTACCGATGCCGATTGTTCGCCAGTAAAGGAAGGATGCCCCGGCCCATGCTGTCGCCCAATCTAGAACAGACCCTGCACCGGGCGCTTGCCTATGCGAGCGAGCGGCGACACGATTACGCGACGCTCGAGCATCTGCTGCTGGCATTGACCGAGGACCAGGATGCCATCGCGGTAATGCGCGCCTGCAGCGTCGATATCGACCGCCTGCGGCGCGACCTGATGGATTATGTCGACAATCAGCTTGCCAACATTATCGGCAAGCAGCAGACCGAAGCGAAACCGACCGCCGGATTTCAGCGTGTCGTGCAGCGCGCTGCCATTCACGTGCAATCATCCGGGCGCGAGGAAGTAACCGGCGCCAACATCCTGGTGGCACTGTTCTCCGAGCGCGAGAGCCACGCCGTCTATTTCCTGCAGGAGCAGGAGATGACGCGCCTCGACGCCGTCAACTACATCAGCCATGGCATTGCCAAGGTACCGGGCCGGGCCGAGCCGAAGCGCGTGCGTGGTACCGCCGAAAAGGGCGAGGAGGCCGAGGCGCAGGCGAGATCCGGCACGGAGGCGCTGGAAGCCTATTGCGTCAACCTCAATCAGAAGGCCCAGAACGGCAAGATCGACCCGTTGATCGGCCGCGAATCCGAAGTCTCGCGCACGATCCAGGTGCTGTGCCGCCGCACCAAGAACAACCCGCTCTATGTCGGTGATCCGGGGGTCGGCAAGACGGCCATCGCCGAGGGCCTCGCGCGCCGCATCGTCAAGGGCGACGTCCCGGATGTCCTCAAGAACGCCACCATTTTCTCGCTCGACATGGGCGCCTTGCTGGCCGGCACGCGCTATCGCGGCGATTTCGAGGAACGCCTCAAGGCCGTGGTCAAGGAACTCGAAAATCTCGACGGCGCCATCCTATTCATCGACGAAATTCATACGGTGATCGGCGCTGGCGCCACCTCCGGCGGCTCGATGGATGCGTCGAACCTGTTGAAGCCGGCGCTGCAATCCGGCTCGCTGCGCTGCATCGGCTCGACCACCTACAAGGAATACCGCCAGCATTTCGAGAAGGATAGGGCGCTGGTCCGCCGCTTCCAGAAGATCGATGTCAACGAACCCTCGCTCGAGGATGCGGTCAAGATCCTGCGCGGCCTGAAGCCATATTACGAGAAGCACCACAGTGTGCGCTACACGGCGGAAGCCATCCGCGCCGCGGTGGAACTCTCCTCACGCTATATCGGCGACCGCAAGCTGCCGGACAAGGCGATCGACATCATCGACGAGGTCGGGGCGGCCCAGATGCTGCTTCCCGAGTCCAAGCGCAAGAAGACCATCACGGTGAAGGATGTCGAGGCGACGGTTGCCACCATTGCCCGCATCCCGCCGAAGACGGTGTCGAAGGACGACAAGGCCGCGCTGAAGACACTGGAGCGGGACCTGAAGACCATGGTCTTCGGCCAGGACCAGGCGATCGATGCACTCTGCGCCGCGATCAAGCTGGCGCGCGCCGGCCTGCGCGAGCCAGAGAAACCGATCGGCTCCTATCTCTTCTCCGGCCCGACCGGCGTCGGCAAGACCGAGGTTGCCAAGCAGCTGGCTCGCGTGCTGGGTATCGAGATGGTGCGCTTCGACATGTCGGAATACATGGAGCGGCACACGGTGTCGCGCCTCATCGGTGCCCCGCCGGGTTATGTCGGTTTCGACCAGGGCGGCCTGCTGACCGATGCGATCGACCAGCATCCGCATGCGGTATTGCTGCTGGACGAGATCGAAAAGGCGCATCCGGACCTCTACAATATCCTGCTGCAGGTGATGGACCACGGCAAGCTGACCGATCACAACGGCAAGTCGGTCGATTTCCGCAATGTCATCCTGATCATGACCACCAATGCCGGCGCCTCGCAGATGGCCAAGGCGGCGATAGGCTTTGCCCGCGAGAAGCGCGAAGGCGAGGACCAGGCCGAGATCGAGCGGCTGTTCGCACCGGAATTCCGCAACCGGCTGGATGCGATCATTCCGTTCTCGAACCTGCCGGCGGAGATCGTGGCCCAGGTGGTCGACAAGTTCGTGATGCAGCTGGAAGCCCAGCTCGCCGACCGCCATGTCTCGATCGAGCTCAGCGACGCGGCGCGCAAACATCTGGCCGAGATCGGCTTCGACCCGCTTTATGGCGCGCGGCCGCTGGCCCGCACGATCCAGGAGCATGTCAAAAAGCCGCTCGCGGAAGAATTGCTGTTCGGCCGCCTGGAGAAGGGCGGTACGGTTCGGGTAGATTTCGACCCGACGGCGAAGAAGCTGACCTTCGACATCGTGGAATCAAAGTCCAACCCGCGGGAAGAAACGGTGGAATCCGTCGAGGCCTAGCGATCGGCTGATACATAGCATCTGACAACTGGCCAAGCAGACGCCCGGTCCGATAGGATCGGGCGTTTTTCTTTGAGGGGAAGGGCATGAACGACCAGTCGAATTTCCTGAATCCGGACTCGCTGCGGGCGCTCTACGGTCCGGCGTTGCCGACGTCACTCAGCAAGGAAGTGCCGTTTCTGACCGAACCCTATGCCGACATGATCAGGGCGTCGCCCTTCGTGGTCATCGCAACGGCAGGGGAGGAGGGGTTGGATTGCTCGCCGCGCGGCGGCCCGCCCGGTTTCGTGCGTGTGGTCGACCCGAAGACCCTGATGCTGCCGGACCGCAGCGGCAACAACCGCGTCGATACGCTCAGCAACATCGTGAGCGACGGCCGCATTGCCATGCTGTTCCTGGTGCCGGGCTGTGGCGAGACCATGCGCGTCAACGGCCGGGCCAGGGTTTCGGACGATACCGCGCTGTGCGAGAGCTTTGCCGATGCGAACGGCAAGGTGCCGCGCTCTGTCATCATTATCACCGTCGAGAGTGCCTATGTGCATTGCTCGCAGGCATTCTCGCGCTCGAAACTGTGGGATCCCGCAGCGCAGGTGGATCGCAGGTCCCTGCCCAGCATGGGGACCATGCTGCAATCGGCGGCCAACGCCTTTGACGGCGCCAAATACGACCGCGACCTTGCGGCCGAGGGCGGGCTCGTCCCGGACGACTGATGTCGACTACAGCACCTTATAGAAAAAGCTGGCCGGTACCGGCACGGGATCGTCGGCATGGCGGGCATAACTCGGCACCTCGCCGAACTTGATCCAGCCCATGCGGGCATAAAACCTCTCGCCGTCGCTGCCGCTTTCGGTGTCGAGGGTAAGGAGGGTGCGGCCGATTTCCCGCGCGTGGCTCTCGGCGGCGTCCAGCAAGGCTTTGCCGAGACCCTGACGGCGGGCGCGGCGGTGCACCAGCATCTTGGCAATATCCGCGCGATGCGGCTGGTTCTCCTGCGGCGCCAGGATGAGCTGCACGGTGCCGTCGACGCCGCCGTTCCGCTCGGCGACGAAGATGCGCCGCTCGCCCGTGGCAATGTCGCCGAGTGCCCGGTCCCACCATCGTGCCGACTTCTCCCGCGTCATGGGCCACACGAAATTGACCGAGGCGCCCCCCTCCACCGCATCGACCAGCAGATCGATGAGGGCATCGCGATAGGCCGGTGCCTCATCGCTTCGCAGCAGGCGAATGACATACTCGGTCATGGCAGTGTTTCCAGGGTAAGGATGACGGCATAGCGCGCCTTCTTGCCGCTGAGATTGCGGAAGGAGTTGCCCTCGCCCAGGCGCATGTGGAGGCAATCGCCGGACTTCAGCGAAAATGTTTCGCCGGCCATCTCGATTTCGATCTCGCCCTGTAGCATCCAGACATGCTGTTCGATGATGCGGTGCCGGCTCTTCTCGAAGCGTACCTCGGCACCGGCAGGGAAATCGATTTCGACAATGCGGACTGGCGATCCGGTGCCGGCGGGGGCCACCTCGCGACGCAGATAGCCGGTGGCGGGGTCCTGCCAGACCGGCTGGTCGGCAGCGCGTAGCAAAGGCGTAGCGTTGTCCCTGGCGAAGAGGCCCGACAGACTGAGGCCGAGCCCGGCGCAGAGATTGTCCAGGATGACCGCGCTGGCATGCACCTCGCCGCGCTCGATGCGCGATATCATGGCGCGGCTGACACCACTCCGTAGCGATAGTTCGTCGAGAGAGAGGCCAAGGCTTCGCCGCCTTGCGCTGATGCGGGTGGCAATCAGCTGGGAGAGGGGATCGGGTGTTTCCATTAAAAGAGAATATTATCTCTTAATAGAGAAACCAAGCCTATTCCTATTGCAGTGCCGGGAGTTCCCAATGATACCCGATCACCGGGAAGTCGGCGCCGCCGACGCGCTCCAGCCGCGCAACCGGCAGCCTTCTGCCGCCGAGTCGCTGGTAGAATCCGATTGCCGCCCGATTTTCAGCGAGGCACCAGACTTCGGCGCCGCTGGCGCCACCCAGTTGCAGAGCGGCAAACCCGTGCCGCAGCAAGCTTCGGCCGATCCCCTGGTCGCGCCAATCTGTGGCGACATAGAGCATGAAGACCTCGCCGGCCGATTCCTCGTGGCCCTGGGTGTCGCGGCTCATGCCGAAATGGGCAAAGCCGACGATCTCGTCTTCGCTTGCCGCCACCAATGTGCCAGCGCGGCCGGCGAGGCTGGCAAGACGGCGATCCCAACTGGCGATTTGGGCTTGGGGTCGCAAGCGGATGAGATGCGCGTCCGGCAACAGCCCGGCATAGGCGTCGACCCAGCTTTCGACATGAACCCGGGCAATGCCGCCGGCATCGCTGGCGCGGGCGGTGCGGATCAGTGGCTGGGCGGACTCGGTCGCCGGCTGCATGGCGACAGTATAGGGCCAAAGTTTCGCCGGAATGCAAAGCTTGCGCGTGCTGCGTTGCGGCAAGGAAAAGGGCCGACGTCATGGGGGATGACGCCGGCCCGAGGGCTCAAATGGGGGTCGAGATGATCTGTGGAACTCCATGCCACCGCGTTTCGGTTCCGTGGCGGTGACAAGCAGACCTTAGCATCGCTTCCCTTTAATTTGGATGAATCCACCTGCACCATAGTGTGCAGAAGTATCGATTGATCCCTGGACTTGGGATTTGGCGTTCAGTTGCCCTTGGCAGCGGCCATCCTGTCAAGGAAGGCGAGCAGCATAGCCGATGCTACGAAGGTCAAGTGAATGATCACCAGCCACATCAGGTTTTCGTTGCTGAGAGACTGGACATTCAGGAAGGCCTGCAACAGGTGGATGGAAGAAATTGCGACGATGGAGGCCGCCACCTTGACCTTGAGCGTTCCGGTGTCGAGCTTGCCGAGCCAGGAAATGCCATGGCGCTCGGCGTCGATATCGAGGCGCGAAATCATGTTCTCGTAGCCAGAGATAACGACCATCACGACGAGGCTGGCGACCAGCACTGCGTCGACCAGCTTCAGCACCGACAGCAGCATGTCGTTCTTGCTCCAGACCCCGATGTTCTGGAACACGCTGACCAACTCGCCGGCAAAGCTGACGAAGTAGGCGACAAGGGCGAGACAAAGGCCGAGATAGAAGGGCAGCAGCAGCCAGCGCGACCAGAAGATCAGCCGTTCCATCAACGCTTCGAAGCTTTGCATCACAGGATCTCCGCAAGCACCTGATCCAGGCTGACCTTCAGGATGTCGACAATCTCGTCGATCTGCGGTCGGCTCGCTATGTACGGGGGCGAGATGATGGCGATATCCCCGCTGTGACCGTCGACATTGCCGCCGACCGGATAGCAGATCAGGCCATTGAGGAAGCAGCGGTCGCGCAGGCGCTGATACATGGCAAGGCTGGCCGCGAAGGGTCTCTTGCTGCCGCGGTCCTCGACCAGTTCAATCGCCCAGAAAAATCCGCGGCCGCGGATGTCGCCGACATGCGGATGCTCGCCCAGAGCCGCTCGCATCCGACTTTCCAAATAGCGCCCGTCCTCGCGGACCTTGTCGAGCAGCCGGTCGCGCAGAATGATCTTCTGCACCGCAACGCCGGCGGCGCAGGCCAGGGTATGGCCGGTGAAAGTGTGTCCGGTCAGCAGTCCGCCGTATTTCTCGAACATCGGCGCCTTCAGGCGCTGGTGATAGATGGCAACGCCCAGCGGTACATAGCCTGCAGCTAGTCCCTTGGCGGCCGACATGATATCGGGCTCTACGCCGTCATGTTCCAATGCCCGCCAGGTACCGGTCCGCCCGGCCCCGCACATGACTTCGTCGGCGATCATCAGCACGCCATAGCGGTCGCAGATTTCCCGGATACGCTTGGCATAGCCCGGCGGTGCCGGCACGCAGCCACCGGCAGCGCCGACCACAGGTTCGAACACGAAGGCTGCGACCTTGTCCGCTCCAAGTTCCTCGATCTTGCGCTCCAGCTCCTGGGCGCAGTACTCGCCGACTGCGACCGGGTCGATCCGGCCGCCGCTCCCGGCCAGATAGCCGGCCGGTGGCCGGTAGGCATTGGCCGGAGACAGCAGGTGGCTCGGCATCAGCGCCCCTTCGAATGCCTCGCGCCGGGCCTGGAACCCCGAGATCGATGTCGCGCCCATCGTGTTGCCATGCCAGGAACGCTCGCGCGAGATGAACAGGCGCCGGCTGCGCTGGCCGATCGAGGTCTGGTACTGCAATGCAATCTTGATGCAGGACTCGATCGCCTCGGACCCGCTCGAGACAAAGGTCATGTTGCGCAGGCCGCCGCCGCAGAAATTCGCCACCATCTCGGTCATCTCCTCCAGCGGATCGCTGGTGAAGGTATAGCGGTAGCCATGGGCGATGCGGTCGAGCTGGCGCTTGATCGCCTCGTTCACCTCGGGATGCGCATGGCCGAGCGAGTAGACCGCCGGGCCGGAAGAGCCGTCGATATAACGCTTGCCCTCGGTGTCGAAGACATAGCAGCCCTGGCCATAATCAACCTTGGGCAGTCGCATCGGCTGCCAATCGGTTCCCTGTTTGGCGGCAGAACCTTCGGCAATTGCTGGCCCGGTTGACATTGCTTGCTTCCTTTGGCTGCTATGACACGGCTGCGATCTGGGGCCAGCCGGTCCGGATATAGCAGATGGCCATGCCCGAGATGCGCCGGGCGTGTCAAGACGCGCGGAATTGCCGGCAGACTGGATCGAAGCGATGGCGATACTCTATGCAGCAGAGGCGGATGAGGCGGCGCAGTGGCGCCAATCGCTGCTGTCACTTGACCCGGGTCTCGATATCCGGGATTGGCCCGATTGGGGCGCGGCAGACGACATCGACTTCGTGATCGTCGGCGGGCGGGCGCCAGGGGATTTGAGTATTTTTCCGCGATTGAAGGCGATTCAATCCACCTGGGCCGGCGTCAACCACCTGTTGCGGTCTTCGGGTCTGCCGCCGGATGTTCCGATCGCCCGAATGGTCGATCGCGGCCTGACCGAAAGCATGTCCGAGTTCATCGTCTACCATGTCATGGATGAATTGCGCGGCGGGCCCGCCCTACGGGCGGCGCAACGGGAGCGGCGCTGGCTGGAGACAACGCCGCGCTTTCCGCGTGACTTGACGGTCGGGATCCTGGGACTGGGGACGCTGGGCGGCGATGCTGCCGCCAAGCTGGCGACAATCGGTTTTCACGTGCGCGGATGGAGCCGCACGCAGAAGGACGTGCCGGACGGGGTCGATTTGTTTGTCGGGGCGGCGGCATTGCCCAATTTCTGCGCCGACCTTGATGTCGTGGTTTGCCTGCTGCCTTTGACAGCCGAGACCGAGAATATCCTTTGTGCCGATCTGTTCCGGCATTGCAGGATGGGCGCCCTGCTGGTCAATGCGGCGCGGGGAGCCCATCTGAATGAAGCCGACCTGCTGGCCGCGCTCGCCGATGGCCGGATCGGCCGCGCCGTGCTCGATGTCTTTCGTACCGAACCCTTGCCGGACGAGCACCCCTTCTGGCGTCACCCGGCGATAACCATCTCGCCCCACGTCGCCGCCATCACCCGGGCCGGTACCGGCGCCGAGGATATCTTGGCCAACTTCCGCCGCGCCATGGCCGGCGAGAAGTTGCGCAACGAGGTCGACCGCGACAAAGGATATTGATCCCATTTCAGCGGCTTAACCGCTGGTTAACGGGGTTGCGCCATGCTGCCCCGATCGCGCCCGTACCCCGGGCGCCTGTGGCATGGACTTGCGCCGATGGCCATTCGCCGTCATCACCTGATCGAAGAAGCCAAGGCCGAACTCGATCTCGCCTATGAGGAAGTGAAACGGGCCGAACAGGCCGTGATGGCGCTTGAATTCGAATACAACGAACGGCTCGGGCGGGAAGGTGGCGACGGTGCCGCCCTGATCGCCGAGAAGGAAGCCAAGCAGGAGGCGTTCCATCTGGAAGCCCTGTACGACCTGCAGAACGAATCAGCGCAGCGCTTTGCCATGGTAAGCGCCGCCTTTGCCATCGTCAGTTCGGTGCCCGACGAGGACATGTCACTCGACCTCATCAAGCGCATCCTGTTCCGACGGGATTTCCTGCGCCGGAACAAGATCGCCGTCGATCGCAACATTCGGGCCTTCCACCGGGGCCTCCGCGAGTACATGCGCAAGGAAAGCAACGCCGAGGCCGATCAGGCCGTGCGTCAGGCCTGGGGCGAGATCGAGCGCATGACTACCGCCCAAGCCAAGGAAGCCCAGGCCGCCTGACCTCGGAGGCAGCATCCCGGTAAGGTATGGCGTTGTCCGCCCCGATTTTGACGCCTGTCAATGCGAGTAAGTTGCAATCGCGAAAACTCTAGGTTAGGACTGTCGGGTGGGTAATCGATCTTGGTTCCGGCCAAGCGAATGCCGTCCGACAATTCCCGGTTATGAGGCGCGATACACATGCGACAGATGATTCTGGCAGGGGCTGCCGCCGCCGCCCTGGTCACGGCGAACGGCCCGGCAATGGCTGCCACGGAAGCCGAAATCCTGCAGAACTATGCAGATATCGCCGAGGCGATGTATGGCGATGCCATTACCCAGGCCGCAGCACTCCGTGCTGCGGTTGCCCAATTGGTGGCCCAGCCGACAGACGCAAATCTCGAGGCGGCCAGGACCGCGTGGCGCGCCGCTAGGCCCCACTACCAGCAGACCGAGGTCTATCGCTTCGGCAATCCCGAAGTCGATGAACTTGAAGGCCTGGTCAATGCCTGGCCCCTCGACGAAGGGCTGATCGACTATGTCGACGCTTCCTATGGGGAGGGTTCCGACAGCAATCCCTATTACACGCTGAACGTGATCGCCAATCACGAACTACAGATTGGTGCCGAAAAGGTCGACGCCGCCGATATCACCAAGGAACTGCTGCAATCATTGCAGGAAGTGGGCGACAACGAGGCGAATGTCGCCATCGGCTATCACGCTATCGAGTTCCTGCTTTGGGGCCAGGATCTCAACGGTACCGGTCCGGGTGCCGGAAAGCGCCCGGCCAGCGATTTTGACCCGGCTGCCTGCACCAACGGCAATTGCGACCGCCGCGCCGCCTATCTGGTGGCGGCGACCGACCTGTTGGTCGACGATCTGCAGCAATTGCAGGATGTCTGGAAGGCGGACGGAACTGCCCGGAAGCGACTCCAGGCTGACGCGCGGGCCGGCATCGGTGCCATCCTGACGGGTATCGGCAGTCTCTCCTATGGCGAACTCGCCGGCGAGCGCACCAAGCTCGGCCTGATGCTGCATGATCCGGAGGAGGAGCATGACTGCTTCAGCGACAACACCCACAATTCGCACTACTACGACCAGGCCGGCATGGTCGCTGTCTACAACGGCAGCTATCGAAAGCTGGATGGCGGCACCGTCTCGGGTGCCAGCGTCAAGGAGTTGATCGCCGCGAAGGACATTGCGGTCGATGCACGCATCACGGCGGCCATGGAAGCGACCACCGGCGCCATGACCGTGCTGAAGGAGACGGCCGATGGCGGCGAGATGGCCTATGACCAGATGCTGGGCGAAGGCAATGCCAAGGGCAATGCCATCCTGGAAGAGGTGGTGGCAACCCTGGTTGCCCAGGCGCGCGCTGTCGAGGCCGGTGTCGCCGCCCTCGACCTCACGATTGCGGTGGAGGGCTCCGACAGCCTCGACAATCCGTCTGCCGTCGGTCAGTAATGACCGATCTGGTCATGATCTAGCCGGGCGGGCGGGCTGGCCCGCCCGGCTAACGGCGCCCAAGAGGCCATAACTTGCGCTACGGATGGATTGCCATCGCGCTTCTTGTCGCGCCGATCGCGCCGCCCGCGATGGGCCAATCGTCGCCATCGGCGAGCCATGATGCCCATGTCAAGGCGACCGTCATGCGTGACCCGGTGCTGCCGGCAGATGGCCGCGGCCGCATGGAATACACGCTCGGTCAATCGATCTTCGAGCGCATCTGGGTGTCGGCTCCATCCTCGACCGAGGCGGCTGACGGACTTGGCCCACTGTTCAACGCCCGCTCCTGCGTTGCCTGCCATCCTGGCGGCGCGCGGCCCAAGGCACTGATCGATGTGCAGGGTGTCGTGCCCTCGCTGCTGCTGCGCCTTGGCCGCGCCGACGGCAGTCCAGATCCGGTCTATGGCGTGCAATTCCAGACAGCGAGCGTTGCGAATGTTCCCGCCGAAGGTCGCCTGGACCTGGTGATGGAAGAGAGCACGGTGGCGCTGTCGGACGGCGAGGTGGTGCAGCTTAGGCGCCCGATCGCTGTGGTCTCGGCACTTGGCTATGGTGCAATGGCGCCCGACACCGTATTCGGCCTGCGCATCGGTCCAGCCATTCACGGCATCGGACCGATCGACGCCATTCCGACGGGCGAAATCCTGTCCCGCGCTGACCCGGACGACCAGGACGGCGACGGCATTTCAGGGCGTCCGTCCTTGCTTGATGAAGGGCAGAGCATATTGGGGCGGTTCGGCTGGAAGGCAGTTCAGCCTGACATGAAGAGCCAGAACGCCCATGCCTTCATGGCCGATCTTGGCCTGTCGAGCGAACTTTTCCCTGATCCCTATGGCGAATGCAGCGCCACGCAGACGGCCTGCCGCTCTGCGCCCAGTGGCGCCTCGCCGCAATATGGCGATCTCGAGGTCTCACCCTTGCTGATGGAAGTGCTGGACCGATTTGTTGCCGAGGCGGTGCTGCCGCCCGTCAATCCGACTGACGACGCGGATCCGGCAAGCATCGCCCGCGGCAAGGCGATTTTCGGCAAAGCAGGTTGTACGGCCTGCCATCGCGAGAGCTATGAGGTGGCCTGGCCGGCGGGTTCGACCGCATTGCGCCGCATATCGCCTTATAGCGATCTGCTGCTGCATGACATGGGGCCGGGGCTGGCCGAGTTCCTCGCCGAGGGCGCCGCCGATGCAGCCGAGTGGCGCACGGCACCGCTTTGGGGTCTGCGCTGGGCGCTTGACGAGAATGGCGAAGGGGCCCTGCTGCATGACGGCCGTGCACGCAACCTTCTGGAGGCGATCCTCTGGCATGGTGGCGAGGCGCAGGCGGCACGCGACCGCGTGGTCGACCTGTCAGCCGAAGAACGTGTGGCACTGATATCCTTTCTTTCCAGTCTGTGATGGCAAGCGATGACCGACAATCAATTCGACAAGATTTCGCGGCGCCAGACTTTGGCCACCATGCTGGCTATCGGTATGGTCGGGCGCATGGCGCATCCGGCCGCGGCCGCTGATTTCGGAGCTTTCAATACCGGCTATGCGAAGGCCATCGTGGTGCCGGCGCTCGCAAGCTTGCAGGCTGCCGCAGATCAATTCCACGACTTGGCGCAGCGCGCGGGCGGGAACCCGGATGCACCCGATATCGAGGCGCTGAGGGCCGGCTTCAACGATCTCGCCGATGCCTGGGCGGCGGCGCAGTTGTTTCGCTTCGGGCCGCTGGCCGATGCCCAGCGAGCCGAACGCTTTTCCTATTGGCCGGAGCGCCGCAATATCATCGACAAGCAATTGTCGTCGCTCCTGGCGGGCGGCGAGGCCAAGACGATGTCGCCGCAGCGCCTGGGCGAAGCCAGTGTGGCCGTACAGGGCCTTCCGGCGCTGGAGCGTCTGCTCTACACCGACAATCTGCGCCATGAGGCTTGGCTTTCAGTTGCGATTGCCGCGAATCTGCAGTCGATCGCCACGGAAGCGGCTGCGGCCTGGCGAGAAGCGGCGGTCAACCCGGCGCCCTTTGCCGCAAGCCCCGTCGAGGCGACGACGCAGTTCTATACCAACCTGCTTACCCTCCTCCAGATTGTCGCGGAGCAGAAGATCGGGGTCCCGTTGGGAAGCGAGCTGGCAGCGGCAAAACCGAAGGCAGCCGAGCAATGGCGCTCCGGCCGCTCGCTGCGCAACATCCGCCTCAACCTCGCCGCGGCGCAGGCAGCTTTCCTGGATGAAGGCGGCTTCGCGGCGCTGGTCGCATCGGACGAGCTCAACGGTGCGGTGGCAGCAGCCTTTGCCGAGGCAATCGCGGCAGCCGATCGTGCCGGCGAGGATCTGGTGGCTGATGTTTCCGACCCGGCACGGCGATCGCTTGTAACAGAACTTCTGGTCAGGGTGAATCATCTGCGCGACATGTTGCGCCAGGACGTTCCGCCGGTCATCGGCATCACCCTGGGCTTCAATGAACTGGACGGCGATGGCTCCTGAATTGTCGACGCCGGCATATCTTGCTTGTTGTGGGGTGGGCGGCGGCTTCGCAGCCATCGGGCTGGATGGCGATGGCCGTCCACTGTGGCATCAAACGCAGCCGGCCCGGGCGCATGACATTATTGGTCATGCAGACCTCGGTATTTGCGCGGTGGTGGCGCGAAAGCCGGGCACCTATGTCGCCGTCTGCGACCTGGTGACCGGTAAGACACAAGTGACTTGCAAGGCCGTATCCGGGCATCACTTTGACGGCCATGGTGTCTTCAGCCTCGACGGCCGGGAGATCTTCGCCACGCAGAGCGCCGACCGGACGCAGGACGGCCTGATTGCGGTCTACGACACCAGAAGCGGGGCGTTGCTGAGGACCTTCCCCAGCCAGGGCACCGAACCCCACGAATTGATTTGGTCGGAACCAGGCATTCTCGCAATCGCCCATGGTGGCATCGTCAACCGCAACGATCCGGATGCGATCGATTCATCCCTGGTGTTGCTCGAAGCCGAGAGTGGCGAGGTCCTGCGGCGCTGGGTGCTGGATGATGATTGGGAAACACTGTCGATCCGGCATCTAGCCGGCCTAACGGATGGCGGCATCGTCTTTGCGATGCAGGACCAGGACGCCGCGACCGACCGGCGTCCGCTGGTCGGTATTGCCACTGCCAGCGGCGCATTGTCTTTCCTGCCTATTCCCCCGGAACTGCAACCCAGGCTGGATGGCTATATCGGCAGCGTGGCGGCGGACACCGCTGGCCGCGTTGTCGCCGCCACTGCGCCGCGCGGTGGCGTGGCAATGTTCTGGTCCGTGGATGACGGCCGCTTTATTGGCCGCGTCGACCTGCCCGATGTCTGTGGCGTGGCGCCCGGCGCAAAGCCGGGGACTATGCGCCTCACCAGTGGTCACGGCCGCCAGCTATTGGCGGCGGTGGATTCCCGAAACGGCATTTCGGGTCTCGAACTGGCGGAAATGACCGAGGCCGGCATTCAATGGGACAACCATCTGGCGCGGGTCGCGCCGGGCGCCGGCGGGCTGGGTTAGGGCCTGGCTTCGGTGTCGCGAACCTGGGCCATGCGTGCCAGCATCATGGTGATGTGGTTGCGGCGGATATAACCGACCGCCTGGTAATCCTCGATCTCCAGGGCGCGCTGGGTTTCCTCGACCTCGTGAAGAAAATGCGTGACCTCGATGCGAATGTCGGCGCGTTCCATCCAGCCGTACCAGAAGCGGTCGGTCTGGTGGTAGAGCGTGTCGATGAAGCTGCGCAGCATGCGCGCGCCGATCACATGGTTGACGACATTGTGGAAGCGCTCGCACAGTTCGGCGAACCGCTCGACGATCGGTGGTTCCTTCTGACGCAGCAGGTCGATCACCCCTAGGCGAATCGATTCCAGTTCTGCCAGCTGGTCCCTGTCGAGCGGTTGCGGCGAATGCTTGCCGATCATCGCGGCCAGTTCGCAGCGCAGCGCATAGGCCTGGTCGATTTCGGTGCGATCCGGATCGGTCACCGTGACGCCGACCCCATTGCGGATCTTGACCAGGCCGCCTGCCTCCAGCAATTGTAGCGCCTGCCGCACGGGCGTCCGGCTGAGGCCGAATTCGGTGGCGAGGTCGGACTCGCTCAATTTTGCCCCTGGCGGATAGGCACGGGTCGCGATGCGCAGTCGCAACTGGTCATAGACCTGCGCCGGGGTCATCGACGACTTGCCGGTGGGCGATTTGCCGCCCGTCCGGGGTGCGCCGCCCTTGCGCTGATGGCCAGGCTTGGTCCATCCGCCGGTCGTTGCCGATCTGGCCATAAGGCAAATTTTCCCTTCAACACCTATTCTCATCATCTGTCTAAAGCGGGCAGCCGCCGTGTCAATACCGCGTAACGGCACTGTCTGGCGGATGGATACGCATTTGGTTCATACTGTCCCTGGCTTCGCGCAGCTGCCGCGGGCCGTCGCTGGCCGCGGGGAAGTGGCAAGGATGGATGCATCTTACAGCCGGGAACTGGAAGCCAGGGCGGAACATCCGACGATCAAGCGCATGATCGCACTCTGGGAGAGCAAGAGGGCGGGGCGGGCAGCACCGCTCCGCGCCGATTTTGATCCGGCCGAGATGGTGTTCGCCCTGGGCGATCTCAGCCTGTTCGATATCAAGGACAATCCCCGACGCTATTGGTGCCGGCTGGACGGGACCCGGCAGGTCGAACTCTTCGGTGTCGATTGCACCGGGAAACACCTCGATGAGGCCTTCTCGCCGGACTATTACGCGATTGCTCACAAGAGTTTCACCGAAGTGGCAGATAGCGGATTGCCAGGCCTCTATCAGCGGCAGATTCCCTATGCCGGTCGCCTGATCCGCTACGAGGTGGCACTGCTGCCGCTGTCCCGTGACGGCACCAGGATCGACATGCTCCTGGTGGTCCTGACACCGCACTGGGACTGAGTTACAGGCCCGATAAGTCCCCTGCGGCGTGATGTGGCTCACGCCGCAGGCTGGTTTGCATCCCTTCGGCCCGGATTCTGTGCGGCAGGTCACTGCGCCGGTTTCGGACTGCCGCTAAATAGCCAGTCATACCGAACGGCGCGGCCGGTTTCGGACAGGTTGGGAAAGGGATCACACCATGAAACGGATTGCTCTGCAGCGGATTGCTCTGGCCTTCGCGATATTGACCGTGTCGGGCGCGGCCCAGGCGCAGACCTATCAGCCTTATCAGCCCCAGTATCCGAACCAGTACCAGACCCAGTATCAGCCCCGGAATTACCAGCAGGACCTGGCGGAATGTCAGGCCTATGCCAACCAAGTGAGCCCGGTTCAGGATGCCGCCGTGGGTGCCTTGGGTGGCGCTGCGGTTGGCGCCGGTCTCGGGGCCCTGACCGGGGCTGCCTTCAAGGGCGTCAGCGTCGGCAAGGGTGCGGCAATCGGCGCCATCGGTGGCGGCGTCATTGGCCTGGCTGGCGGCGCCTATACCGGTCATCAGAACCAGCGGGAAGTACTCAACAATTGCATGCGCGGGCGTGGCTACAGCGTCTACTGAGATGACGGTTTCCGGCTGCAAATGTGCGCCAGATCACTCAGATTTGACTGGGTGGGAGCACCGGGAACCGCGTTATACTCCGTGTAATTTCGCGGACGCTCCGGGGACGGCGGGGGCAGACCCTGCCGCACGGGGGAAAAACACAGGAAAGGACAATCAGATGAAGCGTTTCGTGGCGTTGGCCCTGGCCTCGGCGGTGTTGGCGGGCTGCTCCAGCTTCAGCCAACCCATGGTAGACACCAAGGGCGTCGATTCGGCCAGGTTCAACCAGGACAAGTACGAGTGCGAGCAGTATGCGGCCCAGGTAAGCCCGGTTGGTGATGCCGCCGTTGGCGCGCTGGGTGGTGCTGCGGCGGGTGCTGCCCTTGGCGCCATCACGGGCGCTTTGGTGGGTGGCGTTGGCGCCGGCGAAGCGGCCGCCTTCGGCGCTGCCACCGGTGGTGCGCTCGGCCTCGGCGGCGGCGCCGTCACCGGTGTTCAGAACCAGAATGACGTTTATCGCCGCTGCATGGCTGGTCGCGGCTATAACGTCCTCAACTGATTGATTTTGTTAACAATTGACCCCGCCCAGGCGACGCCAGGGCGGGGTTTTTTGTCGCGCGGGCGGATTTCTGTTGCGAAATCGACCGGGTAGTCCTTATGTGCACTGCAGCATTGGGCGCCAAAGTGGCGTCATCCGCTCAGGAAACTCCACATGGATATCAGCAAGATCAAGATCGGCGAAAATCCGCCCTACGATATTAACGCAATCATCGAGATTCCGCTGGGCGGGTCGCCGGTGAAGTATGAACTCGACAAGGATTCGGGCGCCATGTTTGTCGACCGTTTCCTCTACACCGCCATGTTTTACCCGGGGAATTACGGCTTCATCCCGCATACGTTGGGTGGCGATGGCGATCCCCTCGACATCGTGGTGTTGGGCCCGACCCCGGTCGTCCCAGGCGCCGTGGTGCGCTCGCGCCCGGTCGGCTGCCTGATGATGGAAGATGAAGCCGGTGGCGACGAGAAGATCATCGCTGTGCCGGTCGACAAGCTGCACCCTTTCTACTCGAATGTCGGTTCGTATCGCGATCTTCCCGAGGTGCTGCGGGAGCAGGTGCGGCACTTCTTTACGCATTACAAGGACCTGGAAAAGGGAAAGTGGGTCAAGTTTGCGCGCTGGGCCGAGCCCGAGGAAGCGATGGAATTGATTCGACGCGGGATAGAAGCGGGACGCAAATAGCGCTGGCGCAATAAAGAGAACAAATATTGCGCAACATGCGCATATTTGTTGCGTAATGCTTGATTCAGCACGGCGATGGTGCCACGTTCCAAGGGCTGGTTTCCTGGATCTTCCAGCGCCGCGCCAACGGAGCTCCAAGTTCATCTCGGGAGGGTCGGGGCAGCGAGGCAGCGGAAGGTGACTCGGTCCACCAACCAGGGAGGGTGCCTAAAAACATGACTCCACCGGCGATAAACAGCGACAATCTGGCTACGACAGCAGATTGAGCACTCAGCTCTCACACTGAGAACCTGGGATACCGAGGGGTTACGGCCCGCGACGGACCGGACCTGAGATTGGCTCTTCGCGGAGCGGTTCTCCTCGCCGCGGCAAGCCGGTCAGCTAGATCCCAGCGACAGACAAGCGAAGCGAGACCCCGCCAGTGCCGAGGCCAGAGCGGGGTCTCCGTTTTCCGGGGTAGCCGTTTTTTCGTCGTCGGACGGCATCAATCGGGCATAGTACCGCTGGATCGCAACGGACCGGGTTGCCAGGGGGACCCATGCCGTCACCATTTGATCTTGCTGGAGAAGTCGCTCTCGTTACCGGAGCCGGCGGCGAGTTGGGCCGTCATTTTGCTCGTGTGCTGGCGGAAGCCGGCGCTGCCGTGGCTCTGATTGGTCGCCGGGCCGCGCCGGTCGCGGAGGAAGCCGAACGACTGCGGGAGATTGGCTTTCGCGCCATTGGCATCGTCGCAGACGTCACCCAGGCCCACGCCCTTGCCGGTGCCTGCGCGGAAGCAGAGGGGGAACTGGGGCCGATCTCGATCCTGGTGAACAATGCCGGCCGAACCGCAACGGTTCCGGCCCTGGAGGTCGAGGAGGCCGCCTGGGATGACATCCTCGACACCAATCTCAAGGGTGCCTGGCTCATGAGCCGAGCCATGGCGCGCCGTTGGGTGGAGGCGAAGCGGCCAGGCAACATCATCAATATTGCCTCGATTCTCGGCCTGCGCGTAGCCAGCCAGGTCCTGCCCTATGCGGTTTCCAAGGCCGGCCTCGTGCAGATGACCAAGGCCCTGGCGCTGGAATGGGCGCGGCATGACATCAGGGTCAACGCGCTGGCGCCGGGTTACATCCTCAGCGACCTCAATCGGGATTTCCTGGCGAGCGAAGCCGGCGGCGCCCTGTTGAAGCGCATTCCGCAGCGCCGCCTCGGCAGCCTCGACGATCTGACTGGTCCAATGCTGCTGCTGGCCTCGCGCGCTTCCGCCTATATGACCGGCAGCGTGCTGACCGTCGATGGCGGCCATCTCAATTCCGGCCTCTGAAGGATCCCTGCATGGATTTCCAGATCAGCGATCGTGCCCGCGACTTCGTTGCCCGTATCGACGCCTTCCTCGAGCGCCATGTCCTGCCGCTGGAAGTAGACCGGGCCAATTTCGATGTCGGCGAGAACATTCGCGACGACATCTTGCAGGGCCTGCGCGCAAAAGCCATGGCCGAGGGCCTGTGGAATTTCCAGCTGCCCGAGGCGATGGGCGGGCCGGGCCTCAAATTCACCGAACTGGTGCCGATCTATGAAGCAGCCGCCCGGTCGATCTTCGGCCCCGTCTGCTTCAACATCGCGGCACCCGATGACGGCAACATTCACCTGCTCGCGCGTGTGGCCACGCCCGCGCAGCAGGAGCGCTGGCTGATGCCGATCGTCCATGGCGAGGTACGCTCGGCCATCGTCATGACCGAGCCGGCGCCCGGCTCCGGTTCGGATCCAGCCGGCATGATGCGCACGACAGCCGAGAAGAAGGGCGAACTCTGGACCATCCGCGGCCATAAATGGTTCATCACGGGGGGCGAGGCGGCAGAGCATTTTATCCTCCTGGCCCGCACCTCGGATGACCCGCGGCGGGGCTTGACCGCCTTCCTGTTCGACAAGTCACAACCCGGCTGGCGGATCGAGCGGCGCATTCCGATCATGGGGCCCGAGGAACATGGCGGCCATTGCGAGCTCGCCTTCGATGGCCTGGAAATTCCTGACGAGAACCGCCTGATGGGGGTGGGCGAGGGGATGAAGGCGGTGCAAATACGCCTCGGCATCGCCCGCCTCACCCATTGCATGCGCTGGTCGGGCCTGGCCAAGCGGGCGCTCGACATCGCCGGCCAGCATGTGCAGGTGCGCGAGGCCTTCGGGCAGACATTGATGGCGCATGAGGGTGTCCAGTGGATGCTGGGCGATGCAGCCCTGCAGGTGCAGATGGGTCGACTGCTGACCCTGCACGCCGCCCACAGGCTGGATTGCGGCGACCGGGCGCGGAAGGAAGTGTCGATGGCCAAGATCGCTGTGGCCGATGCGCTGCACAAGGCGGTCGATACCGCGATCCAGTTGCTCGGCGCCAAGGGTTATTCCCGCGACACCATCCTGGAATGGATCTATCGCTATGCCCGCCAGGCCAGGCTGGTGGACGGCGCCTCGGAAGTCCATAAAATGGTGCTGGCGCAACATCTCGGCGCCGAAGGGCGCGATTTCTGGAAATGGGATTGAGATCAATTGCTGGCCAACAGGATTGCGGCGCTCTGCGCCTTCGTCAGGGAAAAAAGCGGGGCCGGCGATGTCACGGCCACTCTCATCGGGCGCCTCGGCGGGGGGGCGATCCAGCACAACTGGGCGATCGACCTTTCGCTTGATGGCGTCGCGCATCCGGTTGTCCTGCGCACCGATGCGCCGAGTGGCATCGCCGAAAGCCGAGGAAAGGACCAGGAATTCGCCATCCTGCGCGTGCTGCATGCCGCCGGCATCAAGGTACCGGAACCGCTCTGGCTAGAGGAAACCGGCCGCGTCATCGGCACGCCCTTCCATGTGACAAGGCGCCTCGGCGGTTCGGCGGATCCCCGCAAGCTGGTGCGCAACATCGAGGAAGAGCCGGGCGAGACATTGGCGCGGGAATTGGGCGCCGAGATTGCAAGACTTCATGCCGTCAAGCCGGGCGACGCGCTCGGCTTCCTGCCGCAGCCGGCCTCGAACCTCGTGGCGGACCGCCTCAATCACCACCGCGCACAACTGGATGCGCTGCCTGAGCCGCAGCCGGTGCTGGAATGGGCCATCAATCGGCTGCAGGACGAGGCGCCGGCCTACTTGCACAACGATGACCGCGTCGTCCTGTGCCATCGCGATTTCCGCACTGGCAATTACCTCGTCGAGAACGACCGGCTGGTGGCACTGCTGGATCTTGAATTTGCGGGGTTGAGCGACCCCTATGAGGATCTCGGCTGGTTCTGCGCGCGCTGCTGGCGCTTCGGCATGGTCGGTGCAGAAGCCGGCGGGATCGGCAGCCGCTCTGCCTTTTACGCAGGCTATGCGGAAGCAAGCGGCCGCAATGTCGATGACGACAAGGTGCGATTCTGGGAGCAGATGGCGGCGCTGCGCTGGGCGATCATGGCGCTGGAGCAGGCCGAGCGCCATCTCGCCGGTCGCGAGCGGTCGCTGGAACTGGCCTTGACTGGATTGGTTGCCCTGGAAACGGAATACGACCTGCTGGTCGACCTCAACCTGCCGGGCTTCAAGCCGGCGCCGCGCAAGACCCGTTTGGAGAACTGACCATGAAACAGCGTCCAGGCCCCGACGCCCTGGTCGAGGCAGCGCTTGCCACGTTGCAGGAGGAATTGCTGCCGGGCCTCAAGGGTCGGCAGAAATACCTTGGCGCCATGATCGCCCGAGCGCTGCAGGTCGCCCGGGCCACCCAGGCCGCGGCACACGAACTGGAAGCGGAAGAGCGCGCCAGCCTGTCGCGGCTATACGAGCGCCGCATTGAAGGGGACCTGGTCGAAGCACGGCGACAACTCGCCGCGGATATCCGCGCCCGCAGGTTCCAGCCCGGCTCGCCAGCGGAGACTCGATTGCTCGATCACCTCGTCGAAACCACGGCCCATGACCTGCGCATCGCCAACATCAAATACCTGGCGCAACGGCAGCGGCGCCATGGCGCGGAATCTGCCGTTTAGGTCTAGGCGAATACGCCGTGCTCGAAGAGCAGCTTCACGCCAATGGCGATGAGGCAGAGACCGCCCACGCATTCGGCCCAGCGACCGAGCAAGGGGCCGGCAACGCGCGCAATCAGCACGCCGCCGAAAGTCATGCCGAAAGTCACTATGCCGATAAGCATGATGGTAAGCGGAATGTGCAGGTCCATATAGGCGAGCGTGACGCCAACGGCAGTTGCGTCGATGCTGGTGGCCATGGCGGTCAGCATCAGGACGAGTGGGCCGTGGCGGACCGGTTTGGGGGCGTCCGCATCCTTCTCGCCCATGAAGGCAAGCCAGCACATGCGGCCGCCGACACCCAGCAACAGCGCAAAGGCGATCCAGTGGTCGACCGCCTCGATATAGCGGCCGATGGTGTAGCCGAGGCCGAGGCCGATGACGGGAGCAACCAGTTCGAAGATGCCAAAATAGGCGGCGATGCGGGCAGCTTCCGCCACGCGCGGCCTGTGCAAGGCGGCGCCCTTGCCGAGCGAGGCGGCGAAAGCGTCAGCGGAAAGTGAAAAGGCGAGGGCAAGGGAGGTGGCGATGGACATCAGCTAAAATCCCGAAGCCAGTATTGAGCACAGCGGTCACGACGCCTATCCCCCTGGCTTTGGCGGGGATGGGTGCGTGCCACTGGTCTCGCCCGGTTTCGATTGATCGCCGATCATCGAAATCTGCGCATACCATGAAGGCCGAAACCTCCAAGCATGTTGATATGCGCCCTGCCTGGAGCCCGGCAGGCGGCTACTCCCCAATGAGTGACTGTCGAATACGTGCCGGCGCGGTCGAAGTCAAGCGCGGCCCTCACACGCGGCGCCAGGATTTGGCGCGCGCCACCGCATCTGCAAATCGTTCGCAGTATTCGCGACTATCCTGCCCTGGTGCCACCACTGTTGTAGCACCCGGGGGCAATTCCAGGTCGCGACCGACGGCACGTCCGGCGAAGGCTGCACAGCCGAAAGCGGTGAGTTCATCAAAACCGCGCGTCACCAATTCGCGGCCGGTGACGTCGGCCAGGAACTGAAGGAAATAGGGGTTGCGGGTGAGGCCGCCATCGACCGAAATGCGGGCATCCAAGGTGATGTTGCCGGCCATCGTGGCAACCACTTCCGCGGTCCGCAGCGCGATCCCTTCGATGACCGACCGGGCAAGGTCGGCGGGCGTTGTCTCAAGGCCCATGCCGAGCCAGAGGCCGGCGGCACCCCGGTCCCAATGCGGGCAGGCGAGCCCGGATAGCGCCGGCACGAAAACCAGTTCGCGGGCGATGGCCGGCACGCCTTCGAAACGATTGAGTGCCGCCATGTCGGGAACGAGGCCGAGTTTCAGCAGCCAGTCGACGGCCGAGCCCGCATTGTAGACGCCGCCATCGACGGCATATGTACGCTCGCCGCCGAACTGCCAGGCAAGGGTGGGCAACAGGCCCTGATCGGGCCGACGCAGGATCTCGGACCCGGTAAGGGCGAGGGCGAAGGCGCCGGTGCCGAAGGTGATCTTTGCATCGCCGGTGTTGCGGCAGCCATGGCCATAGAGGGCGGCTTGCTGGTCGACCATCGAGGCGGTCACGGGAACGCCGCCGATGGTTCCGAATTCACCGATGGTGGGGCGGATCGGAGGCAAGGTTTCCATCGGCACGCCGAAAAGATCGCAGAGCACCGGATCCCATTCGCCGGTGGCGAGGTTCATCAGCGAGGTGCGGCTGGCGGTGGTCGCATCCGTGGCGCAGGTGCCGGTCAGGCGCTGCAGGAAGAAGGCATCGGTGGTGCCGAGGCGCAGGCGCCTCTGCTTCAGCAAATCCCCGGCTGCCGGCACATGATCCAGCAGCCAGCGCAGCTTGGTGGCCGAGAAATAGGCATCAAGCGGCAGGCCGGCACGGGTCAGGGTTTCCGTCTCGGCGCCCGCAGATTTCAGCTTCTCGATCTCCGCCATCGTTCGCGCATCCTGCCAGACGATGACGGGCGAGATCGCCTCACCGGTCATGGCATCCCAGGCGAGGCAGCTTTCGCCCTGGTTGTCTATACCGATCGCCTCGGCCTTGCCGGCCGCGGCGAGGCAGGTTTGGATATGTGCAATGAGTTCTTCGGGGTCGTGCTCGACCCGGCCGTCGGCACCCAGAATCTGCCGGTGCTTCTCGCTGTGGACGATACGCGCGCCACCGTCATCCGCGACCAGAAGCGCGCGGGTCGAGGTGGTGCCCTGGTCGATGGCCACGATCGCCATGGTCAATCCTCGATCGAGACGCGGATGCTGTCAGCGCCTTCGGGCAAGGCGAGATCAGCCAGCGGTATCAGAATGCGGCGCTCGGGCAAGGTGTTTCGCCAGCCGCGCCAAATGACTCTGTCGCCGCACGAGATGCTGATCATGCCACCTGCCTTGTCGCTTGCGCGCAACTGGATGAAGTCACCGAGACCGGTACCAAGTCGCGGCAGCGCCAGGCGTTGTGGGACGGTCAGTTTGACATGGGCGCCGCGCTCGATGCTAAGCACCCGGTCAGGCGCCGGCAGATCGCCGGCAAGATCCTGTGCCACCACGGCTCCCACACGCCGCCCTTCGCGCCAGGACCAGCCGGCCGTTTCGACCGGGCGGAGCAGATTGCCGGTGGCGAAATAGGCCGCGTCGGAACAGCGGCCGTGTTGATCGACCACCGGTCCGCCGCTACCGACGTCCAGCGCCAGATGGCTTGACCGCACCAGTTCGGCTGCCGGCACGAAGCGGCCGGTGAGGATGACGCCGTCGCAATCCAGCAGAACCTCGGTATTGTCCCGCCGGAGGCGCACGCGCCCGACCTGACCGCTACCGCAGATCTCGATAAGTTCGGTTTCCAGCAGCAGCGGAACACCGAACAGGCGCGGTGCCAGGGCGTATGGTGACCATGCCGTGACGCGGTCATTCGCCTCCACCATGGCGACCGGCTGCATGCCCGCCTTGCGACAGGTGAGGAGTGCCGAGAAGGCAACCAGTTCCGATCCGATGATGACCGGGCGCGCGAAGGGTCGCTGTTTCTCCAGATAGGTAAAGGCCTGCAGGGCGCCGGTGTTGATGACGCCCTGGGGCCGGTCGCCGCCGATAAAGCGGGCGCTGCGCGGTGTCTCGCGGACCCCGGTTGCCAGGATGACACGTCGCGCCTGCAAAGTGGCGGTGCCGTCGGGTGTCGCGAGATCGAGGCTGCCGCCTGGATGCAGGGCGACGACGGTGTGCTGCCGGCGGATGTCGATGCCGGCACGTTCCGCCGTTTCGACCAGCCTCGCCGCATAGCGCGGCCCCGACAGAATACGGCCGAATTCGCGCAGGCCGAAGGGTGGGTGGCCGCAATGGCGCGGGATGCCGCCTGCCTGCTTTTCCCGTTCAAGGACGACCACCTGCGCGACACCCGCTTCGCGCAGCGCCATGGCGGCAGCAAGGCCCGAAGGGCCACCGCCAATGATGGCGACATCGCAGGCGCTCGTCTCAGCCATGGAGGCGCCCCGCGCTGATGGCAGCGACATGGGCGCTGCAATAGAAGCCCTGGCAGCGGCCCATGCCGGCCCGCGTGCGCCGCTTGAGCCCGCCCGGATCGCCGGCCGGCAAGGGCCCGGTCAGCGCCTGTTCGATCTCGCGTCTGGTTACCAGTTCGCAATGGCAGACGATCTCGCCATGCCCCGGCTGTTGCCAGTCGCGCGGCAGGTGGTCGGCAAGGTTGGGCATTCTCGGCCACTGGGGCTCGGCCCGAGTTGCGGTCTTTGCGCCGTCGTAGAGCGCAACCACATGCTGGGCAATGCCGAGGGCCGCCGTGAGTCCGGTCGAACGGATGCCGCCGACCGAGATCCAGTTCCGTTCCTTCACGCCGATACGGTATTCCTTGCGCTCGGTCGCCGGCCGCAAACCGGCATAGGTCGCGGTGACCGGAATTGGAGCGAGTCCCGGAATCATGCGCAGGGCGGACGCGTGCAGCTCTTCCAGCATGCGTCGGTCGAGGTTGGCGCGATCTCGTTCCGGCTGTTCCTCGGCCGTGGGGCCGACCAGCACATTGCCGAAGATAGTGCGGCAGATGACGACGCCCTTGGACCGCTCGGTCGGCACTGGCAGGATGATGGTGCGGAGCAGGGCGGCGGCGGCCTTGTCGAAGACGACGAATTGCCCCTTGCGCGGGCGAATCTCGAAATCGCATTCGCCCAGCAGGCTGCGTTCCAATTCGTCGCCATGGAGCCCGGCGCAATTGACCACATGCCCTGCCGTGATGCGCCCCCGGGGCGTTTCCAGCCGCCAGGACGCGCCGTCGAACGAACCGGCGGTGACCGGCGCGTTGCGCAGGCAGGCAGCACCCTCGGCCAATGCCTGGGAAATATAGGCGAGCGGCGCCGACCATGGATCGATCAGATGCTCCCCCGGTACCAGCACGGCAGCGCGCGCCTGCGGTGCAAGGTTGGGCTCACGCGCCAGCAACTCGTCGCGGCCGATGCGCCGCGCATCAGAGACATCGTTTTCATGCGCCTGGGCCAATATGCCGTCGAGTTTTGCCTCGTCCTCGTCCGACCAGGCGACGACCGCGGCGCCGGTTTCCAGGAGCGGCAGATTGAGGCGCTCGCGGATTTCCAGATATTCACGGTAGCCCGTCTGCATGCAGCGGAGCTCGAGCGAGCCCGGTGGCGCGTCGAACCCGGTGTGCAAGATGGCGCTGTTGCCCTTGCTGGCCCCTGCCAGGATATCGGGCGCGCGCTCCAGCAGGATGACGGCTGCCCCTTCCAGTGCAAAGCGCCTGGCCACGGCGCAGCCCACCACGCCACCGCCAATCACGGCCACATCCCAGTTGCGACCCAGCGCCGCTTGTGCCGTCATCCCCGCTTCCGGCTGCGCCATTTCAGTTTGTTCCCGCCCGCTTTCATTCTGTGCGGGCCGGATGTTAGGGGAGCGACACCGGGGCGGTCAATTGCCCGGCCGTCTTGCATGCAACGCCCAAGCAAAACGGCCCGCCGGCGGATCCGCCGGCGGGCCGGGCCATCATGGGGACGATGATGGCCCTCAGAGGGAGCGCACGTCCGCGATGAATCGCTCGATGGTCTGGCGGATGGTTGCCGTGTTCTGGCCGAGCGTCTTCGCCGCGTTGAGCACGGTTTCTGTGGCACTCTGCGTATGGCCCGCCGCCTGGGCGACAAACTCGATCTTCTCCGAGACTTCCTGGTTGCCGATCGATGCTTCCTGGACGTTGCGCGAGATCTCCTTGGTGGCGGCGTTCTGCTCCTCGACCGCGGCAGCGACACCGCTGGATATCTCCGACATCTGGCGGATCTGGTCGCCGACGGTCCGGATCGAATCCGCCGTCGACTGGGTCGAGTTCTGGATGGACGAGATCTGAACAGCGATGTCCTCGGTGGCGCGCGCCGTCTGGTTGGCGAGGCTCTTGACCTCGTTGGCAACCACGGCAAAACCCTTGCCAGCCTCGCCGGCGCGGGCCGCCTCGATTGTCGCATTGAGGGCAAGAAGGTTGGTCTGGTTCGAGATCTCGGTGATGAGGCGCACCACGTCGCCGATCTTGGTCGACGCTTCGGTCAGCAGGTTGACGCGCGACGTGGTATCGTCGATCGCATGGGTCGAAGCCTCGGCGATGTTGGCCTGGTTGGCGACCTGACGGCTGATCTCCATGATCGAACTGGACAGTTCTTCGGTGGCGGCGGCTACCGTGGATACGTTGGTGCTGGCCTCCAGCGCTGCCGCAGCCACCTTCTGCACCTGTTCGAGGGATTCGGTGCTGAGCTTGGTGAGCGTATCGGCGGTCTGGTCGAGGTCGGTAGCGGATTTCACGAGTGCCTGCAACACGGTTTCGACCTCCTGGTCGAAGCCGCGGGCAAGCTCGGTCATGCGCTGCGCGCGCTTTTCGCGCGCCGCCTGCTGTTCGGCGGCCTCGCGCTGCAGTCGTTCGTTGTTGCGCATGTTCTCGGCGAAGACCGCAACCGCCGCCGCCATGTTGCCGACCTCGTCGGCGCGCGCGGCATATGGAATCTCGACGGCCGTGTTGCCGGCAGCCAGTTCCTTCATGGTCGCCGTAATAGTCCGAATGGGCGAGCCGATCGAACGCGACAGCACAAAGAAGAAGAACACGGCCGCCACCAGCATGACAATGGCACTGCCGATCACCGTAAAGAGTGTCGTTTTCAGGGCACTGGCGATTTCACTCTTCGCGGCCTCGGTATTCTTCTGGATCTCCTGGGCCAGCAGGCCACCCGCCGCCTCAAGCTGTGTGGTCAGGCGCTCGCCGGCGCCAGTGACTTCGATTGCACGCGCCTCGTTGACTTTCGAGGGGTGACGCATGTCGAGCAGCTGGATTGTAACAGGACCATCACGCCATTCATTGACTGCGCTCCGAATGCTTTCCAGTGGTGCCACGAGTTCGGGATCGCCGGCCGCGGCATCCAGAGCCTGCTGAAGCGACGTGTCGTAGCCGGCGCTGATTTCCTCATAGGCGCGCGAGTAGTTGGAATTGCCGGTGACCAGAAGCCCGCGGATCAGGTTCTGCATCTTTGCCGCATCGGCGAGCGTCCTGCTGACGGAACTGGACTGGCGTTCGGCCGCGTCGCTGACCGCATTGGCCGCCTGGATGCGGAAGGTCTGCAGGATGGATATACCGCCCGACACGATGATGATCACGCCAAGCAGGGCGAAGGCCAGGATCAGCTTCTTGGCAACAGAGAGATTGGCAAAACTCATGATTATATCCCCCTGTCCGATCAGCCCTGCAGCCGGCGCTGCAGTTCGGTGAGATTGAATTCGATGGTGACGGCGCCGATCGATTCCTTGCTGTCGGGATCGACGATGGTCAGGTTGACCTGGGTCCGCCAGGTCTTGGTTCCTTCATGAAATTCGGCTTCGTCGATGAACACGGCATCCGGGCCGACCAGAAAGGTCTTCTGGTACTTCGCCTCGTCGCCCTGCCAGAAATCCGATGTCACCGAACTCTGCCCGACATTGAGTCCATACTGGTCCATCACGAAGATTTCGGTGTAGAGCCCGGCCGAACCAGCCTGGATATAAAGGAGATAGTTCGACAACGGGCTGCTGAGAATTTCGGCGATCAGCGGCTGGTCATCGGATTCGGCTTCGGCCCGCCAGGAGCCGTCCATCTCGTCGATTTTCGCTTGGTCGAGGCCGGTCCGCGCCTCGTTGGCTGCGCGCACCGATAGGATGGTAACCGGCTGGATGATGCGTTCGCGCATCTCGGCAATCACGTCCGGGGAAATGATGCTGGGAGAGATCGGCAGCGTGCTCTGGGCGTGAGCAGGGGCGAGGCCGGTCATGACCAGCAAGGTCAGCAGGGTTAGGAATCTGGCGGCTGGTTGCATGGTGTGACTCCGCGAACAGGAAAACTGCGCTTAGCTAAAACTTTAAACGTAAAGAAATGATTGCTATGGCAGTGGCGGCCGAGAATTAGATGAGCTGCATAAATTCAAGGGATTATTGGCGAATAATGGCGAGGAAGAATTGTTTGATTTATGTATTATGTCCTAAAACATAGGAATGCCGCCTTGATGCTGAATGATTCGGACATGCACTACGCGGTGCAGGATCATGCGCGGTGTTCTGGTTGCTTCTGATCGGCGATAGTTGAGCAAAAGAGAAGCGGAAGAAAAATGACGGTCAACGACTCAAATGATGGGGCGTTAGAGAGCGAAGGTCACGGCTCTCCATCCGCCAGGATGCAACGCGCAAGGCTGTTGGCATCGCAGGCTGGTGGGGCCGCGCAATCCTTCCTTCCCTATTTGTGGCAGCGCTTCAACGCTGATGGCTGCACGGCAATTGCCGCGGGACTTTCCTATACCTCCCTGTTGTCGATGGTGCCGATGCTGGCGATCGGCCTGGCCATGTTCACCGCCTTTCCCGCCTTTGAGTCCCTGCGCGGAGAATTGATCGACATCCTGGCGAGCAATCTGGCCCCTGATCTCGCGGACACCGCGACCACCTATCTCGAGAGCTTCGTCGCCAAGGCCGGACAGGCATCAGCTGCCGGAATCGTCGGCATCGCCGTGACGGCATTGCTGCTGATCCACAACATCCAGGTGGCGTTTGACCGCGTCTGGGGTGTCACGTCGCAAAAGGGGCGCATGCGGCGGTTGCCGATCTACTGGGTATTGCTGACGCTGGGGCCGATCCTGTTCGGCGCCAGCCTTTCGATCTCGACATATGTCTTTGCGCAGGCCGGGAGCACAGATTTCTATGGTCTCTCTACAGGTATAAAGGTGCTGGGCGGTTTTCTGCCGTTCATGTTCGAGACGCTCGGCTTCACCCTGTTTTATCGACTGATGCCGACGCGCCCCGTACGCATGCGGGATGCACTGTCGGGTGCGCTCATCGCAGCCCTCCTGTTCGAGATACTGAAAGGCGGCTTTGGCCTCTATCTCAGGCATTTCGGCGGTTACCAGGTGATCTACGGAGCGCTTGCCACCATTCCCATCTTCCTGGTCTGGACCTATCTGGTGTGGATAACGGTCCTGATCGGGGCCGAGATCGCAGCCGCCCTTCCCGAATGGCGCTCCGGCAGGCGCAGCATCGGCGCCCTGTCGCGTCGCAGTGATCTGCTCAGCCTGGCACTAGGCGCACTGGCCGAGCTTTCACGTGCCCAGCGCCATGGCAATGGCCAGCGCATCGAACAGTTGATCACTTCCCTCGCGGCCGACCCGAACCGCATGCTGGCGGTGCTCGACAGCCTGTCCGCGGCGCGACTTGTTGCCCGCAGCGATAACAATCGCTGGCTGCTGTCCCGCGACCTCGAAAGCTATACCCTCTATGACCTCTGTCATGATCTGGGGGTTGCCCTTGGCGATGCGGATGAGGAGGTCGTGCCGATCATCAAGCCCCTGATCGACGAGATATCCGGTCATGAGAGGTCGGCTCTTGGGCAAAGCGTGGGATCGGCCCTGCGGCGGGCCGGCGCCCTGGAATCGGTGGAGTAGGGGTGATGCCGGGACGGCCTGTTTTCGCTTTATGGTCCCGCCCGGCGCCCTTATAACTCGCCCGGACATCCTGATCCGCCTGTGCCGGAGGACTTTCGCATGACCGCCATTCTTGATCTCACCGCGCGCCAGATCCTGGACAGCCGCGGCAATCCGACCATCGAGGTCGACGTTACCCTTGAAAGCGGCGCCATGGGCCGCGCCGCGGTTCCCTCTGGCGCTTCGACCGGTGCCCATGAGGCAGTCGAACTGCGCGACGGCGACAGGAGCCGATATCTCGGCAAGGGCGTCCGCAAGGCCGTCGATTCCGCAAATGGCGAGATTTTCGAGGCAATCGCGGGACTTGATGCCGAGGAGCAGGTCAAGATCGACCACCTCATGATCGAACTGGACGGCACGCCCAACAAGGCACGGCTCGGCGCCAATGCGATCCTGGGTGTCAGTCTTGCAGTCGCCAAGGCTGCGGCTGCCCATGCCGGCCTGCCGCTCTATCGCTATGTTGGCGGCACACAGGCGCGAATCCTGCCGGTACCGATGATGAACATCATCAATGGCGGCGCCCATGCCGACAACCCGATCGACTTCCAGGAATTCATGATCATGCCGGTCGCGGCGGCGAGTGGCAGCGAGGCGATTCGCTGGGGCGCCGAGGTCTTTCACGCCTTGAAGGCGCAGCTTAAGGCGGCCGGCCACAACACCAATGTCGGCGACGAAGGCGGATTCGCACCCAACCTGAAGAGCGCCGACGAGGCACTCAGCTTCATTATGCAGGCGATCGAGAAGGCCGGGTTCAAGCCCGGTGCCGAGATTGCGCTCGCCCTTGATTCCGCCTCGACCGAGTTCTTCAAGGACGGCAAATATCACCTGGAAGGCGAGGGCAAGATCCTCGACGCCGCCGGCATGGTCGCCCTCTACGACCAGCTGACCCGGGCTTATCCGATCGTCTCGATCGAGGACGGCATGGCCGAGGACGACTGGGACGGCTGGAAGGCGCTGACCGACAGGATCGGCCAACGGGTTCAGCTTGTTGGTGATGACCTCTTCGTCACCAACCCGAAGCGCCTGGCGGACGGCATCCAGCGCAAGACGGCCAATGCAATCCTCATCAAGGTGAACCAGATCGGGACGCTGACCGAGACACTGGAAGCCGTCGAAATGGCACACAAGGCTGGCTATCGGGCGGTGATGTCGCATCGCTCCGGCGAGACCGAGGATGCGACCATCGCTGACCTCGCCGTGGCTACCAATTGCGGACAGATCAAGACCGGCTCGCTCAGCCGCTCGGACAGGATCGCCAAATACAACCAGTTGATCCGCATCGAGCAGCAATTGGGCAATGCGGCCGGGTATGGCGGCCGTCTGGCGCTTGCTCGCGGCTGAAGTAAATCCACCAAGACACAATCTAAGTGCTTGAATCGGTTTTCTGTTGACGGGTGGAATCACAGTGTGATTCCTTAAATCCATGGAACTGGGCCGCGAAATCAAACGTCGCTTGCGACAGGTGGCACTGCCGCTTCTCGGCGCCTGTCTTACGGCTTATTTCGTCTATCACGCCGTGCATGGCGACCGCGGCATCTATGCCTGGCTGCGGATCAACCAGGAACTGAAAGCGGCGAATGCCGAGGCGCAGGCGCTGAAGGACGAGCGGCTGGCGTTGGAACGGCGCATCACGCTGCTATCCAGCACCTCGCTGGACCTCGACATGCTGGAGGAGCGGGCCAGAGTCATGTTGAATTTTGCGCATCCTGATGACCTCATCATCTTCCTCGACCAAACCAGGACAGGTGGAGGTTAACCGTATATCAGTTAATTTCAGTATTATCATTTTAAATCAATATATTGAGCGCTGTTGATTTGTCGCATGTTAACCACGATAATTAACGGCGCGTTCGACATCCTTTGACTTATACCGCAGCAACTTCAGGATGTTTGGACGGCGGATGGCGCGATGTTTCGATGACATTGCAGCGATCCAACGCCAACAAGCCAAACCCAGTCAGGGGGGTCTCATGGCCAAATCCGCGTCCCGCGCCACAAGGGCGGCGGGCCACGTAACTTCGGACGAACTCATTCAGTTTTACCGCGACATGTTGCTGATCCGCCGCTTCGAAGAGAAGGCGGGGCAACTCTATGGCATGGGCCTCATCGGTGGCTTCTGTCACCTCTATATCGGCCAGGAGGCCGTGGTGGTCGGCATGCAGGCAGCAGCCGAACCGCAGGACAGCGTCATCACGTCATACCGGGATCACGGCCACATGCTGGCCTGCGGCATGGACCCCAAGGGCGTCATGGCCGAACTAACCGGACGCCGGGGCGGCTATTCCAAGGGCAAGGGCGGCTCGATGCACATGTTCAGCCGCGAGAAGAAATTCTATGGCGGCCACGGCATCGTCGGCGCCCAGGTGCCGATCGGCACCGGCCTCGGCTTCGCGCACAAGTACAGCGAGGATAATGGCGTCAACATGGCCTATTTCGGCGACGGTGCCGTCAATCAGGGCCAGGTCTATGAAAGCTTCAACATGGCGGCACTCTGGAAGCTGCCGGTGGTCTATGTGATCGAGAACAACAAATACGCCATGGGTACCGCGGTCAGCCGCTCCGCCGCCGGGCAGAAACTGTTCGAGCGCGGTGCTGCCTATGGCATTCCGGGCCTGCAGGTCGACGGCATGGATGTCGTCAAGGTGAAGGAAGCCGCAGCGACCGCGCTTGCTCATGCGCGGACCGGCGAGGGACCCTATATCCTCGAGATGATGACCTATCGCTACCGCGGCCATTCCATGTCCGACCCGGCTAAATACCGGACCAAGGAAGAAGTTGCGAAGATGCGCCAGGAGCATGACCCGATCGATCGCCTGCGCGAACGCCTGCTAGCGGAAAAGGTGATCGACGAGGTCGGGCTTAAGAACATCGATCGTGAGATCAAGGATGTGGTTTCGGTCGCAACCGAGTTTGCGCAGACCTCACCAGAGCCGGATCCGTCCGAGTTGTGGACGGATGTGCTGGTGGAAGCGTAAGGGGAGGGATGCGCGATGCCGACTGAAATTCTGATGCCCGCCCTGTCGCCGACCATGACCGAAGGCAAGCTCGCCAAATGGCTCAAGCAGGCTGGCGATGCGGTCAAGCCGGGCGACGTACTGGCCGAAATCGAGACCGACAAGGCGACCATGGAAGTGGAGGCGGTCGACGAGGGTATCCTCGACCGCATCCTGGTAGAGGGTGGCACCGAGAATGTCGCCGTGAACACGCCGATCGCGATTCTGCGCGGCGAGGACGAGGCCGCCGGGGCTGCGCCCGCGCCAAAAAAGGCAGCGCCTGCGGCGACACCGGCCGAGGTGAAATCCGAACCGGCGCCTGCCGCGCCACACATAGCTGCGGCACCGGCTGTCGTCGAGCCGGAATATACCGGACCTGTAAGGGCACAGACCGTCCGCGAGGCGCTGCGCGATGCCATGGCTGAGGAAATGCGCCGCGACCCGAAAGTGTTCCTGATGGGCGAGGAGGTGGCCGAGTACCAGGGCGCCTACAAGGTGAGCCAGGGTCTGCTCGAGGAATTCGGGGCGAAGCGAGTCATCGACACCCCTATCACCGAGCATGGTTTTGCCGGCCTCGGTGTCGGCGCGGCTTTCGGTGGCCTGCGCCCGATCGTCGAGTTCATGACCTTCAATTTCGCCATGCAGGCGATCGACCACATCATCAATTCGGCCGCAAAGACGCTTTACATGTCGGGTGGCCAGATGGGCTGTCCGATCGTGTTCCGCGGCCCCAATGGTGCAGCCTCCCGTGTCGCCGCGCAGCATTCGCAATGTTACGCCAGCTGGTATGGACATGTGCCCGGCCTCAAGGTGGTCTCACCCTATTCGGCGGCCGACGCGAAGGGGCTGCTGAAGGCGGCAATCCGCGACCCCAATCCGGTCATCTTCCTGGAGAACGAGTTGCTCTACGGCCAGTCCTTCGATGTGCCGGAGGACCCGGATTGGATCGTCCCGCTCGGCAAGGCGCGCATCACGCGCCCGGGCAAGCATGTCACCATCACGGCCTTTTCCAAGATGGTCCAGGTGGCGATGGCGGCCGCGGATCTGCTCGCCAAGGATGGAATCGAGGCCGAGGTGATCGACCTGCGCACCATTCGCCCGCTCGACACGGAAACCATCGTGGCTTCGGTCAGGAAGACCAACCGCCTGGTATCGGTCGAGGAAGGCTGGCCCTTTGCCGGCATCGGTTCGGAACTTGCGGCGCAGATGATGGAGCTGGCCTTTGACGACCTTGATGCGCCGGTCATTCGGGTGGCCGGTGCCGACGTCCCGCTGCCCTATGCCGCCAATCTCGAGAAGCTCTCGCTGCCGCAGCCCGAATGGGTGGTCGAGGCGGCCAGGCGCGTCTGCTATCGCTGAGAGAGGAAGCGAAAGATGCCGATCAACATCCTGATGCCCGCCCTCTCGCCAACCATGACCGAGGGCAATCTCGCGCGCTGGCTGAAACAGGAAGGGGATGCCGTGAAGGCCGGCGACGTGCTGGCTGAAATCGAAACCGACAAGGCGACGATGGAAGTGGAGGCGGTCGACGAGGGCACGCTCGCCAGGATCCTGGTTCCCGGCGGTACGCAGGCCGTCAAGGTCAATGACGTGATCGCGATCCTGGCGGAAGAGGGTGAGGATGCGGGCGCCGTGAAGGCACCCGCACCCGCTGCGGCTGGTGCACCGACGTCTGCGCCCGCGCCTGCTGCTGCCCCGCAACCGGTTGCCGCGGCGTCACTCGCTGCGCCGGCAGCGAGGCCCGGCAGCCGCATCATCGCCAGCCCGCTTGCGAGGCGGATTGCGCAGCAGCAGGGGATCGACCTCGCCGGCGTATCCGGCAGCGGCCCGAACGGCCGAATCGTCAGGGCGGATGTCGAGAAGGCGCCGAAAGGCGCGGCGAAGCCGGCCGCCGCGGCGGCACCGGCTGTGCCTGCGGCAGCGCCCGCGATCTCCGGCGCAGCCCAGTTCGGCGAACCTGCCTTCGACCTGGTGCCGCATACGTCGATGCGCAAGACCATTGCCCGGCGTCTGCAGGAATCGAAGCAGTTCGTACCGCATTTCTACCTGACCGTCGATTGCGAGATCGACCGCCTGCTGAAACTGCGCGAGGAGGTGAATGCCGCTTCGCCCAAGGACGGGCCCGACGCCTACAAGGTATCGGTCAACGATTTCGTGGTGAAGGCCTGCGCCATTGCCCTCAAACAGGTGCCGGCCGCCAATGCTTCCTGGTCGGATGACGGCGTGAAGATGTACAAGAGTGCCGACATTTCGGTCGCCGTCGCCATTCCGAACGGCCTCATCACGCCGATCCTGCGCAATGCGGATGCCAGGCGCCTGTCTGAACTTTCGATCGCCATGAAGGATCTGGCAGGCCGCGCCAAGGGCGGCAAGCTGAAACCGGAGGAATATACCGGCGGCAGTTTCTCGGTCAGCAATCTCGGCATGTTCGGTATCAAGGATTTTGCCGCCATCATCAACCCGCCGCAGTCCTGCATCCTGGCGGTCGGCGCCGGGGAGCAGCGTCCGGTCGTGCGCAACGGCGCCCTTGCCATCGCCACCGTGATGAGCTGCACCTTGTCGGTGGACCATCGGGTGGTCGATGGCGCCATCGGCGCCGAGTTCCTTGCGGCTTTCAAGCGTCTGATCGAGCAGCCACTCGGCATGCTGGTGTAGCTGTGCGCGCCGCCCTGATCGCTTTCCTGATGATGATTGCGGGCGCCCATTCGGCGACGGCTGAGCTGCGCGAGCCGCTGGAGAAGCAATTCTTCGACTATTTCGTCATCCAATGTAGTGAAGGTCTTGCCGCCGAGGCCAAGGTATTGAACAAGGATCCGACGCAGCCTGTCCTGGCCCAAGGCATCAACAAGTACTGCTCTTGCACGGCGCAGGCGATCGTCTCCTATCTCGACGCGGGAGAGATCATCGCTTTTGCCAATGACGCGTCGCAAGAGCCGGCCGCCAGCAAGATGAGGCCCTATTTCGAGAAATGCAGCGGCAAGTAACGACACATGCGAAAGCTGGCTCGCTACATCCTCTATCTCGTGATCGTCGTCTTTGTGGGCGGCGCAATCCTGTTCGTCTGGGCGATGCAGCGCGAGATAGACGTCTCGACGCCGGAAGCGCGCGAGAAGCAGAAGAAATCGATGGTGCTCGGCTGCAAGGTCAAGCTGCCGGATCTTTTGAAGTCCGAGCCAGCTCTTGCCGGCCTCGAGGTCTCGACCAGCGCGGCCGACGCGGCGTGCAACTGCGCGGCAGATCGGATTCTGGAAACCTATGCGCCAAACGGCGTCATTCGGCCGACCGACGTACCCGAGGCTGCAATCGATGCGGCCGAGCGCGATTGCCTGTTGCAAGCTATGGCCCCCGGCTGACGGGGCGGGAAAGGACCTGAACAATGGCCGATACTAGCTTTGACCTCGTCGTCATCGGTGGCGGTCCCGGCGGCTATGTTGCCGCCATCCGCGCGGCGCAACTGGGCCTCAAGACCGCGGTCGTGGAGCGCGAGCATCTGGGCGGCATCTGCCTCAACTGGGGTTGCATTCCGACCAAGGCGCTGCTGCGCTCGGCCGAGGTGGGGCACCTCCTGAAACACGCCGATGCCTACGGATTCTCGGCAAAGGAGGTGACCTTCGACCTGAAGAAGGTGGTCGACCGGTCGCGCAAGGTCGCGGCCCAGCTCTCGGGTGGTGTGAAGCACCTCCTCAAGAAGAACAAGGTCGAGGTATTTGACGGCAGCGGCCGACTGAATGGCGCCGGAAAGGTGAAGGTCGAAAAGGACGGCAAGCCAGTCGCCGATCTCGCCGCCAGGAACATCATTCTGGCAACGGGTGCCCGCGCGCGTAGCTTCCCGGGCCTTGAGCCGGATGGCAAGCTGGTCTGGACCTACAAGGAGGCCATGGTGCCGCCAGCCATGCCGCAATCGCTCCTGGTCGTCGGATCAGGCGCCATCGGCATCGAATTCGCCAGCTTCTATCGCAATCTTGGCGCCGAGGTGACCGTGGTCGAGGTGATGCCACGCATTCTCCCGGTCGAGGATGCGGAAATCTCCGCCTTCGCCCAGAAGGCGTTCGAGAAGCAGGGCATGAAAATCATGACCGGCGCCAATGTGAAGGCTTTGAAAAAGGGCGCAGACAACGTGACGGCGACGATCGAGGCCGGCGGCAAGTCGCAGGACATCACCGTGGACCGCGTCATCCTGGCCGTTGGTATCGTTGGCAATGTCGAAAGTCTCGGCCTCGAGGGCACCAGGGTTAGGGTCGAGAAGACGCACATCGTTACTGACGGCTATGGCGCCACGGGCGAGCCGGGGGTCTATGCCATTGGCGATCTGACGGGGGCCCCCTGGCTGGCACACAAGGCCAGCCATGAAGGCGTCATCTGTGTCGAGAAGATCGCCGGGGTGAAGGGCGTCCATCCGTTGGATACGAGGAACATCCCGGGCTGCACCTATTGCATGCCCCAGGTTGCCTCCGTCGGCCTCACCGAACAGGCTGCGAAGGACAAGGGTCACGAGGTGAAGGTCGGCCGCTTTCCCTTCATCGGCAATGGCAAGGCCATCGCGCTCGGCGAGCCGGAGGGACTGGTGAAGACCGTCTTCGATGCGCGGACCGGCGAATTGCTCGGCGCCCATATGATCGGCGCCGAGGTGACGGAACTGATCCAGGGCTATACCGTGGCAAGAACCTTGGAGACCACCGAGGCTGAACTGATGCACACGATCTTCCCGCATCCGACGCTCTCGGAAATGATGCATGAAAGCGTGCTGGCAGCCTATGGGCGAGCCATCCATGTCTAGACGCGGAAAGGACAGGATCTTGGCCGCAACTCCCGAACTTCGTCACCCGGAAAAAGCCCGCAAACCGGACTCGCCGCTGCAGCGCAAGCCCGACTGGATTCGGGTCAAGGCGCCGATGAGCGAGGAATACCAGAATACGCGCAAGCTGATGCGCCGCCTCGGCCTCAACACGGTCTGCGAGGAGGCCGCCTGCCCGAATATCGGCGAGTGCTGGGCGCAGAAGCATGCGACGGTCATGATCCTGGGTTCGGTCTGCACACGGGCCTGCGCTTTTTGCAACGTGGCGACAGGTCGGCCCGACCGGCTTGATCCGCATGAACCCGCCCATGTGGCCGCGGCCGCGGCCGAACTCGGCCTCAAGCACATCGTCATCACCTCGGTCGACCGTGACGACCTCGAGGATGGCGGCGCCGCCCATTTCGCCGAGACCATCTCGCGTATCCGCGCGCTGACGCCGGAAACCACCATCGAGGTACTGACGCCGGACTTTCTGCGCAAGCCCAGGGCGATCGAGATCGTGGTCGAGGCCGGGCCGGACGTCTACAACCACAACCTGGAAACCGTGCCGCGGCTCTATCGCAGAGTCCGGCCGGGCGCCCGCTATTTCAACTCGCTGCGTCTGCTCAACCGGGTCAAGGAAATCAACCCGGCCATGTTCACGAAATCCGGTATCATGGTTGGCCTCGGCGAAACGCTGGAAGAGGTCAGCCAGCTGATGGACGACCTGAGGGCAGCCGAGGTCGATTTCATGACGATCGGCCAGTACCTGCAGCCGACGCGCAAGCACCATCATGTCGACCGCTTCGTGCCGCCGGCGGAATTCCTGCAAATGAAAAAAATGGGGCAGGGCAAGGGTTTCCTGCTGGTGGCTTCCTCGCCACTGACGCGCTCCTCGCATCATGCGGGCGAGGACTTCCAGAAACTAAAGGCCGCCCGCCTCGCCCAACTCGGTCGCTGATTCCGAGATGAGTGCCAAAATTCATCGCGAGGAGCGGGTTCTTCCCTATCGTCCGGACCAGATCTTCGACCTGGTGGCGGATGTCGGGAAGTATCCGGAATTCCTGCCCTGGTGTACGGGAGCGCGTATCCGCGAGCAGCGGCCCGACATGCTGCTCGCCGATCTGATGATCGGCTTCAAAATGGTGCGCGAGCGCTTCACCAGCCGGGTCTGGCTGAATCGGGAGGAAAGTCGCATCGATGTCGAGTTCATCGACGGTCCCTTCAAATACCTCAAGAACCACTGGACCTTCGAGCCGACGCCCGAGGGCCATTGCCGCATCGGGTTCTATCTGGAATTCGAGTTCAAGTCGGTGATGCTGCAAAAGCTGATCGGCGTCCTCTTCCACGAGGCGGTCAAGCGCATGGTGGCGGCTTTCGAATCTCGTGCCGAACAGCTTTACGGCCCGGCACGCTGACAGCGTACCGGGCCGCATAGAAAGTCATCAACGCCTGCAGAGTCAGGCGAGCTTGGCGGCGATCTTCGCGACATGTTCGCCCTGGAAGCGGGCCATGCCGAGTTCCTGTTCGCTCGGCTGGCGGCTGCCGTCACCGCCGGCGATGGTGCTGGCGCCATAGGGGGAGCCGCCCTTGATCTCGTCGACGCCCATCTGCGCCTGGCAGGAATAGGGCAGGCCGACGATCACCATGCCATGATGCAGCAGGGTCGTATGGAACGAGGTGATGGTGGTCTCCTGGCCGCCATGCTGCGTGGCCGAGGAGGTGAAGACGCTGCCAACCTTGCCGATCAGCGCGCCGTTGAACCAGAGGCCGCCGGTCTGGTCGAGGAAGTTGCGCATCTGCGACGCGGCGACGCCGAAGCGGGTCGGGGCGCCGAAAATGATGGCGTCGTATTGCGGCAGTTCGTCGATGGTCGCGATCGGCGCCTTCTGGTCAAGCTTGAAGTGGTTTTTTCTGGCGACATCCTCCGGCACCAGTTCGGGCACGCGCTTGACCGACACCTCGGTGCCGGCGACCTTGCGCGCACCCTCGGCAACTGCATATGCCATGGTCTCGATATGGCCATAGGTGGAATAGTAGAGAACGAGCACTTTCGACATTCTTGCCTCTTTCGGTCGATGAAACTGGGCTGTCCGGTACGGATCAAGGCAATGTGCGGATCAACGTTTGTGGCGACAATCGGTTCCGGCGTGATAAGATCGTTCACCCCTGGATTACAATGAGGATTGCCCGTGGATCAGCTTTCGGCCATGCGGACCTTTCGCCGGGTGGTGGAACTGGGCAGTTTCACGGCCGCCGCCCGCAGCCTCAATCTCAGCAAAGCCGCGGTCTCCAAGCAGATCGGGGAACTGGAAGCCCATCTTGGCGCCACCCTGATCCATCGGACCACGCGGCGGCTCTCCGCCACGGAAGTGGGCAATTCCTATTTCGAAAGCTGCGTGCGGCTGCTGGACGAATTCGAGGCGGCGGAAGCGGCGGTGCGCAACCTGCAGGCCGAGCCTTCCGGCTCGCTGCGCCTTTCCGTGCCGAACGCATTCGGAGTCAGCCAGCTCGCGCGTACCATCAACGCGCTGGCCCGGCGTTATCCGAAGCTGCGCCTCAACATCGAGGCCAGTGACCGTTTCGTTGACCTGATCGAGGAAGGTTTCGATGCTGCCATCCGCATCCGCACCGAACTGCCGGATTCCAGTCTCATCGCCCGGCGCCTCTGCACGATCCCGCGCTATGTCTGTGCCAGCCCGAAATACATCAGGCAGTTTGGCGAGCCGAAGCGCCCGGAGGATCTGAAGGCCCATAACTGTATCATCTATACCCAGTCGCCGGCACCCTTCGACTGGGCCTTTCGCACCGCCCAGGGCCGCAAGACGGTTCGGGTTGCAGGGACGTTCCAGAGCAATCACGGCATGCTGCTGCTGGAACCCCTGCTGGACGGTCGCGGTATTGCGTTGCTGCCGCTGTTCTCCATCGACCAGGTGCTGAAGGCCGGCAAGATCAAGCGGCTGCTGACCGATTTTCCGACGGACGACGTATCCCTGCATGTCGTCTATCCGCAGAACCGCCACCTGTCGCCGAAAGTCAGGGTTCTGGTCGACCTGATGGTGGAACACTTTGCGGCGCGTAGCCCGTGGAATCCACTCTGAAACGAGGAATCGGATGACGGAAGTAAAAAGTATGCAGGACCGGGAAATGGCCGATGTTCCGGTCTGGGATATCTGGATACGTCTGTTCCATTGGGGCCTGCTGACGGCCGTGTCTGCCAGCTATGCCACGGATCAGATCGGTGATCTGGATTCTCACTACATCGCGGGCCTTGTCATTCTCGGCCTGGTGGTGTTCCGCCTGCTCTGGGGGCTGGTCGGCAGCCCGACGGCCCGGTTCGGACGGTTCGTTCGTGGCCCGAAGGCGATCATCGCCTATCTGCGGCACGCGGTCGGCGGCCATCCGTCTTTTTCCGTCGGCCACAACCCGGCCGGGGCCCTGATGGTGTTGGCGCTGCTGCTTGCGCTATTGGCGCAATCCGTCAGCGGCCTGTTCAATACGGACGACGTCCTGTTCGAGGGGCCGCTGTACGACAATGCAAGCGGCGCGGTGGCCGATCTGATGGGCGACCTGCATGGCGTGGTTGGCAACCTGATTCTGGCTTTGGTTGGCCTGCATGTGGTCGTGATCCTGCTCTATCGCCTGCTAAAAGGCGAGAACCTGCTCCGTGCCATGATCCTTGGACGCGCCAGATTGCCGCAAAAGGTGGGAGTGGCCGCCGAAACGAGCGGGGCGACGCGCTTTGCGTCGCCCCTCCGTGGACTTGCCTGTGCCTCGTTCGCGGCAGCGGTGCCGCTGGCGATCCACTGGCTGAACTGATCCTACTCGCGATAGGCCTTGTGACAGGCGCTGCAGGCGCCACCAACCTTTTCGAATTGGGCGCCGACCGTCGCCATGTCGCCGCCTTCGGCGGCGGCGGCCAGCATGGTCGCCTCGTTGCCGAGGGCCTGCGCCTTGGCCACGAAGTCATTCCAGTTCTGCCAGATCTCGGGGCGCACCTCGTCGCCGCCGGAGCCCTCGGGGAAAAGGCCTGGAATTGTCGCCGCGATCTCGGCGATTTTCTGCGCCGGCGCGACCACGTCGCCAGCCGGCCCGCCACTGCCCACCAGATCCTTGATGGTCTTCATCTGGGCGCCCATGCCTTTCATGGCCTGCTCCCGCTGGGCGAGTATTGCGTCATCCGCCTGAACCAGGCTGATCGATCCGGCAACGCCGATGAGTACAGCCAGGATGGTGGCGGATATTGTCGATTTGCGCATTTTTGGGTTCCCCTTCAAGGACCTAATCAACGTCGGGCAGCAGTATGCCGAGACTGCCGCAATGTCGCAGCCGGGTGATTCCTTATTCACGAGATTGTGAGAAACTCGATAGAATGAATAGGGAAATGTCATGAAACCGTCATTTTTTCTTGAGTTGCCGGTTCACTAGGATCGCGACCCGGGACAAGCGGATATCATGAACCAGGAAATCGAGCTGAAACTGTTCCTGCCGGATGGGGCAGCCAGGTTGCGGCCGTCGCGCCTTGCTCGATTGCTTGGGGCGACCGCGCGGGCAAGTAAAAGCCAGCTCGAAACTACCTATTTTGACGGTCCGGATGGCTGGTTGCGTGGCCGAGGCATGGCGCTGCGCGTCCGCCGAGATGGCAAGCGGCATATCCAGACCCTGAAACTGCCGATGGCCGGGCCGGATGGTCTGCAATCCTATTTTGAGCTCGAGGCCGAGATTTCTGGTGATCGCCCCATCCTGGACGCGATCGGAGATGGCAAGGTGCGGCAGCGCCTGCAGCGCAGCGGCTTGATGGCGCGATTGCGTCCGGTATTCACGACCAGGTTCGAGCGGCACGCCTTCACCTTGCATCAGGACGGCAGCGACATCGAGGTCGCCCTCGACCTGGGCGCGATCGAGTGTCGACTTGGCGCGCTTCCCATAGCGGAAATCGAATTCGAGCTGAAGGCCGGAGACCCGCGCAGCCTGTTCCATTGTGCCGAACGTGTGGTGGAGGAGGTGGGCGGTCGCCTTGGTCATTTGAGCAAGGCGGCGCGCGGTTACCGCCTGGCGCTTGGCCAGGCGCCGACGCCGATGCGCGCCGAGCCTCTGCATCTACCGCGAAAGGGGACGGCAGGCGAGGCCTTCGCGGCCATCATGCGCAACTGTCTGGAACAATTGCGCGGCAACGAGGACGCGGTTTTGGTCAGCGAGGATGCCGAGGCCATTCACCAGTTTCGCGTCGCGATCCGCCGCCTGCGCGCAGCCATCGGTGCCTATCGCGAGTTCATCGAGGATGATGCGCATGCCATGCTTTCGATCGATCTCCGGTGGCTGCAGCGGCAGTTCGGACCGGCCCGCGACATCGATGTGCTGATTGCCGATACATTGCTGCCGATGCAGGCGCGGCTGAAGGGGCAGCCGGCGATCGATACCCTGATTGATTTTGCCCAGGCGGCGCGCAGCGAGGCGCGTCGGCAGGCACATCTGGCCCTGGAGAACCCGCGCTATGCATCGTTGCTGTTGCATGCCTATCGCCTGCTGCTGACAGGCGAATGGCGGGGGCGATCACCGGCGGCACAGTCTGCGCTTGACCAGTCGGCCCGCGCCTTTGCCAAGCCGCTGCTGGCGAGACGGCACAGGCGCCTGCTGCGCCTCGGCGGTGCCCACGCCGACCTTTCCGAAACCGATCTTCACAGGTTGCGGCTGCTGGCAAAGAAGATGCGCTATGCCGCACAGGCCTTTGCGTCGCTCTATCCCGACAAGCGCACGGAGCGTTACGTCGGGCAACTCGGCGCCATCCAGGATCATCTGGGCTCCCTCAACGACGCCGTTGTCGGGCGTCAACTGCTGGTTGACCTGGTTGGCCGCCTGCGCCAGGAACACCACCTGCCGGAGGGCATGGTCCGGTTCCTGGAAGGTCTGGTGGTGGGATGGAAATCAAGGCGCATTGCCGTGGATCTCGCCGACTTCCCTGCGACTTGGCAATCATTCCTGAAACAGAAGAAATTCTGGACCGCTGACTAAGGTTGTCTGGGCACGCCGGGGGGGCAGCAGGGCCAATCAATCGCCGCCTTTCGGCGTTGCAAAATGGCGCAGGGTGCCGCTGTCGGCATCGATTTCGGTCCAGTGCTCGACATCGAAATCTAGCACTGCCACCGCGGCGGTCGGGAATTTTTCGGCCAATCGGGCAAGTTCCTGGCGGTCGCCCTGGCCGGCAAGCCAATGCGCCAGGCTGCCGATGCCGGGGTTGTGGCCGATAACCATCAACGTGTTGATATCATCGGGCGATTTCCCGATTTCGGCGAGGATTTCGCGGGGCAGCGCCATATAAAGATGCCTGGTTTCACGTACCGGCGGTTCGGCCCCCAGATCGGCACGCAGCAAAGCGTAGGTTTCCTTGACCCGGCGCGCCGTGGAGCACAGGACAAGTTGCGGGATCAATTTTCTCTTTCGGAGCCACGCGGCCATCCTGGGTGCGGCCTCACGGCCGCGGGGGGCGAGCGTTCGGTCATGGTCCGGCACATCGTCGCTGTTCCAAGCCGATTTTGCATGCCGCATAAGGATCAGTGTCTTCATTCTGTCATCAAATTGAAGTAATTGATTTGTAAGGAATACCCAGCCATCTGAGTGTAAAGTAATATTTGGAAGTGAACAGTCGGTTTTGCCAGTCCCCCGCTCGAGGTGGACGGCATCGACCGGCACTTGGGCAACGGAAGCCGCCATGGATGAAGTGCATTTGATCGAGGCCAAGTACCAGCCGGATTCCCTCAACCGGTTCATCAACCGGGAACTTTCCTGGCTCGCTTTCAACGAGCGTGTCCTCGAGGAGGCCGGAAACACCTCGCATCCATTGCTCGAGCGGGTCCGTTTCCTTTCGATATCGGCGGCCAATCTTGACGAGTTCTACATGGTCCGCGTGGCCGGTCTGCGCGGCCAGGAACGCGCCAATGTAAGTGTCATTTCGGCAGACGGCATGTCGCCGATCCAGCAATTGCACGCCATCAACCTGCGCTCGGGCGAGTTGATGCGGAACCAGCAGATGCACTGGCGAACCTTGCGCGAGGAACTGCGCGAGAACGGCATCTCGGTACTGGAACCGGCCGAGGTCACGGGAGCAGAGAAGGAGTGGCTGGATTCACATTTCATGGACCAGATCTTTCCGGTCCTGACACCACTCGCGGTCGATCCCGCCCACCCGTTCCCGTTCATACCCAATCTTGGCTTCTCGATGGTGCTCGAGTTGCGCCAACTGATCGACGGCAAGCCGATGCGTGCGCTGGTCATGATGCCCAACATGCTGCCGCGCTTCATCCGCTTGCCGGGACGCGACCCATACAATGTCCGGTTTCTCACGATCGAGGCGGTGGTCGGCCTCTATCTTGACCGCCTGTTTCCCGGTTTCGAGGTCATCAGCAAGGGGTATTTCCGCCTCATCCGCGACAGCGAGATCGAGATCCTCGAAGAGGCAGAGGATCTGGTCCGCCATTACGAGACGGCACTGAAGAGGCGTCGCCGCGGTCTGGTCATCCGGCTGAAGGTCAATGCCGATATGCCGGAGGACCTGCTGTCCTTCGTGATCGATGAACTGGATGTCGAGCGGGAAGACGTCTTCGATCTGGACGGTCTGCTGGGACTTGCGGCAACATCGCAGTTGATCATCAGCGAGCGCCCGGATTTGAAATTCCAGCCGTTCAATCCGCGCTTCCCGGAGCGCATCCGCGAAATGGGCGGCGATTGTTTTGCCGCCATCCGGGCCAAGGACATCGTCGTTCACCATCCCTATGAAAGCTTTGACGTCGTCGTCCAATTCATCCTGCAGGCGGCGCGCGATCCCAATGTCGTCGCGATCAAGCAGACGCTATATCGCACCAGCGACGACAGCCCCATCGTGAAGGCGCTGATCGAGGCGGCGGAAGCAGGCAAGTCGGTAACTGCGCTGGTGGAACTGAAGGCCCGTTTCGACGAGGCGGCAAATATCCGCTGGGCGCGCGACCTGGAGCGGGCTGGCGTGCAGGTGGTCTATGGCTTCGTCCAACTGAAGACGCATGCCAAGGTCTCGATGGTCATGCGCCGCGAAGGCGCCAACATGCGGACATACGTGCATTACGGTACCGGGAACTACCACCCGATCACGGCGAAGATCTATACCGACCTCAGTTTCTTCACCTGTGATCCCGGTCTGTGCCATGATGCGGCGCGGCTGTTCAACTTCATGACCGGCTATGCGCGGCCGGAATCGACCGAGAAAGTCTCCTTCGCGCCGGTAAACCTTCGTCCGAACATCGTGCAACTGATCGAGGACGAGATTGCGCATGTGAAAGCCGGACGCGCCGGTGCGATCTGGGTAAAGCTCAATTCGCTGGTCGATTCCGGACTGATCGACGCTCTCTATCGGGCTAGCCAGGCCGGCGTAAAGATCATGCTGATCGTGCGCGGCATCTGCTGCCTGAGACCGGGCGTCAAGGGCTTGTCCGAGAATATTCGGGTCAAGAGCATTGTTGGCCGCTTCCTGGAGCACTCGCGCATCATCTGCTTCGGCAACGGCCATGCCCTGCCGTCGCGCTCGGCCAAGATTTTCATTTCCTCGGCCGATTGGATGCCGCGCAATATGGATCGGCGGCTGGAGATTCTGGTTCCAATCGACAACCCGACGGTGCATCAACAAGTCCTTGACCAGATCATGATGGCCAATCTCAAGGACAACCTGCAGAGTTGGGAGCTGGACGGCGATGGCAAATACCATCGCCTCAAGCCGGCCGATGGCGCCGGTTTCAGCGCGCACACTTATTTCATGACCAACCCCAGCCTCTCTGGGCGCGGCTCCGCGTTGAAGAAGCAGAAGAAGATGCCGAAACTCGATCTGCCGAAAGCCTGATCTCGTGACGGCATCCCTGCGTAAAGCCGCCGCGACTGCCCGGGCCGCAAAATCGGGCCGCGTCGCGGTCATCGATATCGGCTCCAATTCATTGCGCCTGGTCGTCTTCGACAAGCGCTCTCGTTGTCCTGTGCCAGTGTTCAACGAAAAGGCCCAGCCCGGCCTGGGCAAGGGGTTGGAGCGGAACGGTCACCTCAACCCGGAAGCGATCCCTGTTGCCATCACCAATATCCGCCGCTTCGTGACACTGGCCGAGGCCATGGGCGTTGAGGCGATCGCACTTCTGGCCACGGCCGCTGTCCGCGATGCGAAGGATGGCGCGCTGTTCGCCGCGCAAATCGAAAAGCAGACCGGTCGCAAGGTGCAGGTCGTCAGCGGCGAGGAGGAAGCGCGCCTGTCGGCCCAGGGGGTGCTAGCCGGCATTCCGGAAGCGGACGGGCTGATGGGCGATCTGGGCGGCGGCAGCCTCGAACTGGTTCGCCTCGAAGCCGGCCAGATCCGTGAACACGTCACCCTGCCGCTAGGCCCGCTGCGGCTTGCGGAAGCGACCAATGGCGATCTCGACGCTGCGCAGAAGCTGATCGACCGGCAGTTCGAAAAGCTGGGCTGGCTGTCGCAGGTAAAGGGCCGGACGCTCTACCCGGTCGGCGGTACCTGGCGCTCGCTGGCGCGCATTCACATGGAGCAGACGAACTATCCGCTGCACATCATTCACGAATATCGCATGACGCGGCGGCAGGGCGAAGATCTGGCCGGTGTCCTTGCGCATCTCGGCCGGAAGTCGCTCAGCAACGTCGCCGGCATTTCCCGCCGTCGGCTGGAGACGGTGCCGCTTGGGTCTCTGGTGCTTGAGCGCCTGATCAAGGCGGTGAAACCGGAGTGCATCCTTTTTTCGGCCTATGGACTGCGCGAAGGTTTTCTTTTCGGCACCCTCGACAAATCCGCCCAACAGGGCGACCCCTTGCTGGTCGGATGCGCCGATCTTGCCGGGGCGGACGGCCGATTCGGCTCGGTGAGCGACCAGATCGACGACTGGCTGGCGCCATTGTTTCATGGCGAGGGCAAGGCGCGGGCGCGGCTGCGCGAGGCCGCCTGCCTGCTCTCCGACATTGCCTGGCGCGAGCACCCGGATTATCGCGCCGAACACGCTTTCCTGCGTGTCCTCCGGCTGCCGGTCGCCGGCATCACGCATCCGGAGCGCATTGTCCTCGCCTTGGTCATTGCCACACGATATGGCGGTGGGCTCGAGATGCCATGTGCGCAGGGTTTGCTGGGGCTGCTGACCGAAGACGAGCGCGACTTCGCCTTGCGCGTCGGCACGGCATTGCGTCTTGCCTACGCACTCTCGGCCGGAACCGAACACATGTTGCGGCTGACCAAGGTGGCAAGGCGCGACGATTGCATCGAACTGCACCTTCCGAAGGATGGCGATGCAATGTTCGGCGAAGCGGTACAGCGCCGCCTTGATGCCGTCGGACGAGCCTTCAGATTGCCAGTAGCGATCGCCTAGCCGGTCTGTTGGTTCGTTCAAGCGATCTCGTCGATCAGCGGTTTGCCAGCAAAGAAGGCATCCAGGTTGTCGAGTGCCTTGAAGCCCATGGCATTGCGGGTATCGATCGTGGCGCTGCCGAGATGCGGCAACAGGAACACGTTCGAGAGGTCGCGGTAGGCCGGATTGAGGTTGGGCTCGTTCTCGAACACGTCGAGGCCGGCGGCGAACAGTTTGCCTGACTTCAGGGCAGCGATCAGCGCTTCGTCATCAACAAGGCCGCCGCGCGCCGTATTGACGACAATGGCGCCATCCGGCATGCGGGCGATACGCTCGGCGTTCAGCCAGCGATAGGTTTCCGGCCCGCCCGGCGCATTGATCGATAGGAAGTCGCAATGGGGCAGCATGTCCTCGGCTGTCTGGTGGTAGATCGCACCCAGTTCCAACTCCGGCTTCAGGCGGCTGCGGTTGTAGTAGTGGATGGTCATGTCGAAGGCGCGGGCGCGCTTGGCGACAGCCTGGCCGATGCGGCCCATGCCGAAGACGCCGAGTCGCTTTCCGGTCATATGCACGCCCAGCATGTAGGTGGTGGACCAGGACTTCCAGGTTGCCTCGCGTACGGCGCGCTCACCCTCATAGGCGCGACGCGCAGCGCCCAGCATGAGGAGGAGGGCGATATCGGCCGTGGCGTCGGTCAGCACGTCCGGTGTGTTGGAAGCCTTGATGCCGCGCTGCTTAAGGGCATCGATGTTCAGGTGCTCATAGCCGACCGAGAAGGTCGCCACCATTCGGATGCTGGCCGGAAGCTTGGCGACGATCTCGGGTGTGATCTTGTCCACCGGCGTCACCAGAAGGGCGTCCTTGCCGGCAGCCTTGGCGAGCAATTCCTCGGCCGGCATGACATGGTCGTCGGGATTGAGCTCGGCATCATAATGGGCGGTCAGGCGCCGGGTTACGTCGTCCGGCAGGCGGCGGGTGACCAGCAGTTTCGGCCGAGCAGTCATCTTGTTCCCCCAAAATTCCGAAAAATTGGACCTCGGGCCGGACCCAGCCGTTTGGGGCCGCCCGGATTGGCGCCTGAGTGCGGTCGGCGCCCAGCATTCATGCGCCCTATCATGCAAAGTAATCGCATGCCATACTTGTCAGAAGCGCCTAGTACTGCCCCCCGAACGACATGATTTCGGCTGGAACAAGGGCCGGGCGCGGTCATCTGGGCGGACGGTATGTGCCGCCGACGCTACGACGGATAATCGATGGTTTTTGGGCACTTCCTCGCTTTCATTTCCGCCAGTTTCCCCGGTCGCGCGCGTCCTTTTGCTTGTTTCACGTGGATTCTGGCGCTGCTGATCATTCCCGTGTCGGCAAGTGGCGTTTGCGCGGCTGACCTTATCCCGCACCGGGCCGGCTATGTGCTGCGGCTGGCGGCTGGAAGCGATACCAGCGGCGGCGGCACGATGACCTACGAAATCAAGAGCGTCTGTGACGGCTGGGCCGTCGAGATGAAGGCCGACCTTACCCTGTTGGGTGCCGACGGCCGGGTCCAGCGTCTTGGGTGGAACCAGATTACCTGGGAGGCAAGGGACGGCTCGCGGTATCGATACTTCATGCGGGAATCCTCGGATGGCGAGGAAACCGGGCGCCGTCGCGGCGAGGCTCGGCGCCAGAGTCCACAATCCGAGGCGACCGTTACGGCCGACCTGCCGCAGAGGGAGGAGTTTACCCTGCCGGGCGGGATCCTTTTCCCGGTCCAGCATACCGAGGCCCTGATCGCCGCAGAGGCGTCCGGGCAAACCTTCCTGTCGGCGCAATTGTTCGACGGGGCAGTCGAGAACGACGTGGTCGAACTCGGAGCGTCTCTGGGAAAAGGCGTCAGCGACTGGAAGGGGGCGGGCAAGGCTACCGCAGCCCTGTCAGGGGTGAGATCCTTTCCGGTCGGGCTGGCCTATTTCTTTTCGGAGTCGCCGGAAGGCCTTCCGGACAGCGAGCAGCACCTTCGGCTATACGTCAATGGCGTGGTCGGCGAACTGATCTTCTCGCTGGGCAGCCTGGAAGTGGAGGCACGGCTGGAGGAGTTCCGGCAACTTGAACCCGAAGGCTGTTGATGGCCGCGACGGCCTAGCGGTTCGGCTTCAGACTGCGCCCCTTGATGATCGCGTCATGGCCCAACTTGGCACGTACACTGTCCATCGCCTCCTCGACCTTGCGGCGCCGCTGCGAATCCGGATCGCCCAGGTCGATCGGGTCGGCATCGCGCGGGTCCTGCAGGGCGTCGATGCCGATGCCGATCAGGCGGAACCAATCGCCCTTGGCCTCTTTTTCTAGGAGGGCGTGACCGGCCCGGTAGATCGTTTCGGCCAATTGCGTCGGCGCGGACAGCCTGGATTGGCGGGTGATCAGGCGAAAGCCTGCTGTCTTCAACTTGATATGCACAACCCCGCCGGCCAGGGTGGCCGCCTTCAACCGCTCGGCAACCTTCTCGCAGAGGGGCCACAATTCCGCGGCGAGGCTGGAAAGGTCGGCGATGTCGCGATCGAATGTGGTCTCTGCGGAAATGCTCTTGGCAGCGCTATCAGGTTCCACCCGCCGCGCGTCTAGCCCCCGCGACAGGTGCCAGATATGAGTTCCCATTTGGCCGAAGCGCTCGACAAGGTAGTCCAGCGGCATTTCCTGAACCTGAGCCATCGTGACGATGCCATCCCTTGCCAGCGCCTCGCGCGAGACGCGGCCGATCCCCCAGATCTGGCCGACCGGGCGTGGCGCCAGAAAGGAAAGGGTCTCCGTCCGCCCGATGATCGAGAAGCCGCGCGGCTTGTCGAGATCGGAGGCCAGCTTCGCCAGGAATTTGTTGTGGCTGAGACCGACCGAAACGGTGACCCCGATCTCGGACTCGATTCGTCGTGCCAGCCGGTTGAGCGAGCGGGCCGGGCTCATCCGGTGCAGTGATTCCGTGCCGGTCAGGTCGAGGAAGGCCTCGTCGATCGATATAGGCTCGACCAAGGGGGTCAGTTCGCCCATGAGTTGGCGGATCTGCCGACCCGCTTGGCGGTACTTTTCCATGTCGGGCGGCAGGACGACCGCCTCGGGACACAGTTTCCTCGCCTGGAACATGGGCATGGCGGACCGCACCCCGGACAGGCGGGCGATATAGCAAGCCGTTGAGACGACCCCGCGATGGCCGCCGCCGATGATGAGCGGCTTGTCGCGCAGATCCGGCCGGTCGCGCTTCTCCACAGCGGCATAGAAGGCATCGCAGTCGATATGGCCGATTGCCAATTCATGAAGTTCGGCGTGGACCAGCAGGCGCGGCGAGCGGCAATGCGGGCAGCGGCCGTCGCCACCTTTCTCGGGAAGGATTGCTTCGCATTCGCGGCAAAAGCCGGCCATGGCGCCCTCAGTTCCCTCTGGATTTGCCCCTGGCGACCGGCAGCATCTTCACGGCCAAGGGGGTAAATATTAACATCATTCAGAATCGCGTTGGATTTTTCGCGCGGTTTACTATTATGGCATTGATAAGTCGGCGGGATTGGGCCGTTGGGGCCATCGCCAGCTGGCCCGGACAGGGTGTTGCCCTGACCGGGTGTGGCGTGGTGGGCCGGCAGGAGGGGTCATGGCAGAACAGCTTTCGCCAGAAGAAAAGCGCAAGAAGGCGGCGTCCAAGACGATCTTGATCGTCGAGGACAACGAACTGAACATGAAGCTCTTTCATGACCTGATCCAGGCTCAGGGCTACAATATCCTGCAGACAAAGGACGGGATGGACGCCCTGAAACTCGCCCGCCAGCACAAGCCTGACCTGATCCTGATGGATATCCAGTTGCCCGAAGTATCCGGCCTGGAAGTGACCAAGTGGATCAAGGAGGACGACAACCTCCGCTCCATCCCGATCATCGCCGTGACGGCGTTTGCCATGAAGGGCGACGAGGAAAAGATCCGCGAGGGTGGCTGCGAGGCGTATATCGCCAAACCGATATCCGTGGTCCAGTTCCTGGAGACCGTTGATCGCTTCCTGCAGTAACGGATGGCGTGAGATCGTATGTCCGCACGCATCCTGGTCGTCGACGATATTCCGGCGAATGTCCGCCTGCTCGAAGCAAAACTCGCCGCCGAATATTTCGAGGTGGTGAGCGCTTCCAGCGGCAAGGAAGCGCTGGAACTGATAGACAAGCAGATCCCCGACATCGTCCTGCTCGACGTCATGATGCCGGAGATGGATGGTTTCGAGGTTTGTGCGCGAATCCGCGCCAACCCGAAGACGCATTTCCTGCCTGTCGTCATGGTGACGGCACTTAGCGACCCCAGCGACCGCGTGCGCGGCCTCGAGGCAGGTGCCGACGATTTCCTCACGAAACCCGTCAATGACCTGGCGCTGTTCGCCCGCGTGCGCTCGCTTGTGCGCCTCAAGATGATCATGGACGAGTGGCGGATGCGCGAGCAGACGTCGGGCCAGTTCGATCTGCTGACGGCCGCCACCGAACCGGACCAGAACGAAGACCGCAACGCCTCGGTCCTGCTGGTCGAGGGGTTTGCCCCTGCGGCGCAGCGGATCGTGCAGGTGCTTTCAAAGGACGGTGACAAGGTCGAGGTCTGCGAAAGTCTTGGACGGGCGCAGGAACTGGCGACCAGCAACCGCTTTGATCTCATCATCACCAACATCCAGGTTGGCGGCGAGGACGGGCTTCGCCTCTGTTCGCATCTGCGCTCGCAGGAAGAGACACGCCAGACGCCGATCCTGCTCATCGTCGAGGAATTCGACATGCCGCGCCTGATCAAGGGGCTCGACATCGGCGCCAGCGACTATCTGATGAAGCCGATCGATCCCAATGAACTGCTGGCGCGCGTCCGCATCCAGATAAGGCGCCGACGATACCAGGACCGCTTGCGCGCCAATTACGAACGTTCGCTGTCACTGGCGCTGACCGATTCGCTGACCGGGCTCTACAACCGGCGCTATGCCATGCGCCATATGGAAGGCCTGATGGAGCGGGTGAAGGAATCCGGCAAGGCGCTCAGCGTCCTCGTCTGCGATCTCGACCACTTCAAGAACGTGAATGACACCTATGGCCATGCCGCCGGGGACGAAGTCCTGAAGCAATTCGCCCAGCGCGCCACCGCCTCGATGCGCAATTTCGACATGGTGGCGCGCACTGGCGGCGAGGAGTTCGTCTGCCTGCTGCCGGATACCGATGGTCAATCGGCGCTGAAGGTCGCCGAACGCCTGTGCAGGCGCGTAGCTGAAACCCCGATGAAGGTCGACGGGGCGCCCAATGGCGAGCTCACGGTGACCGTCTCGATCGGGCTTGCCGCCACCAGCCGGGTCATGTCGGGCGAGGAATTGCTGAAAGTCGCCGATGCGGCGCTCTATCGTGCCAAGCAGAGTGGCCGCAATCGGGTCATGGCCGACCCCAGCGCGATGCTCTGACCGGCACTGCTACGCGCGTTCTGCCCCGTAATACAGCGTTACCGTATGCCTGGCCTCGGCGAAGAACAGCCAGCGCTCGGCAAGCGTGCCGGCGGCATTGGCCATGACAGCCAGGATTGCGAGCATCACGCCGAGAACTGATCCCGGTGCCGGGACCAGCGGCAGGATGACCAGCGGCAGCAGGATGGCGAGCCCGAAGGCAATAGCCCGGAGCCTGACGGCGTGCCGGCGGGCGATTCGATAGCCCATTTCCTTCAGCAAGTAGTTCTCTTCGGTATGAGGGGCCGTCAGCAGGCGTACCTTGCCGAAGCGGTCGAGGCCGGTCGCTGATCCGGAAGTGGCGACACCCGTTTCCGTGTCGATGAACCGCCAGTAGCCGTATTTGACGATTCCGGCCGCGAGCAGGGCGACCATGGCGATGGGGCGGGCCATCGTGTCGTTCAATGCGAAGATGCCGGCCAGCAGAAAGAGCCAGGCGGCGCCGCTGGCCAAACCCATGGCGAGATAGGCTGGCGTCGTCCAGCAATTCGACCAGCGCCGGACCGTTTTCAGGCTGGCATAGATCATCGACGTCGTCACGGTCGTGGCCATACACGCGGCTGCGAGTACAAGCGCCGGAACCAGCCAGATCTCCTGGAAGATCACCCAGCCCAAGGCGGTGATTCCGGCCGGAACATAGGTGAAGAGGGCAAGCACGCCCTCGCGCGACAGCCAGGACGAGCGCCACTGCGAGAAGGCGCGCCAGGCACGCTCCGGCCGTCCGAGATGATAGGTCGAGGAGAGCAGTCCGGCGGTAACGGCAATGAGACCGACGAGGAACCCGGCAAGGCCGAACCAGCGTTCGGCCGGCAGCATGCCAAGGGCACCCATCAGGCTCATCAGGGCCAGCAGAGCATAGCCGGCGCCGGAAGCGGTCGTGAAGAATATGACGGAATAGGCTGGGTGCATGATCGCTACCGGGTCAGCATCCGGTCGACCCAGCGCAGGAAGGGATGGCCGCTGAGATCGGCTTCTGCCTCCACCTGAGTTGCGGTCACCGCCGTTCCGCAAGCGCCATTCTGGCGCGGCCTGGGTGGCAGGTACTTGTTGGTGGGCTTGTAGCCAAGCTCCGGCATCAGATCATATCCACCGCGCTCGGCGACCAGTTGCGAGACCTCCGATGTCGGGTCGCCGAGATCGCCGAAATGGCGCGCGCCGGCGGGGCAGGTCGAGACACAGGCCGGTACCCGCTCGTGCTGCGGCAAGGTTTCGTTGTAAATGCGGTCGACGCAGAGGGTGCACTTCTTCATCACGCCCACATCCTCGTCGAACTCGCGGGCGCCATAGGGGCAGGCCCAGGAGCAGAGCTTGCAGCCGATGCACATGTCCTCGTTGACGAGGACGATGCCGTCGGCCGATCGCTTGAAGGATGCCCCGGTCGGACAGACCGTCACACAATCCGGTTCCGCGCAATGCAGGCAGGATTTGGGGAAGTGCACGGTGCGCCCATCGGCGCCTTCGCCCGCCTCGAAGGTATGGATGCGGTTGAACCAGACGCCGCTGGGTTTCTCGCCGAAGGCATCGAAATCGGTCAGCGGCGCCATGTGTCCGCCGGCATTCCATTCCTTGCAATTGACGGCACAGGCATGGCAACCGACGCAGATGTCTAGGTCGATGACGAGACCGAGGCGGCGCATCGCCGGATTGGCGGGTAACGAGGTCATGGTTTATTCATTCCGGCACCATAGCGCAACGTCCGAACCGGTGCCGGCCCAAGCTGCTTCTGCGGCGCGAAGCTTGGTTCGGTCGCGGCGATTTCGTCCGGGCCGCATTTGACTAGGCGGACCTTCAGGTCGAACCAGGCCGCCTGGCCGGTAACTGGATCTGAATTCGTGTAGCGATACCCGTCCTCGCGCGGCGGTAGCAACTCGGAGATCACGTGGTTGAGCAGAAAACCCTGTTTCGCTTCCGGCGCTTCCGGGTCCAGATTCCAGGCACCCTTGCGCTTGCCGATCGCATTCCAGGTCCAGATCGTGTCCTCATGGACACCGTCCATCAGCTTGACCTCGGCCTTCACCCTGCCATGGGCGCTTTCGATCCAGACCCAATCGCCATCGGCGAGGTCAAGTTTGCCCGCCAGTTTGTGGTGCACGAATATCGGATTGCGTGCCTGCAACTGCCGCAGCCAGGCATTGTGCGTGCCCCAGGAATGGTACATGTGCATCGGCCGCTGGGTAAGGGCATGGAGCGGGAAGCCATCCTTGGTCTCGGCCTCGCCAAAGGGCGGATACCAGACCGGCAGTGGATCGCAATAGGCGCGGATGCGGGCGGCATCGACCTCGTTCGGCGGTTGCTTGGGGCCGAAGCCTTCTGCTGCAAGCTGGAACTTCCGCATCGGCTCGGAATAAAGCTGCAGCACCATCGTGTCCGGGCTGTCGATCAGGCCGCGCGCCGTCGCCCAGGTCAGATAATCCTTGTTGCCATAGCGGTAGTAGCGCGCATTCTCGGGGATGGTTGCCTGGAAGAAGCAGCCGTTTTCGACATAGCGCTTGATCTGGTCCGGGTTCGGCTTGCCGCGGCCGATTTCGTTGCCGTCCCCGCGGAAGCCGCTCAGCATGCCGATGCCGGGCTTGCGCTCGTGCTTCAGGATGTAATCGTGCAGCCCGCCCGGATAGAGCGGGCGGCCATCCTCGCCCACCATACCGGGAAGCTGCAGACGGGCCCCGAGATCCAGCAGCACATCCTGGAAGGCGCGCACGTCGCGGTCAGGCTGCACTACCGGCTGGCGGATGGCATCCGCCGCTGCATCGGCGTGGCTGATCGGGCGGTCCAGCAGCGAGATGCAATCCCAGCGTTCGAGATAGGTCGTGTCGGGCAGGATGATATCGGCGAAGGACACCATTTCCGAATAATAGGCGTCGCTGTAGATGACGAAGGGAATCCGGTAGTCGCCGGTCGCGGGGTCCTTGTCCGTCAGCATCTGCATCGTGCCGGCGGTATTCATCGACGAGTTCCACGCCATGTTGGCCATGTAGAGGAACAGCGTATCGATGGGATAGGGATCGGCCTTCCAGGCGTTGTGGATCAGCATGTGCATCAGCCCGTGGAGGGCCAGCGGTGCTTCCCAGGAATAAGCCTTGTCGATGCGCTGCGGCCGGCCCAACGCATCCACCAGCAGATCGTTGGGCCCCTGCGGGAATCCCAATGGCATGCCGCCCAGCGGCTGGTTGGGTCCAACCATGGGGGAGGGCATGGGGCCTGAGCCCGGGGTCTTGGGGAAGGGCGGCTTGTAGCGCCAGCCGCCCGGGCAGTCGATGCTGCCCAGCAGCATCTGCAGGACATGGATGGCGCGGCAGGTCTGGAAGCCGTTGGAATGGGCGGAGACGCCGCGCATGGCATGCATCGAGACGGGGCGACCGACGAAGCTGTCGTGATGCCGGCCGGCCCAATCGGTCCAGGGTTGCTTGATCTCGATCGTCTGCTCGAAGGCGACCTCCGCCAGCTCGCGCGCGATCCGCCGGATGGTTTCCGCCGGAATGCCGATCTGCGGCGCCACCTTGTCCGGTGCATATTGCGGATCGAGATAGCGGGCCGCCAGCAATTCGAAGACGCTGCGCGCCTGCCGGCCGTCCGGCAGGAGGGCCGGGCCGATCAGATGCGGCCGGATGCCGGGCTGCAGCGCATCGACGTAGTTGCCGGTGTCGCGGTCGAGAGCCAGGGGATCGCCCTCCTGGTTGCGATAGATGAGGCCGTGCTCCTCGCTGCCGGGCTCCTGGATAACCAGCCACGGCGCATTGGTATAGCGGACTAGAAATTCGAGATCGATCCTGTCGGTGCGCAGCAACTCATGGATGAGCGACAGGACCAACAGACCGTCGGTTCCCGGCTTGATGCCAAGCCATTCATCGGCGATGGCTGAATAGCCGGTACGGATTGGATTGACCGAGACGAATTTGGCGCGGTTCTCCTTCGGACGGCTCTTGAGCTGGCCGAGGCCGATCTTGATCGGGTTGCTGTCGTGATCCTCGGCGACGCCGAACATCAGGAAATACCTGGTGTGCTCCCAATCCGGTTCGCCGAACTCCCAGAAGGCGCCGCCAATCGAATAGAGGCCGGCCGCTGCCATGTTGACCGAGCAGAAGCCGCCATGGGCGGCGAAGTTGGGTGTGCCGAAGCGCGATGCCCACCAGCCGGTCAACGCCTGGCTCTGGTCGCGGCCGGTGAAGAAGGCAAGCCGCTTGGGGTCGGTGGCGCGGATTCTGGCGAGGCGCTCGGTCACGACGGCCAGCGCCTCCTCCCATTCGATTTCCTCGAATTCGCCGGCGCCACGCTCGCCGACTCGGCGCAGCGGCTTGGTCAGACGGGCCGGCGAGTACTGCGTCATGATGCCGGCCGAGCCCTTGGCGCAGAGCACACCGCGATTGACCGGGTGGTCGCGATTCCCCTCGATGAAGCGAATCTTGCCGTTCTTCAGGTGGACCTTGATGCCGCAACGGCAGGCGCACATATAGCAGGTCGTCGCCTTGACTTCGTCGTCGGTCCGCACGGAGTAGTCGATGGCCTGTTCGCCGGGCTGCGGCGGTGGCACGGGGATGGATTCCGCGATGAAGCGGCGCTGCTGGGTCATCGGGCGACAATGGGCCTGGCGGGTTGCTGCTGCATCAGTACTCGCTGAAGACCTCTTTGAAGATGCGCCAGATCTCGTCGATATCGGCCTTGGTGGCGACCAGGGCCGGGGCACAGATGCCGGCGTCTCCGGTGAATTTGATGTGCAGGCCGCGCGCGAACAGCTTCTTGGTTGCGTCAAAGCCACGAAGGCCGGGGCGACCTGCGGTGGCTAGGTCGATGCCGCACAGCATGCCGTAGCCGCGAATATCGGTGACCGCCTTGATGCCCTGAAGGTCGTACATGCGGTCGAGGAAATGAGGCGACATTTCAGCAGCCCGCTCGAACAGGCCTTCCTTCTCGTAGATGTCTAGGGTGGCAATGCCGGCGGCACAGGCGGCCGGGTGCGCCGAATAGGTATAACCGTGGAAGAACTCGACTGCGCCGTCGAGGGCCGAACTCGTCACCGTGTGGTAGATTTTTTCGTTCACGGCGACGGCGCCCATCGGAAGCGCACCATTGGTCAGCGCCTTCGCCATGGTGATGATATCCGGGGTGACGCCAAAGCTCTGCGCGGCAAAGGCCTTGCCGGTGCGGCCGAAGCCGCAGATCACCTCGTCGAAAACCAGCAGAATGCCGTGGCGGTCGCAAATCTCGCGCAGCCTTTCGAGATAACCCTTTGGCGGGATGAGCACGCCGGTCGAACCGGCGATCGGTTCGACGAAGCAGGCGGCGATGGATTTCGAGCCGTAGAGGTCGACGAAGCGCTGCAGGTCGTCGGCGAGATCGGCGCCGTTCTCCGGCTGGCCGCGGGTGAAGCGCGCGTCCGGGCTCCAGGTGTGCCGCAGGTGGGCGACGCCCGGCATGACGGCGCCGAAAGTCTCGCGGTTGCGCACCATGCCGGAGAGGGAAACGCCGCCGATATTGACGCCATGATAGGCGCGCTCGCGGCTGACGAAGCGGGTGCGCTGGGCCTCGCCCTTGGCGACATGATAGGCGAGAGCCATCTTGATCGCGGTCTCGACAGCTTCCGAACCGGAATTGCAGAAAAACACGTAGTCGAGATCGGCCGGCGTGATCTTTGCGACCTTGCGCGCGAGTTCGAAGGAAGAGGGGTGGCCGACCTGGAAATGCGGCGTGTAGTCGATCTCCTGCATCGAGGCATGGACCGCCTCGGTGATCTCCGGCCGGCCATGGCCGGCAGCACAGCAGAACAGGCCCGACGACGCGTCGATCAGCTTGTCGCCCTTGTGGTTCCAGTAATGCATGCCCTTGGCCTTGACCATCAAGCGGGGCTCCGACTTGAAGTCGCGGTTGGAGGTGAAGGGCATCCAGTGGTTTTCGAGCGTGTTGGCGGCGTACTGCATGGAGCGGCTCCCGACTCGGATCTTATCAAGTCTGGCCCCATTCCACAGGGCCATTTGCGACAATCTAGGCGGTAATGCAGCAGGCAGCCAAGGGTGCAGGCAGGGCCGAAACGGGGGGCCAGCCAGTGCCTATTGCGGCGCGGTTTCCCGGCGACGCAGTATTTCGCTGACCAGTTCGAAATCGGCTGGCTTGTCGACATCGATCGGCGCCTCGGGGAAAGGCAGCAGAACCGGGCGAATCCGGGCGCGGGCAAGGCGCGAGACATGGGCAAAGGCGTCTTCCAGTCCCAGGTTGCCCAGGGCCACACGGAAAAGTGCCAGCGGGCCGATTTCCCAGATCAGCCGCAAGGGCTTCTTGCGATGGCGCTCCATGCGGCGCCAGAACAAGGCGACGTCGCGCGCCCGGCCGGTTCGTGCCAGGAACAGGTTGCAGCCCGACACGCGCAGTTTCCCGAACCGGTAGAAGGTGCGGATGGCGCCGGGATAGGCAGCACTCACGATTGCCGCATCGGCAAGCCCGACGGCAAGGTCGCAGTCGGCCGGCGCCTGGCCAAGTATATGTTCCACCATGGCGACGCTCAGCAACGGATGGTCGGCGGTCGTCACCAGCAGAGGCAGATCGAGGCCGATTTCATCGAGCGATCGCGCAAGGCTCGCCGCGGGACTCTCCGCCGGCGGGATGATGCGCAGGCGTCCGGCATCCCGCGCGTCGGCAAGTCCCGGGATATGGTCGAGCAGCGCCGCGTCATCGATGCACACATGGACCGCGCCGATGCCTGGCACGGCGCTGAGGGTCCGATAGAGCCGGAGCAGCATCGGCACACCGTTGATCGCGGCAATGGCCTTGTGGCTGACACCGGCCATCTGGGCAACGGAATCGCCCTCGCGCCGGTTGCCGGCCAGAACCAGTGCGTTGCAGGCGATGCTCATCCGCCGCCCGATGCCAGGGCTTTTTCAAAGAGCCGATAGGTCTTGTAGGGCCGGGCACCGATACCCTCGATAACCCGCCGCATCGGCATGTTGTCTTCCAGAATCCAGGATAGCTCGACCCGCTCCAGGCCACGCTTCAGGAACGGCTCCTTCAGGCGCTCGAACATCAGCGGCAGCAGGGCGGCGCCCAGGATCGAGCCGTGATGCGTCTTGCGGATGCCCATCAGGGGGATGCGGGCACTGGTCAGCGTCTTGCGCTTGAGGCGCCAGAGCAGCTTGAAGAGGTTGAACGGCAGCAGCGAGCCGTCGAAATCGCGGATCGCCTCCATCAGATTGGGCAGACAGACCAGCATGCCGGCTGCCTCGCCCTTGACTTCGGCTATGACCACGAGGTCGGGGTCGATGAGCGGCCTCATCGATTTGGCAGCGGCGGAGATCTCCGCCTCGGTGAACGGCACCATGCCCCAATTGTCGCTCCAGGCGTCATTGAAGATATCGAGGATGACGCGCAGGTCGCGGGCATAGTTCTTCATGTCGAGGCCGCGCAGGCGCACGGTGCCGTCGGCCTGCCATTTCTGCAGCATGCGCGACGAGCCCATGGGCTTGTACATGCTCTCGTCAACCTCATAGGCGATGACGTCCTTGACCTTGGCCAGGCCGGCCCGTTCAACATGCTCCGCGGCATAGTTCGCATGGTAGGGCATCATCAGCATGGGCCGTGACGCAAAGCCCCCGACCAGCAGGCCGGTTTCCTCGTTGCTGGAGAAGCTGAACGGACCGACCATACGATGCATCCCGCGCGCGCGCAGCCAGTCGGCCGCGGCCGCCAGCAGGGCCTCATAAACGGCGCCATCGTCGATCGCATCGAGCCAGCCGAAATGACCGGTGCCGGGACGTTTCTCCTGCTCCAGCCGGCAAATCTGCGCCGAGATGCGACCGACCGGATGTCCGTCCCGGAGCGCCAGGAAAAGCTCGGCCTCGGCATGGGCGAAATACGGGTTCTTCTTGCGGGACAGGACCTCACCACGCTCCATGTCGAGCGGTGCTACATAACCCGCATCGCCGCGATAAAGCTCCTTCGGCAAGGCGATGAACTGCTTCAGCCGCTCGCGGCCGGCGACGGTGACAACCTCGATCCTTGCCATGTTTGGCTTGTTATTCCGCCGGGCCGTTATGCGTGGCGTCGGCATTCGCCCGGAAGCGGCGCGGGTTGCCGTCCCCACGCGTGTTGTTCGAGAGCTGCGCTACCCAAGGATAGCGCTGCGCCATTTCCGCGGTGTAGCCGATGTTGAAAACCGTCGGCGACTTCGGGACCATATTCGCCTTCGGGTAATAGGTGTTGCCGAGCCGGTCCCACAGAAAGTTGGTGATGCCGAAATTGCCCTGTTCGTTGTGGAAATGATGCCACATGTGAAGCTGCTTGAGGCGCTTCATGAAGCGGGTCTTCGGGCTGGTGTTGAGGTGCTGCACGCAGTGGCAGAACTCGTAGAAGCAGGTGGTCAGGAGGCCGGCGGCAAAGGCCATGGCAGCACCGGAGAGGCCACCGACCAGATAGCCGATCGGCAGGGTGACGATGGCAATGGTGGGGATGGTCGTATAGAGCGCGCCGAACAGCACGACCAGATTGTGCGGGTCCTGGTGATGGTCGAAATGGATCCGCTTCCAGGCCTTGGCGGTCAGTGGCGATTTGTAGAGAAACTGGCTGTGCAGCACCCAGCGATGCAGCACGTACCACACCAGCGGGTAGACGATGATGGTGAGGCCCGTGGCAATCAGCAGCGGCAGCCAGCCCTCGAACCAGCGCTGGACGAGATAAAGGCTGATCGCGGCAAGGCCGAGATAGGCATGGACAGCGGGATAGGTCGCGAATGCCTTCACGAGGTCCGCCATGCCCATGCGGGCAAGGTTGTGGGTGCGGTCTTTCCAGAAGCCGAAACGGAGCATGATCGGGCGACTCGCTGCCTGTCGTTGGTGGAATTGTCTGCGTGGCCGGTAATCTAGTTGGATCAAGGAATTACGGCAAGCAATCCCTCCCGGGGGCCAGCCGGGTGCGCGGCTTAGTCGCGCGGCCTGTCGAAGGTCAAGATCCAGGCGGTGCGAAGGCCGTGATAGGCGCAGGTAGCCGCCTGCCAGAAAACAATGAAATAAAACGCTTCGATTGCATATCCGACCGCATAAGCTACTGTGAATAAAGGAAGATTGATGTTGCGGCGTGAAATGAAGGTGCGCACGAAGCCGTCCAGCGGCCGATGCGTGTGCAGGCCTCGTTTGAACTTCGCCCGGTAGACCGCCAGGATCAGCCGGTCGAGGATATAGAGCGCCAGCATGATCCACGCCGCCTGCCACAGCGGCTCGGCCCAGGATACCGTCGCCCAGCCGCCCAGCAGACCGGCCGCCCAGCCAAAATACCAGAAGGGCGGGTGCACGATGTCGAGGCCGTGGTCGAGGACATTGCCGATGGCGGAATCGGTGAAGGTGAGGCGCGCCAGCTTGCCGTCGACGGAATCCAGAACGCTCATGCCGTAGGCGCAGGCGAAGCTCCACCAGAAATGACCGCCGGCAGCCAGTGGCACAGCCAGCAGGGTCAACACAATGCTGACCAGGGTGACGGCATTGGGGTGGATGCGCGCCCGCGCCAATGGCGGCACCAGTGCCCAGACCAGTGGCGGGTAGACGTATTTGGTGAAAAAATCGGTGGAGCCCTTGTAGTTCGACCAGAACAGGAAGCGCTCGACCGATCTGCGTTCGGCCCCATTCGTGACCGCGAATAGGTAGAAGGGTAGCGTCCGGCGCAGCTTGGCGACGAAAGCGGGGAAATCGTCCTGCCGGATTTCCGGAAGCGTGGCGGCGGTGGCGTCCAGTGTCGGCGCGGCGATCAGCAGCGGCGCATCGTCCGGCTCGATCCGCGCGATGACGGCGCGGTTTTCCCGGGCGGCACCGCTTGCCTTCTGGTCGGCCAGGAACCGGTACAACCTGCCATCGGCCAGGGTCGTCGCGTCGGTGGCAATCAGCGGCTCACCGGCAGAAAGTGCGCGCCGCAGCCGCTCCGTTGTGCTGCCGCTCTCGCGCAGGATGCGGACGGGACAGCCCAACCCGGGTTCCCCACGAAAAGCCGGGGTCGTGGCCGCATCGCCAATGTCGATGATGACTTCGGAGAGCGCCAGTTTCTGATGCCGTGCCGCCTTGAGGTGACGCTCGATCAGCGTCATGCCGAACACGCGTTCCGTGGCCGCGGCACCTTCCAGGTGCGCGGCATCGATCCACAATTTCATGACGCTAGTAGCCCTCCTGCCGGATCAGCCAGGTGCCGCCGATCGCTGCGAACAGCAGGATCGGCAGCCAGGCGGCGAGGAAAGGCGGTACCGCGCCCGATTCACCCAGGGCCAGAACCAGGCCGTCCGTCACGAAATACAGGAAACCGAGGCTGAACCCGATGGTGACACCCATGGCAAGGCCTCGTTCGCGACGCTGCAGCGAATGCGCCACCGGTGCCGCCAGCAGGATCATGAGGATCGCACTGACAGGCTGGGCAATGCGCTTCTGCAGCCAGGTCTCGTAGAAATAGGTCGGCCGCACGCCAACCTGGGTCGAGGTCACCAGATCGTTCAGCTTGGCGAACGACATGGCCTGCGGTCGCTCGACCAGATCGGAAAACTCGGCCGGTGTCAGAACCGTGTCCCAGGGCTGGCTTTCCGTGTACTCGGTTTGCACCGGTTGCTGCTTGATGATGTGCGTCGTCCAGACCCGCAGCAGGGTCCAGGTTTCGCTGGCAATGTCGAAACGCGCTTCGTCGGCGAAAACTTCGGAAACGATATTGCCGCCCGCATCGCGTTCGTAGATGCGCACGTCATTGAGACGATTGCCGTCATGCGAGATGCCGCCGGCCTCGACCACGCTGGAGCCGTCCTGCACGAAAAGTGAATCGCCCTCGTCCTTGTTCGGCGCCCTGGCAAACTCCGCTTCAAGCTCGAATGTAATCAGGGCCTGGCTGGTGCGCGGTACGACCTGGTCGGCAAGCACGAAATGCAGCACGGCAACCAGGCCGACCGCCGGCAGGAAGGCCCAGAGAATGGAGAAGTAGGGCGCACCGGCAGCCTTGTAGGCCATGATCTCGTTGGCACGCTCCATGCGCCCCAACGTGGTAAGCGTGCTCATCAGGACGACGAACGGCACCAGGAAGGAGGCAATCTCCGGGAGGCGCAGGACGGCGTATTCGAACACTGCGGAAATGCGCCCGCCATGGTCCCGCAGGATATCGGTGCTGTTGCTGAGCAGATCGAACAATTGCAGCAGTGCCGTGAAGCTGATGAGGAACAGTCCGAACTGAACCATGAAGCTTCTGAGAACGTAGCGGCTGAAAGTGTTCATGAGGACGCCTCCGCCTTGCGGCGCGGCAAGCGCTTACTGACCATGGCGGTGGCCCAGCGCGAAGCGTCACCGACGGCATCGAATACATGGGCCAGCGGATCCGCGCCGGGTCTTCCGTTGGTCATGTGGAAGAGCCATGTCGTGGAAATCGCGAACACCAGAAAGGGAACCCACAGAACCAGGAACGGCCCGGCGAGTTGCTCGCCCACGGCATCGTGACCGAATTGCAGGATCTGGAAGTAGCCGACCAGGAACAATGCCCCGAAGGTGACGCGCAGGCTCTTCGATGTGCGTCTGGACGACACCCCCAGCGGCATCGCGAGGAGCGGCAGGAACAATATGGAAAGGATCCGCACCAAACGGCTGTTTATTTCGGCCTGCAGGTCCTCGAGGTCGTGTTCCGGCGACTTTGCGAAATACGCCTCGACTAGTTCGACCAGATCCAGCTCGCTTTCCTTTTCGCCGCGGCTGCGGAACGGTTCCACCACCGCAGATTCCATCGGCAGTTCGAGTACGGTGAACTCGACCGACCGCGCATTCGTCGTGCCCGGCATGGATTCCAGTCGCGTCCCGTTGCGCAGCGTGAGTAGCAGTTGAAGCGACCCGCTGCCGGCGCGCGTGAGTTGTCCGGATTCTGCCGTGATGATCACGTCGCGACCCTGGTCGTCCTTTTCCTTCACGAAGACCTGAGATAAGACCCGGCCGCCATCGGAAATATCGCCGATCAGAATGGTTTTGCCGCCGAAGCCCGAAAAGAAGGCGCCACGTTCGATCGCCGAATCCCACGCGGTCTCCACCACCAGATGGACAAGCCCGCGATACGCCCAGCGCGTATGCGGCTGCAGAAATCCCATGATGTAGGTGCTGGCGATAACCAGGACGATGGTCAATCCCATGATCGGCACCATCAGCCGGCGGAGAGAGAGGCCGCTGGCACGCATGGCGTCAAGTTCGCTGTCGGATGACAGTCGCATGCTGGCGAACAATACGCCGACGAACAGTGCCGCCGGCAGCGCGATGCCGAGATAATGCGGCACCAGGTTGGCCAGCATCCTGATGATGATGTCGAGCGGTCCGCCACGATTGGCAAACAGGTCGAGGAGGCGGATGAGACGCTCGAGCAGCAGGGCGGCCATGGCAATGCCGACGGCCGCCAGTAATGGCAGCGAAACGCGCTTCAGCAGGTAGAAATCGATCCGCGACAAGGTCATGGCCGGACCGTCCGGTTGCGCCGGCCAGTATTGGCGTCAGCGGCGGGCCCGGGCGCCGCCGTGTTTGTCCTTGCCTTCTGCCATCTCGCGGCGCGGGTCGTCATTTGCTCAATCATCCTTGGCCTACGCGGTCGCCGCTGCCGCCCCCGGCTGGTCCGCACTCGGAGAATAGGCCTTTTGCGGGCCAGATGTCAGGGGGATCGCCATGGACATGCGCCCCTGCCGCTCGAAGCCGTCGGCCGCAGCGTTGAGGCCGCGGATCTCAACATCCAGTGACCACGAATCCGGTTCCTTACGGATGGTATAGAGATGGTATCTTGCCGGATCCTTGTGGCCGGCCCTGACGGCCGATGCAGACGGAACCCCGAAAACCGGAACCGGGCCGACCGCGGTGGCGATGCGGCCGAGACCGGAGACATGGGTATGTCCGTGCAGCACAAGTTCCGCGCCGGCTTCCGCTATGACTTCCTGAAACGCCTTTGCGTCCAGCAGCGATTTGCGCTTGTAGGCACCACCGCCAAAGGGCGGATGGTGGATCAAGACGATCCGGAACAAGCCGTCTGCGCCCGCCGTCCGCAGCTGGCCGGCAAGGCGTTCGCATTGTTTCGCGCCGAGACGCCCCGCTGCAACGAAAAGGGGCATGGGCAAGGCCGTCGTCGTACCGATCAGGGCGACGGGGCCAAGGCGCCGGGTGAAGGGGAAATCATCATGGGAACGGGGCAGGCGGTCGTCTTCCCCCGGCTGGCGCTGACCACGCATGTAGGGAGCCCAGAGGGAGAGGGATTCCTGCCACGGCACGTCGACATAGGCGTCGTGATTTCCCGGTATGACGGTCACACGGTCTGCCGGGCCAAGTGTGGAAAGCCACTCGGCCGCGGCGGTGAACTCCGCCGGCAGGGAGATGTTCACCAGATCGCCGGTGACGACGGCGTGATCCCAATTCTGCCGGGCAAGATCCGCTGTCAGCAGGTCGAGGACGTCGCGCCGGTGTATCCGGATACGATTCTGGGTCCAGGACAAAAATCCTGAAAGACGCTTGTTCAACAGTGCCGGCCATTCGGCCTGAGGCAACGGGCCCAGATGGGGATCGCTGAGATGCGCCAGAACAAAAGCCGTCACTGCATTTGACCCTTTCCTTCCGGTCATATCGGTCGATCCCGACCGGTTGGTCAATCTGGACTGTATGGTCAACAATCTGCCGGTATGACGGTCGCTCGCCGCCGATTTGGCTAGACGGCAGTCCAATTCGGGTTTAACTAAGCCCCGATTTCCCGCGGACTTACACAAAAACGCATGCCAAATCAATCGGATAGTTGGCCCGATCCCACCTTTCTGAACGAGTCTGATGCCGCCATCTGGGGGCTGACGCCGCGCGCGCGGTTGGAACGCGCGCTCCGTCGCGCCCAGTCCGGGGCAGGGGAGGCGGCCAAGCCGGGAAAACTGGTGTTCCGGGCAGACATGGTCCTTCACGAGAGCCTAGTGCGCGCGCTGGTGTGCCGGCCGGGCACAGTTTTGACGGATGATCGAGGCAGGCCGGTCGCGGGCCATGGGCGGGACGAGGCCGAAGGCGAAATTATTTCCGGCACCATCAAGGCCGAACGGATGCCGCATGCGGGGTCGGACCTAGTCGTCGTCGATGCTGCCGGGCTAACCGGCACCTACGACCAGGCCCTGCGCCGCAAGGGGGCGCCGTATCTATTTTCTCTCGAGACACAGTCGCCGGCCGAGATCGAGCGGCGCATGTATCTCGAGTCCTACAAGGGGGTCACCGATCTGGTGACCAAATATGTCTGGCCCGAGCCGGCCTTGCTGGTGACGCGGTTCTGTGCCGGACGCGGCATCTCGCCGAACATGGTTACACTCGTCAGTTTTCTGTGCGTCGTGCTGGCGACGTGGCTGTTTGCCGTCGGGCAGTTTGGCCTCGGCTTGGTCGCAGCCTGGGCGATGTGCTTCCTGGATACGGTCGACGGCAAGCTTGCCCGCTGTACCCTGACCTCCAGCAAATGGGGCAACGTATTCGATCACGGCACCGACCTCATTCATCCCCCCTTCTGGTATTGGGCCTGGTATGTCGGCCTCGGCGGTGCTGCCGTCGTCGATCCCTGGATCTTCTGGGTCATTATCGCCGGCTACATCCTGGGGCGCGGCCAGGAAGGGCTGTTCATGTGGCAGTTCGGCATCGAGATGCATATCTGGCGGCCACTGGATTCATCCTTCCGCCTGATCACTGCAAGGCGCAATCCGAACCTCATCATTCTCAGCGTCGCGGTGGCATTCGGGGCGCCCGATACCGGCTTCGAAATCGTCGCCTGGTGGACCATTCTCAGCTTCCTGTTCCATTGCGTCCGAATAGCGCAGGCCTTCATGGCGCGCGCTCAGGGTGCGAGGCCGGTATCATGGCTGATGGATCGCGCATGAACGACGTCCGGATCGGCGTCATCAGCAACGCCCACAGCAAGCGCAACAAGCGCTCGATGCGCGAGATCCATGCCCTGCTCCTGGAGCATCCGCAGGTCCTGCATCGCAGTTTCGACCACATTTCCGAATTGCCCAATTGCTTGAAGGAAATGGCTGCCGCCAGGGTGACGCATCTGGTGATCAGCGGCGGCGACGGTACCGTGCTGGCCGCCATTTCGAGCCTGATCAACAATTCGCCATTCCGGACCCAGCCAAGCCTCAGCCTGCTTTCCGCCGGGATGACCAATGTCATTGCCCATGCGGTCGGGCAGCCGGGCCTGCCGGCGACGGGATTGCGGCGTCTGGTAATCCGGGCGGAAGCCGGGACCAGTGCACAGGTCCTCGAACGCCCGGTGCTGTCGGTTGATTTCGGCGACGGTCGCCCCATCGAGCGGGGCTTTCTCATCGGTGGGATCGGCTTCTATCAGGGAACGCAGCTCGTCCGGCGCGATATCCATTCCCTGGGTGCCAAGCAGACTTTTGCGGCAAAGCTCGGCATCTTCTGGTCGATCCTGAAAATTCTCGCCTTCGGCGCCGGTCCGCGTTCCGGCTTTCACGGCGAGGAAATCGGACTATCCCTCGACGGACGACAGGAGAGGCGGAACTGCTTCATGTTTCTCTGTTCCACGCTGGACGAGATCCTGCCAGGCGTCAGGCCCTTTTGGGGAACGGGTACCGGTCGCCTCAGACTCACCACAATCGACTCGCCGCCACGGCGGTTTGCCCTGGCGGCGCCGGCCGTGCTGCGCGGGCGGCCGCGTCCCTGGATGGCCGAGTCCGGTTATCTCAGCCGCCGCTCCGAACGGCTGGAGATCGAGATCGCCTCGCCGGTCATGATTGATGGCGAGAAATTCGACCCGCCGGAGAGCGGCCGGATCACGGTCACGGCCGGTCCTGTCGTAAGATTCCATCGCTACTGAAGGAATCGTGCCAAATGGCCACCGATGCCGTCGCCACCTTGATTGCCGGGGAACTGGGCCAGCCAATCGCGCCGGCAGCCCTGGCGATGGCCGAGCATTGTCGCGCCCGTCATGGCAAGGCTGCGATCGCCGTCCTTTTTTATGGCTCGTGCCTGCGCCAGTCCGAACAGGCGCTGGCTGACGCCCTGCTCGATTTTTATGTCGTCGTGGACGATTACGGCACGGCCTTCGACAGCCGCCTGATGGCCCTGGCGAACCGCCTGCTGCCACCCAACGTCTTCTATGTCGAATTGCCCTGGCAGGGGATCACCCTCAGGGCCAAATATGCCGTGATGTCGCTCGACCAGTTCGCCGCGGGCTGTGCGCGGTCGGCCGGCAATGTCTCCATATGGGCGCGGTTTTGCCAGCCGGCGCGGCTGGTCTGGGCCGACAGTGCCGCGACACAGCATGCGCTTGCCGCGGCACTCGCCGACGCTTGCCGTACGATGCTTTGGCATGCCTGGCCGACGGAAACGGGCGGCAAGGTCATCGAGGCGGACAGCCTGCAGGTCTGGGAGAATGGCTTCCGGCGCACCTATGCAGCGGAGATCCGCTCTGAGACCGGCGAGCGTGCGCGCGCCCTCGTTGCCGCGGACAAGGTGCGCTATCAGCAACTGGCCCGCATGATTCTGCCGGAGCTGCGCCGCTCGGGAGCCGCCGGAGAGGGTGTCTGGCGGCGGCGAGGCGTGATCGGCAAGTCGCTGAACTTCCTGCGCCTGGTCAAGGCCGCCTTTACCTTCGACGGCGCCGTTGACTATGTGCTGTGGAAGGTACGCCGCCATTCCGGCGTGGTTGTTCCGGTCAGCGACTGGCAGCGGCGGCACCCGCTCCTGGCAGCGCCGGGACTGGCGTGGAAGCTCTACCGCCTGGGCGCGTTCCGCTAGAAAGAAAGGGCCGATGCGATGCATCGGCCCAATAGACAGGTCGTTGGTATGCTGGATTTACTCGGCGGCAACCGCATGCGCCGGGGTCGGGAGGATGCCAAGTTCGCGGCCAACGCCACTCAGGACATCGACCACGCTCTGCAGCTGTTCCTTGGTGTGCGCGGCGGAAACCGAACAGCGGAGCAGGGCGGTGCCGGATGGTGTCGCCGGCGGCAGCGCCAGATTGACGTAGACGCCGTTCAGCAGCAGGGCGCGCCAAGCGCGCGCCGCCAGGGCCGGGTCATTGATGTGGACCGCCACGACCGGACCCTTCTGTGCGCCGACCGTAAAGCCAGCGGCGCGGGCGCCTTCGTAAAGCGTGTCGACATTGTCCCACAGCTTTTGCATCAGGCCGGGATTGGCGCGCAGCTTGGCCAGCGACTTGCGGACCGAGGCCACAGTCGCGGGCGGCAGTGACGCAGTAAACATATAGGGGCGGCAGGCGACCCGAAGGATGTCGAAATCCTCGATGTTGGAGACGAGGAAGCCGCCAATGGCGCCCATGCTCTTCGAGAAGGTGCCGGTGATGAAGTCGACCTGGTCGAGCACCCCGTCATGTTCGACGACACCCTGGCCGGTCTTGCCCATGACGCCCATCGAATGGGCCTCGTCGACCAGGATGTAGGCGCCATGCTTCTTGGTCACCGCAACGAATTCTTTGAGCGGCGCATGGTCGCCCAGCATCGAATAGATGCCTTCGACCACGACAATCTTGTTGCCGGGCTCGTTCGCAAGCCGGCCGAGGCGGCGATCTAGGTCCGCCGGATCATTGTGCTTGAAACGGATCACGGTCGCGGAGCCGAGCTTGCAGGCATCATAGATGCTGGCATGGCTGTCGGCGTCGATGATCAGGAAGTCGTTGGGTCCGGCGAGGGTCGAGATGGCGCCGAGATTGGCCTGATAGCCGGTGGTGAACACCATGCAATGCTTCATGCCGTAGAAATCGGCCAGGTCCTGCTCCAGCGCCTTGTGGTCGTGATAGGATCCATTGGCGATGCGCGAGCCGGTGGTGCCAGTGCCGCAGGTATCGAGCGTTTCCTTTGCCGCCTCGATGCAATCGGCATCAAAGGTGAAGCCAAGATAATTGTTCGAGCCGCACAGGATGGTGGGCCGGCCCTCGATCAGGGCTTCGGTGGCGGAGAGAATTTTCTCCATCTTCACACCAAAGGGATCGGCGCCGCAGCTCTTCACCTGGGCATGCAGCTCGCGCTGCGCCTTGAAGCGATCCAGCAACCCCATTGTTCAAGCCCCCTTCTTGGATTCGATCACGGTGCGGGCCAACTGACCGACCGTGGCAATTTCCGGCACCATGTTGAGCGGGATCGAGACATCGAACTTGTCCTCGAGCTCCATCAGCAGATCCATCACCGCCAGCGAATCCATGTTGAGATCCTGCGCGATGTCGGTATCTGCGGTGATGGCAATGTCGCCCTTCTTGAATGGCTGCAGGGCGATGGCGATCTCCGCCACCACTGCGTCCATGGACAAATTCGCCACTTGCTGAGCCGCACTCGCCGTCACTGTGCCAACCAATCTTTTTCTGTCTGCGCCGGAATTTGGTGAACTCCGGGAATCTGCTAAATTCGGGAACCCCTTAGAGGACACGTGATTCGTGCCTCGCCCCACGGGTAAGTTGTCTTAAATTTCGCCGCCAACGTTAAATGACAAATTGTTACCGAATGTAACATCGTCTTGATTTCAGTCGGTTAGCGGCTTTTCCTCAAATCACAGGAGAGAATGCCGTCGGTACCAGGCGGCGGTGTCCCTGAAGCCTTCAGCCAAGCCAAAGGCCGGCTGCCAATTAACCATTTCGGTCAGCCGCGGCCCCCCGGCAACCCAGTCCGGGTGGTAGAGTTCGGCGACCTTGGCAAGGGAAAGCACCATTGGCCGCCGGATCAGGCTGGCGCGAAGGCTGGCTGCCGCCGCAATTGGCAGGAAGAGTGGACGCGGAACCCTGATGCCAACCGGGCTGCGCCCGCAGGCGCCGGCCAGCGCCGACAGAATTCCCACCCAATCGTGCCCGGCGGGCGCACCGTCATCAATCTCGATCAGCCTTTCCTGCCAGGCCGGGGTGTCGAGGAGTGCGGCGATCGCTGCCGCAAGATCGGTGACGTGAACGACCGATACGCGGGCATTCCGTGCAGCCGGATAGGTTACGAGGCCGAGTTTTGCCGCCTGGAAGAGCGGAAGCAACTCCCGGTCGCCCGGGCCATAGATGGCTGGCGGGCGCAGGATCACCCAATCCCTTTGTCCGGCCCTGGCCTCGACCATCTCCTCAGCGGCACGCTTGCTGGCGGCATAGGGGGAGAGGTGCGGCGCACGCGCGGCCAGCGAAGAAATGTGGATGAGCCGCGCCGCGGGCTCCCGCGCGGCTTCCGCCAGCAGGCATTCCGTACCGCCTGCATTGACGGTGGCAAACTCGGCCGGCGACAGCGCCTTTACCACGCCGGCGCAATGGATGATTGCGGTCGCGCCGGAAACCAGTCGGTGCAGGGCATCGCGGTCGTCGAGATCGCCGAGGACGATTTCTACATGCCGGTCGGGGCCCAGAACTGCCTGCGGCAGGCGCCTTGTCAGGATGCGCACCCGCCAGCCCTCCGCCAGCAGCCGCGCGGTCAGGGCGGCGCCGACAAAGCCGGTTGCCCCAGTGACGGCGACTATGCCACGCATCAGGGCTTGCGCCGCTGGTCAGGCACTGATGCTGAATTCGGCGTTGGCATAGTGACCGGCCAGAAAATTCGCCTTCGCCTTGGCACGCGACAGCTTGCCGGAAGAAGTCTGCGGCAGGCCCTTGGGCGGCACCAGCTCCACCCGCGCCTCGACCGACATGGATCGCTGCAGCAATGCCGCCACATCCTGCTTCAGCTTGGTGCGTGCCGCCAGATCGGCGACGCGGCACTGCACCAGAATGACGACCTGCTCCTCGTCATTGTCGCCGAGCATCGAAAAGGCCGCAGTATCGCCGCGGCGCAAATCCGGCAGGGTCTCGGCGGTCCATTCCAGATCCTGCGGCCAGATATTGCGGCCATTGATGATGATGAGGTCCTTGGCGCGGCCGGTTATGACGATCTCGCCATCCAGCAGATAGCCCAGATCGCCGGTGTTCAGCCACCCATCCGGACCGATTGCCTCGGCGGTCAGTTCAGGCTGACCGAAATAGCCGCTCATGACGCTGGGCCCGCGGAAGAAGATGCGGCCGATCCGCCGCTCCGGCAGCAGGGCGCCGGATTCATCGCGGATCTCGAAGGCATGGCCGGGCAGGGCCTTGCCGCAGGCGACAAGCGCGCGCGCCTGGCGCCCGGGCTCGACCGGGGTTGCGACCTGGTCTTCCAGGTCGCCACGATCAATGTGATCGACGTGATAGGCGCGGTCGAGCGGCGCGAAGCTCATCGCCAGCGTCGTCTCCGCCATGCCGTAACTCGGCACGAATGCCTCGTGATGGAACCCGAACGGGCCGAAGGTCTCGCTGAAGCGACGCAGGATCGGATCCTGGACCATGTCGCCCCCAATGCCTGCCGCGCGCCAGCAACCTAGGTCGCCAGAAAACTCCGTGCCGCCGCGCATGCGCTTGGTGCAGAGTTCGTAGCCGAAGGTGGGCGAATAGGCGAGGCTGCCGCGATTTTCGGCGATCAGTTTCAGCCAGGTCAGCGGCCGGCGGGCGAAATCGCGCGTGGCGATGTAATCCACGGAAACCTGTCCGGTCGCGGGCACCAGCAGGAAGCCGACCAGGCCCATGTCGTGATAGAATGGCAGCCACGAGGCGCAGCGGTCGGATTCGGTAATATTGAGGCCAAAATGGGTGATGGCGTAGGCGTTGGCCATCAATACGCGCTGGTGGATCTCGATGCCTTTGGGAAAGCGCGTCGAGCCGGACGAATATTGAAGGTAGCCCGGTTCGTCGGCGGCGAACGGCTTGAGGTCGGCGTCGCGGGTCGGTAACGCCATGAAATCCGCGGCGCTGGCCGCCATCCGCACGTGATCCAGTCCCTTCACCGCTTCGGCGAGAAAGCCGAGCAACGATTGCGGCGCCATCGCAAGGCTGGCCTCGCAACCCGCAATCTGCTGCCGAAGCTGCGCGACATAGGCATCCCGACCGCCGAGGCTGGTCGGAATTGCGACCGGCACGGGCAGCAGCCCGGCATACTGCGTGGCGAAGAAGGCCGTCACGAAATCCATGTCTGTGTCGGCAACAAGGACAATGCGCGAGCCGCGCTGCAACCCCAGACCGAGGAACCGGCGAGCCATGTCCTGCGCCCGATCACGCAGCTCGGCGTAGGAAAACACCGCCTGGAGATCACCCTTGGCCGAGTAGAAATTGAGCCCCGTCGCGCCCTTTGCCGCATAATCCAGAGCCTGCCAGAGCGTGTCGAAATCGCTGCGACGATGCGGGAGGCTGCTATTCGTTGTGGGCGTCGGTTTGAGGGTCATCTGTTCGTCGGCCTGTTCCGGGGGCGTTCGTTCCGGCGGGAATGAGACCTTCGGTCGCATTCGGATAAATTGCGCCAGGGCCTTGCTATCCTTAGGATTTTGCGGTCCATAGCAAAACTGCCGGCCAGGGACAAGGCAATCCGGGGCCAGATCAAAGGAAGGTTGGGTTGAGTATGCAATTCAGCTTACACTTTCCTTACCATTACGTCGGGACCTATCGGAATGAAGACATCGGATGTTGAAGTGGCGCCGGCGGCGGAAAAAGGATCCAGCCGGAACTTCCTGCTGGAATGGTTTCTGCCGGGCAAGGAAAAACCCAAGAAATTCAAGGCCGGTACACATCCTTCGGCCGGCGGCGTGCCAGACGCCAAGACCAAGGTCAGCCAATCCATTGCCGATGTCCTGGGGCTGCTGCGGGCCGACAAGGCGCATCGGGTCGGTGTCCACGGCGACGAGGCCTTCTTCCGGGCCTTCGCCGCCGAGTCGGCGGAAATCGAGGCCGTCTGGCTTTCTACCGACATCTTCCAGGACCAGCCGCGTGGGGCCCAGCCGCTCACGGCCGCCTCGCTCAAAACGGTCGACGCATTGGTCGCCGGCGGCGCTGACGTCGCGACCAGGTACCGCTACTCCCTGCGATTGATGCTGGCGCACGCTCCTGAAAAGCCGGTGCATTGGGTGGCGGAAAACTGGGAGTTCTGCGCCGGCACGGCTGCCATCCCGGCCGTGATCGACGACGTCGATGCGCTGGTTTTCAATCACTTCGAGGAATTCTTCGGCATCAAGGACCCGATCCAGTTCCGCTTCGAGGTCATAGCCGAGGGCAAGACGCTGCGCACCTATCGTGTCCTGGGCCCGAGCCAGTCGACAAACCTCAATCTGAATTCGCTGATGCCCGACCGGCAGGGCGCCGTGTGCATGAAAGTATATGTGGCCCATCCGTTCCTGACCCGCGGCCGGCACTACCGCTTCCGGGTCTGCGGCGACGTATTCTGGAAGGACAGCTTCACAATCATTCACGGCTCGCACCAGTTCTTCAAGGACCCGCGCAAGATCCAGCCCTTTCGGCTGATCGATTCGGTTGTACGTTCGGGGGAAGTCGTGATGACGGTACCGAACTACGATCTCGACATGAGCGATGATGACGCCATTGTCATCGGCAGCGGCGCGGACAAGCGGGTGCAGAAGCGCTCCCGCAGCAGGCCGGTCGAGGAGGTCCACTTCCAGCACGCCGCCGGCGGCGGCACGGTACGCAATTACTTTGCCGCATCCTATGCCGGGTATGGCACGTCGTTCTGGTACGCGCTCGATCACGATCTGGCGCCCGGCTCGGGCAAGCAGGGGTCGATAGCAGCCAACCATCTGTGCCGCGTGGGTGTCGACAACCGCGATGACATCCTGTTCACGCCGGAAGAACGCAGAATTGTCGAAACAGCCATCGCATCCGGCTTCATGATTCATCCGTGCTGCCTGCCGGTCACATCGCCGGACGATGCCCTTGCCTTTGGTTTCAACTTTGATGCGTCGAACCCGCCATTCGATGACTACTGGATTCGCTTCTATGACGCGGCCGGCGGCTGTGTCGGCGAGCATCGCTATCACAAGGATTTCATCGGGCCAGTCCTGATCGACGACGTCCTGGCCCAGTGGTCGCATCCGCGCAAGGCGGAGGTCGTGATGGCATTGGTCTGTCCCGACCATCTCAAGATCGGGCTTGCGCCGCAGCGTCTGGTGACCACGGCGGACATGGTGGTACGCCATCGCCGGACCGGCGATCAGGATTTCACCGAATTCCAGTCATCCTGGCGCAATATCGGCGCCAACATCCCGACCCTGCCGCATTGGCTGCACCCGTCCATCGGTGTCATGGGCCGCACCAACGTAATCGGCCGTGTGCGCACCAAGGGTGGCGGCCGAACCGGCGTGTTTGTCGCCAATGCCAGCGGCAACCTCAATTACGACATGAACGCCCGGGTCGAGATCTCGGCCATCAATCATGCGGGCGATCGTCTCAGCTACCACCTGACCTTGCCGGCTTTCGCAATCGGCCTGGTCTGGCTGGACGACGTCATGCCGGGGCTGGCCGCTCATATTGGGGCGAGCGGAATTGCCGCGCTTCAGGTAAAATCCGCGGATGCCGACCTGACGGCGCATGTCCTCGGCCTCTCGCCGCAGGGCGCCGTTGGCCTGCAGCATCTTTGGGGTTACTGACAGCCTTCATGGTTCTGGCATCGTTTCTGAAAATTTGGCCGTCGCCTGCCAATCCGGCCTGGGGCAGTGCTGCAGCGGCCGCGGCCGTGCTGGGACCGGCGCTTGCCGTCGCGGTGGCGCCGCGCGCCGTGCTGCGCAAATTGAACGCGGCCGCGATGGCGCCCCTCAAGAACCGCTTCCTGGTCGATGGTCTCGGCGACCTGCCGTCGAAGGCGATTTGCGAGCACTATACCTATCTCGACATGACCGATGTCGCCCGCCACGGCGATGACGTGGCGGCGACAAGGCTGCACCGCTGGCTGGTCGCCAGCTGCGAGGCGGGGCGGCCTGTGACAGCTCGCGGTCAGGTAATTGACAGCGTCGAACTGGCGACCGCCTATTGCCAACGGAACCTGGCACTCTTTCGGTCACTGCAGCAGAACGGCTATAGTTATACTGGTCGAGATGAGATATGCCTTGGCATCACCGCCGACGGCGCGCTCCTGCACATGCGTCGCGGCACCCATCGCATGGCGGCGGCGCATATGTTGGCAATGCCGCGCATTACGGCCCGAATAACCCATGTCGACCGCAGGTTCGCCGCGGATGCGCTTCGGGCCGGTGAGCGGGGCGGGGCAATTGCCTCGTTGGCCAAGGCCATCCAGGAAGTGACGAGACAGACGCTTGCGTGACGTATTTCGCATCTTTTTCAGCACCGGCTGGCGACAGCAGGTGCTTATCCTGATTGTCCTTCTGACCTCGGGGATCGTCGAGGTAGTCGGCATCGCCACGCTGTGGCCCATCATCGGCATTATCGGCGGTGAAGGCATGCCCAATGATCACATCATTGACGACTACATCCGGTGGGCTCTGGAAGCGGTGGGACTCCCGCTGACCATCGAGGTACTGCTGGGCGTGATCCTTGGCGCCGCCATCCTGTCTTTCGCCTTTGGTACCGCCGGATCGGTGTTCGTCGGTCGCTCGGTGGCAAATTTCGGCACCGGCATACGGCTGCAACTGATTGACGCCCTGGTGCGCGCGCGCTGGAGCTATTTCGTGGCACAGCCGGTCGCCCGCTTCACCGCGGCCATGAACTCGGACGCTGAACGCGCCAGTGTCGCCTTCAAATCTGCCGGCATGTGCCTCGTCGCCTTGACCCAGGCCGCCGTCCTCATGGTCATGGCGATCTTCGTTTCCTGGCCGTTCTTCCTTGGCGCCGTCGCCATCGCCACCGTCCTTTGGCTGGCGGTCGGACGCTACATGCGCATGGCCAAGAAGGCCGGCCGCGGCAAGAGCAAGCACAACCTAGCCCTGCTGCATTCGGTCACCGATGCGCTTACCAACGTCAAGGCGTTGAAGGCGATGAACCGGCACACCTTCATCGGCCATACCTTCGCGGTCCATATCGATCGCCTGCGCCGCGCCACCCAGGCGGAAACCTACAGCACCAGCGCAATGCGCGCGATCCAGGAACCGCTGTTCATATCGCTGCTCCTGGGCGGCCTTTACATCGGGCACACATTCCTTGGCATGGACTTGCGCGTGATGCTGGGATCAACCCTGCTGCTGAAGCGCATTGCCGACGCCATCGGATCGGTGCGCGCGAACTATCAGCGCGTCGCACTCGACCGGATCAGCTACTGGCAGCTTCAGAATCTCCTGGCGGAAATTCGCGCCAATCGCGAAGCCCTGATCAGTGGCAACCTGCCGCCGCTGCCGGCCGACATCACCCTTGCCAATGTCAGCTTCTCCTATCCCGGCAAGCAGGTGATGCAACACGCGAATCTGACGATGGATGCCGGACGGCTGACCACGGTGATTGGTCCGTCCGGCGCCGGCAAGACCACCATCGCCGACATGGTTGCGGGCCTTCACGCCCCGACCGAAGGTACAATCACGGTCGGCTCGACCCCGATCGACCAACTTGACATGGCGGCCTGGCGTCGGCAGCTCGGCTACATCCCGCAGGACAGCATCCTCTTCAACGACACCATCCTCAACAATGTGTCGCTGGGAGATCCGCGCATCCAGGAGAGTGAGGTCCGCGAGGCGCTGGTGGCGGCAGATGCCTGGGGCTTCGTCTCGAAACTGCCGGGCGGCCTCAATTTCTCAATCGGTGTCCGTGGCAGCCTGCTGTCGGGCGGCCAGCGCCAGCGATTGGCCATTGCGCGGGCCCTCGTCGGCCAGCCGCGACTGCTGATCCTCGATGAGGCAACGAGTGCACTCGATCAGAAGACAGCGCAGGAGATTGCGAAGTCGGCCCAGGCGTTGACCGGCAGCCGGACGATCCTCGCCATCACGCATCAGGCCCTCTGGGTCGACGCCGCGGACGCTGTCTATGAGATCCGCGACGGGAAAGTGACGATGGCGGCGCCGGCCTTGTCGGGCTCGGCCTGAGTACTCCGGCCATTGCCCGCGTGGTGCGGCCTGGCCCGGTCGATGGCGGCCTTTCGCTCGGCTGCATCGAGTTCACTGACCTTGCCATGCGCGACGCGGTAGACCCGGTCGGCCAGTTCGACCCAGGCCGGCTGATGCGTGATAGCAAGCACGGTCAGTCGACCGCGTTCGCGCGAGACGGTGGCGCAGATTTCGGCCTCGGTATTGGGATCAAGCGCGCTGGTAGCTTCGTCCAGGATCAGCAGGGCGGGCTTCGTGACCAGCGCCCGCGCCAGGGCAATCCGCTGGCGCTGACCGCCGGACAATAGCACGCCGCGATCGCCGACCGTGGTCGCCAGCCCCTGCGGCAGTTCGCGCACGAAGGCCATGGCACCGGCCCTTTCCAATGCCTCGATGGCCGCGGCTTCGCTGATGCCGGGATCGCCCAGGGTGACGTTCATCAGGATCGTGTCGTTGAAGAGCAGGATCTCCTGCGGCACATAGCCGACCATGGAACGCCAGCGGCCAAGGTCGATTTCCGTGAGCGGTACGCCATCCAGCGTGATTCGGCCCTGATCCGGCTCGAACAACCCGAGTATGAGGTCTGCGGTCGTCGTCTTGCCCGAGCCCGACTCGCCCACCAGTGTGGTGATACTGCCAGCCTTCAGTTCCAGCGACACGTCCTCAAGTACCGTGGCGCGGCCATAGGAGAAGGTGACCCGTTCCAACCTGCAGGATTCCTGCAGCGTCGGCAGCTTGCGGCCGCTGAACGTCTCAGCCGCGGCCATGGTGTCATGCAGCGTCTCCATCACGCCGTAATAGCCGACTTCGGCATTGACGGACTCGCGTATCGATTTCTGCATCTTGGCGAAGCTGCGGGTGAGCCCGATGATGAGCAGGCCGGAAACCAGCATGCTGGCCAGATCGAGTTCAAGCAACCTGACGCCGATATAGGTTATGGCTGCCAGCATGACGATGATGATCAAATCCGGCAACCGGCTGGCCAACTGCTCCAGCAGGACAAGTTCGCGCAGCGACTGGCGAAGCGACTTCGTCTCGTTGCGCAGCTCGTCGATCAGGACCTCGTGGCGATGCATCGCCTTCATAGGCTTGAACCCGACCACCACGTCATTGAGGTCCATCACGATCGTTCGCGTGGTCAGCAGCATCCGGCGCGAGAAAATGCGCGAACGCCGGGTCAGCCAGCGCATGGCGGTCCCGACCACCAAAGCCATGCCGACGCCAACCAGCCCAACCTGCCAATCCACCACAAAGACGATGCTGCCGAGGACCAGCACCTGGATGGCCGAGGTGATGAGGGCCAGCGAGGTGCGATAGATGGCTGCGCCCCAGTTCGCCTCGTGGCTAATGGCGGCGGCGAAGCGGCCGATCGGATTGACCGTATAGTAGGACCAGCGCGCCGCCAGCATTGCGTCCATCAGGCGCGAGCGCAGCTCGGTTGCGATCTCGGCCACCAGATAGCCGATATACCGGCTGACATTGAGCGAGATCACCGCCTTCAGGACGGCCAGGCTGACCATGACCAGGACCAGGGCGCCCAGGGACTTGTCGATGTGGAGCATCTCGAGGGCGCCAAGGATGATCCGTTCGACCTTGTTGGGCGCCTCGGTCTGGTCGCCGGCGACGATGGTCAGGATGGGGAACAGGCTGGCGACGCTCATGCCTTCCAGCAACGACGCCGCCATGACCCCCAAGATGACGGGAATCTGACGCCACAACCCATGCTTGCGGATGACCAGGAAGGCATTGGTCAGCGGCGAGGGGGTCTCTTTGGATTCGGTCTTGGATCTGCCCATGGTCTCGGGTCGGCCCGATCTGAAATGGTTCCGTCAAGCGCCGGGGGCGGCCCTGAAATGTCCTAGGAGCTGCCGATACCGCCGCATGCCCCGTCCGGTGCCCGGCTGTGATAACACCCGGGTCCCGGAAGTCAATTGGCGGCTTTTACGCACATGGCGGGGGGCGAATAACCCTGCAGGATTTGCGGCAAATCGGCGCATTTTCAGTGGGTTCGGTTGCTGGCGCGGGCGTTCGCCAGTATCATTTTGCCATCAAGGGCCGCGTCCGGGCCGGTAGTTTGGCCGATTCCGGGCGGTTTCCGGCCCAGTGCCGAGCCGGTACTCAGGGGGTCACAGGCGTGCAGTACAAGCTGTTTATCCAGTCCAACGACGAACAATATCTGGGTGCGCTCGTCGCCGGATATGCGGCCAAGCGCAACAGCCGCCAGCCCGATGCGTTCGATGTCGTCATCATGCATTATGACGATTACCCGTGGCTGGAGGCCCGGGTGGGGCAGCCGTTCCTGCGCGGACTCGAGCGTCGGCCCTGGGCGCATGATGACCTGCAATCCTTTACGCCGCTCCGCTTTACGCCGCCCAAGGCGATGAACTATCAGGGCCGCGCCATCGTGATAGACCCAGACTGCTTCGCCGTTGCGGATATCATGGAACTCTTTACCCGCGACATGCAGGGCGCCGGGGTGATGTGCCGCATGCGCCCGCCGCTCAAGGAAATGCCCGCCTATCGGGCCTCCAGCGTCATGTTGCTGGACAATGCCAAACTCACCCACTGGGATGCCGAAAAGACCTTCAACGAGATGTTCGAGTTCAAGACGGATTATCTCAAATGGATCAAGCTGGAATACGAGGCGGATTCCAATGTCGGCCTGTTCGAGCCGGAATGGAACGATTTTGACAAGCTGACGCCGGCGACCAAAATCCTGCACACGACCTACCGCCGCACCCAGCCGTGGAAGACAGGGTTGCCAATCGACTTCACCGTCCGGGTAAAGCCGGAAAAGCCGAAGTCACTCGCCCGCAATTTCCTCAAGAGCCTGAAACGCAGCATCGCCGGAGATCGTCCGGGGCGCACCAAGAACGGATTCTATCAGCCGCATCCCGACCCGAACCAGGAGCGCCTGTTCTTCGGCCTTGTCGCGGAGATGCTGGCCAAGGGTTTGATCGACGAGAAACTGATCGAGCGCGAGATGGCCAGCAATCACGTGCGCCACGACGCCCTCGACCTGTGCCGGAAAGTGGCAGCGTGAAGCGGCGACGGATCGTCGCTGCGGCGGATTGTAAAATTGTGCCCTTGGCATCGCGGCGTCAGTCTGGCGCCCGGAAGCACGCCCAAAACCGGGCACGTGCAAATTGGAGAGGCAAGTAATGCTGGCGGCGACTGCAACGATACAAGCTCCCCATATGCTGGAGACCGTGCGGCCCGATCAGGTCGCGACCGACCCCTATCCGCATCATGCGCGGCAGAACGCCGTGCCGGCCGAGATCTACCAGCAGCTGGAGGCCGAATTCCCGAGCCTTGACATGATCCTCAACGGCCGTACCGACGTCGGCAGCAATGTGGCGGTGCGCATGACCGTCAAGCAGGTGCTGGGCGACCGCAGGATATCGCCGCTCTGGCGCGAGTTCTTCGAATACCATACCTCGGCGGACTACTGGCGCCACGTCACGCGGCTTTTCGGCGATCATTTCCGTCGTGCGTTTCCCACCCTCGAGGAAAAGATGGGCCGCCGCTTCGAGGATTGGCGCGTGGTGCCGCGCGGCTTCGGCGGCGATGCCGAATTGCGCCTCGATTGCCAGTTCGTCATGAACACGCCGGTAACGACCGAGGTCAGCAGTGTCAAGACACCGCATGTCGACCTGTGCGACAAGATCTTCTCGGCGCTGTTTTATTTCCGCGATCCGCGCGACAGCGTGACCGGCGGTGACCTCGACATCTACGCCTGGAACCGCGAGCCGCGCTTCATCAAGCACCGTTCGATCGATCGGGATGTCAAGCTGGTGAAGACCGTGCCTTATGCGGCTAACACCTATGTCTGCTTCCTGAACTCGGAAAATGCGGTGCATGGCGTTTCGCCGCGGGGTCTTACCGAGGTGCCGCGACGCTACATCAATTTCATCGCCGAACTGCCGTTCCATGCCTTCGAACCCAAGCAGCTCAACAAGCTGCAGCGCATGTTCTTCGCGAGCGAAGTGCGCGAGGCGGCGCAGGACGACAAGTACTGAAACCGGCGCCGCCGCTACGGCCAGAATGGCGGGGTGGAAGGACGAGGCCCCCGTACCTGAAGGTACGGGGGCTTTTTCTCTCAGTCGACCTTGAGGGCGCCGGCGACGTCGGTCGGCTTAGCGCCCTTTTTGTGGGCCTGCTGCACGGCGAGGATCCAGAAGGTGCGGCCACCGTGATAGGCAGCGGTCAGGATCTGCCAGGCGGTAATCAGATAGAACGCCTCGAGGGCAAAGCCCAGCACATAGCCGATGATGAAGATCGGCAGGGTGATGTTGCGCCGCGCGATGAAGGTGCGCATGCGCCCATCCAGGCGCGAATGGGTGTGGAATGCGCGTTGGAAGAAGCGCGGATAGATTTTCAGGATCAGGCGGTCGATGACATAGAATGCGACAACCAGCATGGCCGCCGTGCCGAGGGGCGACCCCCAATCCAGCGACCCGCCGCCGATGCCATAGGCCCAGGCCACATACCAGAAGGGCGGATGCACCATGTCGAGGCCGTGATCCAGCCAATTGCCGATCCTGGAGTCGGTGAAGGTGAGGCGGGCAAGCTTGCCGTCGACGGAATCGAGGACGCTCATGCCATAGGCCATGGCAAAGCCGGTCCAGAAGCTCCATGGCGCCCCGATCGCCCAGATCGGGATAGCGCCAAGGGCCAGGAAGATGCTGAAGATTGTCACGGCATTCGGATGAATCCGGGCGCGCGCCAGCGGCCCGACCGATATCCAGACAAGGGGCGGATAGACATAGCGGGTGAAGAAGTCGGTCGATCCCTTGTAGTTCGACCAGAACATGAATTTCTCGACCTTGGCGGCCTTCTCGGCCGTCTCTACCCGGAACATGTAATAGGGGATGGTCCGGCGCAGCTTGCGGATAAAGCCGTCGAACTGATCCTGGGCATAGGCCCGGGTGGTGCCGTTCGCGATCAGTATTTCCGCCAGGGCGGCAAGATCGTCGGCAGCGATGGCGCGGCCGGCAAGGCGGCCGGGTGCCAGGCGGATCATGGCGGCCCGTTCTTTCGCCTCAGGGGCGAGGACTGCAACCGAGTCGTTGAGCGGCACCAGGGCTGCATGCAGGCGCGCATCCGGCAGGGTGGCGCCATCCAGCAGCAGCAGCGGCGCTTCGCCGGCCTTGGCGAGGAAGGCGTTGAGGCGCTCGGCGAAGGTGCCGCTGGCCTGGCACCATTCGATGGTAAAGGCCTTCTCCAGGCTGGCATCGATCTCCGGCTTGCTGCCGGTACCGCCCAGATCGACAACGATGCGGGCGGGGCGGGGCAGGCTTCGCTTCAAGGCCTGCAGATGGCGTTCGACCAGAGTGAGGCCGAACACCTTCGGCACGCGCCCGCAGGCGGCAGCATCAATCCAAACCAGCATTGGCCGAAAGTCCCTAAGATCAAGCGATTGCGCAGGGTGACATGGCGGCGTCATACACGCGATTGGCCCGCCCCTCAAGCGTTCCGCGCACATTGAATGGGTGCAAAAACCTATCCCTGGCGATCTGCCCACAACTGCTGGATCCGCGCGACGACGGCAGCGATTTCCTGCTCTGCAATGCTGGGACCGGCATCGGTCGGCTTTGGGGGCGGCGCCCCCCGCATTGGCACGGCGATCCCCGTATCTGTCAGCCGTTTCATCAATTGGCCGATATCGCGGCGGGGGCGGGCCTTGCCGCGACGGGTCCAGGCGTCGTAGAGGCGATCGCCGAGGTCGGGTGCCAATCCCGCATCCTGTCTTCGTTTGCGGCGCAGGCGCCAATGGCGAGACAGCGCGGCCTTCAACCCCGGCTTTTTCCGTGGCGCAATTGTGGGCAGATCAAACAGATAGATGGGCTTTCGGCGGGTCGCAGCCTCGGCCACCATCGAGGCGCTGTCGATCGTGATGACGAAATCGTCGGCAAGCGCCAGCAATGCGGGGTAGGCATTGGCACGGCCGTCCGGCACAAAAGGCAGGAAAAGCTGGTGCGGTTGGTTGCGGAAGTGACCTTGCAGCACGGCAAGGATTTCGGGCGGCGTCCGCGGGGACGTGGTGAACAGCAGGCTGCCGCCCTGGCCTGCGTGCCAGGCTTCAAGTTCCTGCGCCAAATGTTCGGCCTCGGTCCCGCCAAAAGCCAGTTGCGGCGTTGGCCCACCGATCAGGACGGCATGCCAGGGACGCGGCAGCGCTGCAAAGCGCGGATGCCAGATCCCCGCCGCCGCCGCCAGTTCATCCGAGTCGACGGCGACGATAGGCAGGCTGATTTCCGCCACATTGGCGGCCGGCGGCAGATTGTATTGCGGGGTCGTCACCACAAGGTCGAACAGGCCGAGATCGGTCCGCGGCCTGCCGAGATGGATGTGAAGCACCTCACCACCCGCCGCTTTGGCCTGTTCCCTGATCCAGCGCGTGACCGGCACGGAGCGCCGGCCAATGGCTATGATCGCCTCGGGCCAGGGCGGCTCCAGCCGGTCGCTGAGCGCAAGGTCGGTTCCGATCAGGCTGGCGCCGCGATCCTTGAAATCCACGGTGACGCTGTCGTCATAGCGGATCTGCTTGACCGCACCCGGCCAGCCGAGGGCGCGGGCGAGGGCCAGGACCTGCGCATTGTCGCCGCGCCGTTCTCCCAGGATCAGCCAGGTCAAAGGTGGCCGGTTGCGCGGGGTGGTGTCGGAAGAGGCAGCCATGATGCGGCGGACCATAGCAATCGAATCGGGAGGCGCCAAGAAACACGGCATCTCGATCCGGCCGGCGGCCGATTAGGGCGCCGCCGCCGGTCAGGCAACAGCACTTGAACCGATGTAAGGTTCACGCCGACAGATTACCGCCCGGCTGACAAAATCCGGTCGCAATCGACTGCTAGGAAAGCTGTTCGCCGCCCTTGGGGGCCGGCGCTATACTGTGATCAGCCCGCAAGCCGGTGGACGGTCCGGTCCGGGGCAGACCTAGCCAGCTCTTTTCATGCAACAGAGAGTTCCGGGAAGACCGACATGCGGAATACCAGCCATATGTTCGACCTCGTCGCAACGCGCCTTCGAACCCTGTGGCGCATATTACTTATCCTCGCCTTCCTTGCGCCGCTGCCGGCGGCGGCTGCCGACAAGATCGACGAGATCGCGCAGGAGGCCGCGACCTATCGCAGCCAGCTCATCAAGGATGCGGTGGGGGGAGATTCCAGTCGGATCGAGGAACTGAACAGGCAGGCGGCAGACGAGACGCGTGTCGGCCGCTTCCGTGAGGCTGGCGACCTTCTGGCCCGCGCCGTCGGACTTGGTGACGAATCCTATGAGACCTGGATGGCACTCGCCAGTGCCCATGAAGGGGCGCAGCAATGGAAGCTTGCGGGACTGGCAGCCTACCGGGCCTTCATCGAGGTGACGGATTACCAGCGGCAGGGCGATGCGCTCAATCGCGTCGGTCGTAATTTCGACCGCCTCGGCGAGTTCGAGCGCGCGCTCGCGGCCTATGACGCCGCCGGTCGCTATTCGTATGACCAGGAGGCCTATGCGCGCGCCGATCAGTTGCGTGGCATGCTGGCCTTCGGGCTCGCCGGGACGCAACTGAACACCGATGGTGACAGGCCAGAGGCATGCCTCGAATTCCGCGCCGATCTCGCCGCCACCGATGTGGTCGCCTATGAAGACTATGTCCGTATCGAGCCTGCGACCAAGGTGTCATACCGCGTTTCGGGCAATCAGCTCTGCCTGGGCGATCTCGATTTCGGCGGCAACTACAAGGTGACCGTCCTGCGCGGCCTGCCGTCGCTCTATGAAGACAAACTGGACCGGAACGAGGAATGGGCCTTTTCGGTCGGTGATCGCAACCCGACCGTCGGCTTTCGCAACCAGTCCTACGTCCTGCCCAAGATCGGCAGTACCGGCATTCCGGTCATTACGGTCAATGTCGACACCGTGGCTTTGCGCCTGATGCGGATCAATGACCGAAACCTGGTGAACGAACTCTATGAAGGCCGTTTCCTCAACAACCTCGAGGAATACGACAGGGAACGGATTGCGCAGGAATCCGGCGAGGAGATCTGGACCGGCGAGATGGATGTCGCACGCGAGCGGAACAAGCGAACCGTCACGGCCTTTCCATTCGACGAAGTGGTGCCCGCGACCGAACCCGGAATCTATATCCTGATGGCCCGCAACGCCGCGGATCAGCAGGATCCCAACGACTACAGGTGGCGCTGGCAACCCCAGGCCACGCAGTGGGTGATCGTCTCCGATCTCGGCCTCACCACCTTTGCCGGGATTGATGGTCTGACGGTACAAGCGCGCTCGCTGGAAACCGGCCGCGCCCTGCATCGGCTGGAACTGCGCCTGCTGGCGCGCAATAACGAGGTCCTGGCATCGACCCTCACTGATACCGCCGGCATCGCGCGCTTTGATCCGGGCCTGCTGCGGGGCGAGGGTGGGCGCCGTGCGACGGCGATCATGGCCTTCCGACGCGACGGCGATTTCAGCTTCCTCGATATCGGCGGGCCGGCATTCGATCTCTCCGATCGCGGCGTCGGCGGGCGCGCGATGCCCGGCGATCTCGACCTGTTCTTCTATACCGACCGCGGCGTCTATCGCCCGGGCGAGACGGCACAAGTCATGGCCCTGTCACGCAACCCCACGGCGCAGGCGCTGCCGGGTCAGAAGCTGACCTTTGTCCTGCTGCGCCCGGATGGCGTCGTTTCCCGCCGCTTCACGGATATCGCGGATACGGGCGGCGCCTATCACCTGCCGATCGAGTTTTCCACGACGGCGCGGACCGGCGCCTGGACCGTCGACGCCTATCTCGATCCCGAGGGAGCACCCATCGCCAGCACTAGTTTCCTGGTGGAAGAGGTGGTCCCGGCACGTATCGAGGCGACCCTGACGCCGGCGGATCAGGATCTGGTTCCGCCCAATCCATTGCCGGTCCAGATCGAGGCCAGGTATCTCTACGGCGCGCCGGCTGCCAACCTGCCGGTGAAGGGCGAGGTGCTGATCGCCGCGGATCCGCAGCCATTTCCCGCCTGGACCGGCTATCGCTTCGGACTCGACGACGAGAAAGTAGATCCAGTTCGCCTTACCTATGACGCGTTCACGACCGACGAATCGGGCCGTCTCGAAATCGATATGTCCTTCGACGAGGTACCGGAAGCGCAGACGCCACTGGCGGCGACGCTGCGCGTCGAGGTCTACGAGTTTGGCGGCCGGCCCGTCATCGAATCGGTGACGAAGTCGATCCGCGACCGCGACCTCTATCTGGGGTTGAAGCCGCTTTTCGCCGACAGCCAGGCGAGCCAGGGCAGTGAGGCGGGGTTCGAGGTGATCGCCCTGGACCGGGAGGGCAGGCAGGTGGCGAAGCCTGACCTAAGCTATCGACTGGTCAAGGAAGAGTGGGATTACGTCTGGTATTACCGCGACAATCGCTGGGACTATGATTATGTCGTCAGCGATGCGGAGAGCAGCACCGGAAGCGTTGACGTACCGGCCGACAAACCGGGCCGCATCGACGTTCGGGTCGATTGGGGCCGCTATCGCCTCGAAGTCTACGATGCCGAGGGCGGCGTTGCGACGTCGCAGCGTTTCTATGCCGGCTGGTGGGCGCAGCCCGGCAGCGGCGGCACGCCGGACAAGCTGCAGGTCGTTGCCGACAAGACCGTCTATGGTGCCGACGAAACGGCGGAAATCCGCCTGACCTCGCCCTTCGCCGGCGAGGCCCAGGTTACCATCGCGACCGACCGCGTGGTTGATTCCTTTCCCGTCACGATTCCAGCGGATGGGAAAACGGTGAAGGTGAAAGTCGACCGCGCCTGGGGAGCCGGTGCCTACGTCCTGGTCAATGCCTTTCGGGCCGGCAACGAACCGAGCCAGGGGCCGGGGCGCGCCATCGGCCTAGCCTGGCTCGGCATTGACCCTGCGCCGCGCAAGCTCGACGTCAGCATGGAGGTGCCGTCGTTCATCGAACCCCGGCGCTCGGTGGAGATCCCGGTGATTGTTGCAAATCTCTCCGGGCAGAGTGCCTATCTGACCCTGGCGGCGGTCGATGAAGGCGTCCTCCAATTGACCGATTTCGCCACGCCGGACCCGATCGGCCACTATTTCGGCAAGCGCCGCCTCGGTCTCGATATTCGCGATCTCTATGGCCAGCTGATCGAAGGCCGCGAAGGTGTCAGGGGGCAGATCCGCAGCGGCGGCGACGGCGAGGGCCTGGCGAAACGTGGTGCGCCGAAGCAGATGAAACTGGTCGCCCTCTTTTCCGGTATCGTCGAACTCGACTCGAGCGGCAAGGCCAGCATCCCCCTCGACGTACCTGACTACAACGGCCGCCTGCGCCTGATGGCGGTCGCCTGGGACGCGGATAAGGTCGGTGCAGGCGAAGCGGACCTCGTGGTGCGTGACCCGGTCGTGGCTCTGGCGACAGGGCCGCGTTTCCTCGCCCCCGGTGACAAGGGCAGCTTGTCCGTATCGGTTCAGAATGTGGCCGGTGCGGCCGGCCTCTATGCCATCAAGCTTTCGACCAGCCAAAATCTGCGACTGACCGGTGAAACCACCTGGTCCAGGGAACTTGCCGCCGGTGCTGCCGGCGATTGGCGGGTCGATCTGGCTGCGACCGGCATTGGCGAAGGCCATGTCGACATGGCGATCACCGGACCGGAGAACTTTGCCCTGACGCGCCGCATCGAACTGCCGGTTCGCGCGGCCCAGCCCCCGGTTACCCGCACCATCACGCAGCGCCTGCAGCCGGGTGAAAGCATGCGCGTGTCGCCGACATCGCTGGCCGATTTCCTGCCGGAAACGGCTGATCTCAAGCTGTCCTTCAGCGCGACACCAAACCTCGACGTGCAGACCGTGCTTACCTCCCTTTCGCACTATCCCTATGGCTGCGTCGAGCAGACGACTTCCGTCGCCTTTCCGATGCTGTTTGCCAACGAACTGGCGGAGCGGTGGAGCCTGAAGGCTGAACTGGTCAAGGACGACCAGCAGAGGGTCCAGGATGCCATCGGCAGGGTTCTTGAGCGACAGCGGATCGATGGCCTGTTCGGCCTTTGGTCGAGCTATTCGCCCTCCGACAACTGGCTCTCCGCCTTTGTCATGGACTTCCTGACCCGAGCCCGGGAGCAGGGCTATGCGGTCTCCGATATCGCCTATCGCAACGGCCTGGACGGGCTTGGCTATGTCGTGACAACCTATTACGACCAGTCGGCCAGCAATCTCGCCGCCCGCGCCTATGCGCTCTATGTCCTGTCGCGGGCGGGGCAGGGGCGGCTGTCCGAGTTGCGCTATATGGCGGACAACTTCATGGACCGGCTGCCATCGGGCCTCAGCCTGGCGCAATTGGGCGCGGCGCTTGCGATCCACGGCGACAATGCCCGGGCGGGCCTCGCCTTCGACGCCGCTATTCTCAACGCGAACCGCGCAAGACGACCGTTGATGGATTACGGCTCCGAACTGCGCGACTGGTCCGGAATCATCACCTTGATGGCAGAGGCAGGTCTGCCCGGCTATGATGCTGCCGCCTATCTCGACAAGCTGGCCGGGCTGCAGCTCTCGCGCGACTATCTCAGCACCCAGGAACAGGTCTGGCTGCTGCTGGCCGCACGCGCCACCAGTTCGGCGGCAACGCCCAATGTCAGCATAGCGCGTGACAACCAGGATGCGGTCTCGCAGGCGAAACCCTACATGCTCGCACTTGCCAGCGGAGAGCTGACCGAGGGGACCGTCTTCGTCAACAAGGGCAGCGATGTCGTCTATGCCAAGGCGTCGGCCAGCGGTGTTCCATTCGCCGATCTGCCGGCACAAGAGAGCGGCTTCAGGATAAGCCGCAGTTTCTATCATCTTGACGGCTCTCCGGCCGACCTGTCGCAAGTGCGGCAGAACGACGTGCTGGTGGTCCTGGTCGGCGGCGAACTGACGGCGCGTCATATGCGCCGGACGCTGGTGGTCGATATGCTGCCCGCTGGCTTCGAGATCGAGAATGCCCGCCTCAGCGATGCGCGCCAGACGACCGACCTCTCCTGGCTGGCCGAGCTTACCAACCCGGTTTACGCCGAGTATCTCGATGATCGCTTCATCGCGGCGCTCGAACTTGACGGCGACAGCGAGTACCGCAGCTTCACGCTGGGCTACATGGTGCGCGCCGTGACGCCGGGCACCTTCACCCTGCCGGCTCCCGCGGTCGAGGACATGTATGCACCGGAGGTGCAGGCCCGTGGCAGTCGTGGCAGTGTGACGATCACGCCGTTCCGCTGAATGTGGCGTTCGTTGGGATCGGGGAGAAGGCGTCGGCGGGCATTGGCCGTCGTACTTCTCCTTGCGCTGCTGTCGGGCGGCGCCTGGTGGCTGGACCGTGCCAATCCGCCGTTTCAGGGCCGGCTCGGCGACCAATCCGCCCTGGTCCTGGCCGCCGACGGCCAGATCCTGCGGGCCTTCGCTACGGCCGACGGCGCCTGGCGCTTTCCAATCGAGGTAACGGATGTCGACCCACGGTTTCTGCGCTATCTGAAGGCCTATGAAGATCGACGCTTTGACCGGCATCCCGGCATCGACCCGCTGGCGGCCATGCGCGCAATCTGGCAGGCGGTCGTTCACGGCGAGATCATCTCCGGCGCGTCGACGCTCACCATGCAGACCGCGCGCCTCCTTGAACCGCGACCAAGGGACCTGCAGGCGAAGGTGATCGAGGCCCTGCGGGCGTTGCAGTTGACTTGGCATTGGGGCCGGGCGCGCGTTCTGGATACCTACCTGACGCTGGCACCCTATGGCGGCAATCTCGAGGGCATTCGCGCCGCAGCGCTCGCCTATTTCGGCAAGGAACCGCGGCACCTGACCGAGGCCGAGGCGGCATTGCTGGTCGCCCTGCCGCAGAGCCCGGAACGATTGCGTCCCGACCGGTTTCCGGAAGCTGCCCGCGCCGCGCGCGACAAGGTGTTGCAGCGCCTCCTCGACCAGGGGGAGATCGATTCTGCGAGCTATGAGGCGGCGCGCGCTGAGGCGGTGCCGACGCGGCGTCGTCCGGCCCTCACCGATGCGCCGCATCTCTCTGAGCGGCTGCGACGGCAGTTTCCCGGAAATCGCGAGATCAACACCTATGTCAATCGCGCGCTGCAATTGCGCCTGCAGGATATGCTGAGCCGCGCCGCGCGAGAGCTTGAAGCCGGCGCCACGGCGGCCGCATTGGTGGTCGCCAATGACGGGCGCCGGGTGATCGCCTATGCCGGCTCGGCGGACTATTTCGACCGGCGGCAATTTGGGCCGATCGACATGGTGCGGGCGGTGCGTTCGCCGGGGTCGACGCTGAAGCCGTTCATCTACGGCATGGCCTTCGACCAGCTGGCGGTGCATCCCGAGAGTATCATGGTCGACCAGCCGATGCGCTTCGGTGATTATGCGCCAGAGAATTTCGACCGCCTTTTCCGCGGCGAGGTGCCGGCGCGCGAGGCGCTGCAATTGTCGCTAAATCTGCCGGCGGTGGCCCTGCTCGATGCGGTCGGCGCCCCCCCTTTTGCGCGACGCCTGGCTGATGCCGGGTACCCGCTGGCCCTGCCGAAGGATTCGGGACGGCCCGGCCTACCCATCGCGCTCGGCGGGGTCGGCGTCACCCTGGAACAGATGGTCGGCCTCTATGCGGCTCTGGCGGATCAGGGGCGCGCCCTGCCACTATCCCTTGCCGAGGGTGAAGCGCCGGGGGGCATGGTCCGGCTGCTGGATCCGCTCGGCGCCTATTATGTCACAGATATCCTCGAGGATACGCCGCCACCGCCAAGCTGGCTCGCCGCCGGCAACCGTCGGGACGGCAGCCGCATTGCCTACAAGACCGGCACGTCCTACGGCTATCGCGATGCCTGGGCCCTCGGCTATACGCGCGACTATACGATCGGCGTCTGGGTTGGGCGCCCGGATGGCAGTTTCTCGGCCGGGCGCATGGGGCGGGACGCGGCGGCGCCGTTGCTGTTCGACATATTCGACCAATTGCCGCCCAGCGGCAGCGCGCTTGCCGAAACGCCGCCGGCTGGCGCCCTGCTGGTTGGGCAGAATGCCCTGCCGCCCAATCTGCGCCGCTTTCGTACCGCCGGCGAGATCGACCTGGCTGGCCCCGAGCGGGACAAGGTGCGGATTGCCTTCCCGCTGGACGGGGCAACGATGATGTTCAGGTCGATTGGCGGCACCGCGGCACCTCTGGTGCTGAAGGCGGAAGGTGGCAGGCTGCCGTTGCGCTGGATGGTCAACGGCCGGGCGGTCGGCTCGCAGCCCTATCTGCGCCAGACGCAATGGAACCCCGACGGCCGGGGCGCCCATCGCGTCACGGTGATCGACGCCAACGGCAATTCGACCAGCGCCGAGGTATGGCTCAAGTAGCCTCTACTTCCGCAATCCTTCGCGGGCGAGGTCGCCGGTCACTTCGACAATGCTCTGGCGCAGGATGCTGACGGCGTCGTCGATCTGGCCGCGATTGACGATGAGGGGCGGCGAGAGGACGACCAGATGACCCATGGGCCGGGCCAGAAGGCCCTTTTCCTGGCATTTCTCGAAGATCCGGCGGCCGACTTCCCATTCCGCGGGCGGCACGGTCTTCTTCTCCTTGTCCGCCGTGCATTCGACGCAGACCATGAAATGGCTGCCGCGCACGTCACCCACCATGTCGAGATCGATGAGGGTGCCGAGCTGCTCGCGGAAATAGGGGCCTACCTTGCGCACGTGGCCGCAGATATCCTCGCGCTCGAAGATGTCGAGATTGGCCATGCCCGCGGCGCAGGAAACCGGATGCGCCGAATAGGTATAGCCATTGGCGAAAATCTGCCCGCGCCCGGCCTTGTCGGTTAGCGTCGAATAAAGCCGGTCGGAGACGATCATGGCACCCAGCGGTACATAGCCGGAGGTGAGGCCCTTGGCGCTGGTGATGATGTCAGGCTCGATGTCGAACACGTTCTTCGAGGCAAAGATGTGCCCCAGGCGCCCGAAACCGGTCACCACCTCGTCCGAGATGTAGATGACGTCATACTGGCGGCAAACCTCGCGTGTGCGCTTCTGGTAACCCTCGGGCGGCACGATGACACCGCCGGAAGCCAGCAGTGGCTCGGCGATGAAACAGGCCACATTGTCCGGACCCAGTTCCAGGATCTTGTCCTCGAGATCCTTCACCTTCGCGTCGCAGAACGCTTCCATCGTCATCCCTTCCGGGCGACGATAGGGATTGGGCGCGGGCAGGTGATGAATGAAACCCGTTTCGAGATCCATATTGCCGCGATCGGCCGGCTTGCCGGAGACCGATGCGGTGAGGTAGGTCGAGCCGTGATAGGCATATTCGCGGGTGATGATGTGCTTCTTTTTCGGTCGGCCGTGGAAATTGTTGAAAAAGGAGACAAAGCGCAGCGCCGAATCGACCGCGGTCGAACCACCCGTGGTAAAAAAGACGTGCTTCAGATCGCCCGGCGTATGTTGCGTCAGGCGATGCGCAAACTCGATCGCCGGCGGGTTGCCGATCTGGCCGAAGGGCGAGAAATAGGCCATGCGCCTAGCCTGCGCTGCCATGGCATCCGCGATCTCGTCACGGCCATAGCCGGCATTGACGCACCACATGCCGCCGATTCCGTCGAGCAGCTTCTTGCCGTGCACGTTATAGACATAGGCGCCTTCGGCCTGCGCCACGATCAGCGGTTCGCGCTCCTTCACCGTACCCAGATCGACCCATGGATGAATCAGATGGTCGCGATCCTTCGTGGCGAGATCGATCGCGTCGAAGGCGAAATTGCTGGACATGGAAAACTCCGGATACGGACGGGAAAATCAGTTCGTCGGCGATTTCAGAAGCTGCTTCGCCTTGGCGATGTCGGCCTCCGGCATCTGCCGGTCGAGATCGTTCAGCATGGATCGCGCCGGTATGGCCATGGCACCACCGCCATCGGCTACTAGGCTCAGCCATCGGTATGACTCGACCAGGTTCTGCGGCACGTTCGGGCTGCGGAAGTAGAGCAGTCCGGCCTGGTACCGCGCCTTTTCATTGCCGGCTTCGGCGGCGCGCAAATACCATTTCAGCGCCTCGGTATCGTTTTGCGGGACGCCCTGTCCGAAATCGTGAATTTGCCCGACCAGCACCTGCATCGCGGCATCGCCGCCTTCCGCCAGTTGCGTGAAAATGGCGAGTGCGGTCTGCGGTTCCCCGCGTTCGAAGGCGGCCCAGCCATCGGCGGCGGTGGCGCCCGCGGGCACCGCCACTGGCGCCATGACGGGTGCCGCCGCCACGTCCTGCACAGCTGCCGGCTGCGCGGCCGGGGCCGGTATTTCGCCATTTGCCGGTACTTCGATGATACCGGCGGATTCCGGCGACGCATCCTGGCCAGGGGCTGCGCCGCAGCGGCGATAGGCTATGCCGACCATAGATTGCGGCATGGAGTCGGGGACGCCGGCGATGACCATCCGGCTGTCGTCCTCGCGACGATATGCGTAAACCTGGGTCGAGCCGTCGCTGGCCGTTGATGTCACGCGAATGAGGTTGCCCTCGATCTGATAGGTGGCGCGCATGCGGACCGCCACTTCGCCATCGAACCAGCTCAGGTTTTCGGTCGTCGTGAATTCGATGCCGCCATCCCTCGGACAGCCGAGCGACGGCCCCTGCCATTGTCCGATCAGCCAATTGCCGTCGCTGCGCTGTACCGGGGCGATCATGGCCGTTTGCGCAGTGGCTGGCTGTGTGGCCTGAACCGGCTGGGGTTGAACCGGCATGGCTTGAACCGGTTGAGGCTGAGCCGCTTGAGGTTGAGCTGGCTGGGGCGCCGTCGCCGTACCGCTCCCGCCGATGGCCACGGTATCGCCGCCGATATCGAGCAGGATCTCCTGGGACGGATTGGCGGGTGCAGCCGCCGGGCTGGTCTCGGAACCAAGGCCGCTGATGGTGAGGTCACCAGCGGCCGCGCTGTCCGAGGCCCCGGTCCCGGTCGCGCCTAGGGCCTCGGTCGGACCTTGTACCGGGACGGCCAGACTGCCGGTCGTTGTCGGCGTCGTGAAGGTCGGTGCCGCATTGGCGCTCTGCGCCGACACGGCAGATGGCCGCAACTGACGCAGCAGCGACACCGACTGGCGATCACCCTTTGCTGCCGCGCGCTCATACCATTGGCGCGCCATTTCGACATCGAATGGCTTGCCATGGCCGGTGGCGTATTGGTTCCCCAGGTTGCGCATGGCCAGCGGCAGGCCGCCTTCGGCCGCCATTTCGTACCAGCGGGCAGCTTCGTAATTGTCTTCGGGCACCCCAAGACCATGGTCGTAGAGGGCGCCGATGCTGTTCTGCGCCACGGGATCGCCAGCCTCGGCCAAGGGCCGCCATGCCTCAAGGGCCGCCAGGAATTCCCCCCGGTAATAGGCATTGACGCCGGTCTGGTAGTCTGCGGCAGCCGGAACGGGCGTCATGGCGAGGAGCCCGATGCCGATAATTCCGTAAAACGACGCCTTGCGCGCGAAATGGCGCGTGATTCGGATCACAATTGCCCCCAATTCCTCTAAAATTCACACGATAAGGGTGCCGACCTTCTTGAGATTCCAGCAGATTTGGTGTTTCAACGTCCAGTCCCATTGTGGCAGCCGAGGGAAGCCGAGGGAAGCATGTTGCTGCGGGCCCATCAGAGCATTGGACGGACCGGACGGCGGATGCCGTTCCGCCGCCTTATGTCCCGCCTGCTTTCAGGTTTGTTCTGCCTGATCCTCCTTGTCGCTTCCATGGCCGTGACGCCGGCTGTCGCCCGGAACGCCTCGCTGCTGATCGATGCCACCGACGGGAGGGTGCTACAGTCCCGGGATGCCAACGCCCTGTGGTACCCCGCGTCGCTGACCAAGATGATGACGGCCTTCATGGTGTTTCAAGCGATCGAGGCCGGCAAGGTCGACTGGCAGACAAAACTCAAGGTTTCCGCCAATGCCGCCGGCCAGTCGCCCACCAAGTTCGGCCTGAAGGCCGGCCAGACCGTGACCGTCGAGCAGGCGCTCAAGGCGATGCTGGTCGTCTCCGGCAACGACGCCGCGGTGGCGCTGGCCGAGGCATTGGGCGGGTCCGAGGCGGCCTTTGCGCAGATGATGACGGCGACCGCCCGCAGTATCGGCATGGAGCGCAGCGTCTTCCGCAATGCATCCGGCCTGCCCGACGATGGCCAGGTAACGACCGCCCGCGACATGGCGGTCCTGGCGATGCGGATCATCAGCCACTTTCCGCAGCACTACCATCTGTTCAACCTGCGCAGCGTGACCATCGCCGGACGGACGCAAGGCACGGTCAATGGCATACTCAGCAGCTATCCCGGGGCCGATGGCATGAAGACCGGTTTCACCTGCGGGTCTGGCTACAATCTGGTGGCCTCGGCCGAGCGGGATGGCCGGCGCCTGATCGGTGTGGTCCTGGGCGGTCGCAATCGTGGCGAGCGCGCCGCCCTGATGACGCAGCTTCTCAACGCCGGCTTTGCCAACAAGGGCAGCGGCAGCCAGTCGCTCAAGGACCTTGCGATCCAGGTATCGGCGGCGGAGCAGGGCCCCCCGCCGGTTGCGCTGAATGGCGGCGACTGCAGTGTCGCCTCGCGCGAGGAAGGCGGCACCATCACCTCGGCAGCACGGCTTTCCGGTTGGGGCGTCGTGTTCGGGGCATTCCCCAAGCGCAACCAGGCGGAGGCCCTGGTCGAAAAAATGCGCAAGGACCTGGCGGGCACAATCGGGAAATCGCGCCCGGCCATCATCGAAAAGACCTGGGAAGGCGTTTCGCGCTATTCGGCCCTCCTGGTCGGCCTTGAGCAGGCCGACGCCGGCAAGGCCTGCAAGAAAGTCTGGGCTGAAAAAGGGTATTGCCTGGCCTTGAGTCCGGCTGTCCTTACCAATCCGAACGCGGAATGGCGATGACTTGGTCCGCCTGCGCGGCGGGCCTGGACGGGATGATCACATTTTTGCGTGCCGGCAATACGACTGTCACGCCCCGCGCGCCCCGATGCTAGAATAAGGTGATGCGCGCTCTTGTCCCACACTCCCTTGCTCTGGCCGTCTGTCTGCTGCTGGTTGCCTGCACCACCCCGCAGCCGCCGCGGCCTGCCATGCAGCCGTTGGCGGTCGCGGGCAATTTCGGCTATAGCGACCGCCGCGTCGACGCGGATACCTTCGAGGTCACCTATCGCGGTGCCGAAGTCACGGTCAGCAGCAGCAACGCCCGCAACGATCCCCGTCTGGATGCAGAAAAGCTGAAAGTCCACGACCTTGCCCTGCTGCACGGTGCAAGGCTCGCGCAGACGGAGGGGGCGGCGGCCATCCGCATCGTGAGTGAAAGGATCGACAGCGACACTGATGTCCGGTCGCATCCGCGTTGCCGGCCATCGCCCTTCTGGGGTCCGCCGGGCTATTGGGGCTACTACCCGCACTATTACGGCTATGGCGGGTATGGTTGGCCCGGGTCCTATTACGATTGTTATGAATCCCGCTGGGCCAAGGCCCGCGCAACCGCCGTCCTGACCGTCGATCTGGTCCCGGCCGGGACCGAGGGGGCCGAACCCACCGCCGCCGTGATCGAGCGCCTGGAAAAGCTGTACGCCGGTGCGACCTATCCCTGAGGCGGGCAATCCGGCCGGATTTGCGGGGACTGATAACGGCTAATTCCTGCTATTGCGATGCAGACGCGGTTGCTGTTGGATAGCCCGCCTTGGACGGATACTGGCAAAGGGACGGAACGAATATGGGTGAACCGGAGGAGCCGCAGGCTGGCCGCCAACAGGGCAGCCAACCGCCCCGCCACGTCATCGGTTTTGGCGCAAGGCTGCGGAACTATTTTCTCGCCGGGATCCTGATCACGGCGCCGGTCGGCCTGACGGTCTATATCGCCTGGTTGTTCATCTCGTGGGTGGACGACACGGTGCTGCCCCTGGTGCCCCCGAAATACAATCCCGAAGCCTATCTGCCATTTTCGATCCCAGGAATTGGCCTCATCATCATTCTTGTGGTCCTGACCACGATCGGTGCCGTGACGGCCGGCATACTCGGCCGCGTGACGCGGCAATTGATGGAGAGCATCCTCAACCGCCTGCCGATCATCCGCTCGCTCTACGGCGCCATCAAGCAGATTACCGAGACGGTGCTGGCCAACAAATCCTCGGCCTTCCGCGAATGCGTGCTGGTCGAATTCCCGCGCAAGAATGCCTGGACCATCGCCTTCGTCACAGGCGCAACTCCCGGTGACGTGGATGCTGCAGTCGCGGGAGAGTTGGTGACGCTGTATGTCCCCACGACGCCGAACCCGACCTCGGGTTACCTTATTTTCGTACCGCGCGAGGAGGTTCGCCCGCTCGACATGTCGGTCGAGGACGGCATCAAGCTGATCGTCTCGGGCGGCATCGTTACCCCGGATATGGCGAAAAAGAAGCAGAAGCTGCCCGCCTCAACCTGACCGGATGGTCTTCACCACCGCATCTTTCGCGAAGAGATAGAGGAGCACGCGCAGCGCCGTGCCGCGCTCGCTTACCAGCTCGGGGTCCTTTTCCAGGATCAGGCGTGCGTCATCGCGTGCGATCTGGATCAGGTCGGCATGGGCGGCAAGGTCAGCCAGGTGGAATTCCGGCATACCGCTCTGCCGCGTACCGAGGAGTTCGCCGGCGCCGCGTAGCTTCAGGTCTTCCTCGGCGATGCGAAAGCCGTCCTCGGTTTCGCGCATGATGGCGAGGCGCGCTTTCGCGGTTTCGCTCAGGGGCGTCTGGTAGAGCAGAATGCAGCTCGACTTGCCGGTGCCGCGGCCGACCCGGCCGCGCAGCTGGTGGAGCTGGGCAAGACCGAAGCGCTCGGCGTGCTCGATTACCATCACGGTCGCTTCCGGGACGTTGACGCCGACCTCGATCACCGTGGTCGCCACCAGGATTTCGATCTCGCCCTTCTGGAAGCGGGCCATGGTCTGGTCGCGCTCGGCCGCCTTCTGCTGGCCATGCACCAGGCCGACCCGGTCGCCGAAAAGCTGCCGCAACATGTCATAGCGTTCGGTGGCGGCCGCCAGGTCGACCAGTTCCGATTCATCCACCAGCGGGCAGACCCAGTAGACGCGCGAGCCCTGGCCGACGGCACGGCGCAGGCCGTTGGCGACCTCGTCGAGGCGGTCGAGCGGGATGGTGCGCGTATCGATCGGCTGGCGCCCGGGGGGCTTTTCGGTCAGGCGCGAGACATCAATATCGCCATAGGCGGTGAGGGTGAGGGTGCGCGGGATCGGCGTCGCTGTCATGACCAGCAGGTCGACGCCCTTGCCCTTGTCGGCCAGGGCCACCCGTTGCTGCACGCCGAAACGATGCTGCTCGTCGACCACGGCGAGGCGCAGATCCTGGAAGGTGATGCTCTCCTGCACCAACGCATGGGTTCCGACCACCAGCCGTATGGCGCCGTCAGCCAAGCCGTTGAGGATGTTCTCGCGCGCCTTGCCCTTGTCGCGGCCGGTGAGCAATTGCAGGCGAATGCCGGCCGCCTTCGCCAGCGGTTCCAGCGTGGCGAAATGCTGCCGCGCCAGTATGTCGGTTGGGGCCAGCAGGGCGGCCTGGCCGCCGGCCTCGACCGCGATCAGCATGGCAAACAGGGCCACCACCGTCTTGCCGCTGCCGACGTCGCCCTGCAGCAGGCGCAGCATGCGCTGCGGTGCCGCCATGTCGCCGGCGATCTCCTCGATCGCCTGGCGCTGCGTATTGGTAAGTTCATAGGGCAGCTTGGCCTTCACCTTTGCAGTGAGGGCGCCAGTGGCGACGCTCGGCCGCCCGGCGAGGCGCCGGTTGTGCTGGCGGACCAGGGCAAGCGCCACCTGCGAAGCCAGTACCTCGTCATAGGCGAGGCGCTGGCGCGAAAGGGTGGCGGGCGAAAGATCCGACGGCGCCGCCGGGCGGTGCACCTGCTCGACCGCCTGCTTCCATTTAGGCCAGGCATGGCGCTTCACCACATGGGGATCGATCCATTCCGGCATCTCCGGCGCGCGCTCGAGCGCCGCCTGTATCGCCTTCAGCACCATGCGCTGGGTAAGGCCGGCGGTGAGGCCATAGGTGGGCTCCAGTTCCCTGATCTCGCCAACCCGCTCTACCGGCAGGATGTAATCCGGATGCACCATGTTGAGGGTGCCGGCATAACGCTCGACCTTGCCGGAAACCAGACGCCACTCCCCCGGCGGCAGCAGGTTCTTGAGATAGTCGCCACGCGGATTGAAAAAGACCAAATCGACCGCCCCGGTCTCGTTGACGCAGGAGACTCGATAGGGCTGGCGCGGCCGCTTCGGCTCCAGATGGACCGTCACCTGGACCTTGAGGGTTACCGTGGCACCATCCGCCACCGTGTCGATGGGCGGCTCGTGCTGGCGGGCCAGGAGACCCATGGGCAGGTGCCAGAGCAGGCCGGCGACATGGGGGCCGGTCAATTTCTCGAACAATTTCCCCAGCCTGGGGCCAATCCCCGGCAGGCTGGTCACCGGCGCAAAGAGCGGGTAAAGGAGTTGCGGTCGCACGAGAATCCGGGTCCGGCTGCTGCTGGAAACGGGGGGACTCTATGCGCCAAAGGCTTGTGAGGGAAGGGTTTCGGCGATGGCCGACGCGACCTATCTGCGGAAGAAGCTGCTGTTTCAGTGCCAGCATCGCGGCACAAGGGAGCTGGACCTGGTGCTGGGTCCCTTCGCGCAAGCCAATCTCGAGACGATGGATAGAGACGAGTTGCTGGCCTTGGCTGCATTCCTGAACGAACCCGATCCCGACATCTATGACTGGCTGACCGGTCACACGACCTTGCCGGACCGCCTGCGCAGCCCGGCCATCGACCGGCTGGTTGCCCTCGGCCGGGCACGGCTGGGCGGGCAGGGCTGATCCAATGAAGACGAAATTGCCGTTCGATTTGCCGCAAGCGGGCCGCCATGAAATCGGTGGCGTTCCCGATGGGTATGACGCCCAGCTCGTGGCCGGCATCGCCCGGGCGCGGTCCGTCAACGGCGTGATTCATGTCGCCCGTGACGATCTGCGCCTGGCTCGGATGGTCGACGCGCTACGTTTCCTGGCGCCGGACCTCGAGGTCCTGGCATTCCCCGCCTGGGACTGCCTGCCCTATGACCGCGCCTCGCCGCACCGGGACATCCTGGCGGCACGGATCGAGGTGCTTTCCCAGCTGGCAGCTGCCGGTGCCAGTGGCCGGCCCCTGCCGCTCGTGGTGACTACCGTCGCCGCCATGCTGCAGAAGGTGCCGGCTGCCGCGGCCTTCAAGGGGGCGACGCTTGATCTCGCGAAAGGCGGCGAGGTGCCGCAGGAGAAGCTGGTCGAATACCTGCTCGGCAACGGTTATCTGCGCAATGCGACGGTTTCGGAACCGGGCGAGTTCTCAGTCCGCGGTGGGATCATCGACCTCTATCCGCCGGGAACGGCGCAGCCGTTGCGCATCGATTTCTTCGGTGACGAGATCGAGGACATCCGTACCTTCGACCCACTGACCCAGCGCAGCCTGGAAAAGCTCGAGAGATTCTCGATCAAGCCGGTCAACGAGGTGACTCTGACTCCCGCCGCGATCGAGGCCTTCCGCACGGGCTATCGCGAGACCTTTGGCACCAGCGGCACCGACGACCCGCTCTACGAGGCGATCAGTGCCGGCCGGCATTACCCCGGCATGGAGCATTGGCTGCCCTTGTTCGGGACGCCCCTGGTGCCGCTCGACGCCTATCTGCCCCAGGCCATCGTCACGCTGGATCACCAGGCGGATGACGCCCGCAATGCACGCCTCGACACCATCAAGGATTTCCACGCCGCCCGCAGTGAATTGCAGCGCGCCGAGCGGGAATCCGGATCGCCGGTCTACCGGGCCCTGCCGGTCGCCGATCTTTATCTGGGCGAGGCGGAGTGGCGCAATCTCGGCCGCAAGCACCTGGTTCTGGCCTTCCACCATTTCGGCAAGGGGGCGGCCACGGAGTTGTCCGCCGGCGGCGCGCCCGGCCTAAATTTCGCCGAGGCGCGGACCAATCCGGACGTCAATATCTATGACGCCGCTGCCAGGGCGATCCGTACCGAACAGCAGGCGGGCAGGCGCGTGCTGCTGACGGCGGTGAGCCAGGGGGCCGTCGAACGCATCGGGCATCTGCTCGCCGAGCATGGCCTTGCCAAACAGGTCGCCGTGACGAGCCTCGCCGAGTTCCTGGCTTGGCCGCGCGATACATTGGGCCGGGCTGCCTTGGGGCTTGAGACCGGATTCAATGCCGAAGGCCTGCTGGTAGTGACCGAGCAGGATATTCTGGGCGACCGCCTCACGCGCACGGTCTCCCGGAAGCGCAAGAGCGAGACCTTCCTGGCGGAACTTGCCAATTTCAGCGCCGGGGATTTCGTCGTCCATGTCGATCATGGCATCGGCCGCTACGAAGGGCTGGAGACACTTGATGTTGGTGGCGCACCGCATGACTGCCTGCGCCTGACCTATGCCGGCAATGACAAGCTCTATGTGCCGGTCGAGAATATCGAGGTCCTCTCCCGCTATGGCGGCGAGGAGGCCATCGTCGAACTGGACAAGCTGGGCGGTGCTGCCTGGCAGGCGCGCAAGGCCCGCGTCAAGCAGCGCATCCGCGATATCGCCGCGCATCTCATGAAAGTGGCGGCGCAGCGCGCCATTAAGGAATCGGATCCCCTGACGGCGCCGGCCGGGCTGTTCGACGAATTCTGCGCGCGATTCCCCTATGCCGAGACCGAGGATCAGCAGCGCGCGATCGACGATGTGCTGACCGACATGGCCTCAGGCAAGCCGATGGACCGCCTGGTCTGCGGCGATGTCGGCTTCGGCAAGACCGAGGTGGCGCTTCGCGCCGCGTTCGTTGCCGCCATGGGTGGCAAGCAGGTCGCCGTAGTGACGCCGACCACCTTGCTCTGCCGCCAGCATTTCAAGAATTTCAGCGAACGTTTCCGCGGCTTTCCGCTGAAGGTGCGCCAGCTGTCGCGCCTGGTCGGCGCCAAGGAAACCAGGGAGATCAAGCAGGAGCTGAAAGAGGGCAAGGTCGATATCGTCATCGGTACCCATGCCCTACTGGCGAAATCCATCGAATTCGCCGATCTCGGTCTCCTAATCGTCGACGAGGAACAGCATTTCGGAGTCAGCCAGAAGGAGCGGCTGAAGGAACTTCGCGGCGACATCCATGTACTGACCCTGACCGCGACGCCCATCCCGCGCACGCTACAACTGGCCTTGACCGGCATCCGCGAGATGAGCCTCATCACCACTGCGCCAGTCGACCGCCTCGCGGTGCGCACCTTCGTGCTGCCCTTCGATCCGGTGGTGATCCGCGAAGCGATCCTGCGCGAGCAGTTCCGGGGCGGGCAGATCTTCTATGTCTGCCCGCGCATCGAGGATCTCGACATGGTTGCTGAACGCATCCGCAAGCTTGTGCCGGAGGTAAAGATCGTCACTGCCCATGGCCAGATGCCGGCAACCGCATTGGAGAAGGCGATGACCGCCTTCTATGACCGCAGCTATGACCTGCTGCTGGCGACCAACATCATCGAAAGCGGCCTTGACATCCCGACCGCGAACACGATGATCATTCACCGCGCCGACATCCTCGGCCTTGCCCAGCTCTACCAGCTCCGGGGCCGCATCGGCCGCTCAAAGCTGCGCGGCTACTGCTATCTCACCACCATTCCCAACAAGGCGCTGACGCAATCGGCCGAGAAGCGGCTCGAAGTCATGCAGACTCTCGACCAATTGGGGGCTGGCTTCACGCTGGCCAGCCACGACCTCGATATCCGCGGCGCCGGCAACCTACTTGGCGAGGAGCAATCGGGCCAGGTGCGCGAGGTCGGCGTCGAACTCTACCAGTCGCTGCTCGAGGAAGCCGTCATGGAGGCGCGGGGGCAGGCGCGGGAAGCGCAGAAACAGGATTGGGCGCCGCAAATCAATCTCGGTACCTCGGTCCTCATCCCGGAAGACTACGTCACCGATCTTTCCGTCCGCCTCGGCCTCTATCGCCGCATCGCGACGCTCGAAAACGACCAGGAGGCCGAAGCATTCGCCGCCGAGATGATCGACCGCTTCGGCAAGCTGCCGGTCGAGGTCGAGAACCTGCTGAAGATCGTCGCGGTCAAGCGGCTCTGCCGTGCCGCGGGCGTCGAGCGGATCGAAGCGGGGCCCAAGGGCGCCGTACTTGCCTTCCGTCACAACAAGTTTGCCAAGCCCGATAGGCTGATCGATTTCATTGCGCGCCGCTCCGACATCATGTCGGTCCGGCCGGACCAGAGGCTGGTCTATCGCCAGGAATGGCTGGATGCCGATGCCCGCGTCGCCGGCGTGCGCAAGATCATGGACAAACTGGCGGAACTCGCGGCGTGAAGGTCATGACGCCGCGCGCTCGCGGTCGTCCTCTTTGGCGAGGTCGAACATGTTGTAGAGCACTTCCGGCTCCTGGGCGCCGGAAAGGCCGAAGCGACCGTTGAAGATGAGATAGGGGACACCGGTGATGCCGAGGCGGCGCGACTGGAAGTCCTCGTTGAGGGCGGTGTCGATCTCCGGCAAGCCGTCGACGGCGGCATGGGCCACGTCGTCCGGCAGGCCGACATCGCCAGCAAGGCGGATGAGGGCATCGGCATCGCCGATATCCACGCCTTCCGTGAAATAAGCGGCGAACAGCCGGTCCAGCATCAGCCCGTCGCGCCCCAGCCTTGCCGCCGCCTGGACGAGACGATGTGAACGCAACGTGTTGGGCGTCCGCTTTACGAGGTCGAAGCGGAACGCAATTCCCTCCTGTTGACCGACCCGTGCCACATTGTCGAAGACCCGCTGTGCCCGATCGAGGCTGCCGAATTTCGCTTGCATGTATTGCTGCCGGTCGATGCCGGACATCGGCATGCCGGGATTGAGCTGGAACGCCCGCCAGCGCAGGCTGAGGCCCGGCTGCGGCCGCGCGCTGAGGGCGCGCATCAGCCGACGCTTGCCGATATAGCACCAGGGGCAGACCGTGTCGGCGAAGATTTCCAGCAGCATGGCCGGATTGTTTCACGCGGGCAGGTTGGGAGGCAAGGCCCCTGCCTGACCCTCCCCCCCCCATCCGGGCGAGGGAGTTAGGCGAACGGTTCCGGGTCCAGAAACCGCTTCAGGACGTTCCGGGTCAGGCGCGAGACATTGTTGTCATAATGGTTGTGAGCGAGGGCGGAGGCCCAGGCGATGGAGCCGGTCGCAAAGACCGCACCGCCGGATCGCGTTTCGAAGAATACCAGTTCCGCCCGGCAGCGGTCGCTCTCGATGGCGTCCAACCCCGGAAAGCCCGCCAGCAATTCCTCAGGCGTCAGCAGGAAGGTGTTCGAGTGCTCGACTGATCTGGCGAGGATGAGGGCATGCCGGGGCGTTCCCAGTTCCGGGTCACTGGCGTCGAGTTCGAGGCCGGCCGCCCCGCCCAGGATGCCGAAATCGCCGATCCGCTCATCATCGCCGATACCGGAAAAAATGAAACGAGCCCGCGGATCGAAGGAATCGGCCAGTCGGACGTAGTAGGAACTGGCGTCGAATCCCTCGGTCACGAAACCAACCCCCAGCATCTTCTGCGGCGCGCGGCCCTGGCTCCGCCATAGCCCGCCGAACTCGCCACCCCAGGCATGGAAGCGCTCGCCCGGCGGCAATTCATAGCAGCGCGTACCGGCCTCGCCGCGCCGGAGCTCGATGGCACCCGGCCAGTCGGCGTGGGTGGCGATGCGCCAATAAAACCCATTTCCGCCGGTATAGATGATGCGGCCGGCCTTCTGCTGGTAGGTCTCGAAGGCATCGAGCATCGCCGTGCTATGGTATTCGGGGTGCGTTCCCGTCATCACGCAATGATAGTTCTTGAGCAGGTCATAACCCTCTTCATGCAGCCGATCGTCGGTGATGACGTCATAAGGTTGGCCGATGCCGTGCAGCCAGTCGATGATGTGGAGATCCGCGTTGAAGTTCCAGATGGCGCGCTTGGGTCTGGTGTTCAGGATCGGCCGGTGCCAGCTGGAATGGCAAGCACCCGAACCGTCGCGGTGCCGGTCATAGAGCGAGACGCCATAATCGCGCCGATCCTTCAGGAACTGCTCGGCCGGGCCCAGTTCCAGCAGCGACCCGTAACAAACTTCCGAGAGCGCATCCTCATAGCCGTGATGCGAATTGGCATAGGCGAGATAGGTATAGGTCGAGGCGAGGAAGGCGAGGGAGGCCGTTGCCTTGCCCTTGGGCGGCAGGACGAAGAACGGCACCACGTCCTCGCCGCCATCCGTCGTGGTCAATTCGCAGCCATAGACTCCGCTGGGGAGGTTCGCCGGCAGGGCCCAGGAAAAATCCGTTTCCCAGCCCATATCGTAGAGATCGTCGCAGTGAAAATGGATAGCGCCATAGAGGTCGGGCCGCTCGCGCCAATTGAGGGTCTCGCCACGCCAATGCGCACCGGTGACGGCGCGGGTCGGCAGGTTGACGATCTCCGCGTCGTGGCCGTGTCCGGAGAGATCGCGTAGTTCGCGCCCGCCCATATCGCGGCTGAAATCCCAACTCAGATAGCGATTGACCTTCTTGCTGGTCGGATAGCCGATCGCCGTGAAATCCAGCTCGCCTTCAAAGATGGCCGGCGCCTCGATCTTGCCGTCGAAATGCAGTGACGACTGCCGGCGCCTGTCGGCAGCGAGCGTGACGCTGGCCGCGGCACTCACATAGGCGCCGGCAAGATCGCGGAGGTCGAATTCTACCTCGGCTTCGACAAGCCGATCGGCGATTTCGCCAAAAGCTGGCTCGAGGGCCGTCTGGCACAGCACCAGGCGGCCACCTTGCGCATCGACAAAGAGGCTCAGCCGATACCAGCGGCCGGCCAGCAGGGGCGTTTCGCTGCTGATTGCGATGCGGCCGTCGCCATCGTTCAGTTCTGCGGCTGCGGCCCCCGACCGGTCGAGCCCGAGGACAAGGCCGCGCTGTCGTCCGGATGCGTCGGCGACTGCCTCCTGCCAGGCCAGGACAGTCTGTTTCGCCTCCTTCGCCGGGGCGGTCGGCATGACCAGGGCAACCAGGGTAAAGCCGCCTGCGAGCGGCATTTCCGCCGGGACCTTCGTCACGACATAGGAGCCGATATCTGTTGCCTGCTTGCGGCCTGGATAGTTGCCATTGACCCGGGCGTCGATCGGCTGTGCCTTGTAGCCTGGGCTGTCCGGCCCGTCATCTCCACAGATCAGGCGCACGATGCGCGCGTTGAAGCTTTGCGCGCCACCCTCGCAGGATACCTTGAAATCAAGGCGCTCGCCGGGGCGCGCCGATGGCCGATCCGTATAGCCGGTGATATTCAGCATGACCTGATCATGGCTCCGGCGGCAGATCCCGGTCGCGGAGTTCCTGGCCGGTCAGGCGCTGCCAGCGCAGCTTGAAGACCTCCCATTCCGCCTCCAACTTGCTGGCAAAGACATGACCGGTGGGAGTCACCGGATCCTGTGGCCGGCGCCCCAATTGCGCGAGGCGCCAGGGGCCAAAGCGCCCGTCGCGCAGCAGCACGTAATGTCCCTCAAATGGCTCGGAACGCATGCGGTTGAGGATGCGCTGCAGTTCGGCGCTATGGCGCCCAAAGGGCTTGCGCCTGAATTCGGCGACGAGGTCAAGACGGGTCGGGTCGATTTCATACATGGCGGCGCAGCCTAGCATTCACCTTGCCAGCTGGTCCATCGCATGGAATGTATTCCGTGCAGCGAGAATCGCGGGGGAGTTAGTGCGTGGCGCCGGAAGGAGATGTGGCTGGCAACGGCCTGGTCTTGACTGACTTGACCTCGCCACTGGTTCGAGAACTGCACCGCTATTGGAACGAGATCAAGGGCGACAGGCGCTGGCCGGCCAAGCGGGATTTCGACCCAGCCGCCGTCAGGCGGCTGCTGCCCTATCTGACGATCGAGGAAGTCCATCGCGATCCGCTGCGCATCCGCTTTCGCCTCGTCGGCACGGAACAGGCTCGCTTTGCCGGCCTCGACTATACCGGGTGCTGGCTGCACGAACTGCCATGGCATCCGGCCGTGATCCAGGATCTGCTCGGCCAGTATCGACGCTTGCTGGCTGCGGGCGAACCGGTATTCGGCGCATCCCGCTACAGTTGGGCTGACGGTTTCGAAAAGTCCTTCGAATGGGGCCTGTTTCCATTTGGCGATGGCGGGGACCGGATCGACCATGTCCTCGGCATCGAGGACTTCTCAGGCATCGATCGCGAGCGGCTGGAGCGATTGCTCGAAGGCAATAACGGGAAATTGCGCCATGCGCGACCGATGGCAGCCGGCGGCGGGCAGCCGAAGCCTCTCTGATCAGTTTCTCTTTCTCATGAAGGCGCCGATCCGGTCGATCGCCGTGTCGAGTGTCGTGTTTCGCTTGGCAAAGCAGAAACGGACAACGGAGGTTACCGGTTCCCGGTCATAGAATGCGCTGACCGGAATGGCTGCCACCCGCGCCTCGGCAACGAGCCGCCGGCAGAAGGTGGCGTCATCCTCGCCCCTCTCGCCCAGATCTATGTTGAGGAAATAGGTGGCCTTGGAGGGCAATACCTTGAGGCCGACCTCGGCGAGGCCGCGCGCGAAATGGTCTCGCGCTGCCTGGAAATCCCGGCGCGTACCGAGAAAATAGGAATCCTCCTTGTCCAGCCCATAGGCCACCGCGGCCTGCAGTGCCGGCGGCGTGGTGAAGGTAACGTATTGATGCGCCTTGGCGATGACACGCAGCAGATGCGGTGCGGCGCAAACAAAGCCCACCTTCCAGCCGGTGAGGGAAAATATCTTGCCGGCAGACCCGATCTTGACGACCCGGTCGCGCAATGCCGGCAGGGTAAGGAGCGGCGTATGCGCGACGTCGTCGAAGAGCACATGCTCCCAGACCTCGTCACAGACGGCGACGGCATCAAACCTGGCCATATAGCGGCCGAGCAATTCCAGATCTTCCCGCGCGAATACGGTCGCCGTCGGATTGAGTGGATTGTTGAGCAGCACGACGCGCGTGCGGTCGTTGAACAGCGCCTTCAACTGGTCTTCCTCGATCCGCCAATGCGGCGGCCGGAGGGTCACGAAGCGCGGAATCCCGCCGGCGCGCCGGACCAGCGGCAGATAAGCGTCGTACATCGGCTGGAACAGGATGACCTCGTCCCCCGGTTCGATCAGGGCAAGGAGGGAATCCGTCAGGGCCTCGGTCGCGCCCGAGGTAACCATCACCTCGTTCTCCCAATCCAGCGTCAACCCGTGGAAGCGCTGATAGTGCCGCGCGATCGCCTGACGCAATTCCGGGATGCCCATCATGGGCGGATACTGGTTCCAGCCCGAGACAACCGCCTCGGCAGCTTTCCGGCGAACATCCTCGGGCCCGGGATCATCCGGAAATCCCTGGCCCAGATTGACCGCATCATGCTCGCGGGCAAGGCGCGACATGGTTTCGAAGACCGAGGTGGAAACCTGCGAAAAGATCGGATTCATGGGACTGCGACGGTTGACGTGACCGGCGCATTTTTTGAGCGGCGCGCGGGTGCTTGTCAATTCCACGCGAGCAAATCTATTTCCGCCTATGCCCATGTGAAATCCGCCTTGCATTCCGGTCCGTAACGGCCAAGTCTTTCACCACGGGACCATGGCGGGGCTGATCCTTGCGCAATTGCCGACAGATATTTCTTGCAGCCGTTCTGATGGTGACGGGTTGTTCGGCGACGGCGCCGACCCAGCCGCCGGCCAGTTTTGCGGCCTATCAGGCGGATGCCGCAGCCCTTGTCGCGCAGCGCCGCGCTTTCCAGACCCATGACCGGACGGCCGAGATATCGTTCAACGCGCCACAGGAATGGCGACCGGCGGGCAGGCCGATAAGAGGCATCCTCCTGGTCCATGGCCTTGGCGACTCGCCCTTTTCCTTCACGGATATCGGTCCGGCCCTGGCGCGGCAGGGTTTCCTGGTGCGGTCGGTTCTACTGCCGGGCCATGGTACTCGGCCCGCCGACCTCGTCGATGTCAGCGATGCCGATTGGCATCGTGTCGTGATGGAACAGACGGACCTGCTGAAGCGTGACGCCGGCAAGGTCTATCTGGGGGGCTTTTCGACCGGCGCCAATCTGGTGACTGCACGCGCCCTGGCGGATGACGAGATCGCCGGCCTGCTCCTGTTTTCCCCCGGCTTCAAGTCGGATGGCGGCCTGGAATGGGTAGCGCCCCTGATTGCGCCCTTTGTGACCTGGCTGCGTGAACCCGACCCGGCACGTCCGCAGCAGAACCTGGTGCGCTACCTCAATGTCCCGACGAACGGCTTTGGCCAATTCCACCATACCAGCGCCGACGTGCGTGCCGCGCTCTCGGCCAAGGCATATCAAAAGCCGACGACCATCGTGATAACCAGGCACGATTCCGTGCTTGACGCCCAAGGCATCGCGGATTTGTTCGCCGAGCGCTTCACGCATCCGGACAGCCGCCTCATCTGGTACGGCGATCCCCCGGCCATCGACGATCCCCGGATTGTGGTTCGCCCCGACCATCTGCCGGACTTTCGGATCAGCCAGTTCTCGCATATGAGCGTGCTGTTCTCGCCCGATAATCCGCTCTATGGCCGGGACGGCTCGCTGCGGCTCTGCGAGAACGGCCAGAACCCCGACTTCTATGCCCGCTGCAGGAATGGCGAGGAGGTGTGGTATTCCGATTGGGGATTCGAGATGCCCGACCGCATCCATGCGCGGCTGACCTTTAATCCCTATTTCGACTGGCAGATGCAGATGGCCGGCGAGGTATTGGGCCGCAGCCGTCCAGATGTTCTGACCGGCCAGCCGTAACATTATTCGCATCGCTGCCGAATTACCGAACGGTGCGACCTGAAATGGTGTTGCCTTGTATCCTTGGCTTGACCGAAGCGGCCGCGTTTCCGGCCTCAAACTGAGCGTATTCCTGGCGCTGTTGCTGCCCGGCGCATGGATTGCCGTTGCCTGGGCTTTTGCAACGCCGGACCCTGCGGCCGGCGGCCTGATCGCCGGTGCGGTCACCTCTGCCACCGATGCCATGCCGGTCACCAAGGCATTGCACGAGATCGGTCTCTGGACTGTTCGGTTCCTCATTCTCACCCTGGCGATCACGCCGCTGCGGCGGTTGGCCGCCTGGCCGGCACTCGTCCAGATCCGCCGCATGGTCGGCGTCGCCGCTTTCGCCTATGCCGCCGCCCATTTCTTCCTTTATGTCGTGCAGCAGAACTACCGGTTCGGCTTCGTCGCCAGCGAGATTGTGCTGCGCTTCTATCTTGCCCTCGGCTTTGTCACCCTGCTGGGCCTGTCTGTCCTGGCACTTACGTCGACGGACAGGGCGATGCGGCGTCTCGGCGGGAAGACCTGGCAGCGACTGCACTACCTCGTCTATCCCTTCACAGCGCTTGGCCTCTGGCACTTCTTCCTGCAATCCAAGATCGATGTCAGCGAGCCCGTGCTGATGAGCGGGCTGTTCATCTGGCTGATGCTCTATCGCCTGGCCTATCGCTGGAATGGCGAAAAATCACTGGCGCTGTGGCATCTCCTTACCCTGGCCTGTGCCAGTGGCGCTCTTGCCATGGCGGGTGAATGGGCCTGGTACGAAGCCATGACCACGCTGGGCGGCAGCCGTGTTTTTGCCGCCAACTTCTCGCTCGCCGCCGGATTGCGGCCTGCCTGGTGGGTCCTGATCGCGGGTCTTGCCATGGCCCTGCTGAAGTTGATCGCAGATCACGGCTGGGGCCGGAATCGCGCTGCGGCCAGAACGCGCGCCGCCGCCTGACGGCGGATGAGGCGAGGGCACCTACTCATCCGCCGATAGCCCGTTTCAGGCAGCGCTGATCGACACCGATCACCAGCGAACTTCAAATCCAGTGTCGCTAAGGTCCTTGGCGATGACGAGGGCGAGGCACCGTTCGGCCGCCAGAATGCCTATCGCAAAAGTCGAAAGGGCGTTCTTGCCAAGGTTGAGTCGGTTGAGCCCAGACGTCGATGATGCCCTGCCCAATTACACGGAAGAACCTCGCGGTCGCGGGAATTACGTCACAAGTTCCACACATTCCGTGGGAATAAGGCATCGCAACATATAATATTGTGTGTTTTTGACCGTCTGGTCAGCTGTTCCGCGATGACAGAAGTAACCTTTTAATAATAATTTTAGCAAATTCCTGAGTTCGCTCCTGCTACTTTACGCTCTGTTAAGCACAGTTTCGGCTTCGCAGCGCAGACGCAGTTTGGCGCGCGCTCTTTTGGGGGATGGTATGGGCACGAGAACGGGTAACAGTCGGCGATTGCCTTACAGGCTGGGGGTGTCCTGCCTTGTCGGCATCATGCTGCTAACGGGAATGGGGAGCGCATCCGCCGAGACCCTGGAGCAGGCCCTGTCGGGCCTGTTGCAGAGCAGCGACCGCGTCACTGCCGCGCAGATGAACCTGCAGGCCAATACCGAAGGGATCGACGAGGCGCTGTCGGCCTATTACCCGAAAGCGGCCATTACCGGCGACGTCGGCTATGAATACACAGATTCCCCGTCGCTGCGCGACGACGGCATCGACCATTTCGATACCGACCGTCAGGGCGTCGCCCTTACCCTCACGCAGAACGTCTGGGACGGCTGGCGCCGCGAGGCGGCGGTTGACGTGGCGCGACTCAACGAGCAGGTGGCCAGCCTCAGCCTCGGGGCCACGATCCAGGATGTTCTGTTCGAGGCGATCACCGCCTATCACGAGGTCCTGCGCCAGACCCGGCTGATCGAGATCGCGAAATCCGACGAAGAAAACCTGCAGACCCAATTGCAGCTCGAGGACGAGCGCGTCCAGCGTGGGTCGGGCATCACCGTGGACGTGCTGCAGGCGAAGTCACGTCTGCAGCTGGCCAAGGAGCGGCGCGTCGCTTTCGAAGGCCGGCTCAAGGATGCGATCGCCCGCTACCAGCAGGTCTACAGCACGGCGCCGAACGTTGCCGGGCTGGTCGATCCCGTCCCGCCCATGGGCATGCTGCCAGCGGATATTGACTCGGCCATTTCCCTCGCACTCGACGAAAACCCAGCCGTGGATGCCAGTGCCCGCGGCATCGACATCGCGAGCCAGGAACGGATCGCGGCACGCAGCGACTTCTTTCCGCGCTTCGACCTGGTGGGCACTGCCGGCTATGACCAGGATGTCGACGGCGTCGAGGGCTATCGCGAGAATTACTCGGTCGTGCTGCGCATGACGTGGGAATTCTTCTCCGGCTTCCAGACGCAGTCGCGCGTCAAGCGGGCTGCGGCCGTCTATAACCAGCGCATGAGCGAATTCAACGACACCGGCCGACGGGTGACCGAGGAGGTCCGCCTCGCCTGGGAAAATCTGCAGACCTCCAGGGAGCGGGTCGAGCTGCTGCAGAACGCCGTCAACATCGCCGAGGAAGTCTATGCCGCCCGCCAGAGGCTGCGCGAGGCCGGCCAGGAATCCTCGATCAACGTCCTCGATTCGTTGAGCGAATTGAAGAGCGCGCAGATCAACTTTGTCGATGCCAGCTACAACGCGCGTCTTTCGGTCTACCGGGTCTTGCGCGCGGTCGGGCATCTGCGACCGCAGGATATGGGCCTGCAGGACCCGGAAATGCGGAGCGTCGAATAGCGGCAGCCGGTGACCGCGGGCGCGGTCCGGCTGCTTTCGGGAGGTTAACATGGTTGCGACACCGGATCTCGATTTGAGTGGTGATGGCCGGCGCCTTGTCATAAGGGCGGACGGCGAAGCCAGGATCGATCTTGCCGATCTCGGTGGCTCTGGCGATGCCGGCAGCATTCTGAAGGCTGGCTTCCAGCAGCATGGTGCCGATCTGCTGATCGACATGGCCGGCGGCCGCGACATCGTGATCAAGGACTACTTCACGCAGGACGTCGCGGCGGACCTGGTCCTCGACGGCGCCGCGCGTCTTGACGGCAGCCTGGTGACCCGCCTCGCGCAGCCGGCTGCCAGCGGCCTGTTCGCCGAGAGCGGCCAACTCGCCAGCGATGCGCTCCAGCAGGCGCAGGCGGCGGATGCCGTGGGCTCGGTCGAAAGCATTTCCGGTACGGTCAGCGTGCAGCGCGGCGGCACCACCGTCGAGCTCGCTCAGGGCGACCCGATTTTTCTCAATGATGTGATCCTGGCGGGTAGCGACGGCAGTGTCGGCATCGTCTTCGTCGACGGCACCACCTTCTCGCTGTCCGCCGGCGCCCGCATGACGATCGACGAGATGGTCTATGACCCGTCCAGCGGTGGCGGCAGTCTGGTGACCAGCGTCCTCCAGGGCGCCTTCGTGTTCTCGACCGGTAGCATTGCGCCGAACGGCAACATGGAGGTGAACACGCCGGTCGGCACGATCGGCATCCGCGGCACGACGGTGGCGGCCCGCATCGCCCTGGAAGGCAGCGATACGGTCATCGTCCTGCTGGCCGATCCGGACGGCCATGTCGGCCGCATCTTTTTCCAGAATGGCGGTGGCCTGGTCGAACTGACCGAGGCTAATACCGCCGTCTTCGTCACCAGCTTCTTCATCGGGCCCGGCGAGCCGACCGAGGTCACCCCGGCGCAGCTGATCGAGTTCTTCGACCAGTTGCTGCAGTTCCACTCGACCGGCCCCGCCAACCAGGAAGGCGCCATTGATGAGGGTGATGTCGAGGATCTGGCGTCGCAGCTTGCAGACCAGCTGGGCCTCGGCGATTTTGCCCTGGCCGCCGGTGGCGACGGCGAGCAGATGCAGATGGAGACCACGGATTCCGTCGGCAAGCTGTCGGAATGGCTGGGGTTCGTGCCGGATCCGCTGCAGCCGGTCAGCTTCACGACAGTAAACCTGTCCGGCAATGTCGGCACGAATGGCATCCAGATTCCGGGTGGACCCAACCAGCCGGGGATCCCGAATGACTACCTCGACCCGTTCTCACCGCCAGCCGGAACGACACCGCCGCCGTCACCCTTCAACTTCTTCACCGGCGGTCCCGGCAACGACCTGCTCGACGCCAGCAATTCGAACAAGTCCGCCATCATCACCGGTTCGGGCGGCGACGATACCCTGATCGGCAGTTCCTTCGACGATCAGGTCGCCGGTGGCGGGGGTGACGACACAATCGTCGCGGGCCATGGCGGTGGCAACGATTTCTATGACGGCGGAGACGACGAGGACACGATCGTCTATGCCAGCACGGACGAGGGAGTGATCGTTGACCTCGGCGCCGGAACGGCGTCCGGTGATCCGGATATCGGTGTCGACAAGCTGGCAAATATTGAGAATGTCACGGGCGGTTCCGGCAATGACAAGCTGATCGGCAACGGCGGCGCCAATGTTCTAAGCGGGGCCGCCGGCGCGGATGAACTGCAGGGCAATGGCGGCGACGACACGCTGATTGGCGGCGAGAGCGGCTCGCTCGGCGGCGCCTACGGCAATTCCTGGGTCGAGGACACCGATGTGGCGGTCTTCACGGGCAATGCGGCCGATTACAAGATCGTCGTCGGCGAAGGCGGCGACATCCAGGTTTTCGACCTGCGCGAAGGCAGCCCGGACGGCGCCGACTCGCTCCAGGAGATGGAGAAGATCCGCTTTGCCGACCAGGAGATCTGGATCAGCGACCTGAATTATGGCGACAATTATGCGCCCACCGACATCCAGATCGAGGGCGGCGCGGTACCCGAGAATGCGCAGGGCGCCACGGTCGGCTATCTCTATGCGGTAGACGCGGACGAGGAAGATTGGCATCAGTTCAGTGTCGCCGACGAGCGCTTCGAAATCGTCGAAGGCGAACTGCGCCTGCGCGATGGTGTCAGCCTGGACTACGAAGCCCTTGAGAACGGTGAGATCCAGGTCGAGGTGACCGCCACCGATTCCGCCGGCCTCAGCGTGACCAAGACACTGACGATTGCGGTCGGCGACGAGAACGATCCGCCGAGCGGCCCGACCGATGTCGACAACGCCGCCAATCTGGTCAACGAGAACGCCGCTGCCGGAACCTATGTCGGCATCACCGCGCAGTCGACCGACCAGGATCCGGACGAGACTGTCACCTACTCCCTCGCCGAGGATGCCGGCGGCCGGTTCCAGATCGACGCCCAGACCGGCAAGGTCACGGTGGCCGAGGGCGCCGACCTCGATTTCGAGGAAGCAACGTCGTATCAGATCACCGTCCGCGCCAACAGTTCCGGCGAACTCGGCAACGAGGAGACCTTCACCATCAATATCGGCGACGTGAACGAGGCGCCGGGCGAAATCGCCGACACCGACCAGGACAACCCGTACTACAATTCCGTGTTCGAAAATGCCGGCAATGGCACGACAGTGGGCATCACCGCGCAGGCAAGCGATCCGGATGCCGGTGACGTAATTACCTACAGCCTCGAAGACGATTTCGACGGCCTGTTCCAGATCGACGGCGCTACCGGCATCGTCACCATCAAGGACAATTCCAAGCTCGATTTCGAGACCACCAGCAGCTACGACCTGACCGTGGTCGCGACGGACAAGGGCGGCCTCAGTTCGCAGCAGACCTTCACGGTCCAGGTCGAGGACGCCGATGAGGGCGGTGATGGCGGCCAGGTCATCCGCAATGACGGCCTGCTGATCGTCGGCAAGGACGGATTTGGGGAACTGGAGATCAGCGGCGAAGAAAGCGAGCAGTCCACCAAGGCCATTATCGGGCAGGAGGTCGGCGGCGACGGCATCATCCGGATCTCCGGTCCCACGGCAAGCCTGATCACGACGCCGAACGGCATCATCGTTGGCGATGCGGGCAAGGGCCATCTCATCGTCGAGCAGGGCGGGGCGGTATATTCCTTCAATGCCGAAAGCGGCCTTGGCAATCAGATCATCATCGGTCGCGAGACGGGCAGCGAGGGCCGCGTCGATGTGGACGGGGTCGAATCCATCATCGGCGAAGGCGAGCAACCGACCGATTATCACAGCACCATCCTGCTGACCGGCGACAACAACGCCATCGTGGTCGGCCTCGACGGCAAGGGCGAACTCAATGTAACCGATGGCGGCCTGGTCGGTACGCTGACGCTGGATATCGCCGCGGGCAAGGGTAATGGCCACGTCACCATCAGCGACGAAGGCAGCAACGTCCTCGTATCGTCGCAATTCGGCCGCCGAACGGGCGAGTGGGAACAGGAAACCAGCGGACTGGTGCGCGTCGGCATCGGCAATGGCAGCGTCGGCATGCTCAGCGTGCTGGCCGGCGCCACCTTGCTTGTCACGAATGATGCCGAGGGCGAGACCAGCGCGCCGGGCATGGAAATCGGTGTCGACGAGGGAAGCAAGGGTACGGTCACGATCGAGGGGAGCCAGTCGCAGGTCTCGATTATAGAGATGCCCAATTCAACCGAGTCCTGGGGCGCCTACCTTGCGATCGGCGGTGCAGGTCACGGAAGCATGGTGGTCAAGGATGGCGGCGCCTTCGAGCTCTTCGGAGAGAATGCGCATGTCGTATTTGGCAGCCAGGCCGGTGGCAGCGGCTCGTTGCTGGTCACGGGAGAGTTTTCGACCTTCGACGTAAGCGGCGATGGCGCCATGGTCGAAATCGGCAGGTCCTTTGACGGGCCCAATTCGTCCGGCGCCTTGACTGTTCAGCAGGGGGCGGTCCTGTCGGTCGATTCCGGTAATTCCGAGGCCACCTATAACATCTACGTCAATGACGGGTCGCTGATGCAGATCATCGGCGGCACGGTCAATGGCAACATCCTGGTTTCCGGCGGCACGCTTTCGGCACCGGGCCTTGCCACGATCAATGGCAGCGTCGGCCTTGAAGAGAGCGACATTTTCCAATCGACCCTGTCGGTGGACGTCTGGGGTGAGCAGTCACATGGCAGTTTCGCCATTGGCGGCTCGTTCAACCTCAACCACGGCACCATCGCCTTCAATTTCTATGGCGGCTACAACCCGCAGGGGGAGAGCAGCTTCACCTTCCTGACGGCGGAGACCGTCAATCTGGGCCTTTTCGGCAGCGAGGATATCTCCCTCGCCGCCTATGGCGTCGACCAGTTCTTCTCCTTCGGTATCGGCCAGGAAGGGGGCAACCTCGAATTCATCGCCTACAACAGTTCGCTCGGCGGCAACAGCACCGTCTTCAAGGGTGGCAACCAGGACGACCGCTTCGGCGGCGACGAGAGCAAGGGTTATGCCCATCTCAGCGGCGGCGGCGGCGACGACTGGCTGCTCTCGAATTACGGCGCCCAAGGGGAAGGCCGGCACATTCTCTATGGCGGTGCCGGCAATGACGTCCTGCAGGGCTTCGGCGATGCCGACGAGTTCTACATGGAAGCGACGACGGACAACTTCAGTGTTCTGTCAAATACCAGCGATCGCGATTTCGCGTTCGACCATATTCTGGAGTTCGACACCGCCGCCGACCGGATCGTCTTTGATGAATTTTACGGTGGGGACGGCTGGGGTTTTGAACTGGACGACCCCACGGGCTTCGATCCGAACAGCTTCATCCAGCTTGACCAGGGCGTCACCTATGACGGCGTCCTCGGCTTCGAGCATCAGGCCTATGACGGCAAGAACCCGGTACTGATCCTCGAGAATCTCGGCGACGGCAATTACAACCTGATCTATGACGGCAATGGCGCCGATGAGGGCTATACCATCGTCGCCAATGTGCAGACGACCAGCGGGAGCTTCTCGGTCGAGAATGTCGGCATCAATCCGGCCTCGAATTGATACGCGCCATGTTGGACCGGCGCTACCGGATGCTGATGGACAAACTGGGCCCGGCTTTGCCGGGCCTTCTGGTGATGTCCCTTTTCATCAACCTGCTGGCGCTGGCGACGCCGCTTTTCGTCATGCAGGTCTATGACCGGGTGATTTTCCACGCCGGGCTCACGACCCTGCAGGCCCTGGTTCTCGGCATCTGTGCCGTCATCCTGTTCGATTTCTTCCTGCGCCAGGCGCGCAGCCGGGTGTTGCAGCGCGTGGCCCTGGCGGTCGATGTTGATCTCGGCCGGGCGCTCTTCGCCAAGGTCGCCGGCCTGCCATTGCAGGTGCTGGAGGCAAGGCCGGGCCATACCTGGCAGTTCCTGTTCCGCGATCTCGAGACCGTGCGCAACACGGTGGCCGGGGCGGCGATCGTCGCCATCGTCGATCTGCCTTTCATCGTCTTCTTCCTGGGGCTGGTGATCTGGCTGGCGCCGCCTCTCGCCTGGGTCTTCGCCATCGTCGCCGTCGCCTTTGCCGTACTCGGCCTCTGGAATGGGCTCACGGTCGGCCATGCGACAAGGCTCGAGCGCGAGGCCGGCATGCGCCGGGACCGCATCCTCAACGAGATCGTCCTCGGGCGCGCGGTGATGAAATCCGCCGCCATGGCGCGCCCATTGCAGGATCTGTGGGAAGACGGCCAGGCCGCCAGCATCGCGTCCTCGATCCGCCGCGGCCGCCTGGCCGATTCCTCGATGAATGTCGGCGCCAGCCTCGGGGTCATCGCTACGATCGCGCTCACTTCGGTTGGCGCGGTTGCGATCCTCGACCTCGAGATGACGGTCGGCACGCTGGTTGCCGCCAATCTGCTGGCGGGACGCCTGATCGCGCCGCTCTCGCAGCTCATCTCCTCCTGGCGCGCCCTCGCGCAGATGCGCGATTCGGCCGGGCGGCTGGCGGCGATCCTGGCTGAGCCTGATGACCGCCGCGCGGATGCCATCGACCTGCCGCGCCCCAGCGGCCGCCTGCAGCTCGAGGCCGTGAGCTTCGCCTATGTGCCGGAGGCGCCGCCGGTCCTTGGCAATATCAGCCTGCGCTTCGGACCGGGCGGGCTCCATGCCATCGTCGGTCCCAATGGCAGCGGCAAGACCACGCTGCTCAAAATCGCCCATGGCCTCTATCGCCCGTCGAAGGGGCGCGTGCTGCTGGACGACGGCGACATGAGCCAGTTCAGCCGCGACCAGATCGCGCGCTGGATCGGCTATGTGCCCCAGGACGGCTTCCTCTTCTCCGGCAGCGTGCGCGAGAACATCGCCCGCTTCTCCGGCGAAGTGGCCGATGCCGAGATCCTGGCGGCGGCCCAGCTCGCCGGCGTCCATGCCTTCGTGGCTGATCTGCCGGACGGATACGATACCCAGGTGGGCGAGGGCGGCAGCCGCTTCTCGACCGGCCAGCGCCAGCGGATCGCTATCGCCCGCGCCCTGGTCGGCCGCCCGCCGATCCTGCTGCTGGACGAGCCGACCAGCAATCTCGACCGCGAGGCGGAGGAAGAGTTGCGCCGGCAGCTGGTGGAACTTGGCAAGTCGACCACGGTCATCGTCGTCACCCACAGCCCGGCCTTGCTCCAGTCCAGCGACAGCATTACCGTTCTCATCAAGGGCAATATCGCGCTGGCGGGCCGCAGTGACCAGGTCCTGCCGCGCCTGATGGGCAACAATGTGCGGCAGGTGGGCACATGACGCTGGCTCTCGATTCCCTGCGACGCGATACGCGTTCATCCGGCTGGTCGGTGCTGGCGATGATCAGCATCGGCCTGATCTGTGCGTTTGTCGTCTGGGCGACAGTCGCGGAGTTCGACCAGTTCTCGATCGCCCAGGGCGAGGTGGCGCCGGCCGACAAGGTCAAGGTCATCCAGCATCTCGAGGGTGGCTCGATCGCCGCAATCTTCGTCACCGACGGACAGGTGGTGACAGCCGGCAGCGAATTGGTCGCGGTCGAGCTTGGCCTGGGCGGCGCCAATCGTGAGGAATTGCAGGCCCGCCTCGACAGCCTCGCCTTGCTGCGGGCACGCCTGCTGGCGGAATCGAGCGACCAGCCGCTCACCCTGCCGGCCGATGTCGCGCAGAGGCGGCCGGACCTTGCCGCAGCCGAGCAATCCGCCTATAGCGCCCGCCAGACCGAACTCGCCAACCGCATCGAATCCGCCCAGCAGCGGGTGCGTCAGCAGGAACTCGCGGTCAGCGAGCTGCAGGCCACCTTCAATGCCACTGTCACCGATCTCGACCTCGCCGGGAAGAACCTCGCCATGTCGCAGGACCTGCTGCGCGACGGGCTCACCTCCAAGATGGAACACCTGGCGCGCGAACGCGAGGCGAAGCTGCTGGAGGGGAAGGTCAGCGCGCTGCGCTCCTCGCTTCCGAAGGCGCGCGCGGCGCTCGACGAGGCGCGCGCCAACCTCAACGATGAAAAGCTAAAATTCAACCGCGCCGCCTTCGAGGAACTGGGAAAGGTGGAGCAGGACATCTCCTCGACCAACGAGATGTTTGCCGAGGCCGATACCCAGGCCTCGCGCAAGATCATCCGCGCGCCGGTCGACGGCATCGTCAAGAATTTGCGATTCCATACCATCGGGGGTGTCATCGGACCGGGCGATCCGATCATGGAAATCGTGCCGGTCAACGAGAGCGTCGTGATCGAGGCGCGGCTGCGGCCGGAAGACAGCGGCGTCGTCGAGATGGGCCAGCCGGTCCGCATCAAGATCAGCGCTTATGATTTCACCCGGTTTGGGACGCTCTCCGGTACGCTGACCTATATCAGCGCGGATTCCGTGGCCGACGACGAGGGCAATACCTTCTTCCAGGTCCTGGTGACGCCGGACAAATCCTATCTGGGCGAGACGCCGGGCGAATATCCGATCCGCCCCGGCATGACGGCGACGGTGGATATCAGGACTGGTACGCGCACGGTCATCGAATTCCTGCTGAAACCTGTCATGCGGCTGCGCTACGACAGCCTGCGCGAGGGCTGAGCGCGACGTGCCGGAGGCTGGTTCATCCTGGCGCCGCCGGCTGGCGCGCATCTTCCTGCGCGGGCATTGGCTGGTCGCACTCCTGCTGCTCGCTCTGCTGGCGTTACGCTTCCAGGACCCGGCCGTGGTCCAGAAACTGCGTTTCATTCAATTCGACCTGTTTCAACAGATCGAGCCGCGCCCCGACGCCCGGGCGCCGGTCGTTATTGTCGACATCGACGATGCCAGCCTGGCCGAGATCGGCCAATGGCCCTGGCCGCGTGACGTGCTGGCTAAACTGGTGGACCGGCTGCGCGAGGCCGGCATAGGCGTCATCGGCTTCGACGTGACCTTCCCTGAAGCCGACCGCGCGACGCCCGGATGGGTGTTTGATGCCCTGGGCGAAGGTGCCAACGGCTTTGCCGCCGACATGATGGCTGGCCCCAGCAACGATACCGTCTTTGCCGACGCCATGCGCAAGGCCCGCGTCGTCCTCGGTATGGCCGGTTCGGGTCGCATCACCGCCAAGGGCGACCAGCCGATTCCAACCCCGCTGGGTGAACTGGGCGGCGATCCGCGGCCCTATCTCCCCGCCTTTCCCGGCATCGTCGCCAATCTGGCCGAGCTCGACCAGGCGGCCGCCGGCCGCGGTGCCTTTTCCCTGCGGCCCGAAACCGACACCATCATCCGGCGGGTACCGACCCTGATCCGGGTCGAGCAGCAGATCTATCCCTCACTGGTCGCGGAAATCCTGCGCGTGGCCATGGGTGAGCCCAGCATGACGATCCGCTCCAACCAGCACGGGATCGACAGCCTGATCATCCAGAAGGCGCGAATACCCACGGACCGCCACGGCAATGTCTGGGTGCGCTACCAGCAGCGCGATCCCTCAATTTATATTCCGGCGGCTGATATCCTCGCCGGAAAGGTACTGTCCGAACGGCTGCAGGGGCGGATTGCCCTGGTAGGAACCTCGGCGGCGGGGCTGGAGGACATCGTGGCGACGCCGCTCGGCGTCCAGGTGCCCGGCGTCGAGATCCACTGGCAATTGCTCGGTTCCATCCTCAGCAACCAGTATCTATATCGGTTGGGCTTTGCCGATGCTGCCGAGATGGCTGTGGTGCTGGTTATCGGCCTGCTCATCATCCTTCTCGCCGGCCTTCTGAAGGCGCGCTGGACGGCACTCCTGCTGCTGGCCCTGCTGGCGGCCTCGGCCGGCGGTGCCTGGTATGCCTTCAGTGCCCACGGCCTGCTGTTCGATACGGTCTATCCCGGTATCGCCGCGATCCTGCTCTATACGGCCCAGACCTATATCAGCCATCATGCCTCGGAGCGGCAGCGGCGGCAGGTGAGCGAAGCTTTCGGCCGCTATGTGTCGCCGGTCCTGGTGCAGCGCCTGGCCAAGGACGCGACACGGTTGGAACTGGGTGGCGAGACGCGGGACATGAGCATCCTGTTCTGCGACATCCGCGGCTTCACCCAGATATCCGAGCGCTTCAAGGGCAATCCCCAGGGCCTGACCGCCCTCATCAACCGTTTCCTGACACCGCTCACCGAGGAGGTGATGCAGCATCAGGGCACGATCGACAAGTATATGGGCGATTGCATCATGGCATTCTGGAACGCGCCGCTCGACGATCCCAGGCACGCGCGCAATGCCTGTACAGCGGCACTCGCCATGTTCCGCGCCCTCGACGATCTCAACGCCGAACTGTCGCTCGAGGCGCGCCAGGTCCAGCCGCCGGAGACTCTGCCGCGCGCTTATCGGCGCCTCAAGGAGTTGGGTGACGGCCGCGAGGAAGAACGGCTGCAGATCGCGGCCACCTTGCGCAGCAATGCCAGCGAGGGACATGCCTATGCACAATATACCCTTGGCAAGGCCTATCGCGACGGCCTGATCGGTCGGCGCAGTGCCGACGAGGCGGTACGCTGGTTCGCGGCCGCGGCCGAGCAGGGCTACTCGCCCGCCCAGCGCAATCTGGGCGAACGTCTCGCCCGCGGCGACGGCGTCGCGCGGGACGAAATCCAGGCACTGCACTGGCTGACACTCGCCGCGCGCGACGGCCTCGCCGCGGCAGAAGAGGTCCGCATTGAACTGATGCAGCGCATGAGTGTCGCCGAGATCGCTGCCGCCGAACGGCGCGCCCGCGCTTGGCGGCCGAACAGCCCGCGGGTCGGTATCACGGCAATCAACATGGGTATCGGCATCAACACTGGCGAATGCGTCGTCGGCAATATGGGCTCGCGGCTGCGCTTCGACTATTCGGTCCTGGGCGATGCCGTGAACGTGGCGGCCCGCCTCGAATCACAATCGAGCAATTACGGCGTCGATATCGTCATCAGCGAGTCGACCTATGCCGAGGCCAGCGATTTTGCCGCCATCGAAATCGACCGTATCATCGTCAAGGGCAAGAGCGAGCCGATCCGCATCTATGCCCTGCTGGGTACGCCGGAACTCGCCGCCTCGGACGATTTCCGCGACCTCTCCTGGCGGCACGCGGCGATGCTGCAGGCCTATCGCGAGCGGCAATGGCAGGAATGTCTGCAGCATGTCGAGGCCTGCGCCCATCTCTGGCCACGCCTCGCTCCGCTCTATGATCTCTACCGCGACCGGGTCGAAAACTATCTGGTCGATCCGCCCGGCGCCGATTGGGACGGCGTCTTCGTCGCCCTCAAGAAGTAGGGCTCAGGACGCAGGGCAGGGGCAAGAAATAGGTCCCTGCCACGCTGGCGCCGTCAGGCGAGGTGGAGCGCAGTCGACAGACCGACCAGCAGCAAGGCGAGGACGGCAATCAACCGCCAGGCAGCGGCCGCCGAATGGCGCGCGTGGCCGATTTCTCGCAAAAGGTCGTTATAGTTCTCGTTGATCATGCGCCCCTCCAATGGAAGGATTGTATCTCCTGTCCGCCACGCGGCCGGGGGGTTACCGCCGCCGCGTATCGGCAGGACCTGCCCATGCATCTGGTCGGGCAAAAAAAAGGTTCAAGCCACCCGAACCGGAACGTGCGGAGCATCACAGTGGCTTGGATTGGCGAATTCGGTGAATGGCGCGTTGCAAATCGACATTTTCTGACAGAAACTTGACGATGGCTGGGTCAAATGGGCTGGTTTCCGCGATGGGGCCCGCAATTCCGGGGAGGTCGACGCGATGCCGGTGACGGGCGGTTTTCCGGGGCGACACGAGCGGCTTGCTGCGCTTGCCGGACTTTTCATTATGTCCCTGGTATTGGCACTGGCGGCGCGGCCGGCCGACAGCCACGCTGCGGAATGCACCCGATTGCTGGTTTCCGGCAACCCGGAATATCCGCCCTATCTGTGGCGCGACCCGGCAGCACCCGACCGTCTGATCGGCGCCAATGCCGAACTGATGGCGCTGTTGTCCGAGAAGATCGGCATGCCCGTCGAAGTCCGCTATACCGGCTCTTGGGCCCGGGTACAGGAAGAAATGCGGGCCGGCCGCATCGATCTCATCGCCGGCGCCTTTCTGACCACGCCGCGGCTTGGCTATATGGACTACTTCATCCCCCTCATCGCCCGCACCCGCTCGGTCGTCATCACCCCCGAGGGCAGCGACCTGAACTACCGCCAATGGCCGGATCTGGTGGGGCATGCCGGTGTCACCGTCATCAACAACAGTTTCGGCGAAGCCTTCGACCGCTATGCGAAAGAGAACCTCGACCTTCAGGAGGTCGGCAAGCTGGAGAACGCGCTGCAGATGGTTGCCGGCGGCCGGGCCGAATTCGTCATCTACGAAGACGCGCCGGCGCGGGCCTTTGCGGCCCGGGCCGGGATTACGGGCCTTGTCGAGGCCCCGGATGCGATCAGCAACGAGAATCTCTATCTCACATTCTCGCACCGCTCGCCCTGCAACACGGGCGAGATGCGAGGCCGCATCGCGCAGGCAATGCAGGAACTCACCGGTTCCGAGGTGATGGGAAAATTGATAGAACAGGCGATCGAAAGCTGGCGCAGCCAATAACCGCCGGTTTTCCGGGCCACGCAATTCGCCTACGACATTCCCCATTTCACAAACCGCATTGACCGGCCAAGAGGCGAGCCCCCATGACCCGCAATCAAGGAACTGCCTTCGGCCTCGGCGCGCTGGCCGCGTGGTCCTGCTATGGCGTGCTGCTGGCCGCCAACAGCGCAACACCGCCCTTCCGTTCCATGGCGATCGTCTTCACCTGCGCCACCCTTATCCTGTTGGCACGGCGCCTGCTGCTGGGGCGGGGGATCGGCGACCTCCTGCGCATCCCGCTGCCGACCCTGGCGCTCGGCGTTCTCGGCCTCTTCGGCAGCAACTGCCTCTATGTGCTGGCGCTGTCCCTCGGCGGCGCGCCGGTCGCGGTCAATATCGCGGCACTCGCCTGGCCGGTCTTCCTGCTCATCATCGTCAGCCTCGCCGGCATCGCCAGGGCCACCTGGCTCGACGGCGCGGCGATGGCGATCGGCTTTTCCGGCGTCATCCTGCTGTCGCTCGATCGCGGCGATTTCTCGCTCGACTGGCCGGTCCTGGTGGCGCTGGCCGGGGCGCTCTGCTGGGCGCTTTATTCCGGCCTGCGGACGCGCGTCCCGGCGGGCCCGCATGATGCCATGATCTGCTTCGTGGGCGTCAGCGCCGTGCTCTGCTGGATCATCACCCTGTCGGTCGAAGAGGGCAGTGTGCCGATGTCCGAATTCCTGCGCCTCGTCGCCGTCGGCATCATCCCCGTGGGTCTTGCCAATCTCGCCTGGGATCTCGGCGCCCGCTATGGCGACCCGGTCCTGCTGGCCGGGTTCAGCTTCCTCGAGCCCATCGCCTCCACCGCGCTCATCGCCTTGGTGCTGGCCTTGCCGATCGGGGTGAACGAGGCCGGGGCACTCACCCTCGTCCTCGGCGCCGTCAGCTTCAGCCTGCTGAGCGAACGCCACCGCCGGCGCGACCGGCGCCGGGCAGAGCAGGGCATGTAGCGCGGTTTTGCGGTAGAGGAAGATACTGGCCTTGCCGCTTTTCGGCACCGGCCGAATAAGGCTAATCTACCGTGAATTGAGGGATGACTGGCTCCTCAAACGGACAACATTGAGCAAAGTGGGAAGGCAATGGAACTCGGCGAAATCAAGGCGCACTGGCAGAACTGGGCAAAGGCGGGAACCGGTATCGCGGCAACCACGAAGACCCCGACCGTGAAGGCGCTCGAGATCGATGCGCTGAGCCGTGCCGTGTCGCGTTTCGGCTTGCCGCCGGCATCGGATCTCCGCGGCCTCGAGGTCGCTTGCGGGAATGGCATCAATTCCGTGAGCCTGCTGAAACGACACCCGAACCTTTCCATCGACGGCTTCGACTATGTCGAAGACATGGTTGCAAGTGCGCGAGCGGTAGCAGAGGAAGCCGGCGTCGGCGGCCGCAGCCGGTTTTTTGTCGGCGATATGCGCCAGATCGGGGAGATGCCGGAACTTGATGGCGGCTATCATCTCATCTTCACGGACCGGGCGATCATCAACCTCAATGAATGGCCGTTGCAGCGCGACGCATTGACCGGCATCGCGCAGCGGCTTCTGCCCGGCGGCCTGCTGCTGGTCATCGAGAACTTCAACGCCGTTTATGACCAGCAGAACGAGGCTCGCAACTGGCTCGGCATGCCGCGACGGACCGTCGCCGAGTTCAATCTGTTCCTGGACGACGATATCTTCATGAGCCACATGCGCTCACTCGGGCTGGCGCTGCTCGGCGTGGAGGATTTCGGCAGCCTGCACGACATCGTGCTCTACCTGCTGGTTCCGGCGATCAATGGCGGCGTGGTCGATTACGCCCACCCCTTGGTCGAGAAGGCCACCGAACTCAGTCTGGCCGCCTATGCGCATGGCCATGGCGGGTTCGGCCAGCTTGGCCAGAACCGGCTCTACGCTTTCCGGAAGCCATGATCGCCGGTCCATCCGGCCCGGACGGGCCGGATGGACCAGCCGTTGGATGCCACATGAAACCTGTCGCCTGGCGGAAGGGGTGGGATTCGAACCCACGGTGAGCTTGCACCCACGGCGGTTTTCAAGACCGCTGCCTTAAACCACTCGGCCACCCTTCCCGAAGGCGAGGATGCTGCTTAACGGGCCCGGGGGCGCTTTTCAAGTGCGGCCTTGGCACCGATTTGATCGCCCAGAATCACTTTCCGTTCTTGCGAAAATCACGCTGGAACGATAGGTTGGGGCCTGATTCAAACCTACAATATCTAGCTGATTCAACGGGTCGGACGGTCCACATGCAGCGGTTTCGTCGGTTTTTCAGGTTGCCTGCGGCGTTGGCACTGGCGCTGCTGGCGGCTGCCTGCGCCGAGACCAATCTGGCGGTCGAAACCACCAAGGTCGTAACCCGCAAGGAGCCCCAGGTCACCGGGCCCTACAAGATCGGCAAGCCCTACCAGGTTGACGGGGTCTGGTACTATCCCCGGGCCGACTACGACTATGACGAGACCGGGATCGCTTCCTGGTACGGGCCGGGCTTCCACGGCAATCAGACGGCCAATGGCGAGATATATGACGAGAACGACCTGACCGCCGCCCACAAGACGCTGCCAATGCCCTCGTTGGTCCGGGTGACCAATCTGGAGAATGGGCGGTCGCTCGTGGTGCGCCTCAACGACCGCGGTCCCTTCGCCAACAACCGGATCATCGACCTCTCGCGCCGTTCGGCGCAGTTGCTGGGTTTCGAGCAGCAGGGTACCGCCAAGGTGCGCGTCCAGGTGCTGAAGGACGAAAGCATGATGCTGGCGGCCCAGGCCTCGGCCAAGGGTGGCGACACGATCGGCCCGGCGCCCAGTGCTGCGCCGGCCGGCGAGGTGGTGGCCGAGGCCCTGCCGGGCTCGACCGGCCAGCAGCCGCAGCCCAGTGCCCAGGCTGCACAGGCAGCCCCCCAGCCGACCACCATCGGCAGTCTGCCGGTGCCGCAGCCGACCGGCCAGGTCGCCGTCGTGCCGGTCAAGCCCTCCAACATCTACATCCAGGCCGGTGCCTTCCTGCGCCAGAACAATGCGCGCCAGTTGCAGCAGCAGCTCTCGTCGATCGGCCAGACGCGCATCACCGAGTTCGTGCTCAACCAGCAGCGCTTCTATCGCGTGCAGCTGGGGCCGATCGCCTCTGTCGAGGAAGCGGATCGCCTGCTGCAGCAGCTGATCGACAATGGCCATCCGGACGCCAAGATTGCGGTAAACTGATTCTGTGACGTTTTCGCGCGCATGCTTTTGCGCCAGGAGTTGAGGTTCCCCATGCATCGTCTTCTTGCCCGATCCGTTCGCTTCCTGCGGCACATCCCGATCGCCCTGTCGCTGTTGGCCGGCTTCACGGCGATGCCGGCCCTTGCGGTCCCGGTCGAGACCACGGCGCCCTTTGCCTATGTGGTTGAGTTCGATACCGGCGCCGTGCTCTACGACAAGCGCGGCACCGAACAGTTCGGCCCGGCCTCGATGAGCAAGCTGATGACGGCCTATATGCTGTTCGATGCGCTGAAGCGCGGCGACCTCAAGATGAGCGACACCTTCCACGTCAGCGAGAAGGCCTGGTCGACGCAGGGCTCGAAGATGTTCGTCGACATCAACACCGCCGTTGCCATCGAGGACCTGATTCGCGGCATCGTCATCCAGTCCGGCAATGACGCCTGCATCGTCGTCGCCGAGGGCATGGCGGGGAGCGAGGAGGCCTTCGCCGAGCGCATGAACAAGAAGGCCCAGGAAATCGGCTTGACCGACAGCAATTTTGTCAACGCCTCCGGCTGGCCCGATCCCAACCACCGTATGACCGCCAAGGACCTGGCGACGCTGGCGCGGCGCCTGATCTCCGACTTTCCCGAGTACTACCACTTCTATTCCGAACGCGAGTTCACCTATCACGGCATCAAGCAGGGCAACCGCAACCCGCTGCTCTACCGCACCGGCTCGGGCGTCGATGGCCTCAAGACCGGCCACACCGAAGAGGCCGGGTATGGCCTGACGGCTTCCGCCATACGTGACGGCCGCCGCGTCATCATGGTGCTGCACGGGATGACCGGCATGCAGGAGCGCGCCGACCAGACCGGCATCGTGCTCGACTGGGCGTTCCGGGAGTTCGGCAACTACACCATCGCCGCGCCCGGGACGGTGCTGGGCGAGGCGCCGGTCTGGATGGGTGCCGAAAAGACGGTACCGCTCACGGTCGAATCCGGTTTCCTCGTCACCCTGCCGCGCGCCGAGCGCCAGAACATCGTCGCCAGGGCGGTGTTCAACGGCCCGATCGCGGCACCCATCGCCGCCGGCCAGCAGATCGGCGAACTGGTCGTCGACATTCCCGGCATGCCGCAGGCACGGGCGCCGCTGGTGGCGGGGAAGGCGGTGGGCGAACTCGGCTTCGGCGGCCGCATCGCCGCAGCGCTTTCGCATTTCATCTTCGGCTCGAGCTGACGCCGTGACGGCAGCAGCGCCGCTGCGCTTCATCACCTTCGAAGGCGGGGAGGGGGCTGGCAAATCGACCCAGATCCGCCACCTTGCCAATTCCCTGCGGGCGATTGGCGCCGAGGTGGTGACCACCCGCGAGCCGGGCGGCACACCCGGGGCCGAGCAGATCAGGGCCCTGCTGGTCGAGGGCGGTGCTGGTCGCTGGCAGGCCGAGACCGAAGGCTTGCTGCATTTCGCAGCCCGCGCCGAGCATCTCGCCGCCATCATCCGGCCGGCCCTCGCCGCCGGCAAATGGGTGCTCTGCGACCGCTTTGCCGACAGTACCATCGCCTATCAGGGCTATGGCCAAGGCGTGGCGCTGGACTGGCTCTGGACCCTGCGCCGGCATGTGGTCGGCGATACCGAACCCGGCCTCACCCTGATGCTCGACTTGCCGGTCGAGGCCGGTCTCGCCCGCGCCGAGACGGAACAGCGCTACGAGCGCATGGGTCTCGCGTTCCATCGCCGGCTCGCCGACGGCTTCCGCGAGATTGCCGCGGCGGCGCCGGAGCGCTGCTGGCTGATCGATGCCGCGCGCGATATCACCGCCATCGCCACCGATATCCGCGCCGCCGTCACCGCGCGCTACGGAATAGCACTCTGACCATGGCCAAGGCGCCGCCACCGCCGGAGAATCTGGTGCCGCCACCGGAAGCCACGACCCGGCTAGTCGGTCATGCCGCGGCGGAGGCCACCTTCCTGAAGGCGTTCGAAAGCGGTCGCATGCCCCATGCCTGGCTGCTCAGCGGTCCACGCGGCATCGGCAAGGCGACGCTCGCCTTCCGCATGGCGCGCTTCCTGCTGGCGCACGGCATGGCCGCACCAGCCGCAGAACCCGCCGGCATGGGCCTGTTTGGCGATGCGCCCGCATCCCCGCCCGACCTCACCCCGCGCGATCTCGACATCGACCCCGGCCATCCCATCTTCAACCGTGTGCGGGAATTGTCGCACAGTGACCTGCGCGTGCTGCGCCGCACGGTCAATGACAAGACCGGCAAGCTGCGCAGCGAGATCATCGTCGACGACGTCCGCAGCGCGATCGACTTCCTGCATCTGATGCCGGCGGAATCGGCCTGGCGCGTCCTCATCGTCGATGCCGCGGACGACCTCAACCGCAATGCCGCAAACGCGCTTCTGAAGATCCTCGAGGAGCCGCGGCCGCGCTCGGTCCTCATCCTGGTCAGCCACGCGCCGGGGCGGCTGCTGCCGACCATCCGCTCGCGCTGCCGCCGGCTGTTGCTGGAACCCCTGCCGCCGGCCCTGCTGGAGGCCGAGTTGCGGCAGCATTGCCCCAACCTCGCCGGGGCGGAACGCGATCTGGCGCTGGCCCTGGCGGAGGGCTCGCTCGGCCGCGCCATCACCTTGGGTCGCGACCAGGCGGCCAGGGACCTGTTCCAGTCCATGGCCCAGCTTCTCGGCACCTTTCCGGATTTCGATCCTGCCGCCCTGCATCGCCTGGGCGACCGGCTGGCGGGCAAGGCGGGCGAGGAGAACTTTGCCACCGCCGTCACCCTGCTGGATTGGTGGCTGGCGCGGTTCGTGCGACGGGCGGCCGCGCGGGATCGGCCCTTTTCGGAGCTTTTTCCGGGGGAAAGCAGTCTCATCGACCGCCTCGCCGGGTCTGCCAGCCTTGATCGCTGGCTGCAATCATGGGAAAAGATCGGCCGCCTGTTCGCCCGGGTCGCCAGCGCCAATCTGGATCGCAAGCAGGCCTGGGTAACCGCCTGGCTGGTCCTGGCAAGCACGCGGGACTGACGCCGCCGGCGGCTTGGTCACGGCCGAGGCGGAGCCCGGGCTGGTTCTGGCCATCCTTGCGTCTGCCAGCAATAGAGTGAACCCGGAAATCCGCCGGCCGAGCCAGCGGATGACGGGAAAACAGAGATCGAAAACAACATGCCGCAAGAGCGCTTCTACATCACTACCGCCATCGCCTATCCCAATGGCGCGCCGCATATCGGCCATGGCTACGAGCTGATCGCGACCGACGCGATCGCCCGGTTCATGCGCCTCGACGGGCGCGACGTCTTTTTCCTGACCGGTTCGGACGAACATGGGCAGAAGATGCAGCAGACCGCCGAGCGCGAGGGCATCAGTGCGCGTGAACTGGCCGACCGCAACACGGCGCGTTTCCGCGAGATGGGCCCGGCGTTGAATTCCTCGAACGACGACTATATCCGTACCTCCGAGGCGCGCCATTACCAAACCGTCTCGGCGCTGTGGCAGCGGATGGAGGCTGCCGGGGACATCTATCTCGACAAATACGCCGGCTGGTATTCGGTGCGCGACGAGGCCTATTACGACGAAAGCGAATTGACGCTGCAGCCCGATGGCAAGCGCCTGGCCCCCACCGGCACGCCGGTCGACTGGGTCGAGGAGGAGAGCTATTTCTTCCGACTGTCGAAATACCAGGACAAGCTGCTGGAACTCTATGATCGGCAGCCCGATTTCGTCGGGCCGGATGCGCGCCGCAACGAGATCATCAGCTTCGTCAAGGGCGGGCTCAAGGATCTTTCGATCAGTCGCACTACCTTCGATTGGGGCATCCCGGTGCCGGGCAACCCGAAGCACATCATGTATGTCTGGGTGGATGCGCTGACCAACTACGTCACCGCGACCGGCTGGCCCGACGCCAATCACCCGCGCGCGGCGTTCTGGCCGGCGGATGCGCATATCATCGGCAAGGATATCGTCCGCTTCCACGCGGTCTACTGGCCGTCCTTCCTGATGTCGGCTGGCCTGCCGCTGCCGAAACGCGTCTTCTGCCACGGCTTCCTGTTCAACAAGGGCGAGAAGATGTCGAAATCGGTCGGCAACGTGATCGACCCCTTCGCCCTTGCCAAGGCTTATGGCATCGACGCCATGCGCTATTTCTTCCTGCGCGAGGTGCCGTTCGGCCAGGACGGTTCCTATTCCCCCGAAGCCATCGTGCAGCGCATGAATGCCGACCTCGCCAATGATCTCGGCAATCTGGCCCAGCGTTCGCTTTCAATGGTTGCGAAGAACCTGGACGGCCGCCTGCCCGAACCGGGCCCGCTCACGGAAGAAGATGCGGCGATGCTGGAACTGGCCGACGCCCTTCTCGACAAGGCGCGGACGGCGATGGCCGATTTTGCGCTGCATCAGATCCTGGCGCAGACCTGGGCCGTGATTGCCGAGGCCAACCGCTATTTTGCCGGCAACGAACCCTGGGCGCTACGCAAGACAAGTCCTGAGCGCTTCGGGACGGTGCTCTGGGTGACGGCCGAGGTATTGCGTCAGGTGGCGATTATCACCCAGCCGGTTATGCCGGATTCCTGCGCCAGGCTGCTCGATCTCCTGGGCGTTCCGGCGGATGCGCGCAGCTTTGCCGCGATCGGCGGCAAGGCCCGCATCAAGGGCGGGGCCATACTGCCGGCACCGAGTGGCATATTCCCGCGCTATGTCGAGCCCGAGGCATCTGCGGAATGAGTGCCAGCGGAACGCGTGCCGGCGGTCTCGTCGATTCCCATTGCCATCTCGATTTCGACGATTTCGGCAATGACTTCCAGGCCGTGCTCGAGCGCGCGCAGGTGAATGGCGTCACGCGCATGCTGACCATCTGCACGCGCGTCACCAAGTTCGACCAGGTGCTGAAGATCGCGCTTTCGGCAGACAACATCCTCTGCTCGGTCGGCATCCACCCACATGAGGCGGCGAACGAGCCCGATGTGGATGTAGCAAGACTGGCCGAACTGGCCCGGCATCCCAAGGTGGTCGGCATCGGCGAGGCCGGGCTGGATTATTTCTACGACAAGAGCCCGCGCGACCGGCAGCAGGCGGTCTTTGCGACCCATATCGAGGCGTCGCGCGTGACCGGCCTGCCGCTCATCGTGCACAGCCGCGACGCTGACGCCGATACCGTGCGGCTGCTGGAAGAGGGGGCGAAGAAGGGCGGACTCACCGGCGTCATCCACTGCTTCACCTCGACGCAATACCTAGCCGATGCGGCGCTCGAGATGGGCTTCTACATCTCGCTCTCCGGCATCGTCACCTTCAAGAATGCCGAGGCCCTGCGCCAGGTGGCGAAAACCGTGCCGCTCGACCGGCTGCTGGTCGAGACGGATTCACCCTATCTGGCGCCGGTACCGATGCGCGGCAAGCGCAACGAACCCGCCTTCGTGCGCCACACCGCGCAATACGTCGCCGATTTCCTCGGCCTTTCCTTCGACGATCTGGCGCGGCGCACGAGCGAGAATTTCGACCGCCTGTTCCAGAAGGCCGCCGCATGAAGGTAACGATCCTGGGGTGCGGCGGCTCGGGCGGCGTGCCGCTGATCGGGCCGGGCTGGGGCGCCTGCAATCCCGACAACCCGAAGAACCGGCGCAGCCGCGTCTCCATCCTGGTGCAGCAGGGCGAGACCAATATCCTCTGCGACACCAGCCCCGACTTCCGCGCCCAGGCTCTCTCGGCCGGCATCAATCACCTCGATGCCGTGCTCTACACCCACGACCATGCCGACCATACCCAGGGCATCGACGATCTGCGCTTCGTCAAGAGTCGCGACAAGGCGCGGCACCACCGCATCCCGGTCTATGGATCGAAGGAAACCCTCGGCACCATCACGGGCCGGTTCGCCTATGCCTTTACCCAGAACACGCAGGGCTCCGGCCACCTCTACAAGCCGTTCCTCGATGTCGTCGAAATCGACAACAATACGCTGCATCACGTCGCTGGCCTGCCGGTGACGCCCTATCTGCAGGATCACGGTTTCGGCACGGTATCGACGGGCTACCGCATCGGCAATGTCGCCTATTCGACCGATTGCGTGGCGCTGCCGGGCGAGAGCCTCGCCCATCTCCACGGCCTTGAGCTATTCGTGGTCGACTGCCTGCGCTTCGAGCCGCACAATACCCATGCCCATTTCGACCAGGCCCTGGCCTGGGTCGAGATGCTGCGGCCGAAGCACACGATCCTCACCCACATGAACCATCTGGTCGATTACGACGTCATCAAGGCGCGTTGCCCGGCCGGCGTGGAGCCCGCCTATGACGGTCTTGTCGTCGAGGTGGCGGACGTCTCGGCCGCGACCTGAATGACCCAAGTCGGGCCTCAGGCAAAGTCCTCCGGGCCAGCCATGACGACGCGGTTGCGGCCTTCGCCCTTGGCGCGATAGAGCGCGCGGTCCGCCGCCGCCATTAGCCGCTCCAGCGACGTTTCCGTCAGTTCGGCGCCGGTTGCAACCGCCACGCCGAAACTTGCCGTCACACGCAGCGACGAGCCATCCGGCAGGTGCATGTCATGCGTCGCAATGACGTGGCGGAGGCGTTCCGCCAGGTCCGGGACCTGCGCCGGGTCGCCATCCGCCAGCAGGACGCCGAACTCCTCGCCGCCCAGACGGGCCGAAATATCCACATCGCGCAGGCTGCCGCGCACCAGCCCGGCCACCTCGCGCAGCACCGCGTCGCCGGCCGGATGCCCATGGGTGTCGTTAACCCGCTTGAAATAGTCTATGTCGATCATCAGCAGGGTCATTGCGCCACCGCGCCGCTGCATGCGGCGCAACTCGCGCTGGGCCAGTTCCACGAAGGCGCGCCGATTGCTCAGCCCGGTAAGGGAATCCGTCTCCGCCAGCGAACGCAGCTCGGCGATCAGGCGCTCGCGCTCGCGTTCGAGATCGGCACGCAGGGCGATCTCGCGCTGCAATTCGCCATTGGCAGTGGTGAGGCTTTCGGTGCGCTCGGCGACCCGCATCTCCAGCGACCGGTTGAGGGTGACCAGCGCGCGCTCGCGTTGCCGCAGCTGGTCGAGCAGGTGGTGCAGGGAATGCTGCAGGACGATGACCTCCCGGCTTCCCTTCACGTCGGGAAGTGATTCAATCAACTCCTTGGCGGGACGGGCGGCATCGGCGCCACCGGCAAGTCGGTCGGCTGCGCCGGCGATGGCAAGGATGGGGCGGGTAACGTGGCGCGCCAGGAGCCAGCCGCCGAGGGCCAGCAACAGCGTCACGAAGATGCCCCCGACAATCAGGTTCCGCTCGACCTCGTTTGCCGATGCAAACGCGATCTTGACGGGCTGCCGCACCAGGACGATCCAGCCGAGGCCTGGATAAAGGCGATAGCCCGTACTGGCGGTATAGCCGACAAGGTATTGGGCACCATCCGGCCATCTCTCCACATCGTGGCCGGTAGCGCCGTCGCGGGCGGCGGCGATGCTGGCAAGGTCCGGTTTGTTGCCCAGTTCCGCCTCGGGCCCCAGCAGCACCGTGCCGTCCTTCGCCAGGACCAGGATCTCGATCGCGTCATCGGCCGACATGGTCTGCAGCAGGGAATCCCTGAGCTCGGTCGCCCAGTGCCAGCTGAGATGGGCACCGAGCACGCCCACCCGTCCGGCGGCATTGTGCAGCGGGGTGGCCACGTCGACAAAGCGCAGCGGCTGTCCGTCCGGCGCCGCCGGCAGCAGTTTCGCCAGCAGGACGGCGTCATGCACATCCTTCACCGTCGGGCCCCAGCGGCCGTCGATGAACCAGGGGCGCTGGCTGACATCGGCCCCTTCCAGGATGCCGCCCGTGCTCACCGTCACCTTGCCGCCATCATCTGCGATGCCGATCCAGGCGAAATCCGGAAAGGTTTCCTGCAACTGGTCGAGCAGGCGCCGTTTCTCGGCCGACGGCGTCGCCGGGTCGCTCATCAGCGAGAGGCTGCCGAGAACCTGGATGTCGCCGAACCGCTCGGCCATGTCCCGGCTCAGCAGGGCCGCCATCTTCTGGGCGAGCGCCCGCGCCGCATTGCCGGCATCGCCCCGCATGCGATCCAGGGTGACGGCACCGATCACCAGGGACAGGGTGAGGGTGGCCAGCACTGAGAGGATCGCCGCGCCGACGGCTAGTTGCGTCCGCAGGCTCCAGTGGCCGCGCTGTGACCTCGGCTTGGGGCGGCTTCTGCTTCCGTCGGCGTCGGTGTTGGCAATATCCATTCCTGCCACCTTGCCCAGCAAGTCAGATCGGCAAATTGTCGTTCACGAATGAACGCATGTCGACAATATCACACCGAGAACTGCTCTATTGTGGGAAATCGACTTCCGGTCGGCGCCTGGATCATGGTGTGCGCTACAATCATGGATTGATATTCGCGGGCGAAGTGAGCTTTTTCGCGGGCGGACCGCATGTTACCGTCGCGGCATCCTTGGGATGCAGCCCGGCCGACTGGGGCCGGGTATCGAGGTGGACGGATGGCACTCCTGGCGATAGGCGAATTGGATTCGCCGAAGGTGCACGACCTCAATCGTTGGTGGCACGGCCAACGTCGCGCTGGCGACCTGCCGGATCGGGACGATTTCGATCCAGCCCAGTGGAAGGCGTATCTGCCTTTCCTGCTGATCTCGGATTGCAGCCGCGATCCTTTCCGGATTCGCTATCGCCTCGTCGGCACGGCGGTGGTCTATGTGGTGGGGTTCGATTTCACCTGGCGCCACCTCGATGCGATGCTGGGCGGGATCCCGGGCGAGGATTGGATGGCGAATTACCGCCGCGCCTTCGACCACCGGCAACCTGTATACGGCACCGCCATGGTCAGCACGCTGGGCGGTGATCCGTTCCGGTACGATTTTGGGATCTTCCCGCTCAGCCATTTCGCCGCCGGCAAGGACGGCAGCGGCCAGGTTCCTGAAGTGCGGCAGTTCCTCGCCATCGAGGATTACGGCGCCTTCCAGCCGCGCGTGCAGTCAACCCTGCTGGATCTCACCATTCGATCGCATCGCCGCGCTGCGCCGGCACCGGCCAGAGAATCCGCTTGCTGACAGGCGCATTCCACTGCACCCTGAATTTCCTCCCAAGTGCGTCCTCAGGCTGTTCCAGGTGACAAGCGAAACGCCCGATCTTCCCGAAACCCCGCCCTCACTCATCGAGCAATTGCACGCGTATTGGCTCGGCCTCGCAGGCGGTGCCACGCCGGAACGCGCGCAATTCGATCCCGGCGCGGTCAAGCCGCTCTTGCCATATATTTGTATCGTTGATTTCGAGGACCAGCCTTTCCGCGTGCGCTACCGGCTGTCGGGCTCCAAGGTCGACGAGATGAACGGCTTCAACCTGACCGGACGCTATCTCGACGACATCGTCCGGGCTGATCCCACCGGCGGCGGGCAGCATATCCTCGACCACTATCGAAAGTGCTGGGAGACCGGCCAGCCCAGTTTCAGCTCCTATCTTTGGCCGACCAAGGCGGGCGACCAGCTCGGTGTCCGTTTCGCCATGTTCCCGCTCAAGCTCAATGGCCGCGTGCGCCAGTGCATCGGCATCGAGGATTGGGAGGAAACCTTCGATCCCATCGTCGAGACCATCGTGCCGTTCTCTGAAAAGGGCGGGGAAGGGCAATAAATGGCGCTTTGCCACTGGTCCCTTCTTTTCGGTCTGCTATCGATCGGTCAATTGACTGCCATAGCTGCCCCAGCGCAAGCGGAAGAGAATGCGTTGGCGGATGCGCTGCTACGGCACTTTTCCGATGTGGTCGTAACCCTGCCGTCACCGGAAAACGACGCGGTAGGGGCGCCCAGTTACTACTTGCGTTGGAGCAAGACCAATCTGCAGGCGGTTTACCTCAGTCCAACTGACGATCCAGACATTCTCATGGCGGAGTCAGCCGGCGGCCTGCTGCGCGGTGCGATCGAGGACACCATTGAGATCAAAACGATCCAGATCAAGTCGCACCAGATCGCCGAGGGGAACCATGTTGACGACGCAGATATTGTTTTCCTCTTGAGCGCGAACACTGCTGCTCACGCACACGCACTATCTTCGCAGGTCGCAAAGCTCAGGACGGCAGATCTGACCTGGATTGAAGGCGCTGATGCGTTTGGGCCGGGTTGCGGTGCCACAGTTGGCTACGATCCGACGATCGGCAGAATTGTCAAGGCCGTTCTGACGATAGACAAGGAGCAGGTGTTTGCGCCTTTCGGAACGAGCGGTAACAGGCTCAACCATCACGGCCTCATGTTCCGCTGCGTCAATCGTCAATTGATGGCGGCCCTCGGCTTGATGAAGGATTGGGGCAAGTCACGATCTGCTGATAAAGATAGCGTTTTCGGTCCCCGCACCGACAGGCCGCCTTTCAACGACATGCATGCGCTGGCGCTGCTCTACCTTCCTTCCTTTGCCTCGCCTCAGCCAACTGAAACAGCCGAGGAAATCATAAGCGCCAATGCCTTATGCCTGATCGAGAACGGTCGCGTCTGCAGCGTTGATTGAATTGCCCGGGAAGGGTTGAGGTTGAGGCTGCGACTTGCGCCTCAGTCCAGCCTTGCGCGCAGCGAGAAGCTCAGCGGCAAAGACGGCGCCCCCGCGGGCAGACGGAACATGCGGTCCTCGCCTTCAACCAGCAGCGGCCACATAGCCCAGGCGCAGGCATCGTGTTCGCGGAACATGGTGAGGGTGAGGCCGGCCTCGAGAAGCGCGCCCAGGATATCGCCGATGCCGTGGACGAATTCATGGGTGCGGGTATGGACCAGCTTCGGCCCGTCGCCGGTATAGGTTTGCTCCATCTCGAAGACGAGTGGGCGGCCGGTTTCGCGGAAATAGGGGAAGGCCGGGCGCAGGGCAGCCGCCGGATCCGACTGGCCGATGGCGCCGTCGGCCGCGATCGTCTCGCTGCCCAACTGGTCGAGGGTGAGGGCGAAGGGATGCCCCTCCAGCAGGTAAAGCTCGCCACCCGGTTTCAGCATGGCCGCCACCACGCGCGCCCATCCCCTGATGTCCGGCAGCCAGTTGATGGCACCCCAGCTGACATAGGCGACGTCAAAGCGCTCGGTGACGAGGGCAGGGGCGTCATAGACATTGCCTTCGACAAAACGGGCGTCGATCCCGGCCTCGCGCGCGAGGTCGCGCGCGGCGGCGATGGCCTTCGTCGAGAAGTCGAGACCGGTTACATTTGCGCCGCGCCGCGCCAGCGCCAGGGTATCGAGGCCGAAATGGCATTGCAGGTGGATGAGTGACTTGCCGCCGAGATCGCCGATCTCGCGCCTTTCAATCGGCAGCAGGATGTCCGCGCCGGCCAGGAATTCCTTCACGCGATAGAAGGGCGAGGCGACATGGATCGCCACCACCTCGTCCCAGCGGGCACGGTTGAGGGCAAAACTCTCGCCATGGATCTGTTTCGGCTCGGTATTCGCTTCGGTCACGACACTCATCCCAGCTTGCGCTCGTACATGATCTCATAGGGCACGAAGCCCGCTTTTTCATAGGCGGCGCGGGCGATCGCGTTCGCCGCCAGAACATTGATCCGGAGGCGCGTCAGGGTCGGGTCAGCGGCATGGAGATGTGCTGCGATCGCATCGAGGAGTTGGCCGGCGAGGCCGCTGCCGCGTGCTTCCGGCATGATGTAGATGTCGCTGACATAGCCATAGCGGGTGCAGTCCGGCGTCTCGGTGGGGAAGGGCTCGTCGACCACATGGCCCGCCACGAGGCCGAGGCGGCGGCCGCCTTCGTCGCAGCCGATCAGCATCGCCCCGTGGTTTTCGGCCAGCATCGGCCACAACATGTCCAGATAGGCGGCGGTGGAGGATTCGGGCGGCAGTAGGGTCAGCGCGAGGCGCTTGTCGAAGATCGCGATCTCATGCGCCTGCAAGGCGGCCTCGGCGGCCAGCACCCAGTCCGCATCCCCCGGCTCGAATGGTCGGATATAAAACCGCATTTGTCGCCCCAACTCCCCCGTTTGCGCGGCGGATCATCGCCGCCGGCCGGGCATAAGTCAAAAGGCGCTATTCGGCCAGAAGGTGTTCATAGCGGCGATCGGTCAGCGTGCGCAGGAAGGCAACCAGGGCATTGATGCGCTGGTCGTCGAGGGCGGGGCCGGTCTCGAGTTCCTTCAGCGACAAATTCTCCGGCACTTCCGGCGCGTCCCAGGGCCGGCCGGTCTCCGGGTTCACCTGACGGCGCGGCGCCGAATTGTTGTACTTGTCATAGAACAGGATCACCGTGCGCAAATCCTTGAAGACGCCGTTATGCATGTAGGGGCCGGTCACGGCGACATTGCGCAGGCTCGGCACCTTGAACTGGCCGGCAACCTTGTCCCGGTCCGCCGGATCGACCATGGGGTTCTCGGCGAGGCCGCGATCGACCGTCACCTTGCGGCCGGATCCCGCGAAAGCGGGATTGGCCGGAACGCCAATATTGTGGAACTCGAAATTCGAAAACGGCTCAAGTTCGGCACCACCCAGCATGCGCAACTGGTGGCAGAGATGGCAGTTGGTGAACTGGTTGGAGAAGAAGAGGAGGCGGCCCAGTTCCTCCTCGTCGGTCAACTGGACCTCGCCGCGCAGGAAGCGGTCATATCTGGAATCGAATGGCCGGAAATCCTCGGTCCGTTCGAAGGCGGCGATGCTTTCGGTCATGGCGCGGAAGGCGTCCCGGTCGCTGTCCAGCACTTCGGGGCCGAACAGGCGGGTGAAGGCTTGCACATAGGCCGGGTTCTCCCTCAGCCGCGTTGTCACTTCGGCTTCGCTGGCCATGCCCATCTCGAGCGGGTTCAAGGGCGGCCCGGCCGCCTGGGCGGCGAGATCGGCGGCCCGGCCGTCGAGGAACAATCCGCCGTGATAGCGACCCTTGGCATTGCGGCCGAAGGCGGGCGCCATGGCGGCATAGGCGGCCGAGGGGCCATTCCGGGTCCCCAGCGACATGCCGTCATCGCCCAGCGAAACATCGCGGCCCAGTTCCGTTTCGCGCGGGTCGGTGAAGGCAAATTCGGGGCTGTGGCAGGTGGCGCAGGCCTGGGTCCGGTTGCGCGACAGGTTGACGTCGGCGAACAGGGCGGCACCCAGTTCCTCGCGGCTCTGATAGACCGGCAAATCCTCGGCCAAGGTGGCGCGCATCGTCGCCAGGCCCAGGAGCATGACCGGGCCAATGGCCAGAGCGAGGATCAGGGAAATGATTGGATGGCGGCGCGCGGTCATGCGAATGCGGATCATTGCTTGGGCGCAATACTGCTATCATTTCCGGACGAATGCCACTGCGGCACAATCGCCCGGCTACCGCTGATAGTATATTTTCCATAATATATATTATGCGACTTACTTATATGGGAATGTGCCCATGTGTTGGGTTTTTCCCGCCTATCCGCGGTTCAGCGCGGCGCCAGAAAGCCGGCCGGCTCTGCTTTCATTCGCGACAGCCGACCCGGTAAGAATCCAGCTTCCGGTTCTTGAGGATCGCGCTGAAACCCATTTCGGCGGCTTTCCGACACACGTCCTGCCAGTCCAGCCCGGCATCGGTGTACTCGACCTGGAAAACCGCGAGACCAGCCGCCCGCGCCTGTTTCATCACGCCGCACCAGCCCTGCGCGGCGCAATCCTCGATCAGCACCCAGTCCACCGCATCGGCCAGATCCGGCCACAGATCGGCGCCGTTCTTCAGGCCGATGCCGAGCCCCCGCCCCCGTGCTGCGCCGGAAAGCCAGCGCATGAAGGCAACCGTGTCGGCGCTGCTGAGTGGAAAGCCGGTCGCCGTCTCGTAGCCGTCGAGATTGTCGGGATCGATCCCGTCGCAGCGCTTGGCCTTGGCAAGGTCAAGTCGCCCAGTCATGGCTGGCACCAGCCGGTCGATGGCGCGTAGGTCCAGCCAGCGTTCCCCCGGCCAGCCGGGATAGGCGTCACCCACCACGTCTGGCAGGAATGCCGCCACGTCCGGGCGCCAGTCCTCCAGGGTGCCGACGCTCAGATAGCAGATCACCCGGCGTCCCTGTGCGTGGAGAGCCGCGATGAGTTCCGGAGGTGTCTCGAAGAGATCGAGATTGTAAATGTCGGCGACCACCCCGGTTTCGATCGTGGCGCCGGTATATTGAATCTGGATTGTGGCCCCAGGCGGGGGCCGCCAGTTGTCAGCCGAGGCGGATTCGACACCGACCAGCGCAAGCCACGCAGAAAACCGCAGAATTCTGTTAGCCAATCGATTCATTCTGGCCAGCCTGCCGCTTTCCATCGGGGTTGCCGCAGATGATCGAGACCTTGGAATTCGACGAATTTGCACATCGCCGCCCAGAGATGGTCACCATAACGGAACGGTGCAAATGCCTCCCCCATCCCGGGAACTGGCGTGATCTCGGCATCCACCCGGGGCTCATAGAAGTACGGGATCGAATGGCGGCTGCGCCCTCTATGGGCAATCACCCGGTGCCGCGTGGCCCGGATGCGGCCGCCGGTCCAGCGCTCCAGCAGCTTGCCGAAATTGACCGCCAGGGTGCCGCCGACCGGCGGCACGTCGATCCATGAGCCGTCGCGTGCCTGCGCCTGCAATCCCGGCACGCCATCCTGGGCCAGCAGGGTCACGAAGCCGGAATCGACATGGGCGGCACCGGCCAGGTCAACCAGTCGCCCCAGATGTTCGACCCTGATATCGCCGGCTTTCGCACCATCAAAGCTTTCAGGCGGCCTGACGGGATAATGCAGCAGCCGGAGGGTCGAGATGCCGCCGGCAAAGGCTTCGGCAAAGACGGCTTCCGGCAGGCCGAGGCTACGCGCCAGCGACCGCAGCAGAGCCTCGCCGACCTGCTCCATGGCCAGATAATAGCGGGCCATATCGGCGCGCCAGCCGGGCAGGAGTTCCTCCGGCGGCAGCGGCGTGGCTTCGCAAAGTGGGTCGCCGGGATCAATCCGCGACGGTCCGTGCGCGATATCCGGCCCCAGATCCATGCCCTCCTTGTAGGTTGGCAGGCCGTTCTGCAGCGGAAACCAGCCCCGATACTGGTTGGGCTGGCCCGGCCGGAACTTGGCGCGCCACAGCTTGGCGCGTTCGGTCGGAGCCAACTCGAACAGCCGCAGCAGGGCCACATTGGCCGGGACCGGCGGAAATCCCCGGATCAGCATGAACCCGATATCCCTGGCGGCGGCGCAGATGGCGGAATCCACCTGGTCGCGCCCGGCCCCACCGGCCCCGAACAGGGGCGCGATGTCGATTTCGGGAACCTGCCTGTCCATGGGCGTCATGGCTTGAGGCTAAGCCACGGGGCCGCCGCCACAAATGCCATTTGTCGATAGGTCGATCCGTTTTGGCTATAGTGCCCCGCCTTGCCCCGAAGAGAACCCGACCATGCCAGAGACGACCCCCGCCATTTCCGACTCCGCCCGCGAACTCGACCGCCTGTTGGCGATCATGGCACGGCTGCGCGATCCGAAATCCGGCTGTCCCTGGGATCTCGAGCAGGATTTCCGTTCCATCGTCCAGCACACGATCGAGGAAGCCTATGAGGTCGCCGATGCCATCGAAAAGGATGACATGGCAGCGCTGGTCGGCGAGCTGGGGGATTTCATGTTCCAGGTCGTATTCTATGCCCAGATGGCGCGCGAGGCCGGTCATTTTTCGATGGTGGATGTTCTTAAATCCATCAATATCAAGATGATAGAGCGGCATCCTCATGTGTTTTCCAGCGTCGAGATCAATACTGCTTCGGCCCAGACCCTGGCCTGGGAAAACCACAAGGCGGCCGAACGGGCGAAACAGGCCGCAGCCGAGGGTCGCCCGCCCTCGGCCCTTGACGGCGTGATCGGCGGCCTGCCCGCCCTGACCCGCGCCGACAAACTTCAGAAACGCGCCGCCCGTATCGGCTTCGACTGGCGCCATGCCGGTGAAGTGGTCGCCAAGATCGAGGAGGAATTGGCGGAAGTCCGTGCCGAACTCGGCAGCGGCGACCGGGGCAAGCTGGATGAGGAATTGGGCGATCTGCTCTTCGCCGTCACCAATCTGGCGCGCCATCTGGAGATCGATGCGGAGGGCGCCCTGCGCCGCGCCAATGCCAAATTCGAGCGCCGTTTTCGCCAAGTCGAAGAGCGCCTGCGCGCCGAAAACCTGGACCCGGCAAACGCCGGCCTCGACCGCATGGAAGAAGCCTGGAATGCCGTCAAACGCGCCGAAGCAAGGGAGAGCTGAACCCGGTTTCATGCAAACCGGCTCTCATGCAACCACACCGCAACCCGGCGTCAGCGGGCAACGATCCTGCGGGCAGGCCCGCTCGTCGCACAGGCGGCAGGCGCTGTCGGTGGAGACTTCGTCCCTTTCCCGCGCCGCTGCGCGCAGCATCTTATCGAGAAGCTCCGACAGGGTCGCTCGTTCTTCGGCGTCGAGGGCGCTTAGAGCCCCTGCCAGGACCCGCTCGCGGCCCAGCAACATGGCGCGCACCATGCGTTCGCCGGCGGCGGTCAATTGCAGGGGGCGGGCGCGCCGGTCATTACCCAGCTTGCGCTCGACCCAGCCTTCCTCAGCCAGGCGATCCACCAAGCGCACGGCGCCGGGCTGGGACAAATGGACGATGCGGGCCAGGCGATCCACCGTGATGCCCGGTGATTGGCCGAGCACGATAAGGGCCGCCCAGTCGCTTTCCCCGATCGCGGTCAGATCGCCGAGCTCCGAGCGGATGCCGTCCATGGTGACGAGGGCGAATGCACCCAGAAGATTGGCGGTGCGGTTATCCGCCCTGGTCATGTGGCAGCTCCTTGCAGGGCATCCACCAGCAGGGTAGCCAGGCGCCGCCCCGCCGCGTGGTCGTGGTCCTTTTCCGGATTGTAGCAGGCGACCGACAGGCCGATCAGGCCGGGAGAAGCGGCAAGTCCCTTCACCAGCATCGTGAAATCGGCCCAGGACAAGCCGCCCTGCTGCAGGTAGTCGGTTGCAGAAAATGTTGCAGGGTCAAGTACATCGACATCGATCGCGAGCCAAAACGGGATCCCCTGCCCGGCGAATTTGCTGCAGGCTTGCTGCGCAACATGAGCGGCGCCCTGACGGACCACGTCATCCACCTGCCAGAAGGCCAGCGCCGGCGAAAAATCCCTCGGGAGCAGCGAGCCGATGCCGGCGGCATCCTCAAGGTCCCGCGGCCCGATCAGGGCGACATCCGCCGGCTGCACACTGGCACCGCCGGCAGCCGCCATCCAGACCTCCGGACCCCTGCCCAACAGGGTGGCAAGCGGCATGTCCGCGGCTTCACCTTTGGGCGAGGTCACGCCGTCATATAGGTCGAGATGCCCGTCGAGATAGGCAATGCCTGCTTGGCCGAAGGCATCGCGCACCCCGGCCATGGCACCCACCACCTGGGTGCAGCAGCCGCCGAGCAGGATCGGTCGCCGGCCGTCATGCAGGATGGCGGCAACGGACCGGCGCAGTTCGATGGTCACTTCGGCGACGTCGCGGCTGCCGATAAGGCCGCTGGCCTGGTCACGCTCCCGATTGCGGATCTGCTGCCCGATATCGCCGCGATCGGTTTCGGCCACATGGCCCCAGTCAGCCGCCATCCGCAGCACGCCGGGGCTGAATTCCGTCCCGCCAGCCCCGCCCACGGAATCGATGGGTGCGCCGAGCAGGTTGAATGGCAAATGCTGCAGGAACAGGTCCGAAGTCATGGGAGTCCAATCGAAATGAGGCCGAGTGGCAAATATATGCATAACGCATGCATATGTCAATTTTTGCGATATTTAGTTATATCAATTATTTATATTCAGATGATTACGTCGATTTCTTAAAGTAAACTCCAAGAAAGCGAATACCGCGCTTACTTGAATTTCGGCGCCTTGGCCTTTTCATATTCCGGCTCAGGGCCTATGAAAGGGTGGGTTTCATCGCGTCCCTTCCCTGCCCGGCCGGGGCGCTTCAACGACATGGAGAGGATGATCAGGCCGAGTACCGCGGCCGCAATCGAGCCGCCATAGACCCCGACCCGCACCGGGGCCGCCAGCGCCGGGTCGCTGAAGGCCAGCGCGCCGATGAACAGGCTCATGGTAAAGCCGATACCGGCGATGAGGCCGAGGCCCACCAGTTGCATGACATTGCCCGGCGGCCGGGTCCGCAGCAGCATCGCCGCAAGCATGGTGGCCAGCGTGATGCCGACCGGCTTGCCGAGGGCAAGGCCGAGGCCGGCGCCAAGAGCAACCGGATGAACCAGGACGTCGACGATTCCGGCAGCAAAAGAAACCCCCGCTGCCGAGACCGCGAAAACCGGCATCACGCCATAGAGCACCCAGGGGCGCAGCAAGTGCTCGGCATCATGCAGGGGCGACCCGCCCTCCTTGTCACGCAGGGGAATGACCGCGGCCGCGAGAACACCGGCGATGGTCGGGTTTACACCCGAATTCTGCATCGAGACCCAGAGCGGAACCGCCAGCAGCGCATAGGCGCCGAGGCTCCGCACCTTGAATCGGTTGAGCACCACCAGCAGGGCCAGCCAGCCTGCCGCCCAGCCGAGCCATTCGACCTGGAGGCCGCTGGTGTAGACAAAGGCAACGATCAGGATGGCGCCGAGGTCATCGACCACGGCCACGGCCAGCAGGAAGGCCTTGAGCGGCGCCGGCACCCGGCTGCCCAGCAGCGACAGGACGCCGAGGGCAAAGGCGATGTCGGTAGCCGAGGGAATGGCCCAGCCGGCGACGAATTCGCCGGTGCCGGCGATGCCAAGATAGATGGCGGCGGGAACCGCCATGCCGCCGAGCGCTCCGGCGATGGGCAATGCCGCCGCACGCAAATCGGCCAGTTGGCCTTCGAGCAGTTCGCGCTTCAATTCCATGCCGGCAAAGAAGAAGAAGATCGCCATCAGCGCGTTCTTGATCCAATAGGCCAACGGCATCTCGATGCTGCCGGCACCGAATGCGACGACGCCCTTGGTCTTCAGCAGATATTCATAGCTTGGCCCCAGCGGCGAATTGGCGATGACCAGCGCAACGATGGCGCAACCGACCAGGACCACGCCCGGAATGGCGTCCTTGGGCAGGGATTTCAGCAGAGACAAAGTCATCGTCGGCGTATTCCTCGGATCGGATCGTTCACAAAATAGCGCATCCAGCGGATTCCGCCCCGAGGCGCCCGCCACATACGGCACTTTGGGAGATTTCCCCTATAGCCAGCACCCGCCGCAGCGGGACCTACAGCATATAGGGGGCACTTTGCCGGGGTTCAAACAAAACCGGCGGCAGGCGGGAAAAAACGCAATCGAAGCCGCTCAGGGTTCGGATAGCGGCTGCATGAGCGAGGACGTGTCCCAGCGCCCTCCGCCACGCCTCTGGATGCGGGCATAGAATTGGTCGACCAGGGCCGTCACCGGCAATTGCGCGCCGTTGCGCTTGGCTTCCGCGAGGCAGATGCCAAGATCCTTGCGCATCCAGTCGACGGCAAAGCCGAAATCGAACTTGCCCTCGAGCATGGTGAGACCGCGATTCTCCATCTGCCAGGACTGCGCCGCCCCCTTGGAGATGACCTCGAGGAGCCGGGCACCGTCGAGCCCGGCTTTCTGGGCGAAATGCATGCCCTCGGCCAGCGCCTGCACCAGCCCGGCGATGCAGATCTGGTTGACCATCTTGGCCAGCTGCCCGGATCCGGCTGGCCCCATAAGAACGCAAGCCCGGGCATAACAATCGATCACCGGCTTGGCGCGTTCGAATACCGCCGGTTCGCCGCCCACCATCACTGTCAGCTTGCCGTTCTCGGCCCCTGCCTGGCCGCCGGACACCGGCGCATCGAGAAAGCCCACCCCAGCCTGTCGCGCGCCAGCCTCGATTTCCCGCGCCACCTCGGCCGAGGCGGTGGTGTGGTCGACCAGGATCGCCCCGCCGGACATGCCGGCCAAGGCACCCGCATCGCCATAGACGACCGAACGCAGGTCATCGTCATTGCCGACGCAGGCAAAGACGATCTCGGCCCCTGCCGCCGCCGCCCTCGGCGTCGGGGCTGCGGCACCGCCATGGGTCGCCACCCATTTTTCCGCCTTTGCTGCCGACCGGTTGAACACCGTGACGTCATGCCCGGCGCGCTTGAGGTGCCCGGCCATGGGATATCCCATCACGCCCAGGCCCAGGAATGCGACCTTCATCCGTCAGTCTCCTCTATTGCCCTTCTCTGACCTCGCCGACCACTCATTCGTCACGAAACAGGCGCCGGTGAATATCGCGCCAGGTGTCGTGGCTGGCGGCAGACAGGATGCCAGCCGCCTGCAGTGCCTCGCTAGGACGGTAGCTCTCGTCATGGCGGATATAGCCGATATGACCGCCCAGTTCGCGCACGATTAGGGCACCCGGCGCATGGTCCCATGGCATGATGCCGCTGAAAAAGGTGAAGTCGATTTCGCCCTTGGCCATGCGCACATAGTCGATCCCGGCAGCCCGGCTGCTCTTCACCTGGTTTACCTGGTCGCGGCGGCGATCGACCATCTGCGCGATGCCCGGTGCGCCGCGCTGGCCATAGGCCAGGATGCCTTTGGGTTCTGCCGGCTGCCGAAAGCGCACCGCCGCGCGGCCGTCAATGGCGACACCCTGCCCCTTCAATGCGATCGCCATCTCGCCGCTAACTGGATGGTGGATCCAACTGGCCAGAATGTCGTCGGCCAGGATCAGGGCCAGCATGGAAACGAAACCTTCGCGTCCGGCGGCGAAATTGCCGGTCCCGTCGATCGGATCGACCACCCAGACCGGCGCCGTGCCTGCCAGCGCCTTGATGATCTCGGGATTCTTGGCAGTTGCCTCTTCGCCCACCACGACCGAGCCCGGCAGCATCGCCTCCAGGCGCGGCGTCAGGGCAAGTTCGGCCGATTCATCGGCGATGGTCACGAAATCGCCCGGCGATTTCTGCCGCGTTTCGCCCTCCTTGAGGTTGCGGAAACGCGGCAGGATCTCGCTCGTCGCCACTTCCCGCAGCAACAGGGCGACGCTCTCGGGGTCAATGCCGAGCAATCCGTTGCTCACTTGCGGCCTTCGATCCAGTCGCGGATATCGTTGTCGCTGTGCAGATAGGCCTCGCCGGATTTCACATCCAGCGATGCCGCGAGGCGCAGCAGGTGCCACATCTCCGGATCGACCGCCTCCGGGTCCTCGCTCTCGATGTTTTCCTGCACTTCGGCCGCCCACTCCGCCGCGGCCAGCCGGCTGCTGTTTCCCTCCAGCACTGCCTGGAGCAGATCGACTATCTCCTGGCGCGTCGGCACCGGCACGTCACTCATGATCCGTCCCTCTTCCTGAATCCCCGGCTCACGTATCCCTGGCCGCCCGTTGCCGCGCAAAACGCTGCACGTCCTCCGGCGAGAGCCGGACGGTCAGTTCGGCAAAGTCGTCGGTGTCGCGTCGCTCCAGCACCTCGCCATGGGCATGCAGCCAGGCCATCGCCGCGCCATCGGCGTGATCCAGGCGATAGGTTTCGACGACGCGCTGCGCCGAGAGGCGCCGGTCGATCGCCGCCAGCAGGTCGTCCAACCCCTCGCCGGTCACGGCGGAGATCGGCTTCTGGCGCGGGTCGCGGGCCGCCTGCGCCAGCAGCGCCGCGCGCATCTCCGGGGCCAGGAGGTCGACCTTGTTCAGCACTTCAAACATGTTGTCGGTGACTTCGTGGCCGAGGCCCAGGCCCTGAAGGACGCCTTCGACATCCGCCTTCTGCCCATCCGTCTCGGGGTGGGAAACGTCGCGCACATGCAACAGGACGTCCGCCTCCAGCACCTCCTCCAGCGTGGCGCGGAACGCCGCAACCAATTCCGTCGGCAGGTCGGAGATGAAGCCGACCGTATCCGACAGGATCACCTCGCGCCCCGAGGGCAGCTTCACCCGCCGCATGGTCGGATCGAGGGTCGCGAACAGCAGGTCGGCCGCCATCACCGTGGCGCGGGTCAGGCGATTGAAGAGGGTCGACTTGCCGGCATTGGTATAACCGACCAGCGCCACCACCGGATAAGGCACGCGCCGGCGGGCCTGCCGGTGCAGCGCGCGGGTGCGCTTTACGTCCTCGAGGTCCTTCTTGATGCGCACGATGCGCTCGTCGATCAGGCGGCGGTCCATTTCGATCTGGCTTTCGCCCGGACCGCCGATGAAGCCGAAGCCGCCACGCTGACGCTCGAGATGGGTCCAGGAGCGGACCAGTCGGCTGCGCTGGTAGGAGAGTGCCGCTAGTTCGACCTGCATCTGGCCTTCCCGGGTGCGGGCGCGCTCGCCGAAGATCTCGAGGATCAGGCCGGTCCGGTCGATGACCTTGACCTTCCACTCCTTCTCCAGGTTGCGCTGCTGAACCGGCGTCAGTGCCGCGTCGAACACGACCAGGCCGACCTGCTTCTCGGCGATCATCTGGGTCAGCCGCTCGACATTGCCCATGCCGATGAGCGTCGAGGGGCGCGGCTCGCCCACGCGCACGATCTCGCCGGCGACGACGTTAAGGTCGATCGCCCGGGCCAGCCCGCAGGCCTCCTCGAGGCGCGTCTCCGGCGTACGCCCGCCGCCATACTGCGCGCGCGGCCCGCTCTTGAAGGCGGGATGCAGCACCAGGGCGCGGTCGCCATGACGGATGCCGTCGATGTCGAGATGGGCGCCATCGGCGGATGCGCCGGAAACCTGATTGATGTCGGCCTGATCGATCGTCGTCAAAATGTGACCTTCAGGGCAGGTAGGGCAGTTCAGCCCTCTTCGCCCTCTTTCTGTGGCTCGAACAACTGGATGGGCGTTCCCGGCATGATGGTCGAGATGGCGTGCTTATAAACCAGCTGGACGTGGGAATCGCGGCGCAGCAGCACCGAGAAGTTGTCGAACCAAGTCACGATCCCCTGCAGTTTCACACCGTTGACCAGGAAGATGGTGACCGGAATCTTGTTCTTGCGGATGTTGTTGAGGAAGACGTCCTGGACGCTTTGTGATTTTTCGTTCGCCATCGTCCGATCCTTTTCTCGTTGGGCCCATGCCTTTGGGGCCGATTTTTTGTTGTCGGGCGGTGCCGCCCAAGCAGGCAAGCATGCGCCCGCCCGCGGCGCCGCGCAACTCTCCTGCCCGCCTTTCGTTAACACAGATCGCGACGGAAGGAAATCGCCCCGCCGGCCGGCCCGGAAGGGCCATCTTCAAAGGCCCGGGTGGCCTTCTTCCCGCTTCAGAGCCGCGCCGCCAGCGCCGCGCGCAGGTCTTCGAGATTGGGAAAATAATGGTCCGGCGCAGCCTCCGGGAACTCTCCCACCGCCGGCGCCTCGCCCCGCACCAGTACGCCGACGCAGCCCGCATTGCGGGCACAGACCAGGTCGATGTCGGTATCGCCGACGAACCAGACATGGCGCCCGAGGGTGACGGTGCCGGGAACCAGGGCCGCCTCGACATGCTCGATCGCCGGCTTGTCTCGCGCCGCATCGCCTGCCCCCGCCAGCCGGCCGAAATAGCGCTCCCAGCCGAGGGCCTTGGCCTCGGCCCGCAGATAGGCGCCACGCTTGTTGCTGACAACCCCCAGATAAAGGCCGTTGCCGGCTGCCCAGGCGAGCAGGTCCTCGGCCCCGGCGCAGGCCCGCAATGCCTTGATGTGCTGGCTTTCATAGGTGTCGTAGAACACCTTCTCGGCTTCCGGCCAGCGTGGGCCGAATAGCCGGGGAAAGCTGTCACGCATCGAGGCCCGGATGCGCTGCTCGGCTTCTTCCCGCGACCATTCCGCGTGGCCCATGGCGCGGAGCGTCACGTTCATGGTGGCGTGCAAGACGCCCCATGAATCCACCAGGGTATTGTCCCAGTCGAACAGCAGCGCCGTCGGTTGCTCGCTTGTACCGGGCTTCACGGCGCCGCCCCGATCTGTGCCGCGACATTGGCCAGATAGATCTCGCGCAGGCGCCGCGTCACCGGACCCGGACGGCCGTCTCCGACCGGCTGGCCGTCGATCCGCGTCACCGGCAGGACGAAGGCCGAGGACGAGGTCAGGAAGGCCTCCGCCGCCGCCTGCGCCTCGACCAGCGTGAAGCCGCGTTCGACCAGCGCGAGGCCGCTGGCCTCGGCCAGCTGGACCAGGGAACGGCGCGTGACACCGCCCAGGATTCCGCGGCCCGTCGGGTGGGTAACGATTTCCCCAGAGCGCGTGACGATCCAGGCATTGGTCGAAGAGCCCTCGGTCACGACGCCATTGGCATCGACCAGCCAGGCTTCGAAGGCACCGGATTCATGCGCTGCCTGCTTGGCAAGAATGTTGGGCAGCAAGGACAGCGACTTGATATCGCAGCGCTGCCAGCGGATATCGGGTTGCGAGGCGACGGCGACACCGTTCTCCAGCAATGCCGGCGCCGGCGGGGCAAGGCGCTTCGTGGTGACGACCAAGCTGCTCTTGGTCCGGGCGGGAAATTTGTGGTCGCGCGGCGCCACCCCCCTGGTCACCTGGAAGTAGATGATGCCGCGCCCGAGGTGGTTGCGCGCCAGCATCTCGCGCAGGATCAGGCGGAGGACCGGTCGCGCCACGGGCCAGGCGATCCGCAACTCGCCCAGCGAATAGCCGAGGCGGTCGAGATGCAACTCCTCGTCGATCAGTACGCCGTCGATGACCGGCACCACTTCATAGACGCCGTCGGCGAACTGGTAGCCGCGATCCTCGATGTGGACATTGGCCTGGCCGTGCGGCACATACCGGCCGTTGACATAGGCGACGCGGCCCATGGGGGTGTCTTCCTTCTGAAGGTGGTTGTCGCTGGTTCAGGTGCCGTCCGGCTTGCCGTTTTCCTGGCGCTCGTTGGTATTGATCCCGAGCGAACGCAGCTTCCGGTGCAGCGCCGATCGCTCCATGCCGATGAAGCTGGCGGTGCGCGAGATGTTGCCGCCGAAGCGCGATACCTGGCTCTCGAGATAGCGGCGTTCGAAGATTTCCCGCGCCTCGCGCAGCGGCAGCGACATGACCTCGGTCCCATCGGCCAGCGCCGACGGGGTGATCGAGACGGCGCCGATATCGGGCGGCAGCATGTCGGCGCGGATCACCTCGTCGACGCCACCCGGCGTCATGATCAGCAGCCAGTCGATGACGTTGCGCAGCTGGCGCACATTGCCGGGCCAGTCATAGGCCTGCAGCACGGCCAGGGCGTCGTCGGCCAGGCGCCGCGCCGGCAGGCCGGTCTGCTCCGACGCCCGTGCCATGAAGAAATCCAGCAGGGCCAGGATATCGTCGCGACGCTCCTTGAGGGGCGGCAGACGCATCGGCACCACATTCAGGCGGTAGAACAGGTCCTGGCGGAAGCGACCCGCATTCATCTCGGCCTGCAGGTCGCGGGCCGTGGCCGCGATCACCCGCACATCGACTTCGACCCGGGTCTTGCCGCCGACCCGCTCGAAGGTCTGCTCCTGCAGCACCCGCAGGATCTTGCCCTGGGTCTCGAGCGGCATGTCGGCCACTTCATCAAGCAGCAGGGTGCCGCCATGGGCCTGTTCCAGGAACCCGGTCTTGACGCCCTCGCCGTCCCGCTCCTGGCCGAACAGTTCCGGCTCCAGCCGGTCCGGATGCATGGTCGCACAGTTGAGCACGATGAAGGGCCCGCCGGCACGCTTCGAGCGCCGGTGCAGAAGCCGTGCCGCAACTTCCTTGCCGCTGCCGGGCGGCCCGGAAAACAGCACCCGGCTGCCGGTCGGCGCCACACGCTCGATGGCGAGGCGCAGCTGGGTGATTGCCTGCGACATGCCGATCAATTCGCCCTCGGCGCCGGCGCGCAGCTTGAGGTCCTCGACCTCGCGCCGCAGGCGCGCGGCCTCGAGCGCACGCTCGATAGTCAGCAGCAGCCGGTCGGCCTTGAACGGCTTCTCAATGAAATCATAGGCCCCGTTCTTGATCGCCGTGACGGCGGTCTCGATATTGCCGTGGCCGCTGATCATGATGACGGGCACATCCGGAAATTCGACCTTGAGGACCTCCAGCAATCCCATCCCGTCGAGGGTCGAATTGTTCAGCCAGATGTCGAGGATGATGAGGTTGGCGCGGCGCTGGCGCAATTGCGCCAGCGCGGAATCGCTGTCGCCGGCTTCGCGCGTCTGAAAACCCTCGTCGCCGAGAATTCCGGCGATCAGCAGGCGGATATCCGCTTCGTCGTCGACGATCAGGATGTCGCGGGCCATTCTGGTCAGGACCCCATCTACCGACTGGCAATCTGCAGGCCGGGCGCCGGTGCGTCCTTTACCCCGGCGACGGGGTTGCCACCTGTCGCCCTGTCGAGCGGAAAGGCCAGCGTGATCACGGCGCCGCCACCGGGTCGATCCGTCAGCGAAAGGGTGCCGCCGTGATCCTCCATGATCTTCTTGACGATGGCGAGGCCGAGGCCGGTGCCCTTGGCTCGGGTTGTCACATATGGTTCTGTCAAGCGCTCGCGCCCTTCTTTCGGCAGGCCCTTGCCGTTATCCGCGACGCTCAGCATCAGGGCGTCGCCTTCTTGCCTAATCCATAATTGGATATGTCCCGGCGTCAAGGGGGCTTGCGGATCGCGCACCCTTTCCTCCTCCATCCGCCCCTCGATCGCGTCTGCGGCATTCTGCAGCAGGTTGGTGACGGCGCGATTGAACTGGCTGGAATCGCATAGCAGCGTCATGCCCGTCTCGGGCATCTGGACTTCATAGTTTATCGCCGGATGCGCGCTCTGCTGCAGGAACAGCGATTCGCGCGCGAGGCGGGCCGGATCCTCCGGCTTCAGTACCGGGGCCGGCATGCGGGCAAAGGCGGAAAACTCGTCGACCATGCGGCCGATGTCGCCGACATGACGAATGATCGTGTCGGTGCAGACGGTGAAGGTTTCCGGGTCGTCGCCGATCTGTTTCAGGTATTTGCGCTTCAGCCTTTCGGCCGAAAGCTGGATCGGCGTCAACGGGTTTTTGATTTCATGGGCAATGCGGCGCGCGATATCGGACCACGCTGCCTTGCGCTGCGCGGAGAGCAACTCGGTCACGTCGTCGAAGGTGACCACCAGGCGCATATGTCCATCCGCATCCGCCTCGGAGACCACGCGCAGGTGGAAAGTGCGCGTGGAGCCCTGGCGATTGAGGCTGATCTGCCCGTCGGCCGAGCCTGATTTCCGCTGTTGCGCCAGGGCGACGATCTCGACCATTTCCGGTGCAAACTCGGCCAGCGGCCGGCCGATCCAGCCATCCACCTCGCCGCCCAGCAGTTCCGCCGCCGACCGGTTGGCGAAATCAACCACCCCATGTTCGGTAAGGCCGATGACGCCGGCCGACACGCCCGAGAGGATGAGCCCGGTCAGGCGGCTGCGGTCGTTGAGGTCGCGATTGGCGGTCAGGAGTGCGGCCTGCTGGCTTTGCAGCTGCGAGACCATGACGTTGAAGGTGCGGCCGAGCGCCGACAGCTCGTCCTCGCGCGCGCCGATCTTGACCCGCGCCGTCAGGTCGCCGCCGCCCACTCGCTGCGCCGCACCGGCGAGCCGGGACAGCGGCTTCACCAGCTGCGTGGCTGAATGGATCGCATACCAGATGGCGCCGAGCAGCAGCAGCAAAGCGAGGCCGGCGAACACCACGGCAAAGGTCAGTTGCAGCGACGAGCGGTCGCGCTCGAGATGCTGGTAGAGCCGGACCGCATCCTGTGTCCCGCGCACCGAAGCCAGGACCCGGTCATCTATCAGTCGACCGGCATAGAGGTACAGCCCGCCCAGGGGGTCGAGCAGCAGGAAGGCGCGAACGCGATCGCCGGTCACGGATGGCAGAACGACCACTTCGCCGCGATCGGCATCGGTGAACGCGTCCTCCGGAATATCCAGGCTGAACTCCATCAGCAGGCTGAACCCGCCCCGCGCCACAATGCGGCGCTGCTGGTCGACAATGACCGCTTCCGACAGGCCCTGGCGGACGAGTTCCTGGTCGAAGCTGTTCTGGAACCGCTCCGAATTGCCGATGTTGATCAGGCCATCCAGCCGCAGTTCGTTGGCCAGGGCGACGGTATCCTCGCGGATGCGCTCCTGCGACTCGTTGAGATAGGACTGGGCCACATTGAGCGAACTCTCGACCGCATTCTTGATGCGTTCCGAAAACCACGCGTCGAGACCATAATTGAGAAAGGCGACCGAAAAGACCGAAACCACGATGGTCGGCACCACGGCGATCATCCCGAACATCAGCACCATGCGCGCATGCAACCGCGCCCCGGCCAGCCCCTTGCGCCGCCCGATCCACAACAGCACCACACGCCGAGCAATGATCATCGCCAGGAGCAGCGAGACGACGAGATCGCCGGTCAGCAGCCAGGTCACGGTCCGGACCTGCTCCTCCGGGTTCCAGATGTCGCTCACCGCCAGATAGGTGAGCAGGCCCAGGATCGATCCGAGCACCAGCAGCGAAATCGCGAATTTGCGCTCGAATCCGACCGTCCGGCCCCACGCGATCACCGACTTGATCAGCGACTTCTGTCTGGGCCGATCGCCTGATTGCGGTTCCCCCGCACCCCGCGGCGCTTCGCTCGCGCGCACTTCGGAATTCCGGCTGCCGGCGCCTTCCACACTCACGACTTGCCCACTCCCTTCAGCGCGCACCGCGGGTCGGCTGCAGTTCCAGCTCCCTCAGCTTCTTGCGCAGGGTATTGCGGTTGAGGCCGAGCAGGTCCGCCGCCCTGATCTGGTTGCCGCGGGTCGCTTCCATCGAAATGGCCAGCAGCGGTCGTTCGATCTCGTGCAGGATCCGATCATAAAGCCCGCGCGCGGGCAAGGCGCCTTCATGTGCCTCGAAATAGGCCCTGAGATGCCGTTCGACCGACTGGCCGAGTGTCTCGTCAGTGGCGCGCGCGCCGGCACTGGTCGCCTGTTCCTGGGCCCGCAACTGCTCGCCGACAATGCGGGCATCGATATTGGGCTCGCTGTAGAGTACCGAGATCCGGCGCATCAGGTTCTCGAGCTCGCGCACATTTCCCGGCCAGCGATGCTTCTTCAGCAGTGCCTGCGCCTCCGGGTCGAGGGTCTTCGCCGGCAATCCCTCGGTTGCGATCTGCTCGAGGAAATGTCGGGCAAGGTCGGGAATGTCCTCCGCCCGGTCGCGCAGCGGCGGCAGGGTGATCGGCACGACATTGAGCCGGTAATAAAGGTCCTCGCGGAAGCGGCCCTGCTGGATCAGCTGCCGCAGGTCGCGATGCGTCGCGGCGACGATGCGGACGTCGGCGCGGATCGGCGTGCGGCCGCCCACCGGGGTGAACTCGCCGGATTGCAGCACCCGCAACAGGCGCGTCTGCGCTTCCAGCGGCATGTCGCCGATCTCGTCCAGAAACAGGGTGCCGCCGGCTGCCGCCTCGAACTTGCCGATGCCGCGCTGCACGGCGCCGGTGAAGGCCCCCTTCTCATGGCCGAACAGCTCGCTTTCGATCAACTCGCGCGGGATCGCCGCCATGTTGACGGCGACAAAGGGCCGCTCGCGCCGGCGCCCGAAATCGTGCAGCGCGCGCGCCACCAGTTCCTTGCCGGTACCGGATTCGCCGTGGATCAGCGCGGTCATGTCGGTGCCGACCAATCTGGCCACGACACGGTAGATTTCCTGCATCGCCGCCGAGCGGCCGATGATCGGCAGCTTGTCCTGCGCCGTCGCCTCGCCCGGCGGCGGCGCGGTGACGCTGTCGCGCGGCCGGGTCAGCGCCCGCTCGACCGCCGCCGTCAGGGCACCGAGGTCGAAGGGTTTCGGCAGATATTCGAAGGCGCCCCGTTCGGTGGCCTTGATCGCGGTCAGGATCGTGTTCTGCGCGCTCATGACGATGATCGGAATGTCCGGCCGTTCGGCCTTGATGCGCGGCACCAGATCCAGCCCGTCGCCATCCGGCATCATCACGTCGGTGACAATGACGTCACCCTCGCCGTTCTTGACCCATTGCCACAGCGTGGCCGCATTGGCGGCCGCCTTCACCTGGTGCCCGCGTTCGGCCAGGGCCTGGCTCAGCACCATGCGGATGGCGCGGTCGTCATCGGCGACGAGGACTGTCTTGTTCATCTGGTCATGATCCTTCGCTGCGCGGATCGGCGATCGGCAGGATTACCGAGAAGACGGTGCGGCCGGGCTGGCTGTCGCATTCAATGAGCCCGCCGTGATCGTTCACCACCTTCGCAACCAGGGCGAGACCCAGCCCCTTGCCGCCCGCCTTGCCGCTGACGAACGGCTCGAACAGCTGTGCCTTGAGGGCATCCGGCACGCCGGCGCCGTTGTCCTGGATGGTGACGACGAGACCGAGGCGCCGCCTGGCGCCGGCACCGGGTTCGCTCACCTTGAGGCCGGGCCGGTAGCGCGTGCCGATCTGGATGATGCCGCCATGCAGCGGCAAGGCCTCGACCGCGTTCTTGACGAGGTTGAGAAACACCTGGATGAGCTGGTCGCGATTGCCATGGACCGGCGGCAGCGAGGGGTCGTATTCCTCGCGGAACTGGGCGTCGCGGCCGATGCCGGCCTCGGTCAGGCGCCGCACATGGCCCAGCACCTCGTGGATGTTGACGGCAGCCATCGGCGTCGGCCGCGAATCCGTGAAGACCTCCAGCCCATTGACCAGACCGACAATGCGGTCTGTTTCCTCGCAGATCAGCTGTGTCAGCTGGCGATCGCTGGGCGACACCTTCGATTCCAGCAACTGGGCGGCGCCGCGGATGCCGGAGAGCGGGTTCTTCACCTCATGAGCCAGCATTGCGGCAATCGCCTTGGCCGAGCGCACGGCGTCGCGGCTAACCGCCTGCTGCGCCAGCCGCCATTCCAGGTCGCGATCCTGCAACATCACGGCAACCTGCCCGGTTTGCGCATTCACCATGGCGACGTCGATGGCCGCATGCTCGATGGAGAGGCGCGGCCCCGACAGGGCCATGTCCGATTCGCCAACCGCGATCGACCCGGCACGCGTCGCCTCGACCAGCTGAAAGAGAGGCGAATCCGCGGCGATGTGATCCGAAAGGGGCTTGCCGACAAGCTGGGCCCGGCTGATGCCGAGAAGGGCCTCGGCGGCGCCATTGAGGCTGACCACGTTGTTGTTCGCGTCGAGCGAGAAAATGGCGATCGGCAGCGCCTCGAGCAGGGCCAGGCTGTCCGGCAGCTGGCCCGGCAACAGCTTCGGCCTCCCCAAATCAGAGCTACCCGTAACTTGGCCGCCCGTTTCCTGGCCGCCCGGCTCGCGTGCCAGCGTGGGTAGGGCTTCCGCTGGCATCCGGCTCGTCATGCCGCCTGCCGCTCCAATTGCGGTTCATAGAAGGCACGAATGGCGGCCTTGGCACCTTCGGGCGTGTCCTCGCCATTGATCCGCACGCGGAATTCCGCCGAGCCCGGCAGGCCCTTCGAATACCAGGCGACATGCTTGCGCGCGATCTTCAGCCCGGTACCGACGCCGTAATGCGCCAGCATTGCCTCGTAATGCGCCATCAGGATCTGGTATTGCCGCCAGAGCGGCGGATCAGGCAACCGCTCGCCATCCCTGAGGAAGCGGATCACCTGGTTCGGGAACCAGGGCCTGCCATAGGCGCCGCGGCCGATCATGACGCCATCGGCGCCGGAGAGATCGAGCGCTTCCCTCGCCTTTTCCACCGTGGTGATGTCGCCATTGACGATGACCGGCACCGAGACCGCTTCCTTGACCCGGCGCACAAAGCCCCAATCGGCCTCGCCGGTGTACAGCTGGGCGCGCGTGCGGCCGTGGATCGTGATCATCTGGATGCCGGCATTCTCGGCGATCTTTGCCAGGCTCGGCGCATTAAGATTGGTGGAATCCCAGCCCATGCGCATCTTGAGCGTGACCGGCAGTCGCACCGCCTGCACCGTCGCTTCCAGGATCCTTCCGGCATGAACTTCGTCGCGCATCAGCGCCGACCCGGCATGCCCGTTGACGACTTTCTTCACCGGGCAGCCGAAATTGATGTCGATGATGGCGGCACCACGGTCCTCGTTGAGCTTCGCCGCCTCGGCCATGACATGCGGTTCGCAGCCGGCCAGCTGCACCGACATCGGCGCTTCCTCGGCGCAATTGGTGATCATCTTAATGGTCTGGCGCGTCTGCCGGATCATGGCTTCCGAGGCGATCATTTCAGACACGACGAGCCCGGCACCTTCCTGTTTCACCAGGCGGCGGAACGGCATGTCGGTGACGCCCGACATGGGCGCCAGGATCACCGGATCCTCAATCTTGATAGGGCCGATCTGAAGGCTCATGAAGTATATCTGCTCATTTTTAAGGCAAGGGAATATAATGCCTAAATTCTGGGCGATTTCTATCGCGATCTGTCGGAAATGCAACAAAAATCCGGCGTCGGCGCCGGCAAAGGGCAAAATTCACCCGATCAGCACATCCTTGACGAACTTCACGCCCGGATAGCCCAGGGTCAATAGCAGATAGCCGGCAAGGACCCAGCGCGCGGCCCGCCGTCCACGCAGGCCGGTGACGCGGTGCACAATCAGAAGGGCCAGCAGGACGGCGAAAGCCAGGACCGACAGCAGAACCTTGTGGCTGAGCTGCAGCCAAGTACCGTTGCCCATCAATGAGTTGGCAAATCCGCTGGCAAGCGCCGCCGCCATGAAGGCTGCCGCCCAGGTAAGCAGGCGGATCTGCAGGTTCTCCGCTACCAGCAGGGGCGGCAGGGCGCGTTCGGACCAGCCACTTTGACGCTGCTTGAGAGCCCTCTCCTGCAGCAGCACGGCAAGGCCGGCAATCGCACCCACGGTCAGGATGCCATAGCTCGCCAGCGCCAGCAGTACATGGGCCTGGAACCAGGCGGCGGAGCCGATCTCGGGCGCCGCCTCGGCATAGGCGCTGAACAGCAGCGCCAGCAGCGCCAGGGCGGCGAGATAGGGCAAAAGAAGCGCACTCAGACGGTAGGCCTCGCGGTTCGCCAGCGACACGCCGATGAAGACCACCAGCGAGACGGCCATGCTGGCCCAGAGCGCGGCGCTGAACCCCGCTTGCCAGCCATCCGATATGCTGCGGCCGAATACACTGAGGCAGACCAGCGCGCAGCCGAGCAGCAGCGCCCAGAAAAAGATGTCCCGCCGCAGCCGCGCGGTGAGCGCCAGGACACAGAGCGGCAGGAGCGAGACAAGACCGACGATTTGCAGGGAAATATGGCTTGGCATGGCGCGCATTATGGTGAGGCGCCGCCCCCTTGGCAAACCACATCGGATGGCCTAGAGAGCGGTCATGTCTTCACCCCCCACTCCCCGCACCATCGCCCTGGTCGTTGCCGCCGGTAGCGGCAGCCGCATGGGCCAGGACCTGCCGAAACAGTACCTGACCCTGGGTGGCAAGGCGGTCTTGCGGCACTGCCTGGACACGTTCCACCGGCATCCCCGCATCGCCGGGGTGCGCGTCGTCATCAACCCCGCCTGCCGTGATCTTTATGACGCGGCCGCGGCCGGGCTGGACATCATGACGCCGGTGGCCGGCGGCCGATCGCGGCAGGAATCGGTCCGCCTCGGCCTCGGGAGCCTCGTCGAGGCAGCGCCGGACTACGTCCTGATCCACGACGCGGCCCGGCCGTTCATTGATGCCGATACCATCGACCGCACCATCGACACGCTTTCGCACCATGCCGGTGCGCTGGTCGTGGTACCGGTGGTGGACACACTGAAACGAGGAACCGAGAGACAGGGTGCACTCTTCAGCGGCGCCACCATCGACCGAGCCGGTCTGTTTCGCGCCCAGACACCGCAGGGCTTCCGTTTCGGCGCCATACTGGCGGCACACAAGGCCGCGTCGACGGGCCTCGAAATGACCGATGATGCGGCGGTGGCGGAAGCGGCCGGCCTCGACGTGGCGCTGGTCACCGGCCATGAAGACAATTTCAAGATCACCAATCCCGCCGATCTCGCGCGGGCGGAGCGACTGATGAGCGAACAAATGGAATTCCGCACCGGGAACGGCTTCGATGTGCATCGCCTCATTCCCGGCGATGGCGTCATCATGTGCGGGGTCACCATTCCCTGGCATCAGAAACTCGAGGGTCATTCCGACGCCGATGTCGGCATGCATGCGCTGACCGATGCCATTCTGGGGGCCATCGGCGCGGGCGATATCGGCCAGCATTTCCCGCCATCCGACCCGCAATGGCGCGGCGCGCCGTCGTGGAAATTCCTCGCCCATGCGCAGAAGCTGGTCGGCGACAAGGGCGGCCGCATCGTCCACTGCGACATCACCATAATCTGCGAGAAGCCCAAGGTCGGGCCGCACCGTGCCGCCATGGCGGCGAAGCTGGCCGAGATTCTCGGCCTCGCCGTCGATCGCATCAGTGTCAAGGCGACGACCACGGAACAGCTGGGTTTCACTGGACGCGGCGAAGGCATCGCCGCCCAGGCGACTGCGACCGTGGCCCTGCCGGCGACGAACTGACGAGGACGCGATGGACCTTGCCGGATTGCTGGAACTCTATCGGCAACGCGGCCTCAGGATCGCGACGGCGGAAAGCTGCACCGGCGGCCTGGTTGCCGCCACCCTCACAGCCATCGCCGGCTCGTCGGATGTGTTCGAACGCGGCTGGGTGACCTATTCCAACCAGGCCAAATCGGAAAGCCTCGGAGTGCCGTCCGATCTCATTGCCGCAAAGGGTGCCGTCAGCACGGAGGTGGCGGAGGCCATGGCAAAGGGCGCGCTACGCCGGGCGCAGGCCGATGTTGCGGTCTCGGTCACCGGCATTGCCGGCCCAGGTGGCGGCTCGGCGGAAAAGCCCGTCGGCCTGGTCTTCATCGGCCTCGCCCGCAAAGACGGCTGGTCCCAGGTCGAGCGCTGCCAGTTCGACGGCGACCGCGATGCCGTGCGGCGCCAGACGGTCGCCCGCGCCCTCGCACATCTCGCCACCGCGCTAGACTGACGCGCATGCAATGACTCGCATTCTGGGCATCGATTTCAGCGGTGCCAGCGACGCGGGCGCCAGGATCTGGATCGCCGCCGGTCGGCGCGAGGATGGCCCGCTGTCAGTCACGGATTGCCGGCCGGCCATGCAGCTGCCCGGTGGCGCCAGGGCACCCGGCATCGCCCTTTCCGCCCTCCGCACCCATGTGCTGACCGATGCCGACACGATCGCCGGCTGCGACTTCCCTTTCAGCCTGCCGGCCGATCTGGTGGCGGCAAAAGATTGGCGCCGCTTCGCCCTGGATTTTATCAATCGCTACCCCACGCCGCGGGACTTTCATGATCTCTGCCATGTGGCGACCGGCGGGGTCGAAACCAAGCGGCGCACTGATCGCGAGGACAGGACTCCTTTCAATTCCTTCAACCTGCGCCTTTATCGCCAGACCTGGTGGGGTATCGGCCATCTGCTGGCGCCATTGGTCGCGGCGGGACAGGCGGCCGTCTGGCCGCAGATGCCGAAACGCGCCGGGCGGCCGCTGCTGATCGAGGTCTGCGCCGCCTGCTCGCTGATCCGCCTTGACCACTATCCCAGCTATAAGGGGACGACACCTGCGCACCGCAAGGCACGGGCCGGCATCCTCGATCTCCTGGTGGCATCACATTGGCTGGCAGGGCCGAAACGATCGCTGCGGGCGAGCCTGCTCGACAATACCGGCGGCGATGCGCTCGACGCGGTGATCGGTGCCGTTGCCGTCAACCGCGCCCTAGCGCTCGGCCATCTCGATCGCAAGCCGGACAAGATCGACCGCATCGAGGGGCGCGTCTTCTACACGTTGTGACATGCAGCCTTCAATTCAATGCGGCGCGCCGCCGGCCGGTCACCATCTGTGCCAGACGCGCGCGCGGATATGCAGCCACGGTCTCGACCAGTTTCATGAGCGGAGCCGAGATGCCGGCCTGCTGCTGGCCAAGCACCAGGCGGGCAGCGTCGGCGGGGTCGATGCCGGCGGGCAAGCCCATCACCCAGGCCAGCAGTTTCATTTGCACGGGTTCATGGGCAACGGCATCAAGTTGCCGCAGCGCGTCGCAATACTGCTCGGCCCGCAGCGCGGCGAAATCAGTGGTCGTGGAATCAGTCCGGGAAGCAATCATCGTCGCAACCTCCACCAGGCCCACCGCCCGGTCGTTTGGGTTCATCGGATGATGGCAGGTCTCCTGGCTCGCGGGTCAAAGCGCTCCATCGGCCTTCCCGGGGCTGGTTTGCTCCAGTGGCTCGAATGATGGCGCGCTCACCGCTTACAGTTGCGGGGGCAGCCGCGGTTTCGCACCGCGTTCCCTATTAATCCCGGTCGGCAACGGCCACGCCGCCCCGAATCCGAGAACCATCGTTTCGGAAACTACGCCGCCACGCAGCGAAAGGCAAAGCGCGAAGGATCGCGTGCCGATTGCCCCCGAAATCCTTCTCAAAGCGACCATTTCTGTTCCCTGCTTGACATTCCGCCTTCCCTTGCGGCATACGGATCGCGGGCCACGCTCCCCCAACGGAGCGCTTCGATCTGGAAGGATCGCACATGTTGAAACCGCTGCAGCGGCCGTCGCGGCCGCTTTTCTCGTCGGGTCCCTGCGCCAAGCGCCCCGGCTGGACCCCGCAAAATCTAGATATCTCGGTTCTCGGTCGCTCGCACCGCTCGAAGCCCGGCAAGGACAAGCTGGCCGAGGTGATCGAACGCTCGAAGCGCCTGCTTGGCATCCCGGCTGCCTATCGACTTGGCATCGTGCCCGCCTCGGACACCGGTGCCGTCGAAATGGCCCTCTGGTCCCTGCTTGGACCCAATCCCATCACGGTCCTCGCCTTCGAAAGCTTCAGCGACGGCTGGGCCAGCGACATCGTCAACGAACTGCATTTGCCGACCAAGATCCGCCGCGCCGGCTACGGCGGCCTGCCCGATCTCGGCGGGATCGACAAGGCGGATGACATCGTGTTCGCCTGGAACGGAACCACTTCGGGCGTGCGGGTGCCCCATGGCGACTGGATCGCCGACGACCGCACCGGCCTCACCATCTGCGATGCCACCTCGGCCGTCTTTGCGACGGACCTGCCCTGGCACAAGCTCGATGTCGTCACCTGGTCCTGGCAGAAGGTGCTGGGCGGCGAAGGCGGCCATGGCATGATTGCCCTCTCGCCCCGCGCCGTGGACAGGCTGACCACTTACCAGCCGGCCTGGCCGCTGCCGAAAATCTTCCGCCTCGCCAAGGGCGGCAAGCTGATCGAAGGTATCTTCAAGGGCGAGACCATCAACACGCCCTCGATGCTCTGCGTCGAAGACCAGATCGATGCCCTGTGCTGGGCGGAATCCGTGGGTGGACTGGGCGGTCTCATTGCCCGCTCCGAGGCCAATCTCCGCCTCGTCGCTGATTGGGTGGCGGCCTCCGACTGGGCGGATTTCCTGGCCGAAGATCCAACCACGCGCTCCAACACTTCGGTTTGCCTCAAGATCACCGATTCCTGGTTCCTGGCACAGGACCAGGAAGGGCAGGAACGGGTCGCGAAGGAGATCACCGTTCTGCTCGACAAGGAAGCCGCCGGGCTGGATGTCGGCGCCTATCGCGATGCGCCGCCGGGCCTGCGCATCTGGTGCGGCGCCACGGTCGAACATGGCGATATCGAAACCCTGCTGCCCTGGCTCGACTGGGCTTATGCCACCGTCAAGCACGCGCATGCGACACCGGTCCTGAGCGGGAACTGAATCATGGTAAAAGTCCTCATCTCCGACGAACTCTCACCCGCCGCCGTGAAAATCTTCCAGGAGCGCGGCATCGACGTCACCGAAAAGATCGGCCTGAAGCCGAAGGAACTGGCCGCCATCATCGGTGATTTCGACGGCCTCGCCGTGCGTTCCGCCAGCAAGGTGACGGCCGATGTGCTGGCCGCCGCTGCGAAGCTGAAGGTGGTGGGTCGCGCCGGCATCGGCGTCGACAATATCGACGTGAAGGCCGCGACCGCGCGCGGCATCTGCGTCATGAACACGCCCTTCGGCAACAACATCACCACGGCCGAGCACTCCGTCGCGATGATGATGGCGCTGGCGCGCCACATCCCCGAGGCGAACAGCTCGACCCATCAGGGCAAATGGGAAAAATCCCGTTTTGTCGGCGTCGAGCTTTACGCCAAGACCCTGGGGCTGGTCGGCTGCGGCAATATCGGCTCGATCGTCGCCGACCGCGCACAGGGCCTCAAGATGAAGGTGATCGCCTATGACCCCTTCCTCTCGCCCGAGCGCGCGCTCGACCTCGGCGTCGAGAAGGTCGACCTGGACGCGCTGCTGGCGCGGGCCGATTTCATCTCGCTGCACACGCCATTGACCGACCAGACGCGCAACCTGATCGACGCAGCGGCGCTCGCCAAATGCAGGGACGGCGTGCGCATCATCAATTGCGCCCGCGGCGGCCTCGTCGTCGAGGCCGATCTGAAGGCGGCCCTCGACAGCGGCAAGGTGGCCGGTGCCGCCCTCGACGTCTTTCCGGTGGAACCGGCGACCGAAAACATCCTGTTCGGCCACCCGAACGTCGTCTGCACCCCGCATCTCGGTGCCTCCTCGACCGAGGCGCAGCTCAACGTCGCCATCCAGGTGGCCGAGCAGATGTCGGACTTCCTGCTGCACGGCGCCGTCACCAACGCCCTCAACATGGCCTCTGTCACGGTCGAGGAGGCGCCGAAACTGCGCCCCTATATGCGGCTCGCCGACCAGCTGGGCGCCTTTGCCGGCCAGGCCACCGAGACGGGCATCCGCAAGGTGACGGTCGAATACGAAGGTCATGTGGCATCGCTCAACACGCGGCCGCTGACCGCCCTCATCCTGCAGGGGCTGCTGAAGCCTCTGCTGGCCGACAGCGTCAACATGGTCAATGCACCGCTCGTCGCCAAGGAGCGCAACATCGACCTGACCGAGGCGAAGCACGAGCGCGAGGGCGACTATCATACCCTCATCCGCCTCACCGTCGAGACCGAACGCTGGTCGCGCTCGATCGCCGGCACCCTCTTCGCCGACCAGCGCCCCCGTGTGGTCGACATCAAGGGTATCAAGATCGACGCCGAACTGGGCCCGCACATGCTCTATGTGACCAACGACGACAAGCCGGGTTTCATCGGCCGGCTGGGCACGCTGCTGGGTGACAATGGGATCAACATCGCCACTTTTGCGCTAGGCCGCGCCGCCCAGGGTGGCGACGCCATCGCCCTGGTCGAGATCGATGGCCCGCTGCCGCCGGAAATTCTGCGGGCAGTCCAGGCCCTGCCCCAGGTGCAGCAGGCCAAGGCGCTGGTTTTCTGAGGAAATACCGAATCAGTCTGGATCGGCGGCGGATTGTCGCCGATCTTTCATACTGCGCCAGCTATCTTGCGGTTAACCTATTATTATGATTTGATCCTTGCCGACGCTTCCGGCCGGAATCGGGGGCCGATGTCGCGCAGGTCATGGCCGGCGATAGCGGTTGGGATCCGGTGTCCAGCGACACCCATTAGGGGCATCACTCAAAAGGGGTAGACTCATATGAAAACGTTTCTGTTGCCCGTCCTCGGCGCCTTGGCTCTTGCTGCCTGTGCCGTGCAGCCGCAATACGACCTTGACCGCCAGGTTTCCGGCGAATGCGCCTCGGGCGACGCCAATATCGCCCTGCTGCAGGGCGAAGAGGCCACTGTGGCCCAGGAAATCTACAAGAACGCGCCCGCCATCGCCGTGAATGGCGACGTGGCCAACCTGCTCGGCGGCGACTATGTCGATATCGCCGAGGCCGGTGGTTCGGCGCCCTCCTTCGACTATCACCGCCATATCGAGCTGCGCACGGCCGATTACCAGGCAGCCTGCATCGGCGCCCGGCATCCGAATCCCTGATTTCGGCGACATTGCCGTATCAAAAGCACCGCCGCCGGCCCTGCCGGCGGCGGTTTTCTTTGCCCCGGCATTTGTCTCGCATTTTATGATTATCGTATTGATTTACCTGTAATATTTCTGTGCGTGGCTGGATCGGGCTGCGACCGAGTGGTATAGTTGCGCATGTTTTCGTGTGAGGACTCGTGCCCTCGGGAGTGTGACCCATGCGCCGCGCCAAGCAGATATTGATCATCGGTCGCAACCCGGCTCTCGGTGCCGATTTGACGGCATTGCGCTGGCCGGCCGGTACCGAGATCCACAGTTTCGACGGTCCGGATGTCGGCCTGCTCGACATCGAGCGCCTACGCCGCAATGTCGAGGCGCTGGCGCCCGACCTCATCGTCAGCATCGTCGGCTCCGCCGCCAATGAGCGTGCCGAACGCGACCGGACGCTCACCCAGGCGCGCAGTCATTGGGCGGTCGGCGACCTCGCGGAAGTGGCCGGCGCGCGCAACATCCCCCTGCTCCACCTGTCGTCGGACCAGGTCTTCAGCGGCGACCGGACCACCCCCTATCTCGAATCAGATGCGCCGGACGCAATCAGCGTGTTCGGCCAGGCCCAGGCAGCGGCCGAGGCCGAGATACGCGCCCATTGCCGGCACCACGTCATCCTCAGGAGCGGCTGGCTGTTCGGCATCCATGGCCACAACATGCTGCGCACCATGCTGTCGCTGGGCAAGCGGGGCGGCCGGGTCCACATTCCCCATGACCATGTCAGCGGCCCGACCCCGGCCCGCGAACTCTGCTCGGCATTGCGCCAGGTAGCGACGGTCGTGCTGGATACCGCGGCGTCCGACGGTGCGGGCCATACCGTCCATTTCAGCGCCACGCCACCGGCCACCCTTTTTGAATTCGGCCGCGTCGCCCTCGGCCACGCCGCCGCCTACCGCGTCGCCGCGGAACTGGTGCCGATCTCGCCCAGCCGGTTCGGCGCCATCGGCGCCCCGGCGCGCCGGACCGAGCTTGATTGTGCGATCGCCCGCGAACGCTTTGGCCTGGTACAACCCGATTGGCACGAGGCGCTTGCCGCCTGTGTCGACGAAATCTGCCGCACGGATACGATCGTCTCGGAACAGGATCTGTCGGCGGCACTGGTTCCCATGATGCCGAGGCGCGGTGCGCTGCCGGCCCTTCTCCAGCGCGACCGCCGCCGCGCCGTCTGATTCCGCCATCGTCGCCGATTGACGATGGGTGCGGACGCATCGTAGCGTCCGCCATGCTGTCCCGACCAAATCGCGGATTCCTTGACTGGCCGATCGTCACCGACCCCGGCGCCAGGCGGGCTGATGTCGCGATCGTCGGCATTCCCTTGAGCGAACCCTATCCGCGCGATCCCTGGCCGAACGACCAGGCGAATGCCCCGCAATGGGTGCGGCGCCAGTCGATCCAGTTCTGCGATGGGCGCGACCACTGGGATTTTGACAATGGCGCGCCGCTGGCCGAGTTCCTGCCGCCGCACTGCCACGATCTCGGCGATCTGGTCTGGGACGGCGGGGATTACGGCTCCTTCCTGGCCAGGGCGGGCGAACTGTTCGCCGGCCTGTGGCGCACGAGCACGCAGGTCTTCGGCATCGGCGGCGATCATGGCGCCACCATCCCGCTGCTGCACGGCCTTGCCGGCCTGGGCGAGAAAATCCATATCGTCCACATTGACGCGCATCTCGACTGGCGCGACGAGGTGCAGGGAATCCGCAACGGCTATAGCAGCCCGCTGCGGCGGGCGAGCGAACTGCCCTGGATCGGCGGCATGACCCAGATCGGCCTGCGCGGCACCGGCAGCGCGCGCCGCCCGGAGGTGGAAGCGGCGCTGGCTTGGGGATCGCGGCTCATCCCGGCCCATGAAGTGCACGCGCATGGCATCGACTGGGTGATCGACCAGATTCCCGGCGATCAACCGGTCTTTATTACCATCGATGCCGACGGCGTCGATCCCAGCATCATGCCGGCGGTGCTGGCCCCCTCGCCCGGCGGTCTCACCGCGCCGCAAATGTTCCGGCTGATCCGCGCCATTGCCTCGCGCCAGCGCCTGGTCGGCATGGATGTGGTGGAAATCGCCCCGGCCTGGGAACCGGCCAACGGGCTCACCGCCATCATGGCGGGCCGCATGTTCCTCCAGGCGCTGGGGGCAAGCTGGAAGCGCTGAGCGCCTCCAGCCGCAGGTTCATCAGGCGAGATCGAACAGCAGGAACTCGGCATCGGCCACGGCCTCGATGGTGACCTCTGCAGCGTTGTCGATGGCCGCGCCGTCGCCTTGGCGCAGGACTTCGCCATTCACCGCGACCTCGCCCGCCACCACCTGCACCCAGGTGCCACGTCCCGGCGCCGGCTTGTGAACGACATTGGCACCGGCTTCCAGCAGGCTGGCATAAAGCCTCGCATCCTGGTTGATGCGCAGCGTGCCCGCGGCACCATCGCCCGAAACCAGCAGCTTCAACCGGTTGCGCTTTTCTTCATCCGGCACATGGGCCTGCGCATAGGCGGTCGGCAGACCGGCCGCCTGCGGCAGGATCCAGATCTGCAGGAAATGCACCTCCTCGGCATCCGAGCCGTTGAACTCGCTGTGCTCGATGCCAGTACCGGCCGACATCGCCTGCACGTCACCGCGCTTGAGTTCGCCCCGGCTGCCCAGCGTATCGGCATGGGCGAGCGTACCGCTCACCACATAGGAGATGATCTCCATGTCGCGATGGCCATGCCGGCCGAAGCCCTCATTGGGCCGCACGCGGTCCTCGTTGATGACGCGCAGGCTGCGATAGCCCATCTGCTTGGGGTCGTAGTAATGGCCGAACGAGAAACTGTGCTTACTGTTCAGCCAGCCGATGTTGACATGCCCGCGATCGGCCGCGGGACGGCGGATGACGCTCATGGCCTCACTCCTGATTCTTGATGGACGTGTTGGAAAGAAGATGATGTTGCGGCTGCGGCGAAACAATGATCCCGTCCTGCACAATACCGTCCACGGATCGGCAACAATCGGACAACAAAAAAAGCCGGCCAGATGGCCGGCTTTTTCTTTTACGTGGAAAGGGTTGGCCCTAGAACAAGCCTTCCACTTCCAGCTTGTCGTTGAGGCGGATGTGGTTGGCCGAGGGCACGCGCGGGAGGCCCGGCATGGTCATGATCTCGCCGCAGACCACCACGATGAACTCGGCACCGGCCGAAAGGCGGATCTCGCGGATCGGCACGACGTGGTTCGAGGGTGCGCCTTTGAGGTTGGGGTCGGTCGAGAAGCTGTACTGGGTCTTCGCCATGCAGACCGGGTAATGGCCGAAGCCCATCTTTTCGAACTCGGCGAAGCGGTCGCGCACCGCCTTGTCGGCGATGATGCCCTGGGCGCCATAGAGGTTCTGGGCGATGGTGCGGACCTTGTCCCAGAGTGGCATCTCGTCCGGATAGAGCGGCTTGAAATTGCTGCTGCCGCCATCGGCGAGCTTCACCACGGCATGGGCCAGCTTCTCGGTGCCTTCGGAGCCGAGAGCCCAGTGGTTGCACTCGATCGCCTCGGAACCCAGTTCGGCGCAAAGCTGGCGCACGGCGTCGAGCTCGGCATCGGTGTCGGCCGAGAAGCGGTTGATCGCCACCACGGCCGGCACGCCGAACTTCTTCACGTTCTCGATATGGCGGGCGAGGTTCTCGCCGCCTTTCTTCACCGCGGCCACGTTCTCCTTGCCGAGGTCTTCCTTGGCGACGCCGCCATGCATCTTGAGCGCCCGGATGGTGGCGACGATGACCGCCGCCGCCGGCTTCAGGCCCGCCTTGCGGCACTTGATGTCGAAGAACTTCTCGGCGCCCAGGTCGGCGCCGAAGCCGGCTTCGGTCACCACGTAATCGGCGAGTTTCAGCGCGGTCGTGGTGGCGATCACCGAGTTGCAGCCATGGGCGATATTGGCGAACGGACCGCCATGGATGAAGGCCGGGTTGTTTTCCAGCGTCTGCACCAGGTTGGGCGCGATCGCGTCCTTCAGCAGCACGGTCATGGCGCCGTCGGCCTTCAGGTCGCGGGCATAGATCGGCTTCTTGTCGCGGGTATAGCCGACGATGATGTTGCCGAGGCGCTTGGTCAGATCGGCAAGGTCGGTCGACAGGCAGAAGATCGCCATCACTTCGGAGGCGACGGTGATGTCGAAGCCGTCCTCGCGCGGGAAGCCGTTGGAGACGCCGCCCAGCGAATTGGTGATCTGCCTGAGCGCGCGGTCATTCATGTCGATGACGCGGCGCCAGGAGACGCGGCGGGTGTCGAAGCCAAGCTCGTTGCCCCAGTAAATGTGGTTGTCGATCAGGGCCGAGAGCAGGTTGTGCGCGGCACCGATGGCGTGGAAGTCGCCGGTGAAATGCAGGTTGATGTCTTCCATCGGCACGACCTGGGCATAGCCGCCGCCGGCCGCACCACCCTTTACGCCGAAGCAGGGGCCGAGGCTGGGCTCGCGCAGGCAGATGATCGCCTTTTTGCCGATGCGGTTGAGGCCGTCGCCGAGGCCGACCGTGGTCGTGGTCTTGCCCTCACCCGCCGGGGTCGGGTTGATCGCCGTCACCAGGATCAGCTTGCCGTCCTTCTGGTTCTTCAGCGACTTCACATAATCCATCGAGATCTTGGCCTTGGTATGGCCGAAGGGCAGCAGATGCTCTTCCTTGATGCCAAGCTTGGCCGCGACCTCGCGGATCGGCTTCATTTTGGCTTCGCGCGCGATCTCGATATCGCTGCCGACCTTCTTCGACATGGAACTTCCCCTATGGATCAAGAACTTTGCCGCGGGCCCGGAGGACCCGGCTGGTTGCAGAGACTAGGTCCGAATCCGCCCGGCCATCTGCCTGCCGGCGACCGGTTTTTGTCGATTTTGCGCCGTCGCAGATGTCGCAATGACGTCATTTTCTCATCTATCCGGCCGGAATTCTCATGAATCCCGGCCCCTTGCCTATCAGACGCGCTCCAGCGGCCGGGTCAGGCAGGTGGGTCCCCCCTCGCCCGGCACCGAGATGGCGTCGGCCTCGATCACATGGACCTTGCAGCCGGCCTCCTCCATCCGCGCTTTCGTCACCGGATTACCCTTCACCATCACCACTTCTCGAGGCGCGATGGCCAGCACGTTGCAGCCCATGGTCGGGAATTCGGCGTCCGGCACCTCGACCAGCTTCTGCCCGCGCTTGAGCAGCCATTCCCGGAAAGGGATCGGCATCAACGGCGAATAGACTAGCTGCAGGTCATGGTCCAGGGGCGAGATCACCGACATCAGGTGGAAGACGTCGCCCTCGCCCTTGTAGTGCGGCATCACCGCCACCTCGACATGCACATCCGGCCCGACCAGGTTCCTGAACTGGCGGATACCCTCGTCATTGGTGCGATAGGTCCGGCCAATGGCGACGGTCTTTTCATCCAGCCAGATGAGGTCCCCGCCTTCCAGCTTGCCGGCACCGGTGATGGCACCGATAACCGGGATCTGCGTCTCGGCAAAGAACTTGCCGTGGATGGCCGGCTCGCCCTCGCGCTGCTTCTTGCCCATATTGGCGAGGATGACGCCCCTGGGGCTGACCGTCGCCGCATCGCGCACATAGAGGCTGTCCATGGTGAGGGAATCCGCCGGCGGCAGATAGAGAATGTCGGCGCCGATACCCCGGATGATCTCGGCAAAGCGGTCGTGCTCGGCTTGCGCCTTCGCCAGATCGGGACGGTAATGGTAGTTGAGGTTCTGCCATTCGCGATCGATCCGCGCATCATTAACAAAGGCCTCGGCCGGGCGGCGCATGGCAAGCCGCTTCAGGCGGCCGAATTCGTTCAATCCGGAAAGCATGGTCATTTGTTCCTTGCGGTATCAATTTCCGGCCGCATAGGACGCAAACCGCCTGCTTCGGTCAAGGGGGCGCGGTCCGGGGCCAGACCTGGGACTTGCCGGTCCAGAGGCACCAGATCGCCAGCAGCGGCTCCGGCCCCGCGCGCATGGCATGGGGCGTATCGGCGACATTGTAGATTAGGCCGCCGATACCCGGCGTGAACCAGTCGCTGCCGCCATGGCGCCACGCACCGGGCGAGAGGGCGATATAGATTTCCGCCGGCGGGTGGTGATGCTCAGGATAAGTGACATGGGGCGCCATCAGACTGACCCCGATCCAGACGTCGTCCCGCCGCTCGATCCCCTGCGGACCCACGATGGTGGCATTGGCGTGGCCATCATAGAAACCGCCATCGCCGGGCGTCGCCGTCGGGCGGCGCTCCCAGGAAAGCACCGGGTCGACGCTCTTGAGGGCCAGGCCGAGTTCAGCCAGCGAACCGCCCTGGCTGCACACCCGATCGAGCGCCCTGTCGAATTGGTCACAGACCGGCAGCCGCTGGGGCATGGAATCGCCCGCCGTTGCCGGTCGCCGGAGCGCCGCGAAAACAACACTGGCAAGGTCGCGGGCCGGGCCGGTTTCCAGGCGCGCGTCCAACGCCACCTCGAGCCGGTCGGTTAAATGCTGCAATTCCGGGGGGCGCATCGTCATGACCAAGTGAGAGCAGACCGGCATCGCCGCGGTCAAGCGACCTGCTGGAAGAAATCGCGCAGGGCGGCGGCCGTGGCCACCGGTTCCTCCTCGGCCAGGAAATGGCCGCAGGGCAGGCTCTGGTCGCGGATATCATCCGCCCAGGGGCGCCAGGCCTCAGCCACCGAAACCCCCTCGGCGAGATAATGGCCCCAGAGGACAAGGACCGGACACTGGATGCGCTGGCCCGCATCGCGGCTGGCGCGGTCATCGGCCACATCGGTGCTGGCACCGGCGCGGTAATCGGCGCAGGCGGCGGCGATGACCTCGGGCTTCCTGAACGCAGCGCGATAGGCGGAGCGCGCTTCCGGTGCCAGCTTCGCCGCGTCACCCGCCCAGCGTTCGATCAGGTGATCGATGTAGAAATCCGGATCATGGCCGATCATGCGTTCTGGGACCGGTGCCGGCACGGCAAGGAATTGCCAGTGATAGGTGGCGAGCGCCTCGCGCCAGCCCATGTTCTCCCAGACGGCGAGGGTAGGCACGATATCGAGGGCGGCAAAGGCCCGGATTCGATCCGGAAAGTCGAGCGCCAGGCGGAAGCCGACCCGCCCGCCGCGATCATGCCCCGCCAGCAGGAAACGCGCGTGGCCGAGTTCGCGCATCAGCCCGGCCATGATCCGCGCCGTGTGGCACTTGGCATAATGGCGGTGTGCGGCATCCGGCACCGGCCCGTTGCTGTCGCCATAGCCTGGAAGATCGGGCATCACCAGGGTGAAGTCCCTGGCAAGCATCGGTGCGACCTGGTGCCAGATCACGTGGGTCTGTGGGAAACCGTGCAGCAGCAGCAGGGCCGGACCGGTCCCACCCGTGACCACCGCCAGCGAGGCACCGTCCACCTCGACCCGATGCCGATGAAACCCCTCGAACATGCCCGCCTCCCACCTATAGAACCAGTTTAATAGGTTCCTTGTATAACAATCAGGAACCGGTTATACAAGTTCCATGACAGGTCCCGTCGCCCTTCCCGCCCGCGATCCTGCCGATCTCGCCTTTCATTTCGAGACTGGCCGGCTCTGCCTCAACTTCACCGCGACGCTGGCCGAGCGTCACGGCACCAGCTTCGACCGCTGGCACGCGCCCGGCGACCTCGCCCGCTGGTGCGCCGAAGCCGGCTTGCTGGCCCCGGCCAGAATAACCGACAAGGATCTGGCCAAGGCCCGGGAACTCAGGGAAGCGATCTACCGGCTGGTGCAGGCACGGGCGGGCGGGAAGTTGACCAGGCCCGTCGATGTCGCGCTCGTCAACAATTGGGCGGCCCAGCCGGTGGCGGCCCCCATGCTCGACGGCAAGGGCACCAGCATAACTCATGCCGCTCGTGATCCCCTCGCCGCCAATCTATCCGCCATCGCCCGCGATGCCATCGACCTCGTCGCTGGGCCGGATTTAGCGCGCCTGCGCGAATGTGCCGAGCATTCCTGCTCGGTCCTCTTCGTCGACCTCTCGCGTCCGGGCAAGCGGCGCTGGTGCTCGATGAACCGCTGCGGCAACAAAATGAAGAAGGCGGCTTTCAGGCAGCGACAGGCGGCGAGCTGAGGCTCAGGCCTTCAGGACTACAACATCGTCGCGCGCGGCATGCAACGTCACCGTGGCGCCGGTTTTGAGGCCGGCAGAAACCGGCGCGCGCAGGACCAGGTCCTGGCCGGACATGTGACAATGGCAGCGGCAATGGGTTCCCTGAAAGGACAATTCCTCGACCCGCGCCTGACCCAGGGCAAAGCCGTTGGCCGGTGGCGTCAGCTGCAATTGTTCGGGCCGGAGCACCAGATGCACGTCCGACGCCAACAGGGCCGAACCCGGGACCACGAGGGCGCCAAGCGGCGTTTCCACCTGGATCTCGCCCGAGGATACGGCGGCAACACGGCCCGCAAGCACGTTGCTTTCGCCCATGAAGGTCGCGGCAAACAACGTGGCGGGCTTCAGATAGACCCGGTCCGGCGGCCCCATATCCTCGATGCGACCCTTGTTGACCACGACGATGCGGTCGGCGATCGACATCGCCTCTTCCTGATCATGAGTCACATGGACGAAAGTGGCACCGGAGCGTTTCTGCAGGCGCACCAGTTCTTCCTGCATCTGGCGCCTGAGGGCCAAATCGAGCGCGCCCAAGGGCTCGTCGAGCAGCAGCACCTTGGGCTCGACCGCCATCGCCCTGGCCAGAGCCACGCGCTGGCGCTGGCCGCCGGAAAGCTGGTGCACACCGCGCTTGCCGAAGCCTTTGAGCCCGACCAGTTCCAGCATCGCTTCGGCTTTCGCCAGACGCGCGGGTTTCGCCATGCCCTGCATGCGTAGGCCAAAGGCCACGTTGGCGGCGAGGCTCATATGCGGGAAAAGCGCGTAGTCCTGGAAAACGGTGGCAGTCGGACGCCTGGCCGGCGGCAGGTCAGTGAAATCCTGCCCATCGATCAGCACACGGCCGGAGCTCGGGCTGGCAAAGCCGCCGATCATGTTGAGAAGTGTGGTCTTGCCACTGCCAGAGGGCCCCAGCAGGACGACGAATTCGCCGGCGGCAATGGAGAGGTCAAGCGGCGCCACGACGACATTGCCGTCATATTCCTTGGTTACGCTGCGGAATTCAACGCGGTCGGTCATCTTGCTCTCAAGCTCTGTTGCGCCGCGCCCGCCAGAGCAACAGCTCGACCAGCGCCACGGCAAGGATGGATATGCCGAAGACCAGCGTCCCGGCGGCATTGAGTTCGGGCGACAGGCCGGAGCGCAGCATGCTCCAGATCACCACCGGCAGCGTCACGTCGAAGCGCGACAGCAGGAAGGCAATGACGAATTCGTCCCAGGACAATGTCGCCGCAATGAAGAACGCGGCGAGCAGGCTCGGCCACAGCATCGGCACGGTGATCTCCAGGACCACGCGGGCATCGCTGGCGCCGAGATCATAGGCCGCGCGCTCGATATTGGCCTGATGCTCGCCCAGCTGCGAATAGAGGATGGCGAAGGTGAGCGGCAGATTGATCACGACATGACCGATGCCGATCACCCAGAGCGACTTGCCGATGCCCAGATGGTTGAAAAAGATCTGCAGGCCCATGCCGATGATGAGGTAGGAGACCGTGATCGGCGCCATCAGCAGGAACTGGTAGAGGCCGGAAAGACGCCGCCTTTTCCGCGCCATGGCATAGGCGGCGAGGAAGCCCAGCACCGTCGCCATAAACGCCGAACCCAGGCCGACCAGCAGCGAGTTCCAGAGCCCGTCGGTGATCTTGCGGTTGGCCATCACCTTGGCCCACCACCTCAGGCTGGGCCCGTCGAAGGGCGGCACCGGCGCCATACCGCCCTGGAACGAGAACTGGATGAGGACCAGCACCGGCAGGAAGATGAAGAGGAGCGCGATGCCGAGATAGGCCCAGCTGGCGAAACGGCCGACCATCACACGCGCCCCATCTTCAGATGCCGGGCGGACAGCAGGAAAGCCGCCGTGACCACCAGCATCAGCACCATGGAGAGCGCCGAGGCGAGCGGGAAATCCGCCTGGCGCCCCAATTGCAGCATGACCGCCTGGGGCAGCAGCAACTCCTTGGACCCGCCCAGGATCTGCGGCGTGATGTAGTCGCCGATGGCGAGTACGAAGGTAAGGAAGGCGCCGACCGCGACGCCCGGCAGGCTCAATGGCAGGGTCACGTGCCAGAAGGTCTGCAAGGAATTGGCGCCAAGATCGGCCGCCGCCTTGCGATAGCTCTCCTTGATCTGCACCAGATTGGCATAGATGGTGAGGGTCAGCAGCATGGCGAAGAAATGCACGAAACCTAGCACTGTCGCGAAGCGAGAGTTGCCCATGCCGACCGGCTCGGACAGCAAGCCAAGTTCCAGCAGCGATTGGTTGATGATGCCGTTCTCGGAGAGGACCAGCAGCCAGCTATAGGAGCGGATCACATAAGAGGTCCAGAAGGGCAGCACAGTAAGGACCAGCACCAGCCGCTGCCATTGTCTCGGGATGCGATAGGCCAGGATATAGGCCAGCGGATAGGCCACCAGCACCGAAAGGACGGTGGTGAGGAGCGTGACCTCGACCGAGTTGATGAGGGCGCCCACAAAGGTGCCCTCGGCCTTGGTCAGGAAGGCCTGGTAATTGGCGAAGGTCCAGGTCAGCGTGATCCGGCCCTCGATCCGCTCCGAGAGGCTCATCAGCAGCATGGCGATGAGCGGCAGAACGAAGAAGGCCGCCGTCCAGGCCAGCGCCGGCAGATGGCCCCAGGATTTGAGGCTGAGAGTCTTCAAAGGAAAGGCCAGTTCACGCCATCAACAGCCGGATGCCGCGCCTCACGCCCCCAGCACTTCGGTCCAGACGTCCAGCATGGCGGCATCGAGATCGGCGTCGGGAATGAAATAGGGGTGCGAATTGGCGATGAAGCCCGGCTGCTGGTCCCAGCGCAGCTGCTTCTTCTGGCTGTCGTCGAGTTCCGCCTTGGCATTGGCCGGCATCGCCCAATAACAATCGGCCGTGGCGAGCGCCCCCTGCCCCTGCGGCGAGAGGATGTATTTGACGAATTCGGTGGCGAGGTCCTTCTTGGCGGAATCCGCGAAGACGCCGATCGCCTGGCCCCAGCGGATGCCGCCTTCCTTGGGCAGCGTCCAGTCGAGTTCCGGCTTTTCCACCATCATGCCGGCAACGGTATACTCGCCGCCCGCGACCAGGATGTCGGCAGCACCGGTGAGGAGCGCGTTCTGCGTCGTCACCACGTCACCCACCACCGAGGCCAGCTTCTTCATCTCGAGCAGCTTCTCGCGAATGGCCGGCAGGCTCATCTGCGTGATCGTGTCCGGGCGAATGCCGAGGCCCAGCGCCACCATCTCCATGGTCGGGATATAGTAATTGTAGATGGCGATCCGGCCGGAATATTTCGGGTTCCACATCACCGCCGCCGTGGCCACGTCCTCGGCCGCGACCCTGGTATTGTTGAAGGCGATGGAGTTGTAGCCGAACTTCTCCGGCATCGCGTAGAGCTTGCCGTCCTTGAAGTGCAGCTGCGGCTGCCGAAGCTCCGGGAAGATGTCGTCCCAGGGCATCTCGGCCTCGGGCAGTTCCGCCAGCAGCCCCTTCTCGACCGCCCCGGGCACGTCGACGGAATCGATCACGAAGACGTCCCAATCACCCGGCTGCGATTGTTCTACCAGGCTGTAGGCGGTACCGGTGCCCTCGTACTCCTTCACGTTGATGGTGACACCGTGCTTCTCGGCGAACGGGTCCAGCAGGCGCGCATGGGTGTGATCGCACCAGACCAGGCAGTTGAGCTCATCCGCCGCCTTGGCGAATTTCGGCGTGATCGTCATGGTGGCGAGACCGGCGGCACCCAATTGCAGCGCGCGGCGGCGGCTGATGAGATTGCGCGTGAAGGAACTGATCATGGCCCACTCCCGAACTGATTGTTGTTTCTTGTTGCCAAAAAAGTGAATGAACTCCAAAATAAAGTCAATTCACATTTCAGGCAGAAAACATGACCGGCCTCCGAGAACGCCAGAAAGCCGGCCGCCGGCGCGACATCCTCGCCGCCGCCAGCCAGCTCTTTGCCAGGAACGGCTTTGCCGACACCTCGGTAGAGGCTATCGCCGCTCTGGCCGAAGTCGGCACCGGCACGGTCTACAACTACTTCTCCTCGAAGGGCGATCTGCTGATGGCGCTGGTGGCGCTTGACGGCGAACAGGTGCGCGCCAGAGGCAAGCGCTTCATCGCCGGCCGGCATGCCGATCCGGCGACGGCGCTCTACGGCCTGCTCGCCATCTATATCGACCACTCGCTGGTTCATCTCACCAAGGAATTGTGGCGCAACGCCATGGCGACCGCCCTGACCCAGGCTGACTCCCCCTTCGGCATCGGCTACTTCGAGAACGACCGGCTACTGGCCGAGCAGGTGGGCGAACTGGTTGCAGTGCTCCAGGCCGACGGTAGCCTGAAGTCCGATATCGATGCAGCCCAGGCCGGTTCCGCGCTCTTCATCATCGTCAACGGCCTCTTCATGCAGTTTGTGGCGCAGGAGAAGATGCCGAAGACGCAGCTTCATGCCCGCCTCAGGGCGCAGGTGGCGCTTTTTGTCGCCGGCCTTTCCGCCGAAACCGTGCTGCAACGCAAGAGAGCCTGAAATGCGGATCGCAACGCCAGAGACCTGGTACGAGACCAAGCCGGTCGGCGACGGCATAACCTGGATCTTCGAGCCCTTCATCAAGGAATACTACCGCTGCAACATCTGGCATGTACGCGGCCGAGCGCGCGACCTGCTGATCGATTCCGGCATGGGCGTCGTCTCCTTGCGCGATCGGGTCCGGATCCTCGCCGAGCGGCCCCTGCTCGCCGTCGCCTCGCACACCCATTTCGACCATATCGGGACGCATCACGAATTTGCCGAGCGCGCCGTGCATCCGGCCGAGGCAGAGGTGCTGGCGCACCCCAGCCGCGCCAATACAGTTGCCGACCGCTATGTAACGGACGATTCGATATTCACCGCCCTGCCGCCGGGCGACTGGGATGCGCTGCGATACGACGTGCGCCCGGCGCCGGCCCAGACCCTGCTGGATGAAGGCGACGTGGTCGACACCGGCGACCGCTCGTTCGAGGTGCTTCACCTGCCCGGCCATTCGCCGGGCTCCATCGCGCTCTACGAGAAGGCGAGCGGGATCTTGTTCTCGGGCGACGTCATCTATGACGGCGAGCTTGCCTATAGCGCCGATCAGGCCGTGGAAATGCGGCAATATGTGGCCAGCATGAAGCGCGTCCTCGCGCTCCCGGTGCGCATCGTCCATGGCGGCCACTATCCGAGTTTCGGCCAGGAAAGGCTGCGGGCGATCGCGCGCGCATTCCTCGCCGAATTCGATCGCTGATCAGGCGGCCTTGCCGAGGCTCCGGGTGAAATCGGCGATGCGCCGGCAGGCCTCGGCCAGCGATGCCTCGTCGATGGCGAAGGAGATGCGCAGGTGACCCGCGGCCGCCTTGCCGAACGCCGTGGCATCCAGCACCGCGACGCCGGTCTCGCGAAAGAGCCGCCAGGCATAGTCGCGTGCGGTAAGGCCGGTGCCGCGCACATCGGCCAGCATGAACATGCCGGCCGCCGGCTGGCGGCAGATGATTCCGGGCAGGTGCCCGAGGGCGGCCAATGCCAGGTCGCGGCGACGGCGATAGGCCTCGCGCATCTCGGCCACTTCCGGCACATGGCTTTCGAGCGCCAGGGCGAGCGCGTTCTGGATGAAGGGTGGCAGGCCATAGAGGTTGGTGAGGCCAAGATTACCGACGTGATGGATCAGTTCGCTCGGCCCCACGATCCAGCCAGCGCGCCAGCCGGTCATGGCGTGGGATTTGGAGAGGCTGTTGATGGTGACGGTCCGCTCTGCCATGCCGGGAAGGCTGCAGATGCTGACATGCTCGCCCTCGAAGATGATGGTGGAATAGACCTCGTCGGAAACGACCCAGAGATCGTGCCGGCGCGCCAGTGCCGCAATGCCCTCGAGCTCGACACGGTTCAGCACGGCGCCGGTCGGGTTGTTGGGGGTGGCAAAGAAGATGGCACGGGTCCTCGGCGTGATCGCCTGTTCCAGGGCAGCGAGGTCGAGGCGGAACCCGGTTTCGGCCGCCAGCGGCACGCGGACCAGATGCGCGCCGCCTGCCTGTACCGTCGCCTCATAGGTGACATACATCGGCTCCAGCACGATCACCTCGTCGCCGGGCCCCAGGATGCACATCGCCGCGGCAAACAGGCCGCCCTGGGCGCCGGCGACGATGGCGACATTCTCCGGCCCGACCGGTTGTCGGGTCAGGCGAGCGTGCTGCGCCGCCACCGCCTTGCGCGCCCGCGGCAAGCCCAGCACGTCGGCATAATGCGTGTCGCCGGAACGCAGGCCGGCCACCGCGGATTCGACGATCGCTGGCGGCGAGTGGAATTCCGGGTCGCCGATGGAGAGGACGATCACGTCCTTGCCGGCACGCTTCTGGTTGACGGCCTCGACATGGAGATCCCAGGCGGCGGCACCTTCGCCGGCCAGTCGCTGGGTGAAATCGGCATATCGCATCACGGACCCTGACATTTCTTTGCTGTTTCGAAGAGAGGTAAAGTCCGCTAGAGATCGGGTCAAGGTCGCCCGGGCGAATGACGGCCAATCGCCTGCGGACCCGGCTCAACATCCGGCGCTTCGCCGTTTTTCCGACGTTTCGCCGCATCCACCCAGACGAGGCAGATCATGAACAAGGCACCGCAGGAAAAAGTCCATTACCAGCCGCTGGGCGGCAACCAGATGCCCCGCTTCGGCGGTCACGCCACCATGATGCGCCTGCCGGCGCGCGAGAATGCGGCCGGCCTCGACGCCGCCTTTGTCGGCGTGCCCTTCGACATCGGCACCTCGAACCGCGCGGGGGCGCGTTTCGGCCCGCGCCAGATCCGCGCTGAATCCTGCCTGATCCGCCCCTACAACATGGCGACGCGGGCAGCGCCCTTCGACTCGTTGAGCGTGGCGGATATCGGCGACGTTGCCATCAACACCTTCAACCTGCAGAAGAGCATCGGCATCATCGAAGCCGCCTATGACGAGATCCTCTCTCACGGCTGCATCCCGCTCACCATGGGCGGTGACCATACAATTGCCCTGCCCATCCTGCGTGCCTTGAAAAAGAAGTATGGTCCGGTCGGCATGGTCCATGTCGACGCCCATGCCGACATCAACGACACCATGTTCGGCGAGAAGATCGCCCATGGCACACCGTTCCGCCGAGCGGTCGAGGAAGGCCTGCTGGACGGCAAGCGTGTGGCGCAGATCGGCCTGCGTGCCACCGGCTATGCCGCCGAGGATTTCGACTGGCCACGCGCCCAGGGCTTCCGCGTCGTCCAGGCCGAGGAATGCTGGTACAAATCGCTGACGCCGCTGATGGTCGAGATTCGGCAGCAGCTCGGCGACGGTCCGGTCTATCTCAGCTTCGACATCGACGGTCTCGACCCCTCTTCTGCGCCCGGTACCGGTACGCCGGAAATCGGCGGCCTGACCACCATCCAGGGGATCGAGATCATCCGCGGCTGCCGCGGACTCAATCTGGTGGGTTGCGACCTGGTCGAGGTTTCGCCACCCTATGACCCGACCGGCAACACGGCGCTGCTGGCCGCCAATCTGCTCTACGAGATGCTCTGCGTGCTGCCGGGCGTGAAATACCGGACGTAACGGAACAAGCGCAGAATTCAGAATCCTGGATATTGTCTTCCCCGGGCTTGACCCGGGGATCAGTCCGCAACGAATTGATCTTGGTCAGTCGGCGCAGATGCCCGGGTCAAGCCCGGGCATGACGACAACATCGCGCCGGCCATCTCACTCCGGCATCTTCACCGTCATATAGGGAGCCGGCGCCTTTTCGCCGGGCCCGACCGGGCCGGGCACCTGGTGCTCCACCGGCTCCAGGCTCTTGAGATAGACGGCAAGTGCGCGCGCATCGTCCGGCGTGATGTGACCGTAGGATATCCACGGCATGGCCGGCGCCAGAATGCGGCCGTCCGGGCGTTCTCCCTTGGTGAAGGCAGCAATGATCTCGTCCTCGCTCCAGGAGCCGAGCCCGGACTTTTCGTCCGGCGTCAGATTGGGCGGATAGAAGATCCCCATGCCGGGAATCTCGAAACCGATCATCGAGCCGGAAAGCGGCGTCTTGAGATTGGGTTCCGGGGTGAACGCACCGGTATTGTGGCAGCCGCCGCAATCCATGATGTTGGCAAGGTAGCGCCCGCGCTCCACCTGGTCGTCGGCATTGGCCTTTGCCATTGCGGCGAAGCCGAGGGCGATCGCCCCCAGGGTGGCGGCGATCCGTATCTGCTGGTTGTACATGGTCTTCATGGCTCCGAATTATCGTGGCTCTAAATCGCGGCTGTCTCTACATTGCCGGCCGGCCTGAGCGAAACGTAAGAATTTGCTAATTCACCCGGCGCAGATCTCATGTTGCCCATGCAAAAAGGGCCGCGACATGGTCGCGGCCCCGCGCTTTCGGAATAGATTCCGCCAGCCCTGAATTGCGGCCGACCCGGATCAGATGCCCGGACGCAACGAAATCTGGGCGACACCGGCGGCCACGTTGAGGCCGACATTGCCGGTGACGCTGACCGGCTGCAGTGCGATCTGCTGGTTGCTGCCGCCGACCAGGACATTGGCACCAAGGCCGAGGCCCGCCGCCACATCGGCGGTGGCGCCGCCGTAATTGCCGGCAAGGGCGCCCGGCGCGATGTTGCCCGGCGCGAAAACGGCCCAGATCATGTGCGATTCCGAGGTGAAGCCGATATCGACACCATACTTGTCGATATCGCCGTTATAGACCTCTGCCGTGCCGTCGACGCGGCTGAAGACGCAGTTCATCGACTTCGACGAGCCGAAGATGAAACCGACGCCGCCGGAAACCTTGCAGCTCAGCGACCCCACATTGACGCCCGACGCGGCACCCGCCGGGGCAGCACAAATCATCAGCGCCGCGGCAGCGGCGATCAGGCTACGCGCAATCATGATAGACTCCCATCTGGAATGAATATGAAAGCCCGGCGCCCGTCCGCGTCGGTCGAAGGGGAATTTAGCACTACACCCCGGCCTCGCACAGGCATTCTACACGGGAATCCTGTGACCTGCCTCACAAAGGGCATGATTGCAGACGCAATTCTGGACAGAATTCCGATTTCCCCCCACCATCGGGCCAGGCCGGACACGGACAGCACCTTGCAGAAACGCCATCTACCACCCCTCAACGCGCTCCGCACCTTCGAGGCCGCCGCCCGCCACCTGCATATGGGCCGCGCCGCGGACGAGCTCGGCGTCACCCATGGCGCCGTCTCGAAACAGATCGGCCATCTGGAGGAGCAGCTGGGTGTCGCCCTGTTCCGGCGCAACGGAAACCGGCTCGCCCTGACCGACCAGGGCGCCCGCTTGCTGCGCGCCGCAACCGATGCCTTCGACCAGTTGGGCTATGCCATCGCGCGGATCGAGGGCGATGCGATTGCCGGCGAGTTGCGCGTGGCCGTGCCATCGGCCCTCGCCGAAAAATGGCTTATCCCACGCCTCGCCCGCTTCACCGAAGCGGCACCGGGTCTGCGCCTGTCCTTGCTTTCGGCAAATTCGGGCGACGACGTTCTGGGTGCCCACGGCGTCAATGGTGGCGTCGACCTCGCCATCCGTTTCGGCGAGCCAGTCTGGGCCGATGGCACGGCGCGGCTGCTTTCCCATGTCGGCTCGTTTCCGGTCTGCGCGCCGCCTCTTCTGGAACGGCTGCGCGACCCGGCCGATCTCCTGGCCGAGACACTGCTGCTCGACGACCCGGCGGGCGCCAATTGGCGCCGTTGGCTCGAACGCGCCGGCGTTGCCGGGTTCGAGCAGGCGCGCACCATCTATTTCCAGGATTTCAACCTGCTCCTCGCCGGCGCCCGGCAGGGAATGGGGCTGTGCCTTGCCGACCGCATCACCGCCGGGGCCGATCTCGCCCAGGGCCAGCTCGTCCGCCCCTTCCGGCAATCGATCGAGCATCTCGGCGCCTATTTCATCGTATTGCCGGACCTCGTTACCCCCGCCGCCCGCGCCTTCGCAGACTGGCTGGAGCGGGAAATGGGTGCCGAACAGGCGGCTTCGGTGACCTGAAGTCACCGAAGCTTCGACCAATACTCCATGGGCCGAGGGCCAGCCGGCTGTTATCCTCCCGCCATCCATTCAACCAGTTCCGGGGAAGAGGCAGATGAACAGCAACCAGACCGCGCTCCGCGGCCGCGTCGTCGGCGGCGGCACACCGGTGATGAAAAAGTGGAACCTCACCAACGATTTCGGCGTGCTGAAGGACGTGCTGCTCGGCCCGGCCGAGGGTTTCCGCTGGATGGGGCTGGAGAATGCCGCCTGGTCGGCGCTCGTCCGCGACACCCTCCGCAAGGGCTACAAGTTCGACAAGCAGGTCGCCATGCGCCAGCACCGCGAGATGGTCTCGGCCTATGAGAGTGCTGGGGTCAACTGCCACTTCCTGCCGCTGGACGAGCACAACCCCTATCAGGTCTATGCCCGCGATTCATCGTTCATGACGCCCTATGGCGCCGTCATCTGCCAGATGGCCAATCCGCGCCGGCGCGGCGAATATGCCTCGTGCCTCCGCTTCTACCTCGACAACGAGATCCCGATCTACGACATGGTGAGCTCGGGCAATTTCGAGGGCGGCGATTTCAACGTCATCGCCCACAACACTGCCCTCATCGGCTATACCGACCATCGCTCGGAAGAAATCTCGGCCCGCCAGATCGCCGGCTGGATGAAGGATGAAGGCTGGGAGGTGAAGTTTGCACCGATCGACCAGTTCTACGTCCATATTGACCTCATGGTCTGCATGCTGAACGAGAAGGTGGCGGCCGTCTGCCTCGACACCACCGAGGACGACGTCATCGACTTCCTGAAGGCGAAGAAGATCGAAATCATCCCCGCGACCTTCAAGGAGACGATGGCCCTGGGCTGCAACGTGGTGGCCCTGGGCAAGGACCGCATCCTCTCCACCTCAGGCGCCAAGGACCTGAATGCCAAGCTCCGCGCCAACGGTTTCGAGGTCTACGACCCCGACATGACCATGTTCACCTGGGCCGGCGGCGGCGTCCACTGCATGTGCCAGCCGCTCAACCGCGAGGCAGCGTAAGCAGGCACTTGCGGCAGGCTGTGGATTGCCGGGGCAAGCCCGGCAATGACGAACATATGAATGAGGTCGTCATGCCCGGGCTTGACCCGGGTATCCGCATTTTCCCGCCGGCTACCTCTTCACAGCCAGCGCATCCACCGCGACGGCGCCGCTTTCGTTGACGATGAGCGGGTTGACATCCATCTCGCTCACCAACCCTTCGAGGTCGGCGACCATGACCGAGAAGGCAGCGAAGGCACGCGACAGCGCGTCGATATCCGCCGGCCTGGCGCCGCGTTTGCCGTCGAGCAGGGGTCGCAGCGAGAGTCTGTCGATCTGCCAGCGCGCCTCCTTGGGGCCGAAGGGTGGCAGGGAGAAGCGCCGGTCCTTCATCATCTCGATGAGAACACCGCCGGCGCCGACCATGACGACGGGGCCGAATTGTTCGTCGCGAGTCATGCCGAAGGAAATCTCGATCCCCTTCCCTGCCATCGGCATGACAAGGACCCGTGGCCCCAGGCGATTGGCAAGGTCGGCATAGGCGGCCCTTACCGCCGCCGCATCGGCGAGGCCAAGTTTCACGCCGCCCACGTCGGATTTGTGCAGGATGCCCGGCATCGCTGTCTTGAGGACGATTGGATAACCGGCCTTGTCGGCGGCAGCGATGGCTTCCGCTTCAGTTTCGGCAAAGAAATGTGCCACGACCGGCACGCCGTAATCGGCGAGGAGATCAAGCGCCTCGGCCTCCGAGAGATCGCCGGTTCCGAGGCGCTGCTGCCATTTCGCGCGCAGGCCTTGCGGCGCCGTCGCCGCCGGATCATCAACCAGCGCCGCCCGGTCGCGCTGCGCCATGGCGGCCTTCACTACCCGCAGCATCGAGGCAACGCCGGAGAGCACCGGCACACCGTCATGGGCAAGTCTGGTGGTGAGGTCCAGATTGGCGTTACTGCCGACATTGGTCGTGTAGAAGACGGGCTTGGTCGTGCGTTGCGCGACGCGCCGCAGCACATCGGCATAACTGGCGCTGAGAAAATAGCCGTCGCGCGCCTCGACGCAGAAGCTGGCCAGGGCCGTGTCGGGGTCGTCGACCAGGGCCTGCAGGCAATCCTCGAAGATCGCCTCCCAATCATTGCCGGTACCCCAGGCGTCGAGCGGATTGATCGGCTCCAGCCCATAATCCAGTCGTGACGCCAGCTTCGCTTCGGTCTCCCTTGCGATCTTCGCGAAGGGCACGCCGGTCTCTAGCCCCAGATCCAGCACAAGCTCGCGGAAGCCGCCGGAATCATGGATCGTGGCGATGCCGCCGGGGGCGAGTTTGCGCTCGCCGGAAAAGAGATGCAGCGCATTGACGAGGTCATCCATGTTGGCAACCTCGATCACGCCATAGCGCTCGAACAGGGCCTGATAGGCGGCGTGATTGCCGGCGATTGCGCCGGAATGTGACACGGCAAGAGCTGCACTTTCCGCCGTGCGGCCGACCTTCAGCGCCACGACCGGGATACCCATCCGCTGCGCTTTGGCCAGCGCCGCCTTGAAGCCTTGCGGGTCGCGCACAGTTTCGAGGAACAGCCCAACCACCTTGGTCGCCGGAATGTCGAGCGCGAAGTCGAGGTAGTCGGCGACATTGGTTGCGAGTTCCTGCCCGGCCGAGACGGCGAGGCTGAATCCGAAACGTCGATCAGTGTGGCAGAGCGCCGAAAAGGCGGAACCGGAATGCGTGAGGAAGGCGACATTGCCCTTCCTGATCCAGGCCGGCGGCGGAAAGCCGCAAACGCGCAGGCCAAAATCCATGTGGTAGAAGCCCATGCAATTGCCGCCACAGATCGCGATCCCGTTCGCCTTGGCCTTCGCGGAAAGACGCGCGGTCAGCCTGGGCTCTGCATCGTTCTCGACATAGCCGCTGGCAAAGATAGTGGCGGCGCCGATGCCGCACTGGATCACCTCGTCGAGCGCCGCCTCGAGCCGCGCATTGGCGATCCCCAGCACGGCAAGGTCGACCACCTCCGGCAGGGCCCTGAGCGACTTGTAGCATTTCTGGCCGTCGATCTCGTCATATCCCGGATTGACGAAATAGACCCTCGACGGTGTCCCCGGCATCGCGGTCGAGGTGATCATGCCGCGCCCGACGCTGCCTTCCTTGGGGCTGGCTCCCACCAGGGCAACGCTCTTCGGCCGCAGCAGCCGGTCAAGTTTGTGGGCCACCGGAATTCCCTTCTCGCACGTCATCCTGCGCGCCGGAGAATTCCCGACTTGCTTTCGGCTTGTCCAGACGAAACGCGCGAGAAACCATCCTTTCAGCCCGCCAATCTTGTTGGAGCGGCATGATCTGGATGAATGCCCCCGCTTTCCTTGCGAAAACTACGCGTCCTTCTTGCCCGCGAGCGCCGCCAGGGCGGCACGCTCGCGGATGGCCTGTTCCTGGGCGCTTGCCAGCCGGGCTTCGAAATGGCGTTGCGCTTCCTCGTGCATGGGGCCGTAGATGTCGAACCAGAGCTGGGCGTCGGTGGCGACGATGAGGCGCCCCATCTGCCAGGAATTGGGTTCGGCGCGACCGTCGAGCCAGCTTTCCAGGATCTTCACCGAGACACCGGTACTGGCGGCCAGCACCTCGCGGCGCAATTGGCCGACCGGTTCCAGCCGCTTGCGCAGGGCGGCGGCAATGCGTGCGCGATGTGCCTGGCGCCCCTGCGCCTCCTGATCGAGCGCCACGACAACGGCATTATCGTTGTCGCCCTTCGCCTTTCTGCTGCCGCCGGAGAAATGCGCCGGAAAGACCGAGGCGAGATAGAGCCGGCAGATGCGTTTGGCTTCCTGGCGGTTGAAGGTCTTCGGCTCCATCAGGCAGTCGAACCACATGCCATCGATCATGGCGTTGAGGCCGATGGCGACGTCGCGTGCATTCACATCGCCATAGCCGCCTTCCTGGATGATGCGCTGGCACAGCGTCTCGGTTTGGGCGAGGTAATCCTGCTCCAGGTTGTTGACCACGTCGTGATAGCTGGCATTGCTGCGCGCCTCGGCCCAGAAGGCGTACCAGATCGAGACCTTCTCAACGTTGCAGACGGTGGGATGAAAGTCGGCCTCGATCATCGCCTCGAGGCCCGCCGCCGGCGAGACCTTGCCCTTGTTGATCGCCGCCTGCCAGAAGGCCGAATACTCCTCGGCGATCTGCTCCAGCGTGGCGATCAGCAGCTGTTCCTTCGACTTGAAGTAGAAATTGACGATACCGGGCGAGAGACCGGCCTCGGATGCCACATGGGTCAGCGTGGCACTCGCATAGCCGACGCGTCCGATGGCGCGGATGGTGGCATCGATCAACTGCTTGCGGCGAACTTCCTTGGCCGCTTCGGCCTTGGCCATCGGCAATGCCTCCCTTCAGGCGATCGGTAATTAAATTAGGCAAACCCCGTGAATCGATCCCACCCCGAATCGATTAAGTGCATGATATCTCTCAATTTGCTGCACCCGCAATATTAAATACTCATTCAGCGATCTTGAGCATTCCCCAACCTCATGATAGATTTTTTATACAAACATTCAATGACCGGACGGTGACGAGCTGGGAATCGGCATCCAACCGGAGCGCGGGAGAAGCCCGCAATTCATTGTATTCATGGAGATTTTTCATCATGTCGACGATCAAGACCGAGCGCCGGAATCTGGACAAGAGCCGGGCGCACTTCCAGGAAGCGGTCAAGCACATGCCCTTGGGCGTCAGCTCCAATTTCCGCTATTGGGGCGACGACAACACCATCTTCGTCAAGCGCGGCAAGGGTGCGCGCCTCTGGGACATCGATGGCAACGAATACATCGACTATCGCCTCGGCTATGGCCCGGCGATCCTCGGTCACTGCCATGACACGGTCGATGCCGCCGCGCGCGAGGCGCAGCCGGTCGGCACGGTCTATGCGCTCGGCACCGAGAAGGAAGTCACCGTCGCCAAGCTGATCAAGGAGATGATGCCGGCGGCCGATCTGGTGCGCTTCTCCAATTCCGGCACCGAGGCGGTGATGGCGGCGCTGCGCCTTGCCCGCGGCTATACCGGCAAGGACAATTACGTCACCTTCGAGGGCTCCTATCACGGCCTGTTCGACGCCACCATGTGGACCGCGGACCCGGATGACATGAAGGACCAGTCCAAGGATCCGCGCGTCATCACCTATGGCCAGGGCATCCCGCAGCTGGTGCGCCAGCTGTTCTGGCAGGTGCCGTACAACGACGCGCAGCGCCTCGAGGACGTGCTGAAGAAGAACCACGACACCATCGCCGCCGTCCTCATCGAGCCGATCCTCGGCAATTGCTGCGGCATCCCCTCGAAGCCGGAATTCATCAAGGCGGTGCGCGAACTGTGCACCAAATACAATGTCCTGATGATCGTCGACGAAGTGAAGACCGGCTTCCGCGTCGCCAAGGGCGGCGCGCAGGAACTCTACGGTATCCAGGCCGACATCTTCACCGTCGCCAAGGCGATGGCCAATGGCTATCCGATCTCGGCGATCGGCGGCCGCGAGGAGATCATGCGCAAGTATGGCAAGGGTGTCGCTCATGGCGGCACCTACACCGCCCAGGCGATGAGCCTCGCCGCCGCCGAGGCGACGCTCACCATCCTCAAGGATACCGACGCGCTGAAGAACATCGCCGCCTATGGCCAGGCCATGCAGGACGGCATGCGCAAGGTTCTCTCCAAGCGCGGTATTCCCCACAGCTTTACCGGCCATCAGTCGATGTCGGGCCTGTTCTTCTCGGCCGAGGCGCCGACCACCTATCGCAACTGGAAGCTCTCGGACTACACCTTCTACGACACCATGGCCGGCTATCTCATCGACATGGGCGTCATGTGCGAACCCGACAGCCGCGAGCCTTGGTTCATCTCGGCCGGCCACGACAAGGCCTGCCTCGACGAGACCCTCGCCAAGTTCGAAGAGGCGGTCGACCTCACCCTTGACGAACTGGCCAGGGGCCGCGCCGAGGAAGCCAAGCTGATGCCCGGCATCAGCGGGTAAACCGGACTACAGTACCGCGCTGAACGGCGCCGTGCCCAACAGGGTGCGGCGCCGTTTCTCTTGACCGTCTTGCCAAAGCCCGGCCAGCCCAGCAGGATCTGGCCCATGTCCGACCATGCCCCGGCCCAACCGCTCGACGATCTCCCGCACTGGCTGGCGGAGGCCGGTCTTGCCGGCATGCCGGTCGAGGCGATCCTGGCCGGCTTCGTGCGGCAGCTCAATGCCCATGACTTCCATGTCGGCCGCGTCTATCTCGGTGTTCGGCTGCTCAATCCGCTGATCCGGGCAGAAGGATATATCTACGAACGCCAGGCGGATCTGGTGACGCGGGAAACATACCAGCACGCCGCCATGCCGGCGGATTATCAGCGCTCGCCGATCCATTACATGATCACCCACAACGAGTACCAGCTGTTCAGGCCGCTTAGCGGACCTCAGGCGATGCTCGATTTCGACATCCTCCGCGACCTTGCGGCACGGGGCTACAGCGCCTGGAGCGCGCGCCTCATCCCCTTCGCGCTGCTCGAATCGGCACAGCACCCGGCGGAACCCCTCGGCTTCATCATCACCGCCTGCTGCGACCATGCGGCGGGCTGGACGCCGGCGCACAAGCAGGCTTTCGACCGGTTGCTGCCGCATCTTTCCGCCGCGATCCAGGGGCGCGTCTTCGCCACCCTCGCCCAGGACCTGCTCACCACCTATCTCGGCGGCGACGCGGCGCGGCGCGTACTGGGCGGCACGACGACGCGCGGCGACCTGCGCGCCATCCGTGCTGCCATCCTCTATGCCGATCTGCGCGGCTTTACCGCGCTTGCCGAAACGCTGCCGCCCGAGAACCTGCTCGCCTCGCTCGATCGCCATTTCGACCGGCTGGTCGCCCCGATCGAGGCGCATGGCGGCCAGGTGCTGAAATTCATGGGCGACGGGCTGCTCGCCGTTTTCCCGGTCGAGGGCAGTTCGGAAGCCTCCGCCTGCGCCGGCGCCCTGGCCGCCGCCCGGGATGCGCTGGCCGCCAATGTGCAGCTGCGGGAGACGGCGCCCGACGCCATGGCGCTCGATCTCGCCCTGCATCTCGGCGACGTGCATTACGGCAATGTCGGCGGTGTCGGCCGGCTCGATTTCACCGTCATCGGCCCGGCGGTGAATGCCGCCGCGCGCATGGAACAGAAATGCCAGGAGATCGGCACACCGCTGCTGCTCTCGGATGCCATCGCCGCACGCCTGGACGGATCGCAGCTGCGCTCCCTCGGCTGCCACGCCCTGCGCGGCATTGCCGGCACCCGCGAGTTGTTCACGCTTCGCTGAGCGGCGGTTCCGCCCCGGGGGACAGCGCATCCGACGGCGCGGCGTCGTCCCGCCCCTTCTTCGGCTGCACGATATGCATGGTCCGCTGCGGAAACGGAATCTCGATGCCGGCGGCGTCGAACGCTTCCTTGAGGCGCCAGTTGAAGGTGCGCCCCACTTCCCATTGCCGGATCGGCTTGGTCTTGATGCGCGCCTTGATGATGACGGCGGAATCGGCAAAGCGATCGACACCCAGGATCTCGATCGGCTCCAGAATGTCGCGCGACAGCCTGGGGTCCTTCCGGAGGTCGGCCGCGACCGCCTGGATCACCTCCATCACCTGCCGGATGTCCTGGTCATAGGCGATCGAGATGTCGAACACGGCATAGGAGAAGTCGCGGGTCATGTTCATCACCTTGGTGATGGCGCTGAACGGCACGGTATGCACCGTGCCGGCCTGATCACGCAAGCGCACGGTACGAATGGTCATGCTCTCGACCACGCCGCTATTGCCTTCCAGATCGACCACATCGCCAACCGCAATGGTGTCCTCGACCAGGATGAAGATGCCGGTGATGATATCCTTGACCAGGGTCTGGGCGCCGAAGCCAACCGCCAGACCGACGACGCCGGCGGCTGCCAGAAGGGGCCCGATCTCGATGCCGATCTCCCCCAGGATCAGCAGGGTGATGATGGTCCCCAGCGTCACGCGCACGACATTCCTGAGCAGGGGCAGCAGGGTGCGCGCGCGCGACCGGCGTGAGAGATCCGAATAATCGGCGCTGCGCTTCTGCAAGTGGCTTTCCACCGCAATGCTGAACAGCTCCGACAGCACGATTCCGCCAATCACGAACAGCCCGATCGTCATCACGCTGCCGACGATCCTCTGCCCGATCGGCGCGGTGAGCCAGGCCAGGAAATCGACCCCCCAAATCTGCAGCAGGAGGATGGCGACAAGGACCGTCAGCAATGCGACCACGGCACGCCGAAGAATGTCCAGATAGATCTGCACCCGGTGCCAGGGTCCGCTATGCCACCAGCCCAGGCGGCCCTCATCGGCAAAATATCGCTTGAAGGCCCGCTTGATCAGGCGAACGACCACCCGCAGGAGAATGATAAGCAGGATACTGAGAATTGCCCCCCTGAGCGCAAAGAGAAGCAGTGCAACCGGCGCCATCATCCAGAGCAGGTAGAAACCAAGCACGCCCAGGGTGGCGAAGCTCGACCAGTTGCGCCGCAGCGAGTTCTCGGCCTTGGCCAGGGATCGTGTCGCCAGGGCGGCGGCTGCATTGTCGGCCCCGGCGGCAAGGGCCTCGATTTCCTGTGCCGCCTGCACCTGATCGTGCAGGGCCAGGATGCGGCGCAGCCGGTAAATCGTGTAGAGCGCGATCACGATCGTCACAAACCCGACGATATGCACCAGCAGGCGAATGAGCGCCTCGTCGACGCCCATCGCCCCGGCCAGTTCGATCATCATCACGCCGTAACTCAGGGTGATGGCAAGATGGAGGACCGACGCGCGCAGGAAGTTCGCCGCCTCGTCGGTGAACCAGTCGGGCATGATGCGCCCGCGTGCAGCCGCGATATCGAGCCCGCCGACCGCCATGATCAGCAGCACCGCCGTCTGCGCATTGATCAGGGCCATAGCGACGATACTTGGCGTGGCGCCCAGATCGAAGGCAATCACCAATGCATAGCCGGTCAAGCCGAACAATACTGCCGGCAGCAGTTTCAGCACCACGCCAAGCGCGCTGCGCCAGACCAGGCGCGTGACCGTACGCGCATGACCCAGCAGGCGTTGCACCGGCCGCCGCAGCAGAAAATGGGCAAATGCCCCGACCAAGCTGGCGCCCACCAGGATGACCAGCAACTCCCAGGAAAGCGAGGCCCAGAAGGCACGGAATTTCGGACTATGGGCGATCTGGTCGAGTTGCCCGATCTCGTCGGCAAGCCCCCCCACCCAACGCCATGATTCTTCGAGATTGGAGCGGATCTCGCCCACCATGCCGTCGAGCGCCACCAATGTGCCGCTACCTGGCAGAGGGACGCTCTCGCCGGATGGCGCCACCGTCTGACCGGTCCAGCCGGAAAGTTTCTCGGCCAATGTCTCGTCAGCACTGGCCGGCTGTTCCTCCGGTGGCGCCGAATTGCCCGAACCGGATGCGCTCTGTTCCAGTTCCTGGGCGGCCTTCAACAACTCGAGCTGCCGCAGCAGAAGTTCTCGCTTCTCCGGATCCTTCAGCGAATCAATCAGCTGCTGGGTATCGGCGGCAGGGTCCTGCGCCGGCGCTTCCGCGGTCCCCGTGTCGACAGGCGTCATTCCGGGAATGGTCTGGGCCGTCGCTGGCGCGGCTCCGAGCATGGGCATGCCCAGGCCGGAAAGCATCAGGAGGACGGCACTGATCAGGATGACGGCCGGTCGGCGCGGATTTGGGGCGTGCATTCTGACAACGGCTCCGGAGATCTATTGCGACCCGTTGTTTTAGCCAATCTCGGCAGCAAATGTCGAATTCTGCGGTCCCGCCAGTAACCAGATTGCCCAACGCCAAATCTGGATGAGGGTTCCAGCCGGCAGCGCCGCGCCTACGCATCCGCCGCCGGTATCGTGCCCGGAAACAGTTTCCACGCCCCGGCGGCGTCGAGATAGGGCAAGGATGGATAATCCGTGATCGTCAGGCCGCCATCCACCACCAACACCGACCCGGTCACGAAGGACGCGTCATCGGACGCCAGGAAGATGACCGCCCGCGCGATTTCGTCGGGTGTTCCCATGCGGCCCAGCAGCGAGGCCCCCTTTTCCCACTCGGCCGGGGCACCGCTGCCACCCGTGGTCTCGGTCCTGATCCAACCCGGCGAAACGGCGTTGGCCCGGATGCCATGCGGCGCGCCTTCCGTCGCCTGGGCCCGTGTCAGGGATTCCAGTGCCGCCTTGGCCACACCATAGCTGCCCCAATTGCCGTGGAAGGTCGCGGTCGAGGAAATGTTGACGATGGCACCGCCACCGGCCGCACGCAGCGCCGGCATGGCATAGGCGGCGACGAAATAGGCCGAATGCAGGTTGGCCGCCAGGATCTTGTTGAGGCGTTCGCCGGGCCTGTCATCCTTCTCGACGCCGCAGCGCCGGGCGCCGGCGCCGGCATTGTTGACCACGACATCCAGACGCCCGAACCTGGCGACCACCTCTGCGACCAGCGCTTCTGCCTCGGTCTCGACACCGACGTCGCGGCGCAGGAAGACGGCCTCGATGCCGTCGCCGCCGAGGTTTTGTGCGGCACTCCTGCCCTTCTCCGGATCGCGCCCGGCGATTGCAAGGCGGGCACCTTCGCGCCCCGCGCGGTGCGCGATGCCAAAGCCGATTCCGGTCGTCCCGCCGGTGACCAGGACCACCTTATCCTTCAGCCTCATCCCTGCCCTCCCCCACCATGGCGCCGATACCGACATCCTCTTCCACGAACGCACCCTCCCGCTCGCGCTGGAACGATTTCAGCTCGCGCTTGTACTGGTGATAGTAAAGGACCGTGCTGACGAACGAAATGCAGGTCGCGATGGCATCCTTGGCCTTGAACTTCTTCGGATAAAGCAGCGCCTGCAGCCAGAACCCGTCAATCATGGCCGAGAGGGCGGAGGTCACGTTGCGCGCCGCCCAATCGGGATGGGCGTGGAATTCCATCAGGTAATACATCTGGAACTCCAGCCGCTGCACATAGCGCCGCTCGACCGCCGTCGCCGCCTCGCGGAACTTGTCCCGCAATCCGGGGTCGGACCAGAAGGCGAACCAGACATTCAGCCGCTCGTTGTTGAAGACGTCGCGGTCGAAATAGGTCGCGATCATGGTTTTCAGGAGCGGCCATGGGGCCTGTTCCGATTCCGCGATGCGGGCGTCCCAGACCTGCTGATACTCATCCTCCAGATGCCGGAAGACGGCCTCGAACAGCTTGTCCTTGCTTTCGAAGTGAAAATTCATCAGGCCGACCGAGACGCCGGCCGCCTTGGCGACCCGGCTGACCGTTGTACCGTGATAGCCGTGCTGTGCGATCACCTTGATCGTCGCTTCGATCAGCTCCCGGCGGCGGTTGCTGCGGATCGGCGCGTTTCTCGCCATGGCGCGGCTGCACCTGCCCTAGACGCCATGACCCGCAAAAGCGGGCCATGGCTCGAGAACTGTGAAGACGACGTGGCTCACACGATCTCCTTTTTGCGCGGCGGGTCGAAGAACATCCGGTTCCGCGTCCAGCAGCGTACCATGCTGCGCTCGATCTTCTTTTCCTTCGGATACCAGATTTCGATCCACATTTCAGTGCCCGGCTTGGCATAGGCCGCCGGCAGCTGCGCAAAGGCCAGGTTCTTCTTCAGAAGCGGCGACCACATGGCCGAGGTGGTGAGGCCCAGTTCCTTCGTCCCCTTCTGATCGGCATAGAGGAAGGCGCCAGGCGCCGGCTTGCGTCCCTCGATTTCCACGCCCGACAGGATGAAGCGCGAGGTCCCTTGCGCCTTTTCCTTCTGCAGCGCCCGCTTGCCGACAAAATATGAGTCCTTCTTGAGGGCCACCGCCCAGCCGATTCCGGCTTCGAAGGGCGAGACGCGCTGGGTCGGGCGCAGCGCATGATGCGCACCGATGTAATCGACGTCCACCAGGATGAAGCCGGCCTCGATGCGGGTCATCTCCAGTGCATGGCCGCCCATGGGCGAAATCTTGTAGGGATCGCCGATGCGGAACAGACTTTCCCACAGCCAGAGCGCATCCTGCGGCTTGACCCAGATCTCGTAGCCGAGATCGCCGGTGAAACCCGCCCGGTCGATGCGCAGCCACTTGCCGTCGATCGTCGTCTCGAGGATGCCGAAATGCGGCAGCTTTCCGATCCCCTGCACGCCCAGTTGTTCGAGAATAAGCCGCGAGGTCGGGCCCTGCAGCGACAGGCCGGCCAACTGCTCGGACACTTCCTCGATCTCGACCGCGAAGCCGTAGGCGCTTTCATGCAGCCAATGGAGCTGATGCAGGGCGGCATTCAGCAGGAACTCGTTCTCGCCCAGGCGGAAGATCGTGCCTTCCTCGATCATGCGGCCGTCATCGTCGCACCAGGCGGTATAGGCCGCATTCATCGGCTTGATCTTGCCGAGGTCGCGCGTCACCAGGTAGTTGGCGAATTTTGCGGCATCCCGCCCCCTGATCGCATATTTGATGAGCGGCGAGACGTCATAGACCGTGGCGCCATTGCGGGCCGCGAAATACTCGGACTGCACGGAATCGTAGAAAGCGGGCGAATAATAACCCTGCCAGCGGATCCAGCCGGCCCCATGCATCAGCGCCGACATCGGCTCGTAGAACGGCGTCTTCTTGAGGAAGGGCTTCAGGTGTTGAACGTGGGTCATCAGGCGGCCCCCCGGTTGGCGTGACCTTGTTTCAAATCCTTGATGATCTCCCGCGCGGCATTGGCACCCGCAGCACCCGAAACATTGCCGCCGGGATGGGCGCCGGCGCCGCAGAGCCAGAGCCCCGGGAGCGGCATCCGGTATTGCTGGAACGATGCCGCGGGGCGCAGGAAAAAGACCTGGTCCAGTGTCACCTCGCCGTGATGCCACTGGCCGCCCGAGAGGTTGAAGCGCGACTCCAGATCGTGCGGCACCAGGACCTCGCTGGCCGTCACGGCATGACGTGTGCCCGGCGCCACTTCTTCCAGGGTTGCCAGCGTGCGATCCAGCACCTGGGCCCGCGCCTCGTCCGGCGTCGTCGCGCGCAGCTTGTAGGGGGCGTATTGGTAGAGGATCGAGGCGACGTGCTTGCCCTTCGGCGCCAGGGTCGGGTCGGCAAGGGTCGGGATGACGATCTCCAGCGCCGGATGATCCGAGACGCGGCCGTATTTCGCGCAATCGAAGGCGCGCTCGACGTGATTGGTCGAGGGCGCCACCACCATGCGGCCCTGCGCCTGGGCCAGGGCGCCCGGCAGGGCATCGAGGGCCAGATGCACCTTGGCGACGCAGCCATTCATGCGGAGATGCCGCATCCGCCGCAGGAACTCGGTGTCGAGATTTCCCGGCTGCACCATCTTGAGGAGGGTGCGCTGCGGGTCGGCGCTGGAGGCGATGATGGGGGCACGGATCTCCTCGCCATTCGCCAGCACGACGCCGACCGCCCGCTCCCGCTCAATCAGGATGTGATCGACCGGCGCCTGCGTACGGATGGTGACACCCCTTGCCTCGGCCGCCTTGACCAATGCCGCGATGACACCGCCCATACCGCCTTGCGGCAAATGCAGCCCGCCGAGGCCATGTTTCGGAGACAGGGTGGCGAGGCGATAGAGCAGATTGAAGACCGTATTGGGCGAGCGTGGCCCCAGATAGACGCCAAGCGTCGCCTCGAACCCCAGCAGGCCCTTCACGACGTCGCTTTCGAAGAAGTCGTTGGCAAGATCGGCCACGTTGATTGTGAGGATGCGGGACAGCTCCAGCATGTCCTTCTTGCCCATCAGGCGCAGTTGCAGAGCGAACATGCCGAGCGCCAGCCTGGTCTGGAAATCATTGGCCGAGGGCGACGGGCTGGGCGGCGTCTTCGTCAGGAAGGTGCCGAGGGCGCCGGCGATTCGGTTGAGCCGCTCCATGCGCGGATGCCAGGCAGCCGCGTCGGCCGCCGAGAATTTGGCGATGGAATCATGGGTTGCCACCGGATCGTCGGTGATGTCGATGCGTCCGCCACCCGGCAACAGGGCCGAGGTGCCGATCCGGTTAGCATGGGGTTTGAGCCCATGCCGCTCGAGATCGAGATCGCCGATGACTTTCGGATGCAGCGCCTGCAGGATGTGGGCAACGGCCGAGACGCGGAAGCCCGGCGCGAATTCCCGTGTCTGTGCGGTACCGCCCGGCTGGTCGCCGGCCTCCAGCACCAGCACCTTCTGCCCGGCCCTTGCCAGATAGGCTGCCGTCACCAGCCCGTTGTGTCCGGCACCGATGACAATGACGTCATAACCTTTCGAATGAGTCTGCCCGGCCATCACACCACCCCGTGCTTGAAGTCTTTGAGCATTTCTCGCGCCGCATTAGCGCCGGGCGCCCCCATGACACCGCCGCCCGGATGCGTGCCGGAGCCGCACATGTAAAAGCCGTCGAACGGCCCGCGATACTGGCCGAGGCCCGGGAACGGCCGGTTGAACAGCATCTGGTCGAGTGTCAGTTCGCCCTGGAAAATGTTGCCTTCGGTCAGACCCACCTCGTTCTCGATATCCCAGGGGGTACGCGTCTGGCAGTGCAGGATCAGCTTCTTGAAGCCGGGCGCATTCATCTCGATCGTGTCGAGCACGTCCTTCTCGAACGCCGCCTTCATCTCCGGCGACCAGGGCTGCTCGGCTAGCTTGTAGGGCACATACTGCACGAAGACCGACATGAAATGCTTGCCGGGCGGGGTCATGGTCGGATCGACCGTGGTCGGAATGACGATGTCGAGGAAGGGGCGTTTCGACCAGGAGCCGTATTTGTAATCGTCGAAGGCGCGCTCGATATAGTCGAAATCGCCGCCGATATCGACCGTGCCCCAGGCCGATTCCTTCGGCAGCCCGGCGAATTGCGGCAGGCCGTCGAGCGCGATATTGAGCTTGCCGGAACTTCCCCGGATCTTGAAGTTCGTGGCATAGGCGTGGATGTCGGGATCGATCGCATCGAGATCCGACTTTTCGATCAGCTTGAGATAGGTCCGTTTCGGATCGGCATTGCTGACCACGGTGCGGGCATAGATTTCCTCGCCGTTCCTGAGGGCGACGCCGACGCATTTGCCGTTCCTGACGATGACCTTGTCGACCTCGGCATTGGTGCGGATCTCGACACCGGCTTCGGTCGCAGCCGAGGCGATCGCTTTCGAGACGGCCCCCATGCCGCCGCGCGCAAAACCCCAGGCGCCGATCTGGCCGTCGACCTCGCCCATGTAGTGGTGCAAGAGCACATAGGCCGTGCCCGGCGAATAGGGGCCGAGCGCGGTGCCGATGATCGAGGAGGCCGCGGCAAAGCCCTTCCAGCGCGGCGTCTCGAAATATTCATCCAGGAAGTCGCCGATCGACATGGTCCAGAAGCGGATGATCTCGTACATCTGCTTCTCGCCCATGCGGCCGAATTCGGCGGCGATCTTCAGGAGGCCCTCGAGGTCGGTGCGCTTGCCCCAGGGATTGATCTTGTTCTGCGCGAAGGGATTGATCTGTGTCGGATCGGGCGGTGTGACCATGAGGAGCGGCTTGATGAAGCGGCATTGCCGGCTGATCTCGGCCGCGTAATGGTCATACGCCTCGGCATCCTTGATCGAATGCCGGCGCAGCGATTCCCGCGTCCGGTCGTGGTCCGAATAGGTGACGATCCCCTCGCCCTCCGGATTGGGCGAGGAATTGATCTCATAGGGAATCACCTGCAGGCCATGGCGCGGCAGGTCGAGAAAGCGGATGATCTCGGGCCTGAGCAGCGAACAGACATAGGAACAGGTGGAATAGGTGAAGCCGGGATAGATCTCCTCCGACATCGCCGCGCCACCCACCTTGTGGTAGCGTTCCAGCACCAGCACCTTGAGCTTGTTCTTGCCCTGCGCCTCGCCGCCCTTGGCGAGATAGGCGGCGGTGGTCAGGCCGTTATGGCCCCCGCCAATGACGATGGCGTCATATCTGTTCCCGCCGGTTCGGTTTTCGCCGTTTGCATTTCCCATGACTCGGGCGCCCTCTTTCCTGACTGAATGCTTGTTCAAATTTTGAATGATCATTCAGTTTGCCGTCAAGTCCATTGACGCGAACCGGGCACCTCAGTACCAAGAGGGCGGCAGAGCAAAAAAATCGTGGAAAAGCAAATGGAACGCCGTTTCCGCCTGATTCCGCCCCTGTTGGCCGCCCAGATCCTGGCTTTTCCCGCCCTTGCCCAGGAAAATAATCCGACACAGCCGCCTCCACCGGCAGTCCCCGTGAGCGATGTCGGTGCCACCCCACTCGACGCCGTCGCCGCAGGCACCCTCGAGGGAACCGGCCAGGCGATTGACGGCGACGAGATCGCGATCGGCGACATCGTCTTTCGCCTCGACGGCATCGCGGCGCCAATGATGACCGTGCCAATGGGGCCGGAAGCGCGCGTCGCCCTGCAGGCACTGATGGAGGGCGAGCGGCTCAATTGCGACGTGCTCGACCGTGGCACCGATCCGCGAAATCTGAGCGGTGTCTGCCGGGTCGGCGATGACGACCTGGCCGAGGCGCTGCTGGCGAGCGGCATGGTTGCCGTCCATCGCCAAAACGCCAGCCAGGACCCTGTGGCGCGCGAGCGTGCGGCCCGCTATGACGCCGCCGAGACCGAGGCCCGCGAACGCGGCCTCGGCATCTGGGCGAAGATGGCCGCGGCCGACGACATCACGATCAGCGAAGCCCCGGCCGAAGCGCCGGTTGGCATCGACCGCGACCTGATGCGCAACTGGCTTTCCCTGCTGCCCTTGGTGCTGCTGGCGGTCTTGGCCGGAATCATCGCCCTGCTGCGGGCCGGCGCCCGCCGCCGCCAGGCGGCGGCCAGACGCCAGGGCGAGGTGCAATCCCTCCTGGCCCTCTACCTGGCCGAGGTGCTGGCGATCCGCAGCGCCGCCGAATCCGCCCAGGCCGTCACCGCCCACATCATCCAGGACCTGCCGATCCCCACGGCACAACTTGCCAACATGGCGCTGCCCGAGGCCACGGTCTTCGCCGCCAACGCCCATCGGCTGAAGGACCTGCCGCGCGAGGTCTCGGTCGACCTGGTGCAATTCTATGCCCGCTACCAGACCGTTCGGCAGATCCTGAAACAGGCCAGTGCGCTGCGCTGCGAGCAGCTCCGCGCCGCGATCCAGGCGCTCATCGACAGTGCCGAGGAGCCGATGGCCCGGGCCGACAAGCTGCTGCGCTGACGCCCCCTCAACCGTGCTGCGGATAGCGGCGCTCGAGATGCCGCGCGAGCGCCGTCAGCAGGATGAGGATGACCATGTATTCGAGCGTCAGGAAGGTATAGATCTCCATCGGGTGCAGGATCTGCGTCTGCAACAGCGTGGCGCGGCGGGTCACCTCCATCACCCCGATTACCCCGGCAAGCGACGAATCCTTCACGATCGAGATGAACTGGCTGGTCATCGGCGGCAGCATGCGCCTGACCGCCTGCGGCAGGATGATCCGCCGCATCACCATCGTGCGGGACATGCCGAAGGCCATGCCGGCGTCAATCTGCGAGCGCCTGACACTCTCGATGCCGGCGCGGAAGATCTCGACCAGGAAGGCGCCGGCATTGAGCGAAAGGCCGATGATCGCGGCCGTAAAGGGCTCCATGCGCCGGAGGGCATCGAGGCCCGGCAACCCGGCGATCGCGGGCGGCAATTCGCCGATCGCGATCGGCAGGGCGTAGTAGATCCACAGCAGAAGGACGAAGAGCGGCACCATGCGGAAGGCTTCCACATAGAGCCAGACCGTCCGGCGGACGACGGCGCGCCGGCTGCGCGCCATCACCGCACCGATGAGCCCGATCAGCGAGCCGATGACAATCGTGTAGACGGAAAGCAGCAGCGTGTATTCCAGGCCGGAAACGAGGGCCCAGAAATTCTTGTCGCCTGCCGGCGTGCCAGGCAGCAGCGGCGCCCAGTTGCCGCAGCCCGAGAGCAGCAGCGCCGCGGCAGGCGCGTAGAGCAGTCTTGAAACGCGCATGATGCGGCGCCGGTCGCTACCGCGATTACTTGTCGGCGATCCACTTGTCGAAAAGTGCGTCGAAGAAACCCGTCTGCTGCTTCATCTCGACCCAGGTGTTGAGCCAGTTGAGCCAGGCGGTATCGTCGCGCACGGTCATCATGGCATTGGGCTGGCCCTCGATGAAGTGATCGGGATCGACGGCGACGATCTTGTCGGCATACTGACCGAGCACCTTCCTGATGAAGACCGTATCGGTGATGGCGGCGTCGACCTTGCCGGCCAGCAATTCCTGGTAGTCGAGGGCGGGTGCGGTGATCGAGACGATCTCGGCCTTGGCAAAATTGGCCTTGGCCGAGCCTTCCGCCGAGGTCCCGCTCATCACGGCGATGCGGATGCCGTCCTGGTCGAGGTCGCGCCAGGCGGCGTACTTGCCGGCGTCTTCCGTGCGGACGATCGGCAGCAGGGGTGAATCGAGATAGGACTTCGAGAAGCCGACCTGCTTCAGCCGGTCCAGGGTGAGCGTGATGCCGGAGGCGGCAAGATCGTATTTTCCTGCCTGGATCCCGGCCGCGAGCGTGTCCCAGGTGGTCGGCACGAATTCGAGCGTGACGCCAAGATCGGCGGCCAATTGGGTCACCACGTCGATCTCGTAGCCCCGATAGACATTGCTGGCCTGGTCGAGTTCGGAGAATGGCGGATAGTCGCCGGTCGTCCCCACCCGCAGAATCCCGCGCCCCAATATGTCGTCGAGCAGCGATTGGCCGTCCTGCGCATGGGCCGGCAGGGGCAGGGTCGCGGAAAACAGCAGGACGATGGCGGCGACACGCCTTATCGGCCGGAACAGTGACTGCCACAGGTGATGCATCTTCCCCTCCCCTGCAAAAGAACTTGCTTGGTCAAGCGGTTGGCCCCCCCGACCGGTCGGGCGGCGGCCGATCGCCGGCCCCTGCCCAGGATCAGCATGGATAGCGCGCCGCCCGCGGGGCGACAAGGCCGACTGCCAGTCGGTACGGCTTGAGCGGCAGAACCGACCCATACGGCGAAATTTGACGAAAAATTAATGGTTAACAGCTAAATGTAGCATTCTCGCGCCATGACACGTCTGGTCAATTCGGGGTTTCCACTACAGGGGCAAGAGGGAAACATGCCGGCGCCGTCGCAAGGCCTGCGCGCAGAACGCGACCGCTTTGTCGGTTTTGCCTTCGCCCATGCCGACATTCTGGTCGAACTGGATGCCCAGGGCCAAGTTTCCTGGGCCAATGGTGCCATCCGCTCGACGCTTGGGCTCGATGCAGACGACCTTGTCGGCAAGCCATTCGCCAGCCTGATCGATCCAGCCGATATTATCCTGTTCCGCGCCACCCTCGGCCGCCTGGACCCCGGCCAGCGCCGCCGCGACATGCCGATTGCCTTGCGCGGCCGCGGCGAGACGGCGGTGCCGGCCATGATCTCGACCAATCGCGCGCTACACGACGAACCGCACTATTTCCTGTCCATTACCATCGGCAGCCAGCCGGTACCGCGTCAGAACGGATCACCGGCGCGCAACCGGGTCAGCGGCCTGCTGGAAGCAGCCGAGTTCACGCAATCGGCGACCGAGGCCTTTCATCGCGCCCGCGCCGGCGGCAATTCGGCCTGCCTCACCCTGCTGCAGATCTGCGAAAGTGCCGAGTTGGAGCGGCTGCTCGGCAAGGAGCGCGCCGGGGCGTTGCTGGCGGAGATCGGCGCCCAGTTGAAACTGCGGGCGATGGACCTCGATTCCGCGACGCAAATGGGCGATGGCAAGTTCGGCGTGGCACATCTCGAAGATGAATCACCGGATGACATCGTGGCGGCCATCGCCGAGGTTGGGCGCAGCTTCGACCTCGATGCCGACAAGCTGCAACTCTCGGACCGGACCGTTGCCTTCCAGGATTCGGCCCTGGCCGATGACGACGTGGAAGGCATCCTCGCCTATGTGGTCGAGCGCTTCAGCCGCGACGGCACGGCCGGGCTGACAGAGGGTGCCAGTGCAGCCGAGTACTTGCGGCGCATGACGGCCGAGACGCTGAGCCGCGTTGTCGGCATGCGCGATCTCATCCATGCGCACCGCATTGCCCTGCATTTCCAGCCCATCGTCGCGCTGAAGGATCGCGCCATTCATCATCACGAGGTTCTGCTGCGCTTCGCCGACGGCCGCTCGCCCTTCGAGGACGTCAAGTTCGCGGAGGAGATCAATATCATCCATGAGCTTGATCTTGCCGTAACCCAGGGCGCCATCCAGCGCATTCTCAAGGAGGACGGCAAGAGCCGATCGCTGCAACTTGCGGTGAACATGTCGGCGCGCTCGCTCCTCAACGATACCTTTCTCGACATGTTCGCCAAGCTTGGCGAGCAGCTGGGTGCCAAGCGCAACCGTCTGATCGTGGAAATCACCGAATCGGCGCGCCTCGAGGACCTGCCGAAGGCGGCGCAGGCAGTCGACCAGCTGCGCGGCAGCGGGCATCCGGTCTGCCTCGATGATTTTGGCGCCGGCGCCTCATCCCTTCCTTATCTCCAGCAGCTGACCGTGGATTACGTCAAGATCGACGGCGTCTATATCCGCAGCATCACCGAATCCCTGCGCGAGCGGGCCATCGTGCAGGGCGTGCTGACGACCTGCCGCTGCCTCGGCATCAAGACCGTCGCCGAGATGGTCGAGCAGGAGGACCAGCACAAATGCCTCGCCGAACTCGGCGTCGATCTCGGCCAAGGCTGGCTCTATGGTCGTCCCGCCGCCGAGATCGATCCTGCACCGTCCACCGGTCCGCAGCGCCTCGGCAGAAGGCGAGCTGCCAAGGAAATCTGGGGATAACCCCTGCCGCTGGTTCCCGACCCCGCCATCGCCCCGGCTTTCAGCCACCGCCTTGGCTTGCAGAACCTTTGCCATTGCAACTTTTGCAGCCTATTCTGCGGTTACGGATGGCGCCTGGGGGCCAGATTTTCTGGAAGGTGGCAGGATGAATTTACCTTCCTTTGTCCGCGCCATGGACATCGATGGCGACATATTGGCGGCGGATCTCCGCGCCAAGCCCCGCGCCCTCCTTGATCTGTGGCAGGGCTGGCGCACGGGTGACGCCGGACCGCCACGCAAATCCGCGATTGACCCGGTTGAGCTGGCGCGTGCGCGCCTGATGCCCGATATCTGGCTGATCGTCCTGCTGCCGGACGGCCGCTTCCAGTTTTCGCTCTCGGGCGAGAATTTGAATGCGCTGTTCAATACCACGCTGCGCGGCAAGACGGTCGAGGAGACGTTCGATCCGGCCACGGCGGCGTTCGCCAACCAGCGCTATCGCCGGATCATCTGCGATGAAGTCGCCGAATTCAGCCGTGGCCCGGTTACCTGCGACGGCAAGCCGAGCTACTACGCCTACCGGCTGATCCTGCCGCTCGTTACAGATGACGGTGCCAGCCGCTTTGCCATCGGCGTTGCAGAGAGCGAGGAGTTCAACCCACTTGCGGACCCCGATGGCGAACGGCGCTACTTCTTCGACGAGATCATCATGACGCCGGTCGGTCGTATCGGGATTTAGCGGTTTCGGTGTTGAATCAAAAAGCCCCGCGTTAGCGGGGCTTGATATGGTTGCGGGAGCAGGATTTGAACCTGCGACCTTCAGGTTATGAGCCTGACGAGCTACCGGGCTGCTCCATCCCGCGATGAAGTCTTGAAGCGGGAAAGGCGCGCTGTTTTGTGGCGCGCCTTTTGGTTTTTGTCGTTGTTGATCTGATGCGTGTTGGATCCGGGCTTTGAAGACCTGGCGGCGACCTACTCTCCCGCGTCTTGAGACGAAGTACCATTGGCGCTGAGGGTTTTCACGGCCGAGTTCGGGATGGGATCGGGTGCAGGCCCCTCGCCATGACCACCAGGTCATCGAAGGCCGGATGCGATTTCTTCGCGCGTGTTGGCGCGAAGGATTACCAGAGTGAACTGCTGAATGTGCCGAGGCCTTGTTCTGGTCGGCGAGGTTTGTGTGACGAAGATGAAGTATCAAGCCAATGGAGCGATTAGTACCGGTTAGCTCCGTACGTTACCGCACGTCCACACCCGGCCTATCAACGTGATGGTCTTTCACGGCTCTCATAGGGAGTACTGGTTTTGAGGTGGGTTTCCCGCTTAGATGCTTTCAGCGGTTATCCCGACCGTACATAGCTACCCGGCGATGCCGTTGGCACGACAACCGGTACACCAGAGGTACGTTCACCCCGGTCCTCTCGTACTAGGGGCAAATCCTCGCAATACTCCAACACCCACGGCAGATAGGGACCGAACTGTCTCACGACGTTCTGAACCCAGCTCACGTACCACTTTAAATGGCGAACAGCCATACCCTTGGGACCTGCTCCAGCCCCAGGATGTGATGAGCCGACATCGAGGTGCCAAACGACTCCGTCGATATGGACTCTTGGGAGTCATCAGCCTGTTATCCCCAGCGTACCTTTTATCCGTTGAGCGATGGCCCGTCCACGTGGGACCACCGGATCACTATGACCGACTTTCGTCTCTGCTCGACTTGTCAGTCTCGCAGTCAGGCGGGCTTATGCCATTGCACTCGACAGCTGATTTCCGACCAGCCTGAGCCCACCATCGCGCGCCTCCGTTACTCTTTGGGAGGCGACCGCCCCAGTCAAACTACCCACCATGCAGGGTCCCGGCCCCGGATCACGGGGCGCGGTTAGATATCAGAGAACCAAAGGGTGGTATTTCAAGGTTGCCTCCATGCCAACTGGCGCCGGCACTTCAAAGGCTCCCACCTATCCTACACATTCATTCCCTAATACCACTGCAAAGCTATAGTAAAGGTGCATGGGGTCTTTCCGTCTAACCGCGGGTACTCCGCATCTTCACGGAGAATTCAATTTCGCTGAGTTGGTGTTGGAGACAGTGGGGAAGTCGTTACGCCATTCGTGCAGGTCGGAACTTACCCGACAAGGAATTTCGCTACCTTAGGACCGTTATAGTTACGGCCGCCGTTTACTGGGGCTTCGATTCAGAGCTTGCACCCCTCCTCTTAACCTTCCAGCACCGGGCAGGCGTCAGACCCTATACGTCGTCTTATGGACTTCGCAGAGCCCTGTGTTTTTGTTAAACAGTCGCCACCCCCTGCTCTGTGCCCCCCCTCCATGGTTGCCCATGAAGAGGGCCCTCTTCTCCCGAAGTTACGAGGGCAATTTGCCGAGTTCCTTCAACACCATTCTCTCAAGCGCCTTGGTATACTCTACCAGTCCACCTGTGTCGGTTTAGGGTACGGTCTATACGCTGGCGTTATTTCCCGGAACGCCTTCGCTGCCCCCACCAATCCGATAAGGGGGAACAACTTACGGCATTCGTCACGTCCAGCAGGCCCTGGAATATTAACCAGGTTCCCATCGACTACGCCTTTCGGCCTCGCCTTAGGGGCCGGCTCACCCTGCGTGGATTAACCTTGCGCAGGAACCCTTGGACTTACGGCGACAGTGTCTCTCACACTGTTTATCGCTACTCATGTCAGCATTCTCACTTCCGTTACCTCCAGCATGGCTCGCGCCACACCTTCGCAGGCTTGCGGAACGCTCCGCTACTGCGCCACCAGGGACGCTACCCTGATGACACCCACAGCTTCGGTGCATGGCTTTAGCCCCGTTACATTTTCGGCGCAGGACGGCTTAACTAGACCAGTGAGCTATTACGCTTTCTTTAAAGGATGGCTGCTTCTAAGCCAACCTCCTGGCTGTCTTGGCCTTCCCACATCCTTTCCCACTTAGCCATGACTTGGGGACCTTAGCTGGTGGTCTGGGCTCTTCCCCTCTCGACGACGAACCTTAGCACCCGCCGTCTGTCTGCCGGACTATGACCCGTTGGTATTCGGAGTTTGGTTAGGTTTGGTAAGGATCGCTCCCCCCTAGCCCATCCAGTGCTCTACCCCCAACGGTGAACATCCGGCGCTCTACCTAAATAGATTTCGCGGAGAACCAGCTATTTCCGAGTTTGATTGGCCTTTCACCCCTATCCACAGGTCATCCCAAACCTTTTCAACGGTTACGGGTTCGGCCCTCCAGTCGGTGTTACCCGACCTTCAGCCTGCCCATGGATAGATCACCCGGTTTCGGGTCTCATCCTACGAACTATGGTCGCCCTATTCAGACTCGCTTTCGCTACGCCTTCATCTATCGACTTAAGCTCGCTCGTAAGACGAACTCGCTGACCCATTATACAAGAGGTACGCGGTCACGGCGCAGGGCCGCTCCCACTGCTTGTAGGCATTCGGTTTCAGGTACTCTTTCACTCCCCTCATCGGGGTGCTTTTCACCTTTCCCTCACGGTACTGGTTCACTATCGGTCACTGAGGAGTACTTAGGCTTGGAGGGTGGTCCCCCCATGTTCAGACAGGATTTCACGTGTCCCGCCCTACTCGAGGATATAAGACCTTCCTACCCGTACGGGGCTATCACCCACTATGGCCCGACTTTCCAGACGGTTCCGGTTCGAAGATCAAATACCACTGGCCTGGTCCGCGTTCGCTCGCCACTACTAACGGAGTCTCGGTTGATGTCCTTTCCTCCGGGTACTGAGATGTTTCAGTTCCCCGGGTTCGCCTCCTGGCCCTATGTGTTCAGACCAGGATCACCTTACGGTGGGGTTTCCCCATTCGGAAATCCACGGATCAAAGCCTGCTCGCGGCTCCCCGTGGCTTATCGCAACGTGCTACGTCCTTCATCGCCTCTCAGTGCCAAGGCATCCACCAAATGCCCTTAACGCGCTTGATACCTTCACCTTC
>NZ_SNYW01000010.1 GCF_004363235.1 Dongia mobilis
CTGGACCTGGGTCACCCCCTGCGTCAGCGTCGCCCGCTCGACATCGCCCTCATGGGTAACGCCGGTGGTTTCGGTCGTGATGTTGGTGGTGTCGGTAGCCATGGCTCGCTCCAATCAGTCGGATGGACGTCGGATGGAGGGAAGCGCCTGGTGGCCAATTCGATGCGGCCGATGCCGCTTCCCCTCTGTGATGGAGTGACAATATGGCGCCGCTATCCCGGGCTCAACGCGAGCTAAGCCGGAAACGACATACAATCGTATGTGCAGGTTCGTTTTTTGGGAAAATTTGGAATAATTGCCGCTGGCAATCGTACTGTTTTATCACCGCATTCAAGGCAAAGGCCGTCCTTGGGCAGGGCCGGCCTTGCGCGCGGTAGTGACGAGTCCAGGCTCGCCAGAAGTCAAAAAATCAAGTCGTTTCAATCATTAGAACGTATGCCAGGTCGCCCTCGGCGCGGCGCAGGACGGGGCAGATATTGGCCTTTGCCATGATGAGTCGGCCCGGACGCAGGCAGACGATGCGCGCCGGGAAGACCTGGTTCCTGCCACTGGAAAATTGCTGGACAATCTGCGCCAGGGGCAAGGACGACTTGACCTGGAAGTACTGGTCGACCGGCTTGCCCACCAGGGCCGATTCGCCGAGGCCGAGCCATTTCTGCGCGGCGGCGTTGGCCTTGAGCATGACGCTCTGCCCGTTGGCGACGAAGGTCGGCACCGGGCAGGCATCGGCAATCAGCGCCGCCGAGACACCCTGGCCGGACATGGATTGCTGCCGCGCGCGGTCTTCGAGATCGGCAATCTGCTGCTTCAGTTCCGCCAGGCACTGGGCCCGCACGGTGGCCGAGAAATTGCCTTCGTGATTGGTCGCGACCGACAATTCGTCGACCAGCTGGTTGAGCCGCATGCGGCGGCGGTTGGCGGCCTGTTCAAGTGCCGCCCAGGAAGCCTGGTCGAGCTTCAGGGAATAGCGGCGGCCACGATATTGCACGACCCGGTGCACCAGCTTCGGATCGGGCAGCGCCTTGGCCAGATTGGATTGGGGCTGAGCGGCCGGGACTTCGTTCTGCAACTCCATACCTTGCGACCTTTCTTGTGTCTGTCTTCTTGGCCCTAACCCGCCTGCCCCTGACCGCGGCCAGCTCGGCGCAGTCCATCGGCAGAGGTTCGGCAATAACCGCAGGGTGCCCCAGTTGGCAGCAAACCCGATTGCCGCCGCCCCCGATTCGCCTTCCACTGGGGAAGGCCGCGCCGGCATGCTTCCCCATTCCGGACGCGTCACCCGCCGAGACATGGCCACAGTCTACCAAACCGGAGCAGCCACGCACCCAGGGGACACACACGACAGTGTGACACAAAACCGGGCGGCCTGGCTAGACTCTCATTTCCGCTTTTAGCTCTCCCCGGCAACTGACTAGAATGCCGCCAGAAATTTTTCCTTCAGATTTTGATCCAGGGGATCCCGATGCCATTCGTGAAGCGCGACCAGGAAGGACGTGTTGCTGCGATCTTCCGTGAAAAGGCATCCGAGGCCGAGGAATATTTACCCCCGGATCACGCCGAGGTGGTCGATTTCCTGCGCGAGACGACGGATGCAGACAAGTCCAGCATGCTGCAATCCGATCTGGAAATGATCCGTGTGTATGAGGATCTCACCGATATCCTGATCGGCAAGAACATCGTCATGCTGACGGATTTCCCGCCGGCGGCGCAGGAGAAGCTGATTCGCCGCAAGCGGCTGCGCTCCTCCCTGAGCCCGATCACCGAATTGCTCGGCGGCTCCGACCAGGAAGAGGAAGATTTGCTTTAGGCTACGAAGGTGGGGATAGCCGGGCGTCCGCCGATGGCCAAGCCGCGACGCTAGACCGTCGCGTGGTCGACCGAGATGCTGAGGCCGGGCGAGTAGTACAGCTTGGTACCGTCCTCGAACACCCAGTATTGCAGGCCCTTCACATCGATCCCGCCATCGGTGATGTGCGATTCGGCGATGCCGCTTTCCAGCAGCCGCAACTCGGTCACGATGTTGAGGCCCGGATCGTCCCCCTCGTTGAGGATGACGATCTCGCCATTCGCATCCGGCAGCAGATCAGACAGGTTGAGGGTCAGGGCATCATCGGGTGCCGCCATCAAGGGTGCCGCTTCCGACCTGCTCGCGTCTTCAACCTGTGAATCGTTCATTTCCGCCTGACTCATCTCTGCGCCCATCCCATCTTTTGCGCTCTCGCGCCGTCCCAATTGCGCCGGATAAGTTAAAATCCCAGATAAAAGCTAATCGAATCGATTCTACTGCGCAATCCCCTCACCAAAATGGCAGCGCCGGCTCACGCGCCGAGACTTTACATCAATTTTCTCATTCAACATATTGATATTAAAATATCATTACAAAAAACTCACCCTTTAGATCGATCCGCATTCGCTAGGACAAAAATGTGAGTTTTTAGTAAAAATGACAGCCGGGAGTCGCGGCAAAGGTTGAGTCCACCCCCGACTTCGCCTCATTATCGCAAATACTTAATGTACGGGAATCAGGCGGCGTGGATCAGGTTTCACAGCAGGAGCAGGCGTCGCCACACCGTCAGGCTCGACCGGCCAAGCCGGGCGGGAAGGCCCGGCGCGTTGGACCCACCCAGCTTGCTGCCGTCGTCCTCATCCTCCTGGTCGCACTGGCACATCTCATGGCGCCGGATCAATTGGAGCGGATGGAGCGCCTGCTGCTCGACTGGCGCTTCCTGATCCGCGGGCCCGAGGCGCCGAGCGGCGACGTGGTCATTGTCGCCTATGACGAGGTGTCGATCCGCCATTTCGGCCGCTGGCCTCCCAGCCGGACCCTCCTGGCCGAGGCGATCGACCGGGTCAGCGCCGAAGGCGCTGCTGCCATTGCACTCGACTATCTGTTTCTCGAACCACAACAATCGGCCAGTCACGAGATCCGCGATTTCCTGGGACGCGTGATCACCGGCTTGCCAGGCGACGATCCGCTGCGCGCCGAGGCCCGGCGCATTGCCGAAGACGATGCGGCAGACCGCCGCCTTGCGGATTCGATTGCGCGTGCGGGCAATGTCGTCCTCGCCTTCGCCTATTCGCCGGATGCCGGAATAGCCGAGATTCCCGACGAGGTGGTCGATTGGGCCATCGTCCGGAACAGCGGCGCCTGCGCCCAGCCGAACGTCGTCGAGATCGCCGCCAGATTGCAGGCGCCGATCCCAAGTCTGGCGGGGTCCGCGGCACTGGGCGGCAATGTAAACGTAAATTTCGATGTCGATGGCGCGCCGCGCTTCGAATTCATGACATCCGCCATCGATGGATATTGCTTTGCCCCGCTGTCGCTGGCAGGGACCGCGGTCATGCGGGAAATTCCGTGGACCGAGGTCGGCGTCGCCTTTGGCCAGCATGTGTCGCTGGCCGGCAGCGAGGTCGCCATCGACCTGGAAAACCAGGTCATGGTGAATTACTTCGGCCCCGGTGGAACCATCCGGACATTTTCTTTCGGCGACGTCATCAGCGGCCGACTGCCGTTGAACGTTTTCGACGGCAAACTGGTCTTCTTTGGCACCAATTTCCTCGGCGGCACGGACCAGTTCCGCTCGCCCTTCGACCTTACCCTGTCGGGGGTCGAGCGGCACGCCACCATCGCGGAACGGCTGCTGCATGGCGGCAGCATCGTGCGCCCGGCCGGTTCCCTCTATCTCAGCCTTGCCGCCATCCTGGTCCTGGGCGGCCTCGCTGCCTTCCTCGCCCGCAAGCTGGCGGCCGGGCCTGGCGTCGCGGCCAATGCCGGCCTGGCGCTGGGCTGGTTCGTGGCGAGCTACGTCGCACTGTTCCCATTCGGCATCTGGGTCAATGCCCTCTACCCCATCGCCGCGATCCTGCTCGGCACCGCCCTGCAGATTGCCGTACGGGCCGTCGAGGAGGAGCGCCAGCGACGCGCGGCACAAGCCGATCTCTTGCGGAGCGAAGAGCGCTATGCCCTGGCCGCGCGCGGCGCCAATGACGGATTGTGGGATTGGGACATGCTGGCTGGCACCTTCTATACCAGCCCGCGCTGGCAACAGATGCTGGGCCTGCGCGCCGAGCGCATGTCCAATCTGCCGGGCGACTGGTTCGACCGCGTGCACCGGGACGACATCGATATCCTGCGGGCTGCAATTGACGCGCATCTCAGCGGCTCGTCAGCGCATCTGGAGCAAGAGCTGCGCATGCGCCATGCCGATGGCGAGGACCGCTGGGTTACGGTGCGCGGCATGGCTGTGCGCGATGCGGACGGGCGCGCCGCCCGCTTCGCCGGTTCGATGACCGATATCACGGCGCGCAAACTGGCCGAGCGGCAGTTGATGTTCAACGCGCTGCATTCGCATTTGACCGGCCTGCCCAACCGCGCCCTGCTGATCGACCGCACGGACCAGGCACTGCAGTTGTGGTCGCGCGACCGGAATGCTGACGTGATCCTGGCGGTGCTGGATCTCGACCGCTTCGGGCATTTCAACGAGAGCCTTGGCCAGAGGGTCGGCGACGACATCCTCATCATGCTAGCGCGCAACCTTGAGGCGGTGATGCGGCCGGACGATACCCTGGCCCATCTAGGCGAGGACGAGTTCGCCATCACGCGCTTTGCTGCCGGCAATGTCGAGGCGCAGGTCGAGGAACTGATCGCAACGCTGAAATCCGTTCTTGGCCAGCGGCTGGAGATCGGCGACCGGCTGCTGGAGATCGAGGCCTCGATCGGCGTCGTGATTGCGTCCCAGGCGGCCGGTGCCGCCGCCGATGAATTGCTGCGCGATGCCAACCTGGCGCTCTACCGGGCCAAGGCGCAGGGGCGCAACCAGGTGGTCCGCTTCGAACCCAGCATGCATCAATCCGCCATGAAGCGGTTCGGGCTGGAAGCCGATCTGAAACGCGCAATCGCGGCCGGTGACCAGCTGGAACTTTTCTACCAGCCGATCATCGAACTGAAGGACGGCCGCCTGCACGGTTTCGAGGCACTCATCCGCTGGCGCCATCCGGAGCGCGGCATGATCTCGCCGGTCGATTTCATCCCGCTGGCGGAAGACACCGACATGATCGTGGAGATCGGCCGCCGCTCGATCATGGAGGCCGCCCGCCAGATCGCCGCCTGGATGCCCGCCGAAGGCGATCCGCCCCAGATCGCGGTGAACGTCTCGGGCAAGCAGTTCATGGCAGCCGGGCTGCTCGAGGATATCGAGCGCACGCTGCAAAAGACGGGCATTCCCAAAGGATCGCTGAAACTGGAAGTGACCGAAAGCCTCATCATGGACAACCCGGAGCGCACGGCCGAGATCCTGCGCAAGGTGATCACGATGGGCTGCAAGGTGTCGATCGACGATTTCGGCACCGGCTATTCGTCATTGAGTCATCTGCACCGCTTTCCCTTCAACACGCTGAAGATCGATCGCTCCTTCGTCATGCGCATTGCCGAAAGCCGTGAGGGACTGGAGATCGTGCGCGTCATCTCCAGCCTTGCGCACATCCTTGAACGCGACGTCGTGGCGGAAGGCGTCGAAACGGAGGAACAGGCCGCCCTCCTCGCCAAACTCGGCATCCAGTATGGCCAGGGCTATTTCTGGTCGAAGCCGCTGCCGGCCACCGAGGCCTCCGTGTTCCTGGCCAAGAACCGGCAGAAGTTCCAGAAAAGCTAGCAACCCTGTCGCCGCAGCGAAGCCCGTGCTACGGTCAACGGGCAAGGAGACGCGGCATGGGCAATCAACGGCAACAGATCGAGCGCGGCATAGACCAGGGCCTGGGTCGCGAGGCAGCCGATCTGGTCATCAAGAACACGCGCTTCCTCAATGTCGTCACCGGCGAGATCGCGCAGGGCGACATCGCAATCTGCGGCACGCGCATCGTCGGCACCTATGACAACTATCGCGGCCGGCGTGAGATCGATGGGCGCCGCCTCGTCGCCGTGCCCGGCTTCGTCGATTGCCACCTGCATGTGGAATCGAGCCTGGTCGGACCGGCCGAATTCGACCGCTGCGCCCTGCCGCGCGGAACCACCACCGCCATCTGCGACCCGCACGAGATGTGCAACGTGCTGGGCCGCACGGGCCTCGAGTTTTTCCTGGCGAGCGCCGAGACGACGGCGATGGATCTGAGGGTACAGCTCTCCTCCTGCGTGCCGGCGACACATCTGGAGACCGCCGGCGCGACGCTGGCGGCAACCGACCTGGTGCCCTACCGGCAGCAACCCAAGGTGATCGGCCTTGCCGAATTCATGAACGCGCCCGGCATCTTCCGCAAGGTGCCGGAAGTGATCGACAAGATCGAGGCATTCTGGGGGGCCCATATCGACGGCCATGCGCCGTTGATGAAGGGCTACGAACTTAATGCCTATCTTGCCTGCGGCATCCGCAACTGCCACGAGACCACGAGCGAGGCCGAGGCCTGGGAGAAGCTCAGGAAGGGCATGCAGGTCTTCATCCGCGAAGGCAGTGCCTGCAAGGATCTGCACGCGCTTGCACCCATCATCAATACGCGGACCGCGCCATTCCTGGGTTTCTGCACCGACGACCGCAACCCGCTCGACATCGCCGAGGAAGGCCATATCGATTTTCTGATCCGGGGTGCCATCAAGGCGGGTGCGCCCATGGCCGATGTCTACCGGATGGCGTCGTGGTCGGCGGCGCGCGGCTTCGGCCTGGCCGATCGCGGCCTTATCGCGCCGGGCCAACGCGCCGATATCGTCCTCCTTGGCGATCTTGACGATTGTGCGGTGGTTCAGGTCATCGCCGGCGGCCGCATCGTCGATGACGAACTTTTCGCGGCGCGTGCCTCGGTGCCGCTGGTCGGCTACAATTCGGTCAAACTGAGAAAGGTCGATGCCACGGATTTCCGGGTGCCGGCCAGCGGTCCGACCGGGCCGGTGATCGGCCTGCGCGAGGGGCAGGTGCTGACCGACTTCCTCACTCTTACGCTGCCCTATCGCAACGGCGAGCGCCTGGTGGACATTGCCCAGGATGTCATCAAGGTCTGTGTGCTGGAACGTCACGGACGCCGCGGCAGCATCGGCCGCGGCTTCGTCAAGGGGTTGCAGCTGCGGCGTGGTGCTATCGCCTCGTCGATCGGCCATGACAGCCATAATGTGTGTGTGGTCGGCAGCGAGGATGCGGATATGGCGCTGGCCGTCAACCGGCTGATCGAACTCGGTGGCGGCTTTGTCCTCGCCGAGGGTGGCAAGGTGCTGTCGGAGATGGCCTTGCCGCTGGCCGGCCTCATGAGCGACCAGAGCTTCGAGAGCGTCGCTGCCCAGATCAGGGAACTGCGCCGCACCGTGCGCCACCTTGGCTGCCTGGTGGCCGAACCCTTCCTGCAGATGGCTTTCCTGCCGCTGCCCGTTATTCCACACCTCAAGATCACCGATCTCGGCCTGGTGGATGTGGACAAGTTCGAATTGCTGGCCGCCTGAGGCCAGGCAATCGAGACCAGCCAGCAGGCGCCAGAAACCGACCTGCGGTGACCCTTGATCCCCCCCGGCAAAGCGCCTAGGTTTCACACCAAGAAACGCATTCCGCGAGGATCGAGATGGATTACCGTGACGGCTTCGTCGACACGATCGGCAACACCCCCCTGATCAAGCTGAAAAAGGCATCGGAAATCACCGGCTGCACTATCCTGGGCAAGGCGGAATTCCTCAATCCCGGCGGGTCGGTAAAGGATCGTGCGGCACTGGCCATCATCCAGGACGCGGAACAGAAGGGGCTTATTCGCAAGGGCGGCCTGATCGTCGAGGGCACCGCCGGCAACACCGGAATTGGTTTGGCGCTGGTCGGCAATGCGCGCGGCTACAAGACCCTCATCGTCATTCCCGAAACGCAAAGCCAGGAGAAGAAGGACATGCTGCGCCTCGCCGGCGCGGAACTCCGGGAAGTGCCGGCCCTGCCCTACAAGGATCCGGGCAATTACGTGCGCGCCTCGGAAACCATTGCCGAGGAATTGAAGGACACCAACCCCAATGGCGTGATCTGGGCCAACCAGTTCGACAATGTGGCCAATCGCCAGGGGCATTATCGCACCACCGGCCCGGAAATTTGGCGACAGACCGACGGCAAGGTCGACGGATTCATCTGTGCGGTCGGCACCGGCGGCACGCTGGCAGGCATCTCGATGTTCCTCAAGGATCAGAACAAGAACGTCAAGATAGGCCTCGCCGATCCGGAAGGTGCTGCGCTCTATTCCTATTTCAAGACCGGAGAGCTCAAGGCATCCGGCTCCTCGATCACCGAAGGCATCGGCCAGGGCCGCATCACGAAGAACATCGAAGGGACGCCGGTCGACTTCCCCTGCCAAATCCCGGATGCCGAAGCGCTGCCGATCGTGTTCGATCTGCTGAAAGAGGAAGGGCTCTGCCTCGGCGGCTCCAGCGGCATCAATGTCGCCGGCGCCATTCGCCTTGCCAGGGAATTGGGTCCGGGCCACACCATCGTGACCGTGCTGTGTGACTTCGGGACACGCTACCAGTCCAAGCTGTTCAACCCGGCCTTCCTGGTTGGCAAGGGACTGCCGACGCCGGGCTGGCTCTAGGCCGAAATCGTCCCCGCACAATCCCCCGTCTTGACCGAGTACCGCCCGCATTTATGATCGGGACCGCAACGAAAAGAAGACGGCCGGGATGGAAGAGCTTTTTCGTCAGGATTCCTACCTTCGGGACTGCGCGGCCCGGGTGACGGGCGCCGATGCGGATGGCATCCGGCTGGACCGCACCGTCTTCTATCCGACCGGCGGCGGCCAGCCAGGTGATACCGGTCGCCTGCGCCTCGCTGACGGACGCGAGATCACGATCCTCGATACCCGCAAGGGTGCGGCACCCGGCGAAATCCTGCACATTCCGGCCGAGGGTGCCGAGTTGCCACCTGCCGGGGCCGAGGTGACCGCCATCATCGACTGGGACCGTCGCCACCGGCTGATGCGCATGCATACCTGCCTGCACCTGCTCTGTTCGCTGGTGAGCGGCGACGTAACCGGCGGTCAGATCAGCGACGGCAAGGGGCGGCTCGACTTCAATCTTCCGCCCGACACAATCCTCGACAAGGCAACGCTGACCGAGCGACTCAACCGCCTGGTTGCCGAAGACTGCGCGGTCGAACCGCGCTGGATCAGCGACGAGGAACTGGCCGCAAAGCCCGAACTTGTCCGCACCATGTCGGTGAAGCCGCCAAGCGGCCAGGGCCAGGTGCGACTGCTGGAGATCGCGGGCATCGATCTGCAGCCCTGTGGCGGCACCCATGTCCGAAGGACCGGCGAGATCGGCCCCGTCGAGGTCACCAAGATCGAGAGCAAGGGCAAGATGAACAAGCGCGTCAACATCGCATTCCTCGCATAAGGGGCACCGAAGTCATGGCCGGCAATTACGCCAACCCGCAATTCCTTGTCTCGACCGAATGGCTTGCCAGGAATCTCGATCAGCCGGATCTACGCATCGTCGACGCGACCTATTACCTCCCCATGCAGAACAAGAGCGCGCGGGCCGAGTATGAGGAACGGCACATTCCGGGCGCTGTCTTTTTCGACATCGACGAGATTGCCGATACCAGTATCGACCTGCCGCACATGTTGCCGCCGCCGGAAAAGTTTGCCTCGCGCGTCCGTCGCCTTGGCATCGGCGACGGCAATCGCATCGTGGTCTATGACGGCCAGGGCATGATGAGTGCCGCCCGCGTCTGGTGGATGTTCCGCATTTTCGGGGCGAAGGACGTGGCCGTGCTGGATGGCGGCCTGCCGAAATGGCTGTCCGAGGGACGCCCGGTCGACGACAATGCTCCCGCCCCGCGCGAGCGCCATTTCAGCGCCCGCCTCGACAATACCCAGGTGCGCAGCAAGGCGCAGATGCTGAGCAATTTGACCAGCAAGCGTGACCAGGTGCTGGACGCTCGCGCAAGCGGCCGCTTCAACGCGACCGAGCCCGAAATCTGGCCTGGCCGCCGCGGCGGCCATATCCCCGGCTCGAGGAACCTGCCCTATACGCAACTCCTTCGGCCCGACCAGACCTTCCATGATGGCGACACGCTGAGGGCCAAGTTCGAGGCCGCGGGAATCGACCTGCGGAAACCGGTCACCACCACCTGCGGCTCGGGCATCACCGCCAGCGTGCTGGCGCTCGGCCTCGCCCTCGTCGGCCACCGCGACGTCTCGGTTTATGACGGATCCTGGGCGGAATGGGGACTGCCTGGCGACAATCCGGTGGAGCCCTAGGGAGTAATCGCTAGACCAGATCCCGCCTGATCGTCTCGCGCCACTCGCGACTGGCGAAGCGGGTATCGTTCTCGAAGGCATCCAGCGTGCCGCTGACATGGAAATTGTCGGTATCGGCATGGAGCCGCGTCGCTACCTCGATGCGGATATCCCATCCCGGCCGTGACTGCACATAGGTCTGCCGGCACGAGAAGGAGGCACAAAGCGGATCGTCCGGTGCGATCTTCAATTCGCGGCGGATATTGTGCAGGACCTCGGTGCCGATTTCATCGAAACGCTGCCGGCCCTCGCCGAAAACACCCTCGGTATCCGTCACCGTGGTGACGGCACCCGAGGTGATGTCGAACGTGACCGTTCGGGTAACGCTGCCCTCGCTCACCTGTGTCACCGGCGTGGCGCGCGCCGCCTCGGGTTTCGCGAATGGCTCGCTGCCATCAATGGATTGCGGGCGGCGATGCGGCAGCATGAGCCGGCTGGCACCCGCCACGATGCCGAGCGTCGCCGGCTCGGGCGCCGGCCAGATCAACGGCCAATAGGCGCTGGACAACGAGACGCGCAGGCGATGACCGACCGCGAAGCGGTGGGCGCAGGCATTGAGGACCAGCTTCAGCTTGTAGCGCCGGCCGGGCTCTAGCGGCGTCGGGTCGGCATGGCTGTCGCGATGCGTCAGGTTGATGACCTGGAAGCTGACACGGAGGGCCTTGCCATCCGGCGCCACGTCGCAAAGCCGCGCACAGAGCTGAGCCACGGGCTTGTCGCTGGTGAATTCCAGCTCCAGTTCCGGCGCCCCCAGAATCTGCATCGCCTCGTTGAGTGGCTCCGTCTCGAAGGTCAGCGAGCCGAAATCGTCGAGACGCTGGTCGCCGGGCAACTCGCCGACGCAGCCAGCCCCCATCCATTCGCCGCCCTGAATGCCGACATGCTGCGGCGACCGCAAGGCGATGAGTTGTTCTGCGCCGCCGACCGGGGAGAGCCCCTCCCTGTTGAGATATAGATAGTCCGGCTGGATGCCTTCCGACGGCCAGTTCTGTTCCGCGATCCAATGCCCGGGGTGAGACAGGCGCGTCGTTTCCGGCGCGGCGTAGTCCTGCAGCCAGGCACGCAGCATCGGCTCCCGCTCCACGCCGTTCTCGATGCCCTTGAGCCAGCGATCCCACCAGGCGACGGCATCCTGCAGAAAGCCGATGGCCGGACCCGGCGTGCCGTCCTGCGGGTAGATGTGCGCCCAGGGGCCGATGACACCCTTGCGCGGCACCTTGAGGTGCTCGAGCATCCGCGGCACGGTGTTGGTATAGGAATCCACCCAGCCGCCGACCAGATAGACCGGCACCTCGATCGCATCCCAATTCTCGCAGATCGAGCCATGCCGCCAATAGTCGTCCCGGCGCTGGTGATGCATGGCCAATGCCGGCCAGAACGGCATCTGTTCCAGCCTTTCGCGCCAGTTCGCCCGCCAATCTGCGCCGAAAAGTTCGGGATCGGCCGGGCGGGCCTGATAGGCCAGCATGATGGTGCCCCACCACAGATTGTCGTTGAGCAGGCAGCCACCCATGTAGTGAATGTCGTCCTTGTAACGGTCGTCGGTCGAGCAGACCGAGAGCACCGCCTTGAGGGCCGGCGGTCGCAAGGCGGCCACCTGCAGGCAGTTGAAGCCGCCCCAGGACTTGCCCATCATGCCGACCTTGCCGTCGCACCAGGCCTGTGACGCCATCCAGGCGATAACCTCAAGCGCGTCGTCCTGCTCCTGCTGCAGGTATTCGTCCCACATCAGCCCGTCGCTTTCGCCGGAACCCCGCATGTCGACGCGCAGCACGGCATAGCCGTGGCCGGCGAAATAGGCGTGCATAGGCTCGTCACGGGAACGGGTGCCGTCCCGCTTGCGATAGGGGATGTATTCGAGGATCGCTGGCACCGGCTTCTTGCCGGCCCCTTCCGGGAGCCAGAGTCGCGCCGCCAGACGGCAGCCGTCCTTCAGCGTGATCCAGAAATGTTCGGTTACCTCGACCTTCAGGGGCGTATCGACCGCGACAGCCATGATCTGCTCACTTGGCTCCCTGGGCTCATTGGTTTGCGACCTTCCTCTTGGCGAGGAGATTAGTCAGCCAGTCGGGGTCCATTTCCGGGACCGACGACAACAGAAGCTCAGTATAGGCGGGATAGGGTGGCGAAAGCACCTCCGTCTTTGGCCCCTGCTGGACAACCTTGCCCTGGTTCATGACCACGATCTCGTCGGCAATGGCGCGCACGGTCGCGATGTCATGGGTGATGAACATGTAGGAGATATCGAACTCGGCCTGCAGCCGCAGCAGGAGCTTGAGAATCTCCTCCTGCACGATCTGGTCGAGCGCCGAGGTCACCTCGTCGCAGATAATGAGTTCCGGTTCGGCCGCCAGTGCGCGGGCGATGCAGACGCGCTGCTTCTGACCGCCGGAGATCTCGCTCGGCAGGCGATCAATGTAGCTTTCGTTGAGCTCGATCATCTCGAGTAGCTCGATGATGCGCTTCTCCAGCTTGGCGCCGGACAGGCCATGATAGAACTGCAGCGGCCGGCCGATCACGTCATAGATGCGGTGACGCGGATTGAGTGCAGTGTCCGGGCTTTGGTAGATCATCTGGATGCGGCGCAGCAATTCCTTGTCGCGGTTTTTGAGCGCCGGCGGCAATGCCGCACCATTGAACACGACCTGGCCTCTGCTCGGCGGCAGCAGGCCGGTGACGACCCGGGCCAGGGTCGACTTGCCGGAGCCGGACTCGCCGACCACGGCGACGGTGCGGCCGCGCGGAATGCGCACCGAGACGTCGTCCAGGATCTTCACCGCATTGCCGTAGGCGGCATCGACGTGCTCGATGCTGAGGATGGCGTCCTCGTTCGGACTCTCCGGCTTGGCCAGGCCGCGTACCGCCCAGAGGGATTTTGTGTATTCCTGCTTCGGCGCGCTCAGCATTTCCCGCGTCGGCGCCTCTTCTACCAGGTTGCCGTAACGCAGCACCATGATGCGATGCGCCATCTGCGCCACCACCGCGAGATCGTGGGTGATATAGATCGCGGCCGTGTTGAACTGCTCGACGATCGAGCGGATCGAGGCCAGCACTTCGACCTGGGTGGTGACGTCAAGCGCCGTGGTCGGTTCGTCGAAGATAATGAGATCGGGCCGGCAGGTCATCGCCATTGCCGTCATGACGCGCTGCAACTGGCCGCCGGATACCTGATGCGGATAGCGCGCACCGATCGTGGTCGGATTGGGCAGACGCAGCCGGCCATAGAGATCCTGCGCGTCGGCCACGGCCGTTTTTTCATCGCGGATTCCGTGCTGGGTCTCCGTCTCGATAGTCTGGTCGATCAGGCGGTGTGCGGGATTGAAGGCGGCGGCGGCACTCTGCGCCACATAGGCGATGCGCGAGCCGCGCAGTTTGCGCTTCGCCTCGTCGCTGGCCGCGATCAAGTCCATGCCGTCAAAGACGATACTGCCGCCGGTGAAACGGCAGCCCGGCCGGACGAACCCCATGGCGGCAATGCCGAGCGTCGACTTGCCGGCGCCGGATTCGCCGATCAGGCCCAGGACCTCGCCCCGGCGCAGGGTCAGATCGATCCCCTTGATGATCGGATGCCAGACGTCGTCGCTCTCGCCCTCGATCTTGAGGCCGCGCATTTCAAGCAGGACCGAGCCCTTTTCGCGCTGGGGCTGCTTCATGTTGTCATTGGCCATCGCGCAACCCGCTTGTCTTGTGGAGGAACCAGTCGACGATGAAATTGATCGCCACGGTAAGAAGGGCAATGGCGCCCGCCGGCAGCAGCGGCGTGATGTCGCCATAGGTGATGAGCGTCGCCGTCTCCTTCACCATCAGGCCCCAATCGGCAGTCGGTGGCTGCATGCCGAGGCCGAGGAAGGACAGCGAGCTGATGGTCAAGAAGACGAAGCAGTAGCGCAGGCCGAACTCGGTCACCAGCGGCGGCATGATATTGGGGACGATTTCGCGCAGCACGATCCAGGGCGTCTTTTCCCCGCGCAGTCTGGCCGCCTCGACAAAGTCGAGCGCCACCACATTCATCGCCACGGCGCGGGTCAGGCGGAAGACTCGCGTAGCGTCGACCAGGCCGATCACCAGGATGATGTTGAGGATCGTAGGCTGTTCAAAGATCGCCAGCACCATGAGCGCGAAGATGAGGCTGGGAATTGCCATCACGGCATCGACGAGGCGGCTGGCCAGCTGGTCGAACCAGCCGCGCAGCAAAGCGGAGACGATGCCGATCAGCCCGCCGGTCAGAAAGGCCACCGCCGTCGCCGCAAAGGCGATACCCATGGAATTGCGCGCCGCATAGATCATGCGCGAGAACAGGTCGCGGCCCAGCTGGTCAGTACCGAACAGGAACTCGCTGCTCCAGAGGGCGAACGGCTCGTCGCTGACCACTTCGGACTCGCCATAGGGGGCGATCCAGGGCGCGAACAGGGCGACGAAGACATAGGCGGCGACCACGATCATGCCGAACCAGGCTGTCAGCGGCGCCTTGCGCAGCTCACGCAGGATCATCTCGGACTTTGATCGGCGGGCACGGGGTATCTTGGCTTCGGTGCTGGCTGCCGTCATGCGCGCCCCCTGCAAATGAAAATTTCCGGCTTCATTCGTCGCTGCATCGTCCTTACCTCGGGTGCAACAGGCGCGGGTTGGTCGAGATCGAGATGATATCGGCGATCAGGTTGAGCAGGATGTAGGTCGCCGCGAAGATCAGCGCGCAGGCCTGCACCACGGGCATGTCCTTGGTGCGGACGGCGTCCACCATCAACTGGCCAATTCCGGGATAGGTGAATACCGCCTCGACGATAACCACGCCAACCACGAGATAGGCGAGGTTGAAGGCGATCACATTGACGATCGGTGCCCAGGCATTGGGCAGGGCATGGTGCAGGATGACCCGCGACTTGCTGATGCCCTTGAGCCGCGCCATCTCGATATAGGGGCTGGCCAGCAGATTGATGATGGCCGCACGGGTCATGCGCATCATGTGCGCGACAATGACCAGCGTCAGGGTGAGCGCCGGCAGGGCACAGCGATAGATTCGTTCCCAAAGCGGGGTGTCCGCATCGACCGAGGCGAGGCTCGGAAACATCTGCAGCTTGACCGCCAGAAACAGCATCAGGATATAGGCCATGAAGAACTCGGGCATCGAAATCGTCGTCAATGTCACCGAATTCACGATGCGATCGAAAGGCGAGTTGCGGTAGAGCGCCGCCAGAATGCCCAGTCCGATCGCCAACGGCACGGCGATAAGCGCGGTCAGGGAGGCAAGGAACAGCGTGTTCTTGAGGCGTGGCGTGATCAGGTCGGAGACCTGCCGCTTGTAGCCGACGCGGCTGGCAAAGGAGGCGCCGAAATCGCCCTGCACGACATTGCCAACCCAGGTCACATAGCGAATATGGGCCGGCTTATCGAGGCCGATCTCCTTCTCGAATGCGGCGACCGTTTCCGGGGTTGCCGCCTGGCCCAGGATGCGCTTGGCGAAATTGCCCGGCAGCATCTCGATCAGCGAGAAGATGACGAGCGAGACGATAAAGAGGGTTAGGAGGCCGAGTCCCAGGCGCTGAAGGACGGTGCGAAGAATTGGATGCATATGCCCCCGTCGCCCGAAGGCGACGCCCCCTTGTTCAATTTTCTGGCCGCGCGGCACGCCGGAAAGGAGATCCACGGGACCCCGCCCTGCGACAGGATCCCGTGGATTATTAGGCCGATATTACGCGAACCACCAGCGCGACGCGATCTTCATTCCGTCAACATCCCAATTCGACAGCAGCGGTCCGTGGGCGACCTTCTTAGAATTGGCGCTGACATAGGAATTGAAGACAATGTTGATGAGACCGCCGTCATCGTGCAGCAATTGCTGCATCTCAGCATACATCGCCGCGCGCTTGTTGGAATCCGTCTCAGAACGAGCCGCAACCAGCAGCTCGTTGAAGCGCGGATTCTTCCAGAACGTGTCGTTCCACGCCGCGTCGGCCGCATAGGCCGTGGTGAACATCCAGTCCTGGACCGGGCGGCCGTTCCAGTAGGAAGCGACGAACGGCTTCTTCAGCCACACGGCATCCCAATAGGCATCGTCGGCCTCGCGAATCACGTTGATGTTGATACCCGCCTTTGCGGCACTCTCCTTGAAGAGCGTACCGGCATCGACCGCGCCCGAGAAGGCCGCGTCGGAGACCGACAGGTCGACCGTCAGGCTGTCGAGGCCGGCCTTCTTCAGGAGCTCCCGCACCTTGTCCGGATTGTAGGAGTGAATCGGCTCGGGGTTGATGGCGTACTGGATGCTGGGCGCGATCGGATTGTCATTGCCGACCGTACCGTAGCCCAGGAACACCTTCTGCAGGATCTCATCGCGGTCGATCGCATATTTCAGCGCATTGCGCACGTCCGGGTTGTCGAACGGCGCCTGCTGGGTATTCATCACGAAGATGTAATGCCCATAGCCGGTGACCTGGTTGATTTCCAGGTCCTGGTTGCGCTTCAGCATGTTGATCGTCTTGAGGTCGCAGCGATCCATGAAATGGATCTCACCCGAGGTGAGCGCGTTGGTGCGCGCCGCCACGTCGGCGATGACCTTGACCTCGAATTCGTCGAACCAGACATCCTTGTAGAAATTCGGGTTGCGCTTCAGCTTTGCGCCGATACCCGGATCGAAGCTCTCGATCGAGAACGGGCCGGTGCGGTTGCCGGACTGCCAGTCGACCGTCCCGTCCTGGTTCGCCGGCATGATCGGCAGATGGTAGTCGCTGGCATAGAACGGAAAGTCGGCATTGCCGCCATTGAGCGTGAAAACAATGTTGTCGCCGTCCGCCTTGATCTCCGCAACGGAGGCCAGGATCGACTTCGCCGCCGACTTTGAATCCGGCCCCATGTGGTGCTTGTAGGAAGCGACGACGTCATCCGCGGTTACCGTCCGACCATCATGGAACGTCACGCCCTTGCGCAGTTTGAAGACCCAGGTCTTGGCGTCGTCCGATGGCTCGAAGCTCTCCGCCAGATCGGGGACGACATTGCCCTTCTCGTCCATCTCCGTGAGGCTGTTGGCAGATGCGCCCCAGCCGACGACACCCGTCATCTGGTCGGGATAGGTGGCCGGATCGAGCGAATCGGTCGTGGCACCATGGCCGATGCCGATGACGAACTTGCCGCCCTTCTTCGGCTCCTGCGCATAGCCGGCCTTGCTCAGCACACCGGTTGCCAGCGCGGTTGAGACGCCGAGCGCCGTCGCCCGCCGCATAAAGTCGCGGCGCGAAATGCGCTTGCCGAAGGCAGCGCGCTGCAATTCTTCCCACTGATTCATTTCTTGCCTCTCCCTAACGTCCGCACCGAGCGACACCATGCCGGCCGGTCGGCAAACACCCTGCGATTTGTGGGCCGTCCACGCATCGATGGCGGCACCATCTTTTTATCGTCATTCGAGATTATGGCACTGCGTTATGGTTTCTTGATGAATTCCGACATCGCATCATTGGTATGCGACATAATCACCGGATCGAGAAGGACTTTTCCAACGTTATTCCTCAATCGTATGACAACGCAGCCTTTGTTGCGTCGCACAAGTCGGCGAATGCGCCGGCCGCCCGCGAACTGAGATGGAGCATCCTCAAGAATGTATGGGGCAGGCCCGAAGCACATGTATAACTGCAGGTAATGCCAGCATGACGAAGCCGCCGGGCGTAGTCCTCGCCATGAAAACGGATCGGGTCCAGTTCTGCCGTCAGGATGTAGGCGGGCGGCAGGTCGACAAGCGATTTGGCAGAAAGCGGCATGGCGTAGGGATTTGCGCTCAGGTCCTGGCCGCCAAAATAGGCCTGCAAATAATGACTTACCGCGGCCGGCGACATGTCGCCTGACCCGCCGGGCGTCGGAGCGGCGGTCAACGCCGGGTAGATCAGTGCCTGGAAACGCAGCCTCGGGCCACCTTTGTCCCTGAGCCAAAGGCAGAGAGCCGCCGCCAAATTGCCGCCGGCGCTGTCTCCCGCGACGGCGAGGCGCGCCGGGTCAATCCCCTGCCTTGCCCCCTCTTCCCCGGCGAGCCAGTTGACCGCGGCCAGAGCGTCCATCAAGGCATCGGGAAACCGATGCTCGGGCGACAACCGGTAATCGACATTGAGCACCATAACGCCGGCCCTCTGGCAAAGGCGCGCGGCGGCGATATCGTGGCTCTCAGGCGAGCCCAGGCTCCAGCCGCCGCCGTGGAAATAGGCCACCGCCGGCAGCGAACCGGTCGCTGCGCCCTCCGGCCGATAGTGCAGCGCCCGAACCGCGCCGGCGGGGCCGGGAATGTTGATTTCACTCACGGCGATGCCGGCCGGGCGTGGTGCGTGATAGCGTTGCCAGAACAGATCATAGATGGCGCGCTGCCGATCGATCGGCAGCGCGTCGAAAGCAGCCGTGAAGGTGGCATCGCTCGCCGCCATGAACTCGGCAATGGCGGCGTCAGCCGGACCTGCGGTCGCCGCAATATCGCTCATCGGAATCCGTCCCACTGGCTTGCCTGCATCTATTCGACACTGCATCATGCGGTGCCACAAGAGGTTCTTGCGTGCCGGGCGGCATTTGGCCGACCCGCAACAATCCAGCTGCTGCATCGCCCGGACCCATGCCACCGCCCCCAGCCAACGACCAGCCGATGACCATCGGCTTCCTGTTGATGCCGCTCTTCTCGATGATGGCCTTCGTTTCCGCCGTCGAGCCGCTGCGCGTCGCCAACCGCATGGCCGAGCGTCAGCTGTATCGCTGGGAGGTGCTATCCCGCGACGGCAATCCGGTGACGGCCTCCAACAACATGTCGCTCGCGGCGGATCACTCGATTGCCAAGCATCCGCCCTATCCGATGGTGGTAATCTGCGCCAGCTTCAACCCGCTGCGCTATTTCGATGCCGCGCTCAAGCAATGGCTGCAGCGGCAGAACAGCGCCGGGATCGAGATCGGGGCCATGGATACCGGCGCCTTCCTGCTGGCGCGGGCAGGATTGCTGGATGGATACCGTACGACGACGCATTGGGAAAGCCTCGACAGCTTCTCCGAAGCCTTTCCCAAGGTCGAGGTCGAGAATGCGCTCTATGTGATCGACCGCAACCGCTGGTCCTGCGCTGGCGGCACCGCCGCCCTTGATCTGATGCTGCACATGATCCGGCGGCAGCACGGGCATCGCCTTGCCGCGGCGGTCTCCGAGCAATTCATTCATCCCGAGATCCGCGGCGCGGAGAGCCGACAGCGCATGGAGCCCAAGGAGCGCCAGGGCATCAGCCATGCCGGTCTCAACCGCGTCATCAAGCTGATGGAATCGCGCCTCGAGGACCCGGTCAACAGCACGGTCCTGGCCAAGACCGCCGGCCTGTCGCTGCGCCAGCTCGAACGCCTGTTCGACAAGCATTTCGGCATGTCGCCGCGACGCTACTACCTCGATCTGCGGCTGCAGCGGGCGCGCTCGATGCTGCAATATACCGACATGTCGATCGTCGAGGTGGCCGTCGCCTGCGGCTTCGGCTCGGCGGCGCATTTCTCGCGCTCCTATCACGGCTGGGCCGGCAAGGCACCCAGCGCGGAGCGGCGCCGGCCGGCACTCGGCATCATGCCGGCGATGCGCTAGCGGCGGGGAATGGAATGACAGAGATCTCCACAGCCTTCCTCGCCGTCTTCATAGCCATCTTCCCGATCGTCAACCCGCCGGGCATGGCGCCCTTCTTCATCAGCGCCACGGCCGGTTGCTCGCCCCGCATACGCAGTGAGTTTGCCGGCCGGATCGCGCTCAGCTGCTTTCTGATCATGGCCGTCTCGCTCTTTGTCGGCTCCCATGTGCTGGCATTCTTCGGCCTTTCGCTGCCGGCCGTGCAGATCGGCGGAGGCCTCGTCGTCATGTCGACGGGCTGGCAATTGCTGCACAGGGTGAAAGCGCCCAGGCCGGACGCCGTCGACCATGCTGGCTCCGACGCTGGCATCCAGCAGCAGTGGTTCGTGCCGCTCACCATGCCGATGACGGTCGGCCCGGGTACGATCTCGGTTGCCATCACGCTGGGGTCACGTGCCGCGGGCGCACCGGGATTTTTCCTTCTGGCCCTCGGCGGTGTTGCCGCCCTGCTCACCATCACCTTCCTCATCTATGTCTGCTACCGCTATGGCGAGACCATCCTCAACCGGCTGGGCGCCGGCGGTGTCGATGTCGTGCAGCGCCTGGCGGCTTTTATTCTGCTCTGCCTCGGCGTGCAGATCGTCATCAACGGGGTTGTGGGGCTGCGGGCCAGCGGCCTGCTGTGAATGGCGAAATTAGTCAAACGCTTGTCGGAATGCGTCAACCCGTCGCAACCCCGCCGCGCCAGCATCGCCGCCAGCCAAGAATCCCCAATGGACATCCCGGGTCAAAGACCTGACCAAGTCGCAAGGAAAGAGCCAAACCCATGAATTACGAAGTCATCGTCACCTGTGCCGTCACCGGTGCCGGCGATACCGTCGGCAAGCACCCCGCCATTCCGGTGACCCCGAAGCAGATCGCCGATGCCGCCATCGAGGCCGCCAAGGCCGGCGCCACCGTTGCACATTGCCATGTGCGCGACCCCGAAACCGGCAAGGGCAGCCGCGACGTCAACCTCTATCGCGAGGTCGTGGACCGCATCCGCTCCTCGGGCACCGATATCATCATCAATCTGACGGCCGGCATGGGCGGCGATCTCGAGATCGGCCCGGGCGAGGAGCCGTTCAAATTCGGCAAGGCCACCGATCTGGTCGGCCCGATCACCCGCCTCGCCCATGTCGAGGCGCTGCTGCCGGAGATCTGCACGCTCGACTGCGGCACGCTCAATTTCGGCGACGGCGACTATACCTATATCTCGACCCCGAACATGCTGCGCGCCGGTGCCAAGAAGGTGCAGGAACTGGGCGTGAAGCCGGAACTGGAGATCTTCGACACCGGCCATCTGTGGTTCGCCAAGCAGATGCTGAAGGAAGGCCTGCTCGACGCCAACCCGATGTTCCAGCTTTGCCTCGGCATCCCCTGGGGCGCTCCGGCCGACACCACCACGATGAAGGCAATGGTCGACAATCTGCCGGAAGGCGCCATCTGGGCCGGCTTCGGCATCGGCCGCAACCAGATGCCGATGCTGGCGCAGGCGCTGCTCCTGGGCGGCCATGTGCGCGTCGGGCTCGAGGACAACATTTGGCTCGACAAAGGCGTCCATGCCTCGAACGGTTCGCTCACCGAGCGTGCCTGCGAGATCATCACCCGCCTCGGCGCCCGGCCGCTGACCCCGGCCGAGGGTCGCAAGAAGCTCGGCCTCAAGGCGCGCGGCTAACCCGTCTCTTCAAGGACACAGCATCATGATCACCAACATCAAGAAGTGCGCCGTCATCGGCACCGGTGTCATCGGCTCCGGCTGGGCCGCGCGCTTTCTCGCCGCCGGTCTCGACGTGGTTGCCTGGGATCCCGGCAAGGGCTCGGAAGAGCAACTCCGCAAGAATGTCGCCAATGCCTGGCCAGCCCTTGAAAAGGTCGGCCTGAAGCCCGGCGCCTCGCAGGGCCGCTTGAGCTTCGTCGCCACCGTCGAGGAAGCGGTGAAGGATGCCGATTTCATCCAGGAATCGGCGCCCGAGCGCGAGGATTTGAAGCTGAAGCTGCACGCCCAGATCACGGCGGCGGCAAAGCCCGACGCGATGATCGGTTCCTCCACCTCCGGCCTGCTGCCGTCCGATTTCTACAAGGACGCAAAGCACCCCGAGCGCTGCATGGTCGGCCATCCGTTCAACCCGGTCTATCTGCTGCCCCTCGTCGAGGTCTGTCCCAGCAAATGGACCTCGCCGGAAGCGGTGCAGGCCGCGATCGCATTCTACAAATCGCTCGGCATGCGCCCCTTGCATGTGCGCAAGGAAGTTCCCGGCTTCCTCGCCGACCGCCTCCTCGAGGCCGTGTGGCGCGAAGGCCTTCATATGGTGAAGGACGGCTATTGCACCACGGGCGAGCTGGATGATGCGATCCGCTTCGGCTTTGGCATCCGCTGGTCGTTCTTCGGCATGTACATGATCTATCACATGGCCGGCGGCGAAGCCGGCATGCGTCATTTCCTGGAGCAGTTCGGCCCGGCGCTCGATCTCCCCTGGACGCATCTGAAGGCGCCGCCGCTGACCGACGACCTCATCGACAAGATTGTCGAGGGGACCGAGGCCCAGGCGGGCAAGCATTCGATCAAGGACCTCGAGCGACTGCGCGATGATTGCATCATCTCGGTCATCAACGCGATCACCGAGGCCAAGGCCAAGCACGGCTGGAAGTACGAGGACTGACAGGATGAGCGCCCTGCCCCACCCCGTCGCGCTCAAGCCGCATCGCGAGGTGGTCCGGCCCGAATGGGCCGATTACAACAACCACCTCAACGATGCCTTCTACCTAGTCATCTTCAGTCACGCGACCGACCATATGATGGACCAGATCGGGCTCGACGCGGCGGGGCGGGAGCGCAGCAACCATTCGCTGTTCACGGCCGAGCTGCACCTCAACTATCTGAAGGAGGTGAAAGCGGGCACGGAAGTGCGCGTGGAGACGACGTTTCTCGGCCATGACGCCAAGCGCCTCCACATCTTTCATACGATGTATGTCGGCGACGGCACCGAGCCGGTCGCGACCAACGAGCAGATGCAGCTCTCGATGGACATGACCGGCCCGCGCGTCGCCCCGTTTCAGCCCGACGTGCTGGCACGCATCGAGGCCATTGCCGCCGAACACGCCAAGCTGCCGCGACCGCCACAGATGGGTCGCGCGATCGGAATGCCGCCTAGAAAAGGGTGACGAACATGAACTTCGGACTGACCAGCGAGCAGCAGATGCTCGTCGAGGCGACGCGCGCCTTCGTGGAAGCGGAACTTGTACCTTACGAGAACGAGGTCGAGAAGACCGACCATGTTCGGCCGGAACTCATCAAGCAGATCCATGCCCAGGCGATCAAGTCGGGATTCTACGCCGTCAACATGCCGGAGGAACTGGGCGGCGGCGGGCTCGATCATTTCGCCTTTACCCTGTTCGAGCGGGAACTCGGCCGCACCTCCTTCGCCCTGCAATACGCGGTGCATCGCCCTTCCAACATCCTGCGCGCCTGCAATGACGAGCAGAAGGAGCGCTATCTGCTGCCCACCATCCGCGGCGAGCGGGTGGAATGCCTTGCCATCACCGAGCCCAATGCCGGGTCCGACGTGCGCTCAATGCAGACCCGCGCGGTCCCGGAAGGCGACGATTTCGTCATCAACGGCACCAAGCATTTCATCTCCTACGCGGATGTCGCGGACTACATCATCCTCTTCGCCTCCTCCGGCATCGAGGACACCAAGCGCGGGCCGAAGCGGCTGATCACCAGCTTCCTGGTCGACAAGGACACGCCAGGCCTCGAGGTGCGCATGGGCTCGCGCTCGGTCAGCCATCGCGGCTTCCATCATTGCGAACTTGTCTTCAACAACTGCCGAGTGCACAAGCGTCAGGTGCTGGGCGAGGTGCATCACGGCTTCGACGTCGCCAATACCTGGCTGGGTGCGACACGCCTGACCGTGGCGGCGCAATGCGTCGGCCGGGCGCAGCGGGCGATGGAGATGGCGACCCAGTGGGCGGCCACCAGGAAGCAGTTCGGCCAGACCATCGGCAAGTTCCAGGGCGTCTCGTTCAAGCTCGCCGACATGGCGACCGAGATCGAGGCGGCCAACCTTCTGGTCCTGCAGACCGCCTGGAAAACGGCGGAGGGCACCGCCCAGGACCAGGATTACGCCATGGCCAAGCTCTATGCGACCGAGATGCTCGCCCGCGTCACCGACCAGGCCGTGCAGATCTTCGGCGGCATGGGGCTGATGGAAGAAACCGGGATCGAGCGCTTCTGGCGCGACGCACGCGTCGAACGCATCTGGGACGGCACCTCGGAAATCCAGCGCCACATCATCTCGCGCGCGGTACTGCGCCCGCACGAGGCCTGAATCGGACAGAAACAAAAAAGGCCGGGAAGCACCCCCTTCCCGGCCCGTTTTCGTTCTGGGTGGATTGAGATCAGCCGCCCTTGAAATCTGCTTTACGCTTTTCGGCGAATGCCTTGACGCCTTCCTTGGCATCGGCCGATTCATCCGCCGCCTCATAGGTCTTCATGGTGCCGGAACGGATCAGGTCGAAGCTCGCCCGGATGGATTTGTCCTCCATTTCGCGGACACATTCCTTGAGCGCCTGGACGGTGATCGGGGCGCCGGTGGCGATGAGGTCGGCCCATTCGCGCGCCGCCTCCATCAGCTTTTCCTTCGGCACCACCTTGTTGACGAAGCCGTAATGCGCGGCCTCTTGCGCCGGCATGCGGCGGCCGAGCAGCAGGATCTCCATGGCGATGTTGTGCGGCAGGCGCTTCGGCAAACGCTGCACGCCGCCGGAATCCGGCACGATGCCGAGCGGCAGTTCGGGCAGTGAAAACTCGACATGCTCGGCCGCAATCACCAGGTCACAGGCCAGCGCCAGTTCCCAGCCACCGCCGATGCACAAGCCATTGACGGCCGCGATCACCGGCTTGTTGAGATCCCAGAGTTCGGTGAGGCCGGCGAAGGAGCCTGGGCCGTAATCATGCTTCCACCACTTGCCGACCAGGTTCTGGGCGGCAGCGGCCTTCAAATCCCAGCCGGCCGAGAAGATTTTCTCACCGGCGGCGGTCACGATGCCAACGCGCAGGTCCGGGTCGTCGCGCAATTCACAGAACGCATGCCCCAGCGCGCGTGACGTCTCGATGTCGATCGCGTTTACCTTGGGCCGGTCCAGCGTGATTTCCAGCACATGGCCACGGCGCACTTTCTTCACGGCTTCGGACATGAGACCCCCTTCATCCTGAACGGCAATTGACCTGACCCGACGTCTGCATAGGCGGGGGTTCAGGCTCTCAAGTGACGAATTTCGACAAGAGAATGACCTTTTTCGCCGCAGCAATTGGCCGGCAGATCAGTTCTGCCCATGACCACCGATGACGCGGCCATCGCGCATCTCGCGCACGGCATCCGGTGTCGGCTGCCCCGGCTTGCAGGCCGTCATCGTCCCCAGGGTCAGGGAAAGCGTGACGAGAAGCAGCACGAAAGAACCCTGCATTGATTTCCTCCGGTAGGTCCGTTGACACCAATTGAGTGACTACAGGGCAGAAATCTGTCGGTTGGGGCCGAATTCAAGGCCGGATCGCTGAGCCCGCTCCAAACCCGCAAGCGCCAACGAAAGGGGCGAGCGCTCCATATTTCACACAAAAAATTTTATCTGTTAGATTTTATATTACACTCACCCTGTTTTATTCAATTGACCCCCACGGCAGCAGTGCTAAATGAATTTACACAGAGATAACCATTTCACTGTAACTCAAGCGTATTTTAGAAGCTGCTGACCATGGCCCTGGCAATTGCTGACACTGTCGATTCTGCCTCTGGCGCCCTGCCGGCGCAGGCAGCGCACCTCAATGCACGATTTGCCGGGGCACACCCGATCGACATCCTGCGCGCGGCGGTAAGTGAGCTGTTTCCGGGGCGCATCGCCCTCGTCTCTTCCTTCGGCGCGGAATCCGCCCTGTTGCTGCATTTCCTGGCCGAGGTGGACCGCCATGTGCCGATCCTCTTTCTCGATACCGGCAAGCATTTCATCGAGACGCTGATGTACCGCGATATCCTCGGCGGGCGATTCGATTTCACCGACATGCGTGCCCTCGAGCCCGACCAGGCGGCAATCGCCGCGGCCGACCCCGAGGGAACGCTCTGGTCGACCAATCCGGACCTCTGCTGCCAGCTGCGCAAGGTCGACCCGCTGGTCCGAGGTCTTGCACCTTTCGACGCCTGGATTACCGGGCGCAAGCGCTACCAGAATTCAACCCGCGCGGCGCTGCCCGTATTCGAGGCGCTGGACGGCCGCATCAAGGTCAACCCGCTGGCCCATTGGACCGCCGCCGACATCGCGGCCGGCTTCAAGGAATTCAGGCTGCCGCAGCATCCGCTTGTCTATGACGGCTTCAAATCGATCGGCTGCCAACCCTGCACCATCAGCGTCGCCGAGGGCGACGATATCCGCGCCGGCCGCTGGGCCGGCCGCGACAAGACCGAATGCGGCATCCATCGCCAGTGAAAGAACAGAAAATGAGCACTGATCACCAGACCGATCTCGACCAGCTGGAAGCGCAGAGCATCTTCATCCTGCGCGAGGCCCATGCGCGATTGAAGCCCATCGCCATGCTCTGGTCGCTGGGCAAGGACAGCAACGTGATGCTGTGGCTGGCCAAGAAGGCTTTCCTCGGCCATGTCCCCTTCCCGGTCGTGCATGTCGATACCGGCAAGAAGTTCCCGGAGATGTACGCCTTCCGCGACACCTATGCGAAGGCTTGGAACCTCAATCTGATCGTGCGCGACTGCCCGCCGGTCGACTCGGTCGATCCCACCCTGCCCCCGGCCGCGCGATCCGCCGCGCGCAAGACCGTGGGGCTCAAGAACGTGATCGACGAATTCGCCTTCAAGGGCATCATTGCCGGCATCCGCCGCGACGAGCAGGCAACGCGCGCCAAGGAACGCGTCTTCTCCCCCCGCGCCGATGGCAGCACCTGGGATTTCCGCGACCAGCCGGCCGAATTCTGGGACCATTTCAACGCCGCCCTGCCCGACGGTGCCCATATGCGCATCCACCCGCTGCTCTCCTGGACCGAACTCGACATCTGGCGCTACATCCAGCGCGAGGGCATTCCGCTGGTGCCGCTCTATTTCGCGCGCGACGGCAAACGCTATCGGTCGCTGGGCGACCAGGACATCACATCGCCGGTCGCGTCCAATGCCGACACGCTGGAGGCGATCATCGACGAGCTGCGCACCACCAGGACGTCGGAACGCGCCGGCCGTGCCATGGATCACGAGCGCGAGGACGCCTTCGAGCGCCTGCGCGCCAGCGGCTATATGTAAGGGATTACGCCATGACCACGCTCAACTTCCCCCACGCCGCCAATGATTCCGTTCCGCAACAGGCTCGCTTTCCCTTCGCCATCGTCGGCCATGTCGATCACGGCAAGTCGACCCTGATCGGCCGCCTGCTGCATGACACGGGCTCGCTCCCCGAGGGCAAGCTCGCCGAATTGCAGGCCGCCAGCGACAAGCGCGGCGGCACCTTGGAATGGTCCTTCCTGCTCGATGCCTTCCAGGCCGAGCGCGACCAGGGCATCACCATCGACACGACGCAGATCTTCTTCCAGACGGCCTCGCGCCCCTATGTCATCATCGACGCGCCCGGACACAAGGAATTCCTGAAGAACGCCGTCTCGGGTGTCGCCCAGGCACAGGCCGCCCTCCTTGTCATCGACGCGGCCGAGGGTGTGCGCGAACAATCGCGCCGCCATGCCCTCATCCTGCAATTGCTGGGCCTGCGCCAGGTCGCCGTCATCGTCAACAAGATCGACCTCATCGATTTCGACGCGGCCCGCTTTCAGCACGTCGCCGACGAAATCACCGCCTTCCTTGGCGAACTTGGCCTCAGCCCCAAGGCAGTAGTCCCGGTCTCCGCCCGGCATGGCGACAACATCGCCGCCCGTTCTGCCCAGACACCCTGGTACAGCGGCGAAACGGTGGTCGAATTGCTGGACGGTTTCGAGGCGGCGAAACCGGCCACCGAACAGCCTTTGCGCCTTCCCGTTCAGGACGTTTTCAAATTCGACCATCGCCGGCTGGTGGTGGGCCGTATCGAAAGCGGGCGCCTGAAGGTCGGTGATAGGCTCACTTTCGCCCCCACCGGCAAGTCCGCGCGCATCGCCAGCATCGAGTCCTGGAACGCCGCGCCGCAGATCGCAGCGGTCGCCGGACAATCCGTCGCCATCACCCTCGACGACGAATTGTTCATCGAGCGCGGCCATGTCGCGGCACATCCCGAGCGGGCGCCGCGCCTCACCCACGAGGCGACCTTGCGTCTGTTCTGGCTGGATGCCGCCTCGCTGGAACCCGGCGACCGGATCGGCCTCAAGATCGGCACCTCCGATTACGGCGTTTCGGTCGAGGGCATCCGCGCCGTGATCGATGTCGAGAGTCTCGGGCGCCAGGTCGCGGACCGGGTGCCGCAGAACGGCATCGCCGAGGTGACGGTACGTTCGCGCCAGCCGATGGCGATCGACCAGGTGGACGAGATCACGCGCACCGGCCGCGCGGTGCTGACCCGCCATGGCGACATCGTCGGCGGCGCCGTGATCCTCAGCCGCAGCGCCCAAGCCGCGAGTGATGCCATCGCCACCGAACCGCGCCATCTCTTCAGCCCGGACCATCATGTCACCCGTGCGGCGCGGGCCGCCGCAAACGGCCATCAGGGTGCCGTCATCTGGCTGACCGGGCTTTCTGGTTCCGGCAAGTCGACCCTCGCCATGGCGCTGGAACGCGAGCTCTTCGCGCGCGGTCGCCAGGTCTATGTGCTGGATGGTGACACCTTGCGGACCGGCCTCAACAGCGATCTCGGCTTCGGCGCCGAGGCCAGGGCCGAGAACATCCGCCGCGCCGCCGAGATGGCGAGGCTCTTCGCAGATGCCGGCCTCGTCGTCATCACCTCGCTGATCTCGCCCTTCGCCGCCGAACGCGCAAAGGCGCGCGCTATTGTCGGCGCGAACTTCCACGAGGTTCATGTGAAGGCCGACCTCGCCACCTGCGAGGCCCGCGACCCCAAGGGCCTCTATGCCAAGGCCCGCGCCGGCGAGATCAGGAATTTCACCGGCATCGACTCGCCCTATGAAGCGCCGGAGAACCCGGACCTCGCAGTGGACACCGCGCTGCGTTCGAAGGACGCTGCGCTGGCAGAACTCGTCAGCTATGTGGAAAAAGCGATCTCGGCCCGTACCGCCGACTTGCGGCAGGTGGTTGGCAAGCAATAACCGGGAAGTCTTCGGACCGCATTGGTGCCCGCTGCCGGACTCGAACCGGCACGGCTTTCGCCTCGGGATTTTAAGTCCCGTATGTCTACCAATTCCATCAAGCGGGCGCCCGTCGAAGGGGATAGCCGTTTGCAACCTGAACGGCAACTGCCTTCCCTTCCGTCATCCCCGGGCTTGACCCGGGGATCCATTTTTCGGCTGAGAGACTTGATGCCAGGGACAAGCCCGGGCACGACGGCGGAGGGGTTGCCAAGTTGGCGGCACCTTACGCCGCCGGTTCACCCTCGATCGGTTCGGCGCCGAGGTTGCGGATGATGTCGTGAAGCTCGATGGCCGCTGCGTCGATCTTCGCCTGCTCGGTGCCGCGGATGACGAAGGAGGCGCCGAACTTGCCGCCGCGGAAGAAGGGATAGGAGCCGATGTCCAGCATCGTATAGCGCTCCTGGAGTGCGCCGAGATCCCTCGCGATGGTGCCTTCGCCGACATAGCCGGAGACGGTACGCGACAGCACCTTGTCCCCGCCCTTGAGCTGGGCCTTCAGGCCATCGAACATGGCCTGGCAGATCCTGGGCACGCCGGCCAGCACATAGACATTGCCGATTTTGATGCCGGGGGCGACCGAGACCGGGTTGTCGATGAGGTCGGCCCCCTCCGGCGTATGCGCCATGCGCAGCCGTGCCTCGGTCAGGTTCTCGCGCCCATAGTGATCCAGCAGCAGTTTCTCGGCGCGCGGATGCAGGACCCAGTTGAGCCCGAATGCCTTGGCGATGCTGGCCGAGGTGATGTCGTCATGAGTGGGGCCGATGCCGCCGGTCGTGAAGACATAATCGTGTTTCGCCCGCAACTCGTTCACGGTGGCGACGATGACGTCCTCGATGTCGGGAATGAAGCGGCCTTCCATCAGGCGGATGCCGATCTCGGTCAGCCCGGTCGCCAGATAATTGAGGTTGCTGTCCTTGGTGCGGCCCGAGAGGATCTCGTTGCCGATCACGATCACCGCCGCGGTGACGATTCTGGGCTCGTTCATGATGATTGTCACTGCACCCGCTGATAGCCGAATCCCAACATGCATTCATTGACCCAGGCGTGATAGCGCTCCTGCGTCTGGTAGCCGCTCATATTGGTGGTGAGGCCGGGGTCATAGGCGCCGGAGACACCGCCCTGGGTGGCAGCGATGTCCTGGTCGATGCCGCGATCGGCCTTGGTGGCGGCATGCGCCTGGCGTTCGCAGGATTCGAGGTCCGCCCGGGCCTCGTCCTTCCCCACCCCCGGCTTGGTCCAGGTCATGTTGTGGGAGAAATAGGAGCATCCGGCGAGCAGGGCGCCCGCCAGGAGCAGGATCGCCAGGGGGCGACCGGCAAGGGAAATCATCGACCCATCCTCGTCAAATTGGGGGCCCGGGAGAACACGGCGCTAACTTGCCGGGAACCCCGTCCGGATGCAACAACCGCCCTGTGTTACGAAATCAACAGGCATCCGGTTCCATGCAGTTCGATCCGCCGCTCATCCCCGCCCGCTTGGTGCGCCGCTACAAGAGGTTCCTTGCCGACATGATTTTGGCGGACGGCCGCGCGGTCACGGCGCACTGCCCCAATCCCGGCTCCATGATGGGCCTGGCCGAGCCCGGGTCGCGCTGCTGGCTGTCGCCGAAGACCGGCAAGGGCCGCAAGCTGGATTTCGGCTGGGAGCTGGTCGAAACGCCGGCCGGCGCCCTGGTCGGCATCAATACCGGCCAGGCCAACCGAATTGCGGCCGAGGCCCTTGCCGCCGGGCGCATTACCGGCCTGCCGTCGGGCGATGGCTGGGTGCGCGAGGTGGCGTTCGGTCCGGGCACCCGGTTCGACTTCGCCCACACCGCGCCGGACGGTGGCCTCACCTATCTCGAGGTCAAGAGCGTCACCCTCTCCCGCCAGCCGGGGCTCGCCGAATTTCCCGATGCCCGGACCGAGCGCGGCGCGCGGCATCTGCGCGAACTCGTGGCGGCACATCGCCTTGGCCACCGCGCCGTGCTGCTCTTCCTGGTGCAGCGGGCCGACTGCGACAGATTGGCCCCCGCAGCGCCGACATCGATCCGGCCTATGCCGCCGCGCTCGAGGCTGCGCGGGCGGACGGACTGGAATTGCATTGTCATCATTGCAGCATTGCGCCGACCGGCATTTTTCTAACGAAATCAGTGGCTTTTCTGGATTGACGAACGCCGCTATCCAGCGCCGGGGGACTTGTCACGAGTCAAGGCGCGGCGTATCTAACGTTAACCAAGCAACCCAGCAGCCGATGAGCCAAGCCGCCGCATGCAGAAGAAAGACCTGGAAGACGACTGGATCGAGGACGGCAAGATCAAGCTGCACCGGCCGGCGGATTACGAGAAGATGCGCCGGGCCGGCCAACTGGCCGCCGAGGTGCTCGACTTCATCACGCCCCATGTCGTGCCGGGGGTGACGACCGAGGCGCTGGACAAGCTGTGCCATGACTACATCCTGGCCGCCAAGGCGATCCCGGCGCCACTCAATTATCGCGGCTTCCCGAAATCCATCTGCACCTCGATCAACCATGTCGTCTGCCACGGCATCCCGGGGCCGAAGAAGCTGGCCGAGGGCGACATCATCAATATCGACGTCACCGTCATCCTGGATGGCTGGTATGGCGACACCAGCCGCATGTACCCGGTGGGCAGGATCGGCGTGCAGGCGCAGAAGCTGATCGACATCACCTATGAGGCGATGATGCGCGGCATCGAGGTGGTGAAGCCCGGAAAGCGATTGGGCGATATCGGCCATGCCATCCAGAGCTTTGCCGAGAAGCAGCGCTTTTCCGTGGTGCGGGATTTCTGCGGCCACGGCATCGGCAAGGTCTTCCATGACAATCCGTCGATCCTGCATTTCGGCCGGCCGGATACGGGCCCCGAACTGAAGCCCGGTATGTTCTTCACGGTGGAGCCGATGATCAATGCCGGCACCTGGCAGGTGAAGATCCTGGACGATGGCTGGACCGCGGTCACGCGGGACAAGAAGCTCTCGGCCCAGTTCGAGCACACCATTGCCGTGACCGAGTCGGGCTACGAGATCTTCACTCTTTCGCCGGCCGGCCTCGACCGCCCGCCTTATGCCGCCTGAGACGAAAGCCGAACCTGACAAGGAAAAGCCGCACTATCTCGGCCACCGCCAGCGTCTGCGCGAACGATTGCTGAAAAGCGGGGCGGGTTCGCTGCAGGATTACGAACTTCTGGAATTGCTGCTCTGCCTGGCCCTGCCGCGCATCGACGTCAAGCCGATCGCGAAGAACCTCATCAGCCGCTTCGGCAGTTTCGCCGCCGTGATGGCGGCCGAACCGGAGCAACTGATGGAAGTAAGCGGCATCAAGGAGAACACGGCGGCAGCGATCAAGACAGTGCAGGCCGCCGCCATCCTGATGCAGAAGCAGGATGTGCTGAAGAATCCCGTGCTTTCCTCCTGGCGCGCGGTGCTCGACTACTGCCATTCGATCATGGCCAATGAAAAGAACGAGCAGTTTCGCCTGCTGTTCCTCGACGGCAAGAATGCCCTCATCGCCGACGAGGTGCAAAGCCAGGGCACCGTCAACCATGCCCCGGTCTATGTCCGCGAAGTGGTGAAGCGGACGCTGGCACACGGTGCCGTCTCGATCATCATGGCGCACAACCACCCGACCGGCGATCCCACCCCGTCGCGCGACGATATCGAGATGACCCGCGCCGTGCAGCGCGCCCTCGCCGAAATCGGTGTCAGCGTGCACGACCACATCATCATCGGCCGCAAGGGCCATGCCAGCCTGCGCTCACTCGGCTACATGGACGCCGCCAAGGCGGCACGCTGAAAGGAAAACGATTTGACCCAGCAGGCCGATCAGATGATGCCGGTGTTGTTCCTGTCGCATGGCAGTCCGACCATGCCGTTCGACAATGTACCGGCGCGCGACTTCCTGATGCGCCTCGGTAGCAGACTGCCGCGGCCGCAAGCGATCCTGTGCGTTTCAGCGCATTGGGAAGCCGCCCTGCCCAGCATTACCGCCAGTCGCGCACCCGCCACGATTCATGACTTCCACGGTTTTCCGGACGCGCTCTACGACCTGCAATACGATGTGCCGGGCGATCCAGAATTGGCCGCGCGCATCGCCGCCATGCTGGAAGCGGGCGGCATCAACGCGCTGCAGAACTCCGAGCGCGGGCTCGACCACGGCGCCTGGAGTCCGCTGATGCTGATCTATCCGCAATCGGACATTCCGGTGCTGCAATTGTCGCTGATCCAGCGCGGTTCGCCGCTGGACCATATCGCTGTTGGTCGGCTGCTGGCGTCGCTGCGGCGGGAAGGCATCCTGTTGGTCGCTTCCGGCGGCGCCGTCCATAACCTGCGCGCGGTTGAATGGAACGGCCGTGCCGCACCGCCGGATTGGGCCCAGGATTTCGATTGCTGGCTGCAGGCAGCGATCGCATCCGGTGATCTCGGCGTTCTGGCGGACTATCGGCGCCAATCCGCGGCTGCACCCCTTGCGCATCCGACCGAAGAACACCTGATGCCGGTCTTTGTCGCCCTGGGTGCCGCCGCCGGCACGGCAGACAAAGCGCCCGGGCGCCAGATCCATGCCAGTTTCACCTTTGGCAGTCTCGGCATGGCGGCCTATGCTTGGGGCCTTGACTGATACTGTCCATTCGGTCGAATTTTTCACAGGTCAACCGGACAGAATGCTTATTGTCTGTATTTTTAATCGATCCAATGGATGCTTCAACTGATTGATATATTAGATGAAAACTGAGCAGATTTGTCGCAAAGAGGGTATTCTGGGATAATTTGCCTGCCTCTCGACACACACCATGCTGTGAGCAGATTTCCCGCTTCTTAATACTCTGGTAACGACCCCGACCCTATCGTTTTAACAACAAATGGTTTTTTGCCGCGCGCGCCAGGTTCCAGTCGACCGGCGGCGGGGTGGATTGTGAGCATGAAGACCGTGATCGCCACCGACATCCGCAAGTTGGTCGACCTCGCCCGCGACAAGTCCAGCCAGGGCCGCGCCAGTCTTGTCAGCGCTATCGGCGATCTGATGGATGATTCCGGCCGCATCCTGACGTTGCAGGAAAAGGCCCTGATGAATGACATCCTGAAGAAACTCATTCAGGACGTCGCCCGCCCGATCCGCAAGGCGCTGGCCGAGAAGCTTGCGCAATCGCACAACGCGCCGCACGAAGTCGTATCGCTCCTGGCCAATGACGAATTCGATATCGCCTCACCGGTACTCCTGAACAGCGATCTGCTGTCGGACGAGGACCTGGTCGAGATCGTCCGCCACCGGACCCTCAGCCACCGCCTCGCCATTGCCATGCGCCGCAGCGTTTCGACGCTGGTCTCGGACGCCCTGGTCGGCACCAACTCGGTCGACGTCATCAAGGCCCTGCTCGAGAATCACGGCGCGCAGATCAGCGACGCGACCATGGCCTATCTGGTGCAGCAGTCGGAAAATGTCGACGAGTTCCAGGAACCCCTGCTGCGCCGAAGCGACCTGCCGGTCGATCTGTCCAAGAAGATGTATGTCTGGGTTTCGGCGGCGCTGCGGCAATACATCGTCGAGAACTTCCCGGTCGACAAGTCCGAACTCGATCTCACCGTCGCCAAGGTGGCCGAGGAGGTCAGCAACCAGGACGAGCTGCGGCGTGGCGACGACGCCGCCATGGCGCTGGCCGAGCAGCTGGCGCGTCGCAATGAACTTACTGCCGACATGCTGGTGAAGACCCTGCGCCGCGGCGAGATCGCGCTCTTCGAGGCGATGCTCGCACAGATGCTGAGTCTTCGTCCCCAGGTGGCGCGCAAGCTGATCTACGAGGATGGTGGCGAGGGCCTCGTCATCGGCTGCCGCGCCTGCAACATCAACCGCACTGATTTCACCGCCCTCTTCCTGATGCTGCAACGGGCGCGTCCGAACGAACTTGCCAACAATCCCTACCAGCTGTCGCGCTCCATGGAGATGTTCGACCGCCTGAAGCCGGAAACCGCCCGCAAGGTGGTCGAGCGCTGGAAGATCAACCCCTATTTCCTGAAATCCATCCGCCGCCTCGAACAGAGGCCACGGGGATGAGTTCGGCGCGGGAGAAACTCAGGCTCGTCAAGTCCGAGCCGAGTGCCAACCGCCAGCCGAGTGCCGACCAGATCAAGCAGATCTTCGCGCAAAGGCTGTTCGATTTCTCCTCGCCACTCTACATGGTTGATCGCCAGGGGCGTGTCACCTGGTCCAACCTGCCCTATCGGCAATTGGGCGAACGCCTTGCGCTGCGCGACGGGCCGGCCTCCCTCCTGCCGCTGACCGAAATGCTGCTGCGGGCCGAAAGCAGCCATCGCGTGATCCGTCGCGACGTGCAGGTCGTGCTGGATGGCCGCCAGCACACGCTGCATGCCCATCATGTGGCGCTGACCGACCGGCAGGGACGCCATACCGGACTTGCCGGCCTGATCGAGCCGATTGACGGCACGGCGGAACTGCAGATCGAACTCGCCCGCGCCCATGAGCGCTTCGATGACATCGTTCGCCTCACCTCCGACTGGGTGTGGGAGACGGATGTCGACCTCACCGTGACACTGATCTCCGAACGCGTCACCAAGGTGCTCGGCTATCTGCCGCAGGAATTGCTGGGCAAGCCGCTCTGCGATCTCGCCGATAACGACGCGGGGCGACGCGCGCTCAGACGGCGCTGCGGCAGCCTGACGCCTTTCCGCGACCATCATTTCGAGGCACTGACAAAATCGGGTGAGGCGCGCCTGTTCCTGCTCTCCGGCGTGCCAGTCTTCAACCAAGACACCGGCGCCCATCTGGGCTTCCGCGGCACGGCCAGCGACATCACCGAGTTGATGCGGCGCGAGATGTCACTCATCCAGGCAAAGGAATCGGCCGAGATGGCCAACAAGGCCAAGTCGGACTTCCTTGCCAATATGAGTCACGAATTGCGCACGCCGCTCAATTCGATCATCGGCTTTGCCGATCTGCTGGCGGCACAGTTGCAGGATGGCGGCATGGCGCCCATCACGCCCGACCGAGCCCGCGAATACGCCGCCGATATCCAGACCAGTGCTCAGCACCTCCTCGCCATGATCAACGACATCCTTGATCTCTCCAAGATCGAGAGCGGCCGCCTGATGCTGAACGAGGAGGAAATTTCCGTGCCGCTGTTGTGCGAGCCGGCGATCCGCATGATGGCGGATCGCGCCCGTGCCGCCGATCTCGCCCTGACAACCGAATTTCCGGCAGATCTGCCGCTGGTCATTGTCGATCACCGCCTGACGCGCCAGATCCTCCTCAACCTGCTCTCCAACGCGGTCAAGTTCACCCTGCAGGGCGGCCAGGTCACCCTTCGCGCCTATCGCGGCGAGACCGGCGACCTGGTGCTTGAAATCGAGGATACCGGCATCGGCATCCCGGAGCAGGATATTGACCGGGTGCTGGAACCCTTCGTGCAGCTGGAATCCCATCGAGCCAGGCGATTTGGCGGGACCGGCCTCGGCCTCGCCCTCAGCCGCCGCCTCGCCGAACTGCATGGCGGCCGCCTTACATTGATCAGCACGCCCGACAAGGGCACAACCGTCGGCCTGCACATTCCGCCAGAGAGACTGCGCTAGAGCGCGTCAAATCCTTCCAGAAACACCACGAGGTTGCCGCCGAGTTCCGGGCAGAGATAGCCGCCTTCCTGCACCAGCACGGTCGGCTTCTGCAGCCGGCCGAGGCGGCTTGCGATGGCACGGAATCCCGCCTCCGTAACTTTGAGTCCGGCAAAGGGATCGCCGGCGAAGGCATCGAGGCCGAGGGCGACGACGATCGCCTCGGCACCGAAGTCATCAACCTTCCGCAATCCGATTTCGAGTGCCGCCAGGAAGTCGTCGTCGCCAGCACCCAGGGGCAGCGGCAGGTTGAGATTGGCACCCAGTCCATCCCCCTCGCCCGCTTCATCGGCATAACCCCAGAAGAATGGATAGAAGTTGGCGGGGTCGGCATGCACCGAGACTGTGAGCACGTCACCGCGATTATAGAACATGCCCTGCGTACCGTTGCCGTGATGGAGATCCACGTCGACGATGGCGACCCGGTCATGCTTGCCGCGCAGGATCTGCGCCGCGATACCGCTGTTATTGAGGTAACAAAAGCCGCCCGCCATGTCGGCAAAGGCATGGTGCCCCGGCGGGCGGCAGAGGGCATAGGCCGCAGGCGCACCGTCCCGTACCATCAGGGCGGCGGCGATGGCACAATCGGCGCTGGCGCGGATCGCCTTCCAGCTCTCGGCACCCAGTGGACAGGCGGTGTCCGCCATGTGATAGCCGGCCTGCCCCACCACGGATTGTGGATAGCCGCCGAGATGCCCCCGCGGACGGCCGTTGGGATGAATGTTGGGCACGATCAGTTCGGATGCCCCCGGCAGAGCCCGCCAGCGTTCGTGCCCTGATTCCAGAAAGGCGAGATAGCGCCCGTCATGGACCGCAGCGATATGCGTGTCATCGCCACGTTTCGGCGTCGCGATGGCGTGGCCCGCCGATTCCAGCGCCGACTTCAGCGCCGTGGCGCGTTCCGGCTTCTCCGGGCAAGGCTGCCAGCGCCCCCGCACGAGGAATTCGTGCGGTGCGTGGCGCAACTGGACATCCGAAAAGTATACCTGCATGACCGACTCCGCTGCTGCGCAGGCAGCATCGGGCGGCGGAGCCGGTTCTGGCAAGCCCCGCTAGGCGGCGATGCGGCCTGCCTCGCCGCTGCGTTCGGCAAGATAGGAAAGCGCCGCCATCACACCGCCGGCGTTGTGCGGCACATTTGCCGCAACAAGGCCCATCTCGACACCGAACAGGGTCCCGCCCAACATCAGATCATTGGTATCGCCAAGATGGCCAATGCGGAACGCCTTGTCGGCGAGACGGCCGAGACCGGCGCCCAAGGGCATGTTGAAGCGCTCCAGCACCAGCTTGCGGAAGGAATCGGCGGAATGGCCGTCGGGCATGAAGGCTGCCGTGATCGACTGGCTGTAATCCCTTGGCTCGGCGCAGACGATCTCGAGGCCCCAGCCGCGAATCGCCCGGCGCGTCGCCTCGGCATGGCGGGCGTGGCGGGTGAAGATGTTCTCCAACCCCTCGGCATCAATGAGGTCGAGCGCCTCGCGCAAACCGAAGAACAGGTTGCAGGCCGGCGTATAGGGGAAATTGCCGCCGGTATTGGCCAGCAGCGGCTCCCAATCCCAGAAGCAGCGCGGGCTCTTCGCCTGCTTCGACGCGGCAATCGCCTTCTCGCTCACGCCGCAGAAGGCAAGTCCCGCCGGCAGCATCAGCCCCTTCTGCGAACCGCCGATGGCGACATCGACGCCCCATTCGTCCATGCGGAAATCGGCCGAACCCAGTGACGAGATTGTATCGACCAGCAGCAAGGCCGGGTGATGCGCCCGGTCCATGGCGGCACGGATTTCTGCCACCCGGCTCATGCAGCCATTGGCGGTCTCGTTATGAACCAGCAGCACCGCCTTGATCGTCTTCTCGCGGTCGGCGGACAGCGCCGCCTCGATCGCGGCAGGGTCGGGTGCCCGACGCCAATCGGTTGCCAGCGTTTCCACTTCGAAACCCATCTTGCGCGCCATTTGGGTCCAGAGCAGCGCAAACTGGCCGCTGTCGAAGCCCAGCACCCTGTCGCCCGGCGAGAGCGTGTTGACGAGGGCTGATTCCCAAGCGCCGGTGCCCGAGGCCGGGAATATAAGCACCGGCTGCCGCGTCTTGAATATCGGCCGGATCCTGACCAGCAGCTCGGCCGCGAGCTTCGCGAATTCCGGGCCGCGATGATCGAGCACCGGTTGGGCGATGGCCCGCAACACCCGATCGGGAATATTGGTCGGGCCGGGAATCTGGAGAAACTGACGACCTGGTTGATAAGCCATTTTCTTCGCGCCGCCCCTGGCTGAGTTGCGTTGTCTTGATACGCATCGTCAGGTGCAGCTGGATCGTCGCGCTGGCTCGAAAGCGACGCGCTTCAATGATGCAACGCCGCGAATGGCGGGAACCGCAAAATGACAGCGTAATCTTTGCGCTATTTATCCGCTTGGACAATGAGTGCGTCGACCGCCACCGCACCTTTCGACAGGACCATCAGCGGATTGACGTCAAGCTCGACCAGGTCGCAGCGATGCGCCTCGGCATAGCTTGCCACTGCCATCACGGCATCGACCACGGCGCCGACATCGCCCGCCGCCTTGCCGCGATAGCCCTGCAGCAGCTTGGCGATCTTGAGTTCCCGGATCGCCGCCTCGACCTTGTCCCTTGTGGTGGGGAGCAGCAATAGCGCCGAATCCTCGACCATCTCGACCAAAATGCCGCCGGCGCCGATCACCAAAGCGAGGCCGAATTGCGGATCGCGCTTGACGCCGATGATGAGTTCGGCGACGACGTCCTTGACCATCGCCTCGACCAGTACCTGCTCGATCTTGAGGCCCTTTTCATAGGCGGCGACGGATTCGTGCATGCGGGCGACGGCCGCATCGACCTCCGCCGCCGATTTCAGATTGACCGCGACGGCGCCCGCTTCGGTCTTGTGGGCAATCACCGGGGTAGCCACCTTCACCACAACGGGGAAACCCAGTTCGGCGGCCGCCTTGGCGGCCTCGGCCGGCGCGACCACACGGCTTTTGGGCACGTTGAGCCCGTGCGCCACCAGCGCCTGCTTGGCGTCGTGTTCCGATACGACCCGGGTCTTGCCTTCCAGCACCGGCGTCGCCGGCAGGACCAGGGTTTCATCGCCCATATGGGCGCGCTGGCGGGCAAAACGGGCGGTGGCGGCAAAGGCGCGCATCGCTTCGGGTAGGCCCTGCATGGGGGCGGCATGGCGCGGCGCCATCATCTCGCGCGCATGAGCCGGCAGCAATTCCGGCATGGTCGCGGTGACGATCGGCATCTTGCCATGCGCTTGACAGGCGGCGATCAGCGCGTTCACCGAGGCGTTGCAGGCATCAAGCGCCGCTTGGCCATCGACTGCATAGTCGATGATCAGCATGCCGGCGTCGTAATGGCCGCGCATGACGGTGCCGAAGCACTTGGTCAGCAGGTCCTCATGCCCCCAGAGCGAGGTGTTGTAGTCCAGCGGATTGGTGACGCTGGCAAAATTCGGCAGCTGCGCCTTCAAATCCGTCACCTGGTCCGGCGCATGCGGCTTCAGGGTCAGGCCCATTTCCTCGGCCAGATCGGCCGTCATCAGCCCGTCGCCACCCGAGCAGGTGAAGACGGCGAGGCTGTCGCCCTTGGGCAGGCCGGCGATGGAAATGAACTTCATCGTCTCGAGGAGGTCAGGGACGGAATTGACACGAATGACGCCCAGGCGGTCGAACAGCGCGGCATACATGCGGTCGCTGCCGGCCAGCGACGAGGTATGGCTCATCGCCAGCGCCGAACCCAACTCCGACTTGCCGGCCTTGAGGGCGATCAGCGGCTTGCCGGCGGCGAGCGCCTTGGCAGCAGCGCGGCTGAAGGCCGGGATGTCGCTCACCGCCTCGATATAGAGGCCGATCGCGGTCACCTTCGGGTCCTCGGCCAACGCATCGACAAAATCGGCGACGTTGAGGACCACCTGGTTGCCCGAGGTGATGACATAGGCGAACGGCACCGAGCGGTCGTTATAGGTGAGGTTTAGGGCGATATTGCCGCTTTGCGCCACCAGAGCGCAGCCGGTCTCGACCTTTTGTCCGTTATGGCCGGCCGGCCACAGGATGATGCCGTCGAGATAATTGAGGATGCCGTAGCAGTTCGGCCCCACCACCGCGAGGTCGCCCGCCGCCTCGATCAGCTGCCGCTGCAGGCCGACACCCTCGCCACCCACTTCCGCAAAGCCCGCCGCATAACAGATGGCGCCACCGGCGCCGCGCGCGTTCAGCTCCTTCAGGATTTCGATCGTCGCCTCGCGCGGCACGGCAATGAAGGTGGCATCCGGCGCTTCCGGCAGGGCGGCGATGGAGGGATAGCATTTGCGCCCACCGAGCGTTTCGTATTTCGGGTTCACCACCCAGACCTCGCCGCCGAAGCCGGCGGCGTCGCAGCGTGCGATGGCGTCGCTGAGGGCCTGGCCCGCCACGATGCAGACGTGGCGCGGCTTCAGCAGGCGGCGGATATTGGCCTGGCGCTTGGCCTGGTTGACGGGCTTGCTCGGCGAAAGGCTGTTCATGGGCGGGGATTCCAATGTCGCTCGGTTGCGGCTAGAAGTGGCTGATTGGGGGATCGACGGGCTTGAGACAATCCGCCATCTCCATGATTAATTACGACAGGTAGCATGCCATGACCGGTTCCCTTCACGACATCATCATCCGCCATGGGACGCTCATCGACGGAACCTGCGCGCGACGCTTCGAGGCCGACCTCGCCGTGGACGGCGATCGCATCGCCGCCATCGGTGATTTGGCCGCTGCCCGGGGCCGGACTGAGATCGATGCCAGCGGCCTGATCGTGGCGCCTGGCTTCATCGATGCCCATTCCCATGATGATATCGCGCTCTTCACCCAGCCGGACATGGTCTTCAAGACCTCGCAAGGCTGTACTACCACGGTGATCGGCAATTGCGGCTTCAGCGCTGCCCCACTCGCGCCGCGCGATTCATACCCGGCGGATTTCCTGCTGGGCGACCCGGCCTGGTATCGCTTCCCCCGCATGGCGGATTATTTCGCCGCGCTCGAGGCGACGCCGGCGGCCGTTAACACGGTCGCCCTGGTCGGCCATTCGGCACTTCGTGTCGGCTGCATGAGCGACCTCGACCGCCCGGCCAAGGCGGACGAGATCGCCGCGATGCGGGCCTTGCTGGCAGAGGCGCTGGCAGATGGCGCCGTCGGTATCTCGACCGGCCTCGAATATCCCAGCAACAAGGCGGCCGATACCGACGAGGTCGTGGCCCTGGCCGAAGTGGCGGCCGGAATGGGCGGCCTCTTCACTACCCACGCCCGCAACTACGACGACCATTTCCGTGCCGCCCTCGACGAGGCACTGGAGATCGGCCGCCGGTCGGGGGCGCCGGTAATCCTCTCGCACCTGCAAGGAGACGGACCGGACAATATCGGCCATGTATCCTGGTCGCTGCCGCAGATCGAACGGGTGCGCCAGGAACAGGCGGTCGGCCTCGACGTCTATCCCTACAACGCCGCCTGCACGATCATCGACCCGGCCTTCGTGATCTCGGCATCGCGGATTCTCGTCACCTTCTCGAAACCGCATCCCGACGCGGCCAACCGTTATCTCGACGACATTGCCGCCGAATGGGGCCTCGACCGCATCGCCGCCGCTGAACGCTTGGCACCCGGTGGCGCCATCTATTTCTGCCAGGACGAGGCAGATGTGCAAGCGATCCTGTCCTATCCGCCGACCATGATCGGCAGCGATGGATTGCCGGGCGGCGAATTCAACCATCCCCGCGCCTGGGGCAGTTTCCCGCGCGTGCTGGGTCATTATTCCCGTGACCTCGGCCTGTTCGACCTCGAGACCGCGATCCACAAGATGACGGGTTTGACCGCAGGCCGCTTTGGCCTCATCGATCGCGGCAAACTGGCTGTCGGCGCCTTTGCCGATGTGACGCTATTCGATCCCGCTCGGGTCGTCGACCGTGCCACCTTCACCGAGCCGACGGCGCAGAGCGAGGGCATAACGGATGTGCTTGTAAATGGGGCCTTTGTGTGGCGGGGCGGCAAACCGACGGGGATCCGCGGCGGCCGTCCGCTGCGGCGCAAGGCGGCGCTTGGCAACTCGGCCCTTTCGCAACCACGTGTGATGGCGCTCGCAGACTTTTGATCAAAACGCACACCATGATTGCCGTGTTGTCATTGGCGACTCATGGGGTTTGACCTTATATGTCAAGGACTAAAGTTCTCGTGCGTTTTGGCAGGCTGCCGTGTCCCGATCCCCGCTGAATGACATGCCCGCTGCGACCCGTCGGTTGCTGGCGCGGTGCGCCTTGTTGCTGGGTCTGGCCGCAATCGGCGCCGCGGTCGCCTTCGGTCTCACGCGGATCGGTTTTGGCGAGGGGACGGGTGGCAAGCCCGGCACGGCACTGGCCCAGGATCTGAGCTATTTCCGCATCGGCGCCGGCGCACCTGGCACGCCAGTCTCCGACCTCGCCGGTCTGGTCAGCGGCGCCATCAGCAACCCGCCCGGCTCGCGCAGCTGCGAGGAAGGCGGCTCCTGCGGCATTCCGGGCATGATCGGCCTGGCGCAAACCTCTACCGGCTCGGTCGACAATCTGGCCCTGCTGCGCGACGGCGCCATCGAATCCGCGGTCGCCCAGGCCGACATCGCCTATCTGGCCTTCGCCGGCAAGGATGCCTTCAAGAAACCGGGCGCAGCCAAGGATTTTCGCGCCATCGCCGGCCTGGGGCGTATCAATGTGAAAATCATCTTGCCGGCTGAATCCAAGATCGCCGACATCGCCGGGCTCAAGGGCAAGAAGGTCAATCTCGGCCTCGAGAACAGCGACAACATGCTGACGGCGCGCCAGGTCCTGGCCCATTACGGGCTGACCACCAAGAGCTACAAGGGACGCTATGACGACGTCGCCACCGCTGGCGAGGCGCTCAAGGCCGGCAAGATCGACGCCATGATCGTGGTCGATGCCCCCGACAGCCGCGACGTGACGGCCCTGGCCGAAGCGATGCCGATCCGCCTGCTGCCGATCGTGGGTGAAGTGGCGGACAAGATCGTCAAGTCCACGCCCTACTACTCAGCCGGCGCCATCTCGCCCGAGCGGTTCAAGGGTGTCGGCCAGACCCAGACCCTGGAACTGGTCGCCGTCTGGCTGGTGTCACGGAGCCTGGATGACGAAACCGCCTATGAGCTCACGCGCGCTGTCTGGGCGATGACCAGCCGCCGCCTGCAGGACCAGGCCCTGGCCAGCGGCCGGCCGCTCGATCTCGACCTCGCCCTCGCCGGGGTCAGTGTGCCGTTCCATCCCGGCGCGCTGCGCTACTACGACGAGAAGGGCGTCACCCGTTTCCTGCCGGCGGCCCTGCGTCCCGACAAGGACGGCAATGTCGGTGAAAGCGCGCCGACAAACTAGGCACGCAGCTTTCCGCCGTCCCGCTCGCGCCGCGCCGCCCGCCAGACTTCGACGGCAGCATCCGCATTGATCACGGCGATGCCGATGCCGACGATGACATCCGGCCAGACCGACGGCCAGAACAGCGTGAGAGATCCGGCCAGGATGATCGCCACGTTGGCCAACGCGTCGTTCCGGGCCGAGAGGAACGCCGCCTTGGTCAGGCTTCCCTCGGCAGCGCGAAATCTCGCCAGCAGCAGGGCGCAGCCGAGATTGACCACAAGTGCGCCGAATCCGGTTAAACCCAGGAGAGAGGCCGCCGGCACGCTAGGCTCGCCCAGCTTCTCCCAGGCGGTCCACAGGGCCGCACCGGCGGGAACCATCAGCAATCCGGCCAGCACCATGCCGACGCGCGCCCGGTTTGCGACCGACCATCCCAGCGCCACCAGAATGAGCAAATTGACCGAGGTGTCTTCGAGGAAATCGATGCTGTCGGCAAACAGCGCGACCGATCCGATCGAGTGGGCAACCCAGAATTCAACACAGAAATAGGCCAGATTAGCGCCGGCGACAATCGCGACGGCCCGCCGCAAACTCGTTGTCAGCCGGTCAAGGGGCATGGGTCTTACCCACGATAGGTAACCAGCACTGCACCCATGGCGATCAACGCCATGCCCAGAACTGCCAGGTGAGAGCGACGGACTTCACTTGACGCCCCAGCGAATGGCGGCAAGGCCGAGAGCGATGCCGAGCAGCGACAGAAACACCGACCCAAGCACATACAACACCGCCTGGCCGATGGCGCCGCGCTCGTAAAGCAGGGCTGCATCCAGCGAGAAGGCGGAGAAGGTTGTGAAACCGCCGAGGATACCGGTGGTCAGGAACAGGCGCAGCGATTGCGGGGCCTCGCCCTTGAACGCGAAGTAGCCGGCGATCAGGCCCATCAGCAGCGATCCAAGGACATTGACGACAAGTGTGCCCAGCGGAAAACCCTGCCCGAACAGGCGCAAGGATCCGAGATTTACGCCATGACGCAGGGCACCGCCGATGCCGGCGCCGAGGAAAACGATCAGGTAGCTCATCGCATTCTCCGCTAGCCCGCCACTTCGACCCGGATGCGAAAGACGCCCGGTTCCGGCTCTCCGCCGTCGAGCAGCCGGTTGCCCGTCACCTCGCAGAAATGGGCGAAATCCTTCGGCGCACCCGGGTCGGTGGCGTCGATCTCTAGGATGTCGCCCGGCTGCAACTCCTTGATGATCTTGCGGGCCTTCAGGACCGGAATTGGGCATTTGAGCCCACGCGCATCGTATTGCCGGATCATGTTGTCGCCCCTTTCCGCCCGGCCGCCCCGGTCTTATGTGCGGCTCTCGCCTCTCGTGTCGCTTGCCAGCTTTCCAGCACGCTGGCGCTGATGATGAGGACACCGCCCAGAACCTTGCTCCAGCCCAGCGCCTCGCCGGCCAATAGAGCGCCGGAGCCCACGCCCACTACCACCTCGAACATCATCAGGATATTGGCGCGTCCGGGCGACAGGCGCGCCGCGCCCCAGAGGCTCAGCAATAGCGAGGGGATCACCCAGAGGCAGATGGTGATCGCCGCCCAGGGGAGCGCATTGAAGAAGCTGACCGGCTCCGGCCACTCGCCCGGCAGAAAGGTGGCGCTGACCAACAGGAAGACGGCGATCCCGATCGGCAGGGCGCAGACAAACTGCACGATGGACTTGTCGAACACCGAGACCTGCGGCCACATCCGCGCCGCCAATAGAGCAACCGCCCAGCACAGGCCGGCCACGAGTCCCATCCATTCCGACGCATTCGACGGCAGCGGCAGGCGCCCGTTGCCGCCCTGAAGCACCAGCAGGCCGGCGATGGCGAGCGCGATCCCGGCCCAGCGCAGGGGCGAAATGTGGACGCGCAGCAATATCCGCTCCAGCACGGTCGACCAGATCGGCGACAGGTAGAACATGAGGACGACCATGCCGATTTCGCCGGTCACCACCGCCATGGCGAAGAGGATATTGCAGAGGGCGAGCGGCGCGCCGCACAGGAGCAAGCCCTTGTGCTGGCCCTTAAGGCCGCGCCAGCGCCACAGCAACACCGGCAACAGCACTATCGCCGGCAGCCCATAGACCATGGTGCCGCCCAGCGTTGCCGGCATGCCGGCGGCGTCGATCTCGCGCAGGCCGATCCACATCGTACCCCAGAACAGGGTGGAGCCGACCATGGCAAGGCTCGGCAGCAGGACACCGTTCCCGGCCGGTGCGGCAATGTTGTGGGCCGCTTTCATGCGAGCGCGCTCCAACCGGCGGCGGCGGCACGACGTTCCTGATCCAGAATCACGTCATAGGCGGATTCGTCGAGCACCAGTACCGAATCTAGCAGCAGTGCCGCGCGCGCAGTTTCAAGTACCGGGTCGTTGCCGGCGGCGATCAGGCCGACGCGCAGACAACCGATGTTCTCCACCGGCGTCCGCAGGCCGGTAATGAACGGCAGGCAGGGGGCCGGCTCGGACTGCGCCACGATCTTCAGCCCGGCGACCTCGCCCGGCGCATGTTTTTCGAGGAGCGCCCAGGTGACGCAATCGACCGCGCAGAAATCGGCCACACCCGTCTTGACCATGGCGACCGAGCGGCGGTGGCTCCCGCTCTCGACTGCGCCGCCCAACGATCCCGGTGCAAGTCCGCCTTCCGCCAGATAGAGCCGCAGGACGTTATAGCCGGATTGCGAATCCGTGCCGTTGAACGCCGCCTTGCGTCCGGCCAGATCGATGCCGGTCCGTGCCGCATCGTCACTGCGCAGGACGATGAAGCTGCAATAGGTCCCCTCACCGCAACCCTCGGCCGCATAGCTCGGCGTCGCCAGGTAGCGAACGCGATCCCGCAGGATATGTGTCAGCGGATAGCCACAGGTCTGGGACAACAGCAGATGGTCGTCGAGCCAATGGGCATAGGCTTCATCCGGCTGGATGCGTTGCTGCGGCAGCTCGGTGACACCGGCTGCGACCAGATGGCTGCGTAACCCGGCCCAGAACGCGTCGGTGGCGGCCGCCACCTCCGGCAGATCGTACATCGGCAGGGCGACAACCGTATCGGCGCTCATCTTTTCCCCATTCTCCTGTCGCCTAGAAAGGCAAGCTGTCGCCGCCGGTTCCGGGGTATTGCGGCAACCCGTCGACAATGTCGCTGTAATCCTCACCCTCGACGACGAAGATATGGTGGCGCACTCGCAGACCCGTGGGGGGATTGAGCGCGCCGGCAGCAATCGAGACCGCATCGGCGCCATGGCGTTCCCAGAACAGGCTGGCACCGCAGACCCGGCAGGAGCCGCGTCGCGCCGTATCCGACGAACGGTACCAAAGCAGATAATTGGCGCCGATAAGATCCAGCTGCACCCACCTTGCCTTGCTGTACTCGGCCGCATGGCCATGCCAGCGTTGGCATTGCCGGCAATGGCAGGTGCTGATGTCGCGCATCGATCCGTTGACTGAAAACTGCACACTGCCGCACAGGCAATTGCCGCTGTGGCGGTCCGGCTGGATGCCAACCGCCGGCAGGGGCGGCGCGGGTGCGGCCGGCTCCGCCCCGGTCGAAGACGCCGCATATTGGGGCAGACCATCGCCAATCCCGTAATAGTCGCCCCGGTGGGCGACCCAGATATGGCGGTCAAGCCTGAGGCCGGTCGGCGGGTTGATTGCGCCCATGGCGATGTCGATCTGATCGCCGTCGACCAGGCGCCAGAACAGGCTGGAGCCGCAAATCCGGCAGAAGCCACGCTCGGATTCGGGGCCGGAGCGGTACCAGCCGAGGTTTTCCCCGCCGGAAAGCCGGAACGCGGCGTTCGATGCCGAAGTATATACGCCCAGCGCCCCGTGCCAGCGACGGCACATGCCGCAATGGCACGCCGTCGGCGCCGTCAGCTGCCCCAGCGTCTCGAACCGGACTGCGCCGCACAGGCATTCGCCCCGCCGGGTCTGTATTTCCGTCACGTCGTCCTGCCTTTAACCAATTTTCTCGGACCCGGTCGAGCATAGCGGCGGCAATTCAACGGGGTAGTAGTTTTTCTTCATTGCTGAAATGTCACAATTGGAGAATGATAACCCCGTAACTTCCTTAGGCTCTTTCGGACCATGTCGGCTGAGACCATCGCCGCGACCCCCGCGCGGATACTGAACAAGGGGGATGCCGGTCGGCACGAGTACATCGCCGACCTGCCTACACTTTTCCTCGGCCTCGCCATCTATCTTGGCTTTTTCCTGCTCACCTGGAACTACCACACCCTGCCCTGGTGGGCGGTGCTGGCGCTTGGCGCCCCGCTCATCTGCCTGCACGGCTCATTGCAGCATGAAGCCGTCCACGGCTACCCGTTCCGCGCTGCCGCGCTCAACCGGCTGTTTGCCGGCTGGTCGCTGTGGCTGTGGATGCCTTACGACCTCTATGTCCGCAGCCATCTGAAGCACCATATCGACGAGGATCTGACTGCCCCCGGCATCGATCCCGAATCCAACTACCTGACTCAGGCGCAATACGACGCCATGTCGACGTTGCATCGCCTGGTACGGCAAGCCATGCGCAGCATGGCGGGCCGCCTGCTGCTTGGTCCGGCTTATTTCACTGCCGGAGTCTTCGCCGGCATTCCGCACGCGATCCGGGTCGGCGACCGGCGGGAGCTGATGGCCTGGGCCTGGCATGTCCCGACCACCGCCCTCATCCTCTATTGGGTTGTCGGTCTGTGCCAGATTCCCTTCTGGGCGTATGTCGCCCTTATCGCCTATCCCGGCACCGCGATGGCGCTGTTGCGCTCCTATGCCGAACATCGCGCCATGCCGCAGGAAGGCCACCGCACCATCATCCTGGAAGCCGGCGCCTTCTGGAGCGTCATGTTCCTGTGGAACAACCTCCATGCGCTGCATCACCGCGAGCCTGGCCTCGCCTGGTGGAAGCGCCCGCAGCGCTATCGTGATCTGAAGCCGGCGCTGCTCGAGGGCAACGGGCATTACTTCGTTCCCGGCGGCTATCTCGCCTTGGCGCGGAGCTACCTGCTGCGCCCGAAGGAACCGATCATCCATCCGGGCACCTAACCGTCGGGGCTGCAGCCGCGACGGCCTCCTATATCTGCTTTACCCCGCCCTCTTCCTTGCGCCGGGCGACAAAGGCCCGCATCGCTTCGTCGATGGCGGGATCGATCGCCGGCTGCTCGTAATCGCCGAGCGCCTGTTTCCAGAGCGCATTCGCCCGCTGCGCCGCATCCTGCGCGCCGGCCAAGCGCCAGTTCTCGAAATTGCGCCAGTCGGAAACCAGCGGCGAATAGAAAGCGGTCTCATAGCGCTCCAGCGTGTGGGCGCAGCCAAAGAAATGGCCGCCAGGCCCCACTTCCTTCATGGCATCAAGCCCCAGCGCCGCCTCCGACGTGTCGAGAGGTTGCAGGAACTCGGCCATGCCCTGGATCATCTCGGCATCGATCACCATCTTTTCGAACGAAGCGACGAGGCCGCCCTCCATCCACCCGGCACCGTGCAGGATCAGATTGGCGTGGCCCATCACGGCGCCCCACAGCGACATCTCGGATTCATAGGCGGCCTGGGCATCGACCGCATTGGCAGCGCAGGCATTGGACGATCGATAGGGAAAGCCGTATCTGCGCGCCAGCTGGCCGCCGGCCATGGCAGCACGGGTGTATTCCGGCGTGCCGAAGGCGGGCGCCCCGGTCTTCATGTCGACATTCGAGGTAAAGCCGCCATAGACGCAAGGCACCCCCGGATTGACCATCTGGGTGAAAGCGAGTCCGGCCAACGCCTCGGCATTGGCCTGGGCCAGCGCTCCTGCGATCGTCGCCGGCGCCATGGCGCCCGATAGGGTGAAGGGGGTCAACACGATCGGCTGGCCGGCCTTCGCCATCGCCTGCAATCCCTGCAGCATCGGCGTGTCGAGGCGCAGCGGAGAATTGCTGTTGATGATCGAAAAGACCGATGGCTCCTTCGCCAGCTGCTCCTTCGAGATGCCGCGGGCAAGTGCCATCAATTCGATCGCGTCCTCGATCCGCTCATTGCCCAGCGAATAGGGATGCCAGACCTTGTCGGTCAGCGTCGCCGCCATGTATAGCGCATCGAGATGGCGCGTATTGGGCGGCAGATCGGCGGGCTCGACCGGATAGCCGCCGAGGAACTGCACCACATTGAGCGACTGCGCGAGGCGCAGCAGATTGCAGTAATCCTCGAAATTGCCGGGCCGGCGTCCCCGATCGAGATCGGAGACGTTGGGTGCCGAGGCCACAGAGCCGAAATTGACGTGATTGGCGCCGAAGGTCAGGTTGTGTGCCGGGTTGCGCGCATGCAGGGTAAAAGTCTTCGGGACCGTCCTGATCTTTTCCAGGATCAGGTCGGGATCGAAACGCACCAGGTTCGAGCCCGGCCTGACATCGGCCCCCTGCTCCTTCAATATGCGGAGAGCGTTCTCCTCAAGGAATTCGATGCCGATCTCCTTGAGGATCCGGAGCGAGGCCTGGTGGATCGCCTCCAGCTGGTCCTCTGAAAGCACGCGGATGGGATCGTAATTGTTGCGGTAGGTTCGCCAGGGAAGCTGCTTCAGCCCCTTCGCCTGCCTGGTGTTGCGACGACCGCGCGCCTCGCGCGCCGCTTCGCGGGACATGATGTGCCTCGATCCGATGAGTTGTTTCTGCGGCTACCCTAGCAAACGCCGTGCGTGAGGGGCGTCAGAAAGTCTCATGGACGGCATTCCGGCGAGGAATTTGGCCGGCGCGGAATTTGGCCGCATGAAAAAGGGTGCCGGAACCTAGTGGCTCCGGCACCCTTGAGAAAATGGGCTCCAGCTGCCCGGCTTAGTTGGCCGAGGCGACTTCCGGGGCGCCGACGCCTTCCTTGAGGTTGACCTTCTTCGAGATCGTTTCGCCGGAGATCACCTGGATGTTCTCGCTGCCCCACAGCTCCTTGCCGACGCGGGCCACGGCGATATAGCGGCCTTCGCGCAGCATGATGGTCGGGTTGGGCTGGTTGCTGTTGGCGACTTCCTCGTAGACCCCGGGCTTGTTGGGGTGCTGCTTCAGCACCTGCCAGGTCACTTCGCCCAGCGCCTTCTTCTTGCCCGGCTTGAGGGCAGAGAGCTTGGCATAGCCGGCATAAAGGTTGAGCGTGTACTTGAAGGAATTGCCGGGCTCCAGCGGAATGACGAGATCAGCCTGGGTGCCCTTGAACTTTGCGCGCACAACATAGGAACCTGCCGGCAAGACGAACTTGCCCACGGCGGCCTTCTGCTCCATCACCAGGGCGCCCGATTCGGTCGCACCCTTGCGGTACTCGTATACTTCCCAGTGGACCGGGTCCTTGACCGGTTTCTCGCCCTTGCTGAGCTTCATATTGATGGAAACCTCGGCCGGAAGGCCGGAAACCGGCTTGGCGACAGCAGCCGAGGCAACCTGCTTGCCGGGCGTCGCAAGGACGATCGAACGCGTGGTCGCCTTCTCGCCCACCAGGATGGCCTGGGTTGCCTTGGTTTGGCCGAGGGCGGCGGTGACGATATATTGCCCCGGCTCAAGCTTGCCCTTGAGCTGTGCCCCCGTACCTGACAGGGTCGGTGCTTTTTCCGGCTTGCCGGTTTCCTTGTCGATCCGGACGATACTCCAGGCGACGGCCTCCTTGACCTGCGGACCGCCGGCAGCCTCGACTGCCATGATGGTCACTTCAGCCGCCTGCGCGGCCCCGAGTGTCAGGCCAAGAGACATGGCCGCACCGGCGCCAAGGCGCGCCAGCCTACGAACGAGTGAGCGCAAGTGGCCCTCCCCCTGCTTGGTCGATGATCAGTTGGTCTTGTAGATAACCCATCGACTCCTGCCGGGACAAGCAGGAATGGCCGGCCCGTGATCCCTCGGGGGCAGATTTCTCTTTATGTCACAGGATTTTACACCGTGTCCGGTAGATATCGTTCCGGAGCTGGCGAAGGTAAACGGCGCCGCGCGGCGCCATTCCGGACCCAAGAGAATGTTCGACCAGACCGGATGTCGCCTAACCATTCATGCCGCCGCCTGCGAGAAATCCGGCAAAGAGGGCGCCGCACACCATCAGGCAAGCCGCCAGGCCGAGTAACAGAAATGGTTTAATTCCGTCGAGAAGCACGATATTCCTCATTTAAGATAGCAGGGAACCCGCGCCTTGGTCGCATAAACCCGCCGGCCGGTTCGTGGCTCGCTTTACTGAGCGGCGCACTGAACAGGCCTGAAAGCGAATATTAAGCATAATAATTACACGTAATAGCTGTACTTGCGCTGCCGGATGGGATTAAGATCTGCCGCCACCGAAATCCGCCCCGCTGCGGCAGGGCCCCATCTTCATCGGAAATCCAAATGCACGCCCTTCTGAAGTTCGCCGTCCTGCTGGTCATATCCGGCACCCTTGCCGCCTGCAGCGCCTCCGCCAAAGTGGCCGTCAGCCAGCCCAAATCCGCGTCCATCTCCAGCGACAGCGTCGTCGCCCTCGAAGTCAAGGCAGTCGGCAGCGAAGCCGACGAGGACACTGAATCCGTCCTGCAGAAGCTGCGCTCCTCCCTCTTCGGCGGCCTGGTGGCCAATGGCGTCTTCAAGCAGGTCGTGCATCCGAGCGATCCGGCGGATTACCGCCTGGTCGTGTCGATCGACGGCGTCCGCGCCGTATCGCAAGGGGCGCGCATCTTCCTTGGCGTTCTCGCCGGCGAAAACCAGCTGGCCGCGCATTGCCTGCTGACCGAAAGCGTCAATGGCGAGAAGGTGGCAGATTTCACGGTCACGGGTGCCTCTGCAGCGCACCCGCTTTCCTCCGAGAACGACATGGACGACGCCATCGGCAAGGTTGTCGAGAAGATCGTCGCCTCGCTGCGCTGAATCGAACGGAACTGCTCACGACCGGTTTCGCCGCCGCGCGAGGAAGGCTTCCATGTGGAATGCCATCTGGGCGCGCGGATAGGCCAGCCCGGCGCCCACGGGGCAGGCGCGCCGGGCGAGGCAGCCGCGTTCCCGGCATTCCGTGCCGGCGTCACTGTCGACATGCCGCGCGCAGGTCATGTCGTCGAAGCCCGTTCCAGTAAAGGCACCGACCGGACAGGCAGAGAGGCATGGCTGCCCGGCGCAGGTATCGCAGGGCCGCGCCGTCTGCTCCCGCGCAAAGCTGACCTCGTCCGGCAACAGCAGCACCGCGCGATAGGCGTGCCACAGGCCATGCTGCGGGTGGATATAGATCATGAGCGGCGATGGGTGGACCGCTTCGGCGCGTTCCGCCCAGCGCTGAAACGGAAAATAGGGCGGCCCCTCGAACGGATAAAGCGCCAGCGCACCCAGTCGGCCAGACAGCGGACCGATCACCGCCCGGGTCCAGTCGTCCAGTGGATCGGTGCTCCCCGCCGGCACCAGTCGCTCGCGCGATGCGGCAAAGGCGGGCCACATCGCGCCGCCGACATTGCCGATCAGGATGACGCTCCGTGCCGGCGCACCATCCGGCAGTGCTGGCAGCGCGTCGTCGTCCCGGATAGCGAAACCACCCCGAATCTCAAGGCCGTGCGCCGCCAGGGCGGCACGCAACGTCGCAAGGATGGTGGATTCCTGGGCCATGAGGAATTCGTTAATGCCGCTCTGGACCGATCGGGGAAAGAGTCATTAGAGTGCCTGCAGCCACTTGCCTACAATAGCCAGGAAGCGTCGTCATGGATTCGGAAACCGTCAGTTTCATCCGCATGGAGGATGGCACCTACGAGGAATACCAGTTTCTCGACCGGATCTATCAGAAGCTAAATCACGGCTTGGCGGACAATCTGCTGGCCAACCTGAAGCTTCTGGCCGGCGACAGGATGGGCTACAGGATCGACCGCTACCAGCACTCGCTGCAATCCGCCACAAGGGCGATGCGCGACGGCCAGGACGAGGAAATGATCGTCTGCGCCCTGCTCCACGACATCGGCGACCTGTTGGCTCCAGAAAACCATTCGCAGCTCGCGGCCAGCATCCTGCGCCCATATGTCAGCGAGCGGAACTACTGGATGATCGAGCATCACGGCATCTTCCAGGGCTACTACTATTTCCACCACCTGGGGATGGACCGCAACGAGCGCGACAAATACCGCGGCCACCCGCATTTCCAGCATACCGCCGATTTCTGCCACAAATACGACCAGAACAGCTTCGACCCGGATTACGACACCGCCCCCATCGAGGTGTTCGAGCCGATGGTGCAGCGCCTCTTTGCGCGGCCGCCCTTCGGCGTCAAGCGCGCCAGCATGGAGTAACGAGCCATGCGTCGCCTTGTCCTCGTCATTGTCCTGCTGGCCGTCGCCTTTCTCTGGGCGCCGCAGGTATTGGAATCGGCCTCCGGCGCCTGCGACGCGCTGGAGCAGAAAATGGTGGCCCGCGAGGCAAAGGGCAGCCAACTCGGCAGCGACCTCGGCGCGGCCCTGATGCAGAACCTCTCCGGTGGCGCCGTCGCCGAGGCGGCGATGAAGGACAAGCACCCCAATCTGCCGCCGCTCGTCTCCTGCGCGCTGGAGTATTGGAAGGTGACGTTCGGCGGGTAGCATTGGCTCCAGACCGGACGAACCTCGGCCTCGCTGGTTTTCGGAGGAAAGCAATCACCCAGCCGATTAAATGAGTTGCGGGCGCGGTCCTGCGGCGGGGTGATCAGGATCGGCGGCCGGGACTGGGCGGCACCCTGATGTATGCCGCCCCGTTGGCCGCCCTCGGCATCTGGCTTGCCTGCGGTCATTGCACCCGGGATTGACGGTCCAGCGGCAAACTCTACAAGACGGAAAACCTGCCACGCGCGATTGTGCCTGCCGTCACAGATTTCTGGCGCGGGCGGGCTTACTCTCCCAGCATCAAAGGGCGCCGCGGCGCCGAAGCTGGATGAGAGATTTCCCATGTTCCGCCTGATGAGCATCGCCACGCTGGTCATGATCCTGGTCTGCTTCTTTGTCGGCGCCAGCATCGCGCTGGCGGATCCGGTCAAGACGCCGGCCAACGACAATGCAGGCAATGCCCCCGCGGCGGTCGACGTCTACGATTTCAGCGACTATTTCCGCGAGTACATGCAGCAGCCCGGCACAAGGCCGGCCAATCCGGTCGACGCGCAAGAGGTCGAGGAGCCGCAGCAGAGTTTTTTCGATACGCTCGCCTGTTGAGGCTTATATCCCTAAATAATGTAATGGATTGTTAACGTTGTTTATGCGGTAATCGGGGGCCGTTCCGACGCCGATTGCCAGATGCCCGAAGCAGCGCCAGACAGCCGATTTCATTGCGCCAATCTGACACCCCGCAATATTGCGGGGTGCCGTCCGTGACCATCCCCATCCCAACCAACAATCGCCAGGCTTTCATGCTGGCCGCGGCGACGGCGCTGCTCTTCCCGGTTGCCTTTGTCGTCGTGGACTTCCAACTTTTGTCGGACGCCGACAGCTACCTGCCGGTCCATACCTTCATCGAACTGTTCTCGATCGCCGTCGCTGTTATGGTGACGGGGATCGGCTGGAACGCGCATCGCGACAGCCGTTCGGGGCATCTGGCTGTCCTGGCCGCGGGTTTTCTGGCGGTCGCCCTGCTCGACACCGCCCACACGCTTTCCTATTCCGGCATGCCGGTCTTCGTCACCCCGTCAGGGGCGGAAAAGGCGATTCTGTTCTGGCTGGCGGCACGATTGGCCAGTGTCGTCACCCTGCTGGTCGTCGCCTTTGCGCCAACGCAATGGATGGCCGGCCCCAGGCTGCGACGCATCGCGGCGGGGGCAGCTCTGGGCTATGTCGCGATCAGCTTCTTCCTGATCTTGTTTCATCAGGGCCGGCTGCCCAGCACCTTTGTTCCCGACAGCGGCCTCACCCCCCTGAAGATCGGCCTCGAATACACCATCTGCGGCCTCTATCTGCTGGCGGCACTTGCCATCTGGCTGCGACCGGAACAAGGCCAGTCCTCCTTCCGCAGCCCGGCGCTGGTGGCAGCCGCCCTGATCTTTGCCGTCAGCGAGTTGGCCTTCACGCTCTATGCCAGTGTCTATGACACTTTCAACCTGCTCGGCCATGTCTACAAGGTGCTGGCGACCTATCTGCTCTATCGTGCCGTCTTCGTGAACGCGCTGATGCTGCCCTATGTCAGGCTGCGGCAATCGGAGGAGAAGTACCGGCAGATCCTGCAGCAGGCGGCCGATGCGATCGTTCGCGTCAATGCAGCGGGCCGGGTTGTCGATGCCAACCGACGTGCCCTGGAGATTTTCTCCGCCACCGGCGTCCTCGGTCACCAGATCAAGGAGTTGATCGCCGATTGGCGTTCGGCCCCTGCCGGGGGCAATGCCGACGAATTCGAGTTGTGGGAAAGCCGTCTGCGGGCCAAGGACGCCCCGGATACCGTGCTGGAGATCAATGCCCGACACCTCGCCAGTGGCGAGATCCAGGCCATCATCCGCGACATCACCGAGCGCAAACGGCACGAGGAGCAATTGCGCCAGGCGATCGCGCATGCTGAGCGGTCCAGCCGGGCCAAGAGCGAGTTCCTGGCAAACATGAGCCACGAACTGCGCACCCCGCTCAATGCCATTCTGGGATTTTCCGACATCATCCGCCGCGAGAGCTTCGGCCCGATCGGCAATGAGCGCTATCGCGACTATGCCGGCGACATCCATGACAGCGGCCAACACCTGTTGGCCATCGTAGCCGACCTGCTGGATATCGCCCGCATCGAGAGCGGACAGATCGTGCTGAACGAGGCCGATCTAGACCTCGCCAGCGTGATCGCCGATTGCGTCCGCCTGGTAGCACCCCAGGCTGCGCACCTCAATCTGACGGTGGAGCCACCGCGGGGTACGATCACCCTGCGTGCAGACGAACGCGCGCTGCGTCAGATCCTGCTCAATCTGCTGTCCAATGCCTGCAAGTTCACACCCGCCGGCGGCCGCGTGGAAATTTCCAGCCAGGTTGGTCCGACCGGGGAAATCACGCTCTCGATCGCCGATACGGGAATCGGCATCGCTTCGGAAGACCTGGCGCGTGTCACCGAAGCCTTCGTCCAGGTCGAATCCTCGCATGCACGGCGCCACCAGGGTATCGGCCTCGGCCTCGCCATCGCCAAGGCACTGACCGAACTGCATGGCGGCCGACTCATCATCGACAGCGCGCCGGACCAGGGGACGACGGTCAAGGTCATCCTGCCCCGCACGCGCCTCGCTCCCCCTTCCCTCGCCGCCCTGGCCTGACCGCCCTGGCCTGACCGCCCTGGCCTGATCGCCTGCTAGGCGGCGGCGCTGGCCATCGACATGCGCGGTAGTGGCGTCGGAGTCGCCCGTTCGCGGCGCGGCGTCTTGCCGAAGAAGTCGCGGTAGCATTTCGAGAAATGCGACGCCGAGACGAAGCCGCAGGCCAGCGCTACGTCGATCACCGACATGTTGGTCTGCAACAGCAGCAGGCGCGCGCGATGCAGGCGCAATTCCACGTAATAGCGCGCCGGCGAGCGGTGCAGGTATTTCGCGAACAGGCGCTCCATCTGGCGGCTGGAAAGCCCGGCCGCCTCGGCGAGGTCGGCGCGGTCCAGCGGCTCCTCCAGATTGGCCTCCATCTGCTGGATGACCTGGATCAGCTTCGGATGGCGCACGCCGAGCCGCGCGGTCAGCGCCATGCGCTGGTGGTCGTGGCGGTCGCGGATGCGTTCGTGGATGAACTGCTCGGATACCGCCGCGGCCAGTTCATGGCCATGCTGCTGCGAAATGAGGTTGAGCATCATGTCGAGCGCCGCCGTGCCGCCCGAGCAGGTGAAGCGGTTGCGGTCGATCTCGAACAGTTCCGATGTCGCCTCGATCTCGGGAAAGTTCTCGGCAAAGCTCGCCAGATTCTCCCAATGGATCGTGCAGCGATACCCGTTTAGCAGGTTGGCCTTCGCCAGGATGTGTGCACCGGTACACAGCGCCCCGATATCGGCCCCCTGCCGGTCAGCCCGGCGCAGCAGCGCGAAGACGTTCTTGTCCTCGTAGAGATGGCCGTTGACGCCGCTGCACAGGATGATCGTGTCGAAATTGACGATCTGGTCCGTCGGGCCCTCCGGCGTCAGCAGGATGCCGTTGGAGGCATTGATCGGCTTCCCGTCCGGCGACAACAGGTGCCAGGAATAGAGCTCTTTGCCGGCAACGCGATTGGCGAGGCGCAGGGGCTCGACCGCCGAGGTGAAGGCGATCATCGAGAAGTTCGGCACCAGCAGGAAGGCAATTCTCTGCGGCAACTTGGCGGGCATGTCACCGAACACGGGTATCCTCCGGAGCGAATGGCTGGCCAAAGCGGCGAGCGGACGCCAATTATCGTATTTCCGACATGTCGTCCATAGGCAAAATGGCGCGACGGGAACATTTAATCATACCAATGGTCAAGATTTTCTGATCCGCTGATGTCGCAGCTTGCTCCGTCCAATTTCCTGTATCGGCGTGCAAATGTACCCGGCAGCCCCAATTTCTTCGGGGATTTGGTTGCCGCTGAAGCGGCCGCCCCACCTGTTCCTGGCTGCCCTCTCTGCGACGCCTTGACCGGCGGCGTTAACGGGACAATAGATGGCGCGGCATCGGCGGAATCCGCTGGCCCGTCTTGCCATGATCCGGCGTCATCGATATTGCAGTGCAAAATCCGGCCTGGACCACGACATCCTCGCCACCCCATTCGGGATCGCCATGAAGCAGAATTATTCGATCTTCACCCTGGTTCGGAACGCCCTCAACTATCACCAGGACTGGCAGGAGGCCTGGCGCAGCCCGGCTCCCAAGCCGGAATACGACGTGATCGTCATCGGCGGCGGCGGCCATGGCCTCGCCACAGCCTATTACCTGGCCAAGGAACACGGCATCACCAATGTCGCGGTGCTCGAAAAGGGCTGGCTGGGTGGTGGCAATACCGGGCGCAACACGACCATCGTGCGGTCCAACTATCTGTGGGATGAATCGGCGCACCTTTACGAGCACTCGCTCAAACTGTTCGAGGGCCTGACCCAGGACCTCAACTACAATGTCATGTTCAGCCAGCGCGGCCTGATGAATCTCGCGCATACGCAGCATGACATGCAGGCCCTGCGCCGCCGCGTCTATGCGATCCAGCTCAATGGCATCGACAGCGAGATCCTGACACCCGAGCAGATCAAGGAAATGGTGCCGATCCTGGATTGCTCGGCAACCGCCCGCTATCCCATCATGGGGGCGTCGCTGCAGCGCCGCGGCGGTGTCGCCCGCCATGATGCCGTCGCCTGGGGCTTCGCCCGCAAGGCCGACGAGCGTGGCGTCGACATCCTGCAGAATACCGAGGTTACCGGCTTCAGGATCGAAAACGGCGTGGTGAAGGGCGTCGAGACCACGCGTGGGCCTATCGGCGCGAAGAAGGTCGGCATCGTCGTCGCCGGCCATTCAGGTGTGCTCGCCGGCATGGCCGGCTTCCGCCTGCCGGTCGAGAGCCATCCGCTGCAAGCCCTCGTCTCCGAGCCGATCAAGCCGATTCTCAATACCGTCGTCATGTCGCCCCAGGTCCACGTCTATGTCAGCCAGTCGGACAAGGGCGAACTGGTGCTGGGTGCCGGCATCGACGCCTATACCTCCTACGCGCAGGTGGGCTCGCCCTTCATCATCGAGAACCAGCTCAATGCGCTGACCGACCTCTTCCCCTGCTTTGGCCGCCTGCGCATGCTGCGGCAATGGGGCGGCATCGTTGACACCTGCCCGGACGCTTCGCCCATCATCGGCAAGACGCCGGTCGAGAACCTGTTCATCAATTGCGGCTGGGGTACCGGCGGCTTCAAGGCGACGCCGGGATCCGGCAACGTCTTCGCGCATACCATCGCGCGGGGCGAGCCGCATCCGCTGGCCGTCCCCTTCGCCCTGGACCGCTTCACCAGCGGTTACCTCATCGACGAGCACGGCGCCGCCGGCGTAGCGCACTAAGCGAGAGACATACCCACATGCTTCTCATTTCCTGCCCCTATTGCGGACCCCGCGACGAGCACGAATTCTCCTATGGCCACGAGGCGCATATCGCGCGCCCGACGCTGGAGCAGCAGCAGACCATGTCGGATGCGGAATGGGCCGACTACCTGTTCATGCGAAAGAACCCCAAGGGCGTCCATTTCGAGCGCTGGGTCCATAGCCGCGGCTGCCGCCAATGGTTCAACGTCGCGCGCCACACGGTGACGCACGAAATCATCAAGGTCTATCCGATGGGCGAGCCGGCCCCGAACCTGGAGCAGAAGTAACATGAGCGCGCAGAAGAACCGCCTGGCAACCGGCGGCCGCATCGACCGTTCGCGCCCGGTGCGCTTCACCTTCGACGGCAAGGCCTATTACGGCTATCAGGGCGACAGCCTCGCTTCCGCCCTGCTGGCCAATGGCGTCACCCTGGTCGGCCGCTCGTTCAAGTATCACCGCCCGCGCGGCATCGTCTCGGCAGGAGCCGAGGAACCGAATGCGCTGATCGAGGTCGGCACCGGCAACCGTCGCGAACCCAACACCCGCGCGCCGCAGATCGAGCTCTATGACGGACTCACCACCGCCAGCCAGAACCGATGGCCCAGCCTTGATTTCGACCTCGGCGCCGTCAATTCGTGCCTCAGCCGCTTTTTCCCGTCGGGCTTCTACTACAAGACCTTCAAATGGCCGAAGGATGGCTGGCTCTTCTATGAGAAGTTCATCCGCCGCATGGCCGGCCTCGGCACCGGCTCGACCGAGGCGGATCCCGACCGCTATGACAAGGTCTATGGCCATTGCGACGTGATGGTCGTTGGCGGCGGACCCGCCGGCATTGCGGCTGCCCTCGCCGCCGGCCGCGCCGGCGCCCGCGTCGTCCTGGTCGATGAGCAATCGGAACTCGGCGGCAGCCTGCTTTCCGAGCGCGATCGCAGCATCGACGGCAAGCCGGCCATGGATTGGGTCGCGGCGGCCGAGGCCGAACTTGCCGCCATGCCGGAAGTGAAGGTGCTGACGCGTACCACCGCCTTCGCCTATCTCGACGCCAACATGCTCTCCTGCGTCGAGCGCATCACCGACCATATCGGCCCCAATGCGAGCGGCCCGCGCCAGCGCCTGTGGCGCATCCGCGCCAGGGAAGTCATCCTCGCCACCGGCTCGATCGAGCGGCCGCTGGTCTATAGCGACAACGACCGCCCAGGCTGCATGCTGGCCTCGGCCGGCCGTACCTATGTGAACCGCTATGGCACGGCACCGGGCCAGCGCGTGGTGATCCTTACCAATAACGACACGGCCTATCAGACCGCGCTCGATTTCGCCGCAGCCGGCGTCTCGGTCGCGGCTGTGGTCGATTTGCGTGCCAATCCGCAGGGCGCCCTGGTCCAGGCAACCCGCGACAAGGGCATCGAGGTGATCGCAAACTCCGCCATTACCCATGTGAAGGGCGCGAAGCAGGTCAAGGAAGTCGACGTCATGTCGCTTTCCGCCGACGGCAAGTCGGTGACGGGCGGCGTGCGCCATATCTATTGCGACACGGTGCTGAGCTCGGGCGGCTGGCAGCCGACCGTGCATCTCCATTCCCAGACCCGTGCCAAGGTGGTGTGGAACGAGGAATTGCACGCCTTCGTGCCGGGTCCGGTGATGCCGGGCCAGAACAACGTCTCGGTGGGCGCTGCCAAGGGCGTCTTCGGCCTCGCCGATTGCCTGGCGGAGGGCCATGAGGCCGGCGCCGAGGCAGCCAGGCGTTTCGGCTTTACGAATGCCGCCGGCAGCGCCGCCGGCGCCGAAGCGGAACCGGCGGCAGAGCCTCTGCGCCCGATGTGGATCGTCCCTTCGGACAAGCCGGTCGGCCAGGGCGGCAAGCATTTCGTCGACTACCAGAATGACGTCACCGCCGCCGACGTGATGCTGGCGCATCGCGAGGGCTATCTCTCGGTCGAGCACCTGAAGCGCTACACCACCATGGGCATGGCGACCGACCAGGGCAAGACCAGCAACGTCAACGCGCTCGCCATCATGGCGGGCCTCCGCGGCATGAACATTCCGGAGGTCGGCACCACGACCTTCCGCCCGCCCTATACGCCGGTCACCTTCGGTGTCTTCGCCGGACCCGACAAGGGCGATTTCCTGGATCCCATCCGCAAGACACCGATCCACCAGTGGCACGCCGATCACGGCGCCGCCTTTGAATGCGTCGGCCAGTGGCATCGCGCCTGGTACTATCCGAAGGCCGGTGAAAGCATGCACGACGCGGTCAACCGCGAGGTGAAGGCGACACGCGATTCGGTCGGCATCGTCGATGCCTCGACCCTCGGCAAGATCGACATCCAGGGGCCGGATGCCGCCTGGTTCCTCAACATGGTCTACACCAATGCCTGGACCAAGCTGGAGCCAGGCAAGTGCCGCTATGGTTTCATGTGCGGCGAGGACGGCATGGTGTTCGATGACGGCGTCACCAGCCGCATCGCGGAAAACCATTTCCACATGACCACCACCACCGGCGGCGCCGCCCGCGTGCTGTCCTGGCTGGAGGAATGGCATCAGTGCGAATGGCCCGACCGCAAGGTCTATTTCACCAGCGTCACCGAGCAATGGGCGGTCTTCGCCCTCAACGGCCCCAATTCCCGCAAGGTGCTGGAAAAGGTCGTCAGCGGCATCGACCTGTCGGAGGAAGCCTTCCCCTTCATGAGCTGGCGCGATTGCGAGGTTGCCGGCGTGAAGGCGCGCATCTTCCGCATCAGCTTCACCGGCGCGCTCTCCTTCGAAGTCAACGTGCCGCCGAGCTATGCGCTCCATGTCTGGCGTGCGCTGATGAGCGCCGGCGAGGAGTTCAACATCACCCCCTACGGCACCGAGGCACTGCACGTGCTGCGCGCCGAGAAGGGTTTCGTCATCGTCGGCCAGGAGACTGACGGCACCATGACGCCGCAGGATCTCGGCTTCGAATGGATCATCGGCAAGGCGAAGCCGGACTTCATCGGCCGCCGCTCGCATCTGCGCTCGGACACGGCGCGGCCGGATCGCAAGCACCTGGTGGGTCTCCTTACCGAGAACCCGCAGGAAGTGCTGCCCGAGGGCGCGCAGATCGTCGAACATGTCAAGGACAAGCCGCCGATGACCATGATCGGCCACGTGACCTCGAGCTATTGGAGCCCCAACGCGAACCGCTCGATCGCCATGGCGGTGATCAAGAACGGTCGCAACCGCATGGGCCAGACCGTCTACCTGCCCTATGACGGCAAGGTCGTCGCCGCCCGCATCGCCAAGACCGATTTCCTCCAGGATGGAGCTGCCGCCAATGCCTGAAGCCTATAACCGCCGCTCGGCGCTGCAGCATTTCGGCCTCAAGGCCGCCGCCGCGCAATCTCCAGCGGATGCCCGCGTCTTCATCGGCGAGGCCGCACACCGCGCCATCGTCAACGTCCGCGGCAATCCGGGTGATCCGGCCTTCCTGCAGGCGGTGAAGGCCGTGACCGGCGCCGATCTGCCGGTGAAGCCGAACACGACCTCGCAAGCCGGCGAGTTCCGCCTGCTCTGGCTTGGCCCCACCGAATATTGGGTGACGGCGCCGGCCGGTTCCGAGGAAAAGCTCGCTGCGGAGTTGCGCCAGGCCTTCACCGGCCAGCATGCGGCGGTGATCGACGTGAGCGAAAGCCGTACAATCATCACGCTCTCCGGCCCCGATGCTCGCGAGGTGCTGGCGCGCGGTTGCAGCCTGGATCTGCATCCCCGCGTCTTCGGTCCCGGCCAATGCGCCCAGACCGGCCTTGCCAAGGCCAATGTGCTGATCGACCAGCGCGATGCGACCAGCTATGACATCTATGTGCTGAAAAGCTTCTCGGACTATCTCTGGCAGTGGTTCGGCCTGGTGCACCGGGATTTCACCGCCGCGATCCGGGCCGATTGATACCGGATACCGGAACACAGAACGGGCCGCGTCCAGCGCGGCCCGTTTTGTTTGGCGGCGACATGGCGCTGCCCCGGTCGGCATGCTATCCAGACGGTCAAGAGGCCGGGCGCATCCTGCCACGAGCCCATCCGTCAGGCAGTAACCGATGTCCGTTCCCGCCTCCCGCAGCAGTCTCCACGCCATGTTCTTCATGGCGCTCGGAATCTTCGGCTTCGCGGTGCTGGATGCGCTCACCAAGCGCCTGACCGAGGATTACGGCACCTGGCAGATCATCTTTCTGTCGCGTGTCGTCACCACCTCGCTGATCCTTGCCTTCGTCCTGCAGAGCCACCGCACCATTGCCGTCCTGCGCTCCAGCAATATCGGCACGCATATCGGCCGCTCGCTGCTGGTGATCGCGACGACCTGGTCGTTCTTCGAATGCCTGCGCTACATCGAACTCGCCTATGCGGTCGCCGTCGCCTTCGCCGCACCCTTGTTCATGACGGCGCTCTCCGGCCCGCTGCTGAAGGAGAAAGTCGGCTGGCATCGCTGGAGCGCCGTGCTGGTAGGCTTTGTCGGCGTCATCATCGCCCTGCAGCCGGGTGCCGACGGCATCAGCTATGGCGCCGCATTGGCACTGGTGGCGGCAGCCGCCTATGCCCTGCTGCAGCTCTGGCTGCGCCCGCTGGCCGGGCGCGAGACCAGCCACAACATCATTTTCTATACGACCCTCTTCAGCGGATTGATCGCCATGCCCTGGGCACTGGCGGAATGGCGGACACCCGACACAACCGGCTGGCTGCTGTTCCTGGCCCAGGGCGGCACCAGCACGATCGCGCAGATGTTCATCATCCGCGCCTTCCGCCAGGGCGAAGCCTCGCTGCTTGCGCCCATCGAATACACGGCGCTCATCTGGGTGGGCCTGTTCGGCTACATCTTCTGGGACGAGATCCCGACCATCCAGGTGTTCATCGGCGCCGCGATCATCATCGCCAGCGCCATCTACATTGCCCAGCGCGAGGCGAAGAGGAAGGGGGGGTAGCCCGCTTTTTACTGCCATCCCACGCGCAGGCGGGGCATGACAAGTTGAAGCAGGCAAAGATCAAAAACTCGGCGTCTCTTCGAAGGAGAGCATCTGGTAGATGGGGTCGAGGTCGTGGACGCCGTCGGCCCAGAAATCGAGATCGCGCAGGCGACCGTCGCGGACCGAATAGGCCCAGCCGTGGACGCTGAGCTTCTGCCCCGCCTTCCAGGCATTCTGCACGATGGTGGTATGGCAGATGTTGCGCACCTGCTGGCGCACATTCATCTCGCAAAGCATGTTGAGGCGCCGCTCGATATTGGGCTCCGCTTCCAGCAGGCCCTGATTGGCGGCATAGATGTCCTTGATCTGCCGCAGCCAGTTGTCGATGAGGCCGATCTCGGTATTGCCCATGGCGGCGCGCACGCCGCCACAGCCGTAATGGCCGCAGATGATGATGTGCTCGACCTGCAATACATTGACCGCGAACTCCAGCACCGACAGGCAATTGGTGTCGATGTGATAGACCAGGTTGGCAATATTGCGGTGGACGAAGATCTCGCCCGGCGGCAGATCGAGGATCTGGTTGGCCGGCACACGGGCGTCCGAACAGCCGATCCAGAAGTATTTCGGCGCCTGCTGTTCGGCAAGCCGGTTGAAATAATCGGGGTCGCTGGCAACCTGCCGCTCGGCCCATTCCCGGTTGCGGGCGAAGACCTCCGCATGGGTTTTCTTGGATTCGTCGCTCATGATGTCTGGCTTGGTTGGGGGCTAGGCAGGACCACGCCACTCGCATAGCATGCCGCACCGCACCAGAACAACCCAATCGGAAGTACACGAAATGAGTGGCAAAACCGCGCCCAAATGGCTGAAACCCCTGGTCGATTTCGGGCCCTTGGTGTTGTTCTTTGTCGCCTTCAAGATGTCCGGATTGATGGCGGCGACAGGAGCCTTGATCATCGCTACCGTCGTGCTCCTCGGCCTCAACTATGCGCTGACCCGCCATATCGCCTTGATGCCCCTCATCACGGCGGCGATCGTAATCGTTTTCGGTGGGCTGACATTGTGGCTGGATGACGAGCGTTTCGTGAAGCTGAAGCCGACCATCGTGCAGGCGCTGTTCGCCCTCATCCTGTTCGGCGGCATTCTTCTCAAGAAGCCGACACTCCAATATGTGATGGGCGAGGCGATCCGCCTGTCGAACGAAGGCTGGCGACAGCTGACCTGGCGCTTCGCCCTGTTTTTTGCTGCCATGGCGGTGCTGAACGAGATCGTCTGGCGCAGCGTCTCGACCGATCTTTGGGTCGATTTCAAGGTGTTCGGCATTGTCGGCCTCACCATGATCTTCTCGCTGGCGCAACTGCCGCTGATGAAGCGGCACATGATCGACGGGAACGATAGCGGGAAGAACTGAGCAGGTCATGCCGGCGTCATTGCTCGACCTCCTGCCGGATCTGAGCGCCGGGCCGGCGGTGCTTGTTTTCGGCACCGTGTTCCTGGCGGGAATCCTGCGCGGGTTCACCGGTTTCGGCTTCGCTTTGGCCGCCGTGCCCGTCATCACCCTGTTCCTGGAACCCGCGGCAATTGTCCCGGCCATCCCGATCGTCGCCATGGCGGCCGGCACCCAGCAAATGCGCCGCGCCTGGGGCCAGGCCAACTGGCCGGCAGTCCGACGCCTGCTTGTTGGCGCTGTTCTGGGAGCACCCATCGGCGTTGCGGCCCTCGCCTGGCTGCCAGCCAATGCAATGCGCCTCCTCATTGGTGCCGTGTTGCTGGCGGCCGTCCTCCTGCTCTGGCGCGGCTACAAATTCGAAGTGACGCCGCCGACTGGCGCCCAGATGGGCCTCGGCCTTTTCTCCGGCCTGCTCAACGGGTCGACAGCCATGGGTGGGCCGCCGGTCATCCTCTATTTCCTGGCTTCGCCCGAGGGGGTCGCCATCGGACGGGCAAGCCTGCTCATCTATTTCTTCTTCATTTCCGCCTGGAGTATCGCCATGCAGGCCCTGGGCGGCCTGCTCGATATCAAGACGGTGGTCCTTGCCTTGCTGATGATTCCAGTGATGGCGCTCGGAAATCTGATTGGGGACCGGGCATTCGACCGCTCCAGTACCGCGACCTACCAGCGGGTGGCACTGCTGTTTCTGGCGATCATCGCGGTAGTGGCCATCCTGCGCGCCCTGCTGCCAGCCTAGGCCAGATGAGTGTGGCAAGAATATATTCTTGGCACATCCACCTTGAATTAACACCTGATTAGCGTTCGACCTCTAGGATTACCGGAGATAGCCAGGTACCAGCCCGGCGGGTGCATGCCGGGGCAAGCAGGCAGGATGGACATCTGCGTGGCAGAAAACTGGGACGGGGAAATCCTCTACCTGCCCGAGCCGACCGGGCAGTCGGCGATGATTGCGCAGGTGCGCGACTACTGGCGCGCGCAATGCCGCGATGGGCGCTTTCCCCGACGCGGTGACATTGATCCCCTCGGCCTCCGCGGTGTCCTGCCCTATCTCTCGATCATGGAATTCGCCCCGCCCACGCCCCGGGGCGACCCGTTTCGCATCAAGTTTCGCCTGGTCGGCAGTGAGCTTGCCCGCTTTTATGGTAGCGAAGTCACCGGCAAATGGCTGGACGAGATTCCGGATTGGAGCGACGTGGATACCGCCGATACGCTTGCCGTCTTTCGTCGCGTCTATGACAGCGCAGCCCCGGTCTACGGCCTCTCGCTTTGCCTCTGGGAAGAGAACCCAGATCATGTCTTCGAGTTCGGCTGCTTTCCCCTCTCAGAGGACGGCCGCAATGTCACGCATTGCCTCGGCATCGACGACTACACCATGATCGCGCCCCGTCCCCCGCGCGCCATCTGACACCCGGCTGCATTCTCCGGTTGCAGAATCGCAAGCCGCCAAATCAAAAAAGTAACATATATCGGGATCGACAGATTGGCCGGCTTGTGTTTGCATGCGCCTCCTGTCGTCGGTCGCATATCGGGCCGCCCGCATACATAACCCAGCAATCGCATGAACGAGAGCCACTTCACCGATCCGTCCCTGTGGGACGGGGAAGTCCTCTATCTGCCGCGACCAACCGGCCGGTCGCAGATGATCGCGACGGTGCATGCCTATTGGCACGGCCGACGTGGGGGCAAGAAATTCCCCACCCGCGGTGATATCGATCCGCTGGCCCTGGGACCGGCCCTACTCCCCTACCTCTCCCTGGTCACGATCGAGCGAGATCCCTTCCGCGTCCAGTACCGCCTGGTCGGCACCGAGGTTGCGCGCTTCTATGGCGCCGAAATGCGCGGCCGCTGGGTCGACCAGATGAACGACATCTGGCCCCACCAGGACATCGTCGATACCCACGAGACCTACCGGCGCATCGTCGAATCCGGTGCGCCGCAATTCGGCCTGTCGCTGATCGAATGGCAGGAACGACCCGACCATATCTTTGAATTTGCCCGCTTTCCGATTGCCGAGGACGGCACCACCATCACCCATTGCCTCGGGCTGGACGATTTCACCATGATCGAGCCGGCACGAGGCTGCGCGGTTTAGGCCGCGTCAAGAAAAAGGGCGCTCTCACGAGCGCCCTAATTTTTTTAATCCGATCAGACATTGCTGTCGGGAACCGCCGCCTTTTTCCTGGCGATGTATTCCTGCAAGGCTTCGTCGACCGCGGGATCGAGGGGCGGGGCTTCGTACTCGTTCAGCATGCGTTTGAAGATCTTGTTGGCGCGCTGTGCGGCATCGAGGCTGCCTTCCGCTTCCCACTGCTCGAACGAATTGTTGTCGGCGATGTTGGAGCGGTAGAAGGCCGTCTCGAAATTGGCCTGGGTATGCGAACAGCCGAGGAAATGGCTGCCCGGCCCGACTTCGCGGATGGCGTCGAGCGCCTGGCCGTTCTCGGAAAGGTCAATGCCCCTCGCCAGCGTCTGCATCATGCCCAGCTGGTCGGCATCCATGATGAACTTCTCATAGCCGGCCGAGAGGCCGCCTTCCAGCCAGCCGGCGCCATGCAGCACGAAATTGGTGCCGGCCTGGAGGGTCGGCAGCAGGGTCTGGGCGCTTTCATAGGCGGCCTGGGCGTCGGCGATCTTGGAGCCGCAGAGCGAGCCGCCGGTGCGGAACGGAATGCCGAGGCGACGCGCCAGCTGGGCGGCGGCGAGGCTCACCAGGGTGGGTTCCGGCGTGCCGAAGGTTGGCGCCCCCGATTGCATGGAGATGGAGGAGGCGAAGACGCCGAAGATCACCGGAGCACCGGGGTTATAGAGTTGCGAGGTGCCGGCACCGGCCAGCACTTCCGCCAGCACCTGGGCGAGCGTCCCCGCCGCTGTCACCGGGCTCATGGCGCCCGCCAGGATGAAGGGCGTGGTGATGCAGGCCTGATTGGCGCGGGCATAGACCTTCATCGCCCCCAGCATGGTACCGTCCCAGACCATCGGCGAATTGGCATTGATCAGGCTGGTGATGACCGTGTTCTTGGCGACGAAATCGGCGCCGAACAGGATCTTCGCCATCTCGACCGTGTCCTCGGCGCGTTCCGGCGCCGTGACCGAGCCCATGAACGGCTTGTCTGAGAGTTTCATGTGGCTGTAGACCATGTCGAGGTGCCGCTTGTTGACCGGCAGATCGACCGGCTCGCAGACCGTGCCGCCCGAATGATGGATCGAGGGCGACATATAGGCGAGCTTCACGAAGTTCTGGAAATCGGCAATGGTCGCATAGCGGCGGCCGCCATCCAGATCGCGCACGAAGGGCGGGCCGTAGACCGGGGCGAAGACGGTGGCATTGCCGCCGATCTGCACATTGCGTTCCGGGTTGCGGGCATACTGGATGTATTCCTTCGGCGCCGATTTCTGGATGATCGAGCGCGCCAGGCCGCGCGGAAACTTGATGCGCGTGCCCTTCACATCGGCGCCGGCCTTTTTCCACAGTTCCAGCGCCTCCGGCTCGTCGCGGAACTCGATGCCGACCTCCTGCAGGATGGTGTCGGCATTGCGCTCGATGATGGAAAGGCCCTCCTCGTCCAGCACCGTCACCAGCGGAATCTTGCGGACGATATAGGGGTTCTGGACGATCGTCGGCTTCTGGCGCAGGGCCCGGCGCGCATCGGCGCCGCCGCGCGTCCGGCGCCCGGTCACGGGCTGGCCTTCGACGGCTTCTGGGATCTGTTCCGCACTGGACATGATGGGCTGCCTTTCGCTTGAAGCAAACTAATGCCGGGATGACAAAATCTTCCGCCATTTCGCCCCGGAGGCCCAGTCTGCTCTAGCGAAGGCGCGACAAGGCTTAACCGGATCGCGCCAAAGGCGTCATGCCTGAACGTCTTGATTTTGCGAGGCAATGGCTGGAATTATCCGGTTTGCGCCATGATTTCCGCTGGTTGGTGTCCGACTTGTCGCCGGGCATTTTGGGAATGTCGCAAACAGGCGGCAATCGGGACGGGGCCGTCTTATAGTCGGGCAAAATTCCACCCCAATTTCCACTATCGGAGTCATGGGCAAATGGCAGAGTTTCCGGCAAGGGCCAAGGTCGTCATCGTCGGCCTCGGCGGCATCGTGGGCGCATCGGTCGCCCACCACCTGATCGAGCGCGGCTGGGACGACATCGTCGGCATCGACAAGTCCGGTGTCCCCACCGATATCGGCTCGACCGCCCATGCCTCCGATTTCTGCTACATGACCAGCCACGATTTCCTCTCCTGCTGGTCTTCGCTCTATTCCATCGATTTCTATTCCAAACTCGGCCATTACGAGCGCATCGGCGGCCTGGAAGTGGCGCGTGTCGGCGATGACGGCCGCATGGACGAGATCAAGCGTAAGGTGGCCTCCGCCAAGGCCTTCGGCACCCGCGCGCGGCTGGTGGGCCCGGCCGAGATCAAGAAGAAATTCCCGTTGATCGAGGAAGACAAGGTCCAGGGCGGCCTGTGGGACCCCGATGCCGGCCTTGTCATCCCGCGGTCCCAGACTGTCGCCGGCAAGCTGGTCAACCAGGCTGAGGCCGCCGGCAAGCTCAAGGTCTTCGCCCATACCTCGGCCAAGTCGCTGGTGATCGAGAATGGCCGCATCAAGGGCGTCGTGACCGAGAAGGGCACGATCATGGCGGATTACGTCGTGGTCTGCGCTGGCCTCTGGGGCCGCCTCATCGCCGAGATGGCGGGCGAGGATCTGCCGGTCATGCCGGTCGACCACCCGCTCACCTTCTTCGGGCCCTATACCGAGTTCGCCAATACCGGCAAGGAGATCGGCTGGCCGCTGCTGCGCGACCAGGGCAACTCCGCCTATATGCGCGACACCGGCGATCCCAAGACCGCCGAGGGCGGCATGATCGAATGGGGCTATTACGAGGAGAAGAACCCGCGCCTGGTCCACCCGCGCGATCTTCTCGAAAAGGAACAGGCCCGCCTCTCCCCCTCGCAGCGCGACCTGGAGATGGACCAGATCATCGAGCCCCTGGAACGCGCCATCGAGCTGACGCCGATCCTGGCCGAGCTCGGCTATGAGGAAAAGCGCTCCTTCAACGGCCTCCTCCAGGTGACCACCGATGGCGGCCCCTCGATCGGCGAAAGCCAGAAGGTGCGCGGCCTCTGGTACGCGGTCGGCATCTGGGTGAAGGACGGCCCCGGCATGGGCAAGCTGGTCGCCGACTGGATGACCGATGGCCGTACCCCCATCGACCACAACCGCATCGACTTCGCCCGCTTCTATCCGCACATGCTGGAGGAGAAGTTCATCGAGGGCCGCTGCGGTGAGGCGGCGCGCAAGATCTACAATCCCGCCGTCCATCCACGCGAGCCCTATGACACCGGCCGCAACGTCAAGCGCTCGCCCTTCTACGAGCGCGAAGTGGAGCTGGGCGGCTATTTCATGGAACTGGGCGGCTGGGAGCGCGCCCATGGCTACAAGGCCAACGAGCATCTGCTGGAGAAATACGGCGACCGTGTGCCGGTCCGCGCCAATGAATGGGATAACCGCCATTTCTGGCGCGTCTCCAATGCCGAGCATCTCGCCATGAGCGAGGATTGCGGCATCGTCAATCTCTCGCACTTCTACATGTTCGACGTCGAAGGCCCGGACCATGTCGAGCTGATGGAATGGATCTGTGCCGCCAAGATCGGCGGCGATGCCAATATCGGCAAGGGCATCTATACGCATTTCCTCGATGACGAGGGCATGGTGCGCGCCGATCTCACCGTCATCCGGATGGCCGATCGCATCCGCGTCATAGACGGCGCCGATGCCGGCCCACGCGATTTCCACTATGTCCGCCGCATGGCCGAGGACAAGGGGATGAACGTCAAGGTGACCGACGTCTCCACGCAATACGTCACCATCGGCATCTGGGGTCCCAACGCCCGCACCACCCTGCAAAAGGTCGTCGAGGACCCGGCCGGACTCGAACCCGCCGCCTTCCCCTTCGCCGCCATCAAGCAGATCAAGATCGGCGGCAAGCCGGTCACCGCCTTCCGCATCTCCTATGTCGGCGAGCAGGGCTGGGAATTGCACATGCGCTACGAGGACGGCCTCGCCGTGTGGGACGCGCTGCGCTCGACCGGTGTGATGGCCTTCGGTGTCGAGACCTACGCCAACAGCCGCCGCATGGAGAAGAGCCTGCGCCTGCAGAACGCCGATCTCCTCACCGAGTACAACCTGATCGAAAGCGACCTGCAGCGCCCCAAGGTCAAGGAACCGGATTTCCGGGGCAAGGCGGCCAATATCAGGCACCGCGCGCTGCCCAACCAGGTGGCGATGCTCTGCACCCTCGTCATGACCGAGAACACGGATAGCAAGGGTGTGGCCCGCTATCCCGTCGGCATTCTGCCGGTGATGGACCCGGCGACCGGGGAGACGCTGGTGGATGAACTGGGCCGCCGCTCCTTCACCACCTCGATCGCCTATGGCCCCACCATCGGCAAGAACATCGCCCTTGCCTATCTCCCCTGGTCCTACTGCCAGGTGGGCCGCAAGCTGATCGTCGAATATTTCGGCGAGACCTACCCGGTCGAGGTGGCTGGCGTGGGCTACAAGCCGCTCTACGATCCGGAAAACCTCAAGCCGCGCACGTAAGGCGCCGGATCCCCCCCCCAGAATAAAACGCCCCGGCCGCAAGACCGGGGCGTTTTTTGTGCTTGCTACCAGACCACTCTCGCCATAGCTTTTTCTAGTTTAAGGAGAAGACGTTGATGAATATTCAAGACGAACTCGTCAAGGCGTCGCTCAAGACATCCAGCGCGATGGACCCGTTGCTCGGCCGGGCATTGAACATGTTTCTCGGAGCAATCCTGATCGCGGTGATCTGGGTGGTGGAATTCGTAGCGATCATGGCTCTCGGCCAGATGGTTGCCGATCTCGCATCGCCGGACGATTCGTTTCCCTATCTACTATCTTACGCGCTGCTGCTGATCTTCATTGGCCTTTCGGTACTTGTCTCCCTTGGCATGTGCTTGCAGCAATCCGATGACCTGCGGCTGACATTGCTGGCGGCCTGTCGCTGGTCGGCGCCGGGTATGATTGTTGGGCTTGTCAAATGGTGCATTCGCCGGACGCTTGCACGCTAGCGACGCCCGGCCGCAAGACCTGCGCGCCGTTTCTGCCTCTATACACTGACCCCTGTTATTGTCATGGCCCGCGCAGGCGGGCCATCCACGCGCTTGTTGACATAGGATAAAGGAAATTCTTGGGTGCCCCTCCTGCACGTGGCATGACAAAGTTCGCTGCCACTATTGGAGTCGCTTAAATGCCCACCCGCCGCTTTCCCGCCCCCACTTCCGTCAGCCGCCGCGCCCGGACCGTGCTGAATGCGGCGCCGGCACTCACGGCACGGTCGATGGAACTCGCCGCCCTCAATGAGCGGCGGCGCGAAACCTTCGCTCTTTATGCGCCGCAGGGGGAGAAGTGGCTTTCGAAGCTCGGCGGCCGGTCGGTGCATGCGACGCTCGGCGGCGTGCGGGTGCAGGTGGTGCACCCCAGGGAAAAGCGCGGCGATGACGTCGTGCTCTATCTCTTCGGCGGCGGCTATGTGCAGGGGACACCGGAGGAGGACCTCTGTGTCACCGCGACCATCGCCCATGAGACCGGCCGTGTCGTCTATGCGCCTGCCTACCGCCTCGCCCCGGAGCATCCCTATCCGGCAGCGCTCGAGGATGCGCTCAACGTCTATCGCGCCCTCCTCGCCAGCCATGGTGCTGCCGCGATCACGCTGATGGGGGAATCCGCCGGGGCCGGGCTGGCCCTCTGCCTCGCTTTGGCGGCGTCACGGGACGCGCTGGCGCTGCCGGCAAAGCTGGTCCTGCTCTCACCCTGGTCTGACCTCAGTGCGACCGGCGACACCATTGCGACCTTGAAGGGCATCGACCCCTTTCTCGATTACGAGGTGACGCTGGAGGGCCCCGCCTGCGCCTATGCGGGCCCACGCGACCTCAAGGATCCGCTGATTTCGCCACTCTATGCCGAATTCCCGGCGAACTTCCCGAAGACGCTGATCACCACCGGCACGCGCGACCTCTTCCTCTCCGATTGCGCGCGACTGTCCACGAAGATGCGGGCCGCCGGGATCGAAGCGGAACTGCGCGTCTGGGAGGGCATGTGGCACGTCTTCGAGTTCTACATCGACCTGCCCGAAGCCCGCGCCTCGCTCAGGGAGATCGCTGCATTCATTGCCGGCTGACTTCAGCCACGGCGCATCACGCGCCGGGAACCAGCATGCGCTTCAGCGTATTGTCCCGAAACAGGAAATGATGAGCCAGCGCACCCAGAGCGTGGATCACGATAAAGGCGATGAAGAGCGGCTTGCCGATTTCGTGAATCTCGCCGAAATCCTCGGAGACATAGATCGCGAGCAGGCCGGTTGCCGGCACCGCGACAAGGAGCAGATAGAAGATTCCATGGACGATGCGGGCGGCGATAACGGACCAGCCATGGCCGAGCGGCGCCGGCGCGCCGCGCCTTGCCATCAGCAGGACGCGCAGTGCCACCAGCGCCAGAATGGCGATGCCGACCCAATAATGCGCTTCGGCCATGAACTGTTCGGCGGCCGAAACCAACTTTCCTTCCGCCGCCTCTTCCATCGCCTCGCCCATGCTTTCGCCGAATATCAGCTGGAACAGAACCAGTGCCGCGATGAGCCAGTGGAGCAGAATCTGCGAACCCGAATACCCGCGGCGTGGGTGCCCGTTTGTTTGTACCTGTGCCATGACGGTTTTCTCCTTGAGGCAGCAACTGGCTGAATTCTGACGGGATGATCCGACCGGTTCGTTGATCTGCCGCAACAACCCTAGGCGCATCCGGGTGACGGTTCGCTGACTCCGCAAGGTCCTCCGCCTTCCCCTTGGGCGCTTGCCGGGCTAGCCTGTCGGCAAATGTCACGCAGGAGGCAGGCCATGGCCGAAGGCAACACCATTCCCGGAACCATCATGCGCGACGACCATGTCCCGGCCGGACAACCCTGGGACGGCATCGTCCGCCGTGGCCAGGTGCTTCGGGTGATCGACCTTGAGGGTCACCAGGGGGTGGATTTCCTTTGCTACAATGCCGAAAATCCGGAAGAGCGCTATCACGCGCCCAATACCCTCAAGAAGAGCCAAACCCTGAAGCTGACCAGGGGGCACACGCTCTATTCCGACATCGCGCGGCCGATGTTCACGATCGTCGAGGACAGTTATGGCGGGCACGACACCATCGCCGGCTGCTGCTCCGGCCCGTCGAACCAGATGCTCTATGGCGTCGCCGGCACCACCGGCTGCCGCGAGAATTTCCTCGCCGCCCTGGGGCGCCACGGGCTCGGCCGCAGGGATATCGTGCCCAACGTCAATTTCTTCTGTACGGTCCCGGTCGATGACCGCCGGCTTGCCGATACGGTCTTCGTCGCCGGCCCGGCCCAGGCCGGCGACTACATCGATCTGCGCGCCGAGATGGATGCGCTGGCGGTGATTTCCAACTGTCCGCAGGTCAACAACCCCTGCAACGACGGCAAGCCCAAGCCGATCCGGGTGGTCATCTGGCAGCCGTGACCAAGCGGGCGGGCTCGAACTCATCCCCCCGAGAGGGTGGGTACAAGCCGTCCATGCTGCTGGCGCAAGGCTGCCTTCCGCCGCCAGTTTTCGATTGCATTGCGACCGGTTCGCAATATATCCAGTTCAATTACCACTAGGGCGGTTATTTTCCATATTTAATGTGTTGTTAACTCTGCCCTCGTGGTTGAATTCCGGTCGCATCCCGGCTAGACAGCCGGGCAACCGGATTTATGCTGCGCCGCAACAGACGGCGCGGCGCGACATCATCAAGCGACGGATATCATGAGCAATCTGCTGACGGCCGAAGTCACCGACGTGCATCACTGGACCGACCGGCTGTTCACCTTCAAGACCACGCGTGACCCCGCTTTCCGCTTTGCCAGCGGCCAGTTCACGATGATCGGGCTCGAGGTCAACGGCAAGCCGCTGCTGAGGGCCTATTCCATCGCCAGTGCCGCCTATGAGGACATGCTCGAATTCCTCTCGATCAAGGTGCCGGACGGCCCCCTCACCTCGCGCCTGCAGCATCTGAAAGCCGGCGACAAAATCCTGGTCGGGCGCAAGGCGACCGGCACGCTGCTGCCGACCAACCTGCTGCCGGGCAAGCATCTCTATCTGCTCGGCACCGGCACGGGGCTTGCGCCCTTCATGAGCCTGGTGAAGGACCCCGAGGTCTATGACCATTACGAGAAGATCGTCCTCGTGCATGGCGTGCGCCACATCAACGAACTAGCCTATGCCGATTTCCTGGAGAAGGAACTGCCGGCCCATGAATTGATCGGCGATCTGGTGCGCGAGAAGCTGATCTACTATCCGACCGTGACGCGCGAGCCCTTCAGGCATAACGGCCGCATCACGCTTCTCATCGAGAACGGTAAGCTGTGCGACGACATCGGCCTGCCCCAGCTCAACGCGGAGGAAGACCGCGTCATGCTGTGCGGGTCGCCCGCCATGCTGGCCGATCTGCGCCCGCTCTTCGAGACGCGCGGCTTCACCGAAGGCAGCGTCGCCCAGCCCGGCCATTACGTGATCGAGAAGGCCTTCGCCGAGCAGTAGAGCCCGCCGGAATCAGTAATCCCATTCCCAGTTGATGCCGGCCTTGCCGGCATCGGCGCCGAGCTCGGTTTCCAGCTTGATGTTGTCGGTCATGTCGATCTCGACCTGGGCGGCGCTGGAATTTGCCGCCGAACCCTGCTTGACGCCGACATAGACGCGGTCGGTAACATAGCGACCGGCGGAGAGGCTGGGCCCGGTCTTGCCATCGCCGGCATTGACGCTGAGGTGATCGAGGCCGGTGGCACCGCGGATCGCATCCAGCATGCCGATTCCAGTACTGACGCCCGCCAGTTCCGCCGCTGCCTGAGCCAGCTGCAGCGCCTCGAAGGCAGTGAGCTCGCCGCTCGATTTTTCGAACAGCAATTGCGACAGCACCTCGTCCTCGGGCAATGTCGGTGTCGAGCTCAGGGAAATCTTCGGCTGGCTGGCGCGGTTGCCGACATTGATCGAGATGTCATAGGCATCGACCTTCGACACGGCCTCGAAATCCAGGATCGGGTCGATCTTTTCGCCACCGTCGAATTCCACCCGGCCGCGATTGAAGGTCAGCCGACGGCCGACAATGTCGAAGGTGCCGCGCCGCATGCCGACCTCGCCGGTGACGATCGGCAGATCGGCGGTACCCGCTACCTTGAGCGATCCTTCCATCTCCGTTTCCAGGCCGCGGCCGCGGATCATCATCTGCCGCACGTCGATCCTGACATCGAGATTGATCGCAACGGTCCTGGGCGGCTGCGCCTTTGCGGCCTTGATCGCCCGCGCCCGTTCCGGCGGCGCATTCACCTCGATCACCTCGATCTCCTGGACGCTCGCCGGCAGGCGGTCGGGAATGCGGATTTCCGATTTCGGTACGCTGACCCTGCCGGCGAGGCTCAGTTCCTGCTTCACCGTGCCGATGATCCCGAGATCGGCATCGACCACGGCGCGCGCCAGATCGGTGTCGATCACCAGGGCGCGCTCCAGCTTCACGGCGATCTCGACCGGCATGTCGCCGCCCAGCGTGATGCCGCCATTGCCGCTGATCCGGCCCTTGCCCGGCGTACGCGCCGTCAGCGACGCGATTTCGAGGCGGTCGCCGTTGCCACGCACCTCCATCGCCATGCCACGCAGCTTGATGCCGTAGCGCAGATTGTCATAGCGCCCCTCCGAAAGTACGGCGCTGCCGGCGGCGTTGGGATTGGCGAGCGTGCCCCTGGCGGCAAGATCGACTGTCAGTTTGCCGGCGATGCGGTCGGCACCACCCGCCAGCAGGCGGTTGACGACGGCAAGGTCCAGATCGCCCGCCGCCCGCGCATCGAGCGCGGCATCTTCGTCCAGCCGCGGCAGGCCGCTCGCCGGATCGGCCGGCAGGCCGAGTGCCGCAGTAAGATCGAGGCCACCGCCGGTCGAGAAATCCACCCGGCTCGTCGCCTGCAGTCGGTCGTCGCGCCAGGCGCCGCGCAGATTGGCACCGATGGTGAGACCGCTCGTCCGGTCGAGAGCGATGTCCGACGCCGAAAGGTCGAAATCCGCCACGGGCGTGCCGGCCGGACCACCCAGCGACAGATTGCCGTCGATCGTACCCGCCACCTGCTGGGCGGGATCGACCATCCGCAGGATGCCGAGGGACAGCCGGTTGATGCGCAGAGCGAGATCATTGCCCACCGGCGACAGGCTACCATCCAGCGCCATGCCACCATCGCCATAGCCGAGGTCGAGTCCGGCAATCTCGACCCTCTCCCCGGCCAGGACGATGCGCGCCGGCTGCCTGAGCGCCAGCGTTTCGCCACGTAGGGTCGCGCGCAAGGACGCGATCTCCGCCGCGATCTGCTCGGGCGATCGCGCCAGATCGGCCTGCATGTCCAGGCTCGCTTCGGGTCCGGCGGCCGCGAGATCGACATCCATGGCCGCCGCATCGCCTCTTGCCGTCAGCGCCACATTGTCAAACTGGATCTGCGGCGTCACTAGGGCCGCGACGTCCAAGCGTGCATCGATGGCCTGCATACCGCTCGCATCCGCAACACTGCCGACGACCCGGATGCTGCCGATCCGCAAGTCTTCCGACAGGGCGATGCCGCTCGCGGTCAGGTCAAGCTCCACATCCTGCTGACCGCCACCATCGCGGAGGGCGATGTCGCCCAGGACCGAACCATCGAGATCGCTGCCGACCAGCGGCGCATAGGGAGCGAGCGAGGATATCGCGAGCTTCAACTTGCCATCGGCAACACCGTTCAAGACACGCACAGCTCCGCTCACCGCACTCGGCCCATGCTGCAAGGCGAGATTGTCGATCCGGATCGCGCCGCTTGCTGCTTCCGTTGCCACCGCAAGTCGCAAGCGTGCGGGATAGCCGAGCAAGTCGGCATTGCCACTGATACTGGCCTGCGGTGCCGTCGCCAGATCGCTTGCCGTCAGATTGACCTTGAGATTGTCCGCCGCGATGTCGCCAAAGCCGAGGCGTGGTGAAGAAAGGTCGGCCTGCAGGCGCGGCGCCGCCAGGGTGCCGTCGACCGCGGCCTTCAGGTTGAGCGCGCCGCTGGCGCCGGGATCGATGGCGGCCAGATCGGCGATGTTGATATCGGCGGTGAGGCTGGTCTGCGCTGGCATGACCGCACCCTTGGCCGTCACCGTCACTGCCTGCCCCTGGAGCGAGAGGGATTGCACGTCGATGCTGGCATCGGCGCCGCGGCTGAAGGCGGCGACAATCTGCGGCGCCGGCCCCAGCAATCCATCCACCTGCGAGACACCCGTCGCGAGCGCACTTGCCCGGGCGTCGAGATCGACCGACATTGCCCCGGCATCCATGGTAAGGCCGAGATCGGCGGCGATCGCGCCAGAGAGGTTCATCGTGCCCGCCTTCCCCACCCGCGCCAGATCCGAAGCGGTCAGGTGCAGGGCCGCGGTCAGGCCAGCACCCCAGTTTTCCGCCACCGCATGGCCGTTGAGCGCCACCGGCCCGGCGACGAGATCCAAGGAGTCCAGCAGCGCATTGCCGGCAAGATCGAGCGTGCCATTCACCCCCAGCGTGATGCCATCGGCCAGCAGCGCATCGGCTTGCGCCTGACCGAGGCTGATCCCCGCGGCGTTCAGCAGGGCGTCGAAGGCGATCGGCTCCTGCAGGAGATCGTCGCCGCTCAGCGTCAGGGCGAGATCGCTCGTCGCCACCCTGTTCCCCAGTGCAGCGAGCGACAGGACGGAGGCGGCAAGATCAATATCCAGCGCCGGCCAGGTGCCGGTCGCCCTGCCATCAAGGGCAATGCTCTCGAATGCGATATCCGGCAGAAGGCCGGCCAGGATTGCGGGAGTGTCCGCCCGGATCGAAATGCCGAGATCGCTGCCGCCTTGCAGACCGATCCGGCCCTTGGCCGAGATGTGTGCCGCCTCGCTGTCGATATTCAACGCGGCAAGATCGATTGCCTCGGCATCCGCCGGTATGGCGGCCGCCATCACGATATCGAGGCCGCCTGCCAGGATCGGGCGCAGGTCGGGCGGCAATAGCGGCGCAGGCATCAAGCTCGCGGCCAGTTCGATATCGTGCCGCTCCCGTCCCTTCACGCCGGCAGTGAGTTCCATTAGGCTGTTGCCGTTGAGCGTAGCAGCGAGCCGACCCTGCCAGTCGGAGAGCGGACCGGCCCCGCTTGCCTCGATCCTGAGATCGGGAGCATCGGCGAGGCCAAGCGTCTTGGTGAGCAGGCCGCCCCGCGGCTCATGGATCGCCAAGTCGACATCGAGCTTGTCGAGTGCAGGCAGGAAGGTGATGGCTACCGTGATGTTGTCGGTGGGCCCGCCCATGCGCCGCAGATCGAGATCGAGCGCCAGACCGGCCGCCGCATCGCCGAGTTGCGCCTTCGCCGCCAGCGTGAACTGCGCCGGTTCGCCGAGGAACGCATCCGCCAATGCGATCTCTGCGACCGTCAGGCTGCCGAGGTCGATGGCGACCGGCAGGCTGGGCCAGGTGAAGGGCTCGTCTTTCGGCGGCTCGGGGGATGCCGAAGCTGCCGGCGATCGCGACAGGTCGATGCGATTGACGGCGATCCGGTCGATCGCCGCGCGTCCGGCGAGGAGCGCCAGCGGCGACCAGGATATCTCGACACGGTCGATGCCGAGCCAATCTCCTTCCCGATCGGAAAGCGCCAGGTCGGACAGGCTGAAATCGATCGGCAGGAAACCCTCGATCGCGCCGATCTTCAAGCCACTCTCCGGCGTGGTCGCGGCAGCCTCGATCTCGGCTATCAGCAGCGCGCGTCCGTGATCGGTCTGCAGATAGACAAGTGCGCCAACCAGAACCAGCGCGATCGAGAGCAGCGCGAGACCGGCATATCTCAGCGCGCGCCGCATCAGAAGGCCTGGCCGATGCTGATGTAGAAGGCGGCGAATTCGTCGTCGTCGCGCGGGTTGAGCGGCACCGCGATATCGGCGCGGATCGGGCCGATGGCGGTGTAGTAGCGGAAACCGAGGCCGGCGGCAAACTGGACCTCCTCGTCGAAGCCGTAGAAGACGTCGTCGGACACCGTGCCGAAATCAAGGAAAGGCACCAGGCCGAAATTGTCGAGAAAGCGATAGCGCAATTCGATGCTGCCGGTGACCAGCGACCGGCCGCCCAGAGGCTCGTCATCCGCGTCCAGCGGGCTGATGGAGCGGAACTCATAGCCGCGGACCGAGCCACCACCACCGGCATAGAGGCGCCGGTCGGCCGGCAGATCGGCCGTATCCCCGCCGAAGACATTGGCAAGGCCGAGGCGACCGGCCAGCACCACATCCCCCTCGCCCACCATGTTCCAATACGCCGAGAGGTCAGCGCTGGTGCCGAATACGTCCTGGCTGGAGCCGAGGAACTGCGGATAGGCGAAGCCGGACACCACCAGGCGCGTGCCCGAGATCGGGTTGAGGAGGTCCGTCGTCGTGTCATAGCGGAAGGTGCCGCGCGGGCCGACCAGCAGGAAATCATCGGTCTCGCCGTCCTCCGTGATCTGCGAGGCCTCGATATCCATTAAGGCGCCGACGCTCATCTGCTCATTGAGGCGCCGCTCGATTCCTGCCGAACCGCCAATGGCGCGCTTGTCGAAGGTTTCGTCGTCGTTTTCCTCGATGGCGGAGAGATTGAGCAGCAGATCCTGGTCGCGCTCGATGAAATCCGGCTTACGGAAGGCGGCCGAGACAGCGAAGTTGGTATCCGTCAGGTCGTTCTCGCCGAGGCCGCCAACCTCCGCTTCCAGGCGCAGGCGTTCGGCACCGCCGAAGAGATTGCGGTGCCCCCAATAGGCCTTGAGGCCGGCGCCGTCATTGGTCGAATAATTGGCGCCGAAGCCGATGAAGCGCCGCTTGCGCTCGGTCACCTCGATGGCGACCGGCAATTGCCCGTTGGCATCCAGTTCCTTCGCCGTCGTCACCTTGACACTGTCGAAGACGTCGAGGCTCCTGAGATCATCGCGCAGCGCCATGATCTCGGCCGGGCTGTACATCTGACCCGGCCGGAAGGCAGTTCGCTGCTGCATGAAGGCGGGATCGACCTGGGTGAGGCCGCTGATGGTAACGGGCCCCATCGTCGCCTGGGGCCCCGGATCAATGTCAAAGGCGACGGTCACCGTGCCGGTGGCATGATCCACCACGGCCGGCGGCAGATCGACCCTGGCGAAGGGATAACCCTGGGCCAGGATCGCGTTCAGCAGCCGTTCGCGCTCGTTGAGGATGTTGGCGGCCCTGGCCGGATTGCCCGCCTTGATCTGCGGCCCGATCCCGGGTGGCAGGACCACATCGGACCGCGCCGCGCGCACCTCGACCGCCCCAAGGGTGAAAAGCTTGCCTGGCTCGATCCCGATCGCGACCGGCAAAACGCCTTCCGGCGCGACCTCTTCGTCCAGCAGCGCCGGGTCCTCGACATCGCGCCCGGCCACCTGGATGGCGACCGTCCCGCCATAATAGCCGGCGGAGCGCAGCGCCTTTTCGAGCCGCGGCAGGTCGCTTTCGGCGCGGCGCTGCAGGCTGAAGAGATCCTCCGGCGGTATGTCCTTGAGTTCGATCAGGGTGGAACTGGCCTCCACCGCGGATTGCAGCGAGGCGTCCGACAGCGGTGTCACTTCGACCCTGTAATCGAGGGCAGAGGCCGGCAACGCCACCGGCAGCAGAAGGATCTGCGCCGCGATGCGCACTGCCGGGCGCAGTCCGGCCGTCCATCCATCGATATGCAGAACCGATCCCAATTTTGCCCCAACGCCGTCCCGTCAATACGTGGACGCATTGTGGCGGCGTTGGTTCCCGCTGGCGACCCCAAATCTGCCAATTCGGCCAATCAGATAGGGTTTCCTGGATCGGCGCCGAGATGGCGCCGCAATTCAGGCTCGAGCCGGCCAAAGAGCGCCAGGGCCACCATGTGGAAATCCGCCCGGAGGCTCCAGAGCGGGTGACGGAAGGTGGCGGGCCGGTTCCGCTCGATGCAGAAATGGCCGATCCAGGCGAGGCCATAGGCAAACACCAGCGCCCCCGGGACCAGCCATCCAACCTTGAGATAAAGCGCCAGGAGCAAGAGGCCGAGGCCACCCAGCGTCCCTGCCACATGCAGGGCTCGGGTCGCCGGCCGGCTGTGCTCTCGCAGGTACAGGGGCCAGAATTCACCATAAGTCCGTGGGCGTTCAGGCGACATCGCAGCACCTCCCCCGGATCTCAGGCGCCGGCGTGCGCCGGAACCTGATTCCATTATATCCAGATGGCCATATCATGCTTATATTTCAAGGAATTGTGTTATTCTTGACATGCCCCCCAAGGGGCATATATACGCTCCCGGCCAGCGGCACCCCGATGTGTCGCGGCTTTTTCGGGGGCAGATCCGGCCCCTCGCGCGTGGCACCGTAGCTCAGCGGTAGAGCAGGGGAATCATAATCCCTTGGTCGGGGGTTCAAATCCCTCCGGTGCTACCATCTTCCCTCCCCTACCAATGAAATCAGTCGCCGCACCGCATCCGGCGCGATATATGAGCGCGATGCGTCCCGCTCCGCCCGTCCCCGACCAATCCGTCCCCGACCAGTTCGAGATATTCCTGGTGGCCAATCCCGGCTTCGAGGCGACGCTCTGCGCCGAGGCGCGGGCGAAGGGGTTTGCCATGCCCGCCGTGGTTCCAGGTGGTGTCACCATTGCCGGAGGCTGGCCGGAGGTGTGGCGCGCCAATCTGCAATTGCGCGGGGTGAGCCGGGTGCTGGTCCGCATCGCCGCCTTCCCGGTCTTCCACCTGGCGCAACTCGACAAGCGGGCGCGGAAGGTGGAATGGGGGAAATTCCTGAAGAAGGACGAGCCCTTCCAGGTCGAGGCCAGCTGCCGCCATTCCAAGATCTATCACTCGGGCGCCGCAGCTGAGCGGATCAGGAAGGCAATCGAAGCCAGCCTCGGCGCCCAGCCCTCGGCGGACGCCGCCATATCGATCAAGGCGCGGATCGAGGACGACCTTTGTACCATCAGCATCGACACTTCGGGGGAATCGCTGCACAAGCGCGGCCACAAGGAGGCCGTCAACAAGGCCCCGATGCGCGAGACGCTGGCCGCCCTCTTCCTGCAGCAATGCGGTTATGACGGGACCGAGCCGGTGCTGGATCCGATGTGCGGCTCCGGCACCTTCGTGATCGAGGCGGCGGAGATCGCCCTCGGCCTCGATTCCGGCCGGACGCGCAGCTTCGCCTTCGAGAAATTGCCGAGCTTCGACCCAGTCGCCTGGGAAAAACTGAAGGCCGCGACGGCACCGGTGGCAACCGATCTCAAATTCCATGGCTGCGACCGCGATGCCGGCGCCATCGAGATGAGCCGCGCCAACGCCGCGCGCGCCGGCGTCGAAGGCATCACCACCTTTCGCCATTGCGGCGTCACCGCGGCCACGGCGCCTCGCGGCAAGCCCGGCCTTGTCATCGTCAACCCGCCCTATGGCGCACGGCTGGGTGACAAGAAGCGGCTTTATGGCCTCTATCGCTCGCTGGGCGATACCTTGCGCGCGCGCTTTGCCGGCTGGCGCGTCGCCGTCATCACCAGCGATGCGACGCTGGCACGCGCCACCAACCTACCCTTCGGCGAGCCATTCGGCCCGGTATCCCATGGCGGCACACGGGTCCATCTGTTCCAGACCGGGCCGTTGCCGCCGACCAGCGCGATGGCCTAGCGCCGTGCTTCACTCCGGCAGGGCGGAAATCGTGTAGAGGCTGCGCTGCAGCGAGGTCGGCTTGGCTTCAGGCCCGAAACTGTCGGTGAAGATGGTGGCGATGCGCTTCGAGCGATAGAGATGGCTGAGGGCCCGGTCGACGGCGAGCCGCATGTCGTCATCGCCCCGCTTCATGGCCAGCGCATAGGGTTCGATGGAAAGGAAGTTGTCGGCGATCAGCAGCTTGCCCGGCTCCACATTCTTGCCCATCAGGAAAAGCAGGATGGTGCGGTCGGCGAAATAGGCGTCCGTCTCGCCGCGTTCGAGTGCCGCCAGTCCGTCGAGATGACTGCCGACCGGTACCACATCGGCGGTGATCTTCTCGCGCTCCAGCGTGATGCGCAGCGAATCCTCGGTCGTGGTGCCGTCGAGGACGCCCACCTTCTTGCCGGCCAGCCCGTAAATGTCCTGCGGCCCGTCGGGGCGAATGATGAGGCCGGCACCGCTCATGAAGGTCGGAACGGAGAAATCGACCTTCTCGCGGCGCGCCAGCGTGGCGGTGGTCGCCTCGCACAACAAATCGGCCTTGCCGTCAGCGATGGCGTCGAAGCGATTCTCCGCCGTCACCGGGACATACTCGATGCCAAGGTCCGGCAACTGCAGCGCCTGTCTGAGCTCGTCGACGACCGCCTCGCACAGGGCCACGGAATAGCCCTGGTATTTCCCCTGCTCATCCGCCGACGAAAAGGGCGGCGCATCGGCGCGGACGGCCAGGCGGATAGCGTTACTCGACTTGATGTCGCCCAGCACATCCGCAAGCGCGGGCGCAGTGAACACGGAAATCAGAAGGACGGCGAGCAAGGAACGGCAGGCAATCGGTATTCGAGACGTCATGGTCATCCCCCTCGGATCGGCGCTCTGGTCCGGAGCACCTCAATCGCTGAACATTGCGGTCAGTTTCAGGGCTACACCCATACTGCCTTCGACCTTCAGCTTGCCGGTCATGTAGGCCAGCGTGGGGTCGAGCTGCCCTTGCAGCAGTTTCTGCAGGTTTGCGGGATTGATGGTGATGGTGGTGTTGGCATCGCCAAGATCCTTGCCCTCGATCACCGGGGGATGCTCGGTGCCATCCCAGAAGATGATGTCGTCCTCGACCAGAAACTTGACCTTGTAGCCGAGCTTGACGTTCTGCCCGGCGCGCCGGCGCATCTCCTCGATCAGTGCATCGGTCTCCATCAAGCCCCCGTTCGAGATCGTCCGCCCCGTTTCAAGCTGCAGTTGCAGCCTGCCCTACTTCACCCTCGCTTGCCAAGCATTCCGTGGCGGCAATCCAGCCGCCACCCAGGACGCGATCGCCCTGGTAGAAGGCGGCGGCCTGACCCGGTGCCACACCGAACTGCGCCTCGGCCAGCAGCACGCGCGCCGTGCCATCAGAGCCCAGCAGCACGCGCCCCGCCGCCGGCGCGCTCATCGAGCGCAGCTTGACGGAAATCAGTTCGCCGGTCGCCGGAATGGCGCCACCCAGCCAGTTGACCTCGCGCAGATGGACCAGGTTGCGGGCGAGCGCGCTTTTCGGCCCCACGATCACCTGCCTGCGCGCAGTATCCAGGCGCACGACATAGAGCGGCTCGTTATTGGTGCCCTTTTCGTTGACACCAATGCCGCGGCGCTGGCCGATCGTGTAGTGGATGATGCCTTGATGCTTGCCCAGGACGCGGCCGTCGACATGGACGATCTCGCCAGGCGCCGCGGCACCCGGCCGCAAGCGCTCGACGACACTCACATAATTACCGTTGGGCACGAAGCAGATGTCCTGGCTGTCGGGCTTCGCCGCCACCTCGAGGCCGAAGCGTTCCGCCAGCGCGCGCGTCTCCGCCTTCGGCAGATGGCCCAGGGGAAAGCGCAGGTAGTCCAGCTGCTCCTGGGTGGTCGCGAACAGGAAATAGCTCTGGTCGCGGTTGGGGTCGGTGCCGCGATGGAGTTCCGCACCCTGCGCTCCCATTACCCGGCGCACGTAATGCCCGGTGGCGAGGCAATCGCCGCCGAGATCGCGCGCCTGGGCCAGGAGATCGCGGAACTTCACACGCTGGTTGCAGCGCACGCAGGGGATCGGCGTCTCGCCCTTCAAATAGGAATCGGCGAATTCCTGCATCACCGCGTCGGAGAATTTGGTCTCGTAATCCAGCACGAAATGCGGAATGCCGATGCGCTCGGCCACCCGACGCGCGTCATAGATGTCCTGACCGGCGCAGCAGGCACCCTTCTTCGCCAGCGCCACGCCATGATCGTAAAGCTGGAGGGTGACGCCGACCACGTCATAGCCCTCCTCCTTGAGGAGGGCAGCCACGACGGAACTGTCGACGCCGCCGGACATGGCGACGACGACCCGCGTTTCCGCCGGCGCCTTGGCAAAACCCAATGAGTTGAACGATTTGGTCATGGCCCGCTTATACCATCCGGGGCGCGCCCGGCCAAACTACCGGTTCAGCAGGGCCAATATGCGCGAAAAGGGGGCGGGATCGGGGCCGAGGCCGATTGCCGCCGAAAAATGCCCCTGGTTGCGGACGAACAGGTTTTCCGGCGGAATTTGCCACTTCTCGGCGAGGCGCCGACCACCGTCATAGGGCGTCACATCGTCCCTTTCGCCGATCAACAGGACGATGTTCTCCGGGGCAACCGGCGCCGGGGCCTCGCTGTCGGTATAGCGCCCCATGCGGGCGACCGCAGCGGCGTTCCAGCCGGCCCGCTCCGCGGCCGGTGCCAAGCCGGTAATCCGCGCCAGCGATGACTGGAAGGTGAGTGCACTGACCGCATCGGTGGTGGTCAGCAGCAGCAGGCCGTCCGGCCGGGCTGCTTCCGGCCAGGTTCCCATGCGCTGTGCCGTCACCTGTGCCGTCAAGGCACCGAGGCTGATCCCACCCAGGGCAACCCGCCCGGACCCCTCTCCCCGGCACCAGGCGATGATGGCGCCCAGTTCCCGCGCCGCCTTGCGGAAATGGAGAAGGCCCGAGAGCGGCGGCCGCATGATGAAGCTCTCGCCGCCATAGGAACCGGCCGCGACACGCCGGTTGTGGCCGGGCGCGTCGGGCAGCAGGATGCGGCAACCATGGGCGGCGGCCAGTACGCGGTAGCCGCGCATGTCTCCCTTCATCATCTCCATCTCCATGCCGAGGCCATGGCCGAAGATGAGGCTGGGGAGCGGCCGGCCATCCGACCGCCGGCCCTCATAGACATGGACGTAACATTGATCGGCCGGCGCATCGGGCGAATTGAGGCGCAGCCAGTACTCCCGCACATCGGCGTGGTCGATCACCACGCTGCGCGTGACCGGAACCGGCTGGCCCAGGGCGAAGAAGCGGTCGGGATCGGAATCCAGAGTATCCAATTCGGCCAGCACCGGCACGTCGAGCCGCGCCGCGGGTACGCGCCGTCGCCGCGCGAACCACAGATAGCTGAAGCGATGTCCGAGATAATCGTGGGCCGTCGCGCGCCGGGTCCGTTCCAGGGCCGGCAGGTCGCCCGCTGTCTCGAAGGCCGCCGCTTCCCACTCTGCCTGCGCCACGAGCGCAAGCTTGCGCAGGGCGCCGGTCTGGCGCACGCGCGTCGCTATGGCAGGAGGAGTATCGGAAAGCCCGAGCTCACGCGCGAATTCGGCTTCATCGCCGCTGAACGCGGCACCCCAGCAACGGGCCGCCGGCAACAACCAGCCCATGCCCCAGAGGCACAGCGGATCGACCCAGGGTTTGGCGAACAGGCGGGCGAGAGTGGATGATTGGCTCACGCCTCGCCCCATTTTTGTCAGCTAGTCGCGCTCGTCGAGCCAGGCCATCTGGATGGCCTCGAGGATCTTCTCGTTGCTCTTCTGCGGATCGTCCTCGAAATCAGGCAGTTCCTGCACCCATTTCCAGAGGTCGGTGAAGCGCAGATTGACCACGTCGACGTCGGGATGCGCGTCCTCAAGTTCGATGGCGATGTCGTGGATGTCGGTCCAGCGCAGCTTCTTCGCCATCGGTTTTTACTTGTCCACCATCATGTTCCGGGTGGCGGAAGGCAGGCTTACCACCAGACCGTCCAGTTCCTCGGTGATGCGGATCTGGCAGCCGAGGCGCGAGGTATGGGTCAGGCCGAAAGCCAGATCCAGCATGTCCTCCTCATCCTCACTGGCTTCCACCAGCACCTCGTACCACTCCGGGTCGACCACGACATGGCAGGTCGAGCAGGCCAGCGAGCCTTCGCAGGCGCCTTCGAGATCGATGCCGTTGCGATGGGCGATTTCCAGCACGGACAGGCCCAGGGGCGCGTCGCATTCGACCCGCGTTCCGTCCTGCTTCACAAACGTCATCTTCGGCATTTCGTCTCAATCTCCTGATGGGCTCCCGCCCCCTGAAAAACCTTCATCCGGACGGGCCTACGGCGCGCCGTCAGTTGCCATACCCGCCTCGACCTCGTCAAGCCGCTGGCCCTTGAGGGCGGCCTGGATGGCCAGATCCATGCGTTTCTGGGCAAATCCATGGGTCGCCCGGTCCAGGGCCTCCATGCCGGCATGGATCCGGGCGCGGTCCTCGCCGGCGACAGCCTGGCGCAGACCCGATGCGGCCCGGTCGACTTCGCTGCGTTCCGCCGGGCCGAGCAGGCCGCCATCGGCTTTCAGGGCGGCGGCGAGCGCCAGCAGCACCCGCTCCGCCTCGACCCGGGATTCCAGCAGCAGCCGGCGCTCCATGTCCTCGCGGGCATGGGTCAGGCTGTCGCGTAGCATGGTTGCCATCTCCTCGTCGCTGAGGCCGTAGGACGGCTTCACCGCGATCTCGGCCTTGACGCCGGTGGTCCTTTCCTCGGCACTCACCGTCAGCAGGCCGTCGGCATCGACGGCAAAGGTGACGCGGATTCGCGCAGCCCCCGCCACCATCGAGGGAATGCCGGTGAGTTCGAAGCGGCCCAGCGAGCGGCAGGCATCGACCGTCTCACGCTCGCCCTGCACGGCATGGATCAGCATGCCCGTCTGGCCGTCCTGATAGGTCGTGAAATCCTGCGCCTTGGTGACTGGAATGGGCGTGTTGCGCTCGATCACCTTCTCGACGATGCCGCCCATGGTCTCAATGCCAAGCGACAGCGGAATGACGTCCAGCAGCAGCGTGTCGCTGCCGCGCGTCAGCGCATGCGCCTGCAACGCGGCGCCCACCGCAACCACCTCGTCGGGGTCAATATCGGCCAAGGGCTGCTGCTTGAAGAAATCGGCGACGAAGGCGCGCACCAACGGCACCCGGGTGGAGCCGCCCACCAGCACCACGCCCTTCACATCCGCTGCCGTCAGCCTGGCGTCCTCCAGCACCTGGCGGCAGGCGCGCAGGGTTCGCCCGATCAGCGGCTCGATCAGCACTTCGAAAGTGCCGCGGTCGATCGATTGGCGGATCTCGTGGCCGGCGATGGTGGCCTTCAACTCGGCACCTGGCGCCATCGTCAGCCGTTCCTTGGCTGCACGCGCCGCCTGCAGCAGAATCTTCGCCTCGCCGCTGGTCAGCCCGGCGATCCCCGTACGCTTCATCGCCCATTCGGCCAGGGCATGGTCGAAATCGTCGCCGCCGAGCGCGGAATCGCCGCCGGTCGCCAGCACCTGGAAAACGCCCTTCTGCAGTTTCAGAAGCGAGATGTCGAAGGTACCGCCGCCAAGATCATAGACCGCGTAGATGCCTTCCGCAGCGGAATCGAGGCCGTAAGCCAGTGCCGCCGCCGTCGGCTCGTTAACGAGGCGCAGCACCTCGAGGCCGGCCAGGCGCGCCGCGTCCTTGGTGGCGTTGCGTGCAGCATCGTCGAAATAGGCGGGTACGGTGATGACCGCCTTCTCGACGCGGTGGCCCAGTTTCTCCTCGGCGCGAGTCTTCAGAGCCTTCAGGATATCGGCCGAAATCTCGACCGGTGACACCACACGATCGCCGACCCTGAGGCGCACCATACCGCCCTTGTCGTTCTCGGCCACCTCGTAGGGCAAGGCACCGGCGAGGCGCTTCACGTCACCGAGGCCGCGCCCCATCAGTCGCTTCACCGAGGCGATCACCCGGTCCGGGTGGCGCGGCAGTTCGGCAAGCGCTGCCTTCCCGACCACAGGCTCCTCGCCGAGATACGCGACCACGGAAGGGACCAGTCCCTCGCCATGGCTGTCGCGCAGCACCTCGGGATGGGAGCCCGATACCATGGCGACAACCGAATTAGTGGTGCCAAGGTCGATGCCGATCGCCTGACTGCGCTCAAGTGCGTGCGGCTCCGGCGTCTCGCCCGGCTCATGGATCTGCAACAGCATGGTCTATTCTTCCAGCGCGGCGCGTTTCAGGCGCGCTTCTTCCAGGAGCTTGCGGGCATAGGTCAGGCGCAGCACGGCACGGTTCGCAGCGGCCAGGTCATCGGCCGCAAAGGCCTTCGAGATGACGCTCAGCAATTCGATGGCGCCCTTCCCCTCCTCCACCATCAACTGCTCGATGGCATCGACGCCCTCTGCTTCCGAGAGCGCTTCGCGCTTTTCCATCGCTTCCATCAGGAGCGCCTGATCCGCAACGGTTTTGTCGATGGTGCCTTCCGATATGATGCCGGCGAGGCGCAGCAGATACTGCGCGCGCTTCAGCGGGTCATCCAGCGTCTCGTAGGCTTCGTTGAGGGCGACCGCCTGGGATTCGGCGATGGCGCGTTCCTTGGCCGGCTTGCCGGCGAAGCGGTCCGGATGCAGCACCCGCTGGAAGCCGAGATACTGCTTCTCCAGGTGGTCGTGATCGATGTCGAAGCTGCGCTCCAGCCCCAGGCGCGCAAAATGGTCGACCGAACCGGGCGGCTGCACGGCGCCGCAGGTATGGCAGAACAGCGCGCGCCCTGCAACAGGGCCCTTGCACGCCCAGCATGAGACGAAGCCGGCGTTGGCGCCATTCCCGCCGATTTGTTGGACAACGGCCATTCCGAACTCTCAGACGTGGAAGGATTCGCCGCAGCCGCAGCGCCCCTTTTCGTTGGGATTGCGGAAGACGAAGCCGGATTGCAGCTTTTCCTCGACGAAATCCATCTCGGTGCCGAAGATGAACAGCGATGCCTTCGGATCGACCAGGATGCGGACACCGTCCTGTTCCACCATCTCGTCGCCGGTATTGCGCTCGTCGGCATATTCGATGGTGTAGGACAGGCCCGAGCAGCCCTTCGAGCGCACGCCGATGCGGATGCCGAAGGTCGGCTTGCCGCGCTTGTCGATGAGCGCGCGGACACGTTCGATCGCCGCCGGCGTCACCGTTATGGCCGTCGGCAGGGGTCTGCGTGCCGGCTTTGGCGCAGCCTTCGCTTCAGCCGACACCGGTGCCGATGTGGTGGCGTCGTTCATTCCGCTGCCTTGCCCGCCGCATTGCCGTCGGTACCGGCCGGCGAACCGCTCTTCTCGCGGTAATCCTTGATCGCCGCCTTGATCGCGTCCTCGGCCAGGACCGAGCAATGGATCTTGACCGGCGGCAGCGACAGATACTGCGCGATCTCGGTGTTCTTGATGCTCTCGGCTTCCTCGAGTGTCTTGCCCTTCACCCATTCCGTCGCGAGCGAGGAAGAGGCAATTGCCGAACCGCAACCAAAGGTCTTGAAACGCGCATCCTCGATGCGGCCGTCGGCCCCAACCTTGATCTGCAGTTTCATCACGTCGCCGCAGGCCGGCGCTCCCACCAGCCCGGTGCCGATACCGGCTTCTTCCTTCTTGAAACCGCCGACATTGCGCGGGTTCTCGTAGTGATCGACGACCTTTTCGCTATACATGGTGTTGCTCCCTTACTTTCGATGCCAGCGCCTGGCCTTGCTCAATGCTCGGACCACTGGATTGACTTGATGTCGATGCCTTGCTGCGCCATCTCCCAGAGCGGGCTCATCTCGCGGAGGCGGGAGACCGCCTCAACCAGATGTTCGACGGCATAGTCCACTTCCTGCTCGGTGGTGAAGCGGCCAAGGCCGATGCGCAGCGAGGTATGCGCCATTTCCACCTCGACGCCGAGCGCGCGGAGCACGTAGGAAGGCTCCAGCGAGGCCGAAGTACAGGCCGAACCCGACGAGACGCAGAGATCCTTGATCCCCATCATCAACCCCTCGCCCTCGACATGGGCAAAAGAGAGGTTGAGGTTGCCGGGAATACGGTGCTCGGCATCGCCGTTGAGATAGACTTCCGGCAGCCGCGCCTTGATCTGATCGAAGAAGCGGTCGCGCAGACGGCGCAGGCGCTCCGCCTCGGCGCCCATCTCCTTCTCGGCGATGGCGCAGGCCTCGCCGAGACCGACACAGAGCGGCGTCGGCAGGGTACCGGAGCGGAATCCGCGCTCCTGGCCGCCACCATGGATCAGCGCCTCCAGGCGCACGCGCGGCTTGCGCCGGACATAGAGCGCGCCGATGCCCTTGGGCCCATAGATCTTGTGGCCGGAAATAGAGAGCAGGTCGATGTTCATGGCATCGACATCGAGCGGAATCTTGCCCACCGCCTGCGCCGCATCGGTATGGAAGAAGACACCCTTCTCGCGACAGATCTTGCCGACCTCGGCCAGCGGCTGGATGACGCCGATTTCGTTGTTGACCGCCATCACCGAGACCAGCACGGTCTTCGGCGTGATCGCATTCCGCAGCACGTCGAGATCGATGAGGCCGTTCTGCTGCACCGGCAGATAGGTGACCTCGAAGCCTTCGAGTTCCAGATGCCGGCAGGAATCGAGCACGCATTTGTGCTCGGTCACCGTGGTGATGATGTGGTTCTTCTTGTCCCTGTAGAAATGCGCCACACCCTTGAGTGCCAGGTTGTTGGATTCCGTCGCCCCCGAGGTGAAAATCACCTCCTTCTCATCGGCGCCGATGATGTGGGCTACCTGGGCGCGCGCCTTCTCGACCGCGGCTTCGGCATCCCAGCCATATTTATGGTTCCGCGAATGCGGATTGCCGAAATGCTCGGTGAAAAAGGGCAGCATCGCCTCGACCACGCGCGGGTCGCACGGCGTCGTCGCCTGGTAATCCAGATAGATCGGCAGTTTCGGCACGTTGACGCCATGATCCAGGCCAGTGCTGCTGGCCGTCTTGGTGTTCTGCGTTGCCATGTTCATGATCCTGTCGTCACCCTTCTCTTCACGCTGCGGAAATGTGCGCATCCGCCGCGTCACTGCGAGCCGGCCCAGCGCGCTGCACGCGCCCCCAGGCCGCTATGAATGAATCTATGTCGGCGATGTCGTTCTGCCAGCCCAGACTGACGCGAATGGCGGAACCGGCCGTGGCCGCATCGAATCCCATGGCCGATATGACGTGGCTCGGCCGCACCTTGCCGGAGGAGCAGGCGGAACCCGCCGAGATCGCTATGCCTGACAGATCCAGCGCCATGACCAGCGTCTCGGAGGTCTTGGTGCCGCTGGCGAAGCAGGTGGTATTTGGCAGCCGCGGCACGTTGCGGCCGAATACGGTTACCGGCTGGCCGAACGACACCAGGCGGTCCTCCAGGTGATCGCGCAAGTCGGCGATCCGGTCCATGTCGTGCAGGGCGCGCGCCTCTTTTGCAGCTGCGCCGAACCCGGCGATGGCGGCGACGTTTTCGGTGCCGGCCCGGCGGTTGCGCTCCTGCCCGCCGCCGATCACCAGCGGCTCGACCGGCAAATCATCGCCGAGGATAAGGGCGCCGGCGCCCTGCGGACCACCCAGCTTGTGGGCGGAAAGGGTCATGTAGTCGACGCCGAGTTCGTTGATGTCGACCGGCACGCGGCCCACCGCCTGGGTGGCATCGCAATGCACCAGCGCCCCCTTGGTATGGGCGAGGCGCGCGATCTCCGCCACCGGCTGGATGACACCGGTCTCGTTATTGGCCAGCATGACCGAGACGAAGGCCGGCTTGCCGGCACGATCGCTCGCCCGGTCGATCAGATAGGAAAGGTGCGCCACATCGATCTCGCCGCTTCGCGCAACGCGCGCTACCTCGGCGCCAGCGAGGCGAGCCGGCTTCAATACCGATTCATGCTCGATCGCCGTGGTGACCAGTGGCCGCGCACCCCGGCTGAGCAGTGCGAGATTGTTGGCCTCGGTCCCGCCGGAGGTGAACGTGACGAGGGATGCGCGGGCACCGACCAGCGCCGCCACCTCCTCGCGCGCCTGGTCAATCCAGGCGCGGGCGCGTCGGCCGAAGGCATGGACCGACGAGGCATTGCCGAACTCGGCCAATGCCGCCGACATGGCCGCCAGCGCCGCCGGGCGCAAAGGTGCGGTCGCATTCCAGTCCATGTAGATGCCGCGCATCATGCCGTCGATCTACTCCGCTGCCGCTGCCGCTTCGGCGCCGCGCGGCTGTGCACCATTCGCTTCCGCCTTCTGGCCGTCGATCATCTGGCCGTCGATCTTGTGCGCCGTGCCGAGCACGCGCCGCTCGACCACGTCGGCGAGCGTGACCGAACTCAGGAACAGGTGGATCTGTCGCGACAGTTCCTCCCAGAGATCGTGCGTCAGGCAGCGCGACTTGTCGGAATGGCAGCCGGTTGCCGCATTGGGCTTGCAGCGGGTCGCCCGGATCGGCTCATCCACCGCGACGATCGCGTCAGCGATGCGTGTATCCTCGGCTGACCGCGCCAGCAGATAGCCGCCGCCTGGTCCCCGCACCGATTTGACGAGGCCGGCGCGGCGCAGCTTGGCAAACAGCTGCTCGAGATAGGACAGCGAGATCTCCTGGCGACCGGAAATATCCGCCAGCGAAACCGGCCGGCCCTGGCTGTGGGTGGCCAGATCGACGAGCGCCATGACGGCGTAGCGGCCTTTGGTGCTCAAGCGCATGATGTCGTCTCCTCAGCTTGGCGCGACCCGGTCGGCGGGCCCGCCATTTCAGCCGGCAGCCCTCTCAGGAGCGGCCGAAGCGGCGCGGCAGATCCGCGCCGGTATCCTGTTTCACGATGGCGGGGCTCTCCGGCGCCTCAGCGCCGCTGGTTCCCGCCGCGAATGTCTCAAGCTCGCTTTCGAGCGCCGTGATGCGGCCCTGCAGGCGCGAGATCTGGTCGAGCAGCCCCTCGATCGCGCGGGCGACCGGGTCGGGCAGATCCTGGGTCGGAATGCCATAGGCGGCGAATTCGTTGCCGCATTCTTTGGGCATGACGATCCGCGCCGGAACACCCACGGCAACGCTGTTCTCCGGCACGTTCTTGATCACCACGGCATTGCCGCCGACCCGCGCCCCCTTGCCCACCGTGATGTCGCCCAGGATCTGGGCGCCGGCGCCGACGATGACGCCGTCCTCCAGCGTCGGGTGGCGCTTCACATTGACCTGGGCCGCGGAATTGATCGACGGCGCGATGCCGCCCAGCGTTACGTCGTGATAAAGGGTGACGTCGTCGCCAATCACCGCCGTCTCGCCAATCACAACGCCCATGCCGTGATCGATGAACAGTCGCTTGCCTAGGCGCGCCCCGGGATGGATCTCGATCCCAGTCAGGAAGCGGGAAAGCTGGGAAATCATGCGCGCGATGGTCGGGAATCCGGCCAGATAGACCGGCCGCGCGAGGCGATGCAGCATGATGGCGTGGAAGCATGGATAGGTCAGCGCCACCATGAGGCGCGACTTGGCGGCGGGGTCCCGCGCCATCATTGCATCCAGTTCAGCCGTAATGTTCTTGAAAAACATCATCGCCATCGTGTTTATTAGCGCGCCGCCGGTTGGCGCCTTCAATAGCTGATTCGCTTAGTCAACTATATCGGCGCCGTCCCGGCCGGTTCGTCCGGTCAGAGTTGATATAGTATCTCCGACTACGGCGATCAAGTATTGATATCCCGGAAGGTCGGGGCGCGCGGGCCGAATACCATTGGCCTAAGTCAACTATGATCGCAAGATCAGCGCCCGCCCTGCCGGCCGAAAGTCGCGGTCCGCCGCCAACCCGTTGATCCTTATGGGCTAATTGGACGAGAGATGCCTGAAATCATCATGAACGGCCCTGAAGGCCGGCTGGAAGGCCGCTATCAGCAGGCGAGTTCTCCCAACGCCCCCATTGCCCTCATGCTGCACCCGCACCCGCAGCATGGCGGCACCATGAACAACAAGGTGGTCTACACCCTCTACCAGTGCTTCCAGCAGCGTGGCTTTTCGGTGCTGCGCTTCAACTTCCGCGGCGTCGGCCGTTCCCAGGGCAAGTTCGATCGCGGCGAGGGCGAATTGTCGGACGCCGCGGCGGCACTCGACTGGCTGCAGACCTGGAACCCCAATGCGCCGCAATGCTGGATCGCCGGCTTTTCCTTCGGCGCCTGGATCGGCATGCAGCTGCTGATGCGCCGGCCGGAGATCTCCGGCTTCATCTCCGTGGCGCCGCCCGCCAACATCTATGATTTCAGTTTCCTGGCCCCCTGCCCATCCTCGGGCCTCGTCATCCAGGGCGACCAGGATTCGGTGGTGCCGCAGGAATCGGTGCAGAAGCTGGTGACCAAGCTCACTCATCAGCGCGGCATCAAGATCGACTACCAGATCGTGCCCGGCGCCTCGCATTTCTTCACCGAGCATCTCGACGATCTCACCCGCATCACCAACACCTATCTCGACGACGCCCTGCCGGAAGCCGCGGCCAAGGCCCGCGCCGGGAAATAACTCCGGCTGCCAGTGCGGCGAGCGCGCCTTACGGAATCGGTTCGATCCTTGTGTTGACCGCAACCTTCAGGGTGCGCTCGCGATAGAGCACGAAGAGCCCGCTGGCGATGATGATGACATTGCCGAAGATGATGGGCGGCGTCGGCTTGTCGGCAAAGACGATCCACCCGAAGAGGCTCGCCCAGAAGATCGCCGAGTACTGGAAGGGCGCCAGCAGCGAGGCAGGCGCCAGCGCCAGCGCCTTGGTGATCAGCATGAAGCAGCCGCAGGCGACGAGGCCGACCAGGGCCATCAGGAAGAAATCGAACGCATTCGGCGTCACCCAGCCGACCGGGCTCAGCACCGCGCCCAAAATGCCGCAGCCGATGAACTGCCACGCCACCAGGGTCAGCCAGTGGCAATCGCTGAGGCGCCTTGTGATGACCATCGCAAGCGCGAAGCAGGCGGCCCCGGTGAGGGCCACCAGCGCCGAGAGCGAAAAGGCCGCCGAGGTCGGCTGCAGGGCGACGATGACGCCGATGAAGCCGGTAACAATCGCCCCCCAGCGCTTCAGCCCCACCTTCTCCTTCAGCAGCAGGGCGGAGGCCGCCGTGATGATCAGCGGCGCCGACATATAGAAGGTCATGACGTCGGCAAGCGGCAGCGCCTTGGTGGAGAAGTAGAAGCAATAGCTGTCGCCGGCCAGAAGCAGGATGCGCAGGCCATGCAGCCGCCCTTGCCCCGCCGGCACTCTCAGCGTGGCGCCCACCGCACGGCCAAGACCCAGCAGCAGCAGCCCCGCGCCCAGCGACCGGATCAGCATCACCTCGGCCACGGAGAATTCGGCCACCAGCCACTTTCCCAGCGCATCATTGGCCGCGAACAGCGCCACCCCGGCGAGGTAAAGCGCGATGCCGGTGCCGTGGCCGGCGGTGGACGTGGTGGTCATGCGGGGAGGTTCCGGTTTGAAGATATTGCGTGGGTGCGATCGGCTGCCAGCACTCTGTCATGGCCGGCGCAGGCGAGCCATCCACGAATTGTTTACACCAAATCCAATGGAACGCGGAGATCACCCACCCGGGCGAAAATGCATTTCATGAGCTTCCATCCCATCCGGCACGTCGGCCCAGCCGCGCGATGAGCTCAGGAAGATGTGGCGGAAGGGTATGCCGCTCGCTTTCAGGAAGGCGGGATCGTCGAACGCACCGGCCGGCAGCGAGCGGACCTCCGGCGCCACCTCCAGCGTCAGCCCCAGATTGGTGCCGCAGGTACCGCAGAAATGCTGGTCGAGCCAGCGGCCCGAAAGATCAGAACGGTGGCGATAGACGCGCAGCGCCTCGCCGCTGACCGTAACACGGTCCTTGGGATAGACCGCCTCGGTGCCGAAGGCCGAGCCGGTGCGCCGCTGGCACCAGGTGCAATGACACATCGTGACTCGCTCCGGATCGCCCAGTACCAAGAACCGCACGGCACCGCAGACGCATCCGCCTTCGTGACGTACTGTCATGGCCTCGATCCTCCAGCAGTTTCCTGCGCCGCAATCGCGTGGCGATGCAGCCGGCCACCCGTCATCGGCACAGGGACACCCGTCGTGGTCGGGAAGCTGATCGGCAGCCCGGCGAGGCTGCGGAGCGCCAGATAGGCGAAGGCCTGGGCTTCCAGCGCGTCCCCGTTCCAGCCCATTTCATCGACGCCCTTCACTGGCGCGTCGAGGCGCTCCTCCAATGCTTCCATGAGGACCGGGTTGTGCCGACCACCGCCGCAGACCAGCCAAACTTGCGGCATTTCGGGGAAGAGATAGAGGCTGCGCGCGATGGCGGCGGCGGTGAAGGCGGTAAGCGTCGCCGCACCATCCGCGGGTGATAGCCGATCGGCGACTTCGGAATGGAAGGCGTTGCGGTCGAGGGATTTCGGCGCCGGCAGATCGAAATAGGGGTGGCTCAGCAATGTTGCCAGCACGTCCTCATCGATGCGTCCACCACGTGCCAGCACACCACCGAGATCGACCGGCCGCCCCTCATGCCGCTGCGTCCAGTCGTCAATGAGGGCATTGCCGGGCCCGGTATCGAAGGCCAGCAGGCTGCCATCGCGCCCGATCCAGGTGACATTGGCGACGCCGCCGATATTGAGGACCGCGATGGGGCGCGGCACCTCCGGCGGCAGCATCGCGGCCAGCGCCTGGTGGAAGACGGGCACCAGCGGAGCCCCCTGCCCGCCCGCCGCCACGTCGGCCGAGCGAAAATCATCGACCACATCAATCCCGGTGAGGCTGGCCAGCAGGGCCCCGTCGCCAATCTGCCATGTGCGGCGCTCATGGGGCGCGTGCAGGATGGTCTGGCCGTGGAAGCCAATGACATGGATCCCGGATGGCGCCATACCCGCCATCTGGAGCAATCTCCGGACCGCCGCAGCATGGCGCTGGGTCAGCTCTCGCGCCACGGCGTCTATCTCGGCTTCCGGCGCCCTGCCGCCATAGCAGGCCTTGATGCGGTTCCCGAAGGCCCGGTCATAGGGTTCCGACGAGGCCGGGCCGAATTCATGGACCGCATCCGCCTCCGCCCGGATCAGCGCCGCATCGACCCCGTCGGCGCTGGTCCCGCTCATCAGCCCGATTGCCCATTTTCCCGCCATTTACCTGATTCCCAATCGATTTTGACCCGGCTTGGCCGCTTCTTCCGGAATGTGTTACATGACCGCCCGCAACACAAGTCACGCCGAACCGAGACCGATCATGTTCCAGCCCAAATCCCCCTTCCTGCGCGAATTCATCGCCCGCGGCTACATGCACCAGTGCACCGCGCTCGAGGAACTCGACGCGCGCCTCCTGGACAGCGCCAAGGCGGGACCGCTGGTCGCCTATATCGGCTTCGACGCCACGGCGGATTCGCTCCATGTCGGCTCCATGGTGCAGATCATGATGCTGCGCCTGCTGCAGAAATCGGGCGGCAAGCCGATCGTCCTGATGGGTGGCGGCACCACCAAGGTGGGCGACCCCACCGGCCGCGACGACATGAGAAAGGTCCTGAGCGACGACGACATCGCCCGCAACATCGCCGGCATCAAGAAGGTGTTCTCGCAGTTTCTCACCTTCGGCGACGGCCCGACGGATGCCGTCATGGTCAACAATGCCGACTGGCTGGACCAGCTCAACTATCTCGGCTTCCTGCGCGACTACGGACGCCACTTCTCGGTCAACCGCATGCTCGGCTTCGATTCCGTGAAACTGCGGCTCGAGCGCGAGCAGGCGCTGACTTTCCTCGAATTCAACTACATGATCCTCCAGGCCTATGATTTCCTGGAGCTGGCACGGCGTCACAACTGCACCCTGCAGCTAGGCGGCTCCGACCAGTGGGGCAATATCGTCAATGGCGTCGAGCTGGGGCGCCGCTGCGACGACAAAACTCTCTATGGCCTCACCTCGCCGCTGATTACCCTCTCCTCCGGCGCCAAGATGGGCAAGACGGCGGCGGGCGCCGTCTGGCTCAACGAGGAACGCCTCTCGGCCTATGATTACTGGCAGTTCTGGCGCAACACCGAGGACGCCGATGTCGGCCGCTTCCTGCGCCTCTTCACCGAACTGCCCCTCTACGAGATCGAGCGGCTGGAATCCCTCGAAGGCGCCGAGATCAACGAGGCGAAAATCGTCCTCGCGAATGCGGCAACCGCGATGTGCCGGGGTGCAGAGGCCGCCAGAAGCGCCGAGGCGACCGCGCGCAAGGTCTTCGCCGAAGGTGGCCTTGGCGGCGATCTGCCGGTGATCACGGTGGCGCAGGCGGCACTCGATTCCGGCCTGCCGGTGATCGATCTGCTGGTCCAGGCCGGGCTTGCCACGTCAAAATCGGACGCGCGCCGCCTCATCAAGGGGAACGGCGCCCGCCTCAACGACCAGGCGATCGGCGATGACGCGATGAAGGCCTCAACCAGCGATCTCAATGCCGAGGGCGTCATCAAGCTTTCGGCCGGCAAGAAGAAGCATGTCGTCGTGAAGGTTGGCTAGGCCCTACTTCCGCCAGGCCTTCAGGCGCCTTGCGGCCTCGGCCATGTCCCCGGTCGCGCCGCTGAAGCAGAAGCGCATGAAGTGGCGCCCGCGCGCCGGGTCGAAATCGATGCCGGGCGTCGCGGCGACGCCGGTTTCCGCCAGCATGCGGCGGCAGAAGGCCAAGCTGTCATCGGTCAGCCCAGATACGTCGGCATAGATGTAGAAGGCGCCATCGGTCGTCACCAGTTTGCCGAATCCCGCGCCGGGCAGCTCGTTCAACAGCAATTCGCGGTTGCGGCCATAGCGCGCGACATTGGCCTGCAATTCCTCATGGGCGTCGAAGGCGGCGATCCCGGCCAGTTGCGAGAGGGTCGGCGCCGAGATGAAGAAATTCTGCAGAAGGCGCTCGACCGGCTTCACCAGATCGTCAGGCAACACCATCCAGCCGAGGCGCCAGCCGGTCATGCTGAAATATTTCGAGAAACTGTTGATGACGATAGCGCCGTCCAGATCGGCCGCCGTCGCCGCCTCGGTGCCGAAGGTAATCCCGTGATAGATCTCGTCCGAGACCAGACGGACACCCTTTCGCCCACACCAGGCGGCGATGCCGCCGAGGTCGGCTTGGCCCACCACCGCCCCCACCGGATTGGATGGCGAGGCGATGATGAGTCCGTCGATCCTTCCTGCCGTATCAAGCTGCGCCAGCGTCGGCTGGAACTTGGTCTCCGCTTGCGTCTCGATCAGCACCGGATCGAGACCGAGGGCGCTGAGGATATGGCGATAGCAGGGATAGCCAGGAGCCGCCAGCGCCACGCGGTCGCCAGGATCGAAGGCCGCCAGGAAGGCCAGCAGGAATCCGCCGGAGGACCCCGTCGTCACCGCAATTCGTTCCGGTGCCACTGCCGCATCATAGAACTCGCGGTAGTGCTGGGCGATCCGCCGGCGCAATTGCGGCACCCCCAAGGCATCGGTATAGCCGATGAGGTCGCCCGCCAGCGCGCGTGCCGCCGCCTCACGCACCTTCACCGGAGCCGGTGTAGAAGGCTGGCCGACCTCCATATGGATGATGTCGCCGCCCTCGGCCACGCGCTCATTGGCGGCGCGCATCACCTCCATCACGATGAACGGGTCGATGGCGGCCCGCTGCGCGATCTTCAGGGTCATCGCGCGGCCCGTCAGTCCTCACCCAGGATCGTGGCAAGGCCGTTGCCGCGGTAATCGTTCCTGAGCTGGCAGGTATCCGGGCTGCTCGGCGTGCCGCGGCTGCAGAAGATGCTGTTGAGGCGACCGAGGCTCAGCCCGCCGGCTTCGTCATAGCTCTGACCGGCGCCATCGTCGAAGGCGCGTGGCAGCTGCATCGCCTGGTCGAGCGGCAACGCGCGGCGCATAACGGCGTCGAGCACCAGAGCCTGGGCCAGCGCCCCCGGGGCGCCGCCAGCGGCGGCGCTGGCGAAATAGAGCTGGCCGTTGAACTTGCTGCCCACCATGACGGGCGCAAGGGCCGAGAAGCCGATGCCCTGATCATTGGGCGCCGGCGCCAGGATGATACCGGTCCCCGGCGCCGTCCGCGCGGCCCCGAATGGCGCGTTCATGGTGAAGGCGCAGGCGACCGCAACGCCATCCGAATCAACCGCCACCACCGTGGCGGCACTCGGATTTTCCGTGGCACCGCCGAGCCCTTCCTGCTGCGCCCGCGCCGGCATCAGCTGGCGCGACACATTCGCCTGGGCGCCGGGGGAATTGTCGCCCGAGAACTGGCCCATCGCCTGCGCCACCAGCGAGCCACCGGACGGGGCCGATGTGGTCCACAGGCTGAGGTCGAGGAAGGGCGTATCGACCGGCGCATAGATCTGGACCTTGTGGTTGCGCAGATCATCGATGGTCAACGGGGCGCCGATGGCCTGGGCGCCGTCGGCGATCTTCTGGCCAAGCAGCCCGCTGTAGAACCCGTTGACGCCGAGGGCCCGCACCTGGCCGAGCGAAGCGCCCAGTTCCGGCTGGCGGAAATTGTCGCCCTCCTTCAGCGGCGCGCCGTTGAGGTCGTGAAACACCGCGGCAAGCGCCGGATCCTCGCGCAGCGTATAATCGAATTCCTGCAGGTCGCGCGCCAGCGCCTTGGGCACCGTGGAGCCGGAGAGGGCAAGATTCTCGGCCGGGCCAACCAGTCCGGCAAACGGCAGGTTGCCATAGCGCGCGTTGAGCGCCGCCATGCCCCGCACATTGCCTGGAACGGCGACCTGACCGGCCGCGGCAGCGCGCGGCAGGAAATCGATCACGTCGGTCCGCTTTTCTTCGGCGTCGTGGGCGATGCAGACACCGCCGCCGCCAAGCCCCGCGGCCGACGGCATCAGGACCGACATGGCGAAATAGGCGGCCACGGCCCCATCGGCCGCGTTCCCGCCATTGGCGATGACAGTCCGGCCGATAAGTGCCGCGCGCGGGTCGTCGGCTACGACGCCGGCCCGGAAGCCGTCGATCTGGGTCGCGTCGGAGGCGATCGAGCGCGTGTTTTCGCAAGCGGTCAGCAGCGGCAAGATGGCAATTCCCGCCAGGGCGGCGAGACGTCGCACCGTCCATGCAGGGTCGCCGTTCCCGGGGTGGCGGTGCTTGCTGTCGCCCCGGGGGCAATTAAGATGGTTCGCTGGCATTTCCGGCTCCGGCATGGTCGTTCTTGAATATCGTCTTGAAGTTGCCCCATTTTCCCGGTCCGATACAGATAGCGGGGCCCAACCCAGGGGCCGGAGCATAGAGAAGGAAACCCGGCTTGATCAACCGAGCGAATTTGCGCCGAATGCTGGCCGGCCTGATGGCCCTGCTGCTGGTGATCCCGGCCGTCGGTCCGGTCCAGGCGCAATCGCGGCCGATCAGCCTGCTGCGGGATGCCGAGACCGAGACCCTGATCCGCGACTATGCCGATCCGCTCTTCCGGGCCGCCGGCCTCGACCCCGCCGGCATCCGCGTGTTCCTCGTCAACGATGATTCGATCAATGCCTTCGTCGCCGGCGGCATGCGCATGTTCATTCATACCGGCCTTCTGCTGCGGGCCGACAATGCCAACCAGGTGATCGGCGTCATCGCCCATGAAACCGGCCACATCGCCGGCGCGCACCTGTCGCGAATCCAGGACGAACTGCGCAATGCGACGATCGAACAGATTATCGGCATGGTCCTGGGCGGGGCCGCAGCAGCAGCCAGCGGCAATGCCGGTGCCGTGGTCGCCGGATCGTCGCTGGGCAGCGAGATCGCGAGGCGCAACCTGCTCAAATACACGCGGACCATGGAATCTGCCGCCGACCAGGCCGGCATGAGCTATCTCGATGCCACCAAGCAGTCATCACGCGGCTTGCTGGAGTTCTTCGGCAAGCTGGCGGGACAGGAGTTCCTCTCCGAGCCGCGCGACCCCTATCTGCGCACGCATCCGCTGACCAGCGACCGCATCGATTCGGTGCAGCAGCATGTCGACCAATCGCCCTTTAGCGCAATCACGGACGCACCCGACCTGCAGGCACGCCACCAGCGCATGGTGGCCAAGCTGAAGGGTTATCTCTGGCCGCTCTCGCGGGTCGAGCAGGAATACCCGCCGAGCGACACCTCGGTGCCGGCCCGCTATGCCCGCGCCGTGGCACTCTACCGCGCCAGCCAGATGCAGGAGGCGGTCAAGCTGATGGACAGCCTGCTGGCGGAAGCGCCGGACGACCCCTATTTTCTCGAGCAAAAGGGGCAGATCCTCTATGACAGCGGCCAGTTGGCGGCCGCCCTGCCGGTCTATACCCAAGCCTATGAGCGGGCGCCCCAGCAGACCATGATCGCCATGGGCCTGGCCCAGGTCGAGATTGGGCTGGAGCAGCCGGATTTCGACCTCTCCGCCATCCGCCGCCTGGAGGAGATCACGCGGGTCGAACCGCGCAATTCCCGCGTCTGGTATCTGCTGTCGGTGGCCTATGGCCGCAGCGGCAATCTGCCGATGGCACATCTGGCTCTGGCCGAACAGGCGATGGCGCAGGGCGACCCGGAAACGGCCTGGGGCCAGGCGAAGCGCGCGCTGGAAGGATTTGACACAGGCTCGCCGGGCTGGCTGCGCGCCAACGACGTGATCGGCGAGGCACAGCAGCGACTGGATCGCTACGAGGGGCCGTAACAAGCGCTGCCCCGAGAAAGAGTAAGTGAACGGGACAAGAATACGTGAATATGCGGGAGGGGTGTCGCCTGGGACCGTATGCCGATAGGCAGCGCGACAGCGCCCTGCTATCAAGTGCCGACCAACCTGCTACACCGAGGATGCCCACGATGCGTTTTCTGCGACGGCTTGCTGCCACCCTCGCCCTTGTCCTGCTCGTTCCGGCGCAGCCCGTACTGGCCCAGGATGCGCTGTTCAACGAGGCCGAAACCAAGGGCATCGAGGAAATCGTCCGCGCCTATCTGCTGGAGCATCCTGAGGTGATCCGCGACGCGATCGAGGCACTGCAGGCCAAAGAACAGGCCGCCAAGGCGGACAAGCAGGCCGGCGCCCTGGTGGCGCACAAGGATCGCCTGCTGGCCGATCCCGCCTCGCCGGTCGCCGGAAATCCCATGGGCGACGTGACCATCGTCGAATTCTTCGACTACAAATGCCCCTACTGCAAGCGCGTGACGCCGGCCCTGGCCGAACTGATCGAGGCCGACAAGGGCGTGCGTGTCGTGTTCAAGGAATTCCCCATCCTGGGAGAATCGTCGCTGCTTGCAGCGCGCGCCGCGCTGGCCGCGCAGATGCAGGACCGTTACTTCGATTTCCACAACGCCCTGATGGCCCATCGCGGCGACTTCGATGACGCCGCAATCGGCACGATCGCTGAATCACTCGGCATGGATGTCGCCAAGCTGCGCGCCGATATGAAGGCACCGGAGGTGGATCAGCAACTGGCCGACAACCACGCCCTTGCCCAGGCCATGGCCATCCGCTCCACACCGACCTTCGTCATCGGCGAACAGATCGTGCCAGGCGCCATCTCGATCGATGACATGAAGGCGCTGATCGCGGCAGCGCGCGGCAGCTAGGCGTCCCCCACGGGCGCGGCCAGCGCCGCCAATTCCGCCTCGCCCATAAGATCGCCGGCCTCGTCGCGATAACTGGCCGTCCCGCTGACACTCTCGCCTTGCCATTTCCGCTCCAGGGTCGCGCGCGCCGGCTGGGTAGCGAACCAGGTGATGAATTCGTTCACCTTGGCGAGCAGGCGATGGCTGGATTTTGCAGCAGCGACACCGACCGAATAGTACCAGGGTGCCGCAGCGAGATTTCCCGGCAGTACTTCCAGCTTGCCGCGCCAGCGGCTCTCTGCCCCCGTCGCCGCCCAGTGATAGATCGGCTGGTCGACCGCGAAGGCATCCACCTGGCCGTCGACCAGGCAGTCATGGATCTGGCTCTGATCCGAATAGGCAATGAGATTGGCCAGCCGAACACGGCCACCCGCGACATCGGCATTGGCGCCCCAGCGTATGCCGGCCGCTTCCAGCGTTGCAAAGGCGCCGGGATCGTTGATGCAGCCCAGCACCTTGCCATCGAGATCGCCGATTCCGTTGATGCGTGCATCCCCCGCCCGCCGGGCCAGGATGTAATTGAGATAGGTATAGGCCTCGGAAAAGGCGACGGCATGGTAGGCCGCATTGGGCGGCAGCGCACTCCAGACCAGATCGACCGGCCGCTCGCCAAGTTTGGGGCCGAGATGCAGCAATTCGGTACACTGGTCCCAGGGATATTCGACGAATTCCGGCTTGACCCCCAGCCATTGCGCAAAAGCCGTCGCATAGTCGATGTCGAGGCCGGTGAGCGGCCCGCCCGGCCGCAGGCGGAATGACAGGCCGACGAAGGCCGGTTCCACGGCGATACGGATCGTGCCGCGCCGCTGGATGTCCGCGAGGCGGTCGAAAGCCGGATCGTCCGGCAATTGGTGGCGACGCAGCACGGTGCGCACCGCGCCTTCGCCCGACGGCAGCGCCCTTGCGAGTTCCCGCGCCAGTTCCAGCGACCAATGCGCCTTGGCAATGACATTGTCGTTGCGCGCGGCCGCCTGCGGCACAGCCACCGCAATTACCCGGTTGTTGGCCTTGAGGTCGTCGATCTGCCCGTCGAGCGCGGCAAAATTGCCGCTGAGACCGTCAAGCGATTGCACCAGCTGCCCGGACAGGGTCTGCAGCAGCCGGTCGGCCGCGCCTGCCGTCTCGGCCACGCGACGCTGGATATCGCTGAGATCGATGCTCTTTCCGGCCTCCTTGGCGCTCTGCAGGGTGCGCTGCGCGAGGTTGCGGACTTCCGCAGCGACCACGCCGAAGCCCTTGCCATGCTCGCCGGCATGGGCTGCCTCGATCGTGGCGTTGAGTGCCAGCAGATTGACCGATTTAGCAATGCTCTCGATCTCGCGCAGCACGGTGATGGCGGCGCCGGCCTTCTCCTCAATGCCGTTGACCACGGCATCGAGTTCGGCCTTGATCGCGCCTACGGCCCGGTCCATTTCCGCAGCCAGGGTGCGACGCAGGTCATTGGCGATGGTGCCGCTCGCCGCCACCTCGGCGGCCGATTTCTCCAGCGACTGGTTCATCCGGGCGCTGCGTTCGGCAATCTCGCCCAGCGCCAGGGCTTGTGCCTCCAGGGCGCGCCCGATGGCATGCTGCAGGCTTTCCAGGCCGTGCAGCCCCGAAGCCCCCATCGGCCCCAGATTGTCCGCCGGCGCGGCAGGACCGGCCCCACCAGTCGCCCCGCCAATCGCTTCGTCATCCCGCATTGGAAGTATGCCTCCCCCGCTTTCCGCCCATGCGTCGCGAATCCGTCGAGCAGGATAGCGGATTCGTTTCCTGTCAGTGAATTTTTTTGAAGGCCAATCGAGCCTCGGTATGGCGCCGGTATCGCGATACCGGCCATGCTCCGGTTGCCCTGATGGGGCGCCCCCGGTATAAGTGCCGGAAATCATCCGGTTTCGTCCCCAAAAAGGCGAATCCGTGCGATGGTTTGCACTTTCTGGGCAGGCACCAGCGGAACCCGATCCTTGGCCAAGTCAAAGAGCATTCTCGTCCTCAACGGGCCGAACCTGAACATGCTGGGTGTGCGCCAGCCGGAGGTCTATGGCCGCGACAGCCTCGCGGACATCGCCAGGGCCTGCGCGGCCGAGGCGAAGACGCTCGGCCTCGGTGTCGATTTCCGCCAGTCCAACCATGAAGGCGAACTGGTCACCTGGATCCAGGAGGCCCGCGGGCGCCAGGCCGGGATCGTCATCAATCCCGGCGCCTATGGCCATACCTCGATCGCCATTCTCGATGCCCTCACCCTCACGGAGCTGCCGGTGATCGAGGTGCATCTGTCCAATATCCACCGGCGTGAGCCGTTCCGCCATCAGACCTACGTCTCGCAGATCGCCACCGGCGTTATCTGCGGGCTGGGCGCCCAGGGTTACCTGCTGGCGCTGCAGGCGATGGCCAATCTTGTCAATCCGAAGAAAGCACGCGCATGAGCAAGTTCGACATCGACGAGGCCCTGGTCCGCAAGCTGGGCCTGCTGCTGAAGGAAACCGGCCTCACCGAGCTCGAGTTCGAAAGTGGCGACCAGCGCATCCGGGTGACGGCGCAGGCTGCACCCACCACCGTCGTGCATGCCGCGCCCACCGTGCAGAACGTGGCCCCGGCGGCGGCGGGCAATCCGGGCGCCGCAGCGCCGGCGGCGGCACCGAAAAACGCCCTCACCTCGCCCATGGTCGGCACCGTCTATCTCGCCTCCGAACCCGGCGGCACGCCCTTCGTCAAGGTGGGCGATCGCGTCACCAAGGGCCAGACCGTCCTCATCATCGAGGCGATGAAGGTCATGAATCCGATCTCGGCGCCGGCCAATGGCGTCGTCAAGGAAGTGCTGGTCCAGGACGCGCAGCCGGTCGAATTCGCCGAGCCGCTGCTGGTCATCGAGTAAACGGGAAGCAGCCCAGCCGATGTTCGAAAAGGTCCTCATCGCCAATCGCGGTGAAATCGCCCTGCGCATCCACCGCGCCTGCCGCGAGATGGGCATCCGCACTGTCGCCGTGCATTCGACCGTCGATGCCGATGCCATGCATGTGCGCCTCGCCGACGAAAGTGTCTGCATCGGCCCGGCGCCCTCGCGCGATTCCTATCTCAACATGGCGGCGATCATTTCGGCCGCCACCATCACCGGCGCCGATGCGATCCATCCCGGCATCGGCTTCCTCTCCGAAAACGCCAAATTCGCGGCGATGGTCGAGGAACACGGCTTCACCTTCATCGGGCCTTCGCCGGAACATCTTTCGCAGATGGGCGACAAGGTCGAGGCCAAGATCACCGCCAAGAGATTCGGCATTCCCTGCGTGCCAGGCTCCGACGGCGCCATCAGCGATGCGGAAGCAGCATCGATCGCCGAGGGCATCGGCTACCCGGTCCTCATCAAGGCGGCGGCCGGCGGCGGCGGCAAGGGCATGAAGGTGGCCAACAGCGCCGGCGAGTTGAAGGAAGCGCTTGCCTTTGCGCGGGCAGAAGCCAAGGCTGCCTTCGGCAACGACGCTATGTATATGGAGAAGTACCTCTCTCATCCGCGCCATATCGAAATCCAGATCCTGGCCGACAATCACGGCAATGCGGTGCATCTGGGCGAGCGCGACTGCTCGCTGCAGCGCCGCCACCAGAAGGTGCTCGAGGAAGCGCCCTCGCCGGCTCTGAATGCCGGCCAGCGCGCCGAAATCGGCGAAATCGCTGTGAAGGCCGTGAAGGCCATGGGCTACCGCTCGGTCGGCACCATCGAATTCCTGTTCCAGGACGGCCAGTTCTACTTCATCGAGATGAACACGCGCCTGCAGATCGAGCACCCGATCTCGGAAATGATCACCGGCATCGATCTGGTGCGCGAGCAGATCCGCGTCGCTTCCGGCGCTCCCTTGGGCCTCTCGCAGAGCGACATCACCTTCAACGGCCATGCCGTGGAATGCCGCATCAACGCCGAAGACCCCGAGACGTTCATGCCCTCGCCCGGCCGCATCACGGATTTCCACGCCGCGGGCGGCCTTGGTGTGCGCGTCGATTCGGCACTTTATGCCGGCTACAAGGTGCCCTCCAATTACGACAGCCTCATCGCCAAGCTGGTAGTCCACGGCAAGACCCGCAACGAATGCCTGATGCGCGCAAGGCGGGCACTCGAGGAAATGGTCATCATGGGGGTGAAGACCAACATCCCCCTCCACCAGCGCCTGGTCGCCGCCCCGGATTTCATCAACGGCGATTACGACATCCGCTGGCTGGAGAAGTTCGTCGCCAAGTAAGGGCGGCGCTTTCTTCATTCTCCAGTTGCCCCCTCTCCCCAATGGGACGAGGGGCTACGCGCGTGCATGGGACAGAATCTATAAGTCGCGCAGGCTACTGCCATCGGCACCTCATCCCCTCGCCCCGCCTGCGGGGAGAGGGTTAGGGTGAGGGGTGGTAATTGCAGACATGACTCACCGCCCCTTTTGGCGCTAGGCTTCGATTCGAAGCCCCGCACCACCATGAGGTGACGCGTGTCCAACCGGACCAGGCAGCCGAAGATCACCCCGGAGATGCTGCTGCGCGCCTATGCGATCGGCATCTTCCCGATGGCGGAGGCGCGCAACGATCCGGAGCTCTACTGGATCGATCCGGAGCTTCGCGGCATCCTGCAGCTGGAAGGCTTCCACATCCCGGCAAGCCTCAGAAAGACCGTTCGCCAGTGTCTTGCCGGCAAGGCGCCCTTCTATCGCGTCACCTGCGACCAGGCCTTCGAGGCGGTGGTGCGCGGCTGTGCGACACCGGCGCCGGGGCGCCAGCAGACCTGGATCAACGACACCATCTTCGACCTCTGCCGCCAGCTCTTCGTCATGGGCCATGCCCACAGCGTCGAGGTCTGGCTGGGCGATGAGCTGGTGGGGGGCCTCTACGGGGTCAGCCTGGGCGGCGCCTTTTTCGGCGAGAGCATGTTCAGCCGGGCGACCGATGCCAGCAAGGTGGCGCTGGTCCACCTCGTGGCGCGACTGAGACATGGCGGCTATCGGCTGCTCGACACGCAATTCGTGACCCAGCACCTCGCCCGCTTCGGCACCATCGAGATCCCGCGCGAGGAATACCGGCAGAAGCTGTCCGCCGCCCTTGCCGTACCGGCTGTGTTCTACGGATTGGTGCCGGATTCGGTGGTGCTGGACTCGCTCTCGGCCGGGGCCGGTTCCACGGCCTGATCCTCGCCGCCGCTGCAATCCAGCACCCAGAGGTCGTAGACCGGGTGTTCCAGCGCCGAAAGGGCCGGACTGGAGGCGAACATCCAACCGTTGAAGCGCGGTTGCGGCGCCTCGCCGGGCCTCTCCTCCACCACTTCCAGAAAAGCCGCCGCTTCCGGTGTCTCCTCCGGCGGGCGCTTGTCGCAGGCCCGGACCGTGATCTGCAGCGAGCCGAAGGCGACGGTGTCGCCGACCGGCACGGTAACGGTCGAGACCCGCGCCGTGATCTTGTCCATCGCGCGCAGCACCACGTTGTCGGCCGGGATGGCCGCCGCCGGGAGAGCAATTGCAGAGAGCACACCCGAAAAGGCCAGGGCCGCGAAAGCGCACCGGGAAAACTGACGCATCACTTCTTTCCGTACGGATTCTCGAGCTTCGCCACGAGATCGTAGAACACGGCGCGCACCTGGTCCTCGTCACAGCCCATCAGGATGGCATCTTCCAGCGCGTCCTGCGCCAATTGCCTGATCTCGATGACATTCTGATTGAGGACTTTGACTTTTTCGAGGCATGAGACCGGCTGGCCATCCGGCTGCTTCCAGACCGGGATGTGGAATTCCGGCGCCTTCTTATTGCTCATGAGATTCACCGCCCTTGCCGCCCAAGCCACATGGCCCGGCGAACGGCCTATTCCATCGACGAGCCGCCGACCACGAATTTGTTGATCAACTCGACCAGATCCAACGCACCCTGTGCATAGGTGATCTCGTCGCCATCCTTCAGGATCTCGTCGGCGGCACCGGGCTCGAGCTTGACGTAGTAGTTCCCCAGCAAACCGTCACTGGTGATGATCGCCGAGGTGTCCTGCGGCAGTTCGATATCGCTGCGCACATTGATGGTGACAACCGCCTGGTACATCTTGGGGTCGAAATCCTGCGAGGTCACGGCGCCAACCTTGACGCCGCTCATCCGCACGTCGGTGCCGGGAAGGACAGAGCCCCCGCGATCGAAGCGGATGGTGAGCTGATAGCCGCCGCGATCCTCGCGCATGCCGCTGCCGCTATAGATGACGTAGAGGAAGGCGGCCGCCGCAACCAGCACCACGGCGCCCATGATGGTCTCGAGGACATTACGCTGCATGCTTCACCCGTGCTGGTCCTGGTCTGGTGCGTGGCGGAAAGGGCGTCGGGACGAAAGGTCGAGTCAGGCCGGAGTCCAGGGCTCGTAATCCCCGGTCGCCCTGGCGCGCTGGCCGCCCATCAGCGTATGGCCGGGCGGGCGGTAGGCAAGCTCGGTCCCGGTCCGGTTGGGTTCGTGCGGCTTCTGCCAGGCCCGGGGCGTCGCGCGCGTCACTGGCACCGGCAGGGTCTTGCTGTGCAACCAGGCATGCCATTCCGGCGGCACCCGGCTCGCCTCCACCTCGCCCTTGTAGAGCACCCAGCGCCGCTCGCGCTTGCCGCCCTTGGTACGGCGGTCGACATAATAGGTATTGCCGAACTCGTCGCTGCCGACGCGCTCGCCATAGATCATGGTGAAAAGACGGGTGCCGATGCTCATGAGGTGATTCGCCGCCGTTTTTGCCCAATAGGGCCAACAGGTTAAGGTCGTTGCGGCGGAATATACAAGGAGACCTTACAGCGAGGCAAGGAAAGGGATTCGACGCCGTCCGCCCTCACTCGAGCAACTTCTCCATCACATGATAGGTCGGCACCGCAAAACCCGGATGGCTTTCCTGCCGGGTGATGACAAAGCCAGCCCGTTGAAATAGCCGGATATTGTCATGGAGGACCAGCCGGACGCCGAGTTCCAGCCGCGGCAGGCCAAGTGCCCGCGCCTCGGACTCGACCGCCGCCAGCAGGGCCGAGCCGATCCCCCGCCCCCGCGCCTCGGGTGCCACGGCGAGGCGACCGAAATAGAGCCGGTCCGCCCGCCGTTCCGTGAAGACGCAACCCATGAGGTGCCCGCCTGACAGCGCCCGGAAGGCTGCTCCCTTTTCAAGGGCCGTCGCGAGGCTCTCGGCCGTCTCGGCATGTGCGCCGGAATCCGGCACCAGCTCGCCGCGATAGGCCGCGAAAGCGAGGTGGATAAGCGCAGCCAGGGCCGCGCAATCAGCCGCCGATGCGCGGGCAATCACCACCCCTGCAGGAGGCATGCTGGACAAAGGACACGTTCGCTTGCGATGATCGGGGGCAACATTCTTTCCGGTGACGCAGGTGGCGGCAAGCCTCGTTCTGCGCGCGCCATGTCGAGGATCACTTCCCGTGACATCATCTACCGGCACAACCGGCCGCCAGCGCTGGGCGGCCCTCGGCGTCCTGCTGATCGGCACCATCTTCGTGAGCCTGATCACCACCTTCGCCAGCCTTGCCTATGCCGGCGGCGCCACGCCCATGACCCTGGTCTGGTCGCGCTTCATCGGCCTGGTCCTGGTCCTCGGGCTGATTCTGCGCCTGACCGGCGCCCGCTTTCACCTGCCGCAGCGCAACATGCGGGCGACCTACTGGATCGCCCTCTGCCTCCTCATGATGTCGGCCGGCTACTTGAGCTCAGTCGCCTATATCAAGGTCAGCCTCGCCGTCGTCATCCTCTACACCTATCCCCTATTGGTAGCGATTTTCGCCGCACTCTCCGGGCGCGAGCGCCTGTCACCGCTCCGGGCTGCCTTGCTGGTGGTTGCCTTTCTGGGCCTGCTGGTGGCGCTGGGGGAGGACCTCGGCTTCAGCCTGCTGCCGCTCGGCTTCGATCCCGGCGCCATCACCCTGGATTGGCGCGGCGCCGCCCTCGCCCTCATCGCCGCTTTGGGTGTCGCCGCCTTTGTCACTTGGGGCGGCGCCTATCTCAACGACGTCGATTCCCGGGTGGTCAATTTCTGGGCCAATCTGTGGATGATCCTGCTGGTCGCCGTTTTCGTCATCCTGAAGGGCGGCATCACCCTGCCCGCGAGCGGACTTGGCTGGTTCGGCTATGGGGCGGCGACACTCTGCTATGTCACCGCCATGGTGTGCTGGTTCGCCTCGCTCAAGGTCCTGTCGCCGACCGATACCGCCATGACTCTGAACCTGGAGCCGGCGATCAGCCTGGTCGCCGCCAGCGTCATCCTTGGCGAGGCCACCTCGACCCAGCAATGGGTCGGCACTTTCGTGTTGCTGGTCGCCATTATCCTCTCCAGCATCCTTGGCAGCCGCCACAAAGATTAACGATATTTGGTGACACCTAACCGTCTGACAAAATGAGGTAATTTTACAGGATTTCGAATCGTGGCGAAATCATGACCTGTTTATCCCCAAGCAAACAGCACCCCCACGAGCCAGAAATGCCCGCGTTACGCCACATATGGCGAGGTCAAGCGCATTAATCACTAGATATAGAAATTTCTCGGTTGCGGGTGCACCGCAAACTGACTCAATATCTAGCCATGGCGCCGGTCTGGCCACCCAGATATAGGCGCGGCGAACCAATCCCTTAAACCGATTTGCTGAACCAGATTCTGCAGACGGGAGAGGATTCGGTTCATTCGGGGTCAAACACAAGATTTGGGGGCCGCCTCTCATGCGCATTGCTCGTCGTTTCACCAAAGCTGGCCAGTCGCCCTATGCGGAGATCCTGTTCCGCCGCACGACCAGCGAGATTAAGAATCCGGACGGCTCGATCGTCTTCCAGTTGAAGGATATCGAGGTCCCGGCCGATTGGTCGCAGGTGGCGAGCGATGTGCTGGCGCAGAAATACTTCCGCAAGGCGGGTGTCCCGGCGCAGCTGCGACCGGTGATCGAGGGCGACGTGCCGGAATTCCTGTGGCGGCGCGAGGCCGACCGCGAGGCCCTGGTAAAACTGCCCGCCGAAAAGCGCTTCGGCAGCGAGATGTCGGCCAAGCAGGTGTTCGACCGCATGGCCGGCACCTGGACCTATTGGGGCTGGAAGGGCGGCTATTTTGACACCGAGGATGACGCCCTCGCCTTCTATGACGAGATGCGCTTCATGATGGCGTGCCAGATGGGGGCGCCGAACTCCCCGCAATGGTTCAACACCGGCCTGCACTGGGCCTATGGCATCGACGGGCCGGCCCAGGGCCACCATTATGTCGACCACCGCACCGGCGAACTGACCGTCTCGGCCTCGGCCTACGAGCATCCGCAGCCCCATGCCTGCTTCATCCAGTCGGTGGCCGACGACCTGGTGCAGGAAGGCGGCATCATGGACCTCTGGGTGCGCGAGGCGCGCCTCTTCAAATACGGCTCCGGCACAGGCTCCAACTTCTCGCGCCTGCGCGGCGACGGCGAGCGCCTCTCGGGTGGCGGCCGCTCTTCGGGCCTGATGAGCTTCCTCAAGATCGGCGACCGTGCCGCCGGCGCCATCAAGTCGGGCGGCACCACGCGCCGTGCCGCGAAGATGGTGACGGTCGATCTCGACCACCCGGATATCGAGGCCTATATCGACTGGAAAGTGCTGGAAGAGCAGAAGGTGGCGGCCCTCGTCGCCGGCTCGCAAGCCTGCAATGAATGCCTCAACAAGGTGATAAAAGCAGCCCATGACGGCATCCATGCCGGAAAGGGCGGCATTGATCCGAAGACCAACCCGGCCTTGAAGGCCGCGATCCGCGACGCGCGCAAGGCGAAGATTCCCGAGAACTACGTCCAGCGCGTGATCCACTTTGCCGAACAGGGCTACGACAAGATCGACTTCAAGACATATGACACCGATTGGGATTCGGATGCCTATCTCACCGTTTCCGGCCAGAACTCGAACAATTCGGTGCGCGTCTCGAACGATTTCATCCAGCGCGTGCTGGATGACGGCGACTGGAACCTCATCCGCCGCACCGACGGCAAGCTGCACAAGACGCTGAAGGCCCGCGACCTCTGGGAAAAGATCGGCCAGGCAGCCTGGGCCAGCGCCGACCCCGGCGTGCAATACGACACCACCATCAACGAATGGCATACCTGCCCGGAATCGGGACGCATCAATGCGTCCAATCCGTGCTCGGAATACATGTTCCTGGACGACACGGCCTGCAACCTCGCCTCGCTCAACCTGATGACCTTCAAGGGCGCGGATGGCAGCATCGACATCGAGGCCTATGAGCACGCCGTGCGGCTGTGGACCATCGTGCTCGAAATCTCGGTGCTGATGGCGCAGTTCCCGTCCAAGGAAATCGCCCAGCTCTCCTACGAATTCCGGACGCTTGGCCTCGGCTATGCCAATATCGGCGGCCTCTTGATGTCGATCGGCCTCTCCTATGACAGCGACGAGGGTCGCGCGCTCACCGCTGCCCTCACCGCGATCATGACCGGCGTTTCCTACGCCACCTCGGCCGAGATGGCGGGCGAGCTTGGCGCCTTCCCGGGCTATGCCAAGAACGCCGACCACATGCTGCGCGTCATTCGCAACCACCGCCGCGCCGCCTATGGCGAGAAGGCCGGCTATGAGGGCCTCTCGGTTCTGCCCGTCGCCCTCGATTCCGCCAACTGCCCGGATCAGCGTCTGGTGACGGCTGCCAAGAAGGCCTGGGACGACGCGCTGGCGCTTGGCGAAAAGCACGGCTATCGCAACGCGCAAGCCACCGTAATCGCGCCCACCGGCACGATCGGCTTGGTCATGGATTGCGACACCACCGGCATCGAGCCAGATTTCGCCCTGGTGAAGTTCAAGAAGCTGGCCGGCGGCGGCTATTTCAAGATCATCAACCGCATGGTGCCGGACGCTCTCACGACACTCGGCTACAGCCCGGCGCAGATCGAGGAGATGGAGCGCTACGCGGTCGGCCACGCCACCCTCAAGGGGGCCCCCTACATCAATCACGAGAGCCTGAAGGCCCGCGGCTTCACCGACGAGGCGCTGGAGCGGATCGAGACCTCGCTCGAAAGCGCCTTCGACATCCGCTTTGTCTTCAACAAGTGGAATTTAGGCGAGGATTTCTGCCGCAACGAGCTTGGCCTCGGCGCGGAGGATCTCGGCAACCCGACCTTCGACATGCTGGCCGCCCTCGGCTTCACCAAGGCCGAATACGAGGCCGCCAACACCTTCGTCTGCGGCGCCATGACGCTGGAGGGGGCGCCCTTCCTGAAGGACGAGCATCTGCCGGTGTTCGACTGCGCCAATCCCTGCGGCCGCATCGGCAAGCGCTTCCTCTCGGTCGAGAGCCATATCCGCATGATGGCGGTGGCGCAGAGCTTCATCTCCGGCGCCATCTCGAAGACCATCAACATGCCGAACCGGGCCTCGGTCGAGGATTGCAAGGCAGCCTATATGCTGTCCTGGCAGCTGGGCGTAAAAGCGAATGCGCTCTATCGCGACGGCTCCAAGCTGTCGCAGCCCCTCTCTTCCTCGCTCCTCTCCGACGAGGATCTGGTCGATGACGTGATCGAGGCGCCGGCCGCTGCGCGTGCCCCGATCGTGGCGGAGCGCATCGTCGAGCGCATCATCGAGCGCGTGGCCGAGGCCGGCCGGCGGCGCCTGCCGGAACGCCGCAAGGGCTACACCCAGAAGGCCATCGTCGGCGGCCACAAGGTCTACCTGCGCACCGGCGAATATGAGGACGGCAAGCTGGGCGAAATCTTCATCGACATGCACAAGGAAGGTGCCGCCTTCCGCAGCCTGATGAACAATTTCGCCATCGCCATCTCGATCGGACTGCAATACGGCGTGCCGCTTGAGGAATTCGTCGAGGCCTTCACCTTCACCCGTTTCGAGCCCAACGGCATGGTCGAGGGCAACGACGCCATCAAGATGGCGACTTCGATCCTCGACTACACCTTCCGCGAACTCGCGGTCTCCTATCTCGGTCGCAACGACCTCGCCCATGTCCAGCCGTCGGACCTCTATCCCGACGCCATGGGTGGCGGTGCCGACGAGCAGGCCATCCCGGAGAAGTTCGAACGCGGCGTCGAGGCAGTGAAGAAGATCGCCTCCACCGGCTTTGTGCGCTCGAACCTCATCGTGCTGAAGAACGCCTCGATGGTGGCCGGCAACAATGCGCTTGCCATGGACGCGGCCCATGAGGCCCAGGCCAGCGCGGGTTCGGGTGGCGGCGATGGCATCGGCATTGCCGCCGTCACCGCCAGTGTCACCAGCACCATGACCGTGGGTGCCGCCGTCGTGCAGGCGGTGGACAGCCGTCTCGACAAGATCCGCGAAGCCAAGATGAAGGGCTATGAGGGCGATGCCTGCGGCGAATGCGGCAACTTCACCCTGGTGCGCAACGGCACCTGCATGAAGTGCACCACCTGCGGCTCGACCAGCGGCTGTTCGTAACCGGCCGCGGCGCCGTGGCCAGTGGCGGTATGCGGGATCGCTCGCTTCTCCGAACTGGCGCAGTTGCCGAGAAACCGCCGGGTCCGTGTTGATCACGGGCCCGGCTTTGTTTTTTTCACTTCTGGCGGTACCGGCATCCCCGGCTTGTGAAATCCCAGGACGTGCTAGAATGAACCGCCATGAATACGGAAACTGCAACAACGGAATGGCGGCCGGCGCCCGGTACGATTGACCAGCATAGCTTTGCCATCGGCGACATCCATGGCATGCGGCACCATTTCGATGCCCTGCTGTCACGGATCGCGCACATCATCGCCACCGAATCAGTGCAGGCGCCGCGGGTGGTATTGCTCGGCGACTACATCGACCGTGGGCCGGCTTCGCTTTCCATCCTGAAACAGATTCTGACGACGGATCTCATTCCCGGTGCCGAGACACTTACCCTGCCTGGCAATCACGAAACGATGCTCGCGACTGTGCTCCGAGAGGAAGGGCCGGCCCTTGAGGAGCATGTCGAGAACTGGCTGCGCTGGGGGGCTGCCGCCATCGCGCGCGAATTGGGACAATCGGCCGAGAGTGCGGCCAGCCGCCCGGGCGCCTTTGTGAAGGCGATCCGGGACTATCTCGGTGCGGATGCAATCCGGCAATTCCTGACCCTCGATCTGGCGCACCGGGACACCGACTACCTTTTCATTCACGCCGGGCTGCATCCGCTGAACTCCTTGCGCGACAGCCTTGCCTGCGATTGGCAGTCCATGCCCTACAACCAGCACCGGCATCCGGTCTGGTGCAGGTATCCGTTTCTCGACCATAACGGGCCGTTCGACGGCGATGTGGTTGTCGTCCACGGCCATACCATTCAGCGCGAACCGCTGGTAACCGCCAACAAGATCGGTGTTGATACAGGTGCCTACGAGGGCGGTCCCCTGACCTGCGTGGAACTCAAAGGAGATCGCCTGCGCTTTCACCAGGTGCGCTTGGCACCGGGCGGCAATGCGTGAGGATGCAGATGAACGAAATCGTACTGCGCGATGCTGGCCCGGAGGACGCGGCGGCACTGGCGACGATGATTCGCGCACTGGCAGCCCACGATGGCAGCAGTGCCGACTTAAACTTCACGAGCGACCAGCTGCGACTGGCGCTCACCGCGCCGGCACCGAGGCTGCGCGCCATCCTGACGATGGATGGCGACAAACCCGTCGGCTTCATCACCTACACGATCGATTTTGCCATCTGGATCGCCAGCGACGTGCTGCGGATCGACGACCTCTATCTGGAAACCGCCTATCGCGGCCAGGGTCTGGGCCGCCGCCTGATGGCCGAGATCGCCCGCCGCGCCCTCGCCGGCGGCATGCAGGCGCGCTGGGAGGTGGTGCCGCAGAACCGCAGCGCCCAGGCCTTCTACCGCAGCCTCGGCGCGGAACTCCGCGACAAGATCATCGCGCGCTGGGATGCCCCGGCCATGGCCGCGCTGCTGGCTGACAGGCCGGGCGGCTGAAGCTGCGCTTTCTACCAGGTGACGACCGGCCGAAGGGCGTTCGGCCGGTCGTCAAGTCTCCAGCGCGGCAGCGCAATGTCAGAGGCTGCGCACCGTCTGCAGGAAGCTCTCCACCTCGCGCTTCAGCCGGACGCCGTTCTCGCTGAGTTCGCTCGCTGCCGACAGGACCTGCGACGAGCCGGCACTGGTCTGCTGCGACGCCTGGGTGACCCCGATGATGTTCGAGGTGACCTCGGCCGTTCCGGCCGCCGCCTGCTGGACATTGCGCGAAATCTCGGCCGTTGCGGCGCCCTGTTCCTCCACGGCCGAGGCGATTCCGGTTGAAATTTCGTTCACCCGGTTGATCGTCTGGGTGATGCTGACGATTGCCTTGGCGGAACCCTCCGTCGAGTCCTGGATGGCCTTTACCTGCGCGGCGATCTCATCCGTGGCGCGCGCGGTCTGGGTCGCCAGGTTCTTGACTTCCGACGCCACCACGGCAAACCCCTTGCCGGCCTCGCCGGCCCGCGCCGCCTCGATGGTGGCGTTGAGGGCCAGGAGATTGGTCTGCGAGGCGATCTCGTTGATCAGCGTCACCACCTCGCCGATTTTCTGTGCCGCGGCGGCGAGCCCGTTGACCTTGGCGTTGGTATCCTCGGCCTGCTCCACGGCCGCGCCGACGATTCGGGTCGATTCCGACACCTGGTGGTTGATCTCCCTGATCGAGGCCGACAATTCCTCGGTGGCGGAGGCCACCGTCTGCACGTTCTGCGTCATCTGCTCGGAGGCGGCAGCGACGGCATTCGATTGCTGGGCCGTTTCCTCGGCGGTCGCGGAGAGCGACTGCGCCGTCGCCTGAAGCTCGGTCGCCGCCGCACTGACGACGCCCACCACCTCGCCGATCACCTTGTCGAACTCGGCAACGGCCGCTTCCATCTTCTTGCCGCGCTCGACCTGACGGCGCTGCTCGGCTTCCTGGATCGTGCGCAGGCGTTCTGCCTCGATCAGGCCCTCCTTGAACACCTGGACGGAACGCGCCATCTCGCCGATTTCGTCACGATTGGCCGTTGCCGGGACACCGATTTCGCGATCACCGTCGCCCAACTTCTTCATGACATCCGCCATCATGACGACCGGCCTCGCAATGCCGCCGGCCACCAGAAGCGAGACGACGATGCCAAGCGCAAAGCCGCTGAGCGCGATGACGACGATAACGATCTCGGTCGTTACGATGGTGTCGCTGAGGTCGCTGCGCAGGCGTTCTTCCTCGGCTGTGATCTCGTTTGTCACGTCATCCAGCGTCGCCCTTGCATCGGCCTCCATATCGACCATCTCCACTTCGATGATGCGCTGGAGCTCCATGTGGTCCTTGATCGCAGTTTCGGCCGCTTCGCGATATTCCTTCGCAACCACGACCATCTCTTCGTAGATCCCGCGGAGTTCGCTGCCTTGCGTCGCCCTGTCGATCCCGGCCAGGACCTGCTGCATCTCCTGGAGAGATGCCTCGAAGGTCGCCTTCGCTTCCTCCTTGTCGAGGCCGAGAATGGTCGACAGCGCGCCATGCCCGCGAGCAAGGGCGATCTCGGCGGACATCGCCAGGACCAGAGCCTCCGAATTGCCGCTGGCCGCGGCCCTGCGGCTCACCTCCTCCAGGTCCGCCATCAGCTTGGCGCTGTCGGGCATAATTACTTCGTCAACCAGCTTGCGTTCCTCAGCCGAGAGGGCGCCGACCTTCTTGAAGACATCGCCATATTGGCCAATGACTTCGCGAACGCGTTGCAGTTTCTCTCGCTCGCTGTCGGTATGGGCCAGACCGATGGCATCATCGATCTTCGCCGCCACCTCTGCCGCCAGCGCTTCCTCCTTGGTGAGAATCGAGGTATCGCCGCTCAACAGGAAATCCTTGGCGTGGCTATTGATCTCGGTGAAGTCGCCGGCGATCTCCTTGCTGACAACGCCCAGCTTGGCGGCTTCACTGTACTCCTCGAAGTTTCGCGCGACATGGGTAAAGGAAAAGAAGGAAAGTCCGCCGACGATTGCCAGCATACCCAGCACGATACCCGATCCTGCCAGGATCTTTGTCCGGATCCTGACATTACCCAGGAACGTTCGGTCATTGGTGGCCTCAATAGACATAGCCGCATTTCCCTTGGTTTCGTTATGGGTCAGTTGATGCGGTCGAGTTCGTCATGGCGCGACGGCCCGGACTCGGCCTCGAATAGTGCGACTGTTACGGCACTGTTCTGCGATCGGATTTCGGAATTCGACTATTCGGGACAAGTTTTTTCGTTTTCGCATCAAACCCTTAACGCAGCGTTCATACGTCTTAACTGCACGTTAACGCGGGATGGCGCCTCGGCAAGGATCGGTGCCTTCGCTTGTAACGAAAGTGCAATAGTCTCTCGATCCGGAAGCGCCGCGGGGGCAGGCAAGATGAGTCAATGGTCGGCGGGGCAGCGCGCCAATGCAGGGCGCGGGATGCGACAACGGATCATGGAAGCCAAGGCCACGACTGATCCCAGCGCACCGCCAACAGCACGAACAACCGACCTCCGGAACATCGCGTTCCGGATGCGCAACGAACGCAAGCACTCACTGAAATCGGTCAGCGCGTAGGCAAAGTCGGGCTCGAATGGAATTGGTGGGGCGGCCACAACTAAGGCCGGGGGGTTGGCGCGTCATTGCCCTCGTCGCCGGTCAGCTGCGCGCAAACCCGTCCAGCGCCGCCACGATTGCGCCGCTCGTCGCCTCATCCCCGGCATCGTGCCCGCCCTGATCGATGGTGACCAGCCGCGCCTCCGGCCAAGCGCGCGCCAGGCGCCAAGGTGTCACCAGGGGATTGCAGAGGTCGACACGGCCATGAATGAGCACCGCCGGAACATGACCCAGCCCCTCCACGGCGGCCAGTAATTCGCCGTCGGCAAGCCAGGCCCGTTGCGACCAATAGAGCGTCACCAGCCGGGCAAAGCCGAGGCGGAAGCGCGGATCGGCATAGCGCGGATGCGGCTTCTGGTCGGCGCGCAAGGCAACGATCGCGGCTTCCCAATCACACCAGGCTCGCGCCGCCCTCTCCTGTGTGGCCGGATCGGGATCGATCAGCAGTCGGTGATAGGCGGTGGCAATGTCGCCGTCACGCAGATGCGCCGGTAGGGCATCCCGGAAACGTTCCCAAGCCGCGGGGAAGTAAATACCGACGCCGCGCGTGATCCAGTCGATCTCGAAGGACGTGGTGGTGGCGATGCTGAACAGAACCATCTCGCGCACACATTCGGCATGCCGCGCAGCATAGGCCAGCGCCAGGGTCGAACCCCAGGAGGCCCCCAGTACCAACCAGCATTGGATGCCAAGATGCCGCCGCAATTGCTCGATATCGGCAATGAGATGCGCGGTCGTGTTGGCGGCCAGCGCGTCGACGGTATCGCCGGCATGGGGCCGGCTTCGTCCGCAGCCGCGCTGGTCCATCAGGATGACGCGGTAGCGCATGGGGTCGAAATAGCGCCGCCAGCCCGGTGTGCAGCCCGACCCCGGCCCGCCATGCAGCACAAGCGCCGGCTTGCCCGCCGGGTTGCCGCATTCTTCCCAATAGATCTGATGTCCATCGCCGACGGCAAGATGGCCCCAACTATGGGGTTCGCATGGAGGATAGAGCGGGTCGTTCGACAATGTCAGCCCCCGAAGGAAGCCAACGCCTGCTCCATGGCATCCAGGAAGATGTCCGCGTGTTCCCGGGTGAAGACCAGCGGCGGACGGATCTTCAGTACATTGGCGCCGGGGCCGGTGGCGCTGATCAGGATGCGGCGGCGCCTCAGATCGTTGACCACATGGGTCGCGGCGGCGGCCAAGGGTTCCTTCGTCTTCCGGTCCTTCACGAATTCAAGGCCCAGGAACAGCCCGGCACCGCGCACATCGCCGATGATCTCGTATCTCCCGGCAAGGCGCTGCAACCCCTCCAGCATATATGTGCCAACCTTGCCGGCATTCTCGGCCAGGTTCTCGGCCTCGATCACCTCCAGCACCGCGCGCCCCACGGCGCAGGAAACCGGGTTGCCGCCAAAGGTATTGAAGTAACGCGACTTCGCGCCGAACTCGGCGACGATATGCGGCTGCATCACGGCAGCGGCGATCGGATGGCCGTTGCCCATGGGCTTGCCGATGGTCACCATGTCGGGGACGAGGTCGTGGCGCGCGAAGCCCCACCATGCGGGCCCCACGCGGGCAAAGCCGGGCTGCACCTCGTCGGCGATATAGATGCCGCCCGCCGCCCGCATGGCGGCGACCGCCTCCTTCAGGAAACCGGGCTCGCCGGGAAAGACGCCGTCGCTCGAGAAAATACCGTCCACCACCAATGCGCAGGGTTTGATGTTCCTCTGCCGCATCTCGTCGAGGGCCTGCCTGACCCCCGCCGCGAAGGCAGCCCCGACATTGCCGTCGATGCGATAGGTATCGGGTGCCGGGACCAGGCGGACATGTTCGCCCCGCGGCACATAGTCACCGAGCGAGGGTGACATCTCCGAGATGGCTAGGGTGAGGCCGTGATAGGCAAGCTTCGTGACGACGACACCTGTCCCCCCGGTATGGGAACGCGCGATGCGGATGGCGAGGTCATTGGCCTCCGACCCCGTACAGGTAAACATGACATGACCGAGTTCCGACGGAAACTTCGCCAGCAGCTTCTCGGCATAGTCAACGATGGTTTCGTGCAGATAGCGGGTGTGGGTATTGAGCACGGATGCCTGCTCGCACAGCGCCTTCACCACATGCGGATGGCAATGCCCGACCGAGGCGACGTTGTTGTAGACGTCGAGATAGCGGCTGCCGTCGGGATCGAAAAGCCAGACCCCCTCGCCCCTTACGATATGCAGCGGCTGCTCGTAGAACAGGCGGTAGGCTGGCCCCAGCAGCTTCTGCCGCCGGCGGATAATGTCCATGTCTCCGGCGGAAAGATCACCCTCGCGCCCTGGCACATATTGATTCACCATCGCCATGATGTCGTCTCCTGCCTACTGATAAGACCCCTTGCCCCAACCCCTTTTCCATAGGGCCGAGGGACTGGGAAGCGAGCCTGTTCGAACCTCCTCGCCCCGCTTGCGGCGAGTGGGCCGGGGTGAGGCGTTGATCCACCGCCCGCCCGTCCTGATGTCAAGCCACGCATGCCCGGCGCAACTGCGCCTGCGCCGCCTCGCGCGGCAGGCGCGCGAAGGCTTCGATCCCGGCCCAGGCACGCGGAGCATTGCGCAGGATATAGTCCCGGTTTTCCGGATAGCGTGAAGCCCGCCAGCTGGCGATGCAGATGGTCGTCGCCATGCGGGCAGCGATTAGGTCATAGAGCAGATCGATCTCGCGCGCCTCCAGCGGCAGCACGGCGTGATAGGCGCCGATGAACTCGGCCACGTCTTCGAGCGGATTACCCTCCAGTGCCAATTGGTAGGAAGACGCCACCGCCAGGTCATTGACCAGCGGTGTCCAGACCATGTCGCCGAAATCGAGAATGCCGGCGATTCGGTCGTGATCCTCCTCGGCGACCAGGACGTTGTAGGGATTGAGGTCGTTATGGACGAAATGTGCCCTCAGCTGCGGCATCGCCGGCAAGGCGAACTCGTCGAAATTGCGCAGGATCTGTTCGACCAATCCACGCCGCGCCCCCGCCTCGACATAGGGCAGCAGATCCCACAGGCGATGCGCGTGCTTGATGTCCCATTGCAGATCGTGATGGGTCGCGGAATGCGAGAAATCGGCCAGTGCGCAGGTGAGGCGGGCGAGGTGCGCGCCGAGATTGCGCCGTTGCGTCGGACTGCGCGGCACCTGATGCAGCGGCGTTCCTTCCAGGTAGGAGAACAGGCGCAGGACCATCGGCCGGCCCTCGGCATCGGTCAGAATCTCCTCATGGCGGCCGGAAAGGCTCGGGAAGACCCGCTGCACCGGCAGGTCGGGGTCCCTCTGCGCGATATGCAGCAGCGCCATGGTCTGCAGGTTGGTGACCGCCTCTTCTTCCGCCGGATTGGCCAGTTTCAGCACATAGCCTGCCCCATCCGCCGTCCGGATGCGGAAATTCGCGTCGCGCTCGCTGGTGAGCTGGTACGCCGTTCCACGGACCCCGAAACGGCTCTCGGCAAGGACGACGGCCTCCTCTGCCGACAGGGTCGGTTTGGGCGAAGACAGGGAATCAGGTGACTGGGACACGGGTTTGGAAGGGCCAGGGACTGGAAATCATGGAATGCCGCCCATTCCTTAGCACAAGCCGGCGCCGGCGGTAATGGCGATTCCAGGGCATTTTTGGCCGTGTTCCGGCCTGGATTGGCACCCGCCGAGCAGCTAGGATCGCCCCCACATCACCACCCGAACATTAATTCCAAGGAGATGCATCATGGCTGGCAAGATCGACGCCAAACTCGCCGAACTCAACATCGAATTGCCGAAGGCCGCCGTGCCCGTCGCCAATTACGTGCCTGTCGTCATCAGCGGCAATACCGCCTATGTCTCCGGCCAGGTCACCGTGCTGAATGGCGAATTCAAGTTCCAGGGCAAGGTCGGCCAGGATTTTTCGGCTGAGCAGGCGCAACAGGCCGCACGCCTGTGCGGCCTCAACATCATCGCGCAGTTGAAGAATGCACTCGGCGATCTCGACCGCGTGAAGCGCGTCTGCAAGCTCGGCGTATTCGTCAACTGCGCCGCCGATTTCACCGAACAACCCAAGGTGGCGAACGGCGTCTCCGATCTGATGGTCGAGGTCTTCGGCGAGGCCGGCAAGCATGCCCGCTCCGCCGTCGGCGTCAATGTCCTGCCGCTCAATGTCGCGGTTGAGGTCGATGCCATCGTTGAGATAGCTTGAGGTCACAAGACGCGGGCGGCGGGAAATGGTGATGTCCAGAGTTGACCTCACCCTCACCGCCCGCATCGTCGATCGCATCGGCAGGGTCGATGCCGCCGAATGGGACGCCTGTGCAGGCGACGAGAATCCGTTCATCTCTCACGCCTTCCTGGACGCGCTGGAGGTTTCCGGCTCGGTCGGGCGTGGCAGCGGCTGGCTGCCTCAGCATGTCCTCCTTACCGATGATAGCGGAAGGCTGCACGCCGCCGCGCCGCTCTACGTCAAGGGACACAGCCAGGGCGAATATGTCTTCGACCATGGCTGGGCCGAAGCCTATGAGCGTGCCGGGGGCCGCTACTACCCGAAGCTGCAGGTGGCCGTACCGTTTTCGCCGGTGCCCGGACCGCGCCTGCTGGTTCGGCCCGGCCACGATCAGGACACCATCCGCCGCGCCCTCATCAATGCGCTCACCGGTACAGCGGAGAATGCCGGCCTCTCCTCGCTCCATGTCACCTTCTGCCTGAAGGCCGAGGCGGACGAATTGGTGGCCGAGGGATATCTTCATCGCCTCGGCTGCCAGTACCACTGGCACAATGCCGGTTATGGCGATTTCGAGGACTTCCTCGGCGCCCTCTCCTCACGCAAGCGCAAGGCGATACGCAGGGAGCGCGCGGCCGTCGCCGCCGCCGGCCTCGATATCCGTGCCCTCAGCGGGGACGACCTCAAGCCGGCCCATTGGGATGCATTCTTCGCTTTCTACATGGATACCGGTGGGCGCAAATGGGGCCGGCCCTACCTCACCAGAGGTTTTTTCGAAGCCCTGCATGACAGCCTTCGCGACCGCGTGGTGCTGGTGATGGCATTCCGTGATGGCGCGCCCATCGCCGGTGCTCTCAACCTGCTCGGCCGCGATGCGCTTTATGGCCGCAATTGGGGCTGCATCGAGGAAGTGCCCTATCTCCACTTCGAATGCTGCTACTACCGCGCCATCGACTATGCCATCGCCCGCGGCCTCGGGCGGGTAGAAGCCGGCGCCCAGGGCGAACACAAGATCCAGCGCGGCTACCTGCCCGTGGCCACCCATTCCGCCCACTGGATCCGCGACCCCAATTTCAGCGCGGCAGTCGGCGACTACCTGCTCCGTGAACGCCGCGTGCTGGAGCAGGAAATGGCCGCACTCGCTACCCTATCGCCCTATCGGCGCGACAATGCCGCCGAATGATCGCATGGCAGACGCCATCGTCATCGGCGGTGGGCCGGCGGGGCTGATGGCAGCCGAGCAATTGCTCGCGGCAGGCATCACGGTCGATCTCTTCGAGGCGATGCCCTCCCTCGGCCGCAAATTCCTGATGGCCGGCAAGGGCGGTCTCAACATCACGCATGCCGAACCGATGGACGGCTTCATCGCCCGCTATGGCGACGCAGCGCCCCGGATCGCCTGCTGGCTCGATGCCTTTGGTCCAATTGCCTTGCGCGACTGGATCCGCGGCCTCGGCATCGAAACCTTTGTCGGAAGCTCTGGCCGCGTCTTCCCGGCGGAAATGAAAGCGGCACCCTTGTTGCGCGCCTGGCTGCACCGTCTCCGCGGCCAGGGTTTGCGCATCCATGTGCGGCACCGCTGGCTCGGCTGGAACAGTGCCGGTAGCCTGGAATTCGCCAAACCAGGCGGCAAGACGACAAGCGCGGCAAGGGTGGTGGTCCTGGCGCTCGGCGGCGGGTCATGGCCGCAGCTGGGTTCGGACGGATCCTGGGTTTCCCTGCTCACCGCGCGCGGCGTCCCCGTCTCCCCTCTGCAACCCGCCAATTGCGGCTTCGAAATTGCGTGGAGCGAAGCGTTCCGGACCAAATATGCCGGTGCACCGCTCAAGAACATCGCCATCGATGTATCCGGCTTGCGCCGCCGGGGCGAGGCGGTGATCGCCGAATACGGCATCGAAGGGGGCGCCGTCTATGCTGTTTCGGCACCATTGCGGGAAAGACTGACGAAGGATGGCACCGCAATCCTCAGCCTCGACCTCCTCCCCAATCATTCCCTGGAACAGGTATCGGGCGCCCTCGCCGCCCCGCGTGGCAGTCGCTCCCTCTCCTCGCATCTGAAATCGCGCCTGCGCCTCGACAGCGTGAAGGTGGCCCTCATCCGTGAGCTTCTCGGCCCCGATCTGCCGTCCGACCTCGCGCCGCTTCTCAAGGCGCTGCCGCTCCGAGTCAGGGCGCCCCGACCCCTTGCCGAAGCGATCAGCACTGCCGGTGGAATCGCCTTCACGGCCCTCGACGACCACCTCATGCTGAAATCCTTGCCGGGCGTCTTCTGCGCCGGCGAGATGCTGGATTGGGAAGCCCCAACCGGCGGCTATCTGCTGACGGCCTGTTTCGCCAGCGGTCTGGTGGCCGGCAGGAGTGCTGCCATCCGTCTCAGGACGGCATGAAAAAGGCGTTCAACTTGTTGCCGTCTGGATCGCGGAAATAGCCGGCATAGAACCCCTCGATCCCCGGTCGCGGCCCCGGCTTCCCCTCGCACGTACCACCCAATTCGATGGCGCGGCGATAGACAGCATCAACCTGGGCATTGTCCCGGCAGCGCAATGCCACCATGACGCCATTGCCGACACTGGCCGGCTGGCCGTCGAATGGCAGAGTCACATCGATGGCCGCGCCCTCGGACGCCGCCCAAACGATCGACGTCTCGGTCGCGAAGATGCGCGAAGCGCCGATGACATCCGCCAGGGCGTCATAAAATGCCGCTGCCCGTGGCAGGTTGTTGGTTCCCAGGGTCACATACCCGATCATCGACTCTCTCCCTGAACGCTCAGTAAAAGACAGATGGCATGTATGCCTGCTCCGGCTCGCGGTAGTCGCCGATACTCATGAGCGTCATCGGCTTCACTGCCTGCATGCCGATAGCGAGGCACCAGCGGAACAACTCCTCCTGCCGCGTCGGCAGGAGGAACGAGAGCGGCGTCAGTTTCGCCGCCCCGAGGACCAGCGCCTGCATGTCCTCCACCGCCGCTGCAACGCCGTGATTGCCGATCCAGAACTCCGGCGCCGTCATATAGGCGACGATCTGACCATCGCGCATCGCTATCAGCGGTGTCGACCGCCGCAAGGCGGCCAAAATCTCATTGCGGCGGGATATGCCGTGGGCGCGGCGGCAGAGAACATCACATGGCTCGACGTCGCCTGCGTCCATGGGCCGAACGACGACCCCTTCCGGTACGTCGCCCATCGGCCGGCCCCGCATGAGTAGCACCGGCTCACGGACGGCAAAGCCGAGACTTGCATAGAGCGCGATCGAGCGCATGTTGAACGAGTCCTGAAGCAGTCGGATACCTCTGGCACCGGCTGCGCGCTGCAGAACTTCCTCCATCAACCTGCGACCGATGCCGCTGCCTTGCACCCTTGGGTCGACCGTAATCGGGCCGACGCCCCGGATTTCATCATCTTCCATCAGGAAGTTCGACCCCACGATCATGCCGTCCTGTTCAGCGACGACGCCGTAGACATCGGGATTGGCAACCAGGTCGGCAGCCAGTCCCTGGGCCGCCTCGGCACTGGGAAAGTCGTAGGGGAAGCCGTGGGTTCCGGCGATGGCAGCAAAGGCCTCATAGGCAATGCGTCCGCAAGCGATGGCATCGGTTGCGGTCGCAGACCGAATTTGAATAGTCATGTGGTTATCTCTTTTCGCGCACCGGATGGATCAAAGGCCAATCGGCAGCAAAGGACTGCAGTTGGCGCCGGCTCTCTTAGCGCCGAGAAACTCGGCGGAATACCTAATTTTCTGCTAAGGGCCGGAGCCCGCTTTCGTGGTCAGACGAAATGGCGCGCTACATTCAAGACGTTGGCAATTGAGGCCGAATACCCGGCCATGCCGCGCTGTGACCTACGTCACGCTCATCACAGCGGCGCCGCCAGCCAGCCTTCCCGACACTCCCGATCCGCCTCCCCCTAAATATGAGTGGTGATCTGCGTCGCAGCATTCTGCACGAGTTGCTCAATGTCGGCTATGGCGCCGGTCCCAGCCTTTTCGAACGTCAGGGTCGATCCGTTATCGAATATCACCACGACGTTCTTGCCAATGCCCAGATCCTGAATGTCGGTGATGGAATCCTTGAGTTCGTCGAGAATGCCGTTGTCGTTGGCATCGAGGATATCGGCGAAGGACAGGATATCCTGCGATTTGTTGAAATCCTTGATGATATCGTCACCCTCGCCGAAGCTGCCGAAGGCATAGGTATCGTTTCCAGCACCACCGGTCATGACATCGTTGCCGCTGCCGCCGGCCAGAAAATCGTTCCCAAGCCCCCCCAGCAACGTATCGTTGCCGGCCAGGCCGAGAAGCGTATCGTTGCCGCTGCCGCCATCCAGCAAATTGTCGGCATCGTTGCCGACAATGACATTGTCGAGCACATTGCCGGTAACGTTGAGCTTGGTCGTGCCGGTTGCCGCCGCGGTGATTTCCTCGATGTTTGCTCCCAGCAGCAGGGTCGTCGCCTTGGTCAGCGCGACTGCGCCCTGCAGTTCAATGATATCGCGCCCCTCATTGGCATTTTCGAGCACGGTGTCTTCCAACTTAACGGTGGCCGTCGCACCCGTGCCAACCTGGATGAGATCGATGAAATAGCGATCGTCGCCGGCGCCGCCCCGGACAGAATCGATACCGGAGCCACCCGTGAGCGTATCGTTGCCGCTGCCGCCAATAAGCGTATCATTGCCAATCCCCCCCTCTAGTTCATCATCCCCCTGGCCACCGGTCACAATGTCATGGCCATCTCCGGCAAGAATGGTGATGCCGGCAATCATGGCGGCGGCATTGATGTTGTTGTTGTATTTGTTGCCATACTGGGTCGAACCCGGCGTGAAGGCCACATAAGTGACGTTCTCCACCTCCTCGAATTCGACCGAGTCGAGGTCGACGTCCACCGACGCGACCAGCGTATCAATGCCCTGCCCGGCCAATTCGATCACGACGTCGTCCGCATGGTCGATGCGATAGATGTCGTTGCCAAGCCCGCCGATCAGCGTGTCGTTACCTTCACCACCGGCCAGATCATCGTTGCCGGCATTGCCAATCAGGATGTCGTCTCCCTTGCCGCCGGAAAGCTTGTCGGCGCCGCTGCCGCCGGTGATCTCGTTGGCGTCGTCGCTTCCGGTGAAGGTCCAGGCACTGCTGCCGGTATAGACATAGTTTTCAACCCCGGAGAAAGCCGTCGTCAGCAGGATGCTGGTTCGCACCGTGTCGATGCCATCACCGCCGGATTCGTCGACGACATCCTTGGCGTTGTCGACTACATAGGTATCGTCCCCGACACCACCCGACATCGTGTCGTTGCCCGTCCCGCCATCAAGATAGTCGTCGCCCGCACCGCCCGAAAGAATATCGTTGCCGGCACCGCCCGCCAGCGTATCGTTGCCCTCGCCGCCGCTGAGCGAGTTTGCCGCAGCATTGCCGATCAGGATGTTCGCCTCGTCAGTGCCGCTGATATTCGCTGCAAGCGTTCCCATCAGGGTGAAGTTCTCGAAATTCGTAAAATCGGCCGCAAGATCGAAGGTCCGGCCAAGTGTCCGTACCGTCATCTCGATGGCGTCGATGCCTTCGCCGACTTCCTCGGTCAGGACATCGTCCTCATCCGCCTTGTAGAGATCGTTGTCCTTGCCACCCTGCATCGTATCGATCCCGGCGCCGCCGATCAGCGTGTCGTTGCCGGCACCGCCGATCAGCGTGTCGTTGCCGATGCCCCCATCCAGGATGTTAGCGAAGCCATTGCCGGTCAGCTTGTTGTGCGCCGCATTGCCGGTGAGATTGAGCAGGGCGACATCCGCCCCGCTTGCATCGATATGTTCGAGATTGGCCGCGAGCAGGATGGTGGTGGTCTTGCTCGTGGCGACGCTGCCGAGCAGGACCAGGGTATCGTCGCCCTCGTTTGCGTTCTCGGTAATCGTGTCTTCCAGCTTGGCGGCGCCTGCGGCAGAGACCAGGTTGACCCGATAGGTGTCGTTACCCTTGCCACCCTTGAGGATGTCGTTGCCTTCGCCGCCGGTCAGCGTATCGTCGCCTAGGCCGCCTTCGAGAACGTCGTTGCCTTCCTTGCCGTCGAGGTCGTTGTTCTCGTCATTGCCGATGATCACGTTGGCGCTAGAATTGCCATATCCCTTCTGGGCGTCGCTCAGCAGGACCAGATTCTCGATGTCAGCATAGTTTTCCAGTTCGAGATCGATATGGCTGCGGATGGTGTCGACGCCGCCGGCTGGGCCGCCGATCTCGACGATCGTATCGTCGTTGGATTCGATCACATAGGTGTCGTTGCCTGCGCCGCCGACAAGGGTATCGTCGCCATCCCCGCCGTCGAGCCAGTCATTGCCGGCATTGCCGACCAGCAGATCATTGCCGATGCCGCCGAAGAGCTTGTCGGCACCGATGCCACCCGTGATCTCGTTGTCGTCATCGGTACCGGTAAAGGTCCAGGCCGCCGTGCCGGTATAGATATAGTTCTCGACGCCGGCAATTCCGCTGGCCAGAAGCGCGCTGGCCTTCACCGTATCGACGCCGTCGCCGCCGGTTTCGTCGACGCTATCCTTCAGATTGTCGACAATATAGGTGTCATTGCCCAGGCCGCCGATCAGCGTGTCCGCGCCGGCGCCGCCGTCCAGCGTATCGTCGCCGTCGCCGCCTTCCAGCTTGTTGGCGGCTGCATTGCCGACAATGTGATTGTCGAGCTCATTGCCGGCGACATCGCCTGCCAGCGTGCCGAGCAGGCGGAAATTCTCGATATCAGCGCCGAGGCTGAAGGCGAGGCCTGCCTTGGTTGCCGTCATCTCGACCGTGTCGGTGCCGGTGCTTCCCTCCTCGTCGATCAGGTCGTTCTCGTCGACACGGTAGGTGTCGTCGCCGTCGCCGCCATAGAGCTCGTCGACGCCCAATCCACCGATCAGGATATCGTTGCCGGCGCCACCGCGCAGGACGTCATTGCCGGCGCCGCCATCAAGGATGTTGTCGGCCTGGTTGCCGATCAGGGTATTGGCAAGTGCATTGCCGGTGACGTTCAGTTTGGTGTCCGCCGTGCCGCTCGCATCCAGGTTCTCGAAGTTCGCCGCAAGTACGAGTGTCGTCGCCTTGGCCAGGGCAATGCTGCCGCTCGATAACTCGATCGAATCCACGCCCTCATTGGAACTTTCGGACAGCGTGTCTTCCAGCTTGACGGTAGCCGTCGCCCCCGATCCCACCTGGACCAGGTTGACCAGATAGAGATCATCTCCCTTGCCGCCCTGCAAATTGTCGATCCCTTCGCCGCCCTCCAGGGTGTCGTCGCCGCCCAGGCCCAGCAGTGTGTCGTTGCCCTTGCCGCCGGTGAGCTTGTTGTTGCCGGCATTGCCGGAAATCACGTTGTTCGAGTCGTTGCCTTCGCCGTCGATATCGGCGTCCACCCCGTCATCCGTCAGGGTCAGGTTCTCGACATTGGCATGGGCCGCCAGGCTGAAGCCGATCGAACTGCGCACCGTGTCGATCCCGCCGCCGACACCGATCGCCTCGTCGATCACGTCGTCTGCCGAATCGATCACATAGGTGTCGTTGCCCTTGCCGCCGATCAGGATATCATTGCCGGCACCGCCATCGAGCAGGTTGGCGGCATCGTTGCCGACCAGCTTGTTGTCCTCCGCATTGCCGGTGCCGTTGGCTGCCGTGCCCAGCAGGTACAGATCCTCCAGCCCGTCGGCCAGTGCGTAGCTCAGCGTCGCCTTGACGGTGTCATGCCCGACCAGACCGTCCTCGCCGACAATCTCGTCCTTGGCGTTGTCGACCAGATAGGTGTCGTTGCCCTCGCCGCCCGACATCACGTCATTGCCGGTACCGCCATCCAGCGTATCGTCGCCGATGCCGCCATCCAGCGTGTCGTTGCCGGCACCGCCCAGCAGCGTGTCGTTGCCGTCGCCGCCGGAGAGATCGTTGACGGCGGCATTCCCGGTGATGCTGTTGTCGAGATCGTTGCCGGCCACATTCCCGGCGAGCGTGCCGGTCAGCTTGAAATTCTCGACAAAGGCAAAGTCGCTGGCCATGTCGAACTGGGCGCCGGCGATCTTCGCGGTCATCTCGACTGTGTCGGTGCCCTCCCCGTCCTGCTCCGTGACCAGATCCTCGTCGTTGATCCGGTAGGTGTCATCGCCCTTGCCGCCGATCAGCGTGTCGGCACCCGCGCCGCCATCGAGGATGTTGTCGGCGTCATTCCCGGTCAGCGTGTTGGCAAGCGTGTTGCCGGTCAGGTTGAGCTTGGTGGCGCCGGTATCGCTGGCATCGAGATGCTCGAAATTGGCGGCCAGCGTCAGGGTCGTCGGCACCGCCAGGGCCAGCGTGGCACTCGCCAGGCGGATCGTGTCCTCGCCCTGGTTCGCCTGCTCCGTGACGGTATCTTCGAGCTTCGCCGCGGTGCCGGCGAGGACCAGGTTGACGATATAGGTGTCGTCGCCAAGGCCGCCCTGCAAATTGTCGATCCCTTCGCCGCCCTCCAGGGTGTCGTCGCCGCCCAGGCCCAGCAGTGTGTCGTTGCCCTTGCCGCCGGTGAGCTTGTTGTTGCCGGCATTGCCGGAAATCACGTTGTTCGAGTCATTGCCGCCACCGTCGATATCGGCGTCCACCCCGTCATCCGTCAGGGTCAGGTTCTCGACATTGACATGCGCGGCGAGGTCGAAGCCGATGGCGCTGATGACCAGGTCGATGCCGCCGGTAGCGCCGGCGACCGATTCATCCACCACATCGCCGATATCGTCGACGATATAGGTGTCGTTGCCCTTGCCACCGGACATCGTGTCGGCGCCGAGGCCGCCGTCAAGGATATTGTTGCCGTCATTGCCGACCAGCTTGTTGTTGCCTTCATTGCCGGTCGCGTTGGCGGCAGCGGTGCCCAGCAGATAGAGATCCTCCAGCCCCACCGCCAGCGTGAAGGTCACGGTCGACTTGACGGTGTCGTGGCCATCGCCGCCACTTTCGTCGACGACATCCTTCAGACTGTCGACGAAATAGGTGTCTTCGCCCTTGCCGCCGATCATGATATCGGCACCCGATCCGCCATCGAGCGTGTCGTTCCCCTCGCCGCCAGTGAGCGTGTTGGCGGCAGCATTGCCGATAATCCTGTTATGGCCGGCATTGCCGGTGCCGACGGCCGCTGTACCGAGCAGATGCAACTCCTCCAGCCCATCCGCCAGCGCGTAGCTGATCGTCGATTTGACGATATCGTGGCCGACCAGTCCGTCTTCGCCGTTGATCTGGTCCTTGGTGCTGTCGACGAAATAGGTGTCGTTCCCTTCGCCGCCCGACATCACGTCGTCGCCGACGCCACCATCCAGGATATCATCGCCCTTGCCGCCCACCAGAATGTCGTTGCCGGCACCGCCGATCAGCTTGTTGTCGCCGTCGTTACCGGTGATCTCGTTGGCAAGGGCATTGCCGGTGATATCGATATTGGCACTGCCCGACAGGGTCAGGTTCTCGACATGGATATTGCCGGCCAGGTTGAAGGCAACACTGGCCTTCACATGGTCGATACCGCCATTGAGCTGCTCGACGACCTGATCGAAGAGGCTGTCGACGATATAGGTGTCGTCGCCGAGGCCGCCGACCATCTTGTCATTGCCGGCACCACCGTCGAGGAGATTGTTTCCGGTGCCGCCCAGAAGCGTATCGTTTCCGTCTTCGCCGTAAAGCTCATCGTCCTTGAAACCAAGGGTCTCGATGACATTGTTCGACGCATTTCCCTTGAGCGTCACATTGGCGGCGCCGCTGGGAGCGTTGTAGACGAGATTCTCGAAATTTTCGGCCAGCGTAAACCCGCTATAGACGTAGACCGTATCGATGCCCTCATTGGCGAACTCTTTCAGGTCCGCGATCGTCCCGGTGTTGTGATAGTACTTGTCGTTGCCGGCGCCGCCGATGAGCGTGTCTTCACCAGGCCCGGACCAAAGAATGTCATCGCCGATACCACCATCCAGGTAGTCGTTGCCATCGCCACCCTCAAGTGTGTCGTTTCCCGCTTCACCGTATAGTTTGTCGTTTCCACCAAAACTGCGTATACGATCGTTTCCTGCACCGCTCCAAATTTCGTTATCGACGCCATTGCCATTGATCGTATCGTTGCCTTTGCTGCCGATCGCGTTTTCGATGATGGCATTGTATGCGATGGCAATGTTGCTGAGAGCGGTCTGACCATTGTTCTTGATGCCGATGGAGCTGAAATTTCCATCGGTCAGATCGATCGTCACCCCTCGCGTCTGGTTGGCCGCGCTGATCGTGTCGGTGCCGCCACCGTCCCAGATGGTAAAGAGGGATTCCTTCGTGCTGCTGAACTCGTATACCGTGTCGCCCGCGTTATGCGACATGTTGGCACCGTAGAGATACTGGATCGCCGCGATGTCATAGAGCATCAGCGAATAGGCTTCGATCGTGGCATAGGGGCTGAGATCGTAGCCCATGATCGAATACATTTGGGTTTCGAACTGGCCGGTCAATATCGGTTCGCCATCGCCGTCGTCGAACGGATGCTGCAGCCCCAGTGCATGCCCGATTTCGTGAATCAGGGTGGAGAAGCCGAACTGGCCGTCATTCAGTTGCAGGTTCGGCGCGTAGTAGGGATCGATCCAGACGTCGCCGGCCCAGGGCGACTGATCATAGGTCGGGTCCTTGTAGCTGCCCTGGTCGGGGTAATAGGCCCAGGCCGCAGCACCCTCGTCGCCCACCATGCCGCTGAAGGCGACGCGGATGTCGCCGACATTTGCGGCCGTGTCGGCCACCTCTTCGAAGGTGATGTTGGCAACGTCCGAGAAGACTTTCAGGGCCGCCTCGAATCGCTCCTGCTCATAGGCGGTCAGGCCGCGATAGCCGGCCGCGCTGGGTTCGTAGCCGCTGTAGAACCAGTTGTTCCAGGTCGCGCCGGCGTCGGGGAAGCTGTAGGTCACATGGGCCGCCGTGCCGACGCTGCCGCCCCATTTGCCGCCCGACAGCAAGGCGTTGATGTAGTTGTAAGAAGCGCTGAGATTGGGAACGGTCGAGGTGGGGCTGCTGTGGTTCGGACTTGGCAAGGGACACCCGGTTCAGTTTGGTTTTTAGAGCACCAGTAAAACGCGAGGTTAACAATTTTAGTTAAAATGTGAATGGTTAAAATGTGGAAAGTCGATGACACTTTGGTGCCGGCCGCGATGCCGCTATCTTGGCGCAATTTCCGGGTTGCCGAGCAGGGGCGCGCAAACCGGGCCGGTACGCGCGGCTCAACCATCGCGGGATGAAATTTGCGATCAGTTGCTGATTTGAGTGGGGGTCCGGCGCTGCCCGGAAGTCGCTGTGCCACTGCAATCTGCAGCGCCACCAGCGCACGCTGATGGTGGCATCATTCCGGCCGCCTGCAATGCATCGCAGCGCTCAATGCCGCAAAATCTGGCGCGGCAGAGCCGGTACTTCAGAACGGAATGTCGTCGTCGAGGTCGCCGCCACGGCCGCCACCGCCGCCCGACGAGCCGCCGCCATAGCCACCGCCGCCGCCCGAACCACCGCCGAAGCCGCCGCCATTGCCGTAATCGTCACCGCCTCCCATGCCGCCACCACCGCCACCCTCGCCCTTGCCGTCGAGCATGGTGAGTTCGCCGCGGAAACGCTGCAGCACCACTTCGGTCGTGTATTTCTCGGCACCCGACTGGTCTGTCCATTTGCGGGTCTGCAGCTGGCCCTCGAGGTAGATCTTGCTGCCCTTCTTCAGGAAGCGTTCGGCCACATCGACCAGGCGCTCATTGAAGATGACGACGCGATGCCATTCGGTCTTCTCCCGGCGCTCGCCGGAATTCTTGTCGCGCCAGCTTTCCGACGTCGCGACCGAGAGGTTGGCCACCTTGGTGCCGTCCTGGGTCGAGCGGATTTCCGGGTCGCGCCCCAGATTACCGACCAGAATGACCTTGTTGACGCTGCCCGCCATGGATGTGCCCCCTGCTGAAGAACCGATGCGTGAATGCGCCCGTATAGCGCGTCGCCGGCTCCTTTCCTAGCACCCAGTGGAGTAGAACAAAAGGGGTATTCCACCCCGCCGATCATCGCTATGATGCGGCCCTGCTGCGGCACGGCATGGCCGCCGATTCCTTCCGTCTTCCAGCCCAGGTCCCCATGGCTAACCAGTTGACCGGTCACAAGATTTCGGTTCGCGGCGCGCGCGAGCACAACCTCAAGAATGTCGATATCGACATGCCGCGGGACGCCCTGGTGGTGATCACCGGCCTCTCCGGTTCCGGCAAGTCCTCGCTGGCCTTCGACACCATCTATGCCGAGGGGCAGCGGCGCTATGTCGAGAGCCTCTCGGCCTACGCCCGGCAATTCCTGGAACTGATGCAAAAGCCGGATGTCGATTCGATCGACGGCCTTTCGCCGGCGATTTCGATCGAGCAGAAGACCACCTCGAAGAATCCGCGCTCGACCGTCGGCACGGTCACCGAGATCTACGACTATATGCGCCTGCTGTTCGCGCGCATCGGCATCCCCTATTCGCCGGCGACGGGCCTGCCCATCGAGAGCCAGACGATTAGCCAGATGGTCGACCGCATCATGGCACTGCCCGAGGGCACGCGCCTGCTGCTTCTTGCTCCCATCGCGCGCGGCCGCAAGGGCGAATACAAGAAGGAATTCCAGGACCTGCAGAAGCGCGGCTTCCAGCGCGTCCGCGTCGACGGCAAGATCCACGAGATCGCCGAGGTGCCCAATCTCAACAAGAAACTGAAGCACGATATCGAGGTGGTGGTCGACCGCATCGCCGTGAAGCCGGGGCTGGAGACGCGTCTGGCTGGCAGCGTCGAGACTGCGCTCGGCCTTGCGGATGGCCTGCTCTATGCCGATTACGCCGACAAGCCTGATGAGCGCATTCTGTTTTCCTCGCGCTTCGCCTGCCCGGTCTCCGGCTTCACCATTGACGAGATCGAACCGCGCCTCTTCTCCTTCAACAACCCGTTCGGCGCCTGCCCGGTCTGCGACGGGCTGGGATCAAAGCTCTATTTCGATCCCGAGATGGTGGTGCCGGATGCGTCGAAGAGCCTGCGCGACGGCGCCATCGCGCCCTGGGCCAATTCCAGCTCCAACTATTACGTCCAAGCCCTGGAAAGCCTTGCCCGGCATTTCAAGTTCTCGCTGGGCACCGCATGGAAGGATCTGCCGAAGAAGACCCGCGACATCATCCTCTACGGCTCGGGCGAGGAAGCCGTCACGATGACCTTCGATGACGGCACGCGCTCCTACAAGACGACGCGACCCTTCGAGGGCGTCATCACCAATATGGACCGCCGCTTTCGCGAAACCGACAGCGCCTGGGTGCGCGAGGAACTTGGCCGCTTCCAGTCGACCAGCCCCTGCGAGGCCTGCGAAGGCCGCCGCCTGAAACCGGAAGCGCTCGCCGTCAGGATCGACGGCAAGAACATCGCCGACGTGGCCGAGTATTCGATCCTGCAGGCGGCCGAGTGGTTCGGCGGCCTTTCGAAGAAACTCAGCAAGAAACAGAACGACATCGCCTATCGCATCCTGAAGGAGATCAACGAGCGCCTTGGTTTCCTCAACTCGGTCGGCCTCGAATACCTCACCCTCTCCCGCGCCTCGGCGACCCTCTCCGGCGGCGAGAGCCAGCGCATTCGCCTCGCCTCCCAGATCGGCTCCGGCCTCACCGGCGTACTCTATGTGCTGGACGAGCCTTCGATCGGCCTCCACCAGCGCGACAATGACCGGCTGCTGGCGACCCTCAAACGCCTGCGCGACCTCGGCAACACCGTGCTGGTGGTCGAGCATGACGAGGATGCCATCCGCAACGCCGATTACCTCATCGACATGGGTCCCGCCGCCGGCATCCATGGCGGCACGGTGGTGGCGCAAGGCACACCGGCCGAGGTGATGAAGTCGGACAGCCTCACCGCACAATATCTCAACGGCTCGCGCAGCATTCCGGTGCCGTCCGAACGACGCAAGGGGGCCGGCAAGCAGGCGAGACTGCGCATCGTCGGAGCCAGGCACAACAACCTCAAGAATATCAGCGTCGACATCCCCCTCGGCACCATGACCTGCGTCACCGGCGTGTCGGGCGGCGGCAAGTCGACCCTCATCATCGAGACGCTCTACAATGCCTTGGCCAAGCGCCTGCACGATGCGCGCACACATCCCGGCGAGCACGACCGCATCGAGGGCATCGAGTTCCTCGACAAGGTCATCGACATCGACCAGTCGCCCATCGGCCGCACGCCGCGCTCGAATCCCGCCACCTATACCGGCGCTTTCACGCCGATCCGCGACTGGTTCGCCGGCCTCCCTGAGGCCCAGGCGCGCGGCTACAAGGCTGGCCGCTTCTCCTTCAACGTCAAGGGCGGGCGCTGCGAGGCCTGCGAGGGCGACGGCGTCATCAAGATCGAAATGCACTTCCTGCCCGACGTCTATGTGCAATGCGACCAGTGCAAGGGCAAGCGCTACAATCGCGAGACGCTGGAAGTGCAGTTCAAGCACAAATCCATCGCCGACGTGCTCGACATGACGGTCGAGGAAGGGGTCGAGTTCTTCAAGGCGGTGCCGGCCATCCGCGAAAAGCTTGCCATGCTCAACCAGGTCGGCCTCGGCTATGTCCATATCGGCCAGGCGGCAACGACGCTATCGGGTGGCGAGGCACAGCGCGTGAAACTCGCCAAGGAGCTCTCCCGCCGCGCCACGGGGCGCACGCTCTATATCCTCGACGAGCCCACCACGGGCCTGCATTTCGAGGACGTGCGAAAACTCCTGGAAGTGCTGCAGCATCTGGTCGACCAGGGCAATACCATCGTCGTCATCGAGCACAACCTCGAGGTCATCAAGGTGGCCGACTGGATCATCGATTTGGGGCCGGAAGGTGGCGACAAGGGCGGCCGCATCGTCGCCGAGGGTACGCCCGAGGATGTCGCCGACACACCGGGCAGCTATACCGGGCAGTACCTGGCGCCATATCTTAGTAAGCGCGTGAAGAAAAAGGCCGCGAGAGGATAAACCAATGTACAAGCTCTATTGGAGCGCCGGCAGTGCCGCCATGGCGCCGCAGGCGATCATCCTGGAATCCGGCGCCAGGGCCGAGTTCGTGAAGATCGACAGCGACAGGAACGAGCAGAAGGGCGCCGACTATCTGAAGCTCAACCCCCATGGCCGCGTGCCGACCCTGGTCTATGACAACGACCAGGTGATGTATGAGAGTGCGGCCATCTGCCAGTTCCTGGTCGAGCAGCACCCGGAGCTCAATCTGGCGCCGGCGGTGGGGGCCCCGGACCGGGCGCGCTATCTGCAATGGATGGCGTACCTTACCAATACCGTGCAGGAAGCGATCATGCATTGGTGGCATGGCGAGAATTTCATCGACGGCGAGCCGGAACAGGCGAAGCTGAAGGCGAAATCGGAAGAACGTCTCGCCAGGATGTGGACCTTCCTCGACAACGAGATCGCAACCAGGGGTCCGCATCTCTGCGGTGAACCCTTTTATGCCTGCGACTATTTCCTGGTGATGCTGATCCGCTGGTCGCGAATGATGGCGAAACCCGGCCACGCCTACCCGCACCTCAACGCCCTCATCCGCGAGACGCTCAAGCGCCCCGCCTATGCGAAGATGCTGGCGTTGCAGGGAATCGATCAGGCGGTTTGAAATCGGATGCGACATTAAAATTCCGTGATCCCCAGCGAAGGCGGGTGATCCGCGAATTGCTCTCTTCATTTCTCGGCAAACCCGCGGATAGCCCGCCTTCGCGGGCCGTGACGATAGGGGGCCACCCTATTTCCCGACAAACCGCACGCCGATGACGGGGCCGGCAGCACGCACGACTTCGCAGCGGCGCTCAGTGCCGTCGCTGAGCTGCAGCGTGAAGCGTCTGGGCAAGGGGGTGAGTTCCGGGAAGACCAGCCTGGCCCCGCCTTCCGACCAGTCGCGTACCTGGCAATCGTAGAGGCTGGCGCCGCCGCGGAAGAAAGCCTTGGCGCTCTTCAGCACCTTGCGGCGTGGATGCCGCCTTTTGTCACTACCCTGATCCACCATTTCCCGTCCGCCTCATCCCATCAGGCTGTGCCCGCATCCCGCGCCCGTTGCCGCCAGGCCGCCGGCGGCAGGCCGAAGGCGCGGCTGAAGGCGCGATTGAAGGCGGCCTCCGTGCCATATCCCGCCTCTTCGGCGATGGCGATGATGGGCTGCCCGCCATTCGCAAGAGCGACGCTCGCGAGGAACAGGCGCCAGTCGCGCAGGTATCGGATCGGCGAGGTCTGCAGCACGGAGTCGAATTTTCCAGCGAGCGAGCTCCGCGACATGCCAGCAGCGGCGGCGAGGTCCTGGATCGACCAGTCCCGTTGCGGCTCGGTATGGATGAGGGCAAGGCAGCGTGCGAGCTGCGGATCGGCAAGTGCTGCCAGCCAGCCCACAGGCCCCAGGCGGGCCGAGATGATGTAGTGGCGCAGGATCTCGATGAAGGCGATCTCGGTCAGCCGCTCCAGCATCGACTGGCCGCCGGTGCGCGGGCGATCGACCTCCGCCGTGATCTGGCCGATCACGGCACCCAGCCAGCCGGTAACTGTCTGGCCGCGTGTCTTCACATGCAGCATGACCGGCAGAGCGGCGCGCAGCGGCTGGAAGTTGATGACGCTGCACTCCAGATAGCCGCAGAGCAGGCGCAGATCGGGCTCGCCATCGCCATAGCGCAGCACCGGCAGGTCGCGCCAGGGAAGCGGTGGCAGATCGCGCGTCGGCACGATCAATTGACCACCCTGGCCGGCACCCAATTGATGCCCCGTGCAGAAGGGGAAGGCGACGATATCACCCTCTTCGAGATGCGTCGTTTCGGCGCCAATCCTTACCCAGCATTTTCCGCGCACGACGATGTGAAATGGGATTGCCGCGTTGGAATCGGCGCCACTGGCGCCCAACCTCGGCGCCCGGTCCGTTTCCCAATCCCCTTGCGGCATGAAGCAAAACTGGACGGCGGAATTGAGTCGAATGGTACGCAAGACATCCGACAGCACGTCCTCCGCGCCGAGCGTTTCGGTTCTCGCGTTAACCTTTTTCGGATTTTCAATCAATTCTTCTGGCGCTCCGGCCAATGACCAATCTCCCGCACGGAATTATGAAACCGCCGTCTCAATCATAAACCGAAAGTGGAGTTTGCGACCATGGCTTCCGAAACCGACAAGCTTGTCATTCTGGTCACCCGGGGCATCGATTCCGAACTGTCCTCGGTGGCCTTCACTATTGCCAATGGCGGGATTACCGCCGGGCTCAAGGTCTATATGTTCCTGACCAGCGCCGCCATCGACCTCGTCCGCCGCAGGGGCCAGGCGATGACCCACGTGCCGCCGCTTGATCCGCTGCTGAAGCTGATCACGGACTTCATGCAGCGCGGCGGCACCATCTGGGCATGCCCGCCCTGTGTCACCGCGCGCGGTTACGAGCAGGCCGATCTGTTGGACGGTGTCATCATCGCCGGCGCCAGCGTGATGCATGCCGAGTTGAAGCAGGGGGCCGCCACCCTCTCGTTCTGAGGGGACGGCTCGGCTACCACGCGGCGCGGGGGTTAAATCGCCTGTGCCGCGATTCCCTCCACCTCGATCAGCCAATCTGGCGAGGCAAGGGCCTGGACCACGATCAGCGTCGAGGCGGGTTGCGCGCCGGCCAGCATGCGATCGCGGATGACGCGCGAGGCGGCAACATCGCCGGCGCGGGTCAGGATAACATTGACCTTGACCAGGTCATGGACCGACATGCCGTCCGCCTCAAGGCAGGCAATCAGATTTCCCCAGGCCAGTTCCGCCTGCGCCTCGAATCCTTCGGCCGTCTGGTGCTGGCGGTCGCAGCCGACCTGGCCGCTGACATGGAGCCAGCGGCAGCCGGAAGGCGCCGCGACCATCTGCGAATAGCGGCTGAAGGGCGGCGGTGCCGAGGGTGGGTTGAGAAAATTGAGCATTTCCGGGTTCCTTGCCTAAACGGCCGGCGGGCGCTATCACCCCGGCCATGATCGACTTTAGCAAAAATCCCGTACATGTGATCGGTGCCGGCCTTGCCGGCTCGGAATCCGCCTGGCAATTGGCCTCGGCCGGAATCCCCGTCATTCTCCACGAAATGCGCCCGGTGCGTGGCACCGATGCGCACCAGACCGACAAATGCGCCGAGTTGGTCTGCTCCAACTCCTTCCGCTCGGACGATGCCGAGAATAATGCCGTCGGATTGCTGCACGAGGAAATGCGGCGTGCCGGCTCGCTGATTCTATCCTGCGCCGACCGGCACAAGCTGCCGGCGGGGGGCGCGCTGGCCGTCGACCGCGACGGTTTCGCCGCCGCCGTCACCGAGCGCCTGGCCGCGCATCCGCTCGTCACCCTCGCGCGCGAGGAGGTCACCGGCCTGCCGCCTGCGGATTGGGACAATGTCATCATTGCCACCGGCCCCCTCACCTCGCCCTCCTTGGCCGAGGCGATCCTGAAACTAACCGGCGAACAGGCCCTGAGTTTCTTCGACGCCATCGCCCCCATCGTCCATAAGGACAGCATCGATCTGGAGAAGGCCTGGTTCCAGTCGCGCTATGACAAGGTGGGACCGGAAGGCGACGGCGCCGATTACATCAACTGCCCCCTCGACAAGCCGCAATATCTCGCCTTTATCGAGGCGATCCTTGCCGGCGAGAAGACCGAGTTCAAGGAGTGGGAAGGCACACCCTATTTCGAGGGCTGCCTGCCGATCGAGATCATGGCGGCGCGGGGACCGAACACGCTCCGCTTCGGCCCGATGAAGCCGATCGGGCTCTTCGACCCGAAGGAGCAGCGCCGGCCCTATGCCGTGGTGCAGCTGCGCCAGGACAATGCACTGGGCACGCTCTACAACATGGTCGGCTTCCAGACGAAATTGAAATATGCCGAGCAGGTGCGGATCTTCCGCATGATCCCCGGCCTCGAGCATGCCGAGTTCGCCAGGCTCGGCGGTCTCCACCGCAATACCTTCATCAACAGCCCCAGGCTGCTCGACACCAGCCTGCGCCTGAAGGCGGAGCCGCGCCTGCGCTTCGCCGGCCAGGTGACCGGCGTTGAGGGCTATGTCGAGAGTGCCGCCATCGGCCTGCTCGCCGGCCGCTTCGCCGCCGCCGAGCGTCTCGGCCGGGCCGTCACCCCACCCCCGCCCACGACGGCGCTGGGCGCCCTCATCGGCCACATCACCGGCAGCGCCGATGCGAAACATTTCCAGCCGATGAACGTGAATTTCGGCCTGTTCCCGGAGATCGATCCACCGGAAGGCCTCACCAAGGCACTCTTGCGCGAGTGGAAAGCGGGCCGCAAGCCGCGCCTGAGCGCGCGGGCGCTGGGCGACCTGGCCGGATGGCTGGAATCGGCTTAACGCAGCGCCTCAACTCCTGATCCGCCTGATCGCCGCCTGCCAGCCGGCATAGAGGCGCTCGCGCTCCTCCGCCGGCATGTCGGGATTGAACAGGCGTTCCTGCTGCCAGTTGGCGGCGGCCGCCTTCAGATCGGGCAGCAGGCCGACTCCCAGTGCCGCCGCCATGGCAGCACCCAATGCCGTCGTCTCGATCACGACAGGGCGCCCGATCGGCACGGCGAGGAGATCGGAGAGGAACTGCATCACCCAGTCATTGCGCACCATGCCGCCATCGACGCGCAGGCTTTTGACCTCGGTGCCGGTATCGGCCACCATCGCGCTCATCAGATCGCGGGTCTGGTAGCAGACCGCTTCGAGGGCCGCGCGCACGATCTCGGCAATCCCGGTGTCGCGAGTCAACCCCAATAGCGCGCCGCGCGCCATCGGGTCCCAATAGGGCGCACCGAGTCCGGTGAAGGCCGGCACCAGATAGACACCGCCGGTGCCGCGGACCGAGCGCGCGAGGCGCTCGGTCTCGCCCGCCTGCTGAATGAGCTTCAATCCATCGCGCAGCCATTGCACGGCGGCTCCCGCGATGAAGATCGAGCCTTCGACCGCATAGGCCGTTTCGCCCTGCAACTTGTAGCCCACAGTGGTGAGTAGGCGGTTCTTTGATAGAACGGGCGTCGCACCGGTGTTCATGAGGGCGAAACAACCCGTGCCATAGGTGCTCTTGATCATGCCAGGCTGGAAGCAGGCTTGCCCGATGACGGCGGCCTGCTGGTCGCCGGCCATGCCGGCCACCGGCAGAGCGACATCGATTTCCCGCGGATCGGTGGTACCGAAATCGGCCGCATTCTCGCGGATCTCCGGCAGCATGGATCGCGGCACGCCGAAGACTCTCAGCAACTCGTCGTCCCAGTCGAGGCGATGGATGTCGCACAGCATGGTGCGCGAGGCATTGGTGACATCGGTCGCATGCACCCTGCCGCCGGTTAGCCGCCAGAGCAGAAAGGTGTCGATCGTGCCGAAAGCAAGCTCGCCACGCTCCGCAGCGGCGCGGGCGCCAGCGACATTCTCCAGGATCCAGGCAATCTTGGTGGCCGAGAAATAGCTGTCGATAAGGAGCCCGGTCTTCCGCTGGATCACCGGCTCGAGGCCATCGGCCAGCAGCTTCTTGCACAGGGGCGCCCCACGCCGGTCCTGCCAGACGATGGCATTGTGCACCGGCTTGCCGGACTTCCGGTCCCAGACTACCGCCGTCTCGCGCTGGTTGGTGATGCCGATGGCGGCGACGCGCGCGGCGCCAACCTTGGCCAGCACGCTCTTCGTCACCTCGACCGTCGCACGCCAGATCTCCTCCGGATCGTGCTCGACCCAGCCGTCATCCGGATAGATCTGCGGCAGTTCCTTCTGCGCGCTCGCCTGTGGCTCGCCGGAGAGAGCGAATGCGATGGCCCGGGTGCTGGTGGTGCCCTGGTCGATGGCGAGGATGAGATCGGCCTTTGCCATGTCGCCCACCTTCACTTCGTGCCGAACAGGCGGTCACCGGCATCGCCGAGGCCGGGCACGATATAGGCGTTCTCGTTGAGATGTGAATCCAGCGCCGCGACAAAGATCGGCACCTCCGGATGCGCCGCCTGCACCACCTTGACGCCCTCGGGTGCCGCCACCAGGGACATCAGGCGAATGTTGTCGTCGCTGATGCCGCGCTTGTTCAGCGTATCGATCGCGGCCGCCGCCGAATGCCCCGTCGCCAGCATCGGGTCCACCAGGATGAAGATGCGGCCCTCGGGCTCCGGCAGCTTGACGAAGTATTCGACCGGCCGCTTGGTGTCGTGATCGCGATAGAGGCCGATATGGCCCATGCGCGCCGCCGGCACCAGTTCCATCAGGCCATCCGCCATGCCGAGGCCAGCGCGCAGGATCGGCACGATGGCGATCTTTTTGCCCTTGATCACCGGCGCCTGCATGGCCGTGATCGGTGTCTCGATCTCCTGCGTCGTCATCGGCAGGTTGCGGGTGAGCTCATAGCCCATCAGCAGCGCGATCTCCTTCAGCAGCTGCCGGAACAGCGTGGTCGGCGTCGCCTTGTCGCGCATCATGGAGAGCTTGTGCTGGATCAGCGGATGATCCAGCACATTGAGCGACGGGAATTCCTTGAAGGTCTTGACCATGTTCTGCCCCTGCCCTGCCTGTTGTTCTTGCCTTTTCAGATTACCTGGAAACCGTGCCTGTAGGGGTCGCGGTCGTCGATGAAGATGGTGTTGTAGCCGGTGACGCGCGCCCAGCCCTCGATCGAGGGAATGATGGCCGGCCGATTGCCGACATTGGCCGCAGCCTCGACCCGACCCTTGAACAACGAGCCGATGATGCTCTCATGCACGAAGCTCTGCCCGACCTTCAGCCGTCCCTTGGCCGCCAATTGCGCCATGCGTGCCGAGGTGCCGGTGCCGCAGGGCGACCGGTCGATCGCCTTGTCGCCGTAGAAGACCGCATTGCGCGCATCGGCGCCCGCCTGCGTCGGCTTGCCGGTCCACAGGATATGCGACAACCCCTTGATCGCCGGGTTCTCGAGGTGAACGAAGCTGTAGCGCTCGTTCATCCGGCGCCGGAGTTCGCGGCTCATCGCGATCAACTGCCCGGCGGAAAAATCCGCCATGTCGCGATAGCCCGGCTGTTCCTCGACGATGCAATAGAAATTGCCGCCATAGGCGACGTCGACCTTGATCGGCCCGAGTTCCGGACAGTCGATCTCGAGGCCCTCGGCATGGAGATAGCCGGGCACATTGGTGAGGCGCACGGATTCGACATGCTCGCCCACCTGGTCGTATTGCGCCACGACCAGGCCGGCCGGCGTATCGAGTCGCAACTCCCCCGGTTTCCTCGGCGTCACCAGCCCATTCTCGATGGCGATGGTGACCGTGCCGATCGTGCCGTGGCCACACATCGGCAGGCAGCCCGAGGTCTCGATGAACAGGATGGCAACATCGCAATCTTCCCGCGTCGGCGGATAGAGGATGCTGCCCGACATCATGTCGTGCCCCCGGGGCTCGAACATCAGTCCGGTCCGAACCCAGTCGAATTCCGCAAGAAAATGCTGGCGGCGCTCGGTCATGCTGGCGCCCTGAAGCCGTGGACCGCCGCCGGAGACGACCCGGACCGGGTTGCCGCAGGTATGCGCGTCGATACAGGAAAAGGTGAAACGGGCCATCAGGTTAACCTTGTGCATGGGCAAGCTTGACGGCAATTGATATAACCCGGCTCCTACCTTGGCAATCGACAACGCGCCCGCCCCGATGACCCAGCTAGCCACCCAGCGCCTTCGCCCCGCCAGCCACGCCAGGATGCGCCCGGCACGCCTATGGCTGTACATGGCCGTCTTCTCGGTGCCGCTCGTCTTGGCCGGCTTGGTTGTCTCCGGACTTTACAAGTTCCTGGAGCGGACCGGAGAAACGATGGGGCCCGTCGCGGCGGCACATCGCCAGGCCGAAACCGGCGAGAAATACGGCGCCGCCCTGGCCTATCGTCCCTATGCATTCAAGCTGGAACGCTATCGCATGGTGCAGCCGGACGTGCTTCTGGTCGGCTCGTCCCGGGTCATGGCCTTCGCCGGCGAAGGCTTCTCGGCCAGTGTCTACAATGCCGGCGGAGCGGCCAACACGATCGATCAGGCGATGGCGTTCATCGACGCAGCGCTCGCGCTGCACAAGCCGAAATCCGTCCTGCTGGGCCTGGACTTCTGGTGGTTCAACCCCAATCGCGACGACGAGATCGACACCACGATGCAGGATACGGACGCCATCCGCATCAGCCTGACGCAATTGGCCGAGCCGCTGCAATGGCTGTCCGATGGCCGCATTTCCCCGGGCCAGCTTGTCGCCGGCATGCTGCCTGGCTATCAGGCGCCACCGGGAATTGGCGCCCTCGCCCAGTTCGTGGGCCAGGGATGGGACCGCCACGGCCGCTATGACTACGGCATGCTGTATGAAGGCGGTCTGCACAGCGAGGACGAGAATTTCGAGCGGACGCTGGAACGACTGCGCAAGGCCAAGGCATCGAGCAAGTTCAACGTGGCGGTCCTGCCATTCGAGGAATCGATCGCCGAACTTAACACCATCGTCGGCAAGCTTCGCGCCGAAGGCATCGAGGTGGTGCTGTTCCTCCCGCCCGTGGCGCCGCCTGTGCTTTCCCAATTGACCGACAATCCGGACGATTTGCTGATCCCCGCCTGGGTGGATTCGGTCTGGGCCACTGGCGCCCCGGTCATCGATGCGCAGGACCCGGCCGAAATCGGCTCCGGGCCATGTGAGTTCATCGACGGGTTCCATGGCGGCGAGGTCACCTATCTGCGTATTCTCGACCGAATTGCCAGTCAGCAGGACCTGCTGATCGCCCGGGCCATAGACCGCGCGGCGGTCCAGGGCCTGATCGAAAGCAATACCGGCCACGCGCGCATTGACGAATTGCGGCCCGGGGCCCGGCCCGAGGCCGATTTCCTGGCCCTGGGTTGCGAGAAATCCTGACCGGTCCCATCCCAGCAAGTTCCACCAGACCCAGACTGCAAATCCAGGACCGCCCGACATGCTGTTCAACTCATTTGAGTTCCTCCTGGCCTTCCTGCCGGCGACCCTGGCGATCTTTTTCCTTCTCGGGCGCTTTGCGCACCGGACGATCGCCATCGGCTTCCTGTCGGCGGCATCGGCCTTTTTCTATGCCTGGTGGAATCCGGTCTATGTCTGGCTGATCCTGGGCGAGGTGGTGTTCAGCTTCCTGATCGGCCGCCAGCTCGAACGTCGCGACCATTCCGCCGGTTCCCGCCGGCTCATCCTCGCCATGGCGGTTGCCCTGATTCTGCTCGTGCTCGGCTACTTCAAATATACCCAGTTCCTGCTCGGCATCTTCAACGACCTCGCCGGTAGCGAGTTGAGCATCGGCCTCATCATCCTGCCCCTCGGTATTTCGTTCCATACCTTCCAGCAGATCGCCTATCTGGTGGACGCCTATCAGCGCCGCGCGCAGCATTACACCTTTGTCGACTACTGCCTGTTCGTGACCTTCTTTCCGCAGCTCATCGCCGGGCCGATCGTGCATCACTATGAAGCGCTGCCGCAGATTCGCCGGGACAGCATCGTACGGGCGCGAGGCATCAATCTCGTCGTCGGCCTCTCCATTTTCGGTGTCGGCCTGTTCAAGAAAACGGTGATCGCCGACAGCCTGGCGCAGGTGGCATCGCCGGTTTTCAATGCTGCCGCGTCGGGTATCGAGCCGACCCTGGCCGAAGCCTGGCTCGGCGCCCTCGCCTACAGCTTGCAGCTCTATTTCGATTTCTCGGCCTATTCCGACATGGCGATTGGCCTTGCACGCATGTTCAATATCCGCCTGCCGGCCAATTTCTATTCGCCCTACAAGGCTGCCAACATCGCCGATTTCTGGCGCCGCTGGCATATGACCCTGTCGCGCTTCCTTCGCGACTATCTCTACATTCCCCTCGGTGGCAATCGGCGCGGGCGTGTACGACAAGTCACCAATCTGATGATCACCATGCTGCTGGGCGGCCTGTGGCACGGGGCCGGCTGGACGTTCGTGCTCTGGGGCGCCCTGCACGGTGCCTTCCTGGTGATCCATCGCCTTTGGTCGGGGGCCGGGCTCAGGATGCCAAGGTCGCTTGCCTGGGCCACGACCATGCTGGCCGTGCTCGTCGCCTGGGTCTATTTCCGCGCGGCGGATCTCGACGCCGCCCATGCCATGCTGGGCAGCATGGTGGGTGGCAATGGTCTTTCACTCAAGACGCCGAACATCGACGGTCTGCCGGCGGATGGCATTCCGATCGTGGCGGCCGCGGCGATCATCGCCGTGGCCGCGCCGAACGTGATCGAAATCTTCGGACGTTATGGCGCCACCCTGAAACTGGTAACGCTCGGCAAGCGGCGCCTCGGCCGCCTTGAAAGCTGGCTGCAATGGCGCCCCACGCTGCCCTGGGCCGTCATCATCGGCCTGCTGGCAACGGCGGGCGCCGTCGCCATTCTCGGCTGGCAGTCGGAGTTCCTGTATTTCCAGTTCTAGGCAGTCATTCTAGGCAGTCAGCGGCTGGCCTTTAGCAGATCGCGGATTTCTGCCAGCAGCTTTTCACTCTCGCTGGGGCCGGGTGGCGGCGCCGGCTGCTCGGCCTTCTTGAAGCGGTTGATCTGCTTCACCAGGATGAAGATGGCGAAGGCGACGATCAGGAAGTTGATGACCGCATTGAGGAACATGCCGTAATTGATGGTGACGGCCCCGGCATCCTGGGCCGCTTTCAGCGTGGTGTAATCCTCGCCCGAAATGGTGATGAAAAAATTGCTGAAATCGATCCCGCCCATGATGAAGCCGATGGGCGGCATCAGGATATCCTTGACCAGCGAGTTGACGATGCTGGTGAAGGCAGCACCGATAATGATACCAACGGCAAGATCGACGACATTGCCGCGCATCGCGAAATCGCGAAATTCCTTCAGCATCCTGCGCCCCCGTTTGTCTTTGCAGCTGACCCCAATGGAACGTTAGGTCAGCCGAGACAGCGCCGCAAGGCCTCCACCACGCGCGCCACATCATCTTGTGTCATGTCCGGGTAAAGTGGAATCGAAAGCTGGCGGGCGTAATAGGAATCGGCACCGGGGAGATCTACCCGGCCATAGCGGTCACGGTAGTAGGGCTGCTGGTGGACCGGCAGGTAGTGGACCATGGTGCCAATGCCGAGCCCCCGCAGTTCCGCCATGAACTGCGCCCGTGACTTGCCGATGGCAGGAAAATCGATGAGGACGGCGTAGAGGTGCAGGGTCGGATCGTCGCCGGACTGGGCCGGCACCGTCTTGAGGCGAGGCGCCAGCGGCGCCAGCAGGCGGTCATAGAGAGCCGCCAGTTCACGCCGCCGCGCGACGAAGCCCGGCAGTTTCTTCAACTGGCTCTCGCCAAGCGCACAGGCAAAATCGGTGATGCGATAGTTCCAGCCGAGCGCGTGCATCTCGTAATACCAGGGATTGGCCTGACCGTCGGGTGCGAAGGCCAGTTCCCGGTGGCGGAAGGTCGCCGGATCGCGCGTCATGCCGTGACTGCGGAACATCTGCATGGCCTGATACTGGCGCTCGTCATTGGTCGTGGTGACACCCCCCTCGCCCGTCGTCATGGTCTTGACCGGGTGCAGCGAGAAACAGGCAAGGTCGGAATGCGCGCAGGCGCCGACCGGCGCCGCGCTGTCATTGCCAGCCCGCTGCGCGCCGCCTAGGGCATGGCAGGCATCCTCGACCACCCGAATGCCATGCCGCTCGGCAAGGCTGGCGATGGCGAGCATGTCGGCACAATGGCCGTTGAGGTGGACCGGCAGAACGGCTTTCACCTTGCGGTCGCCGGCTCGCGTCAGGGCCGCAGCAAAATGCTCTGCCGTCAGGCGGCCGCTATCGGGATCGACATCGGCAAAGACCACTTCGGCCCCGCAAAAACGCGCGGCATTGGCAGTGGCCAGAAAGGTGACGCTGGGTACGATGACGGTGTCGCCCGGCGCCAATCCCAGGGCGAGACAGGCCAGATGCAGGGCCGCGGTGCCGCTGTTGCTGGCGACGGCGTAGCGGGCGCCCACGGCTGCGGCAAAGGCGGCCTCGAATCGACCGACCGTCGGGCCGGTGGTCAGGTAATCGGCCTGCAGGGCCGCGGTCACGCTGGCGAGATCGGCCTCGTCTATGCTTTGGCGGCCGTAAGGCAGGAATTTCTGATGGTTGTCCATGGAGTGCTGCTGCGGAATGGGTGATCGGCAAGCTATAGCCCGGGGCCGGGCCCGATGCCAGCCTACCGGCTTGTCGCACATTCGGGTTAACCAATATTACCGCAAGCACGCCGTGGGGCGCCTTGGTATAGTCAAAACAGGAAACCTTGATTCGACGCCCGGTCGGGAAGGAGTGCGCCAGCGCAATGTCGGAACTGGATCTGACCGACGCCGCCGCCATCATCGAGGACAATGGCAGCACCCAGGCCCGGGTGTTCGTCTACCGCATCCAGCAGCGCAAGGGCCTGCCGCCCCTGCGCGGCGAGATCACGGCCACCGACGAGGCGGATGCCGAGCGGCAATTGCGCCTGAAACTGCTCTCGCCGCAGATCCCCGCCCATGTCGATCTGCGGGAACGGGCCGAGATCGAAGCCGCAGAAAGGGCCGCCAAGCGCCGCAACCTGCGGCAATTGCTGGATATCCTGCGCGCCCACCACGATTGGCTGCGCGGACTGGGTGGCGAGCGGGCCGATTTTACCGGCCGCAATCTCTCCGGGCTCAAATTGCCGCGCCTCGATCTCTCCATGGCCAATCTGGCCGGGTGCGATTTTTCGGGCGCCGATCTGTCGGAAAGCAAGCTGCAGGGGGCCAATCTGGCCGGGGTCAACCTGGCGGGGGCCAACCTGCGGGATGCCGACCTTTCCGGTGCCGACCTCTCGGACGCCAACATGAAGGCAGCGAACCTTGCCGGCGCCAATCTGGAAGGCGCCGATCTGTGGCGCGCCAATCTGATGGGAGTCGAAGTGGCGCCCGAGGTGCTGCACCGCGCGCTGTCCTGCCGGCATCCCGGCAGCAACCAGCCGCCGGAGCAGTAAGCCTTTTTAAATCAATCGACTAGCAATGGCTTGCGAGGGGCAGGCTGAGGTCGCTATCACTGCGCCCCACGACACCCGGCCGGCTGATCCGAGTCGGGTGATTTCCCAAGATTCTGGCGCACCGGAGTACCATGAGCGATCTTTTCGAGAATGCCGGCAGGAAGGGCAGCGACTATTCGGCCAAGGACATCGAGGTCCTCGAAGGGCTGGAACCGGTCCGGCGCCGTCCCGGCATGTATATCGGCGGCACGGATGAGCGCGCGCTGCATCACCTGGTTGCCGAAGTGCTCGACAACTCGATGGACGAGGCCGTCGCCGGCCATGCCAGCCGCATCGAAGTCGAACTCGACAGGGATGGCTATGTCACCGTGCGTGACAATGGCCGCGGTATCCCGATCGACCCGCATCCCAAGTTCAAGGACAAGTCGGCGCTCGAGGTGATCCTCACCACGCTGCACTCCGGTGGCAAATTCTCGGGCAAGGTCTACCAGACCTCGGGCGGCCTACATGGTGTCGGCTCATCGGTCGTGAACGCGCTGGCCGACGACCTTGTGGTCGAGGTGGCAAAGGAGAAGCAGCTCTGGGTGCAGAGCTACAAGCGCGGCAAGCCCACCAGCAAGTTGGAGAACAGAGGCAACGTCAATCGGCGCGGCACCTCGATACGCTTTCACCCGGACCCCGAGATCTTCGGCAAGCAGGCACATTTCAAGCCGGCCCGGCTTTACCGCATGTGCCGCTCCAAGGCCTATCTCTACCGCGGCGTCGAGATCAGGTGGAAATGCGACCCGGCACTTGTGAATGAAAGTGACGAGATCCCGGCCGAGGCGGTTCTGCACTTCCCCGGCGGGCTCATGGACTACCTTGCCATGACGCTGGGCAACCGCAAGACGATCACGGCGGCGCCTTTCTCCGGCCAGGCTGAATTTCCCGACGAACAGGGGCGCCTGGAATGGGCGATTGCCTGGCCGGTCGATGAAGACGGCTTCATGAACTCCTACTGCAACACGGTGCCGACGCCCGAGGGCGGCACCCATGAAAGCGGCTTGCGCACCGGCATCACGCGTTCACTGAAGGCCTATGGCGAACTGGTCGGCAATCGCAAGATCGGCCTCGTCACCTCGGACGATATCTGCGGCGGCGCTGCGATGCTGCTTTCGGTTTTCATCCGCGATCCGCAGTTCCAGGGCCAGACCAAGGAAAGGCTGGCCTCGCCCGAGGCAACGCGTCTGGTCGACAACATGATCAAGGATCATTTCGACCACTGGCTGTCGAACGACCCCAATCGCGCCAGGGATCTCCTGGAGCGGGTGATCGAGAAGGCGGAAGAGCGCCAGCGCAAGAAGCAGGACAAGGAATTGTCCCGCAAGACGGCGACGCGGCGCCTTCGCCTGCCCGGCAAGCTCGCCGATTGCTCCAAGGATGCGATGGCGGGAACCGAATTGTTCCTGGTCGAAGGCGACAGTGCCGGTGGCTCGGCCAAGCAGGCACGCAACCGCGAGACCCAGGCAGTGCTGCCGCTGCGCGGGAAAATCCTCAACGTGGCCGCCGCCTCGGCCGACAAGCTCGCCGCCAACCAGGAACTGATCGACCTCCTGCAGGCGCTGGGCTGCGGAACGCGCGACAAGTACAGCGAAGAGCGGTTGCGTTACGAGAAGATCATCATCATGACGGACGCCGATGTCGACGGCGCCCATATCGCCTCGCTGCTGATGACCTTCTTCTATCGCGAGATGCCGCAGCTGATCGAGAACGGTCATCTCTATCTCGCGCAGCCGCCGCTCTACCGCCTCGCCCAGGGCGGCAAGATCGCCTATGCCCAGGACGACGCCCACAAGGAAGCCCTGCTGGCCGGGGATTTCTCGGGCCGCGGCAAGGTCGAGATCAGCCGGTTCAAGGGCTTGGGCGAAATGCCGGCGACGCAGCTGAAGGAAACCACCATGGACCCGAAGCGGCGGACGCTGCTCAAGGTCCGCATCCCGCACAAGTACAATGAGGAAGAGCGCGACGAGGCGCGGGAGACTGCGGATCTGGTTGAACGCCTGATGGGCCGGAAGCCGGAGCTGCGTTTCCAGTACATCCAGGAGAACGCCCGGTTTGCACAGAATCTGGACATTTAAGAATCTGGATGTCTGAGGACCTGGGCGTCCAGCGTCGTTAAACCATTTCACGCCTCACGGCCTAACATTATTGTGTGGGCCGCCATCCGAACCGAACAGCCGGTGGATCGACTAACGGGATGACTGTACCTGGCCAGTTCAGACTTGCGGCTCACGCCGGCCAGCGTACTTGCCTTATAATCCCTAGTAACTCCCGGTTGAGGTATGGCGGCCATGTCGCTCGTTCAGCACATTTCATTCAAATCATTCATTGGCGCCCTGGCAATCATCCTGGCCGGTGCGACGGCAGCAACGGCCGAACCGGTTGCTCAGGTCATCCGCCTGTCAGGCAATGCCGAAATCCAGCGTGGAAACAGCAAGGGGCCATTGCTACTGGGCGCAGCACTCGAGCCCGGCGACATTGTCGTCACTGCCGCGGACGGCCGGCTGCGTTTGCAGCTCATCGATGGCTCGACCATCAATCTGGGATCGCAATCCACCCTGACCATGGCGGCCGTTCAGTCGGCCGGCCCGGGTACCGACCGGCAGATCGAACTGGAACTCGGCCAGGGTGCGATCAGGACTTTCGCGGCGCCCGCGACGCCCAAGTCGCGCTTCGAAATCAGGACGCCGCTGGCTGTCACTGCAGTTCGCGGCACGGAATGGGGCATCCTTGCCAATAGCCAGTACAGTGACGTCATCATCCTTTCCGGGCGCGTCGGCATCAGGCGCAACATCATCTCGGGCGAAAGCGCCATTTCGCTGACCCGGAGCCTCGGTACCCGCGTGACGGCCGAGGGGCTCGGCCCCGTCGGCCGCTGGTCACCCGATCAGATGGCCGAGTTCGACGCGGCGACCGCTGTCCCCGGCGCCGAGATTCCGTTCAACCCGGATGCCGCGCCGGCGTTGAATCTGGCTCCCATCCCGCCGGCGCCGCGCAAGGCGGGCGCGGATGACGGGAAGAAGGCCACGCACTGCATCAACCCGACCAATCCGGGTTGCAGCAATATCGGCGGGCGGGGCGATCGTGGAGGCGGATATGGCGGCCACAATGGCGAGAAAGGTGGCGAGCACGAATCCGGAAACGACAACAATAGCTAGGTGAACTGGCGCACTGCAGCGACAACGGCGTTGCAGACAGGTTCGCTGCAACAGCACTTGGCAGGATGATAGGTTGATTTGCGCGGCGCGCTAGACGTCGCTGTTCACGATCAGCAGGTCGAGGTCGCGCGGGGCATAAAGCGTCGTGCCATTCTCGAAAGCGAAATAGGCATGGCCGGAGACGTCTTCGCCTGTCGCAGTGACCAGTTGCTCGACAACGCCGGCATCAACGACGGTGGCGTCGGTAACGATGCGAACGCTCAGATCCTCGGCCTCGCCTTCGATGACGATGGCCCCGGAACTATCCGGCAGCAGGTCGGCAAGCGACAGGCTGATGGCATTGTCGGCCACTGGCTCGGCCGCGGGCGGCAAGCCCTCAGCCAGTTCCCCGCTCGGCTCCAGAATATCGCCAATGCCACTCATGTTCCGTCCCACCCGTTGCAAAGATGTTGCGGCCCATTCCGACCGCTAGTTGAGGATAGCCCTTTCCTGTCGGGCTTTGTACCTGCATCCAGTGGAAGTTCCGCGATTCAAGCACACTATTTTGTGACAAATCGCATTTTCGTCGTAATTCCATCAAATTTGATGGAAAGACTGGCAGCGACGCAAAGAGCCACCGGCTGGTAGGCCGGTGGCTCTGCTGGGTGACTTGAATTTGCAGGGATTGGTGGGTCGGGGCTCAGTAGCCGCCATCCTTGTCCCGGTCCTTGTCCGTGCCGTATTTGCTCTTGCCGTAGGCCGGAGTCTTTGTGGCAAAGGGCGGCAGGTCTTCTGCCTTTATGACGCCGGCCTCGATTGCCGCGGGCAGGCCCAGGGCGCGTGGGGTGGCCGGCTGGCCCGGCACGGATGTCGCGGCCAAAAGCGTGCGATCCATGCGGCGGATGGCATCCGTCGGCACCGCACCGCGCGGCAATGCGGAAAGGTCGGCGCCGGCCAGCGGATTGAAGAGCGAACCATCAACGTCACCGCGCGTGTTCAGGAACATGGCGGCACCCGCAGGCACGGTGAATTTGGTGCCGCGACGGCTGCGGATTTCAACGCTGCCCTCTTCGACGGCGATGTAGGTTTCACCGATATCGGTCACATACATGCTGAAGATCGTGCCGCGCACGGCAGCGACGGCCGAGGGCGTCCGTATGGTGTAGGCGGGCTTGGCGAAACTTCCGGTGGCAAAGCGAACCGCGCCCGATGTTACCTCCAGGGTGAACTTGCCGATGCTGTCGGCTGCCTGGCCGACGAAATCGAGCACCGTCAGTTCCGCCTCCTCGCCGAGGGCTAGCTCGGTACCATCCGCCATCGCCAACAAGGCAGCGCTGCCGGCGCCCGTGCGGATGGTATCCGCCGCGTTGACACCGCCACCGGGCTCAAGCTGGCCGTCACCGGCCGACGCATTGTTGACGACAAGTGTCGCGGCGCCGGCTGGCCCGTCAGCCAGTACGGGCGAGGTGAAGGAAAGCACGGTGAGGGCCAGCAGCCCCGAAATCGAGATACTGCATCGGCCAGTGTTGTGAGTGTGCGCGTTCATCATGACCCCGATATGGCGATGCCGCCGTCGGCAGCAAGGACATGATCCGGAGATCATACATATTTGTGACGCGAATCACTGAACCTATCTGATGCGCTGCGCGCCGCAGCGCACGCTGCATCTCAGCACCGGCGCCAATCAGTTAACTTTCTGATATCATGAAATAAAGGAGAGAGATGGTCGGAGCGACTGGATTCGAACCAGCGACCCCCAGACCCCCAGTCTGATGCGCTACCAGGCTGCGCTACGCTCCGACACTCTCAATCTCGGGTGACAGCCCGCCGGCCGCCCCGTTGCCGCTCGGCTGGGTCCGGACGTGGTCCGGACCAGGGGGTGCCGATGGCGGGCCCTATATAGCGACCCTCATGGGCGCATGCAATGAAAAGGACCCGTGCGGGCCAATGGCATGGACCGGCAGCTGCCGGTCCACCCCTCAGCCCAGGACCTTGCGCAGGCGGTCGCGCAATTCCTCGAGTTCGGCGGTGATCGCCTTCACTTCGCGGATCTGCCGCTCGTCCAGTGCGGCAGCCTTGAACAGCGGCAGGTCGAGCATGGCCTGCGCCTGGCCCACCTTGGCGGCAAGGGCCGGATCCAGCGCATGATCTGCCGCCGGCTGGCCATCCTCGGCGGATCCCGCAACCATTGCGGCCGCCAGGGCCGCCTCGCCACCACCGACACCGTCCAGTTCGGGTCCGTCCGGGCCCAGCCGCAAGGCGCCCTCGCGGATCAGCTTCTGGACGCCCTTGATGGTATAGCCCTGATCGTAAAGCAGGCCGCGGATGGCGCGGAGCAGGTCCACGTCTTCGGGCCGGTAGTAGCGCCGGCCGCCGCCGCGCTTCATCGGCTTGATCTGCGGGAACTTGGTTTCCCAGAAGCGCAGGACATGCTGCGGTACTTCGAGATCGTCGGCGACCTCGCTGATGGTGCGGAACGCACCGGCAGCCTTCTCGACCCGTCGCGCGCTGGGGCGCCGGGAATCGATCCTGCCGGCCTCGTTCTTCGCGGCTGTCCGCGACTCGGCAGCGTCGGCCGCCACGGCCCGGACTCGTTCGGCTGGCGAGCTCATGATTGTCTATCTGCGCCCTGATTGTCGGGCACCTTGCTCTCGGCGCCCTTGTTGACCCGGTCCTTGAGGACATGCGAGGCGCGGAACACCAGCACGCGGCGCGGCTTGATCGGTACCTCTTCGCCGGTCTTTGGATTGCGGCCGATCCGCTCGCCCTTCATGCGCACCAGGAAACTGCCGAAGGAGGAGATCTTGACGCTCTCGCCACGCACCAGCGCGTTCGACACTTCATCGAGCACCGTGTCGACCAGCTCGGCCGATTCGTTCCGCGATAGACCGACTTCCTGGTAGACGGCTTCGGCCAGATGCGCGCGCGTGATTGTGTTGCCCTTCATCTCCCCACCTGCCAGTTCGATTTCGCGTTCAAACGGCCATATTCCGGGCCTGTCACCGAATTGCAGTGAGAGCGTATCGTTTACTCTGAAATCAGTCAATTAGAGAGCGATATTGATCTATGCTCCCATGTGTGAACCTGCGCGCGGCCGGGAATCCTTGGATTCAGTAGCGAATCAGCGCCGAGCCCCAGGTGAAGCCGCCGCCCATGGCCTCCATCAGCACCAACTGGCCGCGCTGGATGCGGCCGTCATTCACCGCTTCGGCAAAGGCCAGCGGGATCGAGGCAGCCGAGGTATTGGCGTGACGATCGACCGTCACCACCACCTTCTCAGGCGGCAGCTTCAGCTTGTTGCCCATGCTGTCGATGATGCGGCGGTTGGCCTGGTGCGGCACCAGCCAGTCGACGTCCTCCGGGCTGATGCCGGCAGATGCGATCGCGGCATCGACCGCCGCCGCCAGATTGACCACGGCGTGACGAAAGACTTCCTTGCCTTCCATGTGCACGACCCCGGTCGTTTGTGTCGCCGATGGGCCGCCATCTACATAGAGCTTGTCGTAATGCGCACCGTCGGAGAAGAGATGGGTGCATAGGACGCCGCGGTCCTTGGCATTGCCCTCGCCCTCGCCCGCCTCCAGGATCACCGCACCGGCGCCGTCGCCGAACAGCACGCAGGTGTTGCGGTCGTTCCAGTCGAGGATGCGCGAGAATGTCTCGGCGCCGATGACGAGCGCCCGTTTCGCCTGGCCGCAGCGCAGGAAATTGTCGGCCACGGCGAGGGCATAGACGAAGCCCGAGCAGACTGCCTGTACGTCGAGGGCAAAGCCGCCCTTCATGCCGAGGCGGTCCTGGACCTTGGTGGCCGTGGCCGGAAAGGTATGGTCCGGCGTCGTCGTCGCCAGCACGATGACGTCGAGATCTGCACCCCGGAGCCCGGCATGGTGCAGGGCCTGCTCGGCGGCGTGGACCGCCAGATCCGAGGTCAGCTCGCCATCCGCCGCAATGTGGCGCTGGCCGATCCCGGTGCGCTGCCGGATCCATTCGTCACTGGTGTCGATGCGCGCCGCCAGATCGGCGTTGGTGACGATGTTCCTGGGCAGGTAACTGCCGGCCGACAGGACGATGGAGCGACGCGTATTCATGATCTAGAGCGCCGCCGCCATGGCTTCGCCACCCGGCACCGCCATCAACTGGGCGAGATCCTGCCGCATCCGTTCCATGGCGTCGTTCTGCACCATATTGACCGCCACGCCAATTGCATTGGCAAAGCCGAAGGAATCCGTCCCGCCATGGCTTTTGACGCAAATGCCGTTGAGGCCCATGAGAATCGCCCCGTTGTAGCGACGCGGGTCAACCTGGGCGCGCAGGCCGTTGAGAGCCGGGCGCGCAAACAGATAGGCCAGCTTGGACCAGATCGACATGGAAAAGGTCTGCTTCAGCCAGTGGCCATAGAGCTTGACCGTCCCTTCGATGGTTTTGAGCGCAATATTGCCGGTAAAGCCGTCGGTCACCACAACGTCGACCGTGCCCTTGGCGATGTCATCTCCCTCGACGAAGCCGACGAAGCGGCCGGGCAGCGGCACGTCGCGAAGCATCGAGGCCGCAACCTTTACCGCGTCATGGCCTTTCAGTTCTTCAGCACCGACATTGAGGATGCCCATGCTGGGTTGCTGCACGCCGAGCACGGCACGGGCGAAGACATTTCCCATGACCGCGAACTGGACCAGGTTGTTGGCGTCGCATTGCACGTTGGCACCCAGATCCAGCATGACGCTTTCCGAGCGCATGGTCGGGAAAAACGAGGCAATGGCCGGGCGATCAATGCCGGGCATGGTCTTCAGCACGAATTTCGCCATCGCCATGAGGGCACCCGTATTGCCGGCGGAGACGACCGCGGCCGCCTCGCCGTCCTGAACGGCGTCGATGGCTAGCCGCATCGAGGAACCTCGACCGGCGCGAAGCGCCTGGCTCGGCTTGTCGTCCATGGCGACGACAATGTCGGTATGACGGATAGTGCTGACCTTGGCGAGTTCGGGCAGCTCGCGCAGCAGCGGCTGCAGCCGCGCCTCGTCGCCGAACAGCAGGAAGTGGACATCGGGAAAGCGCTGGCGTGCGATCTCGGCACCCCTGACCACCATGTCAGGCGCGTTGTCGCCACCCATTGCGTCCAATGAAATAGCCAGGCTGGCGCTCACCCCTTACTCCTTCCCGGCCATGCTGCGAACGGGTCTGGAGTTAGGCTGCCTCGGCTTCCGAGCCCTGCGCAACCACTTCGCGGCCGTCGTAATGACCGCAGGAACCGCAGACATGATGCGGGCGCTTCAGTTCGCCACAATTCGGGCATTCGGCCGAAGCCGACACGGTCAGCGCGTGATGGGAACGACGCATGTTGCGGCGCGACTTGCTGACCTTCTTCTTGGGGACTGCCATGATCCACTCTCTTCAAAAAAAAACGAGGCAGCACCGCCTGCCGCCAATTGGCGGGTAGATAACCAAATTCCCGAGGGATAGCAAGGGGGTGATCGCTCCGACAGCGCCGTGAAGAATTCCGGTTCATCCGCGTCACTCTGGATATATCTTGTTTTATTTCAATAATTTATCCAACCCTGAAAATGGCCGATGGGTCTTGTCGGGCTTTGCTTTCGGCGCCGCCTCGGGCAACTCGTCCGGTTTGGGCTCAAATTCCTTTGACAATGCCGCGTCCGGCTTGCGCGGGTAGGGATCGAGGGCCAAGGCCAGGTGCTCGACAACCACTTGGCCCAGATCGATTGTTCCCCCGACAATCGGGTCGGGGGGATCCGCCGCCTCGAAATCGAGGTCGATCTCGGCAAGATCCGGCTCGGCCGCATCCTCGGCAAAACGCATGCGGAATGATTCCGAGATCGACGCGGCCACGGGTTCCAGCGTTACCACGCAGGCTTGCTCGACCTCCGCCTGCAATTCGCCGGTCAACTCTATCTGTCCGGCTGGCGTGCGCCGCAGCGACAATTCCGCGGTCAGCGCGTTGAGAGCCAGCAGACCGAGCGATTGCGCGATTGCTGCACGATCGGCGGGGGTTGTCGCGATCTGCCGGCGAACCGGTCGGGGGCCGATCGAGGCGACATCTATTAGCGCAGTAAATTCTTTATTATCAGACAATTACAGTTCTTTCTGGAGGCCGAGATCAATCGTCAAACGTGACGCCGGCAGCATGTTCCACCACGGGCGGCGGCGGAAACTGGAAGTCGCCGCGCAGGATCCGGTCGAGCGGCTGGCTGTCGGCCAGTTCCTTGCCCGCCCTAAGGTAAGCCGCCATGCGTCGCAGCGCATCGATTTCGGGCTCGCTCGTGCCAAAAAGATTCCGGCGCAGGGCTGCCTCGACGTCAAGCTGCGAGCCGCCCAGGGCTCTCTCGTAAGCCAGGATCCTCCCCTGCATCGCCTCGGTCATCACCCGGATTCTCTTGCCCACGCCCGCATCCCCGGCGCCGAGCTGGCGCAACGAGGCTTCGAGATCCTGCATCGCCACATCATAAAGCGACTGCGCCAGATCGCCCCCCCTGGCGCCTTCCGGCTTCAGGCGCTGGAAAACCAGGAACAGGTGCAGCACCAGCAGTTCGAAACGGCCGTCGATCGAATCCGGCACTGCCATGTTCCGGAAAAAGGCCGGCTGGCGCGCCTGTCCGACCAATCGGAGAAACAGCTTATCCGCCGCCTTCCTTGTGTCGCTTGTTCCGCCAAGGAGCCGGGCCACGAGATCGCCCAAGGTACGCGACGTCACGCGCTGGTCCCTTCCATTTTCGCCATTTCCGCCATCTGCAGCCGCACCTTGACGATCGCCGGCGCGGGTGCGAATTTCCGCTGAGCACACGTCCGGCATCGGCCGGGCCCCAGAATCCGCCCGACGGTAGCGGGGCGGGTGGCGTGTTGCAACACCAACGCAAGGTACGGGTTCTCAGGCATGACGGCCAGCAGGGGCAGGATGGGTAATCAGGGGCGACACGCCTGGCTGGCAGCCGTGGCATTTGCGCTCGCGCTGGGCGCCTGCGCGCCCAAGATCGTCCAGCATGGCAACGTGCCGGACGAGGACCAGGTGGTGCAGATCCAGCCCGGCCAGGACAACATGGCAAGGGTACAGCAATTGCTGGGCTCGCCCTCGACGCGCGGGACCTTTGGCGAGGAAGTTTGGTACTACGTATCCAAGCGCACGCATCAGACCGCCTTCTTCGAACCGGAGGTCGTGGACCAGGGCGTCCTGGCCATCTCGTTCGACCAGGAGGGCATCGTCAACGACCTCAAGATCTATGACCGGAATGACGGCCGCCTGGTCGCGATGGTCGACCGCGAGACTCCCACCCACGGCAACCAATTGACCATTATCCAACAATTGCTTGGCAATTTCGGCCGTTTCGATCCGGACAGCTCGTCTGCGCCGAAAGCGCCCGGCGGCACCGGCCCCTCCCTGCCCGGCGCGAGCAACTGAGATTGCATCCCGTATCCCGGCCGACGGGATGCGGCTGGTCACATGAAAAAGCCCCGGTCTCGCGACCGGGGCTTTCTCGTCGGGATCGTGCGATCTCCGGTCAGGCCGCCAGGGCGGCCAGCAGCAGAAGTGCTACGATGTTGGTGATCTTGATCATCGGGTTGACCGCGGGACCGGCCGTATCCTTGTAGGGATCGCCGACCGTGTCGCCGGTCACCGCGGCCTTGTGGGCGTCAGAGCCCTTGCCGCCGTGATGGCCGTCCTCGATGTACTTCTTGGCATTGTCCCAGGCGCCGCCACCAGAGGTCATCTGGATGGCAACGAAGAGACCCGTCACGATCGTGCCGAGCAGCATGGCGCCGAGCGAGATGAAGCCCGCCGCCTGGCCGGCAACAGCCGCGATCACGAAATAGAGCACGATCGGTGCCACCACCGGCAGCAGCGACGGGACGATCATCTCCTTGATCGCCGCCGTGGTCAGCATGGCGACCGCCTTGCCGTATTCCGGCTTGGCCTTGCCTTCCATGATGCCGGGGATTTCCTTGAACTGCCGGCGAACTTCAACCACGACCGCACCTGCGGCCCGGCCCACCGCCATCATGCCCATGGCACCGAACAGGAACGGCAGGGCGCCGCCGATGAACAGGCCGATGACCACATAGGGGTTGTTGAGCTCGAACTTGATCGCATCACTGAGGTCCGGGAAATAGTGCTTCAGGTCCTCGGTATAGGCTGCGAACAACACCAGGGCGGCGAGACCGGCAGAACCGATCGCGTACCCCTTGGTGACCGCCTTGGTGGTGTTGCCGACCGCGTCCAGCGCGTCGGTCACCTTGCGCACGTCGGGCGGCAGTTCCGCCATTTCGGCGATGCCGCCGGCATTGTCGGTCACCGGGCCATAGGCGTCGAGTGCCACGATGATGCCGGCCAGCGACAGCATCGTGGTGGCAGCCATGGCGATGCCATAGAGCCCCCCCAGGGCATAGGCCGCGATGATGGCCGCCGAAATCACCAGCACCGGCAGCGCGCAGGCTTCCATCGAAACCGCAAGACCCTGAATGATGTTGGTGGCATGGCCGGTGGTCGACGCCTGGGCGACCGACTTCACCGGGCGGTAGGCCGTCGAGGTGTAGTACTCGGTGATCCAGACCAGGAGCCCGGTCACGGCAAGGCCGATCACGGCGCACCAGAACATGGCGGTGCCGGTCAACGGCGAATCGCCAATCTGGCCGAAGCCCGTCACCTGGTTGATCAGCAGCGCGATGAGTGCGATCGAGATCACGCTGGCTGCGATGAGGCCCTTATAGAGGGCACCCATGATGTTGTTGCTGGAGCCCAGCTTGATGAAGAAGGTACCGATGACGGAACCGACGATGCTGGCGCCGCAGACCAGCAGCGGCAGCAGCATCAACTGCTCCTGCGCGACACCGGTATAGAAGATCGAGCCCAGCAGCATGGTGGCGACCACCGTCACGGCAAAGGTCTCGAACAGGTCGGCGGCCATGCCGGCGCAATCGCCCACATTGTCGCCCACATTGTCGGCGATCACGGCCGGGTTGCGGGGGTCATCCTCGGGGATGCCCGCCTCGATCTTGCCCACGAGATCGGCGCCGACATCGGCACCCTTGGTGAAGATACCACCACCCAGACGCGCGAAGATCGAGATCAGCGAGGCGCCGAAGGAGAGACCGACCAGGGCCTCCAGCATCGGGCGCATTTCCGTGCCAATCGACTGCAGGAACATGTAGTAGCCGGCGACGCCGAGCAGGCCCAGACCGACCACCAGCATGCCGGTGATGGCACCTGCCTTGGCAGCGATGTCGAGCGCCTGCGACATGCCCTGGCGCGCGGCTTCCGCCGTGCGGACATTCGAGCGCACCGAGACATTCATGCCGATATAGCCGGCGAGGCCCGAGAGCACGGCGCCGATGACGAAGCCAAGGGCCGAAAGCCCGGACAGCGCCAACCCGAGGATCACCGCCACGATGACGCCGACGATGCCGATCGCGGTGTATTGCTTGTTGAGATAGGCCTGCGCCCCTTCCTGTACCGCCGCGGCAATTTCCTGCATGCGTGCGGTGCCGGCGCTTGCCGCCAGCACGGACCGGGTCGCCCAGATGCCATAGATCAGCGCGAGCACGCCGCATCCGATGACCAACCAGAGTAACGAATTCATTAGTGCATCCCCTCCATCAGAACTTCATTCATTCTTGGGCCGACGCCTAGTGCCTGCCTCGGGTACCCAGAGGAAAGGCCGTGCCAATCTTTTATTGGACCACGGCCTCCTGGCTCTGACAGGCCCCCCAAAACAGCCTGCAGCGGTCACTCAAAGTGCCGCGACCTTAATGGAATCGCCCAGACGTGGCAATATCTGGGCCCGCCCGCCGGCGCGCCCCTAGATGTAGCGAAAATCAAGGCAATCTGCGGCTTGCCGAGTCGTCGGCCCGGGCCAATTGGCGCCGTTGTCCGCGCCGCCGGACCTGGATGATTTCGGCCAGGATGGAAAGGGCGATCTCCTCCGGCGAGATGGCGCCAAGGTCGAGGCCGGCCGGTGCCCGCAGATCTTCCAGCCGCGCCGGGGGCATGCCCGCCTCCGCCATTTCGGCACGCAGGGCTGCCGCCTTTTTCGGACTGCCGACGAAGGCGACATAGTCGGCCTCAACCGACAGCGCTGCCTTGAGGGCGGCACTGTCGCCCTTGCCCTGGGTCGACACCACGATGAAACGCTCGCCGGCTGGCAGGGCGGCTAGGTCGTAGGTGTCGAGGCGGCTGCCATCGGTGCCCGGAAAGGTCGCCAGTTCTGCAGGCGGCGCCGCGATCGTCAAGGCAAGGCCAAGCCCGCTCGCCTGACGCGCCAGCGCCACCGCGACCGGGCTTGCCCCGCAGACGACCAGCCGCGGTTGCGGCAGGAACGGCTCGACAAAAACATCCATGGTCCCCTGACTCGGGCACATGTTCTTGGCAAAGGCGATGCCGGAGCGCTCATCGCCGGGCCGCAATCCCTGATCCTTGAGGAGGTCCATCGGCTGGATCGAGACCAGGCGCGGTCGGCCATCCTCGAGGGATGCCTGTGCCGCCTTCAGCACCGCGGCGCGCGCGCAGCCGCCACCGATCCAGCCACCCTCGATCGAGCCATCTGCCAGGATCACAGCCTTGGCGCCCGGCTTCGCCGCCGTCGCCGCCACTGTACGCACCACGGTCGCCATGGCAAACGGCCTGCTGCCGCCCTTCATGCTGCTGACGAGGTCGAGGATATTGTCGCTGCTGACCATGCCGGCCTCCTAGAGCCGCGCCAGTTGCGGCGCGAGGGCCGCCAGGCTGTCGAGATTGTGGGCGCTGGCGAAAAGATCGACATAGGGCAAGGCCGCCTGCATGCCGCGCGCTTCCGGCCGGTAGCCAGCTGTGCCGAGCAGGGGGTTGAGCCAGACGAGGCGCCGGCAGCGGCGCTTCAACTGCGCCAGTTCCGTCGCCAGCAGATCGGGATCGCCCGCATCGAAGCCATCGGACAGGATGATGACGCAGGCGCGACCCTTGAGTGCCGATTGGGCATAGCGCGCATTGAAGGCGGCAAGGCTTTCGCCAATCAGGGTGCCACCGCCCAACCCCTGGGCCATCAGCACCATCCGGTCGATGGCGCGCTGCGGATCCCGCTCCTTGAGTGCCGGCGTCACATGGACGAGATGGGTATGGAAGAGGTAGGCGTCCGCCACGCGCGCGTGCATGACGAGGCCGCGCAGGAAACGCGCAAAGGCGCGCAGATAGGGTTCCATCGAACCTGAGGCGTCGAGCAGCGCCACGATCCGCATCGGTTCCTCGCGGCGCCGGCGACGCACGAGATCGATCGGTACGCCGCCCCGCGCGACGCTGCGGCGGATGGTGCGACGCAGATCGACTTGCCCCCTTGCTGCGCGCCGGAAGCGGCGCGTGCGCCTCGCCCGTAGCGACGCCGCCAGCAAAACCGCCACCTCTTCTGCCGCCCGCAAGGCCTCGGGATCGGCCAAATCCTTGAAATCGGCCTGGCGCCTGGCGTCCTGCTGCGAGGCGCCGTCGCTCGGACTCTCGGCCGGTCGCGCGGCATCATCCCCAGATTGTCCGCGCCGCCAGGCCTCGACCTGCAGCCCGGCGGGACGGCCGCCCCCCTGCCCGGCCTGCGTGAACGTCGGACCGCGCGGTTTATGGGGCAAATCCCTCTGGCGCAACAGCGTGCGCATCTCGCGCCGCTGCCAGAAGGCATCGAAAATTTCATCGAAGGCCGACCATTGCCGCGCATTGCGGCAGCAGATCGTCTTCAGCGCCTGGCGCCAGAGATGCGGGTTGGCGCCGGCGCCCGCCGCCAGGGCTGTCAGGGCATCGGCACTGTCGGCGGGGCCCACACCGAAGCCATAGCCGCGCAAGGTCCGCAGGAATCGGATGAGGTTTCGGCGCATCAGCGCGCCGGCATCCTGTGCCTGGACCGTTGCCACGCTCATGCCACCCGCTCCAGCAGGCGCACCCAGACCTCGCGCGGCAGGGCGGCGCGGTCCTGCTCCGTCTTGATCAATGTCGCGATCACCGCATAGGCCGCTTCGACATTGGCGCCGAGATCCCGGATGCCGAGGCCCATGAGTGCTGCCGCCCAGTCCAGTGTCTCGGCCACCCCCGGCACCTTCACCAGGTTCTCCTTGCGCAGGCGCGCGATGACAGCCGCGATCTGGGCAGCAAGGTCGCTGTCGATCGCAGGCAGGCGCGTGCGGATGATGCGAGCCTCGCGCGCCTCGTCGGGATAGTCGATGTGATGGTACAGGCAGCGCCGGCGCAGGGCGTCGGACAGCTCGCGCGTGCCGTTCGAGGTCAGGATGACGAAGGGCCGCGCCTTGGCCGTCACTGTGCCGAGTTCCGGAATCGAGATCTGGAAATCCGACAGCACCTCCAGTAGCAGCGCCTCGAATTCCTGGTCGGCCCGGTCGATCTCGTCGATCAGCAGGACGGGTGGCTTGTCCTGCCGGATCGCCGTCAGCAGCGGCCGCTCCAGCAGATATTCCGGTCCGAACACGTGCCGTTCGACCGCCGCCGCGTCGCCTGATTGCTCGCGTGCCTTGATCGCCAGCAATTGCCGCTGATAGTTCCATTCATAGAGGGCCGCCTGCTGGTCGAGGCCCTCATAGCATTGCAGGCGGATGAGCGGCGTTGCCAGCAAGGCGGAGAGGGCTTTCGCCACCTCCGTCTTGCCGACACCCGCCTCGCCCTCCAGCAGCAGGGGCCGTCCCAGCAGGCCCATCAGCCAGATGGCGGTCGGCAATTCGGCATCCGGTATGTAACCCGCTTCGACCAGAAGGCGGGCGATCTCGTCGCGATCGCCGGGAAGTCCTGCCGGCATGGCGCCTATGCCTCAGCCATGCAGGCCCAGCTTCTCCGCCGCCATCCAGGTGCGCCAGTTGTCATGCGGCATCTGGATATGCGTCGAGCCGAGGAACGAGAACGCATCGTTGATCGCGTTCGAGAAGCAGGGCACGCCGCCGACATTGGGGCTTTCGCCCACCCCCTTGGCGCCGATCGGATGGTGCGGCGAAGGGGTAACGGTGAAATCGGTTTCCCATTTTGGCGTCTCGACGGCCGTCGGCAGGAAGTAGTCCATCAGCGAGGCGGTGACGACATTGCCCGTCTCGTCATAGCGGATCTCCTGGCCCATGGCGATGCCGAAGGCTTCGGTGAGGCCGCCATGCACCTGGCCCTCGATGATCATGGGATTGATGCGCGTGCCGCAATCGTCGAGTGCGTAGAAACGCCGGATCTTGGTGCTGCCGGTATCGACATCGACATCGGCCACACAGATATAGGCGCCGAAGGGATAGGTCATGTTGGGCGGATCGTAGTAGTTGACCGCCTCCAGCCCCGGCTCCAGCCCTGCCGGCGGGCTGTTGTAGGACGCCCAGGCGATCTCCTTCATCGATTTGAACTTGTCCGGCGCGCCCTTGACCCGGAAGCCGTCGATATCCCATTCGAGATCGTATTCCGAAACTTCCAGCAGATGCGCCGCGATCATCTGCGCCTTGGCGCGGATCTTCCGGGCCGCCATGGCGATGGCGCCGCCCGCAACCGGGGTCGAGCGCGAGCCATAGGTGCCGAGGCCATAGGGCGCCGTGTCGGTATTCCCCTCCTCGATCATGATATCGGCGGCGGGAATGCCGAGCTCTGTCGCCAGGATCTGGGCATAGGTCGTTTCGTGCCCCTGGCCCTGGCTCTTGGTACCCATGCGGGCGATGATCGAGCCGGTGGGATGGATGCGGATCTCGGCCGAATCGAACATGGCGATGCCGAGGATGTCGCAGTTCTTCGAGGGTCCCGCCCCCACGATCTCGGTGAAGAAGGCAACCCCGATTCCCATCAATTCCCGGGTCTCGCCGCGCTTGAAGGCCTCGCGCTTGGCTTTCTGCTCGGCACGCAGCTGGTCATAGCCGACGGCCTTCAGTGCCTTCTGCATCGCGGTGTGATAATCGCCGGAATCGTATTCCCAGCCGAGGGCAGATTGATACGGGAACTGCTCCGGCCGCACGAAGTTCTTGAGGCGGAGTTCGGCCGGGTCCATGCCCAGCTTCTGGGCCAGCACATCCATGATCCGCTCGATGCAGTAGGACGCCTCGGTCACGCGGAACGAGCAGCGATAGGCGACCCCGCCCGGTGCCTTGTTGGTATAGATGCCGTCGACGGAAAGATGCGCCACCGGGATGTCATAGGAGCCGGTGACGATGTTGAAGAAACCGGCCGGGTATTTGCTGGGGTCGGCGCAGGCATCGAAGGCGCCGTGATCAGCCAGCACATGGACGCGCATGCCGGTGATCCGGCCGTCCTTGGTCGCGGCCAGTTCCGTCGTCATGTGATAGTCGCGGGCAAAGGCGGTCGCCGACAGATTTTCGATGCGGTCCTCGACCCATTTCACCGGCTGGCCCAGCACGATGGAGGCGACGATGGCGCAGATATAACCGGGATAGGCGCCGACCTTGTTGCCGAAGCCGCCGCCGATATCCGGCGCGATGACATGGATCTTGTGCTCCGGAATGCCGGAGAGCAGCGATCCCACCGTGCGGATCACATGCGGCGCCTGGAAGGTACCCCAGAGGGTCAGTTCGCCCTTGATCTTGTCCATGGACGCCACGGCGGCGCAGGTCTCCAGCGGACAGGGATGCACCCGCTGGTAGGAGATCATCTCCTTCACCGTCACCTCGGCCTTGGCGAAGACGGCATCGGTCGCTGATTTGTCGCCCACCTCCCAGGTGAAGATGTGGTTGTGGTGCTTGCGCTTGCCATGGGCGCCGTCGGTCTTGTCCTTGATGTCCTCCCTCAGCAGCGGCGCATCCGGCGCCATCGCCTTGAAGGGGTCGATCACGACCGGCAGTTCCTCGTATTCCACCTCGACCAGTTCGATGGCATCCGCCGCGATATAGCGGTCCTCGGCCACCACGAAGGCTACTTCCTGGTTCTGAAACAGGACCTTTTCTTCCGCCAGCACCGCCTGCACGTCGCCGGCCAGCGTCGGCATGTAATGCAGCTTCAGCGGCTTCAGTTCCGCCGCCGTCAGCACCGCCTTCACACCCGGCAGGGCCAATGCCTTGGAGACGTCGATCTTCTTGATCCGCGCATGGGCGTAGGGCGAGCGGACGAAATCGCCGAACACCATGCCGGGCAGCTTCAGGTCGTCGACGTAATTGCCCTTGCCCTGGACGAAGCGCACGTCCTCGACGCGCTTTCGCTTGCAGCCCATGCCTTCCAGCTTGTCGGCGCGTTCCTTCTGATTGGGGGTCATGTCGTTCATTCCGCGGCCTCCTTGAATTCGCGGCCATTGAGCTTGGCGGCGGCGGCCTGGATGGCCTTCACGATGTTCTGGTAGCCGGTGCAGCGGCAGAGATTGCCGGCAATGCCGTGGCGGATCTCGCTCTCGCTGGGATCCTTGTTCTCCTGCAGCAGGCGATGGGCGCGGGTGATCATGCCGGGCGTGCAATAGCCGCATTGCAGGCCATGATGCTCGCGAAAGGTTTCCTGCAGCACATGCAGCGAACCGTCCGGGTTGGCCATGCCCTCGATGGTCAGCATCTCGCCGCCATCGGCCTGGACCGCGAAGATGGTGCAGGCCTTGACCGACTTGCCGTCGAGATCGACCGTGCAGGCGCCGCAATGCGTGGTTTCGCAGCCGATATGCGGCCCGGTCAGGCCCAGTTGTTCGCGCAGGAAATGGATCAAAAGCGTCCGCGGCTCGACCAGCGCCTCGACCGGCTTGCCGTTGATGGTCATCTTCACATGGGATTTCGCCATTTTTTTTGCTCCTCACAGGCCGAGGGCGCGGATGAGCGCGCGCTCGGTCATGATGCCTGCCATCTGGCGGCGATAGGCGACAGGGCCGCGGGCGTCACTGGCCGGCGCGGCGATCGCTGCCGCGGCCTGACCCGCCTTCTTGCACAACGCCTTGTCCGGCGCCTGGCCGACCAGCAGGTCGGACGCGGCATCAGCCAGCAGGGGCGTTTCCCCGACATTGGTAAGCGCGATGCTGGCGCGGGTGATCTTGCCACCCGACACTTCCAGCAAGACGGCCGCCGCCGCAATGGCATAGTCGCCAATCTTGCGCTTCAGCTTCTCATAGGCCGCCTTGTGACCGGCCGGCGGCACCGGGATGCGGATCGCCGTCACCAATTCGCCCGGCTCCAGCGCGGTGAAATAGGCTCCCTGATAGAACTCCCGCGCCGCCACGCGGCGGCTGCCACCCTGGCCCTGCACCTCGTATTGCGCATCAAGGCACATCATGACGGCCGGCATGTCGTTGCCGGGATCGCCATTGGCGACATTGCCGCCGATGGTACCGAGATAGCGGATCTGCGGATCGGCGATTTGCAGCGCGGTCTCGCGCAGCAGCGGCAGCCGGGCGGCAAGATCGGCCGAGGCGATGACCTGATGCTGGGTGGTCATGGCGCCGATCACCACCTCGCCCCCCTCCGCCCGAATGAAGGCAAGGTCGGCGAGCCCCCGGAGGTCAACGAGATGGCTCGGGCTGGCGAGGCGCATCTTCATCATGGGGATCAGGGAATGGCCGCCGGCGATCGGCCTGGCGTCGTCGCCCAGATCATTGAGCAGGGCGATGGCCTCGGCCACGCTCTTGGGCCGGTGATAGTCGAAGGCACCCGGAATCATTGCGCAGCTCCTCCCTTGAGTGATTCTTGTTGTTGGGAGGAAAAGTGGCGGATGCTGCGGTGCGGCGGCAATTTTGCATGCATCAACCTACCGGAACGCGCATCAAACGCCGGATTGCCGCATGAACTGCGTCAGTACTGCTGACAATATTCACGAAATTCCGGAACTGAGGCGCAATCACGGCCATTGCGCCCCGCACCTTGTTGCGGCGCAGCAGGATGAGTCAGGTCAGGAGGCCGCTTCGCTCAGGGTCGGCGGCTCTGGCATCGACAGGATGCGGCGCAGGGTCGGGATCTTGGCGCGGCTCACCGGTACGTCGACCGGCGGCCTGGAATTCAACTGCACCACCCCGTGATCACCCACCCGCCGGAGGGCGGCCACATGGCGCAGGCTGACGATGTGGCTGCGATGCACCCGGGCAAACTGGCCGGGATCCAGCCGACGCTCGACCTCGCCGATCGAGAGCGAACAGAAGAGCTGGTCCGCGCCGGTGAAGATATAGGTGTAGTGGGCATTGGCATGGACCGCCAGGATCTGGTCGGCCGGAACCATCAGCGTGACCCCGTCGCGCTCGGCCGGGATCCGGTCGCTGTAGCGCAGCGGCGCGCTGCCGGCCCCGCCCAGCGGCCCCAGCGAGGTGGTCTGCGGCAGGTCGGCGGGCATTTTCGGAACCATTGGCAATGATGGCGCCGCCGCCGGTCCCGGCTCGATGGCAAGCCGCGCGGCGCGGTCGGGCACCAGGATCAGAAAGAAGATGCCGGTCACCAGGAAGGCGACCACCGCCACCAGGATGGCGAGAAGATCGCTGGAGAGAACCGGCGATTGCGCCGCCGCCGGCAATCCCAGCGGGTGCAGGGTCAAACCCGCCATCGCCGTGTAGTGCATGCCCGATATGGCAAGCCCAAGCGCCACCGCCGAGGCGGAAACCGGCAAGACCACGCGCCGGCCGCCCTCGAAGGCAAGCCATAGCGCACCACCCGAGGTGACAATGGCGATGCCGACACTGGCAACGACCGACCAGGCGGCGTGGTCGAGATGCGCCGCACCATGGAGGGCGCTCATGCCGATATAGTGCATGGTGGCGATCCCTGCCCCCATGAAGATGGCCGATGCCGCGAGACGCCAGGCGGCGCGGCCCTCGATAGCCACCGCCACCAGCGCGAGGCCGACGACAAGGACGCAGACCAGGAAGGAGAGCAGGGTCGGAAAGACGAGAAAGTCGATCTCGGCCGGCAAGCGTGCCGCCAGCATGCCGATGAAGTGCATCGACCAGATGCCGATGCCGAGCGACAGGGCAGCACCTGCCAGGAGTGCACGTCGACGCATACCGACGGCCAACGGAATCTGCACGGCCAGGCGCAGGCCGACGAAGCTGCCCTGGATGGCAATCAGGATCGATAGCAGAACGAGCCAAGGCTCGTGCGTAACCGTCATTGCGGTAGACCATTCACCCATTGTCGCTGCCGCATATCAGGTGGCGACATCATCCGGCCGGGGATGTTACCTCCGCAATGTTACCCAAGGGAAGCCCGGAGAGCCGGCGGCGATCACGCCGGCTTGGTCGCCCAGATGCGGGCCGGCCGCAATTCGCCCTTGTCGAGGACGACGGTGAGCGAGCGCCAATCCTCCAGAAAATGGGCGTTTCCCGCCTCACCCAGTTCCGCCAGCATGACCGGGGCCAGTTCCCCCTTCATGCGGGCGAGTTCGTCCTGGGCCTCGCGCCGGTAGATCTCGGTGATGTCTTCGAGCTTCACGTCGACGAAGCCCGCCGCGTGCAGCAGGGTGCCATACTCCGCCAGCGTCACCAGATGGTAGGTAAGCCCCTCCATCTCGAAGAAGTATTCCATGTCACGGCTGTAGGGGCCAGGCGATTTCATCCAGTCGCCGGCGGCGATGCGGCCACCCGGCTTGAGGACGCGGTGAATCTCGGCAAAATGCGCTGCCTTGTCCGGGATGTGCAGCCAGGCGTCCTTGCCGAAGACGATATCGAAGCTGTTGTCAGCGAAGGGCAGCGGGCCAGGCTCCACCAGCTTGATCTCGATGCGGTTGGCAAGCCCGGCGCGGCGGATCCGCTCCTGGCCCATCTCGACGATGAGGCCGGCGACATCGAGGCCGGTGACATGGGCGGCACCCAGCGTAAGAAGTACCTGGTCGAGCCCGCCCAGGCCGCAGCCGATATCGAGCACGCGCTTTCCCTCGAGTGCCACACCGCTCATGATCTCGCGCACCGCCTGCGGCCCGCCGGGCGACAGAAAGCCCTCGCCCCAGACCATCTGCAGAAGCGTCAGCATGCGGCCGTCATATTCTTCAGTCGCGTTATCGCTCATATGCCGTTTTCCCTCACACCGTCATCCGCGGGTCAAACCCGAACCACCCGATAATGTTGATGATAGCCATAGGCGAGTGCCAGCGCGATCAGCGCGACCGGCACGATGGCGCCCAGCAGCACCCAATCCCAGCCGAAGACCTGTTCGACCGTCCCGGCGACGAACGAACAGAGCGCCACGCCGGAAAAGGTGGCGCAATCGTTGAAGGCCTGCACCTTCGCCCGCTCGCTCGGCCGATAGCATTTGGTCAGCTGGCTGGTGCCGGCGACATAGAGGAAGTTCCAGCCGAGGCCGAGGAGAACGAGAGCGCCCCAGAAATGCCGGATGTCGATGCCATAAAGCCCGATCGCAATGCAGATCGCATAGCAGGCAACCCCGATGCTCATCACGCGAAACTCGCCCAGGCGCTTGATGATGTGTCCGGTGACGAAGCTGGGGGCGAACATGGCCAGCACATGCCACTGGATGACAAAGGCGATGCCGCTATCCAGGTCGAAACCGCAGAACGCCATTGCCAGCGGTGTTGCCGTCATAACAAAGGACATGACGCCATAGCCAAGCATGGCAGCGGCAATGGCCGAGACGGCCAATGGCTGGGCCGCGATTTCCCAGAGCGGGCGCGGCGTTTCCGACAACGCTGCCGGCGTGTCGCCGGCGACCGGCGGAAGGCGCAGCGGCAGGAGCAGCAGAACGACCAGGACGGAGAGCAAGGTGATGAAAACGAAGCCGCCGGCAAACATGTGCGGCGTCAGGAAATCCTGGCCGAGCTTGGCCAGTTCCGGGCCGAAGATCGCGGCGATGATGCCGCCCGCCATCACCAGCGAGATCGCCTTCGGCCGGAAGGCATCGTCGGACGCCTCGGCCGCGGCGAAGCGATAGAACAGCGTAAAGGCCGCCGACACGCCGAAGATGGTGTTGCCAAGCGCAAACAGCCAGAAGTTTGCCGCATAAGCGGCGGCGGCCATGACCAGACCGCCCAGGATACCGATCCAGGCACCCAGCATGAAGCCCTTCCGGCGCCCCCACTTCTTCATCAGGAACGAGGCCGGGAAGGTGGTCGCCATGGTCGCGATGAACTGCAGGGCCAGCGGCAGGGTCGCAATGCCGCCGTTGGGGGCAAGCAGCTGCCCGGTCAAGGCCGAGGTCACGATCATGATCGAATTGCAGGTCATCGCCGTCGCCTGGGCCAGCGCCAGGATCAGGACGACGCGATGCGTGGCATGTCTTGTGGAAGCATTCATCGGCGCTGTCGGGATGGCTATTTCAGCTCCCTGATCTCCATATTGACGATGGTGACGTCATAGAACCGGCCGGTGCCGTACTTCTCCGCCAGAACCTTGCGCAATCGTTCGCGCAGGAATTCGGGGTTGTAGCCTTCCTGCTCGACGATCTTGCGCGGCAGCAGGCCGTGCAACTCGGCGATCATCGTGTCCTGCACCAGCGGCAGGCGCTCGCTGACCCAGGCCTGATTTTCCGGGTTGTCGAAGGTCAGATTGATCTGGAACCAGAATTCGCGCGTCGGCGACCCGTCCTTGATCACGGAAACCGGAAACGGACCAATTCCGATCTGGCTGAGGACCGGCGGCGGCGCCTCCTCCACGACGGGCTCAGCCCCCTCTTCCTGCGGACGCAGGAAGAACCACCAGGCCGCGGCACCGCCGCCGCCCAGCAGGATCAGAAGCACCAGGATGATGAGAAGTTTCTTCATGCGCCGCACCGAAAACCCCAGCGGCACACTCTACACGAGGCCGGCGATTCACCAATAGGCGGGAGCCGCCGCTCAAAAGTGACGGTAGCCGCCGGTGGCCAGGTTCAGTTCAACGCCGTCGCGATCAATCACACGGACCGGCCTCTCCCCTGCGGCATGGCCCGGGATGCAGCCGACAACCGAGAGCGGCGTCCCGATCTCGGCGCCGAGGGCGAGGAGGTCGTTCACGGCATCGGGCGCCGCCGTCAGCAATAGCTCGTAATCGTCACCGCCGGTCAGGATGAGCGGCAGCAGATCCGGCGCGTCGGCCAGCAGGCCGGCAGCGGCCGCGGAAAGCGGCACCGCCGCCGCTTCCAGTATCGCCCCAACGCCGGATGCCTCGGCAATATGTCCGAGGTCGCCAACCAGCCCATCCGACACATCCATCATCGCATGGACCAGGTTGCTGGCGAGCAGCGCCTGACCGAGGCGTAGCCGCGGCTGCGGCAGGTGATAGCGGTCCTCAAGGAAACGCCGCTCGGCCGGCGGCAGGTCAAGGAACTCGTGGCGCAACACCTTGAGGCCCAGCGCCCCGTCGCCGATGGTGCCCGATACCAGGACGACATCGCCCGGTCTGGCGCCATTTCGGCGCAGGGCGCGCCCCGTCGGGACGATGCCGAGGGCGGTCAATGTCAGGCTGAGGGGTCCCGGCGTCGCAATGGTATCGCCGCCCATCAGACCGATCCCGTACTCGCGCTGATCGGCGGCCAGGCCGGCGGCGAAGCCAGCCACCCAATCCGCGTCGGTCTCGGCCGTGAAGGCGGTCGTCATCAGGTAGCCGACCGGCATTGCCCCCTTGGCCGCGAGATCGGAGAGATTGACCCGCAGCAGCTTGCGCGCCACCGATGCCGCGGGATCGTCGGGCAGGAAATGGATGCCGGCCACCATCGCATCGACGGTCAGGACCAGGTCGTATCCGGGCGGCGGCGCATAGGTGCAGGCGTCGTCGGTTAGGCCGAGGGCACCCGGCATCCCGGCGCTCAGCGGCGCGAAATAGCGGGCGATCAGGTCGAACTCGCCCGGCAGTTCTGAGGCTCCGGGCAACTTACCTGGTGCCTGGGCCACCGCGCGTGGCTCCCATCTCGTCCGGCCGCAATTCGTGCGCCAGCTTGTCGAGAACCCCATTGACCATGGCTGTCTCGCGATCACCAAAGAAGGCGTCGGTGACCGCCAGATACTCGCTGATGACGACGCGCGGCGGCACATCCGGCCGGTGCACCAGTTCAAAGGCACCTGCCCGCATGATGGCGCGCAGGATCGATTCCAGCCGCTCGATCCGCCACTCCTCTGACAAAACCGCGGAGAGCATGTCGTCGAGTTGGGCGACATCCGCGGCAACGCCGCGCACGATCTCGGCGAACAGCTTGCGGTCGGCCGGGGCCAGGTCGGACACTTCCTCGGCGCCTTGGCCCTTTGCCATGCGGTGGGCGCCGAATTCGGCAATCACCGCCTCGGCCTTGGCACCGGTCTGCTCCCACTGGTAGAGCGCCTGTACGGCGGCAAGCCGCGCCGCCCGACGCTCCAGGGCCAGTTGCTGGCTGCGTTCCTTGCCAGAGAGTGGTTTGTCGCCCTTTGCTTCCTTGGTGGACATCGCTCAGCCCTGGGCCAGGCGCCGACGGGTGGCGACCAGGGCAAGGGCCGCCTGGGCAGCGCCGCCGCCCTTGTCGAGTTCATTGGCGCGGGCCCGGGTCCAGGCCTGCTCCTCGGTCTCGCAGGTCAGGATGCCGTTGCCGATGGCAAGGCCGAAGCGGGTGCCGAGATCCATGATGCCGCGGGCGCTTTCGTTGCAGACCGTGTCGTAATGGGTGGTCTCGCCCCTGAGCACACAACCCAACGCCACATAACCGTCGAACGGACGCTTCAGCGTCCCCGCCTCGGCGGCGAGATGGGCGAGGCGGATGGCGGGCGGTATTTCCAGGGCGCCTGGCACGGTGAAGCGCTCATAGCTGGCGCCCGCCGCCTTCAGGGCGCGCTCGGCGCCTTCCCACAGGGCGTCGGAAATGTCGTCGTAGAAGCGCGCCTCGACGACCATGATATGCGGCTTGTCGGTCATGATTCCTAATATTCCGAAAGGGTCCGCCGGGACCCGATTGTTTGATTGGCGCCTTACTTAGCGGCTTCCGCCGTTCAGGTCTACTTGCCGTCCTGGCCCAAAAGGCGGGCGACATAGCGGGCGATCAGGTCGATCTCCAGATTGACCCGCTGACCGCTCCGGGCGCGCCCCAGATTGGTTGCCTCCTGGGTAATCGGGATTAGGCAGACGCCGAAGCTGTTCCCCGCCACCTCGTTCACCGTCAGCGACACGCCATCGATCGTCACCGAGCCCTTGGAGGCAATATATTTTGCCAGATTTTCAGGTGCTTCGACGGTTAATCTCAGAGATCCGCCATCCTCGACCGCGCGCGTGACCGTGCCGATCCCGTCGACATGGCCGGCAACGATATGGCCGCCCAGTTCGTCGCCGATCTTCATCGGCCGCTCGAGATTGACCTCGGTACCGGGCTGCCAATCCCGGAGGGTGGTGACCGCGAGGGTCTCCTGCGCCGCCTCGAAAGCGAGCCAGCCGGGCCCCTTCTCCACCACGCTGAGGCAGCAGCCATTGCAGGCCACGGAAGCACCAAGGGCGATGTCGCCGGTCTCATAGGCGGTGGCGATTTCGAGGCGCCGGACAGTACCGTCCCTGATCGCCCGCACCTTGCCGAGATCGGTCACAATTCCAGTGAACATGCTTTAAATTCTGCTTGTTATGACCCGTTGCGACGATAAAACGCGAAGCTGTCTTCGCCGGCTTCCTGGCGCGACAGAAGCGTAAAGCGGTGTGCTCGGTCAAGCTGGCTCACCGCCATCCCGGCGATGGCAGCCATGCCGTCATTGCCGAGCACCAGCGGCGCCTGGAACCAGGCCAGGCGATCCGCCAGATCCTGGCGGATGAGGGCGGTTGCAACGCCGGCGCCACCTTCGACCAGCAGGCGGGTCAATCCCTGGCGCCCAAGCGCCAGCATCAAGGACGCCATATCCAGTCCGCCCTCGCCATCGCCCACCTGAATGACCTCCATGCCGGCCTGGCGATAGGGCGCCAGGGTTGCCGGGCCGTGATCAGCCCGCGTCACCAGCCAGGTACCCGGCCGCGCCAATCTGGCCGAGAGCGGCAGGCGCAGCCTGCCATCCAGGATGACCGGGACCGGCGACCGCGCACCCAGCCCCGGCAGGCGGCAGGCCAGTTCCGGGTCGTCGGCCAGCACCGTGCCGGACCCCACCAAGATGGCGTCATGGCTGGCGCGGAGCTGGTGCCCGATGGCCCGCGCCTGCGGCCCGGTGATCCATTTGCTCTCTCCGCTCAAGGTGGCGATCTTGCCGTCCAGGGTCGTGGCCAGCTTCAACGTGACCAGCGGACGCCCCGCAATCACCCGCCTGAAGAAGCCGGCATTGAGTTCAGCAGCGTCGTCCCGGAGCACGTCGCGGACGACCTCGATCCCGGCCCTCTCCAGGATGGCGATGCCGCCGCCGGCGACACGCGGATCCGGATCGCCGACGGCGACGACGCAGCGCGCGATGCCGGCCTTGGCCAGCGCCTCGGCACAGGGCGGCGTCTCGCCATGATGGGCGCAGGGCTCCAGGGAGACATAGGCCGTCCCGCCCCGGGCCCGGTCGCCTGCTTCCTTGAGGGCTTCCGTCTCGGCATGGGGCCGGCCGGTCGGCCGCGTGAAGCCACGGCCGACGACTTCCCCCGCCGCATCCAGGATGACACAGCCGACGCTGGGATTGGGCCAGGTCCGGCCGAGGCCGCGCCGGGCAAGCCCCAACGCGGCCGCCATATGGCCGCGATCGAGGTCGCCGGCCGGCTTAGTCGGCTTCGCCACCGAGCTTGCCGACGAAGGTCTCGAAATCCTTCGCCTCGCGGAAATTGCGATAGACCGAGGCAAAGCGCACATAGGCGACCTTGTCGAGATTGGCGAGGGCGTCCATCACCGCCTCACCGATCATCGAGGTCTGGATCTCGGGTTCGCCCGAGCTTTCCAGGCGCCGGACGATGCCGTTCACCACCCGTTCGAGCCGCTCGGCATCCACCGGGCGCTTCCTGAGTGCGATCTGCATGGAACGCAGCAGCTTTTCACGATCAAAGGGTTCGCGCTGCCCATTGCCCTTCACCACGACGAGCTCGCGCAACTGCACGCGCTCGAAGGTGGTGAAGCGGGCGCCGCAATTGCTGCATTGCCGGCGCCGGCGGATGGCGGCGTTGTCATCGGTCGGCCGCGAATCCTTTACCTGGGTGTCTTCATTGCCGCAGAACGGGCAGCGCATTGGTCCCCTCTTTCCCCTTTTGCCCCGATTGTCAGTTCGGATAGATCGGGAACTGGCGGCACAAGGTCTCAACCTCCTTGCGCACGGCTTTCTCGACCGCCGAATTATCCTCGGGATTGGCCGCGAGCCCATCCAGCACGCGGCAGATCAGTTTGCCGATCTGACGGAATTCCCCGGTACCGAAGCCGCGCGACGTGCCGGCGGGCGTGCCGAGACGGATGCCCGAAGTGATCATCGGCTTTTCGGTGTCGTAGGGAATGCCGTTCTTGTTGCAGGTAATGCCGGCATGGTCGAGGGTCAGTTCGGCCGCCTTGCCGGTCAGCTTCTTCGGTCGCAAATCGACCAGCATCAGATGGTTGTCGGTGCCGCCGGTGGTGATGGCGAAGCCGCCTTCGATCACGGTTTCGGCCAGCACCCTGGCATTGTCGATGACCTGCTGGGCATAGACCTTGAATTCCGGCTTCAGCGCCTCGCCGAAGGCGACGGCCTTGGCGGCGATGACATGCATCAGCGGGCCACCCTGCAGGCCTGGGAAGACAGCTGAGTTGATCTTCTTGCCCAGATCCTCGTCATCCGCGAGGATCATGCCGCCACGGGGACCGCGCAGGGTCTTGTGCGTCGTCGTGGTGACGACATGGGCGTGCGGGAACGGGCTCGGATGCAGGCCGGCCGCGACCAGCCCGGCGAAATGCGCCATATCGACCATGAAATAGGCACCGACCGCATCGGCGATCTTGCGGAAGCGGGCGAAATCCCAGACCCGGGGATAGCCCGAACCGCCGGCCAGGATCAGCTTCGGCTTGGCTTCGAGGGCCAGCTTCTCGACCTCGTCCATGTCGATGCGCAGGGTCGCCGGGTCAACGGTATAGGGCACCGGCTTGAACCACTTGCCCGACTGGTTGGCCGGCGAACCGTGGGTCAGGTGACCGCCCGCGGCCAAGTTGAGACCCATGAAGGTATCGCCCGGCTGCAGCAGCGCCATGAAGACGGCCTGGTTCGCCTGGGCGCCGGAATGCGGCTGCACATTGGCGAACTTGCAGTTGAACAGCTGCCGGGCGCGGTTGATCGCCAGTTCCTCGGCGATGTCGACATATTCGCAGCCGCCGTAATAGCGGCGCGACGGATAGCCCTCGGCATATTTGTTGGTGAGGACCGAGCCCTGAGCCTCGAGGACCGCCCGGGAGACGATGTTCTCCGAGGCGATCAGTTCGATCTGGTCCTTCTGGCGCGTCAGTTCCTTGCCGATCGCGGCGAAGATCTCGGGGTCCTGGGCCGCCAGAGCCTTGTCGAAAAAGCCCGGCATCGGCTTGCAATTGCTGCTCATTTCGCTTTTGTCCTTCAGTTCATGACCATCACCGCCGCTTCCTGGCGTGGGGCTTCCGCCACGCCGGCGCCTCGGCCTCGCTAGCCGAGTTTGGCGACACGATTCTGGTGACGGCCACCTTCGAAATCTGTCCCAAGAAACACCGCCAAACAGTCCCGAGCGACATCGACCCCGATGAGGCGGGCACCGAGGCAGAGCACATTGGCGTCGTTATGCTGGCGCGACAGGCGCGCCGAGAGCGCGTCATGGCAGAGAGCCGCCCGGATATGGGTATGCCGGTTGGCGGCGATCGAGATGCCGATGCCGGAGCCGCAAACGAGAACGCCGCGCCGCGCCGCGCCGCCCTCGAGGGCAACGGCGAGCTTGTTGCCGAAATCCGGGTAGTCCACCGAGGCCGGGCCGTCCGTGCCAAGGTCCAGCGGCTCGAAGCCAAGCTTTTCAAGCTCTTGCTTCAAAACAGCTTTCAGCTCGAACCCGGCATGGTCACTGGCGATGGCGATCTTCTCGGCCATATTCCTCATTATCTCCGCAGAAACGCCGGAACCCGCCAAAACGCGGCGGGTCCGGGAAGGAGCCTACCATATAGCCGGCATGGGGCCCCCGCCAACCACAAACTATGCTGAACCCGGCAAAGAAAAAGCCCGGGCCGAGGCCCGGGCTTTTCCCAGTTTGGCTTCAGAGCCGGGGCTTAGTTCAGGGGCTCCTGAACGGCCTTGCCGTCGGCACCCCAGACATACCAGGCGTAGTTGACCTTGGTCAGGTCACCCTTTTCGTTGAACGAGAGTTCGCCCAGCACAGTCGGGATCGGCGCGGCGCGGAGCGCGTCGGCCACCTTGGCACCCTCGACGCTGCCAGCCTTATTGGCGGCTTCCGCCCAAGCCTGGATCGCAGCATAGGAGTTTAGGGTATAGCCTTCCGGCTCGTAGTTCTCGGCTCGGAACGCCGCCACGACGTCCTTGGCGGAGTCGAGATTGACCGCAGAGGCGCCGTCGCTGTAGCGCACGCCTTCGCCGGCCGGGCCGGAGATCGACCAGAACTCGGCCGTGTTGAGGGCGTCAGCCGAAACGATGTCGGCGTTGAAACCCTGCTCGCGCGACTGGCGGGTGATCAGGCCCACGTCGTTGTGATACCCGCCGATGTAGACGACGTCGATCGCGGCGTCCTTCAGCTTGCTGATCAGCGCCGAGAAGTCCTTCTCCTTGGCGGTGTAGGTGTCGCGGATGGTGATGGTGCCACCGCTCGCCTCGAAGTTCTTGGCGGTCTCGTTGGCGAGACCCTGGCCATAGGCCGACTTGTCGTCGAGGATGGCGACCTTCTTGCCGGCATAGGTCTTGGCCAGCCACGGACCGGCGAAGACGCCCTGGGCGTCATCACGACCGCAGGTGCGGAAGATGGTCTTGACCCCCTTCGAGGCCGGAACTTCGGTGAAGTCCGGATTGGTCGAGGCCGGGGTGATCTGGACGATGCCTTCCTCGGCATAGATGTCCGAGGCCGGGATCGAGGAGCCGGAGCAGAAATGGCCGGCGACGAAGGCGACGCCCTTCTTCACCAGGTCGTTGGCAACCTGGACGGCCTGCTTCGGATCGCACTGGTCGTCGCCGATCTCGAGCTTCAGCTGCTTGCCGTTGACACCGCCCTTGGCGTTGATGTCGGCGATCGCCTTCTCGGCGCCGCGCTTCAGCTGTTCGCCGAAGGCTGCCAGATCACCGGTCATGGGGCCGGCCACGGCAACCACGATCTCGCCACCCGTTGCGGCCGGCGTGGCAGCGGCTTCCTGCGTCGCAGCCGGTTCGGCGGCGGCCGGCTCGGCAGCAGCCTGCTCGGTCGTCGCGGGGGCTTGTTCGGCGGCAGCTTCTTCCTTCTTCTCCTCACCGCAGGCCACGACCAGCGTGGCTGCGACCGCTAGCGTCGCCAGCGAGAATTTCTTGCTCATGGTGAGCTCCCTTTGTCTCGTTTTACCCAGTGATGATTTACGGCGGGTGCGTCCCGTCGTCCATTTTTGTGGGTCAGGCCTGTTCGCCTGCGCCACAAATTAGCATTTGCCCTGCAACCGTCAAACGAATTGACGCGTCGGTCAGGGTTGGTCGCGACCCGTTAACCAGCCCGGTCCCGCCAGGACAGGATCCCGGCCGGTTCGTACAGCCATGGGTACTGGGTCACCATCTTGCGCGCCAGCGTGATGCGGTGCGCAAAGAGAGCGATGGCGATGATGACCGCCGCATCCAGCACATATTGCCAGATATCCAGCCAGTCACCACCAAAAAGGGCGCCATCCAGAAAGCGGTTCGCCGCGGCCAGCGGGAAGCCGTAGGCTATGTTCTGCCAAGCCGGCCGCCAGGTCTCCGCAATGGCTTGCCCCATGAGAAAGGCGGCGCCGCCGAAAATGATCACGGTCAAGAGGATGAAGACCCACCAGTTCATGTCCGCCCCTGCCCTGCTCTCACGTTCCTGTTCCCAAACCCCTCAATGGCCGCCTTCGAGATAGGCGGCGCGAACCTCGGCATTGCTGAGCAATTCCTGTCCCGTTCCGGACAGCGTAACCACGCCGTTCACCAGGACATAGCCGCGATGCGCGAGTTTCAGAGCGTGATTGGCGTTCTGTTCGACCAGAAACACCGTCATGCCCTGCTCTCGATTGATCTCGCGGATGATCTCGAAGATCTGCCGCACGATGAGTGGCGCCAGGCCGAGGCTCGGCTCGTCCAGCAGCAGGAGTCGCGGCCGGCTCATCAGCGCACGCGCGATCGCCAGCATCTGCTGCTCGCCGCCCGACAGCGTACCGCCGCGCTGCTGCGCGCGCTCCTTGAGGCGCGGGAAGATGGCGAAGACACGCTCCAGATCGGCGTCGAAGAATTGCGGCTGGGAGGTGATTGCCCCCATGCGCAGGTTTTCCATCACCGACATGCGCGGGAAGATGCGGCGACCTTCCGGCGACTGGGCGATGCCGAGGCGCATGATTTCGTAGGTCGGCATCTGCGCGATGTCGCGGCCATTGAAGACAATGCTGCCGGACCGTGCGCGCGGCGTACCGCAGATGGTCATCAGCAAGGTCGACTTGCCGGCACCGTTGGCGCCGATCAGGGTCACGATCTCGCCCTCGTTCACCTCGATGTCGACGCCCTTCAGCGCTTCGATATGGCCGTAGAACGTATGAACGCCGGAAATCTTCAGCATGGCGGCCTACTCCTGCCCGTCTTCGCCGAGATAGGCGCGAATGACGGCGGGATCGTTGCGGATATCCAGCGGCGTTCCCTCGGCAATCTTGCGGCCGTAATCCAGCACGACGATATGGTCGGAGATACCCATGACGACGCTCATGTCATGCTCGATCAGCAGCAGGCCGATACCGAATTCGTCCCTGATCGACAGCAGCAGGCTGTTGAGGTCGGCGGATTCGCGCGGATTGAGGCCCGCCGCCGGCTCGTCGAGGCAGAGCATGATCGGGTCGGTGCACATCGCGCGCGCGATTTCCAGCCGGCGCTGGTCGCCATAAGGCAGGCTGCCCGCCGGTTGGTCGGCGACGCCGATCAGCCTGGTCTTCTCCAGCCAGTGCACCGCCTTGTCGCGCGCATCGCGCTCGGCCCGGCGGAAGGACGGCCAGCCGAACAGGCCGAGCACCGTATAGCCCGAGGCCAGCATCAACTTGTTATGCTGGGCCACCATCAGGTTCTCCAGCACCGACATCCCGGTAAAGAGACGGATGTTCTGGAAGGTGCGCGCGACCCGTGCCTTTTGGCCGATGCGGAACCCGTCCATCTGTTCCAGCAGATAGGTGTGCCCGGCATCGCCATGCAGCGTCAGGCGACCGACCGTCGGCTTGTAGAAACCGGTGATGCAATTGAACAGCGTCGTCTTGCCGGCGCCGTTTGGCCCGATGATGCCGGTGATCTGGCGGCGCTTGGCGACGAAACTGACATCGTTGATGGCGATGAGGCCGCCGAAGCGCATGGTCAGGCGCTCGACATTCAGGAGAGTGTCCGCTGCCGGGGACACCGCCGCCATGGCCGCGCTCATGACTGCACCCCCGCCTTGTTCCGCTTTCGTCTGCCGTGCAGCAGCAGCGTGGGTTCGCGATAGGCCAGCAGCCCCTTCGGGCGCCACAGCATGATGAGGACCATGACGCCGCCGAATACCAGCATGCGATAGAGCGAGAGATCGCGCAGCACCTCGGGCAGTCCGATCAGCAGCAATGCCGCGAGCGCGACGCCGACCTGGCTGCCCATACCGCCGAGAACGACGATGGCGAGGATCACCGCCGATTCGATGAAGGTAAAGCTTTCCGGGCTGACGAATCCCTGCCGTGCTGCGAAGAACGAGCCGGCGAAGCCGGCAAACATGGCGCCGATCGCGAACGCGGTCAGCTTGGTGTTGGTCGGATTGATGCCGAGTGCCCGGCAGGCGGTCTCGTCCTCGCGCAGGGCCTCCCAGGCGCGGCCGATCGGCATTTTACGCAGACGGATTGTCACGAAATTGGTGATGAGGGCCAGGACGATGATGACGTAGTAGAGGAAGAAGACGCGGTGCGTTGAGGCGAACTCCAGGCCAAAGAAGGTGTGGAAGCTTTCGGTACCGGGTGCCGGATTGCGCTCGAACGGCAGGCCGAAGAAATCGATTCGCGTGATGTTGCCAAGGCCGTTCGGGCCGCCGGTAAAAGACTGCCAGTTGATCAGCACGATGCGGATGATCTCGCCGAAGCCCAGGGTCACGATGGCGAGGTAGTCGCCGCGCAATCGCAGCACCGGGAAGCCGAGCAGAACACCGAACAGGGCCGCAAGCGCACCGGCGATCGGCAGGCTTTCCCAGAAGGTGAAGCCCAGGGCGATGGAGAGCTTGGCATAGGTGTAGGCTCCGACGGCATAGAACGCGACATAGCCCAGATCGAGGAGGCCAGCGAGACCGACCACGATGTTGAGGCCCCAGCCGAGCATGACATAGGTCATGACCAGGACCAGGCTGTCGACCACGGCGCGATCACCCCAGGGGGTCCAGGGAATGACGATCGCCAGCACGATCAGGATGGGCCCCAGGATGCTCGACATGTTGCGGGCGATGCGCGCTTGCCGCGCTTCCGCCGCCTCGCGCATCTCCAGGGTCTGCGCGCCGCGCCGGCGATCGCGCTGTCCCTTGATCGCCGCCGCCAGGATGAAGACGGCGCCGACGCCGAAGATCGCGTTGACCATCGGCTGATCGTAGGGCAGCGGCAGCTGCCCATAGAGCGGCGAACCGGCGAGACCGAGAACGGCCGCCCCGAACAGATAGAGCGTGGCAATGCCGCCCAGAACGGCCGGTGGCAGCAACAGGCCGCCACGTGCCAGAACCAGCAGGAAGCGACCGATCGGGATCAGTACCATGGCCCAGATCACGTCACCGAACCGGTTGACGAAGCTCATCTGCTGGCCCTGGAGCACTTCGGTCTGGTAGCCGACCATGAGAAAGCTCAACAGGCCGACGACGAGGATCGTCCAGGCGGCCTCCTTGGCGGCCTGGATGACGAGCGGGGCGCTGGTGCTCGGAACTGCGGTCATGACGTCACACCTTCTCCACTTCCGGTCGGCCGAGCAGGCCAGTGGGGCGGAAGATCAGCACCAGCACGAGGATGCTGAAGGCCGCGACATCCTTGTATTCCGCGGTAAAGTAGCCGGACCAGAAGGCCTCGATGAGGCCGATCAGCACGCCGCCAAGCATGGCTCCGGGCAGCGAGCCGATGCCACCGAGGACCGCAGCCGTGAACGCCTTGATGCCGGCGTTGAAGCCCATGTGGAAGTCGTTGTTGCCCCAGTAGAGCGTCACCATCATGCCGGCGACCGCGGCCAGTCCGGCGCCCATGACGAAGGTCAGTGAGATGGTTCGGTCGACATTGACGCCGAGCAGCGATGCCATCTTCATGTCCTGCTCGCAGGCGCGCTGCGCGCGGCCCAGCGAGGTGCGGGTGATGAGCAGCGTAAAGCCGGCCATCAGCGCCACGGTCAGCAGCACGATGACGATCTGCAGATAGCCGAGTTGGGCGACGAAGCCGTCGGCGCGGGTCAGCACGGTGACGCCGCCCGAAATCACCGGCTCGACCGGTTTCGGGCGCGGCCCCTGCACCAACTGCACATAATTCTGCAGGAAGATCGACATGCCGATGGCGGAGATCAGCGGCGCCAGGCGCTGCGTCCCGCGCAAGGGCCGGTAGGCGATCCGCTCCACCGACCAGCCATAGGCGGCCGTCAGCGCCACCGCCACCACCAGCATCAGCAGCAATTGCAGCGGCACCCAGGAGATGCCGAGAGTGCCGCAGATGAGCAGCACGATCATCGCCTGGAAGGCGCCGATCATATAGATGTCGCCATGGGCGAAATTGATCATGCCGATGATGCCGTAGACCATCGTGTAGCCGATGGCGATCAGGCCGTAGATGGAGCCCAGGGTCAGGCCGACGATCAGGAACTGGACGAATTTTGGGAGTTCATAATTGACCTGGTGAAACAACTCGAAAAGCCATTCCATCTGACGCGCCAACTCCTTCGCCCGGCAGCCGCGGCACATGCGGTCGGATCGGAAATGCCCCGGAAACGGCGTCAGGAAACTTGTCCCGATTCCGTCACCCAGATTGCGAAGAGGCCCCCATTCCGGCCGCTTGAAAACCGGTCAAATGCTTGCCGGTGCCCGCGCAGCTCGTTGTTGGCCGGAAACTATCCCGGCCTCCGGAATGCGACAAGGCGTTATTTGCGTTCGCCGGGCGTTCCGCCGGCGGAATCCGCATTCTGCCGGGCCAGGACAAATTCCAGCTTGCGAATGGCCAGCCGGCCGAGTTCCGCCTGCGAGAGATTTGCCGGCCCCATGGTCGAAACCTCGGTCAGGGTGACCGGATCAAAGGCAGAGACCTTGACGTAACTGCCGACCTGGTGGAACTCCAGTATATAGCCTTGGTGACGCATCCGATCCTGCCCGAAACCGCCCCTGCCGCGCGGCATGTCGACCATGACACCGCTACCACGGAATAGCGCTGCCAGGGCATGGCTCCCATGCGCAGCCGCATTACCTCCACGCGGAGGGCATGGCGGCCTTGTGCCCTGCGGCCTGTCAGCCGAATATGGCGCATGATATAGCACCCGCCGTCCTCACTTGAGAATCCGGAGTACGAGACCATGAGTTCAGCCCGCCATGCCGCCAAGCCAGAATTCCAGTGGGACGACCCGCTGCTGCTGGATTCCCAATTGAGCGAGGAAGAGCGTCTGGTCCGCGACACCGCCCGCGGCTATGCCCAGGACCGGCTGATGTCGCGGGTGCTGCTGGCGAACCGCCATGAGAAGTTCGACCGCGAGATCATGAACGAACTTGGCGAACTCGGCCTGCTTGGCTCGACCATCGACGGATATGGTTGCGCCGGCACCAATTACGTCAGCTATGGCCTGGTCGCGCGCGAAATCGAACGGGTGGATTCCGGCTATCGTTCGGCCATGTCGGTGCAGTCCAGCTTGGTCATGCACCCGATCCATGCCTATGGCACCGAGGAACAGCGCCAGAAATACCTGCCCCGCCTCGCCACCGGCGAGATTGTCGGCTGTTTCGGCCTGACCGAGCCCGATCACGGCTCCGACCCCGGCGGCATGAAGACGCGCGCCAAGAAGGTGAGCGGCGGCTATCTCCTGACCGGCGCCAAAATGTGGATCACGAACTCTCCCATTGCCGACATCGCGGTGGTCTGGGCCAAGACCGAGGATGACGTGATCCGCGGCTTCGTGCTGGAACGCGGCATGAAGGGCTTCTCGACCCCGAAGATCGAGGGCAAGTTCAGCTTGCGCGCCTCGGTCACCGGCGAAATCGTCATGGACAATGTCGAGGTGCCGGAAGCCAATCTGCTGCCCAATGTTTCGGGCCTCAAGGGGCCGTTCGGCTGCCTGAACAACGCCCGCTACGGCATCGCCTGGGGGGCCCTGGGCGCCGCCGAATTCTGCTGGCATGCCGCCCGCCAATACACGCTCGACCGCAAGCAGTTCGGCCGCCCGCTGGCCGCCAACCAGTTGATTCAAAAGAAACTTGCCGACATGCAGACCGAGATCACGCTGGGCCTGCAGGCCTGCCTCCAGGTCGGACGGATGAAGGATGCCGGCAATTGCCCGCCGGAAGCGATCTCGCTCATCAAGCGCAATTCCTGCGGCAAGTCGCTGGAGATTGCCCGGATGGCGCGGGACATGCACGGCGGCAACGGCGTGTCGGATGAATTCCATGTCATCCGCCATGTCATGAACCTGGAAGCCGTGAACACCTATGAGGGCACCCACGACATCCATGCCCTGATCTTGGGTCGGGCCCAGACCGGCCTGCAGGCCTTCACCGGCGCCTGAGGCAAAGCGGATCGGTGCCGATTCCTGACCCCGGCGGCGGCACGCCGCCGGGCCGCCGCGACAAACCGCGCCAGGGCGCCGGTCCCCGTGAAAAATCAATGCCTTTCCGGTCAAAATGGGGCATGGTGCAGGCGATTCTGCCGGCGGTTTAGGCGCCGGCGGGGCGCATGGCCGAGACCCAAATTTTTGAGCTGCGATACTCCTGATCTGAAGGCATGACACAACTTAGAGAACGGACGGCAAACACCAACGCGCGCGACCACCTCCGGCGGATCCTCTATTTGCCGATGGAAATCGCCTCCCGCGAGATGGATTCGCGGTTGCTCCTGGCTGCCATCGCGCTCGAACGGGGTTTCGACATCGTGCTGGGCCAGAAATGGCTGATCGAGCGCAACCTCGACGCCATGCCGCCCGGCCTCTACCTGTCGAAGACCCTGACCCAGCGCGACGGCCGCATCATGGAGCGGGCGCGCGAGCGCGGCTCGATTATCGCTGCCATCGACGAGGAGGTCCCCGGCCTGGTGGCCAAGCCTGACGAATTGCGCTGGGTGTCTGACGAAGGCGTCGCCAATGCCGATTTCATTTTCGTCGGCGGCGAGAACAATGTCGGCGCCTACCGCAGCCGCTTTCCGCAAGCTGCCGAAAAGATCGTGCCCTGCCTCAACCCCCGCTGGGACCTGTTGAAGCCGGGTCTGCGTGAAATCTATCGCCGCGAGGCCAGCCGCATTCGCGAGCGGTTTGGCCGGTTCATTCTGATCAACACCAATCTCGGCTTCAGCAATTCCGAGAAGGGCCCGACGGAAAGCATCGTCGAGGAACAGGCCCGGACCGGAAAGCTGGACCTCGCCAACCCCACGGTTCGCGACTATGTCGACCAGGTCATTCGCATGGAGCGCGCCAATTTCGCCGCGATCCGCGAAATCGTCCGCCATGTCCTTACCGACATCCCCAACGTCTCCGTGGTCCTGCGCCCGCATCCCAGCGAGCGCATCGATACCTGGCAGAATGCAATCGGCAGCAGCCCGCGCCTGACGATCATCCGCGAAGGCGCCTCGATCCCCTGGATCATCGCTGCCGACGCCCTGGTCCACACCAATTGCACCACCGGAGTCGAAGCGATCGCACTCGGCCAGCCGGCGCTGTGCGTCCTCGCGACCGACGAGCCCGTCAACCGGCGCTATCTCGCCAACCGCGTCAACCCGGTAGCACGGTCGGCTCAGGAGGCGCTTGATGTACTGAAAAGGCATGTCGGCGGCACGGATCAGATCTCGTTCAGCCGGGAGATGTTCGACTTTTTCGCCACGAGCATGAGTTTCGATGAGCACAAGCTCGGCGCAGTCACAATCATCGAGCGCCTGATCGAGGAGTTCGAGCAGCGCGGCGCCGCCAGCCGCGGCGGCGCCGGCAGCGACGAACGCAGCCATTGGAGTCCGGGCCGCAACTACAAATGGATCATGCGCGATAAGAATGTTCGCGGCACCCTGTTCCCGGGCTTCAGCCACCAGGTTCTGGCCGCCCGCCTCGCCGAGGTGGCGCGACAAACGGGCATCAGGATAAACCCCAGAACCTATGCCTGCGGCAGCAAGGTCGCCCTCATTACCGAGCGCAACGCGCCGATGTCCGTGCGCATGCGCCAGTTCATCATGAAGAACGTGGCCTAGGGAAACACAGCCATATGCAGTTGGACGACATCAGGCAGCATTGGCAGAACTGGGCGAGTTCCTTCGGCAAGGATCTGCGCGCGACCACTAAGGGACGCACAGCAAAGATGATCGAATGCGCCGCGATCGGCCGCACGGTCGCGCGCGCGGCCGGGTCCGCCGGCGGAAAGCTGCGGGTTCTCGAAGTCGGCTGCGGCAACGGCTTCAACTGCAGTTGGATAGCCACGCAGTTTCCCGACACTATCGTGACGGGTGTCGATTATATTCCGGACATGATCGAAGCGGCCAAACAACGCCGCCGCGACGAAGGCATCGACCCGGCGCGGCTGCATTTCGCCGTCGACGACGCCCTCTCGCTCGACCATGTCGACGGCCAGTTCGAAATCGTCTTCACCAATCGCTGTATCATCAACCTGAATACGCCGGAACTGCAGCGCCGGGCGATCGAGAAACTGTGCCAGCGGGTCGCGCTGGAAGGCCATGTGATGCTGATCGAGAACTCATACGAGCAGCGCCTGCGTCAGGACGCCTTGCGCAACGCGGTGGAGCTGCCGGCTAGGCCGATCGACGTCTTCAACACCTTCATCCATGACGGAGCGATCGAGCACATCCTCGACGAACTGGGCTTCGAGATCGTCACCAGCGAAACGATCAGTTCGCTGCATGACGTTGTCCTTTACGTTCTCCTGCCGATGATCAATGGCGGCAAGGTCGATTACGAACACCCGATCGTCGAGGCAGCGGCGCGCCTCAACATCGCGATGAACGCCGCCCGCGACGACAGCCTCGGCAATATCGGCCAGAACCGGAATGTCGTCGGCAGGCGTCGGGCCGGCTAGGCGATCTACTGCATGGGCCAGAACAGCTTGGGCGGAAACAGCGAACCAATGGCCTCAGGATCGCCCACCGCGCTGCTGCTCGATTTCGATGGCACCATGGCCGATACCGTCCTGCCGCTGGCCGAGATCTACGCAGGTTTCGTGGCGCGCCTCGGCGCCGGCGACGCAGCACCCAGCTTCCAGGAAGCCAATGGCCGCGACCTCGCCGGGCTCATCGTTGAACTGGCCGGCCGCTTCGTGCCGGAACGGGATCCGCAACTGGTCTGGGAGGAATACTGGCAAGACGTGCGCGGGGCCATCCTCGCGGCACCGCCCTGCGCCGGCCTGCTGCCCCTGCTCGACTGGACAATGGCCGGCGGCTGGAAGATCGGCATCGCCACCTCCGGGCGCTCCGACCTGATCGCGGAATGGCTGCGACGGCATCGGCTCGAAAGGTACATCCACGAAGTTGTCGGTGCAGACCTGGTCTCCCGCGCCAAACCGCACCCTGACGTCTATCTCTCCCTGATGGACCGTCTGGGCGCCACGGCCGGCGCCAGCATCGCGATCGAGGATTCGACCAATGGCGCCCGCGCGGCGCGGGCGGCGGGCCTGCCCGTTATCCTGCTGGGCGCCCCCGCGTCCGAGTGGCAGGACGACAAAAACTGCTATATTGCCGCCGACCTTTCGGCAGCCGCGGCGCTGATTCGGCGCCTGCACGGCAGAACCGGTGACTAGATGACACTTGCGATTTCGCTGACCCGGATCCACAGCACTCCGACCTGCCACCTCGCCGATCCGGCCCTCGTGCCGCCGGATGCGGTCGCCAGCCGCGCCCAGGCCATCTGGGACGAGGAGTTGCAGCGGCGCAGCGCCGATCTGTTCAACGGCGAAATCGTGTCCGTCACGTCGCTCAACAACACCGCCATCGTCGGCCGTCGCGCCGAATATCGCTCGCTCCTGGCACAGTCGCGTGACCCTGATATCTTCCGCTGGCTCCAGGTCCGGCCGCTCGCCGTCACCGGCATCCTGATCTGCCCGGAAGGTGTCGTCATCGGCCGTCGCAGCAAGTCGGTCTTCCAGTCGCCCGGCCTGTGGGAACTGGCGCCCTCCGGCTCGGTCGACCTGGGTACCATGGACGAACAGGGCAACATCAACCTGCTCAACCAGTTGATGCAGGAACTCAAGGAGGAAATCGGGCTGTCGGCCACGGACATCGCCGAGGTGGAACCGCTCGCGATCGCCTGCGACACCGACAGCCAGGTATTCGATGTCTGCTTCATCCTGCGGACCAGCAGGCCTTGGCCGCAGATCCTCGCCTCCTACGCCGCGGATGGGAACTCCGAATACGAGAGCCTCGACATCCTGCCGCTGCGCGACATCGTCGCATTCGCGCAGTCGCAGATGGGCGAGATCACCCCGCTCACCATTTCGCTGCTGAAACTGCTGGAGAACGAGGCCAAGCTTGCGACCCTGGCCGCACCACCTGCCGGCGCTCCTGCAGGTGCGACGCCGCAACCGCGCAAGCTGCATACCGCGATCATTGTCCAGGCGCGCACGCGCTCGACCCGGCTTCCGGGCAAGGCCATGCAGATGCTGGCCGGCAAGAGGGTCCTGGAACATGTCGTCGAGCGGCTGCAAAAAGTCCGGCGGGCGGACGAAGTGGTCATCGCGACCACCAGCGACCCGGCCGACGACTGCATCGCGGAACTGTCCGCCGCGCTTGGCCTGCGCGTCTATCGCGGCGATGAAAGCGACGTGATGTTCCGCTATCTCGGGGCGGCGCGCATGGTGCGGGCAGACATCATCCTCCGCGTCACCAGCGACTGCCCACTGATTGACCCGGAATTGTGCGATGCCGTCCTCGAACTGCGTGAACGGAATGCGGCCGATTTCGCGGCCAACAATTTTCCGCGCCTGTTCCCGCATGGACTCGATTGCGAGGCCTTCACGATCGAGGCGCTGGAAGAATCCGCGCGCGAGGCGACGTTGGCGCTCGACCGCGAGCACGTGACCCCCTGGATGCGCCGCGATGCTGGCCTGCGCCGCGTCGGCCTGATGGGTCCGGGCTGGCCAGCCAACCAGCAGCGCTGGACCCTCGACTATGCCGAGGACATGACATTCTTCAACGATGTCTTCGCCAGGTTTGCGCCGGGCAGCCTTCCCGGCTGGCAGGAGGTCGTGACGACCATCGGCGCACATGGCAAGCAGGGTCTGGTAAATGCCCATCGTCGGCTGCCGTTGGGCCTCGCATCCCGCGAGGCCGCGGCGACGGTGGTTTTCCATTTCGAGGCGAACGCCAGGATCGGCACCGGTCACGCCATGCGCTGCAACGCCCTGCAGAGCCGGCTGGAGCCGATGGGCTGGCGCTGCCTGTGGGCAATCGACGCCGCCACCGAGGAATTTCTGGGCAGTGCCGTGCCGAGGAACTCGTTGATCAGGCTGAGCAGCGCTGACCCCTGCACGATCGCCAAGGACATCGCGGCCGCGATTGGAAGCTGCGGCATTTTCGTGATCGACCACTATGGCGCCGGCGCGGAACTCGGCCGGGAAATGCGGACCGTTGCCGACCAGATCGTCTGGTTTGACGATCTGGCCGATCGCCCGCTGGACGCGGACGTCATCATCAACCCCAATCCGGGCTTCTCGGAAGCGGAATACGGTGGGCTTAACGCCCGGCCGGCGAAGGTGCTGCTGGGCGCCGATTTCGCCCTGCTGCGGCAACAGTTTTCCGTGCATCGTGCCAACGCATACCGCCGATTGGCAGAGGAAATCGCGGGGCCGGTCCGCCGCATCGTCGTGGCCTTCGGTGGCGTCGACCCGCTGAACGGCACGGCCGTGGCGCTGCAGGTCCTCGCCGAATTTCCGGAGATCGAGGTCGACGCCGTGCTGGGCAGCGCGGCCCCGCATCTGGCCGATGTGCGCCGGCAGGCCGCGGAGCTCGGCCCGCGTTGCCGCGTCATCACCGACGTTGCCGACATGGCCGGGCTTCTGGCCGGGGCCGATATCGTCATTGGTGCGCCCGGCACCTCGACCTGGGAACGTGCCTGCCTTGGCCTGCCCAGCCTGTTGATCGGCATTGCCGAGAACCAGCGCGCCAATGCGGCCTTTGTTGCCAGCGCGGGGGCCGGGTTGGTCGCCGGTTTCCTGACCGACGAGGCACCGGATCAGGTTGGCGCCAGACTGAAGGAACAGCTTCACGAGGTTGTCGCCTGGCCGCGACGCAGGCAGCGCATGGCCCGGGCGGCATTCGCGGTGTGCGACGGCCGGGGCTGCCAGCGTATCATCGCGGCATTGCTGCCGCCGTACCGGACGGCCAGCGGCGACATGACCATCCGTATTGTCGAGGCGCGTGACGAGGCGCTGCTCCTGGACTGGCAGCGCAACCCGGAGACCCGCCGCTTCGCCCTCAATCCGGCCGTGCCGTCTTCCCAGGAGCACCATGTGTGGCTGCAGGACCGCCTGCTTTCCAGCATTGACTGGTTCCTGATGGCAGAGCGCGCCGGCGAACCCCTGGCTTTTGTCCGCATCGACTGGATCGGCGAGGATTCCGGCCGCCCGGAATTCGTCGTCTCGATTGCCACCTCGCCGTGGCATCACCGTCAGGGTCTTGGCGCCGGACTTCTCCATGCCATCCGCCAGTTGTCGCCCAGTGCACATTTCCTGGCCAAGATTCTGCCGGAGAACGTCGCCTCCCTCGCCCTCTTCATCCGGGCGGGGTATACGTTGGGAGCGGATGGATACTTCCATGCCCGGCCGGACTAGGCGCGGCCATGAGACCAGTTTCAGGAGAGTGATGGCATGCAGCAGGTGACTATTGCCGGTCGGACCATTGGCCGCGACCACAGGCCCTATGTGATCGCCGAACTGTCGGCCAACCACAATGGCAGCCTGGAACGCGCCATGGACATCATGCGCGCAGCCAAGAAGGCCGGCGCCGACGCCCTGAAGCTGCAGAGCTACCGGGCCGATACCATTACCATCGACCATGACGGGCCGGATTTCCGCGTCAAGGGCGGGTTGTGGGATGGCGCGCGCCTCTATGACCTTTACGAGCAGGCGGCAATGCCCTGGGATTGGCACCAGCCGCTGTTCGAACTGGGGCGCGAACTTGGCATCGCGGTGTTCAGCTCGCCCTTCGACCATACCGCCGTCGACATGCTGGAACAGCTGGGGGCACCGGCCTACAAGATCGCCTCGCTGGAACTGATCGACATTCCCCTGATCGAGTATGTCGCGCGGACCGGCAAGCCGATGATCATGTCGACCGGCGCCTCGGAACTGGGCGAGATCGCCGAAGCCGTGGCTGCCGCGCGCAAGGCCGGGTGCAGGGAACTGATCCTGCTGAAATGCACCAGCGGCTATCCGACGCCGCCGACCGAGAGCAACCTGCGCACCATCCCGCACCTGGCCGAGATGTTCGACTGCGTGGTCGGCCTGTCCGACCACACCATGGGCACGGCCGTACCGGTGGCGGCGACGGCCCTCGGCTCGGCGGTGGTCGAGAAGCACTTCACCCTGGCCCGAGCCGATGGCGGCGTCGATTCCGCCTTCAGCCTCGAACCGGCGGAACTCGGCCAGATGATCGAGGCGGTCAATGTCGCCTGGGATGCGCTGGGCGCGGTCCATTACGGCCCGACGGCATCCGAGGCGGGAATCCGGCCGCTGCGCCGCTCGCTCTACGTCGTCAAGGACGTGAAGGCCGGCGAAAAGATCGGTCCCGAGCATGTGCGCTCGATCCGGCCCGGCAAGGGCCTGGCGCCGAAACACCTGCCCGAGGTGATCGGCCGCATCGCCGCCCGCGATCTGGCGCGCGGCACCGCGGTCGACTGGACCATGTTTGCGGCGAACTGAATGACCGGAACCGGCCCCGACTGGATACCGACAGCGGCCGCCCGCTTCATCGCTGCGCAGGAAGCGCGCCTCGCCTCCCTGTCGCTCGATGAACTTGACCGCGAGCTGCACCTTCTGGTGGCGGCGCAGGAGCGTCAGGTCGATCGCGAGAGCATCAACCTCTATGCCGGCACCAACATCCCCAATCCCCGCGCCGGCGCCCTGCTTGCCTCCAGCATCGGCAGCCGGCCCAATCTCGGCCATCCCGGCGCCAAGTACAACAAGGGCATGCAGCATGCCGAGCAGCTTGAGGTCATGCTGTCGATGCTGCTGCGACGCCTCTTCAATGCGCGCTTCGTCGAGCACCGCGTCGGCAGCGGCTCGCTTGCCAACCTCTATGCCTTCATGGCGACCTGCCGGCCGGGCGATGCCATCATGGCGTTCTCGGACGCCGCCGCCGGCCACCCCACCCATCACGAGGTGGGCGCCGCCGGGCTTTACGGTCTCAAGGTGCACGAGGTGCCGTTCGACGCCGCGCGCATGGATGTGGATGCCGACGCCCTGCGCGAGGCGGCAAGGCGCATCCGCCCGCGCCTCATCATCGTTGCCGGCAGCATGTGCCTCTTTCCCTACAACCTGCGCGCGGTGCGCGGGATCGCCGACGAGATCGGGGCGCATGTGCTCTACGATGCCGCGCATATGGGCGGCCTGATTGCCGGCGGCGCCTTCCAGCAGCCGCTCGCCGAGGGCGCCCACCTGATGACGGGCTCGACCTACAAGTCCTTCGGCGGCCCGCCCTCCGGGATCGTCCTCACCAACGAGGCGGAACTGGCAGCAAGGCTGGATCGCATTGCCTTTCCAGGCCTCACCGCCAATTTCGATCTCGGTCGCACATCAGCGATGATCGTCGCGGTCCTGGACCTGCTGGCGCATGGACGCGCCTATGCCGCTGCCTGTATCGCCAATGCCCAGGAACTCGCCGCCGCCATGGACCGAGCCGGAATTGCCGTGTTTCGCCCGGCTGCGCGCGATGCCTTCACGAATTCGCAACATGTGGCGCTGGACGCCGCCCCCTATGGCGGCGGCAATCGTGCCAGCGCCCGGATCGAATCCGCCAACATACTATTCACCAGCATCGGCCTGCCGTTGCCGTCCGTTGACGGCGACGCCAACGGCATCCGCATCGGCACCCAGGAAATCACCCGCTGGGGCATGCAGCCAACCGACATGGCGGAGATCGCGGCTCTCGCCGCCCGCGTCCTGGTGCAGGACGAGGATCCGGCGCGCGTGCGGCCGGATGTCATCGCCTTCCGTCGTCGTTTCCAGCAGATCCATTTCGTTCGCGGCTGATCGCCACGCCATGGCAGGCAGCGGCTGACAGCGGGCAATCATGCTGTCACACTGACGCGCATCGGCCAGGATCGGAGTGCGCACAGCCATGTCGGTTCGCAATCTTGACGCCCTGATGAACCCGCGCTCGGTCGCCCTGGTCGGCGCCAGCGATCGCGAAGGCTCGCTGGGATCGCTGATCTGGCGCAACCTGACCCGCGCCGGTTTCAAAGGCATGCTCTACCCCGTCAATCCGCGGCGCAAATCCGTCGGCGGCATCGTCGCTTACAGGGGTTTCGCCGCCCTGCCGGAGGCACCCGATCTCGCCATCATCGTGACGCCGCCGCAATTGGTTCCCGGCATCGTCGCCGAGGCCGGCGCCGCCGGTACGCGCGCCGCGGTCGTCATCAGTGCGGGCGTCACGGCGGAGTTGCGGCAGCAGGCCCTGGACGCCGCCAGGCCCTATGTCATGCGGCTGCAGGGTCCCAATTGCCTCGGTCTGATCGTGCCGCCACTCGGCCTCAACGGCAGTTTCGCGCAGCTGATGCCCGGTACCGGCGGCATCGCCTTCCTGTCGCAATCCGGGGCCATCCTGACCTCTGTGATCGACTGGGCGGGGCCGCGCGGTATTGGCTTCTCGCATCTGGTCTCGCTGGGCGAGATGGCCGACGTCGATTTCGGCGACCTGCTGGACTATCTTGCGGTCGACCCCAATGTAAGCGCGATCCTGATGTATGCCGAGGCGATCACGAGTGCGCGGAAATTCATGTCCGCCGCCCGTCGCGCCGCCCGCGTCAAGCCCGTCATCGTCATCAAGGCCGGGCGTCATCCACAGACCGCCCGGGCCGTCGCCTCGCATACCGGGGCCATGGCGGGCGCGGACGATGTCTATGACGCCGCCTTCCGCCGGGCCGGCATGTTGCGGGTCTACGGACTGCCGCAATTGTTCACCGCCTTCGAGACTCTGGCCCAGTTGAAGGTGATGCCGAAGGGCGACCGCGCGGCGATCCTGACCAATGGTGGCGGCATCGGCATCCTGGCGACGGATGCCGCGGTCGACGCCGGCATCAGCCTGGCGGAAATCGACCCGCAGACGATGGCGCGGCTGGATGCCGTGCTGCCCGACACCTGGTCCAAGGGAAATCCGGTCGACGTGATCGGCGACGCACCGCCGGAACGTTACGCCGCCGCCCTCTCCGCCTTGCTCGACGCCCCCGGCTGCGATGCCATCATCGCGCTCAACTGTCCGACCGCAACCGCCGATGCCAGCGCCTCGGCGGCGGCCGTGATCGAGGCCTGCGCCAAGGCCTCGAAGCCGATTTTCGCCGCCTGGATCGGCGATGCGACCGCGGCAGACGCACGCGCCATGTTCTCGCGTTTCCACATCCCCAGCTTCGAGACGCCGGAGGCTGCCGTGCGCGGCTTTTCGCATGTAGCGCGCTATCGGCGGAACCAGGAACTGCTGATGGAGACGCCGCCGTCGATGCCGACTTCCTTTGCCTTCGACGCCAAGGCGGTGGAGCGCATCATTGCGCCAGCACTCGCCGAGGGTCGCGCCATGCTGACCTCGCCGGAGGCGCAGGCGGTGCTCGCCGCCTATGGCATCACAACCAGCGGTACCGAGATCGCCACCGATGCGCCGGCTGCGGTTGGCATCGCCGAACGCCTGGGCGGTCCGGTCGCCATCAAGATCCTGTCGCCGGACATCAGTCACAAATCCGATGTCGGCGGCGTGGCCCTCAATGTTCGCGGGCCGGGCAAGGTGGCGAGGGCGACGCTGGAAATCCTGGCGCGGGCCCGGGCAAAGCGGCCCGATGCCCGCATCATCGGCGTCACCGTCGAACCCATGGTGCAGCTGGCGGGCGGCATCGAACTCATCCTCGGCGTTACCGAGGACCCCCAGTTCGGCCCGGTCATCCTGTTCGGCGAGGGCGGCACCGCCGTTGAGATCATCGGCGACCGGGCTCTCGCACTGCCGCCGCTCAACCTCAAGCTGGCTCGCGACCTGATGGCCTCGACCCGGGTATGGAAGCGCCTCGCCGGCTATCGCGACCGCCCGCCTGCCGACATCGAGGCCATCGCCCTCACCCTGGTGAAGGTGGCACAGCTCATTGTCGACATTCCGGAAGTGGCAGAACTCGACATCAACCCGCTACTGGCCGACCCGCAGGGGGTCACCGCGGTCGATGCCCGCATCCGCCTGAAGCCGAGTGGTCGCTCCGGTGCGGCGCGCCTTGCCATCTCGCCCTATCCGCGCGAGCTCGAAACCGAACTTGCCACCAGCGACGGCACGACCTATCTGCTGCGCCCGATCGTGCCGGAGGACGAACCCGAGGTGCAGGCCCTCATAACCAGGCTTTCGCCGGAAGCGATCCGCTTCCGCTATTTTTCCACCATTCGCGAACTGTCGCATCGCGACGCGGCGCGCTTCACCCAGATCGACTATGACCGCGAAATGGCGCTGGTCCTGACCACGCGCGGCGATGCCGGCAAGGTGCCGATTCATGGTGTCGTTCGCCTGATGGCCGACCCGGACAACGAAATGGCGGAGTATTCCATCGTGGTCGAGGACCGGCTTACCGGGCGGGGCGTCGGCACCGCCCTGATGCACCGGATACTGGGCTATGCCCGCACCCGCGGCATCCAGGAGGTGTTCGGCTATGTGATGAAGGAGAACGCGAACATGCTGGCGCTCTGCCAGGCGCTGGGTTTCGGCGTTGCGACCCAGCCGGACGATTTCGATTCGTATCGGGTGAGCCTGAAGCTTGGATGAACCCGGTCGCGGGGGATCTGGCGGCGCCAGCCCGGCCCGCGGATCAGCGCGGGGTGTAATCCATCGAGGCTGCCCAGAAGCGCTCCAGGCGCCGCAGGGTCAGGTTGACGCTGTCGAGCTCGTCATCCTTGAAGGTCTCGGAGTTGAGGGCCTGCAGGTGACGGTCGTACATCTCGTGCATCTTCTGCACCACGGCCAGCGCCTTGTCCGACAGCTTCACATGGACCGCGCGGCGGTCATGGGGTGAACGCTCCTGGATCAGATAGCCGTTCTCCACCATCTTCTTGACGTTGTAGGAGACGTTGGAGCCGAGATAGTAGCCGCGATTGGTCAGTTCGCCGACCGACAGCACATCGCTGCCGATATTGAACAGGATCATCGCCTGGACGTTGTTCAGATCGCGAATTCCCTGGCGGTCGAGATCGGCCTTGATCACTTCAAGGCACTCGCGATGCAGGCGCTCGACCAGCGCGATTGTCTCCAGATATGCCTTTTTCACCGCTAATCCCCAATAGCGTAATCCGGCCGAACAAGGCCGCGAGTCGGACCAAAGCTAGGGCTGTATCGTAAAGCAATGGTTAAGCGGACGCCAGCCCGGTTCGGCCAAAAATCAGTGATTCCCGGCCGTTGCAGGGCGATTCGGCGGCAAAATCTGCCCATCTTCAAGCCCATTTTCAGTTTGGCGGCGACCAGTCGCGGATGCCCGGTGCCTGGCCAAAGAATGCCTCGACTCGGTCATCCGTGACGGCGGCGAGCGTATCTGGCTGCCATTTCGGCGCCCCGTCCCGGTCGATGAGGTGCGCCCGCACGCCCTCGAAGAAATCGCTGCCGGCGACGAAATGCTGGGCGATGCGAAAATCGGCGGCGAGGATGGATGATAGGCTCTGGCCGCGCGACCTGGTCAGGTGTGCAAAGGTTACCTTCAGGCTGGTCGGCGAATGATCCGCCATCAGCTTGAGGGTTTCCGTGCCCCAGGAATCCCGGCGCGCCGCCAGCGCGGTCACGATTTCGTCGACGCCGGCGAGGCCGAAGACCGTTTCGATCTGCGGCAATATCTGCTCGATACCGGCGGTCTCGACCGGCAGGGCCAGGGCATCCAGATTGTCCAACCTGATCTCGTTCACGCGGCCGCTGCCGATGAAGCGATCGGCGAGGCCCACCTTGATGACGCCCGGGCCGCGCAGGCTGAGGCCGGTCAGGCCGAGGGCCATGGCGACCGCGCGCGAGCACTTGTTGAGGAAAAGCGCGGCGCCCACATCGGGAAAGAACCCGATACGGCATTCCGGCATGGCAAAGAGCGTCTTGTGGGTGACGATCGGGTGCGAGCAGTTGAGCGCAATCCCGGCACCGCCGCCCATCGTGATGCCGTCCATCACGGCGATGATCGGCTTTGGATAGGTGGCAAGGCGGTAGTTCAGCGTGTATTCGCGCCGATAGAAATCCTCGAGATGCTGGAGATCGCCGCGCGCTTTCGCGGCATGCAGCGCCTTGACGTCGCCGCCGGCGCAGAAGGCCTTGCCGCCACCCCCGGTGATGACGATCGCCTTGATATCGACCCGCCGCTCCCAGGCCGAAAGCTGGGCCGCGATCGCGTCGATCATGGGCAGGGTCAGGGCATTGAGGGCTTCGGGGCGATTGAGGGTGATGTGACCATGGCCATCAGCGATGGAAAAAAGGACGTCGGTAAACTCGGTCATGGCGCAATTCGATATCCGCATGGTGGGGCGCCGGAACTCTTCGGGCATGGCCGCGGCGGCGTCAAGAGCGATGCTGGACCGATGCTGGATAGGCCAGTTGCTTGACAGGCGGGGCGCCCTGGCCCATTCTCGGCCCCGCGCCGATTTGAGCCTCAGCTTGCGGGCGCGTTAAAAATGCAGCTAAAGCGTGGTTTCAGGTGAAACCTCGACCTTGGCTGCCCGCTGGATCCCCAACCGGATCGGCGGGTTTTTCGTTTGGGTCTGGTCCCGCCCGCTTCCGGGACCCGCGGCATTTGAGGGGCAGCTTGCACCGCGTCACCAAGGGCTAAAGCGCTTTCCGCCCGGGCCCCGGGGCTTAGTTGTGCTATCAACGAGGGGCACGCCATGTCACGAGATACCAAAACCAGCACCTCCCAGCCGTCGGCGCGGATAACGCTGACGGCCCGCACCAACCTCGCCGGCCATGAAAATCGTCCTGACATGGAGCCGGTCCGCCGGGTGCTGGCAGCGCTCGCCGACAGCCTCGCCGCCACCTATCGCGGGGAGGCACTTTCAGCCGGCATTCCGCTTGAGCAGGTCGATATCCGGGTGGAGGCCGGTCTGGATTTTGACAGATTGGATCCCGCCCATCTGCGGATCGAGGTGCGCCTGCAAAGCCCGGCTGGCATCGCCGCCCTGGAGGCCCTGCGCCTGGCGGTGGAGGATCGCGACCCTCTGATAAGGCTGGTGCGCCAGGCCATCCCGACGCGGCTTGAGATTGCGCTCGACTTACGGGAAACTCGGTCCATCGCAGCGTGAAAAGAATTACATCGGGGAGAAGTACAATGTCTGCCAGCAAGCATCCGGAAACCATCGTGCTCCATGTCGGGCACCGCCGCGACAGCGCCACCAATTCGGTCGCCGTGCCGATCTACCAGACCACCTCCTACCAGTTTGACGACACGGCCCATGCCGCCGACCTCTTCGGCCTGAAGCGCTTCGGCAACATCTATACCCGCATCATGAACCCGACCACCGCCGTGCTGGAGGAGCGCCTTGCCGCACTCGAAGGCGGTGTCGCGGCACTTGCCGTCTCGTCGGGCCAGGCCGCCTCGGCCTTCGCCATTCAGAACATCGCCAAGGCCGGCGACAACATCGTCTCCTCGACCGACCTATACGGCGGCACCTGGAACCTCTTTGCCAACACGCTGAAGGACATGGGGATCGAGGTGCGCTTCGTCGACCCGAAGGACCCGGAGGCCTTCGCCAAGGCGACCGACGACAAGACCCGCGCCTATTACGCCGAGACCCTGCCCAACCCGAAGCTGCGCGTTTTCCCGATCAAGGAAGTGGCCGATATCGGCCGCAAGCTGGGCGTGCCGCTTATCATGGACAATACGGCAGCACCGATCCTCTGCCGGCCGCTCGACCATGGCGCGGCCATCGTCGTCTATTCGACCACAAAATATATCGGCGGCCACGGCACCTCGATCGGGGGCGCCATCGTCGATGGCGGAAATTTCGACTGGGAGGCCAATGCCGCACGCTTCCCCGGCCTCAACCAGCCGGATCCCTCCTATCACGGCGCCGTCTGGACCCAGGCAGTAAAACCCCTGGGACCCATCGCCTATATCATCAAGGCGCGCGTGACGCTCCTGCGCGATCTCGGCGCCGCGATGAGCCCCTTCAACGCCTTCATGTTCATCCAGGGCATGGAGACACTGCCCCTGCGCATGCGCGAGCATGTGCGCAACGCGCAATCGGTCGCCGATTTCCTCAACCAGCATCCGGCGGTCACCAAGGTGATCTTCCCGGGGCTCTCCACCGGCGAGGAGAAGCGCCGCGCCGACACCTATCTCAAGGGCGGCTATGGTGGGCTGCTCGGCTTCGAGATCAAGGGCGGGCTTGAGGCCGGCCGCAAGTTCATCGATGCGCTGAAGCTGTTCTACCATGTCGCCAATATCGGCGATGCGCGCAGCCTCGCCATTCATCCGGCATCCACGACGCATTCGCAGCTGACGGGAGAGGAACAGCTGGCGACCGGCGTCAACGACAGCTATGTGCGCCTCTCCATCGGGCTCGAGCATATCGACGACATCCTCGCCGACCTCACCCAGGCCCTCGACGCCGCGACGGGCAAGGCGAAGGCGGCTGAGTAACCGCGCTGATCGGGGGCCGGCCCCGCGCCGGCCCCCACGCCAGCGGCGCGTCATCCATTGCGTTCGTTCAGGTGGCGCTGTAATTCCTTTGTCATAGCTATCCCATTCCGAGCGACAGCCATGACTGACCTCTCCCGCGACGGCCACAAACGCCAGCCATTCGGCCAGTTTCCGCGTGTCCGCCTGCGCCGCAACCGGCAGGAGGAATGGTCGCGCCGGCTGGTGGCCGAGAACCTGCTGACGGTCAATGACCTGATCTGGCCGGTTTTCGTGAAGGAAGGTGGTGCCGCCCGCGAGCCCGTGCCATCGATGCCGGGCGTCTTCCGTCACACCATCCCGGCCCTGGTGAAGGCGGCCGAGAAGGCGGCCAAGCTCGGCATTCCGGCCCTGGCGATTTTCCCGGTGGTGCCGCGCGACAGGAAATCGCCCCGTGCCGAGGAAGCCTGGCGCGCCGACAATCTGGTCAACCGTGCCGTCGCCGCCATCAAGAAGGTAGTCCCGGAAATCGGCATCATCTGTGACGTCGCCCTCGACCCCTACACCGATCACGGCCATGACGGGCTGATGCATAACAACGTCATCCTTAATGACGAGACAATCGACGCGCTGGTGAAGCAGGCCCTCGCCCAGGCAACCGCCGGGGTCGACGTCGTCGCCCCTTCCGACATGATGGATGGCCGCATCGGGCGCCTGCGTGACGCCCTCGATGCCAATGGCTTCCAGCGCGTGAAGCTGCTTTCCTACGCCGCCAAATATGCCAGTGGATTCTATGGCCCGTTCCGCGACGCGGTCGGCTCGAAATCATCGCTCGGCAAGGGCGACAAGCGCACCTATCAGATGGACCCGGCCAATGGCGACGAGGCCCTGCGCGAATGCGCCCTCGACGTCGCCGAGGGTGCTGACATGCTGATGGTGAAGCCGGGCCTGCCCTATCTCGACGTCATCTGGCGCGTGAAGCATGAATTCCGCCTGCCGACCTATGCCTATCAGGTGTCGGGCGAATACGCGATGATCAAGGCAGCAAGCGTCAATGGCTGGCTGGACAATGACCGCGTCGTACTGGAAAGCCTGCTCTGCTTCAAGCGCGCCGGCGCCGATGGCATCCTCACCTATTCCGCCATCGAGGTGGCGGAGAGGCTGGCCAAGGGCTGACGAATTCAGGCTTCCGGCTTCAGCGTGATCAGGATGATCGCGGCGAACAGGACCGGCACCAGGGCCAGCGCCACGTAGAAGATCACTGCCGGCGACCACAGGATCGCCGCCAGCGCCACCGCAAGAACGAAATTGACAATGATCCAGAACAGCTTGTCGTCGAGTTCCGACTTGCGGCGCCGGGCGCCCTCTGCGGATGCGGCGCCGGTTTCAGTGAGGGACATGATGGCAAACTCCGGAACAGTCCAGAAACTTGATGTGCGTCATTGACTAGCATCAAGTGAAGCCGGATCGATGCCGCCAAATTGTCGCGGATGCAGTTGCCGGCTGCGACCCGAGGTCACACCAGGCGATCGAGAAAGCGCAGGATCGCGAGGTCGTACCAGGGCCGGTCGAGGCCCTGGCCATGAAAGCCGACATGGCCGCCGGAGACCGGCAGTTTCAGCATCAAATCCGGATTGGCGCCCCATTTCACCTCGGCATAACACATGGCGGGGATCCAGGGATCATCGCCGGCATGGATCACCAGGGTCGGGCGGCGGATTCCCATGAGGAACCGGTTGGCCGAGGAGCGCGCATAATAGTCATCGGCCGAGGCAAAGCCGTTGGCCGGCGCCACGATGCGCGCATCATATTCGCGGATCGAGCGGATGCGCCGCGCGGCGGGCCCGGTTTCGTCCCGCAGGTTGGCCAGCAGATGCGCGTGATAAAGCCGGTTGCGATGGGTGCCGAGGCGCGCCTGCGCTGCTTTGAGGTCGATCGGCGCGGAAACACTGATGCCCGCCATTACCTCGGCATGGGCACCGGCCTCGCCCAGATACTTCAACAGTACATTGCCGCCCAGCGAATAGCCGACAGCAACGACGCCATGGCGCTTCAGCCCCTCATCCAGCCCGGCGAGGCAGGCGGCAATATCCGCACTGCGGCCGGCATGGTAGTTCGCCCTGGCAAGGCGCCGCCCCGGCCCCGCCCCGCGCAGGTTGAGGCGCAGGACGGGATAGCCGGCCCGCAGCAGATGCGCAGCACTCACCCGCACATAAAAACTGTCCTCTGAGCCGGACAGGCCATGTACCAGGAGGATGAGCGGGCGATGCCCGCCCTCTTCCGGCTGGTGCAGTTTCGCGGAAAGGCGATCGCCGCTGCCATCCCGGCAATCCAGGATCAATTCCGTGCCGGGCCAGTCGTCCAGCGTTTCCTTTGGCGGCTTCAGCCAGTTGCGCAGGGTCTGCAGATCGCCGCCACGCCACAGCGGCAGCGGCCGGAACGGCGGCAGGTCGAAATGCTGGAAGACGATCAGGCGCGAGTCAGCCATTGGCGTACAGCCGCGATCTGTTCGGGCGCCATCAGGGCCGGCGCATGGCCCATGCCTTCCCAGGTGACGAGTTCCGCCTGCGGCCCGCGCCGGGTCATCTCCTGCGCCGTCTCGGGCAGCAGCAGGTCCGATTGCGCGCCGCGGATAACCAGGGCGGGACAAGCCACGCGATCCCACAGCGCCCACAAATCCCAATCTTGCACGGCGAGCTTTACATTGCCGGCGATGGCCGGATCATAGGCTAGGCCAAAGGTACCGTCTGCGCGCCGGCGGTGGCCATGCTCCACAAGGTGCCGCCATTGCGCATCGGTCAGCGGGCCGAACGGGGCCAGCACCTTCCGCAAATGGTTCTCGACAGCGTCAAGGGACGAGAACCGGTTGTCGAGGCCGACATAGTCGGCGATACGCAGCAGGGCCGCCTTCGGCACGAAGGGCCCGACATCGTTGATGACAAGACGCCGGATCGGCGATCCCGCCTGGGCTGCCAGCGTCATGCCGATGAGGCCGCCCATCGAGGTGCCGACCCACAGCAAGTCCGGGACAGCGAGCCGCGCGATCAGTACGTTCATGTCGGCACAATATTGCGGATAGCCGTAATGCTGCGGATCGGCCAGCCAGTCGCTCGCCCCGCGACCGACGATGTCCGGACAAATCACCCGGAAGTCGGCGGCGAGATCGGCTGCCAGCGCATCGAAATCCCGCCCGTTCCGCGTCAGGCCGTGGCAGCAGACAACCACGCGCGGGTTGGCCGGATCGCCCCACTCCGTATACGCAACTCGGTGAAAGCCCGCGGGGCTGAGGCCGAGAACCGAGCCCTGCCGCATCGCTCAGCGCACCCCGCCCACCGGCTGGTCATGTACCACCACCAGCGTTTCCGGGGTGAAGCCGTTGAAACGGGTGGCGAGCGCATTGGAATAGGCGCCGACACGGTCGATCTCGATCCAGTCGCCCTCGTCGATATCGCCGGGCAGGGAAAAGGTCGATGGCAGCACGTCGAGGGAATCGCAGGTCGGGCCGTTGAGGATGAAATCCTTCGGGCTGCCGCCGAGTTCGCCATTCAGTCGGTGCGCCCGCGCGGGCAGCTTAAGCCCGGCATCGACCGTCTCGGAGAGCGAGCCATAGATGCCGTCATTGATGTAGAGCTGGTTGTCCTTGCGGAGCTGCACCTGGGTCACCACCGAGATCGCGGGTGCCACCAGGGCACGGCCCGGCTCGCACATGATGACGCAGTCGCGCCTGAGCTTCAGTTTCTTCAGACCCTCCTCGATCTCGGCGATGTAGTCCTCGAAGGGCGGCATGTTGGTGCCAAGATATTCCGCCGGGAAACCGCCGCCGACATCGAGGCCGACGATGTCGACCCTGGCCTTCTCCAGCACTTCGCCGACGATGCCGAGCGCCGTCGCATAGGCGCCGGGCACGAGGCATTGCGAGCCGACATGGAAGGCAAGGCCGACCCGACAGCCGCGCGAGGCGGCGTCGCGCAGCATGGCCGCCGCCTCGTCCACCCCGGCACCGAACTTGGCGGCGAGGTGATAGAAGGCGCCGTCGACCGGCGGCGTGGTGAGGCGGACATAGATGGTGAGGCCCTCGGCCCCGCCGGTCTCGGCCAGGATCTTGTCGAGTTCCCGGGGATGGTCGATCACATAGGTGTCGATCTCATAAACCTTGGCCGCGGTGCCGATTACGGCGCGGCCCTTCACCGGATGCATGAAATAGCAGGCGGCGTCAGGATAACTTTCCCGCACCTGCGCGATCTCCGGCAGCGAGGCGGTGTCGAAATGCCGGATCCCGGCGCGGTGCAGCGCGCGCAGCACCTCGGGGTGCGGATTGCATTTGACGGCATAGAGCACGCGCCCGGGAAACGATTCCAGGAACCGCTGCGCGGCACGGTTGATCAATTCCGGCCGCAGGCAATAGACCGGGTAGCTGGGCTTCAGCGTCTCGATCATTGCGCGAACGCTGTCGAATTCCTTCACCATGGCCGGTGCTCCAAATGGCGATCTGAACTGGCTGGCTTCTAGCGGATCGGCCTGCTGTTGTCACTCGTCGGGCAATTCCGCTATCAAGTCAGATCAATGACAAGAAGGCATATCGGGGGAATTGATGATTGCGCAACCAGGGGCCGGGTCGCCAGCCGGGGCAAATGTCGGGTCTGCGGCCGGTCCGCTGTCGGGGATCATTGTGGTCGACCTGACACGGGTTCTGGCCGGTCCGTTCTGCACCATGCTGCTGGCCGATCTCGGCGCCCGCGTGATCAAGGTGGAAAATCCCAGATCCGGTGACGATTCGCGCGCCTATGGCCCATTCATCAACGGAAAATCGGGCTATTTCATCGCCCAGAACCGGGGAAAGGAATCGATCGCCCTCGATCTCAAGAATCCGGACGACCAGGCCATCCTGCACCGCCTGCTGAGGCGCGCCGACGTGCTGGTCGAGAATTTTCGCCCCGGCACCATGGCGCGGCTGGGATTCGGCCAGGAATCCCTCAAGCTGCTCTACCCCCAGCTCATCTATGCCGCGACCTCCGGTTTCGGCCAGACCGGCCCCTATGCCGACCGCCCGGCCTACGACATCATCGCCCAGGCCATGGGCGGCATCATGAGCCTGACCGGCCATGAAGGCTCGCCGCCCACAAGGGTTGGCGCGTCGATCGGCGATCTCGGCGCCGGCCTGTTCACGGCGCTTGGCATCGTCTCGGCGCTGCATCACCGCAGCCGAACCGGCGAGGGTATCGCCGTCGATGTCGCCATGCTGGACAGCCAGCTGGCGCTGCTCGAGAACGCCATCGCCCGCTACTATTCGACCGGCACCTCGCCCAAGCCGTTGGGGGCCCGGCATCCGTCGATCGCCCCCTTCGAGGCTTATGAAGTCGCCGACGGCCACATCGTCATCGCCTGCGGCAACGATCCTCTGTTCCGTCAGTTCTGCCGCGCCGTCGGCCACGACCAGCTAGCCGACGACCCGCTCTTCGCGACCAACACGAAGCGGTCGGAAAACGTCGTCGCCCTCAAGGCGGCGATGGAGGCCTTCCTGAAGACGCAAACCAGGCAGTACTGGCTCGACCTCCTGGGCAAGGCCGGCATTCCCTCGGCGCCGATCAACGATGTCGAGCAAGCCATCAACGACCCGCAGGTGCGCCATCGCAAGGTCGTCCTGCCGCTGGATGATGCCAGCGTAGCGCCCCTGGAAGTGGCCGGATCGCCGATCAAGTTCTCGGCCTATCCGGTACCCGAGAAACGCCCGCGCGCGCCTGATCTCGACGAGGACCGCGCGCGCATTCTGGCCGATTTTCCCTGATCGGGCTAAATTCCCGCCCATCACGTCCGGCAAGGGCTCGAATGACAAGAATGCGCCGCTGGCTGCGCCGAAGCCTTATCTGCATCCTGGGGCTGGTCGGGCTGGCTGGCCTGGCGGGGGGTGCCGGGTTCCTCTATCTGCGCAGCAGCCTGCCGCAGGAAACGGGTGAATTGCAGGTACCGGGGCTGCAGGCCGCAGTCACCATTCGCCGTGATGATCGGGGCGTGCCCAGCGTCACCGCCGCCTCGAGCCACGACGCCTATTTCACCCTCGGCTTTCTCCACGCCCAGGATCGGCTGTTCCAGATGGATGCGATGCGCCGCCTCGGTGCCGGCCGCCTGGCCGAGGTGATCGGGCCGGATGTCCTCGCCATCGACCGGCGCATGCGCATCCTCGGCCTCCACCGCTCGGCCGAGGCGCAGTTCCGGGCCGCGAGCCCGGCCCTGCGCGAGGCCCTCGAAGCCTATGCCGCCGGCGTCAATGCACAACTCGGCACCCGCCAGGGCGCCCTGCCGCCCGAATTCCGTCTGCTCGGCTACGATCCCGAGCCGTGGCACCCGGTTGATTCGCTCATCTGGGGGCGCCTGATGGCGCTCGACCTCTCGGCCAATTGGGAGGGAGAGCTGCAGAACCGGCGGCTGCGCGACTTGCTGCCCGCGCCGCTCTTTGACCTCCTGGTAGACCGACCCGTCGTCAACGCGGCGCGGAGCGATTGGCGCCAGCCAATCGGCCTTGCCTCGAACAGCTGGAGCGTGGGCCCGCTGCTGGCCGGTAGCGGCGGCGCGATGCTGGCCAATGATCCGCATCTTGGCCTGGGATTGCCCAGCACCTGGTATCTCGCGCGCCTGACCACACCCGATTGGGACTGGCAGGGCGCCACCGCGCCGGGCTTGCCTTTCATCGTCATCGGCAGCAACGGCCGGGTCAGCTGGTCCTTCACCACGACTCATAGCGACACGCAGGACCTGTTCGTCGAGCGGCTGGTCGCAGGACAGCCGGATCGCTACGAAACGCCAGATGGCCCGATGCCGTTTTCCACCCGCGAGGAACGCATTCGCGTCAAGGACGCTGAGGATGTGGTTGTCACCGTGCGGGCGACACGGCATGGCCCGGTCGTCTCCGACGTCGACCCGGCGGCGGAAACCGTCCTGGCCCTGGCCTGGACCGCATTGCTGCCCGACGACCGCACAGCCGAGGCCATCCTCGCCATCAACCACGCGGTCGATGCGGCGGCGCTCGAGGTGGCCCTCACAGATTTCCATGCGCCGCAGCAGAACATCGTTTTCGCCGACCAGGACGGCGTTACCGGCATGATCGCCGCCGGACGCGTCCCGGTGCGGCGCGCGCCGCATGCGAACAGCCGCCTGCCGGCACCCGGCTGGACCGGCGCCCATGACTGGCTGGGCGTGCTGCCCTTTGCCGAACTGCCCCAGATCCGGGGTGGCGGCGACGACATCATCGTCACGGCCAACAGCGACATCCGGCCGCCCGGCTATCAGCCGTTTCTGACCGCGGATTGGCCGGACGATACGCGGACACGGCAGATCAGGACGCTGCTGGCGCAGACCGAGGGGCTCGCGGCGGCGGATTTTGCCGGCATGCAGATGGACAACCACTCGGCGCCGATGCTTGCCTTCGCCCGACGCTGGCAGGCGCTGGCCGCGCGCGCAGCCCCGGACGCGGCCCGGATCCTGGCATCCTGGAACGGCGCCATGGCGCGGGACCAGGCCGCCCCCCTCATCGCTGCGCTGTGGCTGGACCGGACTGCCCGCGCCCTGCTGCTGGACGAGATGGGCGGCGCCTTCGACGAATGGTGGTTCTGGCAGATTGACCGGGTCGAGGCAGTGCTGAATGACCGTCGCTTCTGCGACGACCTGGGCAGCGACGTGGTCGAGACCTGCGATGACATCGTCGCCGGCGCGCTGCGCCAGGCGGTCACCGACCTGACCGCGGCCTATGGCGCCGACATGGCGTCCTGGCGCTGGGGCGACAGCCACCGGGCGTATTTCCGCCACCCTGTCTTTCGCAACGTGCCGCTGTTGCGCGACTGGCTCGACGCGGACATGGCTACCGACGGCGATTTCTTCACCATCAACCGCGGCACCCCGCTGCCGCCCCGCGACGGCGTCGCCCTCCCGCATGTGCATGGTCCCGGTCTGCGCTTCGTGCATGATCTGGGCGATCCCGCCGGTCCGCGTTTCGTCATTGCCGGCGGCCAGTCCGGTAATCCATTCTCGTCCCATTATGCCGATTGGCTCGATGACTGGCAGGCCGGCCGCCTGCGGCCGATCGGCCAGGACGGGGCCAGATTGCTGACCCTCAAACCGCTGCAGAGTGCACCATGAGCACGACCGAGCTTCCCCTCCCGACCTTCGCCGATATCGAAGCCGCCGCTGCCCGCATCCTGGGCGAGGTGGTCCGCACCCCCGCCGTCGCGGCACCGCGCCTCGCCCAGCAATTCGGCCTTGCCGGGCTGTGGCTGAAGCTGGAGAGCCAGCAATTCACCGGCTCGTTCAAGGATCGCGGCTCGCTCAACAAGCTGAAGAGCCTGACGCCGGAGGAGGCGCGGCGCGGCGTCATCGCCATGTCGGCCGGCAACCACGCCCAGGGTGTCGCCTACCACGCCCAGCGACTCGGCATCCCGGCGACCATCGTGATGCCGGAAGGCACCCCCTTCACCAAGGCCGAACGCACCGCGGCGCTGGGCGCCCGGGTGGTGCTGCAGGGCGATACCATCGACGCCGCGGCGCTGCATGCGCGCGAACTCGCCAAGGCGCATGACCTCGTCTTCGTGCATCCCTATGACGACCCCCTCATTGTCGCGGGCCAAGGGACGATCGGCCTCGAATTGCTGGAGCAGGCGCCCGAGATCGACGTGCTGGTGGCGCCGATCGGCGGCGGCGGACTCATCGGCGGCATCGCCACGGCGCTGAAGGCAAGGCACCCGGAGATCGAGATCTATGGCGCCGAATGCCGCCTCTATCCCTCGATGCATCATGCCGTGAAGAAGCTGCCGCCCAACAATGGGGGCCAGACCCTGGCCGACGGTATCGCGGTCAAATCGCCGGGCGTGCTCACTCGCGCCATCGTCGAGAAGCACGTCAAGGACGTGCTCCTGCTGGAGGAAGAACAGATCGAGGCCGCGGTCAACCTGCTGGTCGAGGTGCAACGCCTGGTGACCGAGGGGGCTGGCGCCACGGCGCTGGCCGCCATCGCCGCCTATCCCGAGCATTTCCGCGGCCGGAAAGTGGCGGCAATCGTCTCGGGCGGCAATATCGATTCCCGCCTCCTGGCCCAGGTATTGATGCGCGGCCTGTTCCGCGATGGCCGCGTCGTCACGCTGCGCATCGAGATCTCCGACCAGCCGGGGGTGCTCGCCCTGGTTGCCAGGCTGATCGGCAGCACCGGCGGCAACATCATCGAGGTGCATCACCAGCGCATGTTCTTCGACCTGCCGGCCAAGCGGGCCGAAATCGACGTGGTGATCGAGACCCGCAATGCCAGCCACGCCGAGGAGATCATCGCCGCCCTGGAAGGGGCCGGATTCGACACACGACGCCTGTCCAGCCGGTCAGATGACGTGCCGAACTGAAATCGTCGCAAAAAACGAAAAATCGGCAGCAATCCTAGCCCCTTGCCCCGAATCCTAAACCTTGTGTTAACTAAGATTGGCCATTTTGGGGTCGGCTGTTCATTGGGGCGGGTTCGGGCTATCCATGCTGGTCATTGTCGGCGCCATCTTTGTCACTCTCTGTGTGCTTGTTCCGTATGCGGTGCATGGCGGCCATCTTGGTATTTTGTGGCAGCCCCTGGAATTCATTATCATTCTGGGCGCCGCAATCGGCGCCATGATCATCGGCAACACCAAGACCGGCCTGAAGGCCATCGGCAAAGGCGTCAAGCGCGCGATCAAGGGGCCGACCTACAAGAAAGAGCATTACGTCGAACTGCTCTCGGTGCTCTACCAGGTGTTTCGCCTGGCCAAGACGAAGGGCATGCTGGCTCTCGAGCAACATGTCGAGAAGCCGGACGAAAGTACCCTCTTCGGCCAGTTCCCGAAGTTCCAGCACGACCATCACGCAGTGGAATTCCTGTGCGACTATCTGCGCATGATGACACTGGGGACCGAGAACCCGAATGAGGTCGAAACCCTGATCGATTCGGAACTCGAGACGCATCACGCCGAACTGCATGTCGGCAGCCACGGTATCCAGAGCATGGCAGACGCCCTGCCCGCTCTCGGCATTGTCGCCGCGGTGCTGGGCGTGATTCACACGATGGGATCGATCGATCAGCCGCCGATCATCCTGGGTGGATTGATCGGTGCCGCACTGGTCGGCACGTTTTTCGGTGTCTTCGTCGCCTACGGCTTTGCCGGGCCGCTGGCCAATGCGATCGCCGGCGTCGATAATGCCGATGCCAAATACTACCAGTGTATGAAGGCTGGGCTGCTGGCACATATGCAGGGCTATCCGCCGGCCGTCTCGGTCGAATTCGCCCGCAAGGTGCTGTGGTCGACCGAACGGCCGAGCTTCTACGAGGTCGAACAGGCGGTCAGCGCCCTGCCGGCGCCGTGACGCGGCCCCCGGAAGTCATGAGAGGTCCTGGCCATGGCGGCCGATGAAAGACCGATCATCATCAAGCGGATCAAGAAATCGGGCGGCGGCCATCACGGCGGTGCCTGGAAGGTCGCCTATGCCGATTTCGTCACCGCGATGATGGCCTTCTTCCTGCTGCTCTGGCTGCTCAGTTCCACGACCGAGGATCAGAAGAAGGGCCTTTCGGACTATTTCACGCCGACCATCGCCATTTCCGACCAATCCGCCACCGTCGCCGTGCTCGACGGCCAGCCGCAGGTTCTGGAAACCATGAGCGGGGCCGCCGCAGCCCAGGCCGATATCGAAGGCGATGACGAGGAATCTGTCGCCGGTGCCGGTGGCGAGGGCCCGGACAGCCAGACCGGACCGGAAGGCGCCACGCCAGTCGACGCGGAGCAGGCAGCAGAAGCCCTGCGCGCCGAGGAGGCACAGCGCTTCGAGCAGGTCAAGGAACAGATCCGGCAGGTGATCGACCAGACGCCGGAGCTTTCCGGATTGAAGGACAATCTGCAGATCGACCAGACGCCCGAGGGGCTGCGCATCCAACTGCTGGACAAGGAGAAGGAATCCATGTTCGCCTCCGGCAGCGCCACGCTGGAGGGGCGGAGCCAGCAATTGCTGGGCCTGGTCGCCCAGGCGGTCAAGGACATGCCCAACAAGCTGGCCATTTCCGGTCATACCGACGCGACCCCCTTCGTCACCAGCGATGGCCGCGGCAATTGGGAATTGTCCAGCGATCGAGCCAATGCCGCCAGGCGCGTCCTGGTTCAGGGCGGCGTCGCCCCCGCAAAGATCGCTACCGTCCAGGGCCGCGCCGAAACCGACCCCTTCATCAAGGAAAATCCCAACGACCCGCAGAACCGCCGCATTTCCATCGTGTTGCTGAGCGACGTGCCGGCCGTTGCGCCGGCTCCTTCGACCGAGGCGCCGGCGCCTGCCGTTCCGGCCGGCCCGCCGGCCGAAATCATCCCGCCCAGCAATTCCGGCGGCTGACATTCGCGTGACCAGCGGCGAGCCGCCGGGGCATCACTTGCACGCGGCAGCCTGCCCTACCATATGTTGTTGCACGCGCCCACCGAGGATTGACACCAGCATTGACCGAGCGCCGCCCCCCATCGATCGACCTAGCACCGCTCCAATCCGGCAGCGGACGCGCTGGCAACGGCGGCGGGCGGGACAGCCGTGATCACCGGGCTTCGCGCGGATTTGGCGCCGTGCCGGATTCCGATAGCCCCGATCTCGATTCCCCGGCACTCTATGACGGCATCCTGCTGCGGCGCTGTTGTGCGGCAATCCTCGATTTCGTGTTGGTCGGCATTCTATCCTTCGTTCTCTGGCTGGGTTCGTGCACCGCCGCGGTCTTCACCCTGGGCCTGCTCAGCATCCCCGCGTTCCTGGTAGCCCCCATCGTCATCCACGCCATCCTGGCAACCTTCATGATCGCCGGTACGAACAATGGTACATGGGGCATGCGCGCCTTCGATCTCAGGGTGGCTACCGCCAACGGCCGTCCGATCGATACCGTTCAGGCTTTCCTGATGGTGGCGATGTTCCTGGCCAGCATCAGCATCTTCTTCCCCGTGCTGCTGCTCGGACTGTTTCTGGAGAAAAGCCGCCTGCTGCACGATCTGGTTGCCGGCACGGTGGTGATCCGCCGCCGCGGCTGATCGCACCCCCCTCCCCTTCGCAGCCCTCTGGCTCTCGGTTCTGCGCTGTCGTAGGATAATGCCATGAGCGTCCAGAGCCGCAGCTTCCCGGTCAGCTTCATGGTGACGACGGAGGTACCGTGTCCCTATCTGCCTGATCGCATGGAGCGCAAGATCATCACCGAACTCGCCGGCACACAGGTCGGCGAGATGTTCGAGTTGCTGTCCCGCGCCGGGTTCCGCCGCAGCCATTCCATCGCCTACCGCCCGGCCTGTGCGGCCTGCCAGGCCTGCGTCCCGGTACGGATCGACATCGCCGGTTTCCGGCCATCGCGCTCGATGCGCCGGGTCCTTGCCCGCAATGCCGGCCTGACGGCCGAGGTCCGGCCGGCGCATCCGACGCAGGAGCAGTACCAGCTGTTCAGCCAGTATCTGGAGATGCGCCACAATGACGGCGAGATGGTCGGCATGGGGCCGCAGGATTATGCCAGCATGGTGGCCGACAGCCCGGTCGATACCCGGATGGTGGAATTCCGCGACCGTGCCCGCAACCTGATCGCCGCCTGCCTGACCGACTGGAGCAGCGACGGCATCTCGGCGGTCTACAGCTTCTTCACCACCGACCGGCCGCAAAACAGCCTTGGCACCTATGTGGTGCTGCGCCTCCTCGATCTGGCCCGCCAGGCCCAGCTCCCCTATCTCTATCTCGGCTATTGGGTCGATGGCAGCCAGAAGATGGACTACAAGCGGCGGTTCCGCCCGCTGGAGCGGTACGGCCCGGACGGCTGGCAGCGGATCGAAAGCTAGGCTGCCGCAGGCTGGCCCGGTTCACCCTGGCGTCGCTTTTCTTGCCATTCAGGAACTGATAGCTTCCGCCGCATGTTGAAGGTGATTGCCGGCACGCGCCACGCGACGGCCGGAAGATTTATCGAGGACCATTCATGCGACGTCGCCGTTTTCTGACCGGGGCCCTTACTGCCGGCGCCGCTGGCGCTGGTGCCGCGGCAATCGCCGGCAGCTATCCCAGACCCGCCCTCGCCCAGAGCCGCATCGAATGGCGCATGGTCACGGCCTGGCCGAAGGGTCTGCCCGGCCTTGGTTCCAGCGCCGAGCGACTGGCCGAGCGCATCGGCCAGCTCTCCGCCGGTCGGCTGACGGTGAAGGTGTTCGCCGGCGGCGAACTTGTATCGCCGCTGCAGGGTCTGGCCGCCGTTTCCCAAGGCATGGCCGAGATGGCCCATGACTTTGCCCTCTACCATATCGGCCAGTTGCCAGCGGCCGGCTTCTTCAGCGCCGTGCCCTTCGGCCTGACACCGGCCGAGTTCAATGGCTGGATCAATTTCGGCGGCGGTCAGGAATTATGGGACGAACTTTATGATTCCGTCGGCGCCAAGCCGTTCCTGGCCGGCAATACCGGCGTCCAGATGGGCGGCTGGTTCCTTGACGAGGTGAATGACGTCGCCGACCTCAAGGGCCGCCGCTTCAGCATTCCCGGCTATGGCGGCGACGCCCTGAAGAAGCTCGGCGTCGAGACGGTGACGCTTTCCAGCGGCGAATTGTTCGGCCGGCTGCAGGACCGCAGCATCGACGGTGCCGAGTGGATCGGCCCCTATAACGACCTATCCCTCGGCCTCTACAAGATCACCAAGCTCTATTACTGGCCGGGATTCCAGGAGCCCGGTACCGGCCTCGAATGCGTCGTCGACAAGGCCAAATTTGCGGCCCTGCCGGACGATCTGCGCCAGATCGTGGCGGCTGCCTGCCAGGCGGAGAACGACCTGACCTCGGCGGAATACAGCGGCCGCAGCCCCGGCGCCCTCGCCACCCTGGTCAACGAACACGGGGTGAAGCTGAAGAAATTCTCGCGCGACCTGCTGATGGCCTTCGGGTCGGCGGCGAGTGACGTTGTCGGCGAAGTGCTCGAGGGCGGCGACGATATCACCAGGCGCATCGTCACCTCCTATCTGCGCCACCGCAAATCCGCCCTGGTCTGGAGCCGGATCACCGATGGCGGCTATTTGGCCGCGCGCGACCTCGGCTTCCGCTTCCCCGACGGTTCCACGTCCTGAGCGGCCGCAGGCCGCTTCCCCGATCGGGATTGCCAACCCCGGCCGGCTGTGGCTTGGTGCCCCTCACGGGGCATGGGCGAGGTGCGCGATGGCTTGGGAAACATGGGCGGCCTTTACGGCGGCAACCACAATTCTGCTGGTGATCCCCGGCCCCACCATCCTGCTGGTCGTTTCCTATGCCCTGGGCCAGGGCTGGCGCAGCGCCCTCCCCATGGCGATCGGCGTCGCCATGGGCGATTTCACCGCCATGACCGTTTCGCTTCTGGGCCTGGGCGCCCTGCTCGCCACGTCGGCGACGATCTTCACTGCCCTGAAATGGGTCGGCGCCGCCTATCTGGTCTGGCTCGGCATTAAATTGTGGCGGGCTGGCGGCACCCTCCAGGCCAGCCCGCGCAGCGACCGGGCGACCGCCCTGAAGATGGTTGGGCATGCCTGGATCGTGACGGCCCTCAACCCCAAGGGGATCACCTTCTTCGTCGCCTTCCTGCCACAATTCATCAATCCGACCGCACCCTTCCTGACGCAGATGATCATTTTTGAGGCAACGTTCCTGGTACTCGCCTTTGCCAACGTGCTGGTCTACGCCCTGGTCGCCTCGCGGGCGCGGGCGGCAATCCGCAACCAGAGCCTGATCCGCACGGTCAACCGGGTCGGCGGCAGCCTTCTGATCGGTGCCGGCATCCTGACAGTCAGCCTGCGCGGCAGCCAGGGTTGAGCCGGTCGCCCGCGACACTTTCCTCGCCCGACTAAAGTCTCATCCGGCCGAGGACCTAAATCATTGCGCCAATTCAAGGCATTAGCTAGGTTCTAACCGAGGCTCAAGATGCGCCGCGAACGGCGCCGTTTCGGGAGGAAAGGGGCATGCAGGCATTGCTCGCGGTCAGCCGCGGCATTGATGCCGTGACGGCTTTTGTCGGCCGCGCGGTCAAATGGCTCATCCTTGTCGCCGTACTGGTCAGCGCCGGCAACGCCATCATCCGCAAGGCGTTCGACACCAGTTCGAACGCCTGGCTGGAACTGCAATGGTACCTGTTCGGCGCCGTCTTCATGCTGGCGGCGGCCTATACCCTGCAGAGGAACGAGCATATCCGCATCGACGTGCTCTCCAGCCGGCTCAGCAAGCGCACGCGCGACTGGATCGATCTTGTCTGCCACATCGTCTTCCTGCTGCCCTTCGTCGGCATGATGGTCTGGCTAAGCACGCCTTTCCTGATCGATTCCTATGCCAGCCAGGAAATGTCGATGAACGCGGGCGGCCTCATCATCTGGCCGGCCAAGGCGATCATTCTGGCCGGGTTCATCCTGCTGCTCGCCCAGGCCTTCTCCGAGATCATCAAGCGTGCCGCGGTCATCGCCGGCCTGATCGACGAACCATACCCGCAGCATGCGGTGCCACCGCTGGTGCAGGAATCGATGGGCGGCGACCAGCACGGGGGGCGCGGCCGATGATCGAATTCATCGCCCACAACCTCGCCCCGATCATGTTCGCCTCCCTGGTGCTGTTCCTGATCCTGGGCTATCCCGTCGCCTTTGCGCTCGCCGCCAACGGCCTGTTTTTCTTTTTCATCGGGGTCGAGCTGGCGCCGCTCTCCAATGGCGAGATTACCCTGTCCTGGCCGCTCCTCCAGGCCTCGCCCGGGCGCCTGCTCGGCGTCATGAACAACGAGACGCTGCTGGCCATCCCGTTCTTCACCTTCATGGGCATCATATTGGAGAAATCTAATATGGCGGAGGATCTGCTCGACACGGTCGGCCAGTTGTTCGGCCCGGTGCGCGGTGGCCTCGCCTATGCCGCCATCCTGGTGGGCGCCGTCCTGGCCGCCACGACCGGCGTGGTCGCCGCCTCGGTTATGGCGATGGGCCTCATCTCGCTGCCGATCATGCTGCGCTATGGCTATGACCGCTCGCTGGCGACCGGCGTCATTACGGCGTCGGGCACGCTGGCACAGATCATCCCGCCATCGCTTGTGCTGATCGTCCTTGCCGACCAGCTCGGTCGCTCGGTCGGCGACATGTATGCCGGGGCGATCGTTCCCGGCCTCATTCTGACCGCACTCTATTGCGGCTACGTGCTGGTGATTTCCATCTTCCGTCCCGACGCCGCGCCGGCCTTGCCGAAGGAGGCGAGGACGCTGGGCAGCGGGACGGCTTCGCTGCTCGCCATGGTGGCCCTTGCGATCGTGATCGGCCTCGCCGCGCACCACCTGCTCGTGAATCGCATCGGCTCAGGCGCCGACATCTGGGCGGCGACGATCGCCGCCAGCGTCGCCTATGCCATCGCCCTGGCCAATCGCGCCTTCGGCCTCAACCTGCTGTCGCGCCTCGCGCAGCAGGTCATCATTACGCTGATCCCGCCGCTGGCCCTGATCTTCCTGGTCCTCGGCACCATCTTTCTCGGCATCGCGACACCGACCGAGGGTGGTGCGATGGGGGCGAGCGGCGCCCTGGTGATGGCGCTGGCCAAGCGTCGTTTGAGCTGGGACCTGCTGAAACAGGCGCTGGAATCGACGACCAAGCTGTCCTGCTTCGTGCTGTTCATCCTCATCGGCGCGCGCGTCTTCTCGCTGACCTTCTACGGTGTCAACGGCCATGTCTGGGTCGAGGAATTGATGTCGGGCCTGCCCGGCGGCGTCTGGGGCTTCCTGATCGCCGTCAACATCCTGGTCTTCATCCTGGGCTGCTTCATCGATTTCTTCGAAATCGCTTTCATCGTCATCCCGCTGCTGGCGCCGGTGGCGATCAATCTCGGCATCGACCCGATCTGGTTCGGCGTACTGCTGGCCATCAACATGCAGACCAGCTTCCTGACACCGCCCTTCGGCTTTGCTCTTTTCTACATGCGTTCGGTGGCGCCGACGGCGCCCTGGATCGACAAGGTCACCGGCCGGACCATCGCCGGCGTCAGGACAGAGGAAATCTATCGCGGCGCGGTGGTGTTCATCGTGCTGCAGGCGATCATGGTCGCCGCCGCCCTGCTCTATCCCGACATGGTGCTGCACTACAAATCGGACCTGCCGACCGTCGATCCCAACCAGATCGAAATCCTGATCCCACCCAGCGAGGGGCTGGGCGAACTGCCGGTGATCGAGGGACCGCCGCCGCTCGACCTGTCGCAGCCGCCGGATTTCAACTGAACCGCCACGAAAAAGGCCCGGAACCAAGGTTCCGGGCCTTTCGCACTTGGCGGCGAGAGAACGCTCAGAGCGCCTTCTTGCGCTGCTGGTTCATCATGAAGGTGTCGAAGGTGTGTTCCGACACCTGGAACCACAGATACTGGTCGGCGCGCACTGCCGACATCGCATCGTACATCTTCTTGAACGCGGCATTGCTGGCGCTGATCTCCTCATAGGCAGCCTTGGCCGAGGCGAAACAGGCTTCCAGCACGTCCTGCGGATAGGGCCGCAGCTGCGCACCGGAGGCGGCCAGCTTCTTCAACGCCGTCGGATTGAGGAAATCGTACTTGGCCTGGGTGTCGCTGTTGGCCGCCTGCGCCGCCGCCCAGACGATCGCCTGGTAGTTCTTCGGCAGCGAGTTCCACTTCTCGGTGTTGATCATGATGTGGAGATAGGCGCCGCCTTCCCACCAGCCCGGATAGTAGTAGTAGGGCGCCACCTTGTAGAAGCCGAGCTTCTCGTCGTCATAGGGCCCGACCCATTCGGCGGCGTCGATGGTCCCCTTCTCCAGCGCCGGGTAGATTTCGCCACCCGCGATCTGCTGCGGCACCACACCGACCCCCGACATCACCTTGCCGGCGAAACCGGCGATGCGCATCTTGACGCCCTTGAGGTCGTCGACGGTCTTGATCTCCTTGCGGAACCAGCCGCCCATCTGCGCGCCGGTATTGCCGCAGGGCAGGCCAAAGAGGTTATGCCCGGCATAGAACTCGTTCATCAATTCGATGCCGCCGCCATGATACATCCAGGCATTCTGCATGCGGCTGTTGAGGCCGAAGGGCACGGCAGTGCCGAAGGCGAAGGCCGGGTCCTTGCCCCAGTAGTAGTAGCTGCAGGTATGGCAGATCTCGACCGTGCCCTTGGAGACCTCGTTGGCAGCCTCGAGGCCCGGCGCCAGCTCGCCAGCCGGGAATACCTGGATCTTGAACTTGCCGTCGGTCGCATCGGAGACATATTTGGCAAAGACTTCGGCCGCGCCATAAATGGTGTCGAGGCTCTTCGGGAAGCTGGACGTCAGGCGCCAATTGATCTCGGGCGCGCTTTGCGCGATGGCCGGCGCAGCAACGGCACTGGCCGCAACGCCGATTCCGGCGCCTTTCAGAAAGTTTCGACGAAGCATCAGATGATTTCCTCCCAATCCTGGATGTCGGTTTCAGGTCGATTGTCGTTCGGGGGCGCCGGCCGCTCGTGTTAACCCTGAAAAATCAAGGGGTTCGCGGCCAGCTGCACCTGCCGGACAGTGTGCCGATTCTGAACCCCCGCGCAAGTGCTCCGAAAGCAGGGGGAAGAGGCTCGCGACCTCGTCGCCCGGCGCGACAGATCCCGCGCAATCCGCTGCTTCTTACTTCATGCTGTGTTGACACATGACCGACAGGCGGTGTGAGAATAAGGTCTGACGAACTGGCCGGGCCCCGGATTTGCGGGGAACGAACCGGGACCAGAAAATGGCGACCCGTTATTGAGGTTGCGCAAAAACGAGGAGGCAAGATTGCCAACACCCAGGATTACTGCCGTCGCATTCATCTCGGCTCTGCTGCTCGCCGCCTGTGGCGAGGAGGAAAAGGCGGCCGAATCCCAGCAAGCCGCCGAGCCGGCAGCGACCGAACAGGCCGCAGCGCAACCGGCTGCAGAGCCGGCCGCCGAGCCGGCTGCTGAACCCGCCGCGGCGCCTGCGGCAACGACCGAGACCGCTTCTGCCGAGCCCGCCGCGGCGGCGGCCGGTTCGGGCGGCAAGCTGAACATCTATAACTGGTCGGATTATATCGACGAGAGCACGCAGCCCGCCTTCGAGAAGGCGACCGGCATCACCGTGCAGTACGACGTCTATGATTCAAACGAGATGCTGGAAGCCAAGCTGATGGCCGGCGGCACGGGCTATGATCTCGTGCATCCCTCCGGCGCCTTCCTCGGCCGCCAGATCCAGGCCGGCATCTACCAGCCGCTCGATACCTCCAAGATTCCGAACTACAAGAATCTCGACCCGGCGATCATGGAGATCCTGAAGGCCTTCGATCCCGAATTGAAGTACTCGGTGCCCTGGTTCTGGGGCACCACCGGCATCGGCTACAACAAGGCCGAGATCGAGAAGCGCATGCCGGATGCGCCGGTCAACAGCCTCGACATCCTGTTCAAGCCGGAACTGGCGCAGAAATTCGCCGATTGCGGTATTTCCATGCTCGACGCGCCCAGCGAGGTGCTGCAGATCGCGCTGCATTATCTCGGCAAGGATCCCTATACCGCCAGTGCCGATGACTATGCCGAGGCGGAAAAGCTGCTGATGGGTGTCCGCCCCTATGTGAAGTACTTCCATTCCTCCAGCTACATCAACGACATCGCCAATGGCGGCATCTGCCTGGCCCTCGGCTGGTCGGGTGATTTCGGCATTGCGGCCGTCCGTGCGGAGGAGGCGCAGAACGGGATCGAGGTGCTCTATTCCATTCCCAAGGAAGGCACCATTCTGTGGCTGGACGCCATGGCGATCCCGGCGGATGCCGTGAATGTCGACCAGGCCCATGCCTGGATCGACTTCAACCTGGATGCCGATGTGGCCACCACCAACGCCAATTATGTCGCCTATGGCAGCCCGGTCGCGGCGGCATTGCCGAAGATCGACAAGGAGTTGCTGGAAGATCCCAACGTCTACCCGCCCGAGGAAGTGAAGGCGAAACTGTTCGCCGACAAGGTCGCCTCGGCGGAGGTGGAGCGCTTGCGCACCCGGACCTGGACCAAGATCAAGACCGGCCAGTAAGTCCGGCCGCCGGCAAGTCCGGTCAACAGACTCGGCCAGGAAACCTGGGATGGGTCGAGCGAATCAGCCCCGCGGATTGTTGCCGCGGGGCTTTTTCTTTTTTTTCGCCGCAACTTAACCGGCAGTCTCGAAAACTGGCATGCCAAGGGTTGACATGGCGGCGCCAGAAGGGATCAAATACTTCAAAATATTAAGAAAGATACTGAACAGGGATTCAAAAACTGCTCGCGCCGGTTCTTCGCTCCGGGGCGGGTCGAGGCTTCAAAACCAGGGAGGCATGATGTCCAAGACACCTATCAACCGTCGATCCACGCTCCTGCTCGGCACCTGTTTGCTGGCAGGTGCCTGGGCTCTCGCCGGCAGCGCCGCAGCCGAGGAACCCAAGGAACTCAACGTCTATAACTGGTCGGACTATATCGGCGAGACCACCATCGAGGATTTCGAGAAGGAAACCGGGATCAAGGTCACCTATGACATGTATACCGGCAACGAGGATCTCGAAGCCAAGCTGGTCATTGGTGGCACCGGCTACGACGTCGTCTTCCCCTCTTCCTCCTTTTTTGCGCGCCAGATTCAGATCGGCCTCTACCAGAAGCTCGACAAATCGAAGCTGCCGAACCTGAAAAATCTCGACCCGGGGATCATGGCGATTCTGAGCAAGGAAGCCGATCCAGGGAATGAGCATGCCATTCCCTATATGTGGGGCACCAACGGCTTCACCTACAATGTGAAGATGATCGAGGAGCGCATGCCCGATGCGCCGGTCGACAGCCTGGCCATGATCTTCGATCCGGAAATCGCATCGAAATTCGCCGATTGCGGCATCACCTTCCTGGATTCGCCCGAGGACGTGATTCCGCTGGCGCTGGCCTATATGGGCAAGGACCCGACCTCGCAGAAGGAAGAGGATATCATCGCTGCCGCCGACATGGTGATGAAGGTGCGTCCCTTCATCCGCCAGTTCGATTCGCAGCAATACCTGAATGCGCTGCCCAACGGGGAAAACTGCATCTCGATGAGCTGGTCCGGCGACTATGCGACGGCAGCCGGCCGCGCCGCCGAAGCGGGGATCGACATCGAACTGGCTTATACCATCCCCAAGGAGGGCACCAATATCTGGTTCGACGGCATGCTGATCCCGGCCGACGCGCCGCATCCCGGCAATGCGCATCTGTTCCTCGACTATATGATGCGGCCGGAGGTCATCGCCGCGGCGACGAACTATACCTACTACGCCAATGCCAATGTGCCGGCGAAACAATATGTCCTGCCGGAGATCCTGGAAGATCCCGCGATCTACCCGGACGAGGAGACGCTGAAGCGGGGTTTCCCCTCGGTGGTGCGGGACCAGGCATTGAGCCGGGTCATCACCCGCGAATGGACCCGGATCAAGACGGGGCAATAGTCCTTCGGGCGGCACGGTCGATCACCGTGCCGCCCGTTTTCCTGTACCATTCCCGCCCGGGAACAAGTAATAATCTGTCAAAATCATAAGCGGGGCCGACCGGTTCTCTCCGGCCAGCCCGCGAGCAGACAGGGAATATCATGGCGGCAGAACGCGCGAAGGCAGAAGCTAGCGGGCAACCCTGGAACGACCCCGATGCAGTGCCCTACATCCGCATCGAGAATGTGACCAAGAAATTCGGCGATTTCGTCGCCGTCAACGACGTGTCGCTCGACATCTATCGCGGCGAGTTGTTCGCGCTCCTTGGCGGCTCCGGCTGCGGCAAGACCACCTTGCTGCGCATGCTGGCCGGCTTCGAGCAGCCGACCAGCGGCAGGATCTATATCGACGGCGTCGACATGGCCGACATCCCGCCCTATGAGCGCCCGACCAACATGATGTTCCAGTCCTATGCGCTGTTCCCGCATATGAGCGTCGAGCAGAACATCGCCTTCGGCCTCAAGCAGGACAAGGTGCCGGCGGCCGAGATCAAGGAGCGCGTCGGCAACATCCTCGACATGGTGCAGATGCGCCAGTTCGCCCACAGGAAGCCGCACCAGCTTTCCGGCGGCCAGCGCCAGCGCGTCGCCCTCGCCCGCTCGCTGGTCAAGGAACCGAAGCTGCTGCTCCTTGACGAGCCCCTGGGTGCGCTCGACAAGAAGCTGCGCGAGGCGACCCAGTTCGAGATCATGAACATCCAGGATCGCCTCGGCATCACCTTCATCGTGGTGACCCACGACCAGGAAGAGGCGATGACCCTGGCTTCCCGCATAGGCGTCATGAACCACGGCCAGATCGCCCAGGTCGGCACACCCAAGGAAATCTACGAATACCCGAACACCAAGTTCGTCGCCGACTTCATCGGCTCGGTCAACCTGTTCGAAGGCCAGATCGTCGAGGACGAGCCCGGCCATGTCGTGATCGCCTGCGAGGAGACCGGCCGGCCGATCTATATCGACCACGGCATCTCGACCGCGCCCGGCGCCTATTGCTGGGTCGCGATCCGGCCGGAAAAAATGGAACTCCTCAAGACCGATCCCGGCTCCAAGTCGAATTGCAGCCCGGGAATCGTCAAGGGCGTCGCCTATATGGGGAACCTCTCCATCTATCTCATCCGCCTCGACAGCGGCAAGGAAGTGAAGGTGACGATGTCCAACCAGCGGCGTGCTGCCGAGCATGCCATCGACTGGGACGATCGGGTCTTTGTCACCTGGCACGCCAACTCTCCCGTCGCCCTGCTGAGCTGAGGGCATCATGGCCACCGACACGACCTATCAGGGCTCCCTGCCGCTTGGCCGGCAGTTGCACCACATCGCCATGAAACTTGGCCTCAGGCCGCGTACCGCGGTCATCCTGGTGCCTTATCTGTGGCTCATGCTGTTCTTCGTCGCCCCCTTCCTGATCGTCCTCAAGATCTCGTTCGCGCAGACCATCATCGCGCAGCCGCCCTATACGCCGATGTTCGGCCCGGGTTCGGTGCCGCATGAGGATCTGCTGCTCAATTACAACCGCCTGTTCGACGACCTGCTCTATATCAACGCCTATTGGAGCTCGCTGCAGCTGGCCTTCACCTCGACCGTGATCTGCCTGCTGATCGGCTATCCCATGGCCTATGGCATCGCGCGCTGCGCGCCGACCACGCGCGCCCTCCTGTTGCTCGCCATCATCCTGCCGTTCTGGACCTCGTTCCTGATCCGCGTCTATGCCTGGATGGGAATTCTCGGCAAGGAAGGCGTGCTCAACAACACGCTGCAGGCCCTTGGCATCATCGATGCGCCGCTCAACATCCTCTATACACCGGTGGCGATGTATATCGGCATCGTCTACACCTACCTGCCCTTCATGATCCTGCCGCTCTATGCCAATCTGGAAAAGATGGACCTCTCCCTGCTGGAAGCGGCGCAGGACCTCGGCTGCCGGCCCTGGAAGGCGTTCTGCGTCATCACCATCCCGCTTTCCTTTCCGGGCATCATCGCCGGCTCGCTGCTGGTGTTCATTCCCGCGGTCGGCGAATACGTGATCCCGGAACTGCTGGGCGGCCCCAACGCGCTGATGATCGGCCGCGTCGTCTATAACGAGTTCGCCCAGAATCGCGACTGGCCGATGTCGGCCGCAGTCGCGGTCGCCATTCTGCTGCTGCTGGTCATTCCGATCATGCTGTTCCAGTACTTCCAGAACAAGGCCCAGGAGGCGCCGAAATGAGCTCGCGCCTTTCCTGGTTCATCCTGCTGATCCTGGTCCTCGGCTTTGCCTTCCTCTATGGACCGATGCTGGTCCTCATCACCTACTCCTTCAACGCCAACAAGCTGATGACCCTTTGGGGCGGCTTTTCGGTGCGCTGGTATCCGGAATTGCTGACGGATTCGCAGGTCCTCAACGCCGCCAAGAACAGCTTCGTCGTGGCATCCGTCAGCGCGACCTTTGCCACCGTGCTCGGCACCATGGCCGGCTATGTCCTGGCGCGCTATCGCAAATTCCGCGGCCGCCTGCCGTTCAGCGGCATGGTGACGGCACCCCTGGTCATGCCGGAGGTGATCACCGGTCTTTCCCTGCTGCTGCTCTTCAAGCAGCTCGACACCTGGTTCGGCTGGCCGCGCAGCATGGGCTTCACCACGGTGATCCTGGCGCATATCACCTTCTGCATGGCCTACGTGACGGTGGTGATGCAGTCGCGCTTCTCGACCTTCGACATCTCGCTCGAGGAGGCGGCACAGGACCTGGGCGCCCGGCCGCTGAAGACCTTCCTGGTGATCACGCTGCCGATCGTGGCGCCGGCGGTCATTTCCGGCTGGCTGCTGGCCTTCACCATCTCTCTGGACGATCTGGTGATCACGCTCTTCACCAACGGACCCGGTTCCGGCACACTGCCGCAGCTGATCTTCTCCAAGGTGCGGCGCGGCGTCGATCCGACCATCAACGCACTTGCCACCATCATCATCGCCGTGGTGTCGACCGGTGTCATCACATCGCATATCCTGATGACGCGCGCGGAGAGACGGCGGCAGCGGGACATCCAGCTCGCCCTGCAGTCCAACAAATAGTCAATTGCCGCGGGCGGCGCCTAGCGGGCCGCCCGCGCCTTCCCGGCCTGTTCGCCGAGGAGCCGCTCCAGGCAGGTCGCCGCCGGCAGCGGCTTGCCATAGAACCAGCCCTGGCCGAAATCGCAGGCGCGCTCCTTCAGCAGATCCTGCTCCTCGGCATGTTCGATGCCCTCGGCCACGACCTTGAGGTCGAACAGGCGCGCCAGCTGGATGATGGCCTCGACCATCCTGACGCCGCTGACATCGCCGCGCATGGCGGATACGAAGGACTGGTCGACCTTCAGCGTGTCGACTGGCAGGCGCCGGAGCAGGCTCAAGCTGGAATAGCCGGTGCCGAAATCGTCCAGCGACAGGCCGACGCCGATTTCCCGCATCCGCTTCAGCAGCTTCATGACCACGTCGAAATCGCGCATCACGGCGCTTTCGGTGATCTCCAGCTTCATCTGCACGGGATCGAGGCGGCTCTCGCGCAGGGCCTGGCGCACGATCTCGGGCAGGGCTGGTCCGTCCAGCTGGCGCGAGGAAACATTGACGCTGACGAACAGGTTCGGATTGATGCCGGCATCCAGCCATTCCCGCATCTGCCGCGCGGCCTCCTCGATCACCCAGGTCCCCATCGGGATGATGAGGCCGGTTTCCTCGGCGATCGGGATGAAATCCATCGGCGGGACCATGCCGCGCTGCGGATGCTGCCAGCGAACCAGGCCCTCGAAGCCGGCGGTCCGGCCGGTCCTCAGATCGACAATCGGCTGGTAGAGCAGCAGCAACTCCCGGCGCTTCAGGGCGAGGTGCAGTTCCGCCTCGATGCGCAGGCGGTCGCGCGCGCGCCGCTGCATGTCGGGGTCGAACACGACCTCCTGCCCGCCACCTTCGGCGCGCGCCTTGTTGAGCGCCGCCGTCGCGTCGCGGATCAGGTCCTCGGCGCTCTGGTGGTGCGCCTGCGCCTGTGCCATGCCGATGGAAAGGCTCAGCATGACGCTTTCGTCACCCAGCGTTATCGGCTCCTCCGCCGCCGCGCGGACGCGGTTCGAGACGCGCACCAGGTCGGTGTCGTCGCGCATCACGTCGAGGAGGATGCACATCGTGTTCTCGCCCATGATGGTGAGCGTATCGGTGGTGCGCAGCGTACCGACCAGGCGCTGCGCCACGACCTTCTGCACAGCGTCGCAGAACACCTGCCCATAGGCCTCGCGCATGGTCTCGAACCGGTCGATCTGCAGCAGGATGATGCCGAAATTTGCCGAACTCTTGCGCCGGTTCTTGACGATCGTCTGGTTGAGGCGGTCATAGAGCACGATGCGGTTGGGCAGGCCGGTCATCGCGTCGGTCAGCTTGCGCTCGCTGATATCGGTCAGCGACCCGGCCACGCGGAAGGCCTTGCCGTTGGGACGCCTCTGGCCCGTGCCGCGGATCAGGAACCAGCGATAGGTCTGGTTCTTGTGCAGCATGCGGCATTCCATCTGCAGCGACAGGGTGACACCCTCCAGATGGTTGCGCAACTCGACGTGGAACTGGTCGACATCGTCCGGATGGATCACGGCGAGCCAGTCGTCGAGGCGCTTCAGGCCGTCATCCGGGCCCCGGCCAAGCAGTTCCTGGCAGCGCGGCGACATGAACAGGGCATCGTCCTCGACCTGCAAATCCCAGATGCCGTCGCTGGAACCGGCAACCGCCAGTACGAAACGGTCGCGTTCGGCCCGGCCGGCGGCGATCGCCGTGACGCGGGCCAGTTGGCTGCGTAGCCGCGCCGACAGTTCAACCCCCCGCACCGGCATGGTCGCGAGGTCATCCGCGCCGGCGGCGAGGCAGGCTTCGCTGACGGCATCCTGCCCGGCATCGACCAGAAGCACGATCGGCAGTTCGGCGCTGGCATGGTGATGGCGCAATTGCCTGACCGCCGCGACCGCAGGGGCCTCGGCGTGTACACGCAACAGGAGTATGGAGGGCAGCGGATCCAGCGGCAGGACAAGTGCAGCCGCATCGAGGGCGGCGTAATCCAGGCGAAAACCTGCCCCGGCCAGGGCAGCCGCTATCGCCACCCTTTCGGCATCGTCATCGAGCAGGCAAAGGATATGGCTGTCGCTCATCCGGCCATCCGCATCGCTCGTTTCCGGCCCCACCCGATAGAAACTTGACCAACAACTAAGGACAAAACCTTAACGACATCTTACTGAATGCATATCAGGTTGATTTAGCAAGAAAAATCTCAGCAAACCAGCGGGTGGGAATCAATCCGTGCCTTGCACCCTATGCCTCGCACCCCATGCCTTGCACCGGGGGGAAGCCGCTGCCTATAGTGCGGCCTCCCAGCCGCAGCAATGAACATGACCGATCTTACGGCAAATCCCGCCCTCGCCCAGCGCTATCGTGTTCCCGCCCTGGCCGTGCCGGCGATTGTCGCCAACCTGTCGACCGTCCTGCCCAGCCTCGTCGATACCGCGCTGATCGGCCAGTCCGGCGACGCCGTGCCGCTGGGCGGCATCGCCATCGGCACCACCCTGGCCGGCTTCGTGCTGTGGGTCTTTGCCTTTCTTCGCCTGGGGACGGCTGGATTCACTGCGCAGGCCCTGGGCGCCGGCGATGCCGGCGAGATCCGCGCCACGGTCGGCCGCGCCCTGGTGCTGGCCTGGCTGTTCGGCTTCATCCTGCTGCTGATCATGGTGCCCCTGGCCATCGTCACGATCCCGCTGTTCGGTGCCAGCGACATCGTCGCCGACCTGGCCGCGCGCTATTTCCACTACCGCATGTTCGGCGCGCCCTTCGAACTTACCAATTATGTCATCCTCGGCTGGCTACTAGGCCTGCAGCGCATCGGTCTCGTCCTTGCCCTGCAACTCTTCCTGAACGGGCTCAATGCCCTGCTCTCCTACCTGCTCATCTATCATATGCAGCTGGGCGTTGACGGCGCGGCCATCGGCACGGCCGTCGCCCAGAGTGCCACCGCGCTCGTCGGGCTCTATCTGGTGCGCCTGGAACTGCGCCGGTTCCGGGCCGAATCCGGCGGCACCTCGCTGGTCGACCTCGACCGCCTGTTCGAACTGATCACCGTCAATTTCGATATCTTCCTGCGCACGCTCTGCGTCATGTTCGTGATGTCGTACTTCGTCGGCCTCGGCGCGCGCATGAACGACACGACATTGGCCGCCAATCACCTGCTGTTCGCGCTGCTGGCCACCATGGCCCAGATCCTGGACGGCTTCGCGCAATCCGCCGAGACGCTGGCGGGGCATGCCGTCGGTGCCCGCAATCGCGCGGCGCTGCGGCAGGCCGTCGCCCATGCGCTGATCTGGGGTGGCGGCGGTGCGGCCCTCCTTGCCTTGGGCCTGCTCTGGGGCGGCACCGACATCCTGGCCCTGTTCTCGGCCGATGCGGCCGTGATCGCGCGGGCGGCGGATTTCCTGCCATGGCTGGTATTCAGCCCGCTCGTTGCCGTCTGGTGCTATGTGCTGGACGGGGTCTTCATCGGCGCTACGCGGAGCCGGGAAATGCGCAATGGCATGCTGGTCGCGGCACTCGGCGCCATTGTCGCGCAGTATTTCCTGATCCCGGCCTTCGGTAATCACGGCCTGTGGGCCGCCCTGATGCTGTTCTTCGTCCTGCGCGGCGCCACACTCTATGCCTGGTATCCGCGCATCCCGCGTGCCATGCGCGAATAGCCGCGCCGTCGCGGTCAACGCTGCAAAGGAGGTTTCCATGCCGTCATTCGACATCGTTTCCAAGACCGATCTCGCCGAGGTCGAGAACGCGGTCCAGGGCGTCACGCGCGAGATCGGCACGCGCTTCGACTTCAAGGGCTCGCATTGCACGGTCGAGCGCAAGGAGGCGCTCATCACCATCAATGCCGATGACGACCAGAAGCTGCGCCAGGTTCAGGATCTGCTGAAGGTCTATATCACGCGCCGCAAGCTCGACGCCGGTTGCCTCGAGTTCAAGGACGAGCAGAAAGCCAGCGGCAATTCGCGCCGCCAGGAGGTGGTGGTCAAGCAGGGTATCGACCAGACCCTGGCCAAGCGCATCGTCAAGGACATCAAGGACAGCAAGCTGAAGGTCCAGGTCTCGATCCAGGGTGATGAACTGCGCGTCACCGGCAAGAAGCGCGACGAATTGCAGGAGGCGATCGCCTTCGTGAAGGGCCTCAAGATCGAGCAGCCGCTGCAATTCGTGAACTTCCGCGACTGACGCCCGCGATGCCCGTCACCATCCGCGCCGAACGCGCGAACCAGCCCGATCCACTTTCCATCTTCATGGAAAAGACCCCAACCTGACCGCAACCGGAGACCGGACCACATCATGGCAAGCAAGAAGAACCCGCTCAATCTCAATGCGCTGCAGTTGAAAACCCTGACGTTGTTCCAGGCCCTGTGCGAGCTCGAGGGCTATGCCAGTCCGGCCGAGGAAGAAGGACACATGCTGATCCAGCGCCTGCCGCACGCCCATGGCGACCATTTCCATCTCGGCCCCTGGGTGCTTGCGGCGCGCGATGCCAGTGGGCTCGCCAATGAGGCCGCCTGGAAGGCGCTGGAGCGCAAGGGGCTGATCCGCTCGGCCTTTCCGCGCGGCTGCGTGCTGACACCGGCCGGGATCGCCTATGATACCGGCCTCAAGGACCGCCTGCTGCAGGCCGGTCATCATTGACCGCGTTCCGGCCGGGCCCCTGCCGATGACCTTGACGCCATGAGTACGCAGCCGCAGCTTGCGCTTCACGATCTGACGATCGGCGCGCCGGGCCGCCGGCTGCTCGAGGGTTACGGCACGACCGTCCTCAAGGGCACCATCCACGCCATCGTGACACCCGACCCCGAACTCTGCCGCCACCTCGCCGACACCATTGCCGGGTTTCAGCGCCCGGCGCGGGGACGGATCGAGATCGACGGGCGCGACCTCGCGCTGCGCGGCCCCGGCCGCCGCGGCATCATGTCGGTGCGGGCGGATCCAGCCCTGTTTCCTGGACTCACCGGCTTCGCTAACATCGCCTTTCCGCTGGAGCAGCAGCGCCATGGCGCCAGCGAGATCCGCCGCCGTGTCGAGATGCTGGCCGCCGAGATCGGCCTGACGCCGGAGGCTTTGGCGTCCCGGCCGGGCGACCTGCTGCCGGAGACGCGCATTTGCATCGCCCTGGCGCGCGCCCTCGCGGCCGAGCCCGCCCTGCTGCTGCTGGAGCGGCCGCTGCAATCGCTGCCGGCGCCGGCCCGCACCGCCTTTCTGCCGGAAATGCGGCGGTTACTGCGACAGTTCCGTGTCACCACCCTGCTGGTCAGCGACGATCTCGGCGAGGCCTTGATCGGCGCCGACGCGATCTCGGTCGTCATGGACGGGCGGGAAGTACAGCGTGATCGCCCGGATGAAGTCTTCCGCCGCCCGGCAAATGCCACCATCGCCCGGCTTGGCGGCGCCAGCAACCTGCTGCCGGTCACAGTTTCGCCGACGAATGCCGAGAGCGACGGCACCCTGCGGATCGCGGGCACAATGCTGCAGGGCGGCGGCGTCAACCTGCCACGCGACCGTAATGCCCGGGCGATCGCCACCGGCCCTGCCCTGATGCTGGTGCGGCCCGAGGCGGTGCGCCTTTTCCTCGGCATCCGCCGCTTCGACGTGCTGGCCGAAGGGGTCATTGCCGACGTGATGCCGCACGGCACCGGCGCGCAGATCCGCGTTGCCCTCGATCATTTTCCGCGCGGCATGCTGGCTGACGTGACGTTGCCGGCGCCGATGCCGCTCGAAATCGGCCGACGCGCGACCCTGGGCTGGAACCGCGCCGACTTCCACCTCCTTCCGCCGGACGGCATGACCGACGGCCAGCGACCAGCGGACCCGGCATGAGTCAGCGACATTCCGGCGCCAAGAACGATTTCGGGCTGACGGCGCTGTTGCTGGTCATCCTGGTCATGCTTCTGCCGCTCGCCCTCACCATCTGGCTCAGTCTCCGTGACCCCGCCGGTACCGAGTTGACAGGCGCCGCCTGGCCGGTTGTTGCCACCTCGACCGAAGCGCTTCGCGCCCTTGCCCTTTCCCTCTTCATGGGAGGGGCCGTGGCGCTGCTGGGCGGTGCGGTCGGCCTCCCCCTTGCCTATGTCATTGCCGTCCGCGGCGGCGGGCTTGGCCGATGGATCCTGGCCCTTGCCCTGTTCCTCTGGCTGCTCGATCCCGGCATCCGCGTACTGGCCTGGACCGAGGCGCTGAAGCGAGGCGTCCTGTTCGACCTGCTGCCCGACGCCATCCGCGGCAGCGCCGCCGCCGAATTCCTGGCCAGGCTGCATGCCTGGCTGCCCTTCGGTATCGTGCTGCAGGCGATTGCACTGCGGGCGGCACCGGCGCGGCAATTGATGGCAGCGCGGGAATGCGGTGCCGGCGCCCTGCGCATCTTCCGGCAGCTGATCTGGCCGGCCTGCCGCCACCGCATCCTGCTGGCCGGCGCGGTCGTTTTTGCCGGCGCCAGCGGCGGCTTCCTGGAGCCGCGCCTGCTTGGCAGCGGCAGTTTCGAACAGGCAACCGAATGGCTGCAGCGGGCGATGGAGAGCGAAATCGGCTGGCCCTATGCGGCGGCCATGCTGCTGCTGCTGCTGGTGCTTGCCCTGCTGCCGCTGGGGTTGTTGCTGGCCTCGGGATGGCGGCGATGATATCGGCCCGCCGCTTCTGGGGTACCCTCGCCATGGCGCTGGCCTGCGGCGGAACCGCCATCTTCCTGCTGCTGCCGCCGGCTGTCCTGCTTGGCCTCGGCCTCTATTATGTCTTCGGCATCGCCCTGGTCGCGGACCTGTCGCAGGTGCTTGCGGCGGTTGCGCAGGAAACCGACATCGCGCCGGCGCTCCTCGCGACGCCGCTGATAGCCCTTTGTGTGACCCTGCTGGCCGGCATCTGGGGGCTTGCCCTGTCGCTGCTCTGGCGCGACTGGCTGGCGGCCGGGCGCCTATCGCCGCTGCTGCTGACGGCGCTGCCACTGATCCTCCCTCGCTTCGTGCTGGGCGCCCTGTTCCTGCTGGCGGGACTGCAGGTTGCGCAATGGGGCGGCAATATTCTCGGCGGCGGCCTGGTGATCACCGCGCAGGCGGCGGTGGCGGCGCCGGTCGTTGCCGGTTTGCTGGCACTGGGCTGGCGCCGCGTCGACCCGGGCTGGTACCGCGCCGCCCAGGAAGCCGGGGCTGACGAGGCCACCATCTTTCGCCGGCTTGCCTGGCCGATCCTGCGTCCCTATCTGGCGCTTGGCGCGCTGCTGACCTTTTTTCTGTCGTTCGACGATTTTTATCTCGCCAATGCCCTGTCGGGCGAGATGCCGCTGCTGTCGGCGACGCTTTTCTCCGGCATTGCACGCAGCGCCTCGCCACTCTATTTCGCCTTGCTCGCCCTTGTCCTGTTGCTCGACATTGTCCTGGTCGTGCTGCTTGCCCGCCTTCTGCGCCCGCTGCTTCCCTTGCAAAAGGATCTGGTTTCGTGATCGATCTCGACCTCTGCTTCACCCCGGCCACCGACCTCGCCGCCCGCATCCGTGCCGGCAGTCTTTCGCCCGTCACCCTGGTCGAGAACAGCCTCGCCCGCATCGCCGAGGTAAATCCGAAGCTGAACTGTTTCTGTTTCGTCTTTCCGGACGAGGCCCTGGCCCAGGCGAGGTTGCTGGAATCCGAAGCCAGGGCTGGTAAATTCCGCGGGCCGCTGCACGGCGTGCCCTTTGCGCTCAAGGACCTCACCCCGACCAAGGGCAAGCGCACGACGCTCGGCTCCTTTGCCTACGAGCATTGGGTGCCGGACCATGACGCCCCGATCGCCGAGGCGCTGACCGGTGCCGGCGGCATCCTCGTCGGCAAGACGACCACGCCGGAATTCGCCTATTCCTCCTTCACCGAAAGCCCGCTCTGGGGCGTCACGCGCAACCCGTGGAATTTGGGACGTACACCGGGCGGGTCCTCCGGCGGATCGGGTGCCGCCGTTGCCAGCGGCTGTGTGCCGATTGCCGAGGGGTCCGACATGGGCGGCTCGGTACGCATCCCGGCCAGCTTTTCCGGCGTCGTCGGGCTGAAACCCAGCTTCGGCCGCATCCCCTTCACCATCCTGCCCAGCCAGTTCGACCAGTTGTCGCATTTCGGCCCGCTCGCCCGGACCATCGCCGATGCCTGCCTCTTCATGCAGGTGACGCAGGGGCCGGACGAGCGCGACATCCAGTCCCTGACCACGCCGCAGGATTTTCTGGCGCCGCTCGACACGAACCTCAAGGGTCGCCGCCTGGCGCTGCTGATCGATAGCGCCACCCGGGTCTGGCACCCGGAGGTCGAGGCCGCCATTCGCGAAATGGCCCGGCGGATGGCTGAAGCCGGCGCCGAGATCGAGGAAGTCACCCTGGGCTGGGGCAAGCTCGAGGATGACCTTTGGGTCAAGCATTGGGGCGTCTATCTCGCCACCTTCTTCGGCCATGTCCTGCCGCAATATCGGGACAAGATGGACCCCAACGTCGTCGCGCTGATCGATGCCGGCCTTGCCATGAATGCGGTCGACTTCAAGAGGATCGAGATCGAGCGGACGCGGATGTGGGGCCAGTTGCAACCCATCCTCGCCCGCAACGAGGCGATCGTCTCCGGCACCATGTGCCAGCCGGCGGCCGAGATCGGCCGTGCCGACCACGAATACTGGCATCTGCGGCCCGACGGACGTTATGCCTCGCTCGACTTCACCGCGGTCTGGAACTTCGTCAGCCCCTGCCCGGCACTCTCGGTGCCGGCCGGTTTCACCAGCGACGGCCTGCCCATCGGATTGCAGTTGATCGGCCGCCGCCACGACGACCGGGCTGTCCTCGGCCTCGGCGCCGTGATCGAGAAAATGCAGCCCTGGGCGCATCTGCGACCGCCCCTTTGATATCCGCACCTGCCTAGCCCTGCGGGCGACGCCCTTGCCAAACCGCGCCGAAAGGCGTTAGGCCCTTTGCCAGACACCATTACCCTCCGGACAGACGAATGAGCCAGAACATCACCCCCCGCAATGGCGGCCGCATCCTGATCGACGCCCTCATCCAGCACGGCGTCGACCTCGCCTTCTGCGTACCGGGCGAAAGCTATCTCGCCGCCCTCGACGCGCTGCATGATGCGCAGGACCGCATCAGGCTGGTGGTCTGCCGCCAGGAAGGTGGCGCCGCCTATATGGCGGAGGCCTATGGCAAACTGACCGGGAAACCCGGTATCTGCTTCGTGACGCGCGGCCCCGGCGCCACCAATGCCTCGATCGGCGTCCACACCGCCTTCCAGGATTCGACGCCGATGATCCTCTTCATCGGCCAGGTCGCCCGCGACCAGGTCGAGCGCGAAGCGTTCCAGGAGATCGATTTCCGCCGCATGTTCGGCCCGATGGTGAAATGGGTGGCCGAGATCGACGACGCCGCACGCATCCCGGAACTGGTCAGCCAGGCCTTCCACCGCGCCATGAACGGTCGCCCCGGCCCGGTCGTACTGGCCCTGCCAGAGGACATGTTGACCGACATCGTCAAGGTGGGCGACGCCATGCACTATAAGGTAAGTCGCCCGCATCCCGGCGGGGAGGAGATGGCGGCCTTCCGCAACCTTCTCGCCAAGGCTGAACGCCCCCTCGTCATCCTGGGCGGCGGCGGCTGGGATGCCGATGCCGTCGCCGGTTTCCGCCGTTTCGCGGAAGCCAACAACCTGCCGGTCGGCTGTGCCTTCCGCTGCCAGGATCTGTTCGACAACACCAGCGAGAACTATGCCGGTGATGTCGGCATCGGCATCAATCCGAAGCTCGCCCAGCGCATCAAGGACAGCGACCTGCTGATCGCCATCGGCGCCCGCCTCGGCGAGATGACGACCTCGGGCTATACATTGATCGATATCCCCGTGCCGGCGCAGAAGCTGGTGCATGTCCATGCCAGCGCCGAGGAACTGGGCCGCGTCTATCAGGCCAGCCTGCCGATCAACAGCGGCATGGGCGCCTTCGTGCAGGCGCTCGGCAAGCTGCCCGCCATCGCCAATCGCCCCTGGGATGCCTGGACCCGGGCGGCGCGCGCCGATTACCTCGAGAGCATCCAGCTGGCGTCGATACCCGGCGCCTTGCAGATGGGCGAGATCATGGCCTGGCTGCGCGAGCGCCTGCCGGCCGATGCGATCCTCACCAACGGCGCCGGCAATTATGCGACCTGGAGCCACCGCTTCTATCGATATCGCAAATTCCGCACCCAGCTCGGCCCCACCAACGGTTCGATGGGCTACGGCGTTCCCGCCGGCGTGGCCGCCAAGCTGGCAGCACCCGAACGCATCGTCGTTTCCTTCAACGGCGACGGCTGCTTCATGATGAACGGCCAGGAACTGGCGACGGCCGTGCAATACGGCGCCAATGTCGTCTTCCTGGTGATCAATAACGGCATGTACGGCACCATCCGCATGCACCAGGAAAAGACCTATCCCGGCCGCGTCTCGGGCACCGAGCTCCGCAACCCCGATTTCGTGGCCCTCGCCAGGGCCTATGGCGCCCATGGCGAACTGGTCGAGAAGACGGCGGATTTCGCCCCCGCCTTCGAGCGGGCGCTCGCCGCCGGCCGCCCGGCCCTGCTCGAACTACGCATCGATCCCGAGGCCATCACGCCCAAGGCCTCGCTCAGCCAGCTGCGCGAGGCGGCCCTGAAGGCGCAGCGCGCGTGAGTGAGCGCCTCTCCACCGAGCTCTTTGTCCAGGGCCATCTCCGCCAATGTTTTGCGCGCGGCCTCACTGCCATTGTCGCCCACAAGGGCGACGCCTGGGGTGGCGCCGTCCTGGTCAAGCTCAACCTGCTCGGCCCCGGCTGCCGGCTCCTCAGCCAGACCCGTGACGAGGCGGGCGAAATCGCCTGGCTGCAGGTGCAGAAGGGCGACATGATGAGCGAGGCGGATGCCGATGCCTATATCGCCCGCCAGGTCGCGCGCGATCCAGATCTTTGGGTGGTCGAGATCGAGGACAAGGCCGGCCGGAATCCGTTCCCGGGCAAGTTGCTTTAGGCGCGTCAGCAAGGGACCCTTCTCTTTCGTCTCGCCGAGAACGGGGAATTCGGGCCCCAACAGGCTTGTGCCTGCAGGACTGAATTCCGTAGGGACTGGACAGAAGCCCGCGCCTCGCTTATCCCAACCCAGCCCCTGCTGCGGCGGGGGCAGCCGCGGAAAGGAAACGCCCGGACGGGAAAGGTCTCCGGCCAGAGGCATGCCTGCCGCCGCTGGTTGTATTGCTGGCGGCCGGCCACCCGGAAATGTGTCATAAGACCGAAGGCGGCACTGGTTCGTCACTTTGCCTTGAACCGGGTGGTGGGATCGGACGACGGAACAATGACGATGGCAGTAGCGGGATGAAACTGGGTTCAGGCGGAGGTACGCCGGATGGCAAGCTGCTGGACGGTATCGCAAAGGGTGACAGAGACGCCTTTACCGCGTTCTACCAGCGCCACAACCGCGCGCTGTTCGCGTTCCTGGTAAAGCTGGTGCGCGAGCGCGAGCTGGCCGAGGAGGTGCTGAGCGAGACCATGTTGGAAGTCTGGCGCCAAGCGGGCCGCTTCGAAGGCAAGTCCTCGGTCACCACCTGGCTGTTCTCGATCGGACACCACAAGGCGGTGAGCCGCCTCAGGAAGAAGCGCGAAGTGGCCCTTGACGACGACGTGGCCGCCGCAATCGAGGACCAGGCACCGGGACCGGACAGCATCGCCGCCGGCCAGGGCATGTCCCGGCTGCTGCAGGGCTTGATGGAGAAGCTGTCGCTGGATCATCGCGAAATCCTGCATCTGGCCTATTTCCAGGAGTTTTCGGTGCAGGAGATCGCGGACACGCTCGATTTGCCGGAGAATACCGTCAAGACGCGCATGTTCTATGCCCGGCAGAAGCTGAAGGGCATGCTCGAAGCGGCGGGTGTCAAGGGAGCCTCGGTATGAACGCTGAACAGGGGCAGGACCAGAACCGGATCAGCCTGGACGAGGCGCAGGAAATCCTGCCCTGGTATCTCACCGGCCGCGCCAGCCGCGCCGAAGCCGCGGCGATCGAGGGCCTGCTGAAGGAATCCGCCGAGTTGCGGAACCAGCTTGACGCCGCCAAGCAACAGCGCCAAGCCGTCATCGACGGCGGCGCCGCAACCGGCGAGCCCTCCGACGCCACGCTCACCAGATTGCTGCAGCAGATCGAGACCACCCGGCAGCGCCGCTTCGCCGCGGTCGAGGAACCGGGCTTCTTTGCCCGCCTGTTCGGCCCCAGGCCATTGATGAAATTCGCCCTCGCCTGCGCTTGCCTTCTCGTGGTGGCGCAGGGGGCCTTGCTCTATCGGTCTGGCGCCCTGCCCTTTGTGTCGACGCCGGAGGGCGAACCAGCCGGGCAGGCGACTTATGCCACGGCGGCGGCGACCGGCGAGGTGCCGGAGATGGCCGAGGCGCTGGGGGCCGAGTTGCTGGTCGCCTTCCGTCCGGAAGTGACCGCCGCCCAGATCACCCAGATCCTGACCGAGCTGGATGCCAGCGTGATCGACGGGCCGAAGCCGGGCCTCACCTTCGTGTTGCGCCTCGCCACCGGGGTCGATGTCAACGAGGCCATCGCCCGCCTGCAGTCACGCCCCGACCTGATCGCGACTGCGCAGCGGCGCTGACACCATGCGCCCTTTCCTGATATGCGCCCGTTCCTGATCTTCGCCGGCCTGCTTGCCCTCGTCGTGGCGACGATGTCGCCGCCCGCCCTGGCGCAGTCGACGCTGCCGGCGACACCGCCGCGGATTCCGACCCAGCCTGACCTGCCCGGCAGCCGCGGCGACATGGGCCCGACACCATCGATCCCCGACCTCTTCGACGCCGCCGATGGCGCAGGCAGCGACGGCGAGGCCACGCCGGGCAATCGCCCGCCGGCCGTCCCCAACGAGCTCTGCGTCATCTTCCCCCCCAACGCGGCCTCGGAAGCGGCCCAGACTTTCGCCGACGACATCGATCTTGAGATCGTGCGCGATTTCACCATGCAGGGTCTGGGTCTGCGGGTTTATCTGATGCGCCTTGGCGACGGCGCCGAACCCGACCAGGTGTTCGAGGCGGCAGCGGCCGACCAGCGACCTGTCTGGGTGCAGCCCAATTTCATCTATCGCACCACGCAGGATCCCGCGGGCGCCACCGGCGACCAGCAATATGCCCTTCGCCAGATGCGCGCCGATATCGCCGCACCGCAGGCCGGCGGGGGAGAGGGCATCCGCATCGCCCTGATCGACAGTGGCGTGGACACGGCCCATGAATCGTTGGCTGGCGCTACCATCAGCGCGTTCGACCTGGTCGATGACGGTTCCGTCGCCGCGGAGGTGCACGGCACCGTGCTGGCCAGCATCATGGTCGGCCAGGGGCCGCTGCACGGCATCGCCCCCCGGGCGGAGTTGATCGCCATTCGTGCCTTCCGTGAGGTGGAGGCAAAACAGGGTCTGGCCGAGAGTTCGTCCTTCCTGCTGTCGCTCGGGATCGAGACGGCGATCCGGCAGCAGGCCCGCATCGCCAATCTCAGCCTCACGGGGCCGCAGGATCGCCTCGTCTCGCAACTCGTCGGCGAGGCGCTGCTCAACAAGGTCAGCGTCGTCGCCGCCGCCGGAAATGCCGGCCCCAAGGCGGCGCCCGCCTATCCTGCCGCCCAGGACGGCGTCATCGCCGTGACGGCCACGGACATGAAGGACCGCCTGTTCAAGGACGCCAATCGCGGCGACTATATCTCGGTTGCGGCGCCAGGGGTCGATATCCTGGGGGCGCGGCCCGGCGGCGGCTACGATTTCTTCAGCGGCACCTCGATGGCTACCGGCTATGCCAGCGGCCTGGCCGCCCTCCTGTTGTCGCACCAGCCGGCGCTGGGTGTCGTCAAGCTGCGCCGCGCCATGGAAGAATCCGCCATCGATCTGGGCGCGCCGCAACGCGATCCCGAATTCGGGGCCGGGCGTATCGACGCCCTCGCCGCCCTCGAACGCCTGCCCTGACAGATTCGCTGACAACTGCCCCCAACTTCGCCGCTGGTCTGGCGCCAGCCGCCTCGGCTAGAGTGGCGAACCCATGTTTGACGCCCTCCTCGCCTACACCACCGACAATTGGCAGACCCTGGCTCTATCCAGCAGCGCGATCTTCCTGGCGGCGATCGTGCGCGGCTTCTCCGGTTTCGGTTTCTCGCTGCTCAGCATAACCGCCCTCTCGCTGATCCTGCCGGCGCGCGAGATCGTGCCGACGATCTTCCTGCTCGAGGTCGCAGCCTCGCTCAACATGATCCCGTCGATCTGGCGCGACATCGACTGGCGCTCGATCGGCTGGCTGCTCCTCGGCTATGTCATCGCGCTGCCCTTCGGCATTTTCGCGCTCGCCCGCTTTCCCGAGGCGCCGATGCAGCTGGCCATGGCGTTGTTCGTGCTGGCGACCGCGATCATGATGCTGCGCGGTTTCCGGCTGGAGCGGACGCCGGGGGCGACCGCAACCGCCGTAACTGGCGGTGCTTCGGGGATTTTCAATGGCGCCTTCGGCATCGGCGGACCGCCGGTGGTGCTGTTCTATTTCTCGACCCCGGCCGCGGCCGCCGTCAGCCGCGCCTCGGTCATCGCCTTCTTCCTCTCGACCGATGTGCTGGGCCTTGCCGGCCACTGGTATGAGGGTCTCATCACGACGCAGAGTTTCGTCCAGTTCCTCGCTTGGCTGCCGGCCCTGCTGCTGGGCGTCTGGGTCGGCGCCCGAGGCTTCAAGCGCATCGACCAGGCGACATTCCGGCGTGCCGTCCTCGTGCTGCTGATGCTGCTGGCCGTCATCAGCCTCGCCAAGGCACTGTTCGACCTCGCCCAGTCCTGAAAGGGCGGCCATGGAAAAGGGCGGGCTCTCCCCCAGCCCGCCCTTCTCCCGATCGGCCGCGGATCAAGCCCCCTGCTGCGGCCGCATATCCTTCTTGTCGATGCCGGCGACGACCACCGGCTTCTTCATCGCATCGCGGCGGAAGGGTTCGCCGAGTTCCTGGTTGAGGATCACCTCGATGAAGGTGGTCACACCCTTTTCCTGCGCCTTGCAGGCTTCCTGCAGGGCGGCGGTCAAATCCTTCTGCGTGCGTACCTGCACCCCCTTGAGGCCGCAGGCCTCGGCGATGCGGGCATAGGAGAGTTCGGGGTCAAGCTCGGTGCCGACGAAATTGTTGTCGTACCAGAGAGTCGTGTTGCGCTTCTCCGCACCCCATTGGTAGTTGCGGAACACGACCATGGTGATGCCCGGCCATTCCTTGCGCCCGATCGAGGTCATCTCGTTCATGGAAATGCCGAAGGCGCCGTCGCCGGCAAAGCCCACGACGGGCACGTCCGGGCAGCCGATCTTGGCGCCGATGATCGCCGGGAAGCCATAGCCGCAGGGACCGAACAGGCCCGGGGCCAGATATTTGCGGCCCTGCTCGAAGGTCGGATAGGCATTGCCGATGGCGCAATTGTTGCCGATGTCGCTGGAGATGATGGCATTTTTCGGGAGGCCGTCCTGGATCGCGCGCCAGGCCATGCGCGGCGACATGCGGTCGGCGTCGCGGGTGCGCGCATCCTTGTTCCAGCTGGTGCCGGGATCGTCATCCTCGTGATCCATGCTGGCGAGCGTCTGCAGCCAGGCGGACTTGGTCTGATGGATGAGTGCCTTGCGCTCGGCACGGCCCACATTGCCGGCCTCGGGTGTCAGTTGGGCCAGGATCGATTTCGCCACCTGCTTCGCGTCACCGACGATGCCGACCGTCACCTTCTTGGTCAGGCCGATGCGGTCCGGGTTGATATCGACCTGGATGATGGTGGCGTTCTTCGGCCAGTAATCGATGCCATAGCCGGGCAGCGTCGAGAACGGGTTGAGACGGGTGCCGAGCGCCAGCACCACGTCAGCCTTGGCGATCAGCTCCATCGCCGCCTTCGAGCCGTTATAGCCGAGCGGCCCGGCGTGCAACGGATGCGAGCCGGGGAAACTGTCATTGTGCTGGTAGGACGAGCAGACCGGCGCGTCGAGGCGCTCGGCCAGCGCCTGGGCTTCCGGAATGGCGCCGCCGATGACAACACCGGCGCCCGACAGGATCACCGGAAACTTCGCCTCCGACAGCACCTTGGCCGCCCTGGCAATGGCCTCCGCGCCGCCGGCCGGGCGCTCGAACTCGACGATCTGCGGCAGTTCGATATCGACGATCTGGCAGAAGAGATCGCGCGGCACGTTGATCTGCGCCGGGGCCGAGTTGCGCTTCGCCTTGGTGATGACGCGATTCAGCACCTCCGCCATGCGGCTGGCGTCGCGCACCTCTTCCTGATAGCAGACCATGTCCTTGAAGAGGGCCATCTGCTCGACTTCCTGGAAGCCGCCCTGGCCGATGGTCTTGTTGGCCGCCTGCGGCGTCACCAGCAGCATCGGCGTGTGGTTCCAATAGGCGGTCTTGATGCAGGTGACGAAATTGGTGATGCCCGGCCCGTTCTGGGCGATGCACATCGCCATCTTGCCGCTGGCGCGGGTATAGCCGTCGGCGATGTAGCCGCCATTGCATTCATGCGCCACGTCCCAGAAGGTGATGCCGGCCTTCGGGAACAAATCCGAGATCGGCATGAAGGCCGAGCCGATGATGCCGAAGACATGCTCGATGCCATGCAACTGCATGACCTTCACGAAGGCCTCTTCCGTGGTCATTTTCATGGGTCTTGATCCATCTTTCCTGATTGCCGGCTGGTCCGCCCGGCCTGATCCATTGCCGCACGATAGGGGGGCAACTGGCCCTGTCATAGGTCCAGCGGCCGGGGCCGCTTTGGGCCAGACGCCCCCTTTTCCGGGGCCGCAGCCCTAGGCCCGGCTGCGATGCGCCCGGACCGCCTCGGCCAGCAGGCGGATGCCGGGCTCGATGCGGTCGGTCGGTATCGAGGAGACGCCGAGGCGGCAGAAATTGGCCGGTCCCGGCTGCTCCATGAAATGCACGGCACCTGGCTCGATCACGACACCGCGCGATGCAGCCTCGGTCGCGATCTGGCTCATGTCGAGGCCCTCGGGACCGCGGATCCAGAGGGCGGTGCCGCCCGCCGTCAGGTTGACCGTGAATTCAGGCAGATGCCGCGCCAGCGCCGTCACCGCCGCCGCCAGGCGCTCGCGATAGACATTGCACAGCTTCCGCAGCAGCGTGTCGTGATGGCCGTCGGCCAGGAACAGCGCCACCGTGCGCTGGTTGTTGGCGGCCGGGTGGCGGATCATCAGGCGCCGCAGCGCGCGCAATTCCGCGATCAGCGGTCGCGGCCCCACCACGAAGCCCATGCGCAGCCCCGGCGCCAGAGTCTTCGACAGGCTGGAAACGAAGATCACGCGGCCATGCCGGTCGAGGGATTTCAGCGCCGGCTGCGGGCTGCCCTGATGGGTGAGTTCGCTCTCGTAATCGTCCTCGATGACCACGAAATCGCGCCGCTGCGCCAGGTCGAGAAGGCCGTTGCGGCGCTCCAGCGACATGGTGACGGTGGTCGGGAACTGATGGCTCGGCGTCACATAGACATAGTCGCAGGCGTTGAGCTCCGGCCCATGCACCAGGCCGTGATCGTCGACCGGCAGCGGTACCAGATGCCCAGCGCGCAGGGCGGCGATGTTGCGCGCGTCGGTATAGCCCGGATCCTCGATCCCGAAGCGGGTCTTGTGGTCGAACAGCAGGGTGGAGAGCAGGTAGAGCGCCTGCTGCGCCCCCACCGTCACCAGGATTTCGTCGGCCGCCACGCGCACACCGCGTCGCGGCAGGACACGGGTGCGGATCTGCTCGATCAACTGCGGGTCATCCTCGGCGAAACGGTCCCTGACCCATTCCCGGACCGCATTGACGCTCAAGGCCTGGCGGCTGCATTCGCGCCAGGCGGCCAGCGGAAACAAGCTCTGGTCCACCTGGCCGTAGATGAAGGGATAGGGAAAGTCCTGCCAATTGGCCGGCTTGACGATGTTGCGCTGCTGTGTCGGGCGGCGCTTGAAGCGCGTCACCCAATCCGGCTCGGCGCCGTCGGCTGCCGCCGCACCGGCCGCAGCCTCCTTGGGCCGGACGCTGACGATCTCCGGGTTGACGAAGAAGCCGCTGCGCTCGCGCGCTATCAGAAAGCCTTCCTCGGTGAGGTCCTGATAGGCCAGCACCACCGTATTGCGGGCGATCTTGAGCGATTGCGCCAGCGCCCGACAGGAGGGCAAGGGGCTGCCGGGCGGAATCTGGCCATCGAGGATCGCCGAGACCAGCATGCGCCGCAACTGCGCCTGCAGCGTCGTCGTGCGGTCCGGTTCCAGGTGGAACAGTATCGATTTGCTGTCGTGACCCAATTGCTGTCGCGGCCCGTCGGGCCCCTTTCGCTGCCGGATTTGCCGCGGCGCCACCCTCCTGCCCCCCTGCCGCAAGCCCCTTTCGGGACTTCAGGTACGCATCAGGCGACGGCCGCCACCTCGCCGCGCTCGGCCAGGATGGCCTGACGCTGGGCGCGCTCGGCCTGCATCTGCTCGCGCCGCTTCACCACTTCGTAGAGTACCGCGCCGACTACCGATATGGCGATGATGATGACGGCGAGCGCCGAGAGGGCGGGCGTCGTCCCCTGCCGCACTTCACCGGCCAGGACCGTCACCAGGGTCTTGTCGGCCAGGATCGCGAAGGTGGTGGTGTTGTAGTTCTCGAACGAGGTCAGGAAGGCGATGACGATAGCCGAGACCACGGCGGGTTTGAGGAACGGCAGCAGGATGTGCCAGAACACCTGCGGATAGGAGGCGCCGAGGTCGAGCGCCGCCTCCTCCTGCGCGCGGTCGAAGCGGGTCAGCCGGGCCATGAAGATCAGCAGGCAATAGGCCGAGATGAAGCTGGCCTGGCCGAGTACGGTCAGCACCATGCCATTGTAGAACATGGAGCGGGTGACGTCGGTGACGCTCAGCACGTCGCGCCAGAAGATCACCGTCGAGATGCCGATGATGACGCCGGGGGTCAGCAGCGGCGAGATGGTGATGAGGTAATAGAGGCTGCGCGCCCGGTGGTAGATCTGGCTCATGATGATCGAGGCAGCAAGGCCCACCGGCACCGAAATGGCGACAACGCCGATGCCGATGATGATCGAGTTCTTGAGGCCGTCCATCATGTTGCGGTGGTTCCACAGCTTGACGAACCAGTCGAGGGTGAAGGCCTCGAACGGATACGCGGCCGGATAGCTCGGGGTGTTGAAGGCCGTGATGCTCATGACCACGAGCGGGCCGAACAGATAGCCGAAGAAGAGGAGGATGTAGAAGCCGATCATCCCCCGCATGATCATGCGCGAGCTCATTTTATGGCCTCCCCGAGAGAGACCTTGAATAGTCGCAGCATCCCCATCACCAGCGCGATGCACACCACCAGCATGATGAAGGCATAGGCGGCGCCGCGCGGCCAGTTGAAGCTCTGGAAGAAGAAGTCATAGATGATGGCGGTGAACCACAGCACGCGCGGCCCGCCCAGGAACTGGGGTGCCGCCAGCGAACCCACCGAAAGCATGAAGACCATGGTGCAGCCGGAAGCGATGCCGGGCTTGGCATAGGGAATGACGACGTCCCAGTGGATGCGCCACCAGGGCGCGCCGAGGTCGCGCGCCGCCTCGATCTGGTTCTTGTCCAGGCTCTCGATCGCGTTGTAGAGCGGGAACATCATCACCAGCAGATAGGCGTAGGAGAGGCCCACATAGAGGCCGGTATTGTTGCCGAGGAAGTCGATCGGCGCGTCGGTGATGCCGATACCCATCAGCGCCTGGTTGATGAGGCCCTTCGAGGCCAGCAGGAGGCGCAGCGAGAAGGCGCGCAGAATCTCGTTCACCCAGTAGGGCACGATGAGGCCAAGCATTAGGAGGCGGACCTTCTGCGCCGTGCCGGCCTGCGCCATATAGAAGGCCAGCGGATAGCAGATGCAGAAATTGAGGAAGGTGACCGCCATCGAGACGAGGATCGAAAAGACCAGCGCCTTCATGTGCAGCCAGTTCACCTGGTCGCCGATCGGGTTGATCACGAAGGACGAGTATTGCGCGACGGTCAACACGTCGTCCGGACCGCCGCGCTTGGTCGGCGGCAGGGCCGGGTGGAAGCTTTCCACCACCATGTAGAGATAGGGCAGCGCCACCAGGAACAGGGTCCAGAACGCGACCAGGGCGATGAAGACGATGCCCAGCGCCTTGCCGTTGCGCTCGAAGAAGCTCTTGCGGGTGGGATCCGGGTTGCGGCGCGCCTCGCGGCGCGCCATCAGCCAGAAGATGGCGATGACGATGACCGGGATGATGAAGACGATTGCGCGGCTACTCACGGGCAAGCATCCCTTCCGGCAGGATCAGCCCCAGTTCGGCATCGTAACTGATCGGCGTGGTGGTGTGCGGTGCGGGGATGGCGGCGCCCCCCAGGCGGCCGACCGTGACGATGATCTCCTTCTTCGCCTGGCCGTTCAGATAGACATGGGTCATGTGGCCCTCGAAGGCGACATTGGTCACCGTCGATGACAGCGTGGCGTCGGCGCTTCCCTGCCCCAGCTGCAGCGATTCCGGCCGCACGAACAGGATGCCGCGCGACCCGGCGGCTAGCCCCTGGGGGTTGCGCCCGCGCAACGGCCCGAAGGCGGTTTCGATCACGGCATAGCCGTTCTCGGCGCGGGTGATCGTCCCGGGAAAGGGATTGTTCTCGCCGACGAAGGACGCGACGAAGGCCGTCTGCGGCTGGTCGTACACCGCCTTGCCGTCGCCGACCTGCTGGATGACGCCGTCGCTCATGACCGCGATGCGGTCCGACATGGTCAGCGCCTCGCCCTGGTCGTGGGTGATGTAGATGAAGGTGATGCCGACCTTCTGCTGAATGGCGCGCAGTTCGGCGCGCATGTGCTGGCGCAATTTCAGGTCGAGCGCCGACAGGGGCTCGTCCAGCAGCAGCACCTTGGGCTCGACTGCGAGTGCGCGGGCGATGGCGACGCGCTGCTTCTGGCCACCGGACAACTCGCTCACCAGCTTGTCGCCCTGGCCCGGCAGGGCGATCAGGTCCAGCAATTCGTCGGCCTTCCTGCGCCGCTCGGCCTTGCCGGCACCACGCACGCGCAGTCCATAGCTGATGTTCTCGGCAACGCTCATCAACGGAAACAGCGCCAGGTTCTGGAAGATGAGGGCCGTCGGGCGCTTGTTGGGACCGATCCCGGCCATGTCCTGGCCGCCGATCCGCACGCGTCCCTCGGACGGCTCCAGGAAGCCCGAGACCGTGCGCAGGATCGTCGTCTTGCCGCAGCCGGACGGGCCGAGGAACGAGAAAAACTCGCCGCCCTTGATGTCGAGGGTTGCGTTGTCGACTGCCGTGAAATCACCGAAGCGGACCGTAATGTGGTCAAGCTCGACGCCCGCACTCATATATCTGCCCTACCCTGTTCTTGATTGTTTCTTCTTGTTTTGGAATGAGCGCCGAGTTTCCCCTCTTGATCCGGCGAGATCAAGCGGGATTGACGCTTTGCACAAATCTGCCGCCACGAAAAATCGGATTGTGGCCACAAAAAGAAAAGTCAGCCCCGGCGAACCGGGGCTGACCTTCTGCTTGCCAATTCGGCTTAGGCCGCCTGGAACTGCTGCACGTACTGGCTGCGGATTTCCGCGTACCAGCTGGGTTCCGCCGGCCAGTGCCAGACCTTCGCGAGGGCATCGCCCGGGAAGGCATCCTGGAAGTTCTTCTTGTAGACATCCGAGGTGAAGGCGTCGGCGCCGGTGATCACCGGGTTGTAGCCGGAGCCTTCCGCCAGCTGGCCGGAGACTTCCGGGGTCAGCAGGTAGTTGATGAAGGCGTAGATCTGCTCGTCGTTCTTGGAGGCCGAGAGCCGGGAGAGGCCGTCGAGCCAGGCGATGGCGCCTTCCTTGGGGGCCGTGTAGTTGACCGGCTTGCCTTCCTTTTTGAGCGAGAGGACCGGGCCGTCCCAGGTCTGGCCGATCCAGACATCGTTCTCCATCAGGCCCGACTTGGTGTTATCGGCCGAATCCCAGAACTGCTTGACGAAGGACTTGTTCTCGATCGCAAAGGCGAGGATCGGATCCCACACCTTCTTGAAGCTGTCCTCGTCCTTGTAGCCGTCGAGCATGCGGTTGGTCGGCATCTTGCCCGAGCCGTCCCACCACAGGCCGATGCCGAGCAGGAAGGAATGGCCGCGGCCCTGGGTATGGCCCTTGACCGCCTCGTCCCACAGCGAGCCGAAGCTGAGGTTGTTGACGTCGCCAGGATAGAGGTCGGTGCGATAGGACAGCGCTTCCGTGCCCCAGACATGGGGGACGTAGTACATGCCGTCTTCCCAGGTCCACAGCTCCTCGGCGCTCTTCAGGAACGACGGGATCAGGTTGCCGGTATTGGTGATCTTGTTCATGTCGAACGGCGCGAGGACACCGAGATCCTTGTACTGCGGCGCACGGTTGCGGGTCGGCTGGCAGAGGTCGAAGCCTTCGCCGCCGGTCGCCTGCAGCTTGTTGATCTGCTCCTCGTTCTGCGAGAACGGGGTCTGGTTCACCTTGATGCCGGTCGCCGCCTCGAAGTTCGGGATCACCGGATCGGGGAATTCGTCCGACCACATGAGCAGGTTGAGCTCGCCCGAGGAGGAGAAGGCGTTCCTCGAGAACATCGGGGCGGCAAGGCCCACGGCGCCGATGGCGGCAGCCGATTTGAGAACGGTGCGGCGGTTGAGGAGTGCCGCCCGCATCGTCTGTTGCGCGGATGTCATAACCTTCTTGGTCATCTTGGTTGTGCTCCCTGAAAGCGGCTGGCGCCATGCCGGCCGCGAGGTTTTGATCTTGGTTGGCCCGGAACTCAACTCGGTCCGTTAAACGGTCCGAATCCTATTTCCGTATTTCAAATTGTAAAAGCAAATGTTTATGAGCCTGTCCCCCCCCAGCCGCCGGCATACTACACCATTGCGGTCAAAAATCTCGCCAAATGCCACCCTAGGCGGAATCACCGGGCCGTGCCGATTGCGGCCGGATGGACGCCACTGGCCGCAGCTTTTTCCCCGAAAAGGCGCCGGGCGGCCCCGGTTTCAGCCCGATCCTGACGGGATTCGGACGGGCGATCATGAGGCGCAATCGATGACGCAATTGTGACGGCCCGCGGCGCGCCCTTTCCGGACACTGTACCAGGACAGGAGGCTCGCGCCCGCCGGGCCCGCGCCGGGCCAGTCGCGCCGTTAAGTTGGAGCCAGGTGGGCCGCCGGCTCAGAAACTGGGCGGGGAATTGGCCGTCACCACCTCGCATTCCTCGGTCCCGACATTGCGGAAGCGGTGCGGAATGCGGCTGTCGAAATAATAGGCATCGCCGGGCCCAAGCACCCGGACCTGGTCACCCACGGTGACCTCCAGGCGGCCGCGGATGATGACCCCGCCCTCCTCCGCCTCGTGGCTCAGCATCTGGCCACCGGTATCGGCCCCGGGCTGGTAGCGCTCATGCATCAACTGGATCGCCTTGCCGGTCATGTCCTTGCCGACCTGGCGATAGGAAACCGCCCCGCCGGCCAGCTCCACCAACTCGCTGGCGGCGAAGAAAATCTGCGGCCGCGGCTTCAGATCGTCGGCAAAGAATTCGGCGAGGCTCATGGGAAACCCGTCCAGCAGCTTCTTCAGCATGCCGACCGAGGGCGAGGAGCGGTTCTGCTCGATCATCGAGATGATGGCATTGGAGACGCCGGCACGTTTGGCGAGTTCCCGCTGAGACATGCCATGGGAATCGCGCAGCGCCTTCAGGCGCGCGCCCAGATCGAAACCATCGGAGAGATCGTTCATGACTGCATGTCTTTGCTTAACACTTGAGGGGTGTCGATAAATATATTAATCACATTATTTCCTGTTTCAATGGTTTTGTCCGGTATTCTTGCACCAATCCAATCTCGAAGACTGCCGCTTGTTTATTTTGTTAAGCGTGATAAGGTCCGCGCATCCAACCAGCCCGAGGCTCAGCCCATGTCCAGCATTTCCCCGAAATCCTTCGAGGCGACCCAGTTCAAGCCGACCCCGAACAATCTCGAGGCCTTCTTCATGCCGTTCACGTCGAACCGGCATTTCAAGGCCAATCCGCGGCTCTTCGTGAAGGCGGAGGGCATGCATTTCACCAATATCGACGGCAAGCAGGTGCTCGACGCCACCGCCGGCCTCTGGTGCGTGAATGCGGGTCACGGTCGCCGCGAGATTTCTGAGGCGGTCTCGCACCAGATCCAGGAACTCGACTATTCGCCCCCCTTCCAGATGGGCCACCCGGCCGCCTTCGAACTCGCCTCGCGCGTGGCGGCCCTGGCGCCGACCGGCCTCGACCACGTCTTCTTCACTAATTCCGGTTCCGAATCGGTCGACACCGCCCTCAAGATCGCGCTCGCCTATCAGCGCGCCAAGGGCCAAGGCACCCGGACGCGCCTGATCGGCCGCGAGCGCGGCTATCACGGCGTCGGCTTCGGCGGCATTTCGGTCGGCGGCATGGTCAACAACCGCAAGTGGTTCGGCACGGCGCTGGGCGGAATCGATCACCTGCCGCACACCTACAACGCCAAGGAAATGGCCTATTCCAAGGGTCAGCCCGCCTGGGGCGCGCATCTCGCCGACGACCTCGAGCGCTTGGTGGCGTTGCATGACGCCAGCTCCATCGCCGCCGTCATCGTCGAGCCGGTGGCTGGTTCGACCGGCGTCCTCATTCCGCCCAAGGGCTATCTCGAGAAGCTGCGCGAGATCTGCACCAAGCACGGCATCCTGCTGATTTTCGACGAGGTCATCTGCGGCTTCGGCCGTCTGGGCACCAATTTCGGCGCCGACTATTTCGGCGTCACGCCCGACCTCATCACCTGCGCCAAGGGCCTCACCAACGGCGCTATCCCGATGGGCGGCGTCATCGTCTCCAAGCAGATCTACGATACTTTCATGGAGACCTCGGCCGAGAACGCGATCGAGCTGTTCCACGGCTATACCTATTCCGCGCATCCGGTCGCCTGCGCCGCCGGCCTCGCCGTCCTCGACATCTACAAGAATGAGGGCCTGTTCGACCGGGTGAAGGAAATCACCCCCTATTGGGAAAACGCGATCCACAGCCTCAAGGGCACACGGCATGTCATCGATCTCAGGAACATCGGCCTGATCGGCGCCATCGAGCTTGAATCGCGTCCCGGCAAGCCGGGTGCGCGCGCCATGGATGCGTTCCTCAAGGCTTACGAGAAGGGCATGCTGATCCGCGTTACCGGCGACATCATCGCCATGTCGCCGCCCTTCATCGTGGAAAAGAGCCATGTCGACCAGGCCGTCTCGATCCTGGCGGACGTGCTGAAGTCGATCGACTGATTTTGCTGCAAGGTACGGACCGGCCGGGACGCAAGAATGCCCGGCCGGTCCGTCGATTATTGGAGAAGACCCATGCTTATCGGCGTTCCTAAGGAAATCAAGAATCACGAGTATCGCGTCGGCCTCATTCCTTCGAGTGTCCGCGAACTCATCCATCACGGCCACAAGGTCGTGGTGCAGACCGGTGCCGGCGAGGGCATCGGCCTCGACGACCGCGCCTACAAGGCGGCCGGCGCCAGCATCGCCAAATCGGCCGAGGACGTTTTCGCCAAGGCCGACATGATCGTGAAGGTGAAGGAGCCGCAGCCGCGCGAAACCAAGATGCTGCGCAAGGGCCAGATCCTCTACACCTATCTGCACCTGGCGCCGGACCCCGTGCAGACCGAAGGCCTCATCAAGTCGGGCTGCACCGCCATCGCCTACGAGACCATCACATCCCCGCGCGGCGGCCTGCCGCTGCTGGCGCCGATGTCGGAAGTGGCCGGGCGCATGTCGGTCCAGGTCGGCGCGCATTACCTCGAAAAGGCCCAGGGCGGCGCCGGCATCCTGCTGGGCGGCGTGCCGGGCGTGGCACCCGCCAAGGTTGTCGTCATCGGCGGCGGCGTCTCGGGCACCAATGCGGTGCGCATGGCCATGGGCATGGAAGCCAATGTGACGGTGATCGACCGCTCGGTCGACCGCCTGCGCCAGCTGGACGAGATGTTCGGCTCCAAGGTCTATACCTGCTACTCGACCCTCGACGCGATCGAGGAGCATGTGGTGAACGCGGATCTCGTCATCGGCGCCGTGCTGGTGCCGGGTGCCGCGGCCCCCAAGCTGGTCACCCGCAAGATGATCAAGCAGATGCGCCCCGGTTCGGTCGTGGTCGACATTGCCATCGACCAGGGTGGCTGCTTCGAAACCTCGAAGGCAACCACCCATGCCGATCCGGTCTATGTGGTTGACGGGGTCATCCACTATTGCGTCGCCAACATGCCGGGGGGCTTGAGCCGCACCTCGACCTTCGCCCTCAACAACGCCACCCTGCCCTTCGCGCTGGCATTGGCCGACAAGGGCGCCAAGAAGGCGCTGGCCGACGACCCGCATCTGATGAACGGCCTCAATGTCCACGAGGGCAAGATCACCTACAAGGCGGTTGCGGACGACCTGAAGAAGAAATACGTCCCGGCGGCCGAAGCCCTCGGCCTCTGACTCGGCCTCTGAGGCGACAACGCCACTGGCGCATGTAACGGCGGAGATCCCTGGATCTCCGCCGTTTTTCTTGGTCGATTCGTTAATTCATATGATGCCGTGCTTGCCACGCATGGCGGCCCCGGCGTGGGCTGCATGGCGGGCCTCCTTGGACAAAATCACGGCCATCGGCTAGGTTTTGCGGGCATTGCCGGCCCTTTTTCCGGTCCGGCGACCAAGGTCATATGCGACCATCAAATTTGAGAAAAACGGTTCTTCATCATGAAGTATTTGGACGATTGGATCACGGAACGAAAAGTGGATGAGGTCGAGTGCCTCATCCCCGACATGAACGGCATCCCGCGCGGCAAGATCCTGCCCGCCACCAAGTTCATGAAGGGTGTGCGCGACGACGGCCTGCGCCTGCCTTCCTCGGTCTTCCTGCAGACCGTCACCGGCGAATATCCGGACATCGACGAGGACGATATCGGCTCCTACCAGGACCCGGACGTCTATCTGCGCCCCGACCCCGACACCATCCGCATCGTGCCCTGGTACCAGGACCCGACGGCGCAGGTGATCCACGACTGCTTTGACAGCGAGGACCGGCCGGTCGAGCACGCGTCGCGCTATGTCCTGAAGCGCGTGCTGGAACTATATGACGACAAGGGCTGGAAGCCGATCGTCGCGCCTGAACTGGAATTCTATCTGGTCCAGGTCAACACCGATCCCGACCTGCCGCTGGTGCCGCCGGTCGGCAAGTCGGGCCGCGCCGAGACCGGCAGCCAGGCCTACGGCATCGATGCGGTCAACGAGTTCGACCATATCTTCGAGGACGTCTACGACTACTGCGAACGCTCCGAGATCGATGTCGACACGCTGGTGCATGAATCAGGCTCGGCGCAGATGGAGATCAACTTCAACCACGGTAGCCCGCTGGAACTGGCCGACCAGGCCTTCCTGTTTAAGCGCACGGTGCGGCATGCCGCGATGAAGCATGGCGTCTATGCCACCTTCATGTCGAAGCCGCTGGCCAACCAGCCCGGCTCCTCGATGCATATCCACCAATCGGTGGTCGAGAAACGGACCGGCAAGAACCTGTTCGCCGATTCCAAGGGTCGCGATACCGCCCTGTTCCGCGCCCATGTGGCCGGCCTACAGCGCTATCTGCCCTACCTCATCCCGATGCTGGCGCCGAACGTCAATTCGTATCGCCGCCTGCGGCCGCAGTTCGACGCCCCCATCAACGTGCAATGGGGTGTCGACAATCGTTCCTGCGGCCTGCGCGTCCCGGTCTCCAGTGGCGGCGGCCGGCGCATCGAGAACCGGCTGGCCGGTGCCGACGCCAACCCGTATCTCGCCATTGCCGCCTCGCTGGTGGCCGGCTATCTCGGCATGACCGAGCGGCTGAAGCCGACCAACCAGATCGAGGGCAGCGCCTATCGCATGGCGCATACGCTGCCGAAGACGGCGCAGGAGGCCCTGCACCGATTCATGGGCTGCAAGCCGATCCGCCCGCTCCTTGGCGAGAAGTTCATCAAGGCGCTGTGGATCGTGAAGATGGCCGAGCTTGAGGCCTATCAGAACGTCATCAGCTCGTGGGAACGCGAGCATCTGCTGCTCAATGTCTGAGCGATGACGAGCCGGACCGGAAAAAAGCTGGTGAGCATCGCCGCCTCGATCGAGGCGGCGATGAGCCGGTTTTCGCGGCGCCGGGAAATTCTGATCCTGACCGCACGGGTGAATTTCAACCCGTGAAGGGGTGACCGCATCATTGCCGATCGATCACTCGTTTTCACCGGAAGGAATTCACCATGACCACCCAGACCAAACGCAACAGCACCGCCGAATGGCAGGCCCAGGACCGCCAGCACCTGCATCCCTTCACCGACCACGCCGAGTTGGGTCGCGTCGGCGCCAAGGTGATCACCCGGGCGGAAGGCACCTATCTCTACGATTCCGACGGCAACAAGATACTCGACGCCTTCGCCGGCCTGTGGTGCGTCAATATCGGCTATGGCCGCAAGTCGATTGCCGAAGTGGCGCGCGAGCAGCTCCTCGAGCTGCCCTACTACAACACGTTCTTCAAGACCACGCATCCGCCGGTGGCGGAACTCTCCAAACTGCTGGTCGAGATGACGCCGAAGCAGTTCAACCACGTCTTCTACGGCCTCTCCGGCTCGGATGCGAACGACACCATCGTGCGCATGGTGCGCACCTACTGGAACCTGAAGAAGCAGCCGAAGAAGAAGACCATCATCAGCCGCTGGAACGGCTATCACGGCTCGACCATGGTCGCAGCCAGCCTCGGCGGCATGAACTATATGCACGAACTGGCCGATTTGCCGCTGCCGGGCCACAGCCATATCCGCCAGCCCTACTGGTATGGCGAGGGCAAGGATATGAGCCCGGAAGATTTCGGCAAGGCCGCGGCCAAGGCGCTCGAGGACCGCATCCTTGAACTGGGTGCCGAGAATGTCGCCGCCTTCATCGGCGAGCCGATCCAGGGCGCCGGCGGCGTCATCATCCCGCCCGCGACCTACTGGCCGGAGATCCAGAAGATCTGCCGGAAATACGACCTGCTGCTGATCGCCGACGAGGTGATCTGCGGCTTCGGCCGCACCGGCTACATGTTCGCCTCGGAATACTACAACATCGAGGCCGATTTCATGACGCTGGCCAAGGGCCTTACCTCCGGCTACATGCCCTTGTCCGCCATCATGGTGGCCGACCGCGTCGCCGAGGTGCTCAACTCGTTCGGCGATTTCAACCACGGCTTCACCTATTCCGGCCACCCGGTCTCCTGCGCCGTGGCGATCGAGAACATCCGCATCATCCGCGAGGAGAAGCTGGTCGAGAACGTGCGCGACGTGACTGGCCCCTATCTCGCCCAGCGCCTCGCCGAGTTGCAGGACCACCCGCTGGTGGGCGAAGTGCGCTCGCTGGGCCTGATGGCCGCGATCGAGCTGGTCCAGGACAAGAAGACCCACAAGACCTTCGAGCCGCTGGGGAAGACCGGCACGATCTGCCGCGACCACTGCGTCAAGAACAACCTCATCATGCGCGCCACCCGCGACACCATGCTGCTCTCGCCGCCGCTGACCTGGACCAGGGATCACGTCGACGAATGCATCAAGCTGTTCCGCGCAGCACTCGATTCGACCGCCAAGGATCTCGGCGTGAAGTAAGGGAAGCCCCCTCACCTTCTCCCCGCGCGGGAGAGGGTGAGGGGGACTAATTCGCGTTCGCGCGCTCCTCGACCAGATAGGCACAGCACCGGTCGCCACCCAGCATGTGCTGGGTGCGCGTGACCGTGACATCCTCGCCCAGCACCTGCTGGAAAAGGTGCAACTCGGCGCCGCACAGGCCGGTACAGGCCCTCGCCGCCTGGGCGATCGGGCAGTGATGCTCGGTCATCAGCCAGCCGCCATCATCACCGGCGCGGCACTCCGCCATATAGCCGTCGATGCGCCGGAGATCGGTCAGGCGCTGCACCCGCTCGGCCACATTTCGTGCACCGCTGAGACTTTCGCGATAGCGCCGCACTTGCTGCGCCTCCCGCGCCGCCAGGATGGCATCAAGGCCGGCTTCGCCATGGGCGACGACAATGGCGTTGAGCAGTTCCGACGCCAGATCGCGATGGCGGTCATCGAAATGCGCCTCGCCCTGCGCGCTCAGCGACCACAGGCGCTGCGGCCGGCCGATGCCCTGGCGCCGGTCCTCGAAGGTGACGAGGCCCGCGGCGCAGAGGCGGTTGAGATGTTGCCGGGCCCCCACCGCCGTCATTTCGAGGCGCTGGCCGACCCGGGCCGCGGTCAGCGGCCCCTCGGCTTTCAGCACGTGCAACACCCGGGTCGGTCCGAAATCGTTCATGGCCCCACTATGCTGGATCGAATTTTAGTAAGCATTTACTTTTTTTATTATCGGCCCTAGCTTCCCGTCAAGCCAGTCGCCACAAGACAATTGCGCAAGCCAATGCGCGAATCAGGGGCCAGCATGTCGACCGAAAAAACTGGGGAAACGACCACCGCAGAAGCGACCCGGCCGTTGCCCCGCCTGCTCACCCGCGCCAATTTTGCCCCCCTGGCCCTGGTCAATCTCGGCGTCGGACTGCATGCCGTCATCTGGTATCTGGCCTCGACCGCCATGCCGACCGCGATCGGCGATGTCGGCGGGGCCGAGTATCTCAGCTGGACCGGCAGCCTCTATCTCGTGACCACCATCCTGGGCGGCGCCGTGACGGCGATCCTCAAGGGCCGCTATGGCGCCCGCGACGCCATGCTCGGCGCCGGCATTGTGGTGGTCATCGGCGGCGCGGTGCAGGCCGTGGCACCGGGCATCGCCCTCATCCTGGTGGGCCGCGCGATACAGGGCCTCGGCGAGGGCGTCCTCATCGCCCTTTCCTATGTGCTGACGCGGGAATTGTTCGACAACCGGCTGGTACCGCGCGTCTTCGGCACGCTGGCGGCAACCTGGGGCGGGGCAGTCTTTCTCGGCCCCCTCATCGGCGGAGTCCTGACCGAGTTGTTCTCCTGGCGCATCGCCTTTGTCGGTTCGGCGCTGCTGCCGCTGCCGATGATGGCGCTGGCCTGGGCGATCCTGCGCGAGCGACCGCAGCGCAGCTTCCACGGCCGCCCGCCCTTGCTCAGGGTCGGGCTGCTGGCGGCGGGCGTCATCGCCATCGCCGCCGCCGACCGGCTGGGCAGTGCCGTGGCGGGCGTTCTGGCGGTCGCTGCCGGTATCCTGGCGGTGGCGTTTGCGCTCAAACTCGACCGCCGGTCGGCGACGCACCTCATCACCACCGTGTTCCCGGGTCTGCGCCACCGCGTCTCCTGGGGCCTCTGGATCCTCACCCTGATGCCGCTCGCCGAAGCCGGCGTCTTCGTCTACACGCCCTATATCCTGCAGCTTGAACGCGGCCTCACCCCCACCTGGGCCGGATATTTCGGCGCCATTCATGCGGTCACCTGGTCGCTCGCGGCCGTCGCCGTCGCCCAGGCCCGCGATACCTGGCATGGCCGCTTCATCCTGGCGGGCCCGGCCCTGCTGGCACTTGGCCTTGCCATCGTCGCGGTGACCATGGCGAGCCAGCCGCTGATCCTGGTCGGGATCGGCCTCGCCCTCATTGGTATCGGCTTCGGCATATCGCATTCCTTCATCAACCAGCGCCTGATGGCGGCAGCACCCGATGGCCAGGGCGACGCCACCGCGACCGCCATTCCGACCCTGGAATGCCTCGGTGCCGCCATTGGCGCCGCCCTCGCCGGGCTCGCCGGCAATGCCGCCGGGCTCGCCGGGCCGCTCGATACGGGGGTTGTGGCCGAGGGATCGCTGCTGGTATTCGGGGGTGGTGCGCTGTTCTCGCTCCTGGCGGTGCTGATGGCGATCGGCTTTCTCCGCTCGCGGCAGCCGGCGGAGGCGGCCGTCCTCGCTTGAGGGCCAGCGAATTGCATAGAGTTTGACGAACCAGATGCCCGCAGAATTCGACTTTCTAAATGGCTCCCGCTGCGACAGACTGTCCCGCATGATGTTTTTGCGAGGGAATCGCCTTGGAAGGGACCGCCTTGATGACTGATGCCGCAGCCGAAAACACCGGGCTGGGCCAGCGGTTGAACGAGGCCCTCCCCGTCAGCCCCGAAGCCTTCGTCAGCGCGATGCGGGTCCAGGCAACTGCCGTCAATGTGGTGACCTCGGACGGGCCGGCCGGCCGCGTCGGCGTGACGGTGAGCGCCATGTCCTCGGTCTCGGCGGAGCCGCCGCTCATCCTCGCCTGCGTCAACCGCCGCAGCCCCTGTGTCGCCACCATCCGGCGCAACGGCGTCTTCTGCATCAACGCCTTGTCGGTGGAGCAGAGCCATCTCGCCGACACCTTTGCCGGTCGCCCCAGCAACGGCGTTCCCTTCGATTTCGAGGCCGCGGGCTGGACCAGCCTGGAAACCGGTGCGCCGGTGCTGGTCGATGCGGTCGCCAATCTCGATTGCACCATCCACGAAATCGTCGAGGCGGGCTCCCACACCATCTTCATCGGCCTCGTGCTGGCGGCGCAGCATCGCAACGTGAAGCCGCTGATCTATTGCGACCGCAGCTACGGCGCCCCCGGCCCGCTCGGCGAATGACCGGCGCGTGAGTGACCGGCGCGTGATCGTCACCACCCCCACCGAACTGCGGGCGCGGCTGCAACAGGGCCAGCGCCTGATGGGCCTCGATCTCGGCGAGAAGACCATCGGCGTCGCGGTGGGCGATCCCGGCCACCACATCGCAACGCCGGTCACCACGATCCGGCGCCGGAAATTCGCCGAGGATGCGCGCGACCTGCTGAAACTGGTCGACGACCGCCAGGTGGGCGGGCTCGTCATCGGCCTGCCGCTCAACATGGACGGCAGCGAGGGACCGCGCTGCCAGTCGGTGCGGCAGTTCGCCAACAATATCGCCAAGATCCGCGACCTGCCCGTCCTCTTCTGGGACGAGCGCCTCTCGACCGTCGCCGTCACCCGGGACATGCTGGCGGCCGATCTCAGCCGCGCCAAGCGCGCGCGCGTGGTCGACCAATCCGCCGCCGCCTTCATTCTCCAGGGCGCCCTCGACCGGCTGCAGCGCGCCTAGAAATCCAACTTGCTTTTGCCCGCCCCAGCCTCGACATTGACCTCAAACTCGCATTCTCGAGGCACATCATGTCAGGACCGCTCGCGGGCATCCGCGTCTTCGATCTCAGCCGCATCCTTGCCGGCCCCACCGCGACGCAGATCCTGGGCGACCTTGGCGCCGATATCATCAAGATCGAGCGGCCGGGGGCCGGCGACGATACCCGCAAATGGGGCCCGCCCTTCGTCAAGGACGCCGCCGGCCATGATACCAGCGAAAGCGGCTATTACCTTTCGATCAACCGCAACAAGCGCTCGGTGACGCTCGACGTCGGCAAGCCCGAGGGGCAGGAGATCGCCAAGCGCCTGATCGCCCGCTGCGACATCTTCGTCGAGAATTTCAAGGTCGGCGACATGGCGCGCTACGGCCTCGCCTATGACCAGATCAAATACGACTATCCGCGCCTGATCTACTGTTCGATCACCGGATTCGGCCAGACCGGCCCCTATGCCAAACTGGCTGGCTACGACTTCCTCGCCCAGGGCATGGGCGGCATCATGAGCGTCACCGGCGATCCCGACGGCCAGCCGACCAAGGTCGGCGTCGCCATCACCGATATCGTCTGCGGCATCTATTCCACGGTGGCGATCCTTGCTGCCCTGCATCATCGCCAGGTCTCGGGCCGCGGCCAGTTCTGCGACATGAGCCTCTTGGATTCCCAGGTCGGCTATCTTGCCAATATCGGCCTTCACTACCTCACTTCGGGCGAGGTGCCGAAGCGCCTCGGCAACGAGCATCCCAACATCGTCCCCTATTCCGTGGTGCGCTGTGCCGATGGCTTCTTCATCCTCGCCGTCGGCAATGACAGCCAGTTCGAGAAATTCTGCGACTTCGCCGGCGTCCCTCAATGGGCCAAGGACGAGCGCTTTTCGACCAACCCGGCGCGCGTGCGCAACCGGCGCCTCATCTACCAGATGATCAATGAACTCACCGAGAAGCAGCCGCAGAAATACTGGATCGACGGGCTGGGGGCGCTGGGCGTCCCCGTGGGGCCGGTCAACAATATCGACCAGGTGTTCAATGATCCCCAGGTGCTGGCCCGCGAGATGAAGATCTCGATGCCGCATCCGGCCGCCGGCTCCGGCCATGTCGACCTCATCGGCAGCCCGGTCAAGCTCTCCGAAACCCCGGTCGACTACCGCCTCGCCCCGCCCACCTGCGGCCAGCACACGGACGAGGTGCTGCGCGAGCTTCTCTCCATGCCCGACGACGAGATCCGGACATTGCGGGAGAAGAAGATCATCTAGGCGTCCCTACGCCATTGTCATGGCCCGCTTCAGGCGGGCCATCCACAGGTTTCCCGAAACATGGCTGAACGCGTGGATCCCTCGCCTTCGCAGGGGATGACGCAGGGAAACGATGTCGACCGGTGTAGCTCCGCACCCAGAATCATTGACGGGCGCCGCCGGGGCCCTATGATGCGCGCTCGATATGAGCGCCGAACCCCGCACGCCGACCGCCTTCTTCCCCCACAAGCATTTGCTGGGAATCGAGGGGCTTTCCCCCGCGGAAATCGAACGGTTGCTGGACCTCGCCAATCATTACGCCGATCTGCCGAAGGACGACACCACCGCCCGCGCCCTGTTGCGCGGCCGCACGGTGATGAACGTCTTCTTCGAGGCCTCGACCCGCACCCAGACCAGTTTCGAACTGGCGGCCAAGCGCCTCGGCGCCGATGTCACCAACATGTCGGTCAGCACCTCCTCGATCAAGAAGGGCGAGACGCTGCTCGATACCGCCATGACGCTCAACGCCATGCGCCCCGACGTGATGGTCGTGCGGCACGGCGATTCCGGTGCCGTCAATCTGCTGTCGCAAAAGGTGGACGGCGCCGTCATCAATGCCGGCGACGGCCGCCACGAGCATCCGACCCAGGCGCTGCTCGACGCCCTCACCATCCGCCGTCGCCTGGGTCGCCTGCAGGGCCTGCTGGTCGCCATCTGCGGCGACATCCTGCACAGCCGGGTGGCGCGCTCCAACATCCACCTCCTCACCAAGATGGGGGTGCGCGTGCGCGTGATCGCCCCCACCACGCTGCTCTCCTCCGGCATCGAGCGCATGGGGGTCGAGGTCTTCACCGATATGAGGAAGGGCCTCAAGGATGTCGACATCGTCATGATGCTGCGCCTGCAACTGGAGCGCATGCAGGGCGCCTACGTGCCGTCGATCCGCGAATACTTCCATTTCTTCGGCCTCGATTACGACAAGCTCTCGCTGGCCAAGCCCAATGCGCTCATCATGCATCCGGGTCCGATGAATCGCGGCGTCGAGATCGATTCCGAGGTGGCCGACGACATCAACCGCTCGGTCATCCGCGAGCAGGTCGAGATGGGTGTCGCCGTGCGCATGGCCTGCCTCGACGCGCTGACCCGCAATTTGCGCGGAGGCAATTGATGAGCGCCGCGCCGAAAACACCGAAAAAGCCCGCCCGGCCGCTGGTTCTGCTGAACGCGCGGATCGTCGACCCGGCCGGCAACCACGACGAACGCGGCGGCATCCTGGTGCTGGACGAGAAGATTGCCGCCATCGGCCCCGAGGTCACGCGCGACAATGCGCCCACCGAGGCCGAGGTGATCGATTGCGGCGGGAATGTGCTCGCACCCGGCCTCGTCGACATGCGCGTACAATTGCGCGAGCCCGGCGACGAGCATCAGGAGACCATCGATACCGGCAGCCTGGCGGCCTCCGCCGGCGGCGTCACCTCCATGGTCTGCCTGCCCAATACCAATCCCATCATCGACGACGTGGCCGGGGTCGAATACATCGCAAGGCGCGCGCGCGAGACCAAGCGCGCCAAGATCTATTGCTACGGCGCCCTCACCCAGGGGCTCGAGGGCAAGGATCTGGTCGAAATGGGCCTGCTGGCCGAGTGCGGCGCGCTCGGCTTTACCGATGCTCTCCAGGCCGTCGCCGACGTAATGGTCATGCGTCGCGCCCTCACCTATGCGCGCAACTTCGATCTTCTCATCGTGCAGCATCCGGAGGAGCCGCGCCTGGCCGCCGGCGGCGCCATGAATAATGGCGAACTGGCAACCAGGCTGGGCCTTCCCGGCATTCCCGCCTGCGCCGAGGTGATGATGATCGAACGCGACCTGCATCTGGTGCGCATGTCGGGGGCGCGCTATCACGTCGCCCATGTCTCCACCGCCGCCGCGGTGGAGGCGATCCGGCGCGCCAAGCAGGAGGGGCTGCGCGTCACCTGCGACACCGCCCCGCCCTATTTCTCGCTGAACGAGAACGAGATCGGCGACTACCGCACCTTCGCCAGATTGTCGCCGCCGCTGCGTGGCGAGAGCGACCGGCGGGCCATCGCCGCCGCCATCGCCGAAGGCGTCATCGACTGCATCGCCAGCGACCACGCGCCCCACGATGTCGAGAGCAAGCGCGTGCCCTTCGTCCAGGCCGCCGCCGGCATCGTCGGGCTGGAGACACTGCTTCCCGTCAGCCTCGAGCTCTATCACAAGGGTTCGGTCTCGCTGCTGCATCTGCTGAAATGCCTGACCAGCCGGCCGGCGGAGATCCTTGGCCTGCCCCAGGGCCGCATCGCCAAGGGCGCGCCCGCCGACCTGGTGCTGATCGACCTCGACCGCCCGCACCGCGTCGATGTGGCGGGATTCAGGAGCAAGTCGAAGAACTCGCCCTATGACGGCCGGCCGGTGCAGGGCATGGTGCTTCGCACCTTCGTCGACGGCCGCCAGGTGTTCGGTCAACAGGTCTTCGCCCAGCAGGGACGCAACTGATGGAGATGTTCGGCCTCGCCGGCATTCCCGCGTGGCAGATCGCCGTTGCCGCGCTTTTCGGTTATCTCCTCGGCTCGATTCCCTTCGGCTTGGTGCTGACCCGCGCCTTCGGCCTCGGCGACATCCGCAAGATCGGCTCCGGCAATATCGGCGCCACCAATGTGCTGCGCACCGGCAACAAGCCGGTTGCGCTGGCGACACTGCTGCTCGACAGCGGCAAGGGGGCGGCCGCTGCCCTCATCGCCGCGCAATGGTCGCCGAGCCTGGGCGTCATCGCCGGTGCCGCCGCGCTGCTCGGCCACCTCTATCCTGTCTGGCTCGGCTTCAAGGGCGGCAAGGGTGTGGCCACGACGCTGGGCACGCTGCTCGCGGTCAACTGGATGGTGGGTGTTGGTGCCTGCCTCACCTGGCTGGTCGTCGCCCTTCTCTTCCGCATCTCCTCGCTCTCGGCGCTGGTCGCCGTGGCGCTTTCGATCCTTTACGCCTGGTATCTCGGCACGCCGGCGGAAATGGCCTTCACCCTCCTCGCCACCGCCCTCGTCTGGCTGCGCCACCACGAGAATATCCGTCGCCTGCTCAAGGGCGAGGAACCCCGGATCGGCAAGAAGAAGAAGAGCGCCTGACGACGCGTCGTATTGCCGGCATTGATTGTCGCAATGCAACGACGCCAATCCCCGTTCACGATTGATTCCGATTTGGCAGCCCCCTAGGCTGGCCGCCATGTCCGCCCCGCCCCGTCCGCTCACCGACCAGGAACGCCTCGACTGGCTGCGCCTTGCGCGCAGTGAGAATGTCGGTCCCAGCACCTTCCGCCGCCTGCTCGAGCGCTTCGGCAGGGCAGGCAAGGCATTGGAGCGCCTGCCGGATCTTGCCCGCCGCGGCGGGCGCAAGCTGATCTACCGCCCCTACCCGGCCGAGGCCGCGCTGGCCGAGTTGGAGCGCCTGGCCTCGCTCGGTGCCCGGGCACTCGCCTGGTGCGAGCCGGATTATCCACCGGCCCTGCGCGCGACCGATGGCGCCCCGCCCGTCGTCACGGTGAAGGGACGGAGCGACCTCCTCGCCGAACCGGTCAGAATTGCCATCGTCGGTGCCCGCAATGCCTCGGCCAATGGCCGCCGCATCGCGCAGGACATGGCCCGCGACCTCGCCACGGCAGGCGCCGTGGTGGTCTCCGGCATGGCGCGCGGCATCGACACGGCGGCGCATCAGGGCGCTTTCCAGGCGAAAGGCGGCGGCACCATTGCCGTGGTTGCTGGCGGCATCGACGTGCTCTACCCGCCGGAAAATGCCGCCCTGTTCGAGCGCCTCGGCCAGGAGGGGCTGATCGTCGCCGAGATGCCGCCGGGAACCGAGCCCATGGCCCGCTATTTCCCACGCCGCAACCGGATCATCGCCGGCCTCTCCGGCGCCGTGGTGGTGGTTGAGGCGGCGCTGAAATCCGGCTCCCTCATCACCGCCCGCTTCGCCAACGAGCAGGGGCGCGAGATCCTGGCCGTACCCGGCTCGCCGCTCGATCCGCGCTGCCGCGGTTCCAACCATCTCATCCGCCAGGGGGCACTGCTGGTCGAAGATGCCGCACAGGTGCTGGAGGCCCTGAGTGGGATCAAATTCTTAGAAACACCCTTGCCACCCGACCTTCAAAATGACGCTCAACATCCTGATTCAGAAATAGAAATATCGGCCGGGCAGACGCGCGACATGATCCTGTCTCTGCTGGGCCCCAGCCCGGTTGAGGTTGACGAATTGCTCCGTCAGTGTCATTGCTCCGCTCCCGTTATGGGTATGGTGCTGCTGGAATTGGATCTGGCGGGCCGCCTGGAACGCCACCCCGGCAACCGGATTTCCCTGTTGGCGCCGGCGTCCTGAAGGGTCATCGTTCCGGCTCTGTACCCGCGCATGTTGATTGATTAATTATCCCGAAAGCGGGTCCATGAAGGTCGTTGTCGTCGAATCCCCCGCCAAGGCCAAGACCATCAACAAGTATCTGGGTAGCGACTATCACGTGCTGGCCTCCTTCGGCCATGTACGCGATCTGCCCGCCAAGGACGGCTCGGTCCGTCCGGACGAAGACTTCGCCATGACCTGGGACGCTGAGGGGCGCGGCGCCAAGCAGATCCGGGAAATCGCAGCCGCCGCCGCCAAGGCCGACATGCTGCTGCTGGCGACCGACCCCGATCGCGAGGGCGAGGCAATCTCTTGGCATCTGGAACAGGAATTGAAGGCCAAGAAGAACCTGGCCAAGCTGCCCATGGCCCGGGTTGCCTTCAACGAGATCACCAAGCGCGCGGTGCTGGAAGCCATCGCCAATCCGCGCCAGATCGACCAGGAACTGGTCGATGCCTATCTCGCCCGCCGCGCCCTCGACTACCTCGTCGGCTTCACCCTGTCGCCGATCCTCTGGCGCAAGATGCCGGGCAGCCGCTCGGCCGGCCGCGTGCAATCGGTTGCCCTGCGCATCATTTGCGAGCGCGAGGCCGAGATCGAAGCCTTCCGGCCCCAGGAATACTGGACCATCGAGGCGGTCTTCACGGCGCCGGACGGCCAGGAATTCACTGCGCGCCTGACGCATCTCGACGGCAAGAAGCTCGACAAGTTCGACCTTAAGGACCAAGCCGCGGCCGAGGCCGCCGTTGCCAGGGTCAGCGCCGGCGCGCCCTTCAAGGTCAGCTCGGTCGAGCGCAAATCGGTACGGCGCAACCCGTTCCCGCCCTTCATCACCTCGACCCTGCAGCAGGAGGCCTCGCGCAAGCTGGGCTTCGGCGCCGCCCAGACCATGAAGGTCGCCCAGCGCCTCTATGAGGGCGTCGATCTCGATGGCGAGACGGTCGGCCTCATCACCTATATGCGTACCGATGGTGTCACCCTCAGCCAGGATGCCATTAATGCCGGCCGCAAGCTGATTTCCGAGCAATACGGCCAGAAATACCTGCCGGCCGCACCCCGTATATATAGGAGTGCCGCGAAGAACGCCCAGGAGGCCCACGAGGCCATCCGCCCGACCGACCTCTTCCGCCGGCCGGAACATGTCCGGCGCTATCTGCGCGACGACGAGTTCCGCCTCTACGACCTCATCTGGAAGCGCACCCTGGCCTCGCAGATGGAAAGCGCCGAACTAGACCAGGTCGCCATCGACACCGCCTCGGCCGACGGCCGTCAGGTGCTGCGCACCACCGGCTCCATCGTCACATTCGACGGCTTCCTGACACTCTATCAGGAGGACCGCGACGACCCGGTTGAGGATGACGATGCCGGCCGCCGCCTGCCGAAACTGAAGCAGGGCGATGGCGTCGCCGCCAAGGGCGTCAAGCCCGAACAGCATTTTACCCAGCCGCCGCCCCGCTATTCCGAGGCGTCGCTGATCAAGCGCCTCGAGGAACTCGGCATCGGCCGGCCGTCCACCTATACTTCGATCCTGCAGACGCTGGAGGACCGCGCCTATGTGCGGATCGACAAGAAGCGCCTGGTTCCGGAGGATCGCGGCCGACTGGTGACGGCCTTCCTAACCAATTTCTTCGACCGCTATGTCCAGTACGGCTTCACCGCCGATCTCGAGACCAAGCTCGACGACATTTCCGGCGGCCGTGCCCGCTGGAAGGATGTGCTGGCCGAATTCTGGAACGACTTCGCCCATCTCCACCAGTCGGGAGACACGCCGGGCGGCAAGCTGCCCTCGATGCAGGAGGCGGTGGCCTTCCTCGACAAGGGCATCGGCACGCGTTCGGTGGTGATCGACGCGCTCAACGAGGCGCTGGCGCCGCATTTCTTCCCGGATCTCGGCAACGGCAAGGCGCCCCGCGCCTGCCCCGCCTGCTCCGGCGGCGAGCTTGGCATCAAGCTGGCGAAGAACGGCGCCTTCATCGGCTGCTCGAACTATCCCGAATGCCGCTATACCAAGCCCCTGGCTGTGCAGACCGAGGAAGAGATCGCCGCCGGTTCGGCCGGCCCGGCCGAGCTCGGCCAGGATGACCAGGGCCGCGCCATCACGCTGCGCAAGGGACCCTATGGCTTCTACGTGCAATTGGGCGAGGACGAGAATGGCGTCAAGCCGAAGCGCGTCTCGCTGCCCCGCGGCATGCAGCCCAACGACGTGACGCTGGAGATCGCGCAGAAGCTGTTGAGCCTGCCGCGCACCATTGGCATGCATCCCGAGACGACCAAGCCGATCCTAGCCGGCATCGGCCGCTTCGGTCCCTATCTCAACCATGACGGCAAGTTCAAATCGATCCCGAAGGACGATGACGTGCTGACCATCGGCATGAACCGTGCCGTGGAATTGCTGGCGCAGGAAAGCAAGGGCCGCGGCCGCGGCCAGGCCGCCCCCGGCAAGGAAATCGGCAAGCATCCGGAAACCGGCGAGACGGTGACGCTGCACGACGGCAAGTATGGCCATTACGTGAAGATGGGTGCGGTCAATGCGACCCTGCCCAAATCCGTGGAAGCCGGTGCGATCACGCTTCCCGAGGCCCTCGCCCTGATCGCCGAACGCATCGCCAAGGGCGGCGGCAAGGGCAGGAAGGCGGCACCCAAATCTGCCGCCAAGAAAACGGCCGCCAAGAAAGTTGCCGCCAAGAAGACCGCGCCCAAGGAAACCGCGCCGAAGGTCGCCGCCCCCAAGGCTGCCAAAAAGGCCGCGAAGAAAGCGGCCTCCAAGGCAAAGAAAAAGGCCTGAGCCGTTTCCATCGTCATCCCCCGCTTTAGGCGGGGGATCCACGAGTTGCCTTTTCAGTTGCCGCCAAGCTCGTGGATGGCCCGCCTTCGCGGGCCATGACAATCAGTATGGCTGGCGATAAGGCTGGTCGTGTTCGCGGTCGAACTTGAAATACCCTAGCTCAACCCACCCCTGACCCGCCGCGCCTCATAGGTCTGCAGCGCGCAATAGGCGATGCGCAGCAGGCTGGCATCGTGGCCGAAATCATGGGCGCGGCGATACATGTCGCCGATGATGTGGTCGGCCTCGGCCGGATTGCCGCGCTCGATGTCGCGCAGCATCGAGGCCATGAAGGTGGAGCCGGGCGACAGCAGCAGCTGGCGGACCGAAGCCAGATAATCGGCGCGCGGCGGATAGCCGCTCTCGGTGGCGACGGCGATGGCCTCGTGCAGCATTTCCTCGATCAGTTCGTGCCCCTCGCGCGCGGCCAGCACGTCGCCGACCGCACCGCGCATCAGCGTGGTGATGCCGGCCAGCGTGCCAATCATCACCCATTTGTCCCACAATGCCTGGTCGACCGGGTCCTGCAGGACCGAGGTGAAGCTGGCCTTGGCGCCGAGCTCGGCCAGCGTGCTCAGCACCTGCTGGCGGCGCACATCGGCCGGAAAATCCTCGAACGGCCCGAACACCATGCGCGCGAACTTGCTCTTGTGCAGGACGTCGCCCTCCGGCGAGAGCGTCGCCTCGATCTGGCACATGCCGCCGATCAGCGCGTCGGATCCGAAGCGGTTCCTGAGATCGTCATTGTGCCGCATGCCGTTGAGCAGCGGCAGCAGCACGGCCCCCTTCGCGACATGGGGTGCCACGGCTTCGATTGCCTGGCCTAGGTCATAGGCCTTGCACGCCACCACGACCAGGTCGAACGCCTCGCCACCGGCCTGCGCGATCGTCTTTGCCCGGATATTGGCGTCGCCCAGCGGGCTCTTGATGACCAGTCCGCGCGCGGCCAATTGCTGCGCCCTGCCGGCACGCACCTGGAAAGTGACATCGCCCCCCGCCTCGATCAGCCGCCCGCCGAAATACCCCCCGACGGCGCCCGCCCCCAGAAACAGAATCTTCATATGCCCCACCCTCTTCCATTAGAGTGATCGATCATGTCGACACCCCTTGGCTCGCTCAAGAATATCGGCCCGGCAACAATCCGCCAACTGCAGGAGGTTGGCATTGCTGATGCCGACGCCCTGCGTTCGCTCGGCGCCGTCGCCACCTACCGCCGGCTGAAACACGCCTTTCCCGATCAGGTGACGCTGACGATGGCCTATGCCCTGGAAGGCGCCCTCCTGGATTGTCACTGGAACCGGCTGCCGCCGGAGCGGCGCGAGTACATCCGGTCGACACTCCGGGGCGCCTAGAGCCGGTCGCGCATGGCATACCACAGCATCGCCGCCACCAGCAGCGGATGCCGCAGCAGCGTGCCGCCCGGGAAAGTCTGGTGGCGGATCGCCGCGAACAGGTCGAAACGCTCCGCTGTCCCGGCCACGGCCTCCGCGATCAGCTGGCCGATGATGCCGGTGACGGCGACACCCTGGCCGGAATAGCCATGGGCATAGAAGACATTGTCCATGCGCCCGACATGCGGCAGGCGCGACACGGTAATTGCCAGCATGCCGCCCCAGCCAAAGTCGATGCGCTTCCCCGCCAGCTGCGGATAGACGCGCAGCATATAGGGCTTCACGAACTCCTTGATGTCGGCCGGCGGCTGCGTGCTGTAGCGCTCGCCGCCGCCGAACAGCAGGCGCCGGTCGGCCGAGAGGCGCCAGTAGCTGACCACGAATTTGGTGTCGGCGACGCAGACGTCGCGGGCAATCACCTCGCGCGCCTCCGCTTCCGACAGCGGCTCGGTGGCGATGATGAAATTGGCGATCGGCATGATTTTGCCGGCAATGCGGGGCTCGAGATCGCCGAGATAGGCATTGCAGGCGAGGACCACATATTTGGCGCTGACGGCGCCGCCGGAAGTCTCGACACGGTTGAGCGTACCCTTCTCGATCCTGGTCACCCGCGACTGCTCGCAGATCTGCACGCCCGCGGCCTCGGCGGCCGCCGCCAGGCCCAGCGCATAGTTCAGCGGGTGCAGATGCCCGCCGCCGCTGTCCAGCACGCCGGCATGGAAGATGTCCGAGCCCAGTTCCTGCCGCACCGCGGCGCGGTCGAGATAGCGCGCGCCGCGATAGCCGAACTGCCTCTCCAGGCAGTCGATCTCGTCCTGCATCCAGCCGCAATCCCGCGCCTTGCTGGCGGCATGCAAAGTCCCCGGCTTGAAATCGCATTTGATGCCGTGCCTGGCGATGCGCTCGGTGACAATGCGCCGCGATTCCTCGGCCATGCCGAACAGGGCGCGCGCCCGTTCCTGGCCGAAGGCGGCAATGAGATCCTCCGGCCCCTTGCGCAGGCCCAGATTGACCTGGCCGCCATTGCGCCCCGAGGCACCCCAGGCGATGCGCGCCTGTTCCAGCAGCACCACCTTGTAGCCGCGCTCGGCCAGGTTGAGGGCGGCGGAAAGGCCGGTGAATCCGCCACCCACCACGCAGACATCCGCCGTGACCGCGCCCGCCAGCGCCGGGCGCTCGCCGAACGGGTTGGCCGTCGCCGCGTAATAGGAATTCTGTGGATGTTCAAACGGACCCATGATCCCCCCGATCTTGTCAGGTTTCCCTTATAGGAACTCGGCGCCGTCGCGCCAAGCGGTCCGGGAACGGGTCAGACCTGCGCCTCGAGCAGACGCAGGATGCGGTGCAGCGCGCAATCGCCGATGCCGAGCTGGTCGAGATGTTCCACGGTATTGCGCAGATAGTCGACATTGCGCCCGGCGATGCCCACCGCATCGCGGATGCGCGCCGCCACCTCTTCCGGCGTCAGCTTGCCGGCATATTGCGGATGCGCCCGGTCGGCAACGAATGACAGCGCGGTCACCTCGTCCCTTTCCGGCAGGCGCAGCCTGAGGAGGCGCGGGATATAGACGCCGGTCACCATTTCGCGCCGGTGCAGGTAGTCCGCCACCGTCTCGGCATCCTCCGGCGCCACGCGGTAGAGCCTGCCCACGCATTGCCCGCCGCGATCGAGGCCAAGGACCAGCCCCGGATGTGCGGGCGAGCCGCGATAATGGGTCGATGTGATGCAGAAGGCGCGATGATAGCCGTAAAGCGTTGCCGGCCGGATGTCGATGAAGGGAAAATCCGGCCGCCACATCAGCGAGCCATAGGCGAAGATGCGAAGCTCCGCGCCGGCCGGCGGGCGATAGCGACGCCGTTCGATGAGATCCGCTTCCGTCATCGGCGGTTGACCAGGGCGACGCCGAGGGCCACGACGCCCATGCCGGCGATGGCGAGCGCATCGAGCGTCTCGCCGAAAAGGAGGAACCCGCCCAATGCCGCTACCGGCGGTGTCAGGTAGAACAGGCTGGCGACCCGGGCCGCCGCCCCCCGCTGCAGCATCCAGGTGAGGAGCGCAATCGAAATGCCGGAGAGCACGATCACGATCCAGCCCATGGCGAAGATGAATTCCGCCTGCCAGTCGATCTCGCCCACCCCCAGCCACAGCATCACCGGCAGCAGCACAAGGGTCGCCGCCGCATACTGGATGGCGGCACCGGATTTCAGATCGGCGCGCGGGCAGAAGCGCTTCTGGTAGAAGGTCGCCGCGGTGATGCCGAACAATTGCACGAAGGCGAAGGCAAGCGCCCAGAGATGGTCTGGATCGAAGCTGAGCTTGTGCCAGATCACCATGCTGAGGCCGACGAAGCCCAGCACCGCCCCCAGCCATTGCAGCGGTTTCAGATGCTCGCCCAAGAGCGGGCCGGAGAGGGCCGCCGTCACCACCGGCTGCAGCCCGGCGATCAGCGCCACGACACCCGCCGCGAGGCCCGCATAGATCGCAGCATAGCAGCCGCCGAGATAGACCGCCTGCAGCAGCACGCCGGTCATGGCGATATGCCCGGCCTCGCCCAGCGAGCGCGGCCAGCGCGCACCGAAGATAATGGCGACACAAGCCATCATCGCACTGGCAAGCGCGAAGCGGATCACCAGGATGGTAAAGGGTTCGGCATAGGGAATGGCGAATTTCGCCATCAGAAAGCCGGTCGCCCAGAGGAGGACGAACAGCACCGGCGCACCGCGGATGAGGAGGGTCTGGTCCGGGGCGGTGGCGTTTCCGGCAGGTGGGGACGAACCCCCTTCAGCCATTTTTTCCCGCCAGCAGGAAGTCCAGCACCATCTCGGTGAAGATGTGCGGGAACTCGACATTCGAGAGGTGATAGCCGCCGGCGATGACCTGCATCGCGGCACCCGGTATCGCTTCGGCGATGCGCCTGCCGGCTTCCGGGCTGGCCCCCGGGTCCTTCTCGCCGGCGATCACCAGCGTCGGCGCCTTGATCGATGTGAGCCGCGCCGGTTCCAGCGTCATCTCGCGGATGGCGGCGGCACAACCGTTGAAGCCGGCGACCGGGGTGGCCGCGATCTGGTCGCGGATCCATTGCGCCTGGCGCGGCGCCGCCTCCCGGAAATCCGCCGACAGCCAGCGCCCCATGCTGGGCTCGATCTGGCTCTGCATGCCATCACGCGTGGCGGCGGCGATGCGCCCGTCAAGGCCGGCGCGCGCCTCCGGCCCGATCGGCCCGGTGAAGGTCGAGGCGAGGATGAGGCCACCCAGGCGGCCGGCATGGTTGAGGCCCAGCGCCTGGCCGATCATGCCACCGATGGAAAGGCCGCAGAAATGGAAGCGCCCGATGCCGAGCCGGTCGGCGATGGCGACGACATCATCGGCCAGCTGGTCCATCGTGTAGTCGCCGCCCGGCGCCGCACTCGCCCCATGGCCGCGCATGTCCGGGGCGACGACACGGAAGTGCCGCGCCAGCAGCGGCACCTGCAGCGCCCACATCTCGTGGCTGGTGGCCAGCGAATGGGTGAGGAACAGCGCCGGCCGGCTTTCCGCGCCGGCCAGCATCACCTCGAAATCGGAACCGTTGGCTGTAACACGCATGTCAATCCGGCTTGCCGCCGACCTTGGTCAAGAGTTCCAGCTGCTTCTGCAGCGCCTGCATCTGCGCCTTCAGGTCCGAGAGCTCGTCGCCGCTCCCGGCGCGGGGCCCCTCGCCCTTTTCCGGCGGGGTGGGAACGGTACCACCGGTGGCCTTGAACGGGTTCCACATGCTCATCGCCTGCTGGAAGAAGGCCATGTTCTGCTTCGACATCTCCTCCAGCCGGTCGAGCGGGAAGACGGCGCCGAAATTGTCCTTCATGTATTGCCGGATCTGCTCCTGGTTGGTGGCGAAGCTTTCCATGCTCTTTTCCAGGTAACCCGGCACCAGGAACTGCAAATTGTCGCCATAAAGGCTGATCAGCTGGCGGAGGAAATTGATCGGCAGCATGTTCTGCCCCTTCGATTCCTCCTCGACGATGATCTGGGTCAGGACCGACCGCGTGATATCCTCGCCGGTCTTCGCATCCTCGACCGTGAAATCGAGGCCCTCGCGCACCATCTGGGCGAGGTAATCGAGGGTCACATAGGAACTGGTCGCCGTGTTGTAGAGCCGGCGATTGGCGTATTTCTTGATGCGGACCGGCGCCGGCTTTTCGCCGGATTTCGTCTGGTCACCTGACACGGCCATTCTTCACTCTCCCCATCTCGCGCCCGGTGTGATTAACCTTGGGACTGATGCGATGCACAATGAGCTGGCAACGGGAACATATTCGGGCGCCGGACCCGAGCATAGCATTACCGGGGGGCCATGTGGCAATGCGGTCGCTGCGCTGCAAACGGCGCCCGGTTTCCCCGCGAAACGGCCGAGGCTATAGTCGATAAATGACTGATTCACCGAAAGACGGTCACGGCGACACCGCCGCCGAAAATGCCGCCCCGGGCCTCGACGAACTGGCGCGGCGCCTCATCGATCTGTGGCAGGACCAGATCACCGCCGCCGCTGCCGACCCCGACCTCGCCCGCCAGGCCGCGCAGCTGATGGCGGCCCTGCCGCTCCCCGGCATGTGGCTCAGCCAGATGGGCCAGATGGGCCAGATGGGGCAAATGGGCCAGGCGGCGGCAGGCCCCGGCATGCCGCCCTTCGGCCCGGATCTCGCCCGCAACTGGACCGAGATGGCCCAGGCCTGGATGGCCGCCGTCAGCCCGCATGGCGGGCAACCCGAAGGAGGCCCAAAGGATGGCAGCCCCCCAACCGCGACACCCAATTCCCAAGCGCCCGATCCCCATGCGCCTGGGCCCGCGGCCGCTGCCGCAGCATCTCAGCCTGGCGGCGGCGATCTGGAGCAACTCCGCGCTCGCCTTGCCGGCCTTGAACAGCGCCTTGCTGAACTCGGCCAACAGCAATCCCCCGAACGGCAGCCAGCCAGGCGAAAGCCAAAGGCGGCTGGCGGCGGCGCTGCGGGAACTGGCGCCCGCCCTCGCAAAGGCCGATCCCGCGCAGCTGACGACGGCGCTGCAGGCTGAGGGGCGGCGGCGCTTCGGGCGCTTCCTCGACGGTGTGACCGCCTATCGCCGGCACGATTACCGGCGCAGCCTGCCCGCAGCGCCGGTGGTGTGGGACGAAGGCACGACAAAGCTGCGCGATTACCGCGGCACCACCCGCTCACCCGCGAACCCGCGCCTCCTCGTCATCCCGTCACTGGTCAATCGGTACCACGTGCTCGACCTCGAGGCGGAGGCGAGCTTCCTGCGCTGGCTGGGCGCCAACGGCTTCGATCCCTTCGTCGTCGATTGGGATGCGCCGGGCCCGCTCGAACGCGGCTTCTCCCTTTCCGACTATATCGTCGGCCGGCTGCAGGCGGCCCTGCAGGCAGTGCGGCGCGAAAAGGGCGGGCCGATCATCGCCATCGGCTATTGCATGGGCGGCGATCTGGCGCTCGCCCTGGCGCTGCGCCGGCAGAAGGATCTCGCCGCCCTGGTCTGCCTCGCCACCCCCTGGGACTTCCATGCCGAGAACGCATCCCACGCCCGCATGGTGGGCCAGATCGGCCATCAGCTGGAACCCATTCTCCAGATCCTCGGCGAAATGCCGGTCGACCTGCTGCAATCCTTCTTTTCCGGCCTCGACCCCTTCCAGGTGCTGAAGAAGTTCCAGCATTTCGCCACGCTCGACCCGGAAGGTGCCTCGGCCCGGCGCTTCGTGGCACTGGAGGACTGGCTCAATGACGGTATCGCCCTCGCCGCCCCCGTGGCGCGCGAATGCCTGACCGGATGGTACGGCGCCAACAGCACCGGCAATCTCGCCTGGCGGGTGGGCGGGCGCGTGGTCGACCCGGCCGGGCTCGACCTCCCCGTCCTCAACGTCATCCCGTCGGCCGACCGCATCGTGCCGCCGGGCTCCTCCCGCGCCCTCACCCGCCGCCTGGCCAGGGTCGAGGAGATGGCGCCCCATGCCGGCCATATCGGCATGATGGTCGGCCGCCACGCCGCCGCCGAGATCTGGCAACCCATGGCCGCCTGGATGCGCCGCGTCGCCGGTTGATCGAAGGGCGGACCAAGGCGGCGGCGCTGAAAATGGAAACGGGGCCTCGCGGCCCCGTTCCTCACCCAACCATCCCCTTCATCCCCTGATAGAGACAGCCCTTCCCCAATCAGTTGCGCGGACTGCCGCGCCCGCCGCCGGCACCGGAACCGCCGCCGCCGCCGTTATCGCCGCCGCCGCGATTGCCGCGATCGCCGCGGCCGCGATCCTTGTCGTCGTCATAATTCTCGTCGAACATGTCGATCGTGGTCAGGCCGCCGCTGGCGGGACGCCGGTTCTCCAGCAGGCCGCCGCACTGGTCGGTGGTGTATTCCGGATCGCTCAGCGCGCATTCGGCAGCGAGGTCGTCGACCTCCATGCATTCGGTCTCGCCGCTGTCGAGATCCCAGCACACCACCTCGACATCGTCGTCATAGGCCTGGGCGGGTGCGGGACCGAAGCCCAGGGCAATGACGGCGGCGCCGGCGAAGAGGCCACCCAGCAGGGCCAGGCGCCAGGCAGTGGCAGGCGTGGCCGACGGGACGATCTCAGTCTTCACACTCAACTTGCTCATGGTCATTCCTCCTATCTGTGGCCAGTGACTCCGTGGTCACTGACTCTGTGGTCGTTTGCGGGCCGCCGTTTGCAGGCTCGTTGCCCGGGTACTGCCTCTGTCGCCGCGGCCCCCGCGCCGCGTTCAGGGCCCGGGGCGGATTGCCGCCCGCCCAGTCAGGCAATTGAAGGAAAAGGGATAATTGCGGATTCCAGCCGTTTTTCGAGGGCTCCGGCGCTGTGCGCCGCGTCACACAATGCTGCCTTTGATCTGCATCTTTGTCGGCGTCGTACCCGCCGCGCGCCCGAAAACCACCGGGTCCAAACCCATGACGCCCGCGTGGTAGCGGCGCCCGCCGCCGCCCGTTAAGACTCGTCGCCACGCTCCGATTCACCAGCCAGTTCACCAGCCAGCGAGGCCCCCGTCATGGAACACCGCCAACTCGGCCGCTCGGGCCTCAAGGTCCCGGTTCTCTCCTTCGGCACCGCCACCTTTGGCGGCGGCGATGAGTTCTTCGACAAATGGGGCGCGGTCGATGCCAAGGCGGCGGTGCGGCAGGTCGATCTCTGCCTCGATCACGGCCTCAACTTCTTCGACACGGCCGATGTCTATTCCAATGGCGCGGCCGAGCGCATCCTGGGCGAGGCGCTCAAGGGGCGCCGCCACCAGGCCCTCATCTCCACCAAGGCGACTTTCGAGATGGGCCCCGGCCCCAATGACAAGGGCTCCTCGCGCCATCATCTGATCCGCGCCTGCGAGGCCAGCCTCAAGCGCCTCGGCACCGACTACATCGATCTCTATTTCATGCACGGCTTCGATGCGCTGACCCCGGTCGAGGAGACCTTGCGCGCCCTCGACGACCTCATCACCGCCGGCAAGATCGGCTATATCGGCTGCTCGAATTTCAGCGGCTGGCATGTGATGAAGGCATTGGCCACGTCCGAGAAATACGGCCTCGCCCGCTATGTGGTCTATCAGGGCTACTATTCCCTCATCGGCCGCGATTACGAGGAAGAGCTGATGCCGCTCTGCATCGACCAGGGCGTCGGCACCATGGTCTGGAGCCCGCTGGGCTGGGGCCGCCTCACCGGCAAGATCCGCCGCGGCCGGAACGAGTCCGGCCGCATCAAACAGGGCGGCGCCGAAGGCGGGCCCATCGTCGCCGACGATTACCTCTTCCAGGTGGTGGATGCGTTGGATGCGGTGGCTGAGGAAACCGGCAAGACCATCCCCCAGATCGCCCTCAACTGGCTGCTGACCCGCCCCACCGTCTGCAACATCGTCATCGGCGCCCGCAATGAGGAGCAGTTGAAGCAGAACCTCGGCGCGCTGGGCTGGTCACTGACAGAGGAGCAGATCAAACGCCTCGACGCGGCCAGCGAGCAAGTCCCAGCCTATCCCTATTGGCACCAGCGGGACTTCCAGGAGCGGAATCCAAGGGCGGTGGGATGAGTTAATGTTGGCCATCCTTTGTACAACCTGAGATAGCCGTGGTAAGAATGCACACGAGTAGCCGCGCTCGACGCGCCGGCCTAGGAGTACAGGATCACATGCAGATTTGCCGTTCAGTCTTCTTCGCCGGACTTTTGCTTTCCTTCTCGACTGGAATTGTTAGCGCACAGGACCCGGCCGTGATCGATCCGGCGGCGCATCCCGGCAAGGCGCGGTTCATGGCGCTGGCGCAGGAGAAGTTCAACGCGGACCCGGATGCGATGTTCCAGACCTCGCGCATCGAGCCGGGGCAGCGCCAGGCGGTGTTCGAATGCGGCATGAAGGCGGTGCTGGCCGACATGCCGGACGCGGATGCCGGACGGCTGGCCGACATGGTGGAGGGGAAGGCGCCGGGCGACCCGGCGCTGGCCAAATGGTTCGAGCTGGAGGAGAGCGTCAACAAGCCCCGGCACGACCAGGTGGCGGCGCGGGCGCGCGCCATCTGCCCGCAGCTGGCGCATTTGATTAAGTGAACGGCCGGGCGCTAAAGCCCGTTCAAGTAATCCTGCAGCCGGTCGAAGGTGCTCATCCAGCCGGCCTCGTGACCGTCGCGGTTCGCCACGGTGTCAAAGACTTCCTGGCGGAAATGCAAGCGGGTGCGGTTGCCGCCGAGATCGTCCAGCACCATGGTGACAAGGGTTTCCGGCCCACGCGTGCCGGGCCTGTCGCGGGTGCCATCCTCTTCCCAGCCGAAGGTGAAGGACAGGCGTTCGGGCGGCTCGATCTCGTGATTGATGCCGTTCTGCCAGATTTCGGCGCCGGTTTCACGGCTGGTGAGGCAGGCGCGCCATTTGCCGCCGGGGCGGCCGTCGCTTTCCCAATAGGTCACCGGATAATCGCGCGGCCCCATCCAGTTGAGGGCATGGCTGCGTTCCGTCAGCGCCGCGAAGACCAGTTCGCGCGGGGCGGCGAAATCACGGGTAATGGTCAGGATGCGGTCACTCGCCTCCGGTTCGGCGCTTATTTTTGGTGCGGACATTTTTTGCCTCCCTTGTCGCGGTTTGCAGATCTTCGAGATAGGTGTCGAGGCGATCGAAACTCGCCTCCCAGAAGCGGCGATAGGTGTCGAGCCAATCGGCGACCTCGCGCAGCGGTGCCGCCTTCAATCGGCAGGGCCGCCATTGCGCCTCGCGCCCGCGTTCGATCAGTCCGGCGCGTTCCAGCACCTTGAGATGCTTCGAGATCGCCGGCCCGCTCATGGCAAAGGGTGCCGCGAGTTCAGCCACCGTCGCGCGGCCCATGGCAAGGCGGGCCAGGATGGCGCGCCGCGTGGGGTCGGCAAGAGCCTGCAAGGTGTCGCTGAGGCGATCCGGCATCGTGTTCATTATTTAACTGTTCGGTTATTTAACTGTATGGTTATTTACAACTTGAAGCGATCCCCGTCAAGACCCCAGTTAACCCGCATCAAGGTTTCGGTCACGTTGTTGGCCTTGGGTCCCGGTTATCCCCCATTCGTCGCTTGCCCTTGCCGCCCGCTTTCCCCTAGGCTTGTTTGCAATGCACAAAACACCCCCTGTGCGAAAAAATCGCCTATTGGAGGAAGATCCCATGGCCAGCGCCCCCGACATCGTCATTGCCGCCGCCACCCGCACGCCGATCGGCGCCTTTGGCGGCACGCTTTCCGCCCTCCCCGCCCATGACCTCGGCCGCGACGTGATCCTGGAATTGCTGAAGCGCGCGAAGCTGGAGGCCGGCGAGGTGGACGAGGTCATCCTGGGCCAGATCCTGACCGCCGCCGCCGGGCAGAACCCGGCGCGCCAGGCCGCGATCAATGCCGGCATCCCCAACGAGAAGACCGCCTATGGCATCAACCAGCTCTGCGGCTCGGGCCTGCGCGCGGTGGCGCTGGGCTTCCAGGCGATCCGCAATGGCGACGCCAATGTCGTCATCGCCGGCGGGCAGGAGAGCATGAGCCAGTCGCCCCATGCCATGCATTTGCGCAACGGCACCAAGATGGGCAATGCCGAGATGGTCGACACCATGATCCGGGACGGCCTCTGGGATGCCTTCAACGGCTATCACATGGGCAACACGGCCGAGAACGTGGCGCAGAAATGGCAGATCACCCGCCAGCAGCAGGACGAATTCGCCGCCGCCAGCCAGCAGAAGGCCGAGGCCGCGATGAAGGCCGGCAAGTTCAAGGACGAGATCGTCCCCGTCACCGTCAAGGGCCGCAAGGGCGATGTGACGGTGGCCGATGACGAATACCCCAAGCACGGCACCACGGTGGACACGCTCTCCAAGCTGCGCCCGGCCTTCGTGCGCGGCGACAACGGCACGGTGACGGCCGGCAATGCGTCGGGCATCAATGACGGTGCTGCCGGCGTCGTGCTGATGACCGCCGCCGAGGCTTCGAAGCGCGGCCTGACGCCGCTTGGCCGCATCGTCTCCTGGGCCACGGTCGGCGTCGATCCCGCCATCATGGGCTCGGGTCCGATCCCGGCCAGCCGCGCGGCGCTGGCCAAGGCCGGCTGGAAGCCCGACGACCTCGACCTCGTCGAGGCGAACGAGGCCTTCGCCGCCCAGGCCTGTGCCGTCAACAAGGATATGGGCTGGGACCCTGCCAAGGTGAACGTCAATGGCGGCGCCATTGCCTTGGGCCATCCGATCGGCGCCTCGGGGGCGCGCGTCTTCGTGACGCTGCTCCACGAGATGCAAAAGCGCAACGCCAAGAAGGGCCTCGCCACCCTGTGCATCGGCGGCGGCATGGGCATCGCCATGTGCGTGGAGCGCTGACGCTGGATTTAGCCCTCTCCCTGCAGGGGGAGGGGGCCACAACCACAACAACCAACGACAAAAACAAAACCAGGGAGGAATGAATGGGTCGGGTGGCAGTGGTGACGGGCGGGACCCGTGGCATCGGCGAGGCGATCAGCGTCGCCCTCAAGAATGCCGGCTACAAGGTGGCGGCGGTCTATGGCGGCGATACGGCGAAGGCCAAGGCCTTCTCGGACGCGACCGGCATCGCCGCCTACCAGATCGACGTCGCCGATTTCAAGCAATGCAAGGAAGGCATTGCCCGGATCACGGCCGATCTCGGCCCCATCGACGTGCTGGTCAACAATGCCGGCATCACCCGCGACGGCACGCTGCACAAGATGACGCCCGAGCAATGGCAGGCGGTGATCGACACCAATCTCTCCTCCTGCTTCAACATGTGCCGCAACGTGATCGATTCCATGCGCGAGCGCGGTTTCGGCCGCATCGTCAATATCGGCTCGATCAACGGCCAGGCCGGGCAATACGGCCAGGTGAACTATGCCGCCGCCAAATCCGGCATCCACGGCTTCACCAAGGCCCTCGCCCAAGAGGGTGCCGCCAAGAACATCACGGTGAACGCCATCGCCCCCGGCTATATCGACACCGACATGGTGCGCGCCGTGCCGCCCCAGGTGCTGGAGAAGATCGTCGCCAAGATCCCGGTCGGGCGCTTGGGGCAAGCCTCCGAGATCGCCCGCGGCGTCCTCTTCCTGGTGGCCGATGAGGGCGGCTTCATCACCGGCTCGACCCTCTCCATCAATGGCGGCCAGCATATGTACTGACCGAACTGGGACGGATTTCCTGCGTTCAACTCGTTGAACTGATTTGGAAAACCGTCCCGGCATCGGTTCTGGCACAGTTATCCACAGGTTGTTAACCATTCCCGGCCTAAGCTTGGCGGAGTGATGGAGAAACGACCATGGCGAAAGCCGCACCCGAAACCGAAACCGACGCGGCCGAGCGGATCGAGGTCCGCCCGAGCGAACTCGACGAACTGACCCATGCCGAGATGCTGGCGCTCTATGCCGCCTGCGGCGAGACCACGCGCTTTGCCAAGCACCAGCAATGGGGCACGCTGCTCGGCACCCTCGTCATCTTCGTGCTTTTGGGTGTCATCGGCGACCTCGCCTATAAGGGCACGCTGCTGTTCAAGCTGGTCGTCGCGATCAGCATCGTACTGTCGGTGGGCGCCATCTATTCGCTCATCATCTACCAGTTCTGGCAGAATGCCGAGCGCGAGAAGCTCAACTTCATCGCCCCCTATCTCTCCAACCTGACCGGGATCGTGCGCGAGATGGTGCCGGAGCGCGAGCGCAACGTGCACCGCTACGTGCTGCTCTTCTTCATGGTGGCCTCGATCATCCTCGGCAACGCCCTCCTCATCGTCTATCTGGCGCCGAAGCTGTAGCGGCGCCCTGCGCAATTTCACTTTGTTATTGTCATGCCCCGGCTTGGCCGGGGCATCCACGAGTTCCTGTTGTCGGTTGCGGGCAAACTCGTGGTTGGCCCGCCTGAAGCGGGCCATGACAGCAGACAAGCCAGTTGCCACCCTTGACGCGTATCGGCCGGCCTGCATTATGCGCCGGCCATGACCGACCTTGCCCTGCCGACCGCCCATTCCCGCCGCCGCGCCACCCTCATCGGCTCCATCGCCGTCCTGCTCTGGGCGACGCTGGCGCTGTTCACGGCGTCGACCGGTGCCGTGCCGCCCTTCCAGCTGATGGCGACGACCTTCGCCATCGCCTTTGCCTTCGCCGCCTTGAAATGGCTGGCCGATTTTGCGCGCAAAGGGCCGGCTGCCTTCACCTTCCTGCGCCAGCCCTGGCCGGTCTGGGCCCTCGGCATCGGCGGGCTCTTCCTCTATCACCTCTTCTATTTTGTGGCGCTCGACCACGCGCCGGCGGTCGAGGCCAGCCTCATCGCCTATCTCTGGCCGCTCCTCATCGTCCTCTTCTCCGCCCTGCTGCCGGGCGAGAGGCTCTATTGGCAGCATGTGGCGGGTGCCATCATCGGCATGGCCGGGGCCGCCCTTCTCATCCTCGCCCGCGATGCCGGCGATGCGGCCGGGCTTGCCGGCAGCGCCCTCGGCTATGGCGCCGCCCTGGCCTGTGCCTTCACCTGGTCGATCTATTCGGTGCTGTCGCGCCGCTTCGGCACGGCACCGACGGAACTGGTCGGCGCCTTCTGCGGCGTCACCGCCCTGCTCGGTTTCCTCTGCCATCTGCTGACGGAAACCACCATCTGGCCCGCCGACCAATGGCAATGGCTGGCCATCATCGCCCTCGGCCTGGGGCCCGTGGGTGCTGCCTTCTTCGTCTGGGATTACGGCGTCAAGAAGGGCGACATCAAGGCACTGGGCGCCATCTCCTACGCCTCGCCCCTCATCTCCACCCTGCTCCTGATTGCGACCGGCAAGGCCAGCGCCACCATGGCCGTGCTGCTCGGCTGCCTCGCCATCGTCGGCGGCGCCGTGCTGGCGGCGCGCGATCTCTACATGAAGAGATGACGGCCGGCGTTGACGGCCGATCTTGTCATGGCCCGCTTCAGGCGGGCCATCCACGAGTTTGCGCACGACTGAAGAAAGTAACTCGTGGATCCCCCGCCTGCGCGGGGGATGCCAGTCGAAAGGTAGCCACTCAATCCTTGGGCGCGGTGTCCTTCAGGCTCGGCCGCGCGCTCACCTGCTCGAACCAGCGGGCCAGATGCGGCCGCCCCGCGCGCCAGTTGTCGGCGGCAAAGCGGAAATCGGCATAGCCCAGGGCACAGGCCACCGCGATCAGGCCGATATCGAAACCGGCACCGAATGACGCCGCCTCGCGCTCCAGCGCGTCGAAGCCCGCCGCCATCTTGCCCTTCTGCTTCGCCACCCATTCCGGCGAGCGCTGGGCGGGCTCGCTGCGACGCCCCTCCATCACGCAGAGGACACCCGCATCCATGATGCCGTCGGCCAGGGCCTGGCGCCGCAGGGCCGTCCAGCGCGCATCGCCATCGGCCGGGAACAGCCTGGTACCGCCATGCCTCGAGTCGAGATATTCGCAGATCACCCGCGAGTCATAGAGTGTCGATCCGTCCGCCAGCACCAGCGCCGGCACCTTGCCGAGCGGGTTGTGCCGGGAGAGGTCGGAATGGGGATCGGCCGTTACGGTCGGGACAAGCTCGATCTCGCCCCGTTGCCCGGTCTCGATCGTGGCCATCATCACCTTGCGCACGAAGGGCGAGGTCACCGAATAGCGCAGCTTGAACATGTTGTCCCCCCTTGCCTATTTGCCGCGCGCGAGGGCGCGCCAGCCGATATCGCGCCGGCAGAAACCGCCCGGCCATTGAACAGCATCCACCGCCTGGTAGGCCAGCGCCTGCGCCGAGGCGACGTCCCTGGCACTTGCCGCCACCGCCAGCACGCGGCCGCCGGCCGCGACGATCTCGCCCTTGTCGTTCTGTTTCGTCCCGGCATGGAACACGGCCACATCCCTGATGGTGGCAGCGGCGTCGAGGCCGCCGATCACGGTCCCGGTCTCGGGCCTGCCCGGATAGCCTTTGGCCGCCATGACGACGCAGAGTGCCGCATCGTCGAACCAGCGCAGGTCAAAATTCTTCAGGGTCCCGTCGCGCGCCGCGATCAGCGCCGGCACCAGATCGGATTTGAGGCGCAGCATCAGCACCTCGCATTCCGGGTCGCCGAAGCGGACATTGAACTCGATCAGCTTCGGCCCGCCTTCCGTCACCATGATGCCGGCGAAGAGGACACCCTTGAACGGCCGCCCCTCCGCCGCCATGCCCTGGACCGTGGGGCGGATGATCTCCTCCATGATGCGCCGCTCGATTTCGGGCGTCGCCACCGGGGCCGGCGAATAGGCGCCCATGCCGCCGGTATTGGGGCCGGTATCGCCATCGCCCACCTGCTTGTGGTCCTGCGCCGAGGCCAGCGGAATGGCATGGGCGCCGTCGCAAAGCGCAAAGAAGGAAAGCTCCTCGCCTTGCAAAAATTCCTCCACCACCAGCTCGGCCCCGGCCTCGCCGAATTGCCGGTCGGTCATCATGGCGTCGATGGCGGCCTCGGCCTCGGTGCGGGACTGCGCGATGACGACACCCTTGCCCGCCGCAAGGCCATCCGCCTTGATGACGACGGGAAGGCCCAATGTCGCCGCGAAGGCCTTGGCGGGGGCGGGTGCGCGGAAGCGGCGATAGGCGGCAGTCGGCACGGCGTATTTGGCGGCCAAATCCTTCATGAAGCCCTTCGAACCCTCAAGCTCGGCCGCTTTGGCGCTCGGCCCGAAGGTCGGGATTCCGGCCGCTTCCAGCGCGTCGGCGAGGCCCGCCACCAGCGGCGCCTCCGGCCCCACGACGACAAGGTCGATCGCCTTTTCGCGCGCAAACTTCACCAGCCCCGGAATGTCGTCGACGCCGATCGCCACACATTCGGCTTCCGCCGCGATGCCGGCATTGCCCGGCGCGCAATAGAGCTTGTCGCACAGCGGCGAGGCCGCGATTTTCCAGCACAGGGCATGCTCGCGCCCACCCGATCCGACCACCAGAATCCGCATGCTTCCGACCCGATTTCCCTTCACCACAGGCGCCTGCGATACCATAGAATAGGGCGCCATGACAGATATCGATTCGATCCCGCCAAACGCGCCGCAAGGCCAGCCAGCCGCTGGCCACAATGCCGGCGAACTGACCGTTTCCGAGCTTTCCCAGGCGATCAAGCGCACGCTGGAGGGCCGCTTCGAGCGCGTCCGCGTGAAGGGCGAAATCTCGGGCTTCAAGCGCGCCGCCTCCGGACATCTCTACATGATGCTGAAGGACGAGAACGCCGCCCTGAAATCGGTCTGCTGGAAGGGCAATGCCGCCCGCCTCGGCATCAATCTCGAGGACGGCATGGAGGTGATCGCCACGGGTCGCATCACCACCTATGGCGACCGCTCGGAATACCAGCTCGTCATCGAGCGGGTGGAACTGGCCGGCATCGGTGCGCTCCTCAAGATGATCGAGGAGCGGAAGAAGAAGCTGGCCGCGGAAGGTCTGTTCGATCCGGCGCGCAAGCGCCGCCTGCCCACCCTGCCCAATGTCATCGGCATTGTCACCTCGCCGACCGGTGCCGTCATCCGCGACATCCTGCATCGGCTCGAGGATCGCTTCCCGCGTCATGTCCTCCTCTGGCCGGTCCTGGTGCAGGGCGAGGGGGCGGCGCAGCAGATTGCCGCCGCCATTCGCGGCTTCAACGCGCTCGAGGCTGGTGGCGACGTGCCGCGTCCCGATCTTCTCATCGTCGCGCGCGGCGGCGGCTCGATCGAGGATCTGATGGCCTTCAACGAGGAAATCGTGGTGCGGGCGGCGGCCGAGAGCGCCATTCCGCTCATCTCCGCCGTCGGCCACGAGACCGACACCACCCTGATCGATTTCGCGTCCGACCGCCGCGCGCCCACCCCCACGGCGGCGGCCGAGATGGCGGTGCCGGTGCGGGCCGAGCTCATCACCCAGCTGGGCGAGATCGGCCACCGCCTCGCCGCCGGCACCAACCGCCGCCTCGCGGAAGCGAAACTGGCCCTCGACGGCCTCGCCCGCGGCCTGCCCGAACCGATGCGCCTCATCCTCGAGAAATCGCAGTTGCTCGACGGCTGGCTGGAGCGCTGGCTGAACGCCCGCCTGCCCTTCTTCCAGCGTCGCGCCGACCGCCTCGCGCAGCTGAAGGCGGAATTGAAGACGCCGCACCAGCAACTGGCCGAGGCCAGTGGCGCCCTCGAAAATGCGGCAGGCCGGCTGCAGGCGACGATCGGCCTCGCCCTCGAACGCCAGCACCGCGCGCTCGACCGCAGCGGCGCCGGCCTCAACCCGCGCATCCTCACCGACCTCGCCGCCAGGAAGCGCCTCGCCCTCGATCATCTCGGCCAATTGCTGGACAGCTATTCCTACGAGAAGGTGCTGCAGCGCGGCTTTGCCCTGGTGCGCGACGGGGACGGCGCACCGATCCTCGCCGCCGCCGCCGTCGGCGCTGGCCAGGTCCTCAAAATCCAGTTCCGCGACGGCGTGGTCGATGCGACCGCCGATGGCGCCGCCTCCCCGAAACCGAAATCACGCAAGGCTGGCGGCGAGTCCGGCCCGCAGGGTTCGCTGCTGTGAAGCGCTTTCTCGCGATCGTCCTGCTCTGCGCCATCGCCAGCACCACACCCGCCGCCGCAATCGACATCACCGGCGACCTCATCCCGGGCGGCATGGCGGTGGGCCGGACCACGCCCGGCGCCACGGTCCTGCTCGGCGATGCGCCGGTCATGGTGGGAGGCGACGGCCTTTTCGTGATCGGCTTCGGCCGCGACCAGCGGGCGACACAGCTGACCATCATCCATGCCGACGGCCGCAGCGAGCAGCAGGTGCTCGACCTTGCTCCGCGCGCCTACGAGATCCAGCGCATCGACCAACTGGAACAGAACATGGTGACGCCGGACCCGGCGACCGAGGCGCGCATCAAGGCGGACCAGGAACGGGTCCGGGCGGCGCGCGCCACCCCCAGCGAAAGACGCGACTTCCTGGCCAGCTTCATCTGGCCGGTTGAGGGCCCCATCAGCGGCGTCTATGGCAGCCAGCGCATCCTCAACGGCACGCCGAAGGCGCCGCATTTCGGCACCGACATCGCGGCACCGACCGGCAGCCCGGTGGTGGCCCCGGCGGACGGCGTGGTGCGCCTCGCCGAGCGCGACCTCTACCTCACCGGCGGCACCGTCATCCTCGACCACGGCCACGGCATCTATTCCAGCTATCTGCATCTCTCGGCGGTCGAGGTTGCGGTTGGGCAGGCGCTGAAACAGGGCGAGCGCCTGGGCGCCGTGGGGGCGACCGGCCGCGCCACCGGCCCGCATCTGCATTGGGGCCTCAACTGGCACGAAACCCGCCTCGATCCGGCCTTGCTGGTGCCGCCGATGCCGGCTGGGGCAGCGGCGCCTTGACGACTCGCCGCCACCCACCATACTGGCGCCAAACCGGGCGGAAGTGGACAGAAGCATGAGCGAGATCGATGAACTGACCGACTGGATCGCCAATCCGCCGATCAACCGCGGTACGGTCCCCTATGTCCTCATCCTCAATCTCGAGGAATTCACCCGCTCCAAGGAGGGCATGGAATTCCTCAAGGCCTTCGCCGACCGGCTGGAAGAACTGTTCGCCGGGCGCGGCTGCCGGCTCTATCGCCTCAGCCTCGCCAGCCTGGTGATGACGGTCTCGGACCAGGAGGTGCTGGTCTCCGGTATCCTCTCCGACACCAAGATGCAATTGCTGCGCATGATCGGCCGGCAATTGCCGGACTATTTCGGCGCCGTCGACGTCAACCGCATCACCCAGATCATCGACCTCCGGCGCGAGCGGCAGCGGGCACTGGAAACGGTGCGGCGCCTCGCCGAACAGGCAGCCAGCGTCGACCAGGTCTCGCACATGATGGACATGCTGCTGCTCGAGCACATCGTCCGAATCGAGGCGGCACACAAGCAATGGGGCGATGCGCGCTTTGCCGATCTCTTCCTCAGGAGCCAGCAGATCGCGCTCTATGAGGAAGGCAAGCCGCTCAGGCCCGTGATGAGCGAGTTCTTCGCCTCGATGTCGGCGCTCAGGCAGCATTTGCTGGTCGGCGTCGACATGCGCCACAACAAGAACGTCTTCAACCAGATGACGGTGACGCTGGACCGCATCATCCTCAAAGCCATCGACGCCATCAAGCGGCCGGAACAGCGCGCCTCGCTCAACATCAACATCGAGAGCGTCTTCTCCAGCGATTTCGAGGCGTTCGAGCGCAAATCGCTCAATTCCCTGCGGCGCTTCAATTTCGAGTTCCGCATCGGCGACATCATGGCCAACTTCACCGAATTCCTGGCGGCGCGCGACCTCATCCAGGGGCGCGGCGGCACGGTCGCTATCGACGGCCTGCTGCCGCCGCTCATCAACGTGATCGACCTGACGCAGCTCAACCCCAACATGGTGAAGGTGTTCTGGCAGCCCGGCCTCGGCCCTGAACTGCTGCGCCGGCGCAGCCATCTCGACCGCCTGCGCCAATCCGGCATCGTGCTCGCCATGGCCAGGGTCGACGACGAGGAGGGCTATGCCTGCGGCCAGGAACTGGGCTTCGGCATGTTCCAGGGCTTCCACATCGACAAGCTGCTGAGCACGCCGGCACCCATTCCATTGTCCGAATATCGCGGCGTGGGCTGAAGCCGATTCAGGAGAAATGCGCGCTGCGGATCACCTCGACATCCGACATCAGGATGACGCCGGAATAGTCCGCCATTGCCGCATAGAGTTTCGGCACCAGACGCTCGGCCAGTTCCGGCGAGGCGATGACGACGATGGCGAGCTTGCCGGAACCCGGCGTAATGCCGATCTCCTGCCAGGCGCCGTGATGGCCCTTGCCGCCGATCACCGGATGCGTCGTATATCCCGAGGCGCCCTCGGCCTCGATCGCGGCCACGAGGCGATGCTCGATCGCCGATTCGACGATGATCTCAATGCGCTTCTTGCGATGGGTCTGCATGGAGGACCTCAGGGTTGCAGCAGCGCCTGCGCCATCGCCGCATAGAGCGGCAGGCCGAGCACGATGTTGAAGGGGAAGGTGACCGCCAGCGAGAGGGTGATGGCAAGCCCGCCATCGGCCCGCGGCAGGGCAAGGCGCATGGCCGCCGGCACCGCGATATAGGAGGCGCTGGCGCCCAGCACGACGAACAGCATGCCGTTGCCGGCCGGGATGCCAAGCAGGGCTGCGATCAGCAGCGCGACGCCGGCACCGCAGAGCGGCACCAGGATGCCGGCCAGCAGGGTGCCCGGCCGCGGCAGGCCGGATTGCGCCAGGCGCCGCGCCGCCAGCAGCCCCATGTCGAGCAGGAACAGGCAGAGCACGCCCTTGAAGGGATCGAACATGAAGGCGGCGACACTCTCGCCGCCCTTGCCGCCGGTCAGCCAGCCGATGACAAAGGCGCCAATCAGCAGGGTGACGCTGCCGTTGAGGAACACCTCATGCGCCATGCGGCCGAGCGGCGGCCGGTTGGCTGAAATCGCCGCCGTACCCGCCGCCGGCGCGCCGAAGCGATGCGCCAGAAAGAGGCCCGCCATGATCGCCGGCGTCTCCATGAGAGCCGCGATCGCCACCATCTGGTCGCTGAAGGCAAGGCCGGCCTCGCGCAGATAGGCGGTGGCCGCAATATAGGTGACGATGCTGATCGAGCCGTAATGCGCCGCGATCGCCGCCGCCGAGACGGGCTCGATCCCGCCCAGGCGCCGGAAGAGGACATAGGCGAGGAAGGGCAGCAAGAAGCTGAGCAGGATGCCGGCGAGGCAGAGCAGCAGGAAACGCTGGTCGATGCCGTTTTCGGCGAGCGCGATGCCGCCCTTCATGCCGATCGACATCATCAGATAGATCGAGAGCGCCTTGGCGATCGCCTCGGGAATGGCGAGATCCGATTTCGCCCAGCCGGCAGCCAAGCCGAGGGCGAAGAACAGCACCATGGGCGACAACAGGTTTTCGGCCGCCGCCTGTGCGATCGACGCCATCTGGGATCCCCTCACCGGAATTGCGGGCGGGATATGGGGGTTGCGGCGCCGGGTTTCAACACCTTTTCCCGGCGCCTTTTTTCTTTGGCGCTACCCTGGCCCTCAGCCCAGTTTCCCGGCGCAGGCCGTGAGCACGGCATCGAATCGGGCGCCGGGCACATAATCGGCAAGGCCCGAGGGGAAGGCGATGCCGGGCGTCAGCTTCGGGTCGGCTTGCGCCTCTCCCACCACCTGCGCCAGCGGGATGACGCCGGCCCAGCAGCCGAGGGCATAATCCGCATCGTCATCCTTGGGCGGGCCGCTGCGGGTCTTTGCCGAGGCTTCCTCGATCTCCATCATGATGACGGTGGTGCCCTTCAGCTCCTGCTTCTCGTTGCCGCGGATCTCGCCGCGCCGACCGGGATAGAGCCGGTCGACGAAGAGGTCGAGCTGGCGCGCTTCCTCGGCCGGGTCGGCGACGAGCCTCGCTGTGCCGAAGGCCATCACCGAGCGGTAGTTGATCGAATGATGGAAGCCCGAGCGCGCCAGCACCAGCCCGTCGAGATGGGTGACGGTGACGCAGGCCGGCACGCCCGCTTCCTGGAAGCGCAGCATGCGGCTTGCCGCCGAGCCGTGCCAGTAGAGTACCCGCCCCTCGCGCCAGAAGGCAGTCGGCGTGACATAGGGCTGGCCGTCGATGACATAGCCGACATGGGCGATGAAGGCGGCGTCCAGGATCGGGAAGATGGTGGCTTCGTCATAGCGCCCGCGCTCGTGCAGGCGCTTCACCTTGCTGCGGTCGGTGGGGGTGAAGGCGTTCATGGTCCTGGCTCCGGATATGGCTGGCTGTCGGATGCAAGGGGATTTATCGCCAAAGCGGTTCCATGATAAGGTCCGGTTTCGTCATTCTTCAGGTACCACTTTGGAGGGCCGATTGCCCCGCCGCAAAGGCCGCGCCAGCCTGGTGTCGCCGAGCCTCGATGGAGCCGAGGCGGCGCCGCTTTTCCGCCAGCTTTACAACGAGTTGCGTGGCGCCATCCTTTCCGGCCGGCTGCGCCCGGGCGAGCGCCTGCCGGCGAGCCGCGCGCTGGCCGAGGAACTCGGCATCTCGCGCAACACGGCGCTGGCCGCCATCGAGCAACTGACCAGCGAGGGCTATCTTGCGGCCCGGCCCGGTTCCGGCACCTATGTCGCCGACAACCTCCCCGATCTTGGTGCACCGGCATCCCGCGCCAGACAGAATGGGCGCGGTCAGGTGAAGGCCAGGATCCCCGCCCCCGAAATCCCGCCGCGCGGCGCGCGGCTGCTCGATGTCGCCGGCTATCGCCCCGAGAACCCGTCCGGTAAATACTGGCCCTGCTTCGCGCCGGGCCTAACCGATCACAGCGACTTCCCCTTCCCGCTCTGGGCGCGGTTGCTGGCCCGCGCCTGGCGCTATCCCAAGGCCGAGCTGGTGGCGGGCGGCGATCCCGGCGGCTATCCGCCGCTGCGCCAGGCGATCGCCGACTACCTGCGCCAGGCGCGCGGCATCGATTGCGCGGCCGACGATATCCTCATCGTCAGCGGCATCCGCCAGGCGATCGACCTCACCTGCCGCTTGCTGCTGGAACCGGGCGACCCGGTCTGGATCGAGCGGCCGGGCTTTCCCGGCCTGGGTGCCGCCATCGCGGCCGGAGGCGGGCGGCTGGTCCATGTCGCAGTCGATGACGAAGGTCTCGACCTTGCCGACGGGCTCAAACAGGCGCCCCGGGCCCGCCTCGCCTGCGTCGCCCCCTCGCATCAATATCCCCTCGGCGTGGTGATGTCGCTGAAGCGCCGGCTCGACCTCCTCGCCTGGGCACGCGAAGCGCGCGCCTGGATCCTGGAGGACGATTACGACAGCGAGTTCCGCTATGCCGGAAGGCCGCTGGCGGCACTCCGCAGCCTCGATGCCGATGGCCGCGTCATCTATGTCGGCACCCTTTCCAAGCTGCTTTTCCCTTCCCTGCGCATCGGCTACCTGGTGGCGCCGCCTTCCCTCGCCCAGGCTTTCCGCCGCGCCCGCGCCATCGTCGACGACCAGCCGGCCATGGGCGTGCAGCCGGCCCTCGCCCAGTTCTTCGCGGACGGGCACCTCGCCGCCCATGTGCGCCGCATGCGCAAGCGCTACGCCCACCGCCAGGCCCTGCTGCTGGCCGCAGCCGCGCACCATTTCGGCGACCGCATCCGGCTTGAACCGGATGCCGCCGGCCTGCATCTGGTGGGGCAAAACCGGCTGAAGGGCCGCAGCGATGCGGCGATTTCCGCGGAATTGCGCGAAGCCGGGCTGACGGTCTCGCCGCTTTCCGCCTATGATGTCGGCCCTGTCCAGGGCAACGGGCCCAAAAGGCAGGGGCTGATGTTCGGCTATGCCGCCGTGCCGGAGGCGATGATCGAACCCGGCATCGCCGCCATCGCCCGGGTACTGAAACTGTGAGTGAAGCTGTGAGTCCACGAACGAGGTTCCGAATGCATGTGCTGCGCCTGGCTGTTCTTCCCCTGATGCTGGGCCTTGGCGCCTGCTCGTCCTCGCTTTTCGGCGGCGATGCCGCACCGGCACCGGCGCAGACTGCCGCGGCACCCGCGGCCGTGCCGCAGGCTACCCCGGAAACGGCACCCGCTGCTCAGGCGCCCGTTGCGGCGGAACCGGCCCCCGAGCAACAGGCATCGGCGGAGCCCGGCCAACCGGCGCGCTGGGGCGCTCTCTTCGTCGCCGGCGACCATTCCATCACCGCCTTCGACAATGCGACGCGGCGCTTCTACAACATCATGCAGGGCAAGCCGCGCATGAAGCTGGCGCGCCTCACCTCGGACCCCGCCATCGCCCCCTCGCCGAACGAGATCGCCAGCCTCGGCACCCTCGACGAATCCTTGGGCTTCATCAACAGCACCGAGGCCGCGAACTGCTTCCTCTTCATGACCTCGCATGGCAAGCCGGCCGGCTTCTATCTCTCGCAGCATGACAATGTCGGCGGCCTGCTGCCGCCGCGCACCCTCGACTGGCTGCTCGACCGCCATTGCGGCGCCAAGCCCACCGTCGCCATCATCTCGGCCTGCTACAGCGGCATCTTCCTGACCGAGGGCATGGAACAGCCCAACCGCATCATCCTCACCGCCGCCCGCGCCGACCGCCCCTCCTTCGGCTGCAGCGCCGAGCAGACCTATACCTTCTATGACGAATGCCTGATCGAATCCTGGCTCTGGGCCTATTCCTGGCGCGAGCTCCATGAGAAGACGACGGCCTGCGTCGCGCAGAAGGAAAGCGAACTGGGCATGACCCCCTCGGAACCCCAGGCCTATTTCGGCGAGGCGGTCGCGGAACTGCCGATGCCGTGAGGGGCAAGTCCGGCCAAGTCATGTTCCGTATTACCAGTGTCATCCCCCGCGCAGGCGGGGGATCCACGAGTTGCCTTCTTCACCCTGGATTCAGCCATTGGCAAACGCGCGGATGGCGCGACCAAATCGGGCCATGACAGGATAAGTGCGCGCCAAAATCCTCACGCGCCGCCATCATGTATTTGCCGTCCGCCAATCTCATGTCGTCATGCCTGGACGTGATCCGGGCATCCACTCGTTCAGCGGCTCCCCTCACGCCCGCTCGATGCGGCACTGGAAGCAGTTGTTGAGCGCCGAACGCAAATGCAGATAGGCGACATCCGCGCGGGCCAGCAGCGCGCCGGCCGCCGCCGCCAGCTCCGCCGGCGCCACCAATTGCCCGGTGCCATAGACGATGCGATCCTGTGCGTTGTAGCCCTTCAGCAGAAAGAGCTTCCGCGCCACCACCACCGGCGGCAGCGCAGCGGTTTCCGGATAACGCGGGCATGGATCGGCATGGAGAAAGATCGGCCCCGTCTCGGCATAAGGCTGCGGCGCCGGGAACGGCCGGTGGTTGAGGATGAGATAAGGCTCCCCCGCCGCCACATCCCGCTGGCAATGCCGGCACGGCACCCCGTCCCCATCCGACACATGCCGCTCCGGCACCTGCCCATTGGCATCCGGCCCACCTGCCTGCAAGGCACGGACGAGATCGGTCGGCAGGGAAACGAATTTGATGGCAGGGTTCATGGCTAGGCTCCGGCGCAGGGGATGCGGCGGAGGATGGGCTGATAGACCGTGTGCGGGCTATCCGATGCTTGCGGGCGTTCCGGAGTGATTCCGGTTTGGCTGGATCCACGAAAAAATCGGTTGAGTTGTCATGGCCCGCTTCAGGCGGGCCATCCACGAATTTGTCAGCCGACAGTAAAACTAACTCGTGGATGCCTCGGCCGAGCCGGGGCATGACAGGAATGGAGCAGATCAGCCCCGCCACGCCATTCGTCACCCACGCCTCGCCCCCCCTCATCGTCATGCCCGGACTTGATCCGGGCATCCACTCTTTCAACGGCACCCCTGGATCCCCGGGTCAAGCCCGGGGATGACGGCAAGGAGCTATCGCCCCCTCACCCGCACTTGCTGTAGCCGCACGACGTGCAGAGGTCGCAGCCTTCCTGGCGGATCAAGGAGGGCGAGTTGCATTTCGGGCAATGCGGCAGGCGGCGCCCGCCGGCATCGCCATTGCCCTGCCCGTCGGCGAGGTTGGCGACTTTCCTCGCCACCATATGCTCGATCTCGCTGCGCTCTTGCGCCGGGTCCGGCATGAAGCCGATGGCGATGAGGTGCTTCTCGATCACCTCGCCGATGGCGGCGAGCAGCGAGGGCACATAGCGCCCGCCGACCCAGGAGCCGCCCCGGGGATCGAACACCGCCTTCAATTCCTCGACCACGAAGGAGATGTCGCCGCCGCGCCGGAACACGGCCGAGATCATGCGCGTGAGGCCGACCGTCCAGGCGTAATGCTCCATGTTCTTCGAATTGATGAAGACCTCGAAGGGCCGCCGGCGGCCGTCCTGGATCACGTCGTTGATGGTGATGTAGATGGCGTGATCGCTCTCCGGCCAGCGCACCTTGTAGGTGGCGCCGGGGAGTGCTTCCGGCCGGTCGAGAGGCTGGGTCATGTAGACCACACCGCCCGCCTCATAGACATCCTGCGGCTTCGGCGCGTCGATGGGGGCGGCAGCCGATTGCGGCACCACCGCCTGGCCGCCGCGCGGCGCCACCACCAGGGGCAGTTCCGGCTGCTGGGTCTTCGGCGCATCCTTGGGCTTTGCTTCCAGGACCGAGCCGGTGACGTCGTTCGGACGATAGGTGGTGCAGCCCTTGCAGCCCAGTTCATAGGCCTCGAGATAGACCGATTTGAAATCCTCGAAGGAGAGATCGACCGGGCAATTGATGGTCTTGGAGATCGAACTGTCGATATATTTCTGCACGCTGGCCTGCATCACCACATGGTCGTGCGGGCTGAGCGATTGCGCATCGACGAAGTAATCGGGGAGTGCCGCGTTCTCGCCATGCAACCGGCGGAACAGGCGGTAGGCATAGTCGCTCACCTCCTCCGCCTGGCGGGTGCCGTCCGGCATCAATACATGGCGGGTGTATTTGAAGCTGAAGACCGGCTCCAGCCCCGAGGAGACGTTGTCGGCGAAAAGCGAGATGGTGCCGGTGGGGGCGATCGAGGTCAAAAGCGCGTTGCGGATGCCGTGCGCCGCGATCGCCGCCTGCACCTCGGCATCCATCGTCTGCACCGTCTCCGAGGCCAGGAATTTCTCGCGGTCATAGAGCGGGAAGGCGCCCTTCTCGGCGGCGAGCTCGGTCGAGGCCAGATAGGCGGCCCGCGCAATGGCCGCCAGCCATTCTTCGGTCAGGCGGATGGCCTTCGGCCCGCCATAGCGCGCCTCGCACATGATGAGGGCGTCGGCGAGGCCGGTGACGCCAAGGCCGATGCGGCGCTTCGCTTGCGCCTCCGCCGCCTGGGCGTCGAGCGGGAAGTTGGAGACATCGATGGTGTTGTCCATCATGCGGACCGCCACCCTGACCAGCTGCTCCAGCGCCGCGAGATCCAGCTTGGCCGCGGCCGTGAACGGGTCGGAGATCAGGGTGGTGAGGTTGATCGAGCCCAGGAGGCAGGCGCCATAGGGCGGCAAGGGCTGTTCGCCGCAGGGGTTCGTGGCGCTGATCGTCTCGCAGTAATGGAGGTTGTTTTTCTTGTTGATGCGGTCGATGAAGATGACGCCCGGCTCGGCATAGGCATAGGTCGCCCGCATGATCCGGTCCCACAATTCCCGCGCCTGGACCACCTTGTAGGTCGTCCCGCCGAATTTGAGTTCCCAGGGCTCGTCCGCCTTCACCGCCGCCATGAAGGCATCGGTCACCAGGACCGAGAGGTTGAACATCCGCAGGCGCCCGGGGGTCCGCTTCGCCTCGATGAAGGCCTCGACATCCGGGTGGTCGCAGCGCAGCGTCGCCATCATCGCGCCGCGCCGGTGGCCGGCCGACATGATGGTCCGGCACATCGCGTCCCAGACATCCATGAAGGAGAGCGGGCCGGAGGCATCCGCCCCCACCCCCTTCACCGGCGCCCCCTTTGGCCGGAGGGTCGAGAAGTCGTAGCCGATACCGCCGCCCTGCTGCATGGTGAGGGCGGCTTCCTTGAGATGGGTAAAGATTCCGCCCATATCGTCGGGGATCGTCCCCATGACGAAGCAGTTGAAGAGCGTCACGTTCCGCTTGGCCCCGGCCCCGGCCAGGATGCGCCCCGCCGGCAGGAACTTGAAATCGGCCAGCGCCTGGTAGAATTCTTCGGCCCAGCGGGCGCGGTTCTCCGGCGCCTCGGCCGCGGCCAGGGCGTCGGCCACCCGGCGCCAGCTATCCTCGATGGTCTTGTCCACAGGGGCGCCGTCCAGCGCCTTCAGCCGGTATTTCATGTCCCAGATCTGTTGGGAAATTGCGGCCACCTGAGCCATCGAATCCTGTCCTCTTTTACGCGTGATCGTCTAGACGAGCACGCAGTCTAGCAGATTTCGTTCCGGATTCATTCTCGGAGTTGTACCTGTCACAGAAGGCACACAAGACACTCCAGTGGATTGATTTCACAACAAAGCCCGAAAATTTTCCACTTTTCCACTGGCTGTGGACAACCTTATCCACCCAATTCCGCGAGGAAGGCCAGAACCCGCTCCGGCATGCCGTGATGCATCAGGTCGTTGTGCCCGGCCGCTTCCGGGAAATAGCCCTGCTTGGGTTCGCGGGCCCGTTCCAGCAATTGCCGGCCAAAGGCGACGGGCGTGGTGGCATCGCGCACACCATGGATGACGAAGAGCGGCTTTCCCACCCGGTCGATCTTGGCAAAATTGTCGAACTTGTCGCGTACCAGGGCATCGAACACCAGGAAGGGATAGCGCGCCCGGGCCGACCGGGCGATGGAGGCGAAGGGGGCCTCGAGGATGAGGGCGCGGGCCGGGCGCTCGGTCGCCATCTGGGTCGCCACGGCGGCGCCGAGGGATTCGCCGAAGAGGATCAACTGATCCGGCGCAACCCCCTGTTCCTGCAGGAAATCGAGGGCGGCACGCGCATCCTGGTAGAGCCCATCCTCGCTGGGCGTGCCGGGATTGCCGCCATAGCCGCGATAGCCCACCATCAGGATGCCATAGCCCTCCGCGGCATAGGGCAGGATGCGCGGTACGCGGTTGCCGCGATGGCCGGCATTGCCGTGGAAATAGGCGATGACCTGCCCATCCGCCCGCTGCGGCTTGAGATACCACGAGGTGATCGCCAGCCCGTCCGCCGTCTTCAGGGTGACCTCGGCCATGCCCTCCGGGGCAAAGAACTGTGCCGGGGTGACCGCCGCCGGGTCGGGACGGAAGACGATCTTGCGCTGGGCGAAGACCAGCGTCAGCAGCAGCAGCAGATAAGTGGCGGTCAGACCCACCGCCACACCGGTCAACATCACTTTCATGCGCCCCCAGTCAGAAGGTTGCGTCGCGCCAGCGACGGCGATGCCTCAGGATATTATCTCAACATATTATTATTAAAGAAATAATGCCGCCAGCAAGGCGACGCCAGGTCACGGCAGGTGGCGATAGCGGAAATAGGAGACGAAGCGGTCGACCGCTTCCGCCCCCTCGGTCGCGCACCAGTTGCGCTGTCCGGAAAGGCCGCGGTCGAAATATTCCAAATCGGCGGCGAGGTCCGCCTTGCGCGCCAGTTCGAAGGTTTCGGCCGGGCGGATGTTGCCTCGTGCCAGCAAATCATGGCGCAGCAGGACATAGCCCATCAGCACGGGCCGGTCGGCCAGGCCGCAATATTGCGCCACCGCGAGGTCGTAATAGGCCCGCGAGAGGATCTCGGCCGGGGCGAGGTCATCGGCCCGCGCCATCCCGGCCCGCACCATTCCGGCCGGTACCAGCAGCGCCGCCGTGACGACGCCAGCCGCCACACGTTTTCTGCCTCGGATCCAATTCCACATTCCCTCTTCTTAGGACCTTTCGCCCGCCGCCGATAGGTCCGCAGGGAGCTGCCTAAAAATTTGTTCGAATTTTGTTCTTGACATTTCTACGCTGACCGCGTATATAACGCATTGTGCGCACAAAGGCGGGGCCGATTGATCACCGGCGCCGCAACCTAAGAACCCGATAGATGGCCCGGCGGCATTTGCCGCCACAGATGGAATGACCTGGTTGTCCCAGGGGCAAGCCGGCTTCAACCCTGCCGTTGAGCGGGGCGCTCCGAGGTTCGAGAGTCCGAGGTTCGAGAGCGGGCGGCGCATCCCGGAACCCTCGCGCTGGGGGGTGACGGCTTGTGGGTCCAGCCGCGAGGGAGATCCCCTCGCGCCTGCACCCGGGGAGCCACAGCGCCTACAGGCCGGCAGCAGCCGGTCCCCCGGAGCCAGCGGGTCAGCGGCTCCCCTCCGGGCCGGCGGGTTGCCGGCGTCCCCTCGGCGCGTGGCATGCCCATGTTCGCCCCTGCCGGTCGATGGCGGCGCGTAATCGCCCCCTCCGGCCGGCAGGCCCGGCATGGCGGTGAACGCGCCCCTCGCGGCG
>NZ_SNYW01000011.1 GCF_004363235.1 Dongia mobilis
CGCCCGGGAATTCGTACTTCGACAGCAACTCGCGCACTTCCAGCTCGACCAGGTCGAGCAGCTCCGCGTCGTCCACCATGTCGCACTTGTTCATGAACACAACCAGCGCCGGAACGCCGACCTGGCGCGCCAGCAGGATGTGCTCGCGGGTCTGCGGCATCGGGCCGTCGGCCGCCGAAACCACCAGGATGGCGCCATCCATCTGCGCCGCACCCGTGATCATGTTCTTCACGTAGTCGGCATGGCCCGGACAGTCCACATGCGCGTAGTGCCGGTTCGTCGTCTCGTACTCGACATGCGCCGTCGAGATCGTGATCCCGCGCGCGCGCTCCTCCGGCGCCTTGTCGATCTGGTCATAGGCCGTGAACGTCGCACCGCCCGTCTCCGCCAGAACCTTCGTGATCGCCGCCGTCAGCGACGTCTTGCCGTGGTCAACGTGGCCGATCGTGCCAATGTTGCAGTGCGGCTTGTTACGCTCGAATTTAGCCTTCGCCATGTCCGTATAACCCTAGAACCAGAATTGCGCTCGTCGTCTCAACTCTCAAACCTGCCGACGGCACGCCGTCGGCGAAACTTTGGAGCGGGTGACGGGAATCGAACCCGCGTAGCCAGCTTGGAAGGCTGGAGCTCTACCATTGAGCTACACCCGCCCACACCACTCCCACAGCGTCTCCCCGCGGCACAGCCTTCTAGAGGCAGAGCCTTACCGCGGCACACCTTCCGGCCAGAATCTGGCCGGGCGGCGGATGGTGGAAGGGGTAGGATTCGAACCTACGTAGGCCGAAGCCAACGGGTTTACAGCCCGTCCCCTTTAGCCACTCGGGCACCCTTCCATCGCGACCGACTCCGCTGGGCGGAGACGCGGACTTATGAGCATTTAACCGGCCGTGTCAACTTGAAAACACAGCAAAAACTCCCTGTCGCGCCGATTTCCGTTTCGGCCCGAAGGGAGTTGCGGTAAAGCTCGCTTGTCACCCCAATCATAGAGACAGAGATGCCCCCGCGCAAGCATGCCGGCCCACCCAACAGACACCGCCGCAAGGGCCAGCCGGAGGGCAGCGATGGCCGCCCGGCCAAGCGCCCCGAATCGACCGGGAAGCGGGATTTTTCGGCAACAAAATTGCCCGGCAAGGCCGACAATACCCGGCGCCAGGAATTTTCACCGCCCACCGGCGGGCAATATTGGATGTTCGGCCACCATGCCGTGGCCGCCGCCCTGGCCAATTCCCGCCGCCGGATTCACCAGATCGTGGCGACGGCCGACGCCGCCGCGGCAATCCGACGCGGCGAGCGGCCGGACCTGCAGGCGGTGGAAACCCCCGGGTTGGACATCGTCGAGCGCGAGGCGCTCGATCGCCTGCTCGGGCGGGATGCCGTGCATCAGGGGCTGGCGGCCCGGGTATCGCCCCTGCCCGAGGTCGACATCTACGAGATCTGCGACCTGGCCCAGGCCCGCGAACGGGCCGGTCTGGTCGTGCTGGACCAGGTCACCGATCCCCACAATGTCGGCGCCATCCTGCGCTCGGCTGCGGCATTCGGCGCCATCGGCGTCATCCTGACCGAACGGCATGCGGCGCCGGAAAGCGGCACCCTCGCCAAGGCCGCCTCGGGAGCCCTCGAACATGTGCCGCTGGTGCGCGTGACCAATCTCGTCCGTGCCATGGAGGAACTGAAGCAGGCCGGTTTCTGGTGCCTCGGCCTCGCCGCCGAGGGGCGCCAGACGCTGGCCGAGATGAAGCCCGGCGGCCGAATTGCCCTCTGCCTCGGGGCCGAGGGCAGCGGCCTGCGCCGGCTGACGCGGGAACATTGCGACGCCCTGGTGCGCCTGCCGACCAGCGGCCCGATCGGTCACCTGAACGTGTCCAACGCCGCCGCCATATCGCTCTATGAACTGGTAAGATGAGCGCCCGCTTCCGCTCGCCAACCGCCGTTTCGCCACTGTTTCCTGGAACTGCCCGATGAAAGCCGCGAACCGCCTGCTCCTGGCCCTGCTCACCCTCTCCGCCCTCGGCGCGGGAATGCCTGCCCTGGCGCAGGAAAAGGCCGATTTCCGCGCCATGTATTTCAACCGTCTCGACCAGAACAAGGACGGCTTCCTGCTGCTCGAGGATCTGCAGCGCATCGCCGCCAAGGAATTCCGCCGCATCGATGCCGACCAGAACGGCCGCCTCTCGCTCGACGAATACACCTTCGGGATTCCGGGCGAGCGGCAGGATGCCATCGACTTTTTCACCGCGCGGTTCCAGCGCTCCGATTTCGATGGCGATGGCCAGGTCGACTTCAACGAGGACCAGGCCTATTGCGTCGATTTCCTGGCGCGCGCGGATGCCAATGGCGACGGCCGCATTTCCAGGGATGAATTCCTGGGCGTCGGCGGCAACTGAGCAAAGCTCCCCCCGGGCCCCGGATACGGCTTTCCCGCACCGCTGGCCGCTGCACGGCCCATAGGCGCCGCACACGCCATCCCACATTGCGAAGGGCTTGCAATTGACTGGCAATCTCATCAGATTGCGAGAACGCAAGTGACATTCACTTGCAACACTTGCACCCGTCGCAACCAATCAAGGGAAGTCCCATGCCTTTCGCCAGATCCAGCAATCTCTCCCGCCGCCAATTCGCGGCCGGCAGCATGGCGCTCGCCGGCCTCGCCGTCGCCGGCAAGGCGGCGCAGGCTGCTGGCGAGGTCAATCTCTACAGCGCCCGCCACTATCCGGCAGACGATCTGCTCTTTGCCGCCTTCACCCAGGAGACCGGGATCAAGGTCAACATGATCCAGGGCAAGGCCGAGGAACTGATGGAGCGGGTCAAGCTGGAAGGCAGTTCGTCGCCTTGCGACATCTTCGTCACCGTCGATGCCGGCAATTTGTGGCGCGCCCAGGAAGCCGGCGTCTTTCAGCCGGTGAAATCCGATTTCCTCAGCCAGCACGTGCCGGCGCAGTATCACGAGCCCGGCGGCCACTGGTTCGGCTTCTCGACCCGCGCCCGCGTCATCGTCTACGACAAGGCGAAGGTGAAGCCTGAGGACCTCTCGACCTATGAGGATCTGGCCGATCCCAAATGGAAGGGCCGCATCCTGATCCGCTCCTCCAACAACATCTACAACCAGTCCCTGTTGGCCTCGCTGGTCGAGCATCATGGTGAAGCGAAGGCCGAGGAATGGGCAAAGGGCCTGGTCGCCAATTTCGCGCGCAAGCCGGAAGGCGGCGACACCGACCAGATCAAGGCGCTGATCGCCGGCCAGGGCGACATCGCCATCAGCAACACCTACTACTTCGCGCGCATCCTTGGCGGCGACGATGCAGAACTGAAGAAGCAGGCTGAGAACCTCGCCGTCTTCTTCCCGAACCAGGGCGATCGCGGCACCCACGTCAATGTCTCGGGCGCCGGCGTCGCGGCACATGCACCCAATCGCGACAATGCGGTGAAGTTCCTGGAGTTCATGGCAACGCCGCAGGCGCAGGAAATATTCTCCGGCGCCAACTACGAATACCCCGTGGTGGCTGGCTCCAAGGTCTCCGACGTCGTCGCTGCCTGGGGCGATTTCAAGCACGACGAACTCAACGTCTCAGCGCTCGGCCGCAACAACCCCGTTGCGGTGAAGATCATGGACCGGGCCGGCTGGGCCTGATCCCGCTGAGCCTGTTCCCGCTGGGGGCTGATCAGGCCGCATCATTTCGCGGTCAAACAGAAGCGCCACCGGATCACTCCGGCGGCGCTTACGATTCTGGCAATCGGTACGGTCTCAGACGGTGATGTCGAGCCGGCGGTTGCTGGTGCTGCTGGACGCGTCGACACCGTTGGTTTCATCGACGACTTCGGTCTGGCGCAGACCAGTCTCTTCCGCGACCTCGTTGCTCTGCCGCTGCGCGTTCTGCGTGGCGGCCGATTGCGAGGACTGCTGCACACCGGAAACACGGGCCGCTTCGATACCGGCGGCAAGCGATCCAACTTGGGCGACGACCATCGGCACCCTCCTCAAGACAAGGTTATCGTTGCCCATAAGATTGGGCTTTTGCCCCGGTCGTGCAAGCGGTATCGCCTCTGAATTTAATCGAACTTTAAGTAATTTTATTGCCGCCCGCCCAAATTCGGCCGTGCAAGCCTGTCGACCATCCGCCAGCATCCCGGTTAAGCTGCCGCCGCAGAAGGCTTTTTGAAATGCACCGCGAGCAGAGCCGAGAGATGTGCCCTACGCCGAGCCCGGCGCCGCAAGCGCCACAAAATTTGCGCCATCTCACACCGGGCCAGCATGAGGCTTTCTGGCGCGACGGCTATGTACTGGTCGAGAACGCCCTCTCGACACCGGAACTCGACGCCCTCCGCGCGACTTTCGCCGCATGGGTGGCGGAGAGTTGCCACCATCGCCAGCCCTGGGGCGAGATTCTCGACGGCCGGCCGCGTTTCGATCTGGAACCCGGCCACAGTGCTGAGCGCCCCGCCCTCCGGCGGGTCAATTCGCCGACCGAGATTTCCCCCGCTTACGAGGCCGTCATGGCGACCAGCCGCATTCCCGCCATGGTCGCCGACCTCATCGGCCCCGATGTGAAATTCCACCATTCCAAGATCAACTCGAAACTGCCTGGCAGCGCCACCCAGGTGAAATGGCATCAGGACTTCCCCTTCACGCCGCACAGCAATGACGACCTCGTCACGGCACTGATCTTCGTCGACGAGGTCACGCCGGAAAACGGCCCGCTTGAAGTCCTGCCCGGGTCTCATCGCGGCCCGCTCTACGATTTGTGGCATGACGGTCGCTTCACCGGCGCCGTTGCGCGCGACGACGAGGCCGGGATGCTGGCGCGCTCGCGTCAATGCGTCGGCCCGGCCGGCGCCGTCTGTTTCATGCACACGCGCCTGCTGCACGGCTCCGCCCCCAATCTTTCGGCACAGCCGCGGACGCTTTTCATCTGTGTCTATTCGGCCGAGGATGCCGTGCCGCTATCGCCGAATCCCCTGCCCAGCCGCCACGAGGGCCGCATCGTCCACGGAACGCGCAGCGGCCGCGTGCGTTGCGTGACGAATGAGTTGCGGTTGCCGCAGCTGCCAACGACGGCGTCGTTCTTCGGCCAGCAGGCGGCAAGCTATGACGGCTGACACGAGGTCGAGAAAAGAATGACGAGCCATACTGTGACGGACGAATTGCTGCGCCGTATCCTGGGCCAGACGAAGACGATTGCGCTGGTCGGCGCCAGCAACAAGCCGGAGCGGCCCAGCCATGGCGTGATGCGCTTCCTGCAGCAGCGCGGCTATCGCGTCATCCCGGTCAATCCGGGCCTTGCCGGGCAGACGCTCAACGGCGAAAAGGTCTATGCGCGCCTCGCCGACATCCCGGAAGCAAGATCGGGCGGCATCGACATGGTCGACATCTTCCGCAATTCCGCCGACGCGCTGGCGGCGGCGCGGGAGGGCATTGCGATCAAGGCGCGCGCCATCTGGATGCAACTCGGCGTCGTCAACGAGACGGCAGCCGCGGAGGCGCGCGCGGCGGGGATCGATATCGTCATGGATCGTTGCCCGGCGATCGAGATCCCGCGCCTCTTTGGCGGCCGTCACGAGGACTAGTTGCGGCTCAGGGCGCAAATCCACGGGCGCAAATCCACACACGGCTGCCCCGCCTGTCGCCCAGCGATCCTGCCGCGATCCTTGGCGCCCCTCATGCTTTGCGCTATTGTCGGCCGACAAGGGGTAGAGTTCTGAGGATGACGATGCCGCGGGGATCAAGTGCCGCCACTGCCAGCGAAAAGCCGACCGAGACCGAGCTGAACTGGCTGACCAAGGGATTGAAGCAACCGGGCGGCAAGCTGCCCCTGTTCGACGAATGGGGCCAGCGCATCAACGAGCGCACCATCCGCGCCTGCATCGATCACGGCTGGGCCGAGCCCTGGTTCACCAACCCGCTGAAGCCCGACTGGCTGGTCTGCAAGCTGACCGAGGCCGGCCGCCGCGCCATCGAAGCGACGCGGCACTGACTAACGGGCCGTGGCCGGCGGGAGAGCTGCCGTCCGCAACCTGGCCCGCCACGCGGGATCAAGCCGATCAGCTGGTGAAGGTGAATGCCGCGGGATCAAGCCGCAGCGGATCGAAGAAGCCGTTGACCACGGCCCGCTGAATGAGGCTGGGACTGGCCTGGGGCCGTTCGGGCAGCGCCGGCGCATCGGACCGGGCGCCGGCGTCAGGCGCCGATTCGGCCATCGCAGTATCCTTGGCCGCAGTGTCCTGTTCCGTATTGTCCTTGGCCGCGGCATCCTTCGCCTTGTCGCCATGCACTTCGTCATTGCTGACGGGCAGCGCCGCCAGGGTTACCAGCAGCAGGGGCGACAGCAAGCCGCCGACGCGGCCGGCGCCGCGAATTTCCGGCACGGTGCCTGATGCAGAATTGCCGGCGGCCAGTGCGCCGGGCGGCGGCGGCAGACGGCTTCCCGACCAGCCCGCCATGGCGATTAGTCCGGCCGGCGGCTCAATGGCGGCAGCGTTGCGGGATATGTGCGGCGGTGTTTCCTGACCCGCCGCGGCAAGCTGCGTATCCGCCTCCGCCTCGACCTCTTCCAGTGCGGCGTAGGTCGCCATGTCGGCATTGATGCTCTTCTCAAAGCGCTGATAGATCTCGGCGACCGATCGCGGCCGGCCGTCCGCGGTATAGAACACCGCCGGATTGGCGGCGGCGGCCTTGGGAAACAGGCTGGCCCCCGTGCGCTCGGGGTTCGCGGCCTCGGTGCGGAGGAACTTGATTGCCCCGCTGATGCCGAGGAAATGCGCCATGTAGAGATCGGCGCTGGTCACTTCGCGGCCGAGCTTCTCCTCAAGCTTTGCCTTGTTGTCGGCGGCATGCTCCGCGGCCATGGCGGCGGCAAAGGCGGGATCGCGCCGCAGGTCGAGAATCTCGCGCCGGGTCGCTGCATCGGCGACGACATAGCGCCCGTCGCCGCGCCGCTCGATCTGGTCGGCAAGGTCGGCCCGGCCGTATTCCGCGCCATGCGCCTTCACCACGCCAAGCCAGGTCTGTTCGATGAACTGGTAGAGCCCGGCAGCCGAGGACGACTTAGCCTGAGCCGTCGGGTTGAAGCTGCTTTCCCGGTTGGCCTGCGCCATCAGATAGGCGAAATCCACGCCGGTGGAGGCGCTGGCCTCCTGGATGCCAGAGAGGACGTCCGGCCGGATCGCCACTGCCTGGCCGCTCGCAGTCGAGAGTGTCACCATCCCGCTCAGCATGCTTTCCACTCCGTTCCGGCAGTCTCAGTGCCGGCGGACATGGCGGTACGCTCGGCAAGTTTTGCCGCCTCCACCCCTTGCGTCGCTGCCTTCCAGGCCATGAATTTGCCGCTTTCTGCCGCGTGGATCGATTTCAGCGGTAGTTCAGCAAATGGCATGCCAAGCGAACTGCGCCGGTAAATCGCCGCTGACTCACCCAGGAATAGAAGCCGACCGGTTTTCATTCGGCGCGTAACAGTGTCAAATAGCCGTGGGGTGACGAATCAGTTTCCGGACCGACAGATCTGTGAAGAGCGATTCATTTCATCGCCTGGCATTCGAGACGATCGACGTCGGCATCTATCTGGCCGTCCATGGTGGCCCGCTGCTTTCGGCCAACCAGGCCTTTGCCAGGATGCTGGGCTTTGCCGACGTGCCTGCCCTGATGGCGGCAATCGCCGACCGGCTCGATTCCATCTTCGTCGATCCGCAGGAGCGCCAGCGCCTGATCGCCAAGATCGCGCGCGAGGGTCACCTGACCCACGAGGTCAGCGAGGTGCTGCGCCCGGATGGCCAGCGCCTGTGGATCTCGCAATCGGTCAGTCTGCACCGGGATTCGGAAGGCAACTCCGTCGTCGTCGGCACGGCCATCGACGTTACCGCCCTGATCCATTCGCAGCAAAGATTGCGCGAGGCCGAGGAACGCTATCGCAGCCTGTTCGACAACGCGGTCGGCGGCATCTATGTCTCCAGCCTGGATGGCGGCATGATCAGCGCCAACCAGGCGCTGGCCCGGATCAATGGCTACGACAGCCCCGAGGAACTGATCCGCTGCGTCAACGACATCGGCAACGAATGGTATGTCGACCCCAATCGACGCGCGCAATTCGTCGAACAGATGAACCGCGACGGTATCGTGCGCAATTTCGAATCCGAAATCTTCCGCCACAAGACGCGCGAACGAATCTGGATCTCCGAGAATGCGCGCCTGATCCGGGATGCCGATGGCAAACCGCTGCATTATGAAGGCTCGGTCGAGGATATTTCGGAACGCAAGAAGGTGGAGCGGCAGTTGCTCCTGGCGCGGCGCGAGGCGGAATCCTCGAACCGCGCCAAGAGCGAATTCCTGGCCAATATGAGCCACGAGTTGCGCACGCCGCTCAACGCCATCATGGGGTTCTCCGAACTGACCGAGTTGATGACCCGGGACAAGCCGGAACTTCAGCGCATCAACGAGTATGCGCGCGACATCCATGGCAGCGCCGGCATCTTGGTGACGCTGATCAGCGAGATCCTGGACTATTCCAAGCTTGAATCGGGCAAGGCGGAACTGGATGAACAGCCGGTCGACATGGTGCAGGTCGTCGAACAGGCGACCACCATCGTCGCCGAGCGTGCCCGCCAGGGCGCGGTCACCCTGCGCAGCGCGCTGCAGCCCGGACTGCCGATGGTACGCGGTGATCGCCGGCGCCTGCTGCAGGTGCTGCTCAACCTGCTTACCAATGCGGTCAAGTTCACGCCACGCGGCGGCAGCGTCACGATCGGCCTCGAGGTAGCGCCCGCGGGCGATTTTGTGCTGAGCGTGCGGGACAGCGGGATCGGCATTCCGGCTGCCGATCTCGGCCGCATCTTCGAACCCTTCGTGCAATCGAACCGGTCGTCGCACCACCAGCGCGAGGGGACCGGACTGGGCCTCGCCATCTGTCGCAGCCTGATCGAACTGCACCAGGGCAGCATCACGATCGACAGCCGCGTCGGCCACGGCACGACGGTCCGCGCAACATTGCCGTCCGGGCGCGTTCTGGGGCCACCTGCACGCGTCGCGCCGTCACCCTGATGTTGCCTCATGGTGGTTGTTTGGCAAATTCCTGCCTCGAGAAATTTTACTAAAATTGAAGCGATCGACTTTTGGCGAAGAACCCGAAGATTCTTGCTGCAATCCTTCCGGATCGACAACACGCAGTGATTGAATTTCTTTCACACGTTATAGGACGCTGCCACTCAACAGCGCAGCAAGGGTATGCGCTGGAAGGCTCATATTTTGCGTCCATCCAACACAAATTGAATGGCGAAGCATGCCTGCGGCCACAACCTGGACTCGCATTTCATGCTTGAATGCAGTGATTTGGTGTGAGTTTAGATAAATTTTATCACTAATAATTTCTTAAGAATCTTGATGAGTACAATCCGCTACTCGACTAGATTCATTGCCGTATCCGCGGCGTCACTGCGTAACCAGGATGATCAACATCGCTACCGAAGCGCCAAACGGGATAACAGATCCCAGACTGATGTCGCTCTACGGTTACTGGAGCGACAAGAGAGGCGCGCGCCCGCTGCCCGGGCGCAAGGATATCGATCCGCTGGAAATGAAGGACTGGCTCGGCAATCTGATGCTGGTCGAGTTTCCGGGCGACATCACCACCTATCGGGTCCGCCTCGACGGCACCAATCTCGAGCACTATTACGGCTCCGCGCGCACCGGCCGCGGCATCGAGACCCTGACCTCGGAAGAAGAGCGCGAACTGATCCTGGAGCAGTATCGCCCGGTGGTCGAAAGCAAGCGGCCCCGCTACATCGAAAGTGAATTCATCAACAGCGATGGCGTATTCTCGCGCCAGGCAAAACTGATCCTGCCGCTGTCCAATGACGGCGACCGCGTCGATATGGTGCTGGTTGGGATCTATTTTCGCAGCGACGCCGGCGTCACCATGCGCTGATTGCGCCTCAGCCGCGCACGATATACTCCCGCAATTCCTCGGCCTCGCGCTCGGCATCCTCGACCCGGCGCTTGACCAGATCGCCGATCGAAATCATGCCGACGATCTTGTTCTGCGACCGCACCGGCAGATGCCTGAACCGGCGCGCCGTCATCATCGCCATGGTGGCGGCGACGGAATCATCCGGCCCGCAGCAGATGACATTGCGGGTCATGATCTTGCCGACCGGCTGCATCAGGACCCCGGCACCGTCACGCGCGATCTGCCGGACGATGTCGCGTTCGGAAATGATGCCGACCATATCGCCGCCGGAATCCAGCACCGGTACGGCGCCGATATTCTCGCGGGTCAGGATCTGCGCCACGTCGGCAAGGCTGTCTGCTTCCTTGACCGAGATCAGGCGATCCGACTTCTGCTTGAGGATGCTCGCAACAGTCATCGCAGCCACCCCTCCTAGCGGCCGCAGCGCGGCCATTACTCGGATAGCGTAGCGCGGTTTTACCCCAAAGCAATCATTTTGGCAGGTGCGAGATGGACAACCCCGCGCGCCTTCAGGCGCCGGTCACCTTGCGTTCGTCCTCGTCCTCGTCCTCGTCCTCGTCCTCGTCCTCGTCTTCGTCTTCGTCTTCGTCTTCGTAGTCGCCGTCTTCAGCGTCATCGTCGTCATCGTCAGCGGCGTCGTCCGCTTCGTCGTCTTCGTCTTCGTCTTCGTCTCTGTCTGCGCCGTCGGCTTCCCCGGCCTCTTCTTCCGCAGCTGCGAAATCGACCGCACCGGCCGCCGCCTCGGCCCGGGCCAGGACAGCCGCGTCGTAATCGTCATCGGCCCCACCGGCATCCTCTTCCGCCGCCGCGTCACCGACGGCATCGGCCTCCGGCTCGCCGCGCAATTCGATCGCCGCCGCCGCCTCGTCTTCATCCTCGCCCTCTTCCGCCGGCAGGGCATGGCCGGCTGCTGCCGCCTGGGTGCCGAGGGTTGAGATGGCGGAGCGGGCGTCGAGCAGCCCGGCCGCGCGCAATTCCTCGATACCCGGCAGGGCCTCGCAGCTCTCCAGGCCGAAATGCTCGAGGAAGCCGGTCGTGGTGGCCCAGACTACCGGGCGGCCCGGCGTCTCGCGCCGGCCGGCCGGCTTGATCCAGTCGGCTTCGAGCAGCGAATCGAGGGTGCCCTTGGAAATGGCGACGCCACGAATCTCCTCGATCTCGGCCCTGGTGACCGGCTGGTGATAGGCGATGATGGCCAGCGTCTCGACCGCGGCACGGGTCAGCTTCTTCACCACCTTGCGCTCGATCGACATGCGGTGCGACAGGTCGGGCGCGGTGCGGAAGGCCCAGCGGTCCTCGAACTGCATCAACATGACGCCGCGATTGGCGTAGTGCTCCTTCAACTCCTGCAACAGGCCCTTGAGGTCGGCATCTTCCGGCAGGCGCTGCTTCAGCACCTTTTCGCTGAGGGCCTCGGAGGCGGCGAACAGGATCGCCTCCAGATGGCGCAGGGTCTCGAAACGCTCTTCACTCATGATGGGGTCACTTCATTGGCGGTATCGCGCCGATCCGGATCGGCGCGCTTCAGGTAGATCGGCCCGAACAGGCTGTCCTGGCGCAGGTTGATGACGCCCGAACGGGCCAGTTCGAGGCTGGCGGCAAAGGTCGCAGCCACGGCGGCGCGGCGCTGCAGGGGCTGGCGCAGGCCTTCTGGCAGGAAATTCTGCAGCATGGTCCAGTCCAGCGTCCGGCCGATGAAATCGCCGATCCGCTTCAGCGCGTCATCCATCGAGAACAGATTGAGGGGCTGGATCTGCAGCATCGCCTCGCGCTTGCGGCCGGGATGGGTGCCGTAGGCCTTGAGGAGGTCGTAGAGCGAAAGCTCGTAGACCGGCACGTCGACCACCTTCATCGGTTCCGGGGCGCCGCGCATGAAAGTGTCGCGCCCCAGCTGCGGCAGGTCCAGCATCGCCTGACCGGCCTTCTGCATCGCTTCCAGGCGCTGCAGCTGGAAGGCCAGGGCGGCGGCCAGTTCGACGCCGGTCGGTTCGCCGTCGCCCGGCGGTTCGGGCAGCAGCAGGCGGGATTTGAGATAGGCGAGCCAGGCCGCCATGACCAGATAATCGGCCGCCAGTTCCAGGCGCAGCTTGCGCGCCCGGGCGACGAAAGCGAGATACTGGTCGGCCAGTTCCAGGATCGAGATCTTCTTGAGGTCGACCTTCTGGTCGCGGGCCAGGTTGAGGAGGACGTCGATCGGCCCTTCATAGCCGTCGAGGTCGAGATGCAAATCGCCGTCGTCATTGGCGGCGGCCGGCGGCTGGTCGTCCCCCCCCTCCGCCGCAGGCGGTACGCCAGCGCCTTCCGGCCCGGACTCGTCCGGCACCGGGTTGTTGTCGTCATCGGCGATCCACTGCGCCATCAAACCGAAGCCCTGTTCAAAGAATCACCCCACATCGATCCCGACCAGACGCAGGATCAGATTCACGACATAGGCGGTCGGCGTATGCAAAAGCCAGCCCAAAATACTGAGATTGGTACCCAATTGCGCACCGATGAAGGGCAGCAGCACGACCAGGGTCAGGATCAGCATCATGCCGAACCTTTCGGTCCGCATATAGGGGATCGCCAATTGCCGCGGCAGCGCCATCGCCAGCACCCGCCCGCCATCCAGCGGCAGCAAGGGCAACATGTTAAAGAGCGCCAGTATGACGTTGAGTATCAAGGAATTCTGCAGCGTCCGCGCCGCCCAGAGATCGACCCCCTCCGGCATCAGCGGCAGCGCGTAGATGGCAAGCGCGGAACAGACCGCCAGGATAAGGTTGCTGCCGGGCCCCGCCGCCGCCACCAGGGCGGAATCCCGCCGCGGATTCCGCAACCGGCCGAAATTGACCGGTACCGGCTTGGCGTAGCCGAACGGGATCCCGAAGGAGAAATAGAGCAGTGCCGGCAGGACGACGGTCCCGAAGGGATCGATATGCCGGAACGGGTTGAAGGTGACGCGGCCCAGACGATAGGCAGTGTCGTCACCCAGGCGCCAGGCGACATAGCCGTGCGACGCCTCGTGGATCGTGATGGCCAGCAGGACCGGCAGCACCCAGGTCGACGCTGTCTGAAGGAAACTGCCGATCTCGGCTCCGCTCAAAGTCCCGCTCCCTGTCGCGCCCGAAGCCGGTCGCGACACATCTGTTCAGTTAAATATTGAAAATCAAGCCAATAGAGAAGAAAGCTCGTCCAGCATCTCGGCGCGATCCTGGTCCGGTTCCGGGTTGAGGCGCCGCTGGCCCTGTTCATATCGGGCTTCGCCCGCCGGCGACAAGGGTCTGGCGCCCCGGACCACCTGCTCCATCTCAGCCATGTCGCCATTGCAGTGGAGAACGACGTCGCAGCCGGCGGCAAGGCTGGCCGCGGCCAGTTCGTCGAGGCCGCCCCTGAGCGCCTTCATGGAGAGATCGTCGGAGACCAGCAGACCGGCAAAGCCGATCTCGCCGCGGATCACCTCGGCGATCACGGTCGGGCTGAGAGTCGCCGGCTGCATGGGGTCGATCGCGCTGTAGACGATATGGGCGGTCATCGCCCAGGGGATGTCGTTGAGCGCCCGGAAGGGCACGAAATCGGTCTCGGCCAGGGTGTCGAAATCGGTCTCCACCCGCGGCAAATCGTGATGGCTGTCGACCATGGACCGGCCATGGCCGGGAATATGCTTGATGACCGGCATGACCCCGCCCGAGAGCAGCCCCTCGGCTGCCGCCCGCCCCAGATCGGCCACCAGATAGGGATCGGTGCCAAAGGCGCGGTCGCCGATGATGTCGTGGGCCCCGGGGGCGCGGACATCGACCATCGGCGCGCAATCGACATTGAGCCCGATGTCGCGGAGTTCCGCCGCCATCAGGGCGTGGTTGACCCGGACCGCCTGGGCGGCCCGTGCCCGGTCGGCGGCGGCCAGCAGGCCGAAGCGCTCGGCCGCCGGCGGATGGCGCCAATGCGGCGGTCGGAGCCGCGCCACCCTTCCCCCCTCCTGGTCGATGAGTATGGGCGCATCGGCGCGGCCGATGCTGGCCCTGAGATCGGCGCAGAGGCGACGTACCTGGTCCGGATCGACCAGGTTGCGGGCGAAGAGGATAAAGCCCAGCGGGTCGGCCGACCGGAAGAAATCGCGCTCGGCCGCCGTCAAATCCGGCCCGGCGCAGCCCAGAATGGCTGCCAATGGCATCTCAAATTCCCCTGATGTAATGCCTCAGTTAGCGACGATACAGGCTTGATTTTTCTGCTTTAAATCGCCGCAAATTTGACGGGCGCTGGCCTTGTCGCCGAGCGGGCCGGCCTGGACCCGGAAATAGATGTCACCGGGGCTTTTCTCGAAGCGCTCGATATGGAGCTCGAGCCCGCCGAGGATGGCCGGATAGGCCCGCTGCAGCCGCGACCATTCCGCTCGTGCACCATCCTCGGACTTCACCGAGGCGAGCTGGATGCGGACCTTGCCGCCCGGGACCGGCTGGATCGCCGCCGTCACCTTGGGCAGCCCCGTGTCGGCTGTGGCCGGCGCGGCGGCATCCGCGCCGCCGCTCTCCTGCTGCGCGGCCGGCGCTGCCGCCGCCGGTTCCGGCGTGGCTGTCTGGGTGGCCGCTGCCGGATCGACAGGAGCCTGGTCGGTCGGACCAAGGTCGGTGGGCGCCGGAAGGCTGGGGGCCGGCACGCTGGGAATGGCCGCCACGTCCGGGGCGGAAACGCTCGGAATGGCGGCAGCCGGTGCGGCGGCGGGCGCGGCCGGCTCAGTGACCAGTTCCGGCGGCGGCGGGGGCGCCACCGGCTCCTCCGGTGCCGGCAGGACCGTCTCGCCGGCGGCGGCATTGGCCTCGGTGCCGTCATTGAGGATGGCGACATCCTGGTTGGGGATGTCGAGGCCACCCTCCTCGGCCGGCTTGACCCGCTCCGGCGAGCTGTCGGCGGCAATGACCGGCACCTCGCCCTCGGGTGCATCGCCGCCGCTGAGGATCCAGAACCCGCCCAGCAGGGCGATGGCCGCCGCGCCAAGCAACAGGCGGTTGCGCCGGCGACGGTGACGCGCCGCCTCGGCCTCGGCATCCGGCAGGTCGGCTAATGGCGGCGGCGGCACGCCAATACCCTGCAGCAGATCCGGCTGCTGGTCGCTCGCCTCGGCGGCCGCCGGCTTCAGGCCGGTCAGGCGCTCGAACGCAGATTGTGCGGGGGCAGATTGTACGGGCGCCGCCTCGTGCGCCGGCGCGCCGGCCGATGCCCCGCCCAATGCCATGCCGCGATCCGGTGCGCCCAATCCGGGCGCATTGGCCCCCGCCGGCGGCGCATCGACGTCGAAGAGCGGCTCGTCCCCGGTCAGGATCTGGTCGCGCCCGGGATCTCCGGCCGGCATGACGGCCTGCGGCAGCGGGCCCTGTCCTACAGGACCCTGTGACACCGGACCCTGTGACACCGGACCCTGTGACACCGGACCCTGTGACACCGGGCCTTGCGAAACCGGACCCTGTGCGGGTTCGCCGCGCAGGCGGCTGAGCGCCGCCGCGACATTGGCTTGGATCTGCTCGGCCCGGGGGCTCGGTTCGGTCGTCATCGGCGCATTCCTTGATGGTGCCCCGTTCTGGCGCCGGGGCAAGGCGCATAGCCGGTCCGGGAATCACCCCGCCAGCCATGCTGGAATCAAACCAGCAGGAAGCCGAGTCGGTCAAGCGACAGGGCCGTGATCGACGTGGTTAAGACATAGATTCAGCTAGGATTTTTCTGAAACAACCGACCCCTCGTCGCGCATCCGCCGATGCGTCTCGAGGGCGAACTTGTCGGTCATGCCGGCGATGTAATCGGCGACACCCCGGGCGCGCTGGCGGGGGTCGCCGCCGCTGAACTCGCGCGCCCATTCCGGCGGCAGCAGATCGGGCCGCGCGAAATGCCAGAGAAAGAGATCGCGCACCAGCGCCTTCGCCTCGGCCATGGTCTGGTTGACGCGGTCATGGCGGTACATGTGCTGGAACAGGAAGCGCTTGAGGCCGATCTCGTTCTCGCGCATCGCCGCCGAGAAGGCGATCACCGGTGAAGCGCGCTGGCGGATGTCGGCGGCCGAGCCGGCGCCGGCCAGCCGCAGGCGGCTTTCCGCGAGCACGTCGGCCACCATCAGGTTGATCATGCGCCGCACCGCCTCGTGAATGACGCGGCTGACCTCCAGCCCCGGATAGCGCCGCAGCACCTCGGCGAAGACCGGCCCGGCCAGCGGCACGTCGCCAAGATCGGCGACCGTGAAGAGGCCGGCGCGCAGCCCGTCATCGAGATCGTGGTTGTTGTAGGCGATGTCGTCGGAGAGCGCCGCCACTTGCGCCTCGGCACTGGCGAAGCCGGCAAGATCGAGCGGCCAGGCGGCATCGGCCAGGGCGATGGTTGCCGGCACACCATGCGCGATTGCCTTCGCACTGGCATGGGGGCCGGTCAACGGCCCGTTATGCTTGACGATCCCCTCCAGCATCTCCCAGGTCAGGTTGAGGCCGTCGAAGGCGGCATAGCGGCGCTCGAGCCTTGTCAACACGCGGAAGGTCTGTTCGTTGTGGTCGAAGCTGCCGAACTCGGCGAGGCAGGCATTGAGCGCCTCCTCGCCAGCATGGCCGAAGGGCGGATGGCCGAGATCGTGGGCCAGCGCCAGGGCCTCGGCCAGGTCCTCGTTGAGGCCAAGCGCGCGGGCAATGGTGCGGGCGATCTGCGCCACTTCGAGGCTGTGGGTGAGGCGCGTGCGGTAGTGATCGCCCTCATGCGAGACAAAGACCTGGGTCTTGTGCTTGAGGCGGCGGAAGGCGGTGGAATGGATCACCCGGTCGCGGTCGCGCTGGAAACAGCTGCGCATCGGGCTTTCCGCCTCCGGCACCAGGCGGCCGCGGCTGTCCTTGGGATCACAGGCATAAGGGGCAAGCTGCATTGGCCGACCCTAGCAGGCCGAGCCCGCCGGCGCCACCAGAAGCACTTGAAACTATGTGGAAATATCAGGCCGGTGATGCCTGCCATGCGCCGCCGGCGTTTGACTTTTGCCGGATATCTCCTAGATATTTGCTCAGGCATAGCTATTGGCATAGCTATTGGCATTGGCATTGGCACCAGCCGGTTTGGGATTCCGCATGACCGACATGACACCGCACCCCGAGGTCAGCCTGAGCGCGAGCGCCGCCAGGCGCATCGCCGCCCTCATCGAGATGGAAGGCGACCGGGATTTGATGCTGCGCCTCTCGGTCTCGGGCGGTGGCTGCTCGGGCTTCCAATACGGCTTTTCCTTCGACAAGAGCGTGCAGCAGGACGACCGCGTGTTCGAGCGCGACGGCGTCAAGCTGGTGGTCGACGACACCTCGCTGGAATTGCTGGCGGGCTCGGAAGTGGATTTCGTCGAGGATCTGGTCGGCGCCTCCTTCCAGGTGAAGAACCCGAACGCGCAATCGAGCTGCGGCTGCGGCAGTTCCTTCTCGCTCTGACCCGGCACCCGTTCCGGTGAAGATCGCCACCTTCAACGTCAATTCGCTGCGCGCGCGAATCGCCAACGTGCTCGACTGGCTGAAGGATGCGCAGCCGGACGTCGCCCTGCTGCAGGAGATCAAATGCCTCGAGGGCGAGTTCCCGCGCCTGGAATTCGAGAGCCTCGGCTACAACGCCGCCTGCGTCGGGCAGAAGAGCTATAACGGCGTCGCCATCCTCTCGCGCACGCGCATGGAGATCGAGCTGAAGGCGCTGCCCGGCGATCACGGCGACGAGCAGGCGCGCTATCTGGAAGCCATCATCGATGCACCGGACGGGGAGAAATGGAAGGCGCTCCGCGTCGCCTCGATCTACCTCCCCAACGGCAATCCGGTGGAGAGCGAGAAGTACCCCTACAAGCTTTCCTGGATGAAGCGCCTCAAGGCCCATGCGGCAGAGCTCCTGAAGCTGGAGGAGCCGACGGTCCTCGGCGGCGATTACAACGTCATCCCGACCGACAACGACGTCTATGACCCGGCGGCCTGGGCCGAGGATGCGCTCGCCCGGCCGGAGACGCGGGCGCATTTCCGTGCCCTGCAATGGCTCGGCTATACCGATGCCTTCCACCACCTGCATCCCGAGGGCCATCGCTATACCTTCTGGGATTACCAGGCCGGGCGCTGGCAGCGCGACGAGGGATTGCGCATCGACCATCTGATGCTCTCACCCCAGGCGGCCGATTGCCTCGAGGCCTGCGAAATCGACCGCGCCCCGCGCAAGAAGGAAAAGCCCAGCGACCACACGCCGATCTGGTGCGAGTTGCGGCTCTAGGCGGCGCGTCTTTCTGGGACCGTTTGGTGCCTGCTCCTATCGTCCATTCCGCTTTCCCTCGCTTATCTCTCTTCGCCTTCGCCGCCGCAGATGGAATGACCCGGACATCAATGCCTTCCCCTGTTACGACGGGCGGCTGCCGGGATCCTTTTCCCTGGAACCGGGGGGAGCGCCGACACCCGCAGCGTCCATCGGGGAACCGGCATCCGCCCGGTCCTGGGGCCCTGGCGTTATCCGGCCATGCCCGAGACCAGGACGCACGCCGCGAGGGGCGCGTTCACCGCCATGCCGGGCCTGCCGGCCGGAGGGGGCGATCACGCGCCGCCATCGACCGGCAGGGGCGAACATGGGCATGCCACGCGCCGAGGGGACGCCGGCAACCCGCCGGCCCGGAGGGGAGCCGCTGACCCGCTGGCTCCGGGGGACCGGCTGCTGCCGGCCTGTAGGCGCTGTGGCTCCCCGGGTGCAGGCGCGAGGGAATCTCCCTCGCGGCTGGACCCACGAGCCGTCACCCCCCAGCGCGAGGGTTCCGGGATGCGCCGCCCGCTCTCGAACCTCGGAGCGCCCCGCTCAATGGCAGGGTTGAAGCCGGCTTGCCCCTGGGACAACCAGGTCATTCCATCTATGGCGGCAAATGCCGCCGGGTATTTTGTAGTGGTCATCTGGTGCGGTGCCGCTGATCAGGCGGAACCGCCATTGTGTGCACAATGCGTCATATACGCGGTCGGCGTATGAATGTCAAGAACAAAATAGAAACTCTCTAACCATCTCCCAATCGTCATGCCCGGGCTTGACCCGGGCATCCAGTCTCTCCGTCGCATCACTGGATCCCCGGGACTTCGCCCGGGGATGACGGTTGTGGTAGGAGAGGCCCGGCCCGGTCGGACCCGTTCCCTGGGACCCGCCGACGCATGTCGGCAAAGGAACTCGTGGATGGCCCGCCTGAAGCGGCCATGACAGGTCAATTGCGGCGAGGTGCGAGCCACTGGCGCGCCGATCGCGTACCGTAGTGTGTTACACGCCGGCGGCGTGTCGGAACCGCGTCAGAACCCGGTGACGAGTTGCGAGACGCGTTCGTGGTCGGCGGGGAAATCGACCTCGCCCCAGCGCAGGCCCTCGATCGAGCAGGTCTCGACCTGGTGGTCCTGCGCGATCTGGCCGATGGCGCGGAGATACCACCATTTGAGGCCTTCGGGCGTGTGCATGATGGCGTCCAGCGTGTCGGTGAAGAGCTTCGGCCCCTCGCCGCGGAACAGCAGCATGCCGATCGATTCGCCATCGGTGCGGTCGGGGGTCAGGGTCTTGCCGATGTCGAGCAGACGCGTGCCCTTGAGATGCACCTTCATGTCGTCGGAATCGTAGGATTCCTTCTTGTCGATGGTGACGGTGATGGGTGCCGCAGGACTCGCCATCAATTGCTGGAAGATCTTCGGCTCGATCACCGTGTCGCCGTTGAGGATGACGAAATCGCCCTGCATCTCGTGCCGCGCCATCCAGCAGGAGGCGAGATTGTCGGCCAGCTTGTAGAAGGGATTGTAGACCGTGCGGATCTTCAGCTTGGGCCCTTCCAGCTTTTTGAGCAGCGCCACGACGTCCTGGGCGTGATAGCCCACCACCACGGCGATCTCGTCGACGCCGCCCTGGGTCAGCGCCCAGATCTGCCATTCGAGCAGCGTCCGGTCGCCCGCGCCCTTGTTGCCGAGGGGCAGCAGGCATTTCGGGCGCCCTTCGGTCAGGGGCAGCAGTCGCGAACCCTGGCCCGCGCTGAGGATGACGGCCTTCATGGAATCTCCGAAGAATGATCTGGCCCGGCGGCGTTGCGCCGGTGGGTCGAATGGCGCGGCAGGATCAAGAATGTCGCCCCCGCTGTCAACCCCCGCATGGCCCCGGTGCGACAATCGGCGTCGGGAATTTCCGCGCCGAATCAGGCGCTTGTGACGGGGAACGGAGATCGCGCCGGGGCAAGAAAGCTGTTTGCAGCAGCGGAATGCCTCTGCTATAAGCTGCCCCGCAACGCTGGCCCCCTCACCCGGGGCCGCTGCCGATTTTTCCCCGGTAGCTCAGCGGTAGAGCAACCGGCTGTTAACCGGTTGGTCGCTGGTTCGAATCCGGCCCGGGGAGCCATCATCAGAAAGCGCCGCCATCGCGACCCGATGGCGGCGCTTTTGCTTAGCGCGCCGGCTCGGTCACCTGGGTGAGGTCGCGCGCCGATTCCGGGCGCGGCTGGTAGCGCGGCCCCAGCAGCATGCCGCCATAGGCCAGCAGGAAGAGCCCGAAGGCCGCCACCCAGAGCAGCGCCGCCAGCGACCAGAGCGGCATCGACCAGTCGGGCACCAGCGCCGCGACGACGCGGGTCAGCGCCGCCAGGTTGATGGCGAGATAGAGCATGGCGGTGCGGCGGTCGGCGACAAGATCGCGCCCGGTATGGCCGCGCGTCGCCCGGGTCATCACGGCGAGGATCATGACGGCGGCGGCACCGGCGGTGAGCGCGTGGATGGCGGCACTCTGCGGGACGAGATCGGGTGCCACGGTGGCCGCCCCCAGCAGGGTGAGGCCGAGGACCAGCCAGGCATAGCCGAAATGGAGGACGACGAGCAGCGGATCGGAAACCGTGGCGGCGCCGCACCAGCGCGCGAGGCGCAGGCCGTGCAGCAGGCCGACCGCCAGCAACAGCAGGCCGACCAGCGCCTGATCCGGCAGCAGGCTCCAGCCGAGCAGGGCCAGGACCAGCGTCAGGAGGGCGACGCGGTCGACCCAGCCGAAGGGCGCCGGCAGATGGGTGGCCTTGCGCTTCACCAGCCAGTTGCGGGTGAAGCTGGGGATGATGCGCCCGCCCACCACGGCGATGAGGACGAGGATCGCGGCGAGGCCGAGGCGCCAGCCGAGGCCCGGTGGAATGGAGAAGCCGAGGGCTTCCAGATGCATCAGCAGATTGGCGAGGCCAAGCACACTGATCGGCAGCAGCATGACGAGGTTGCGCCAGTTGCGCCCGGCGACGATCTCGCGCGCGCCGACGAAAACGAGGGCAGCCGGCAGCGCAAGATCGACGGCGACGACCAGCAGCGGCGGCCAGCCGGCACCCAGCAGCGAGACGAGGCGGCCGGCCAGCCAGAGCAGCACCAGGATGGCGAGCGGCCCACCCTTGACCGGCAGGCGGCCGGTCCAGTTGGGAATGGCGGTCAACAGGAAGCCGGCCACCGCCGCCATGACGAAGCCGAACAGCATTTCATGCACATGCCAGGCAAGCGGATCGAAATGGCTGGGGAGCGCCACGCCGATGGACAAGGCGGCCAGCCACAGGCCGAGGGCGATGACACTCCAGGCGGCGGCCAGAAAGAAGAACGGCCGGAAGCCGTAGCTGAGCACGGGAAAGCGCTCGGAATCGGATGCGGGGCGGGACATGGCGTGTCCTCCTATGACCGGATGAAGGCGAGCAGGCCGAGCGGATCGCGCGATCGCGCAATGCCGACGACAAAAGCGAAAACGAGAAGTGCCGCCAGGAAGCAGAGGCGGCGCGCGGCAATTCCCCGCGCGCGCTTCAGCGCGAAGCTGCCGAGCACGATATAGAGCAGCACCAGCAGCAGCTTGACGGAAAGCCAGGCATCGCTCGCGGGATATTGCGCGGTCGCCACCATCAGCAGCAGGGCCGAGGCGAGCAGGACCGTGTCGATGGCATAGGTGGTGAGGCGGAGCGGCAGCGCCATCGCCCAAGGAGCACCCGCCTCGCGCGCGAGGCCGCGCAGCAGGAAGAGGAAGCCGCTCAACGCCACCGCCGTGACATGGGCGAAGCGCAGCGCCGGATAGAGACTATCGAGGGTCATCGGGCGAATCCGGTTCGCCTGGTTAAACATACATTTAAAATATACCTTTTAAGACGCACCCGGCAAGAAGGCGCCGCTGCGGCAAAAACGCCGGGCTCGGACTTGCCGGGCGCCCCGGAAAGGGTGAACCGACCCCGCACAAACCGACGCCGGATCAAGCTGTTGGCGCCGGGCCGGGTCTGGCGGATGGTGGCATGATCCATGCTTGTCCGAAGGCAGGAACCTGACCCAAGCCGAGGCTGACGATGCGCCACCCCCACCCCCTCGCCGCCTGCCTGCTGGCAAGCCTGTGGCTCGCCGGCTGCACCTCCACCGAATTGCTGAGCAAGCCGGACATCACGGCCCGGATCGACCAGCCGCCGATGGTCATGTCCGGCTGCCTCAACGAGCAGCTGGCGGTGCAGTTTCCCGGCACCTATCCCGACCTGCAGCAATTCGGACCGAAGGCGGAGATCAGCCTCTATGCGCCGCGCGGCGGCCTCATCGCCTTCGTCACCGTGGAGCCGCATCCCAACGGCAAGTCGCTGGTGAAGTATTACAACGGCGATCTCTATTGGCCGACGCACCAGGTGAGCGGCGTCTATCCCGACATGATGCGCGACAACTGGCACCGGGTGGAGGCGGCCTTGCGCGCCTGCGCACCGGTGACCGCGCAATTGCCGCCGCCGGCCGCCAATCCGGCAGCACCGCCCCAGCCGGCACCGCCCGCCATCCTCACGCCGACGGTCACCAGCCAGCCGCTCTAGGCAGCGCAGCAGGTACCGGACCAGGTGGGCTTGTGATGGGCGGGGCCATCCGTCAGGATCAGGTCCCGCCAACCAGCCTGAGGGATTCGGTCGCGATGATTGCCAAGGAGATGTGGGGCGCCCTCTTCCTCTATGCGCTGATCCTGTCGGCCGGCCAGCTGCTGTTCAAGAAGGCGGCGCTCAGCACCGGGACGCTGGCCAGCATCGCCGATCTACGCCAGGTGGTGTTCAACCTGTGGCTCTGGATCGCCTTCTTCCTCTATGTCGGCGCCACCTTCCTCTATGTCGTGATCCTGCAGCGCGTGCCGGTCTCGACCGCGGTGCTGTTCAACGCCCTCTGTTTCGTGCTGGTGCCGCTGGGCGCCATGGCCCTCTTCGGCGAGACGCTGGGCTGGCGGCATGTGATCGGCGTCGCCCTCATCGTCGCCGGCCTCGTCGTGGTGACGCGCTAGGGCGCGCCGCCTAGACGAGGGCGTGGCCGCGCTGCAATTCCGTGAGCTTCAAGGCGTCGCCGGCGCCGCTGGCGCCATAGACCGGGATCGCCGGCAGGCTGTTGTAGACGAAGGGCGTCGAGAAATAATAGGCGCCGGTATCGTGCAGCATGACGAAATCGCCGGGGTCGAGGCGCGGCAGCGGCCGGGCATGGGCGACCACGTCGCCGGCAAAGCAGCAGGGGCCGGCCACATCCTGTTCGATCCGCTCGCCCGTCTTCGGACGCAATTGCGGGTCAAGCGCGCTCACCCGGATCTTCCAGAGATCGGGCATGAAGACGGTGCGCGTCGCCACCTGGGCGCCGGCATGGGTGATGGCGATGGGATGGCCGCCGGTCTCCTTGGTGTATTCGACCCGCGCCAGGATGATGCCGGCCTTGGCCAGGACCGAGCGGCCGAATTCGGTGACCACCTTGAACTCGCCGGAAAAGAGGCCCGGCACGCCCGCCTTCAAACTGGCGACGTAATCCCGGAAGCTGGGCAGGACACGGTCGCTCTCGAAATTGACCGGCAGGCCGCCGCCGATGTCGAGGGTCGCGATCTGCTTGCGGCCGAGCGAGGCGTTGATGTCGACCGCCAGCGCATAGGTCTTGGCGATGCCGGCGGCGATCAGTTCCAGCGGGCAGCCCTGCGAGCCGACATGGCAATGGAGAGCGGTCAGCCAGGGGCGCGCTTCATAGGCGGCGAGGATGCGGGCGCGGTTGTCGCCGTCCTCGAGGCCGATGCCGAATTTGGAGGTGCGCGTCGCGGTGCTCATCGCCGCTATGGCGCCGATGCCGACCTGCGGGTTGACGCGGATGCCGATGATGGAGCTCGACTTGCCCTTGGCCAGCCAGTCGTCGACGCGGGCGAGTTCCTGCCAATTGTCGATGTTGAGGGTGGCGCCGCTCTTCAGCGCCGCGTCGATCTCCCAGCGGGTCTTGGCGGGGGAATCGAAGACGATCTCCTCGCCCGCGAATCCGGCGGCCTGGGCCGCCTCGAACTCGCCGGGGCTCGCCACCTCGCAGGACATGCCGGCATCGCGCACGAATTTGAGGATCGCCGGCATGGTGTTGGCCTTGGCGGCGAAGGCGTGGCGGAAGAAATTCGGAAAACTGGAGCGGAGATCGTCGATGGTGCCGCGCAGCGCGTCCATGTCGATAATGCCGATCAGCGGCGCCTCCTCGGCCAGCAGGCCAGCGCGATGGCTTGCTGCCGCGAGGGCGGCCTTGCGCGGCGAAACGCTGTCATCCATGGGAAACCTCTCCAGTCGAACCGGCGCCATAGGGACCAGAAAGCCCCGGCAAAGGCAACCCTGTTGGCGTAACCCCTGCCCTGCAAGGCGGGTATGGCACCCTCAGCCGTCGATGGTCGCCTGCAGCGCGCGGGCGAAGGCAGGCGAGCCCATCAGCTTCTTGCAGCGCTCGAAGCGGTTCACCGCATAGGCCCAGAAATCGTCGGCCGGATTCTCGTTCACATGCTGGATGATGCCCCAGAGCGTCCAGAGGAGATCGCACATCGCCTTGTAGAGCACCATGCGCCCGGCCTCGCCCGGCGGCACGCGGCCACCGAAATAGGCCTCCATCAGCGCCGCATCCTGGTCGGGGCCGAAGCCGGCCTCGACCGAGACATCGCCCAGATCCCACATCGGATCGTTGTTGCCGGCATATTCCCAGTCGATGACATAGACCTTCTCGCCCGTGTCGAGGAAATTCTCGGCCAGGGGATCGCAATGGCAGGGGACCACCGGCAAGGGCCGCCGGGCGAGGGCCGCCCGGACCGCCTCCGCCTCGCGCTTCACCTCGTGATAGCCGTCGGGCAGCGGCGCGTCCTTCTTCGCCAGGATGTCGAGATAGTCGTCGATCATCTGAAAGAGCTCGAAGCGGTTGCGAAAGGATTTGCCGCTGTCATGCACCCGGCGCAGACTTTCGGCCGAGCGGCGCACGGCGCCAAGATCGCGGAAGCGCTCGGCATTCAGCGTCGCCGCGCCCTCGATATAGCCGGCCAGCTGCACGCCATCCGCCTCGTCGAAGAAATGCAAGGGCGCATTGACGCCGATCTCTGACGTGGTGCGGGCGGCATGGGCCTCGTTCACCCGCGAGATGTATTCGCCCGTACCCTCGCCCGGAATGCGCAGCACGAACTTGCCCTGCGGCGTCCCCAGCAGGAAGTTGCGGTTGGTGAGGCCACCGAGGCGCTCGGTCGTCACGTCGTCGATTCCGAGCCCGGCCAGCAGCGGAATCCGCCGCATCGCCTGTTCCATCGCCTGCCGGTCTGCCGCATCGGTCATGTCGCCTGCCCCCTCGCTTGTTCGACGCGTGGATGCCCGAGCGAAGACCCGGCAATCCACTCTCTCCTCACGCTTTCAATTTTCCATTGGCCGGATCGTAGAGCGCGCCGTCATGGCGCGTGGCCGGCGATTGTTCGGTGAAGGCCTCAATCGTAAAGCCCTGGCCGCCCGCCAGATCGACCGGCAGATAGGCATAGGCGACCGATTTGCCGATGGTGTGGCCGAAATTGCCGCTGCTGGTCACCCCCACCACCTTGCCGTCGTGGAGCACCGCCTCGCCGCCATAGAGGGCGAGTGGCTTCTCGGTGGTGAAGGTACAGAGCTTCTGGCGGATGCCCGCTTCCTTCTGCCGCACGAGCGCGTCGCGGCCGATGAAGTCGCCCTTCCTCAGGTTGACGCGGAAGCCAAGCCCGGCCTCATAAGGGGTGTAGTCCGGGGTGATGTCGCTGGACCAGTAGAGATAGTTCTTTTCCATGCGCAGCGAATCGATGGCGCGATAGCCGATATCGCGGATGCCGAATTCGGCGCCGGCTTCGCGCAGCACGTCATGGACATGGGCGGCATATTCGGTGGGGATGTGCAACTCCCAGCCGAGCTCGCCGACATAGCCGATGCGGATGGCAAGCACCGGTGCCGCCCCCACCGTGATCTGGCGGCAGGTGGCGAAGGGAAAGGCGGCGTTGGAGACATCCTCTTCCGCCACCCGTTCCAGCACGGCGCGAGCATGGGGGCCGCACAGATTGATGACGGCGCGCGCCGAGGTCATATCGATGATCCGTGCCGAGCCGTCCTGCGGCAGATGGCTTTCGATCCATTGCCGGTCATGCAGGCCAAAGGCGCTGCCGGTCACGAAATAGTAGCGGTCCGGGCCGAGCCGCGAGAAGGTGAGGTCGCATTCGATGCCGCCCTTCTCGTTGCAGAGCTGGGTATAGATGGTGCTGCCGACCGGCTTTGCCATGTCGGAGACGGTAAGCCGCTGCAGGGCAGATTCGGCACCGGGGCCGATGATCTCGAACTTGGCGAAGGAGGTCTGGTCGATGAGGGCGACGCCCGTGCGCACCGCCCGGTGTTCGGCAGCGACATGGGGGAACCAGTTGGTCTTCGCCCGGTCGAAGGCGGGTTCGTCCCGGGGCTCGACGCCCTCGGGCGCGAACCAGTTGGGCCTCTCCCACCCGCCGCGCGAGCCGAACACGGCGCCACGCGCCTTCAGTGTTTCATGGAGCGGCGAGCGGCGCAGCCCACGCATCGTCTCGTGCTCGTCGCCCGGCCGGTGCAGCTTGTAGTGATGGCCGTAAAGTTCCACCGCGCGCGGATACATGAAATGGCGGGTGCAGTGGTGAAAGTTGAATCGGCGCACGTCAAGCGGCCAGAGGTTGAGACTGGGCGCGCCGTCGATGATCCATTCCGCCATCATGCGCCCGGCGCCGCCACCGGCCGCGATGCCATAGAGAAAGCCCGCCGAGACGAAGACATTGTCGAGCTCGGGCACCTTGCCCATGACGAAATCGGAATCGGCCGAATAAGGGATGGGGCCGTTGATGAGTTGGCGCACGCCGACCGTGTTGATGACCGGCGTGCGCTTGCCCCCCAGCTTTGCCAGCAGCTCGAAACGCTCGAAATTGCCGGGCAGCAATTCCTGGGCAAAATGGCGCGGGATTCCCCCGGGCGCGAAGGGCAGCGTGTCGGGCTCGTAGCCACCGATGACGAGGCCGCGCACCTCCGGCTTGTAATAGACCAGGTGGTCGGGATCGCGCATGGTCGGCATGCGCTTCGGCACGTCGGGGATGGGATCGGTGATGAGATATTGGTGCTCGACTGCAAAACTGGGGATGCGGGTCCCCATCAGCTTGCCCACCTCGTTGCCCCACATGCCCGCGCAATTGACCAGGATGTCGCAGGTCCAGGTCCCCTCTTCCGTCTCGACCGAGACGACGCGGCTGTTCTCGACCCGGATCGCATTCACCCGTGCGCCGGTGACGATGCGCGCCCCCTGGTCCTTCGCCCCCTTGGCGAGGGCCTGGCAGACGCCGGCCGGGTCGATATAGCCGTCGGAGGGAATATAGACGGCCGAGCGCACATCCTCGGTCGACATGATCGGGAAGAGCTCCTGCGCCTCCTTCGGCGACAATTCGCTCATCTCGAGGCCGAAGCTTTTCGCCATGGTGAGGGAGCGCTTGTTCTCCATCTCGCGTTCCGGCGAACAGGCGAGGCGCAGGCTGCCGTATTTTTTCCAGTCGATCGCCATGCCGGTCTCGGCCTCGAGCCGGTCATAGAGTTCGACCGAGTGGCGCAGCATGCGGGTCACGTTGCGCGAGGAGCGGAGCTGGCCGACCAGGCCGGCCGCATGCCAGGTGGCGCCATGGGTGATGCCGCTTTTTTCCAGGATGGCGACGTCCTTGCGGCCCATCCGGGTCAGGTGATAGGCGATGGAGCAGCCGATGATGCCCGCGCCGATGATGAGGATTTCGGCGTGAAGCCGGCCGGCCTGGTTGTCGCTCATGATGTCCTTGCTGTGCTGGCGTGGGTTGCCTGGTCGGTCAGTGCGGCTCTGCCAGTAGAACCTGCACGTCCGCCGCCTCGAGTGCCGCGGCCAGATCGCCGCCGGGCTGCGTGTCGGTGACCAGCAGATCGATATCGCCGAGTTCCACCGCGGAAACGAGGCAGCGGCGCTCGAACTTGGTATGGTCGACGCCGACGATCACCCGTTCGCAATGGCCCAGCACCGAACGCGACACCTCGGCCTCGCACAGGTGATTGTCCATGACGCCGAGATTGGCATCGAGGCCGGAGGCGCTGATGATCGCCGTCTTGACCATGAATTGCTGCAGGAAGGCGATGGCCGCCGGGCCGAAGGCGGCACTGTCATCGGCACGCAGTTCGCCGCCGGCGAGATAGACCTTGCTGCCCTCGCCGGTCAGCAGATGCTGGGCAATCGGCGCCGAATTGGTGACCACGGTCAGGTGGCGCCGCCCCTTGAGCGCCTGCGCCACATAGATGTTGGTCGATCCGGTATCGATGAAGATCGATTCGCCGTCGCTGATTTCGTCGGCGATGGCGGCGGCGATGGCCTTCTTGGAGGCCATGTTGTCGAGCATGCGGCGCTGCAACGGCTGGTCCTCGGAGCGGTCGCGCCAGCGGACATTGCCGTGGCTTTTCTCGACCAGGCCCTTGGCACCCAGCAGCCTGAGATCGCGGCGGATGGTCTCGCCCGAGACCTCGAGGATTTCGGCAAGATGTGTCACCGCCAGCACATGCTCGCGGCGCAGGACCTCGAGAATGCGCGCTTGGCGCGCATTCAGCCGGAGGTCGGACAATGTGCCAATTTCCTTGCTCATGTTCGTGTCCCGCCGCCACGGGGCGGCAGCCTGTGATCAGAGATGTTCGTCATTCATCCGGCAGGCCGAGGCGGCGGCGCAGGCGCGCGGCACCCGCCACGATCAGCCGGTCCGCCACGATACCCAGGAACGCCACGCAAAGGCCGGCCACAAGGCCGCGCCCGATATCGGCCTTGGCAAGACCGATGAAGACTTCCTGGCCGAGATCGCGGGTGCCGATCATCGCCGTGATGATCAGCATGGCGAGGCCCATCAGCAGGGTCTGGTTGATGCCCAGCATGATCTCCGGCATGGCCAGCGGCAATTTCACGCGCCAGAAGATCTGGCGCTGGGTGCAGCCCACCGCCCGCGCCGCCTCGATGAGGTGCGGCGGCACCTGACGCAGACCGTGATTGGTGTAACGGATCGCCGTCGTCACCGCGAACAGCACGATGGCGATCATGGCGCTGACATCACCGATGCCGAACAGCATGACGGCCGGGATGATGAAGACGAAGATCGGGATAGTCTGCAGCGTGTCGATGACGATGGTGACCACCCGGTTGCGCCATTCCCGGGTCGAGGCCCAGGCGCCGACCGGAATGCCGATGAGGGCCGCGAAGAAGACCGAGATGGAGCAGAGATAGACCGCGATCATGGTCTTTTCCCACAGCCCCACCAGGACCGGAAAGAGAATGAGCGGCGCCACCAGGACGGCGAGGCGCCAGCCGCCCAGCTGATAGCCGAGCAGGCCGGTGGCGGCCACCACGGAGATCCAGGGCAGGTCCAGCAGGAAGGCCTTGTAGGGATTGAGCAGATTGACCAGCAGCCAGACCTTCACCGCCTCGATCTGGTCGAAGAAGGTGACGTTGATCCAGGCGACCACCTCGTCCAGCATGGTCTTGGTCGAGAAGGTGAGCGCCTCGGGCACAGCCGCAAGACCGTCAAACGCCATGCCGCCGAAGGTGGTGAGCGCCAGCCAGGCGGCGGCCATGACCACGAAGGGATGGCGCTGCATGAAGCTGCCCTGCGGCGGCGCCTGCCAGCGGCCGTCCTGATGGGCGGCGGCGAGGCTCATGCGGTCAAGCGCGATGGCGATGACGACAATGGCAAAACCCGCCTCCATCGCGGGACCGATGTCGAGCCGGCGCAGCGCCACCAGCACGTCGAAGCCGAGGCCGCCGGCGCCGATCATCGAGGCGATGATGACCATATTCAGCGACATCATGATGACCTGGTTGATGCCGACCAGCAGCAGCGGCTTGGCGGTCGGCAGCATCACCCGCCACAGGCGCTGGCGCCTGGTGCAGCCGAACATGTCGGCCATGCTGGTGATCTCTTCCGGCACCTGTTCGAGCGCCAGCTTGGTCGCCCGCACCATGGGCGGTGTTGCAAAGATGACGGTTGCCACCATGGCCGGGACCGGGCCGGAGCCGAACAGCAGCAGCACCGGCACCAGATAGGCGAAGGCCGGCATGGTCTGGGCGATGTCGAGGGACGGCCGGATCACCCAGTCGTAGAGCCAAGTGAAGCGGAAGCAGAGGATGCCGAAGACAAGCCCGCAGACAATGCCAATGGGCACACAGAGCGCCACCGAAGCGAGGGTCAGCATGGCGCTGTCCCATTTGCCGATCACGGCGAGATAGGCGAAGCAAAGGAAGCTGACGACCGCGACGCGTACACCGCCCAGGGCATAGCCGGCAATGGTCATGGCGCCGATGACACCGAGCCAGGAGAGGCGCGGGAAAATCACGTCCTGGCCGGCCGTGATGAACCCCTTGGCCAGCAGCGCCTGCAGCAGGTCGAAGGGCAACTCGATCAGCGCGGCGATGGCACGGGTGAACGGCGTGACGTAGTCGATGGTGGCGGTCTTGAAATCGTTGATCCAGGCGATCAGCGGCACGAACATGCTGCGCGGATACTTGACCAGCCATTTGGCGATGTCCGGGTTCGACCACAGCACCAGGCTGGCCACACCCAGGACCAGCCAGAATGCCCAGAAATAGGCACGCGGGACCGCACCCAGCCTGAGCGCCAGCGCCGTCATGTGCGGGCGTCCCGGCCGATCAGGGTGTCGATCACCGCCTGCGGCGCCAGTGTGCCGATGACGGCGCCGCTGTCGTCGGTGACGGCCACCGGCTTGCCGGCGCCGATGACGATGGGGGCGACGTCGGCGATCTTGTCGGTGGCTCGCACCTGGCCGATCGCGGCCACGCCATTGACCGGGCTCATGATGCTGCGCGCGGTCAGCACCTTGGCGCGCTGCACGTTGCGGGTGAAGGCGGCGACATAATCGGTCGCCGGGTTCATCACCAGTTCCTCCGGCGTGCCGATCTGGATGACGCGGCCGTCCTTCATGATGGCGATGCGGTCGGCGAGCTTGATCGCCTCGTCGAAATCATGGGTCACGAAGATCATGGTCTTCCTGAGCACCTTCTGCAGGCGGATGAGTTCGTCCTGCATCTCGCCGCGGATCAGCGGATCGAGCGCGGAGAAAGGCTCGTCGAGAAACCAGAGCTCGGGCTTCACCGCGAGCGACCGGGCGATGCCGACGCGCTGCTGCTGGCCGCCGGACAGCTGGCGGGGATAGGCATTCTCGCGCCCGCCGAGGCCGACCAGTTCGATGACTTCCCGCGCGCGCTGCTCGCGTTCGGCCTTCGCCACCTTCTGGATGGCGAGCGGGAAGGCGACGTTTTCGAGCACGGTCAAATGCGGCAGCAGGGCGAAGTGCTGGAACACCATGCCCATCTTGTGGCGGCGGATGTCGATCAGTTCGGCCTCGCTGGCCTTGAGCAGGTCGCGGCCCTCGAACAGCACCTCGCCGGCGCTGGGCTCGATCAGGCGCGACATGCACCGCAGCAGGGTCGACTTGCCCGAACCGGAGAGACCCATGACGATGAAGATCTCGCCCTCGCCGATCTCGACCGTCACATCGCGCACGCCGGCCATCAGCCCGGCCTCGGCCATGGCCTCGGGCGTCAGCGCCTCCGGCCCGGGCCCCGCCGCCATATAGGCCTCGGCCCCGCGGCCGAACACTTTCCATACGCCGCGACAGGCGAGTTTAACCGTGGCGACGTCCGTCATCTTCCAGGTCTCGTGATCATGGTGAAAAAGGCGCCGCGCCGATGCATCCAGCATCGGCGCGGTTCGGTCGTAAACGGTTGGTTACTGCGCCCAGGACGCGATCTTGTCCTTGTTCGCCTCGATCCAGCCGGCGGCCGCATCCTCGATCGACTTGCCGTCGAGGTCGACCTGGCCCGACAGCGCATTGAGATCGTCGGCGCTGATCGAGTAGTTGGTGGCGATCTTGTGGGCGACCGGCCACTTGTCCTTCATGCCGGCCCAGGCGTATTTCCAGATCTCGCCGAAGGGCTTGCCGCAATCATAGGCCATGTCGGGATTCACGCCGACCGAGGGGTCCTCGTAGCATTCCTTGGAGTATTCGGGGAACTCGACCCACTCGCCTTCATACTTGGCGGGCGCCCAATGCGGGGAATAGACCCAGAGCATCACCGGCGCCTTGCGCTGATAGGCGGATTCAAGTTCGGCGAACATGGCGGCATCGGTGCCGGCATGGATCACCTCGAAGGGCAGGCCGAGAGCCTCGACGCGCTCGTCGTCAAAGCCTTCCCAGGTTACCGGGCCACCCACGTACCGACCCTTGGGCGCCGTCTCCGGCGTCGAGAAGGCTTCGGCGCAGGCAGGATCCTTCAAGGCCTCCCAATTCGGCAGGCCCGGGCATTTCTCTTTCATATAGAGCGGATACCACCATTCCTCCTTGGCCTTGGGCCCCAGCGCGCCAAGTCGCTCGGTCTTGCCGCTGGCATCGGCCGCGGCCATCGCCTCGCCCGCCGTGGTGTCCCAGAACTCCATGCCGATGGTGAGGTCGCCCGTCTGCAAGCCGGTCTGCAGCGAGGACAGATAGTCGGAGGTCACCAACTCGACATTATAGCCCTGGGCTTTCAGTATCTGCGCCAGGATGGTCGCGTTGATGTTGACGCTGGTCCAGTCGAACAAGGCAATCTTGATGGGATCGGTGCTCTCCGGCACCGATTGCGCACTGGCCGGCAGCGAAAGCAGGCCCGCGCTTAAACCCATTGCCACTGTGGTAGCGACAGCTCCACGGCGGATCATCTCCAACATCGCTAACCTCCCTGTCATGAGTGTGACCCCCGTTTGCTCGGGGTGTTCTGTTGTGGTTTCAAACTCTATCCACAGGGTTTTGGGCTTCGCAAGTCAATTTCGCGAGATTCGTGGAAATCCTGTTGATTTGATCGAGTCGGGTCTCGGCATTCCCGCGTCGGGTATCCAAGCAAACGCAAACCGGCCCGGCGCTGTCGCGCCGGGCCGGTCCAAAACCGACAGGAATTGCCGCTGCGGGATCAGGCGGCCTGGTTGCCCGCGACGCCCTTGTCAGCCAGCAATTGCTGCAGCTCGCCGGACTGGTACATCTCGCGGACGATATCGCAGCCGCCGACGAACTCGCCCTTCACATAGAGCTGCGGGATGGTCGGCCAGCTGGCGAATTCCTTGATGCCCTGCCGCAGGCTGGGATCCTGCAGCACGTCGACGCCCTTGAACTTGACGCCGAGATGGCTCAGCACCTGCACCACCGCCGCGGAAAAGCCGCATTGCGGGAAGACCGGCGTGCCCTTCATGAACAGCACCACATCGGTGTTGCCGATCTCGTCACGGATGCGGTCGAAGACTGCGTTGTCGCTCATGTGTCGTTCCTCAATCTCTTGCCCTTGCCGGCGATATGGCGGGCCGGTCCCGGAAAGTCAATGTTGCCGCCATTCTGACGCCTCTGCCGCCGCCGCGCCAGCCCGGAATACCCTTAACTTCCGCGGCAGTTAGGCCGGGGCCGAGGTCTGCAGGGCGAGGGCGTGCAACTCGTCGCCCATCTTGCCCTTGAGGGCGGCATAGACGATCTGGTGCTGCTGTACCCGCGACTTGCCGGCGAAGGCCGCCGAGACCACCCGGGCGGCATAATGGTCGCCGTCGCCGCGCAGATCCTCGATCGTCACCTCGGCATCCGGCAGGGCTTCCTTGATCAGCCGGGCGATCTCGCTTGCTTCCATGGCCATGATGTCGGGACTCCCGTAGCTGGTCAGGTTGTTTGTCAGTTTGCCGGTCAGGCGGCGCCCATCAGGCGCGGCAGGAAGGATTCATGCGCCCCCTTGAGCTCGGCCAGCTTCAGCGAGCGGCCGTCGAGGGACAAGGCATCGCCGCCGGTTTCGCCGAGGATGGCGACCGGCACACCCGCCGCCTTGGCGCGCGTCATGACGGCAGCCGCCTCTCCACCCGGCACGGCGATGACATAGCGCGCCTGGTCTTCACCGAACCAGAAGGCATGGGCCTCGGCCGCATCCTTGGGCGTCACCAGATTGGCACCGATGCCGCCGGCCAGGGCCATCTCGGCCACCGCCACCAGCAGGCCGCCATCCGACACGTCGTGACAGGTGACAAGCGCGCCGGCCTCGATCACGCCGCGCACGAAATCGCCGTTGCGACGCTCGGCGGCGAGGTCGACCGGAGGTGGCGCCCCCGCTTCCCTGCCCGCAATCTCGCGCAGATATATCGACTGGCCGAGCCAGCCCCGGGTCTCGCCCAGCAGCAGCACGGTCTCGGCCTTCGCCTTGAAGGCGATGGTCGCCATGCGCGCGACATCGGCCATGACGCCGACACCGCCGATGGTGGGTGTGGGCAGGATGCCCTTGCCGTTGGTCTCGTTGTAGAGCGAGACGTTGCCGGAGACGACCGGGTAGTCGAGGGCCTTGCAGGCCTCGGCCATGCCCTCGATCGAGAGCGCGAACTGGCCCATGATCTCGGGCCGCTGCGGGTTGCCGAAATTCATGTTGTCGGTGATGGCAAGCGGCCTGGCCCCCACCGCGGTCAGGTTGCGCCAGGTCTCGGCCACCGCCTGGGCACCGCCCGTCTTCGGATCGGCGAAGACATAGCGCGGCGTGCAATCGGAGGTCATGGCAAGCGCCTTGGCGCTGTCCGGCAGGCGGACGACGGCGGCATCGCCGCCCGGGCGCTGGGCGGTGTGGCCCATGACCAGGTGGTCGTATTGCTCCCAGACCCAGCGGCGGCTGGCGAGGTCGGCCGAGCCCAGCATGGTCTTCAAGGCACTCAGCAGATCATTGGGCGCCGGCACATCCCGCGCGGCGATTTCCGCCTGCGCCGGGGTCGGCACCCAGGGGCGCTCGTAGACCGGCGCCTTCTCGACCAGGGGTGCCACCGGCATGTCGGCGGCCACTTCGCCATCCTTCTTCAGCACCAGATGACCGGTGTCGGTCAAGCGGCCGATCTCGGCGAAATCCAGTTCCCATTTCTCGAAGATGGCGCGGGCCTTGTCCATGGCCTCGGGCTTCAAGACCATGAGCATGCGCTCCTGGCTTTCCGAAAGCATGATCTCGTAGGCGGTCATGTGCGTCTCGCGCACCGGCACCTTGTCGAGATCGAGCTCGATGCCGAGGCCGCCCTTGGACGACATCTCGACCGAAGACGAGGTGAGGCCGGCCGCCCCCATGTCCTGGATGGCGACGATGGCATCGGTCGCCATCAGTTCCAGGCAGGCTTCCAGCAGCAGCTTTTCGGTGAAGGGATCGCCGACCTGGACGGTCGGGCGCTTTTCCTCGGAATCCTCGGTGAATTCGGCGGACGCCATGGTGGCACCGTGAATGCCGTCGCGCCCGGTCTTGGCGCCGACATAGATCACCGGATTGCCGACACCCGCCGCCGCCGAATAGAAGATCTTGTCGGCATCGGCGAGGCCGACGGTCATGGCATTGACCAGGATGTTGCCGTTATAGCTGGCGTGGAAATTGACCTCGCCACCCACCGTCGGCACGCCCATGCAATTGCCATAGCCGCCGATGCCGGCGACGACGCCGGAAACGAGATGGCGCGTCTTCGGATCGTTGGGCTCGCCGAAGCGCAGTGCGTTGAGGTTGGCGATGGGCCGCGCACCCATGGTGAAGACGTCGCGCATGATTCCGCCCACCCCGGTCGCGGCACCCTGATAGGGCTCGATGAACGAGGGATGGTTGTGGCTTTCCATCTTGAAGACCGCCGCCTGGCCGTCGCCGATGTCGATGACGCCGGCATTCTCGCCCGGTCCCTGGATCACCCAGGGCGCGCTCGTCGGCAGCTTCTTCAGGTGCACCTTCGAGGATTTGTACGAGCAGTGCTCGGACCACATGACCGAGAAGATGCCGAGCTCGGTCATCGAGGGTTCGCGGCCCATGATCTCGAGCACCAGCTTGTACTCGTCGGCGGAGAGCCCGTGTTCGGCGACAATCTCGGGGGTAATCTTCTGGACCTTGCTCACGACACGGCCTCCACCATGCTCGTGAACAGGGCCTTGCCATCGGTGGAGCCGTGCAGCGGCTCGATCGCGTTTTCGGGATGCGGCATCAGTCCCAGCACATTGCGCTTCTTGTTGAGGATGCCGGCGATGTGCCGGATCGATCCGTTCGGGTTGTAGACGGAATCAAGCCGCCCTTCCGGCCCGCAATAGCGGAAGGCGATGCGGTCCTCCGCCTCGAGCTCATCCAGCGTCCGGGGGTCGGCGAAGTAATTGCCGTCGTGATGGGCGACCGGGATCGAGAGCACCTGGCCCTTCTTGTAGCCGGCGGTAAAGCGCGAGCCCGAGGTCTCGACGCGCAGGCCGACATTGCGGCAGACGAATTTGAGGTTGGCGTTGCGCAACAGCACGCCCGGCAGCAAGCCGGCCTCGGTGATGATCTGGAAGCCGTTGCAGATGCCGATCACCGCCATGCCGCCTTCGGCCCGCGCCTTCACCTCGCGCAGCACCGGCGAGTTGGCGGCGATGGCGCCGCAGCGCAGGTAGTCGCCATAGGAGAAGCCGCCCGGCACCAGCACCAGATCGACCTTGGGCAGCGCAGTGTCGCGATGCCAGACCATGATCGGATCCTTGCCGGTGGCCTGCTTCAGCGCCGCTTTGGCGTCGCCTTCGCGATTGGAACCCGGAAATACGACGATCGCCGACTTCATGTCTCAGTCCACCAGTTCGATGGCGTAGTTCTCGATCACGGTATTGGCCAGCAGCCTGTTGCACATCTGCTCGACCGCGGCCTTCGCCTTGCCCTTGTCGGTCTCGGCGAGATCGACCTCGATATACTTGCCCTGGCGCACGTCGCCGACGGAATTGAAGCCGAGGGCGTGAAGCGCGCTGGCGATGGCGCGGCCCTGGGGATCGAGCACGCCGTTCTTCAGGGTGATGTGGATTCGGGCCTTCATGAAGTTCCCTCAGTTCGACAGGTAAGCACTGACTTGGTTTAGTCACTGACTTGGTTCTTGGGGTGGAATGAATGGGGCGCCAACCGGCGCCCTGTGTCTCCCGGCCTGGCGGCCCTATTGCATGGTACTCGGGCCCTTCATGTCGCGGGGGCCGCCTTCCGGCAGGATGCCGAGGCGCCGCGCCACTTCCTGATAGGCCTCCTCGACATTGCCGAGGTCGCGGCGGAAGCGGTCCTTGTCCAGCTTCTCGCCGGTCTTGACGTCCCAGAGGCGGCAATTGTCGGGGCTGATCTCGTCGGCAAGAACGATGCGCATCTCGTCATTCTCGTAGAGCCGGCCGAATTCCAGCTTGAAATCGACCAGGCGCAGGCCGACACCCAGCATCAGGCCGGTGAGGAAATCGTTCACCCGCAAGGCGAGGTTGATCATCTCGTCGAGGTCCTGCGGCATGGCCCAGCCGAAGGCGGTGATGTGCTCTTCCGAGACGATCGGGTCGCCGAGTTCGTCCGACTTGTAATAGTACTCGATGATCGAGCGCGGCAGCTGGGTCCCTTCCGGGATGCCGAGACGCTTCGAGAGGGAGCCCGCCGCCACGTTCCGCACCACCACTTCGAGCGGGATGATCTCGACCTCGCGCACCAATTGCTCGCGCATATTGAGGCGGCGCACAAAATGGGTCGGAATGCCGATTTCGCCCAGGCGCAGCATCAGGTATTCGGAGATGCGGTTGTTGAGCACCCCCTTGCCGGTGATGGTGCCCTTCTTCTGGTTGTTGAAGGCGCTGGCGTCGTCCTTGAAATACTGCACCAGCGTGCCCGGCTCCGGGCCCTCGAACAGGACCTTGGCCTTGCCTTCGTAGATGCGGCGGCGGCGCGACATTCCAGGGGGTCTCCAATGCTGCCCGGACCGAAGCCGGATCGACTCTGGCGGCCGGCGGTCGGGATTCGGCCTTCTTCTAGCAGCATGGCACCGGCAATACAATGATCGCCGGTCCCCTGAGCAGACTCGCCGCAGGTCAATTAATGCGTTCTATTCCAGCATGTTAGGCCGAAGCCGGTCCGGCCAAGGCCAGGACCAGCAGGCCGCCACCGACCGCAATCACGAAAAGCGGGCCAAGTAGGGCAAGAAAGCGCGCCCAATACCCCCCGGCCGGCAGGCGCAGGCTGACCTGGCGGCGCAGGAGAATGCTGGCGATGCCGAGGAGGGCCAGGGTCAGGCCCATGCCGAAGGCGATGGCGCCGGCCATGGCGATGCCGGCGAGGATCAGGCCGTTGGCGAGGGCGAAGAGCAGGACCAGAATCGCCCCGGAACAGGGCACGAAGCCGGCGGCGATGGCGAGGGCGCGCTGTTCCAGCCTGCGCCCCCTGCCCCCAGCGGAATCCCGGGCGGCCTCACCGATGCCATGATTACAGGCGTGGCCGTGATGATGGTGATGGGCCGCATGGTCCCGCCCCAGCCACCATTCGCGCAGCATCAGGAGGCCGATCGCCAGGATCGCGCCATAGCTGACCACGCGCAGCCAGAAGAACTGGCTGGTGGGCGAGACCAGAGCTCTCGAGAGGACAAGATGCGCCAGCCCGACGATCACCACGGCGCCGACCACATGGCTGATGGCGATCCAGCTTGCCATGGCAACACCGCGGACGGGCCGTGCCTCGCGGCCCAGGAAGTAACCGATGACGACGCTTTTGCCATGGCCCGGACCCAGGGCATGGAAGACGCCATAGAGAAAGGCAAACAGGATGCCGGCCCAGAGGGCGCCCCGATCCTCGCCGCGCTTGATGGCGACAAGGCGCGCATTGAGGGCACGGTTGACGTCGCGTTGCCAGGCATAGATCTGGTGCCGGACCGGCTGCAGGAAGCCGCCGGAGGCGGCCGGTTCCGGCGCCGCAGCGACGGCGCCGCCACCGAACGGGCTGGCTTCCTGGGCGCGCGCCTCTATCGTCCCCACGCCCAGCAGGAGAAGCAGGAGAACAACGAATCTCATTGGCATGATACCGATATGGCCTGGGGAATGACGAAGCCGCCGTAATAGGCATTGGCCGGATCGTCGCGCACGACGGCCTCGCATCTGTCGCTGCCCGCGCCTTCCAGGGCGATCGGATTGTCGGCAGCCAGAAGCACCTCGACGTAATACTCGCGGTCGCTGATTTCGAGGCGAAGCGCCTGTGTGCGAGGATCGACCGGCGCCGGCAATGTGAAGGTCAGTTCGAAATGCAGGGCCCCCTCCTGCTTCCGCGCGGCGAAGGCCGAGGGGGCCAGGTCGCGGTAATCGGTGCCGTCGACCGAGACATGGGTGAAATAGCGAAAGCTGGCCAGATTGGGCAGGGTTCCCTCGCCCATCGCGGCACTCTCGGCCGCGCTGATAGCCCCGTCCGCATCGGCGTCGTAGTGCAGCATCATGTCTTCGGTAAAGATCTCGTCGAAACGCCAATCGGTGCGGAAGCCGACAAGTTTTCCGCCCTCGAAATGCAGCACGACGCGGTTGTCGATGAAGACATGGGGATGGGCCACGGCAGTGGCGGACCCGCCCGTCATGAGCAACAGCGCGGCGAAGCCCGATAATACAAACCGGTTCACGTTCGCGTGATGACTAGAGCGATTTGTCCGGCGCCACGCTGAGCGAGCAGCTGCAGAAGGGGCAGGAAACGGTCGTCCGGTAATCCGCCGGCACATGGCCGGCCGCCACCTCGCCATTGAGGAAGCTGCGCATCGCCGTCACCAACTCGTCATGGGAGGTGGTGGCGCGGCAGGACAGCGCCATCGCCTCCCGGTCCGCCAGCGACAGGGGTTCGCTGGAGAGCGCCCGCGCGGTACCCGTGCCCAGGACCGAGAACGGCAAGGCCATGGTCGTGGCTTTCAGCAGAAGGCGTCTTGTCAGCATGTGGCATTCTCCGTTCCCGGCGATCTCAACGGCAGAATAGGTCAACGCAACGCTTCGAGCAACGTCGCCTGATTGTACCGGAACAGGGATTGGAGCGTCGGCGCGGGACCATCCGGGCCGGACAAGGCGTCGGCATAGAGCGCGCCACCGATCCGGATGCCGGTATCGGCGGCGAGAGTCTCGATGAGGCGCGGATCGGTCATGTTCTCAAGGAAGGCGGCGCCGACGCGGCCGGCCTTGGCCTGTTCGACGATCTTCTTCATATCCTGGGCGCTGGGCTCGGCCTCCGTGCTGGCCCCCTGCACGCTCACGAAGTCGAGGCCGTAGGCGCGGCCGAAATAGGCAAAGGCGTCATGGGAGGTGAGCACGCGGCGTCGCTCGGCCGGCAGCTCGCCGAAGGCCGCTTTGAGTTCTGCATCGATGGCGGCGAACTCGGCCTTCAGGGCATCCGCCCGCGCAGAAAAGCCGGCGGCCAGGCCGGGCCGCGCCTCAGCCAGGCCGGCGGCGATGTTGTCGATATAGCCCAGCACCAGCCGTGCGTCCTGAAAGGCATGGGGATCCGATTCGCCGTGATCGTGGTGATCAGGGCCGGCGCCCGGGGCACGATCCGCATCGTGATCGTGGTCGTGGTCGTGGTCTTCGCCCTCATGTGCGTGTTCATGTTCATGTTCGTGTACATCCCCGGCTTCGGTCCAGGCCAGCGGCTCGATGCCGGCGGTCGCTGTCACTATGCGCCCCTCGAAACCGGCGGCATCCGTCAGTCGCTCCAGCCAGGACTCGAAGCCAAGGCCATTGGCGATCAGAAGCTCCGCCCCGGCCACGGCACGCTGATCCGCGGCACCCGGGTCGAAACCATGGGCGTCCTGGTCGGGCCCGACCAGGACGGTGAGGTCGACACCATCGCCGCCGATCTGGCGCACCAGATCGCCCAGAATGCTGAAGGTGGCGACCACCCTGACCGGCTCCTGCGCGGTGGCCAGAACCGGCTGCAGGCAGAAACCAGCGGCCGAGAAGGCGAGAAAGGTGATGAACTGGCGAAGGCGCATGGCAGCATCCAATGAAATGTTATAATATAACACTCATAGCGCAGCGTTGCGCGGTGTGCAAGCCACCTGCCCCGCGATCAGGCCTTTTGCCCAACAGCTGAGAAACCTTCAGGCGAGGTCGATCTCCTGCCAGGCGATTGTCTCCGGCCGCCCGCCGAGGAACCGCCAGACCGGCAACCGCTCCGAATGCTGCACGGAAGGCAAGGCGATCAGGGACGAACTCATCGTGCCGAAACCGGTATTGGAGACGATGTGCATGGCGTCGAACACATCCCCGCCCGGTTCGTGCCGGCGGGAGCCCAGCAGGGCTTCCCACTCCCGCCAGTCCTGCCGCTCCGGCAGCGGCGCCTCTGCCGCCTGCCATTGCGGCAAATAGTAGCGGATTCGGCGGCTGCCGGGATCGTTGCGGTCATGGGCGGTGATCATGGAAAGGCCGGGGGGCAGCGTTTCGGCGATAAGCTGCGTGCCGTCATTGCGCAACCAGAAGGCGGCCGAATTGTCGGCGACGAACATGTTGAACGGTCGATAGGCGGCGGCATCCAGCTGCGCCAGCATCTCGATCGCTGCATCGGCGTCGGCGAGGTCGAGCGCATCCAGCACCAGTTCGCCGCGCGACCGCTTGCCGGCCTGTGGGCCCAGCGTGTTGGGGCGGTTGAGAATGCCGGCGACGACGCCGAAATCGTTGATGCCCAGCCAGGAGCCACCGGCCAGCAGGTCCTGCCCGGCGACAATCTCCGGCCGGTCAGGCCAGTGCCGCGCCGGCGGCAGCCACGGCCGGTCGTGCATCTCGTCACGATTGGCGGCAATCAGGATGGGCCAGTCATGGCCGGGCCGGTTCAGGATGATGACGCTGCACATGTCTGGACTGTCGCGAAGGAGGAATTGCGTGATCTGCGAGCAGGTTGCGCCGGGAAACAAGCCCGCCGCGCCAGCCCGTCGTCAGGTCTATTAGACTTGACGGGACGCGGCCGGCCAACCATTTTTCCAGACGAATGCCGGCGCCGATCCCGGGGGCCGGGGAACAGCAAGGGATTGCAGCCGCATGACGAGTTTCAACGACCGCGAAGCCGCCTTCGAGAACAAGTTCAAGCATGACAAGGAGCTTGAGTTCAAGGTCAACAACCGGCGCAACAAGCTGCTGGGCCTTTGGGCAGCCAAGCTGCTGGGCATCGACGGCGCCGAAGCCGAGGCTTATGCCAAAGCGGTGGTGGCCGCCGATTTCGAGAAGCCGGGCGATTCCGACGTCGTCGAGAAAGTGATGGCCGATTTCAAGGCGAAGAATGTCGACATGAGCGAGCATCGCCTGCGCAAGTACATGGAAGAACTGATGGCCGCGGCGAAGCAGCAGGTCATGACCGAATCCGGTTCCTGATCCGGCGCAACGGCGTACGAAAAAAGGGCGGCGATGCACCGGCATCGCCGCCCTTTTCAGTTTTGTTGCACACCGCCTCAGGCGCGGCCGAAAACGCGGCGGAAGATGTCGTCGACATGCTTGTAGTGGTAGCCGAGGTCGAAGCATTCCTCGAGCGCCCTGGCCTCGATCTTCGCCGAGACCAGCGGATCGCCCTTGAGTTCGGTAAGGAAATCCTTGCCTTCCAGCCAGACCTTCATCGCATTGCGCTGCACCGCCTGGTAGGAATCCTCGCGGCTCAACCCCGCCTGGGTGAGGGCGAGGAGCACGCGCTGCGAATGCACGAGGCCGCCATAGCGGTCGAGATTGGCCTGCATGTTCTCAGGATAAACGATCAGCTTGTCGATGAGGCCGACCAGGCGGTTGAGCGCGAAATCGAGGGCGATGGTGGCATCGGGGCCGAAGACGCGCTCGACCGAGGAATGGCTGATGTCGCGCTCGTGCCAGAGGGCCACGTTCTCGAGTGCCGGCGTCACCGCCGCGCGCACGATGCGGGCCAGGCCGGTCAGGTTCTCGGAGAGGACCGGGTTGCGCTTGTGCGGCATGGCGCTGGAGCCTTTCTGGCCCGGCGAGAAATATTCCTCGGCCTCGCGCACTTCCGAACGCTGCAGATGACGGATCTCGATCGAGAGATTCTCGATGGAACTCGCGATGACGCCAAGGACCGAGAAATACATGGCGTGGCGGTCGCGCGGGATCACCTGGGTGGAAATGGGCTCGATGCCGAGGCCCATCTTCGCCGCCACATGCGCCTCGACCCGGGGGTCGATATTGGCGAAGGTGCCGACGGCACCCGAAATGGCGCAGGTCGCGATGTCGGCGCGGGCCGCCACCAGGCGTTCGCGGTCGCGCTTGAAGGCGGCGTAATGGGTCGCAAGCTTGAGGCCGAAGGTGGTGGGCTCGGCATGGATGCCGTGGCTGCGGCCCATGGTGGGGGTGAGCTTGTGCTCGAAGGCGCGCTTCTCGAGCGCCTTCAGCAGCCGGTCGAGATCGTCGAGCAGGATATCGGTCGCCTGGGCCAGCTGCACCGCAAGGCAGGTGTCGAGCAAGTCGGACGAGGTCATGCCCTGGTGCACGAAGCGCGCGGCGGGGCCGACATATTCGGCCAGATTGGTGAGGAAGGCGATGACGTCATGCTTGGTCTCGCGCTCGATCTCGTCGATCCGCGCCACCTCCCACTGGCCCTTGGCCCAGATCTCGGCCGCCGCCTCCTTCGGGATGACGCCCAGTTCCGCCAGCGCATCGCAGGCATGGGCCTCGATCTCGAACCAGATACGGAAGCGGTTCTCGGGGTCCCAGATCCGGGTCATTTCGGGGCGGGAATAGCGGGGAATCATCGGGGCCTCGCGGGGAATGGCGGGAAATTCGGCGCCAAATCAGCGGCAAAGGCCGGCAAAGTCAACCGGGAATCCGAGCCTGCCAGCGCCCATTTCTCATCCCCTGGCTTGGCCAGGGGATCCACGGGTTGCTTTCATCGGTTGCCGACAAACTCGTAGATGGCCCGCCTGAAGCGGGCCATGACAGGAGGCATGAAGCGCAAATCCTCAGTATAGCGGCGGGGTGAAGGCGAAAAGCGCCACGGTCCGGGCGGATTTCGAGGGATTGCTGAAGGTATGGGGGCGGCGGGGGTCGAAGGTCATGGCATCCCCCTCCTCCAGCAGCGTCTCCTGGCCGGCCACCGTCATGACGAGGCGCCCCTCGATCACCATGACGAATTCCTCCTCGGCCGGGATGGCATAGAGTTCGTCGCCACCGGAGCCCCCCGGCCCCATCTCGCTCCAGACCACCTGGATGCGGCTGCGCGTCGAGGGCGAGAGCAGGTAGTCGTGCAGCCCCTTGCCGCCGAATTCGATGCGCCGACGCTTGGCCCGGCGCACCACGGCGGTTTCCGTGCCCTCGAACAGGGCGCCGACCGGCATGCCGAGGGCATTGCAGATCGCCACCAGGGAAGCGACCGAGGGCGAGGCCAGATCGCGCTCGATCGAGGAGAGGTGCCCCTTGGTGAGGCCGACCCGGCCGGCGAGATCGTCGATGGAGAGACCGAGCTGGCGTCGCCTTTCGCGCAATTGCGGACCGATCAGCGGCTTGGGCTGCGGTTCGCTGAGGAGTTTCGGGGGGACGGTCGGCTTGGCCATGTGTTCAGTATAGCCAAACTTAGTTGACTATCAACAAACCTCGCGGAATCATCCGGGCAGCCATCACGCCAGCCACCCCATCCCAACGAGGCAGCCATGACCGAGAAGCCCATCGCGCAACCGATTACCGATGCCGTCTATGCCGAACGCGCGAAGGAGATGGAGAACTGGTACTGGTGGGGGGTCCAGACCTTTTTCAAATGCGCCTTCAACCCGGATCCCGCCGCCTGCGACATCGCGCTGGTGGGGGTGCCGCATTCATCCGGCAACGGCTCGACCGAACGCGACCAGCATCTGGCCCCGCGCGCGATCCGCAATGCGTCCGGCTGGTATCGCCGGGCGCATCAGAAATTCCAGCTGCGCCCCTGGGATGCCTGCCGCATCAACGATATTGGCGACGTACCGCTGCCCGAAGCGATGGTCAACGACATCTGCGTCGACCATATCGAGGAATTCTACAAGCGCCTCGACCTCGCCGGCACCAGGCCCGTCTCGATCGGCGGCGACCATTCCATCACCGGGCCGATCCTCCGCGCCCTCGGCGGCAAGGAAGGCCGCCTCTCTGGCGGCAGCAAGATCGCGCTCGTGCATTTCGACGCGCATCGCGACGATTACGAGCACCTGCCGCATTGGCTGGGCAGCCGGCGCTCGGCGGCGCATTGGGCGGCCTATACCATCCATGAGGAGATCGTCGACCCGGCGCATTCGATCCAGCTGGGCATGCGCGGCAACCCGATGAAGGCGAGGAAAGACCCGGCGCAAAGCGACATGGGTTACGAGATCATCCCGGCCGAGCACATCTTCGAGCGGGGCATGGAGGACGTGGGCAAGGCGATCCGCGCCCGCGTCGGCGACATGCCAGTCTATATCACCTTCGACCTCGACGTGCTCGACCCCTGCGACGCGCCGGGCGTTTCCAACCTGGAACCAGGCTATCGCGGCCTGCGCTCATACGAGGCGATCAAGCTGGTGCAGTCGCTGCGCGGCACCAATGTGATCGGCGGCGACATCGTCTGCATGATCCCCTCCAAGGACAACGAGACGCATATCACGGCGATGAATTCGGTCGTCCTCATGTTCGAGATGCTGAGCCTGATCGCGGACCGGCATTTCCGGAAGGATTGAGCCCTGCGCCCGGACGGGCGGCCATGTCGAAAAAGTACAACTGCCCTGCCGTGGCGGGCCTTCAAACGGCCGGGCGGACAGGCTAGCTTGGCGGCCAGTTTCCCACCGTCCAGCCAGAAATCGAGCCAGAGACCATGAGCACCGCCCTGCCGCATCTGTTCGAGCCTTTCGAGATTCGCGGCTGCCGCATCAAGAACCGCATCTTCTCGACCGGCCATGACACGACCATGCCGACTGACGGCACGCCCAACAAGCGTCTTGCCGCCTATCACGAGGCGCGGGCGGCGGGTGGTGCCGGGCTGATCATCATGCAGGTGGCGGGGGTGCATGAGACGGCGCGCTATACTTCGCATCTGATCATGGCGACGACGGATGATTGCATCCCGGGCTACCGCGACGTGGTGGCGGCCTGCAAGCCATACGGCACGCGCCTCTTCGGGCAGTTGTTCCATCCGGGCCGCGAGATCATGGAGAGCCAGGATGGTACCGCGCCGGTCGCCTTCGCCCCCTCGGCCGTGCCCAATGAGCGCTTCCACGTCATGCCGAAGCCGATGTCGAAGCGCATGATCCATGAGATCATCGATGGCTATGCCGCCGCCGCCCTGCGGCTGAAGAAAGGCGGGCTCGACGGCGTCGAGATCGTGGCGAGCCATGGCTATCTACCGGCGCAGTTCCTGAACGAACGCGTCAACCGGCGCGAGGATGAATATGGCGGCTCGTTCGAGAATCGCCTCCGCTTCCTGCGCGAGGTGTGCCAGGCGGTGCGCGACCGCGTCGGCGACGAGATGGTGGTCGGCATCCGCATCACCGGCGACGAGAAGGACCCGGAAGGCCTGCAGGAGAGCGAGAGCCTGGCCGCCATTGCCGCCCTCGATGGCGCGGTCGATTTCTTCAACGTGATCGCCGGCACCTCGGCCAGTTTCGGCGGTGCCGTGCATATCGCGCCCCCCATGGCGATCGCCAATGGCTATGTGGCGCCCTTCGCCGCCGCCGTGAAGCAGAAGGTAAAGGCGGCGGTGCTGGTGGCCGGGCGCATCAACCAGCCGCAGGACGCCGAGAAGATCCTAGCCAGCGGTGCCGCCGATTTGATCGGCATGACGCGCGCCATGATCTGCGACCCCGACATGCCGAGGAAGGCCGAGGCGGGCAGGCTCGACGACATCCGCGCCTGCATCGCCTGCAACCAGGCCTGCATCGGGCATTTCCATCTCGGCTATCCGATCTCCTGCATCCAGCATCCGGAAACGGGGCGCGAACTGACCTACGGCGCGCTGAAGCCCGCGGCGCGCAAGAAGAAGATCCTGATCGCCGGCGGCGGGCCCGCTGGCATGAAGGCCGCCGCCATCGCCGGCGCGCGCGGCCATGAAGTCATCCTGTGCGAGGCGTCCGAGCGCCTGGGCGGCCAGGCGCTGATCGCGCAATTGCTCCCCAGCCGCGCCGAGTTCGGCGGCATCGTCACCAACCTTGCGCGCGAGGTCGAGCGCGCCGGCGTCACGGTGCGGACGCGGACGACAGTCACCCGCGCGCTGGTCGAGCAGGAAAAACCCGATGCCGTCATCATCGCGACCGGCGCCCGGCCGCGCCTTGCCGCGGAAGCCGGCATCGAGGGGGTCGAGGAAGGGTCCCATGTGGTCTCGGCCTGGGCGGCGATCCGGGACGAGGCCAATATCGGCCGCTCGGTCGTGATCGCCGATTGGCGCTGCGACTGGATCGGCCTCGGCCTCGCCGAGAAGCTGGCGCGCAATGGTTGCCATGTGCGCCTCTGCGTCGATGGCTATATGGCCGGGCAGCGCATCCACCAATATGTCCGCGACCATTGGGTGGGCGAGCTGCACAAGCTCAATGTCGAGGTGGTGCCCTATGCCAGACTCTACGGCATCGACGGCGAGACGGTCTATTTCCAGCACGCGACCTCGGGCGAGCCGATCATCTTCGAGGGCGTCGACACGCTGGTCACCTCGCTCGGCCATCACCGCGTCGCCGGGCTGGAGGAGGAATTGGCCGACTGGCAGGGCGAGGTGCATGTGATCGGCGACAGTCTGACGCCGCGCACCGCCGAGGAAGCCGTGCTGGAAGGCCTCAAGGTGACGGCGGAGATCTGATTCCATCACGATGCTGGCCAGTTTCACCCCGCCCTCGCGCGCGCATCTGCTCTGCCTCGTCATCGGCGCCGCTGGCGGATTCGTCTTCTACCTGCTGCACATGCCGCTGCCCTGGATGCTGGGGGCGATGGCCTTCACCACATTGGCGGCGGTCTCGGGCGTGCGCATCGCGCTGATGCCGCGGGTGCGCATGGTCTTCGTCGCCGTGCTGGGCATCATGCTGGGCAGCCAGTTCTCGCCCGCCATCCTCGACCATGTCGCGATGTGGCTGGTGAGCTTCCTGTGGCTGGGGCTCTATGTCGTGATCGCCACCTGGGCGGTGCGCTGGTTCTATGTGAAGATCGCGCGCTACGACCCGGTTACCGCCTATTTCGCGGCGGCCCCCGGCGGGCTCTCCGAGATGATCCTGGCTGGCAGCGCCTTCGGCGGGGACGAGGCGCGCATTTCGCTGGCCCATGGGGCCCGCATCCTGGTGGCGGTCTTCGCCCTTTCCTTCGGCTATCGCTGGTTCGGCGGTTATGCCCCCGGCGGCGCGCCGATGCTGGGAACCACCGCGCCGCTGGCGACCATCGACATCTTCTGGCTGGCCCTCGCCGGTTTCGCCGGCTATTTCGTGGCCCGGCTCATCCGCCTGCCGGCCCATGCCCTGGTCGGGCCGATGTTCCTCTCCGCCGCCCTGCATCTCGCCGGTGTGACCGAGTCCAAGCCGCCGCAGGAAGTGGTTGTCATCGCCCAGGTGGTGATCGGCTCGATGATCGGGGCGCGCTTCACCGGGCTCGCTTTCGGCCTGGTGCTGCGCGGCATCCTGCTGGCAGTCGGCGCCACCGCCCTGCTGCTGGGCCTCGCCGCCGCTTTCGGCCTCGCCGTCGCCTGGAGTGCGGGCCTGCCCTTCGCCTCGACCCTGCTCGCCTTCGCGCCGGGCGGCCTTGCCGAGATGAGCCTCATCGCGCTCGCGCTTGGCATCGACGCCGCCTATGTCTCCAGCCACCATGTGGTCAGGATCTTCATGATCATCGTGGCGGCGCCGCTGGTGTTCAGGTTACTGGGCGGCCGACGCAGCGGTTAGCGCCATCGCCTTCAGGCGCTTGAGATCGGTCTTGCCGGTACCCAGCACCGGCAGTTCCTCGATGCGGTAGAGATCGGCGGCCTTGGGGATCCAGATTTTCGGCATCTCGCTCTCGTTGAGTTGGCGCCAGACCAATGCCGGCTCCAGTGGCTCTTCCGCCACATAGAAGCCGACCAGGCGTTCGCCCTTGGCGGCATCGGGCACGGCGGTGACATTGGCGCCACTGACGCCGGGGATGCGCAGCAGCGCCTCCTCGACCTTCAAATGCGGCACCATCTCGCCGCCGATCTTGGAGAAGCGCGACAGGCGGTCGGTGATGCGGATGAAGCCGTCATCATCCAGAAGGGCGATATCGCCGGTGACATACCAGCCGTCGCGCAGGACCTCGGCGGTCTTTTCCGGGTTGTTGAGATAGCCCAGCATGCGGGCGGGACTTTTGAGGAGCAGCAGCCCCTCCTCGCCCGGCGCCTTCTCGGCGAAGGTGTCGGGATCGACGATACGCGCGGCCACGCCGGGGATGGGATGGCCGACCGTGCCCGGCTTGTGCCCCACCTGGCGGTCGGTGGCGGTGCCGTTGTCGAAATCGGGCACGTTGACGGCGACCACCGGTCCCATCTCCGTGGTGCCGTAGCCTTCCAGCATGTCGAGGCCGTATTTCTCCTTGAACTGGGCGGCGAAATCGGGGCGCAGCTTCTCGGCCCCCACCACGACATGGCGGAGGGTGGCGAAATCCTCCTTCGGCACCACGCGGTAATAGCCCTGGCAGAAGGTCGGCGTCGCGATCATGATGGTGGCGCGGTATTTCCTGACCATGCCGCCGATGGTCTTCGCATCCAGCGGATTGGGGTGATAGACGGCGCCCAGCCCCACTACGAGGGGCAGGCAGAGGGTGCCGGTGAAGCCGAAGGAATGGAAGAAGGGGAGGACACCCATGATGCGGTCGTCCTTCTGCGCCCAGAGAATCTGGGCGAGCGCCTCCAGATTCGAGACCACATTGTGCTGCGAAAGCATGACGCCCTTGGGCTCACCTGTGGAACCGGAGGAGAACATCACCGTGCAGAGATCGTCGACCTTTTGCCCGCGCGGGCCGATAAGGAGGGTGAGCAGGCTGGTCGGCGTCAGCATCGTCTTCAGATAGGCGACGAGGCGAGTCACCTTGGAAATGCCGCCGAGCAGGTCCTCGGCATAGATCATCTCCGGGCGTTCCTCCAGCTTGGCCTTGGCGAGGAAGGGCTTCGCCGTGACGATGGTCCTGATACCACATTGGCGGATGGCGGCTTCCATGGCCTCCGGCCCGATGGTGAAATTGAGATTGACCGGCACCTTGCCGGCCAGCAGCAGGCCCATGTTGACGAGGGCGGCACCGACCGAGCCCGGCAGCAGGACACCCACCATTTCCTCATTCGGCCGCTGGCGCTTGAACCAGTCGCTCAGGATTCTGGCCCCGGTGAGGGCCTGGCCGAAATTCATCTCGCGCCCGAGTGAATCCGCCATGGCGAAGCTGAACCAGCGCGCCTTCGCCGTCCGGATGAAGCGGTTGGCGACGAGGTCGTCCTTGCGGCGGCGGTGGCGGAAGGAATCGCCCGCCATCTCCAGCAATTTCTGCCGCACCTCGAAGGCCCTGGCGCTGGAGGGAAGCGGTTTTCCGAAGGTGATGGTGACCGGATAGAAGAAGCGGCTGGGCCATTTCCAGAAGAAACGCCCATCCTTGAAACTGAAGATCGAGCCCCAGACCTGGTCGAGATGGACCGGGATCACCGGCGCCTCGATGCCCTCGCTGATCCGCTCGAAGCCGCGCTTGAAGGGCAGCATGTTGCCGGTGCGGGTGATCGCCCCCTCGGCGAAGATGCAGACCACATGCCCGCCTTCGAGCTCGGCCCGGGCGCGGCGGATCGGTTCCGCCACCTTGCCGCCGCCGGTCGGGATGGCGTGCATCTTCCGGAGGAACAGGCCGAGGCCGGGAATCTGGAAGAAGGGCGCATAGACCATGAAGCGCACGAAGCGCTGTACGCAGGAACCGACCAGCAGGCCGTCGATGAAGGAGAGATGGTTGCAGACCAGCAGCGCCGGGCCGTTGATCGGCACGTTCTCGGCACCGACGATGCGGATGCGGTAGATCGAATGGGTGAGCGACCAGAGCACGAAGCGGATGAAGAAATCCGGAAGCAGCAGGAAGATATAGCCGGTGACCAGGAAGGAGAGCACGCCGCCGGCGAAGATCACCTGGTCCGGGGCGAAAGCCAGCAGGCTGCCGAAGACGTAGTTGGCAAGGGCCGCCAGCAGGATGGCGATGAAGTTGAGGACGTTGTTGGCGGCGATGACGCGGCCGCGATTGCTGGCCATGGATTTCTGCTGCAGCATCGCATTCAACGGCACCACGAAGAAGCCGCCGAAGAAGCCGAGCAGGCCGAGGCAAAGCGTGGCGCCCCAGGCGCTGTCCGCCGTCACCAGCAGCATGGCGAAAAGGCCCATGCCCACCGAGCCGATGGGCACCAGGCCCAGCTCGACCTTGTGGCCGGAGAGGCGGCCGGCAGCGATGCTGCCGACACCGATGCCGATGGCGACCGCCGCCCAGAGCAGTCCGGTCTCGCCCTCGCCGAGGCCGAGGATCCGGGTCCCGTAGAGCGGGATCGAGATCTGCAGCAGGGCGCCCAGGAACCAGAACCAGGAAATACCGAGCACCGTCAGGAACAGGCGCCGGTTGCCGAACAGCTCGGCCAGGCCGCGGTCGATGCCGGCCAGCGGATCCCAGCTGAACGGCGCGCGGATGTTGGGCGCCGGTGTCCGGCCGATGCCGAAGCTCGCCGCCGTGCCGATGACGGCGATGGCAAGGACGATCGCGCCCAGCACCGCCGGCTGGCCGCGCAGATCCTCGAACAATTGTCCCCCCGCCCAGGTGCCAAGGATGATGGCAAGGAAAGTGCTCATCTCGATAAGCGCATTGCCGCGGGAGAGATCGCGGTCGGGCAGCAATTCCGGCAGGCAGGAATACTTCGCCGGGCTGAACAGGGTCGATTGCAGCGCCATCAGGAACATGACGCCCATCATCAGCACGAGATCATTCAGCACGAAGGCGACGAAGCCGATGCCCATGGCGACGATCTCGATGCTTTTGGTGGCGATCAGCACGCTGCGCTTGGGGTGGCGGTCGGCCAGCTGCCCCGCATAACCCGAGAACAGGATATAGGGCAGCACGAAAAGGGCGGCGATGATGGAAAGGTAGGTGGTCGCGTCGAAGCCGTCCTGCTGGCTTCCCGCCATGGCGATAGCGAGAAACGTCACGATGAAGCGGTAGACGTTGTCGTTGAAGGCGCCGAGAAACTGGGTCAGCAGCATCCAGCGGAATCCCCGGTCGAGGATGAGCTGCCTGTAGGAACGGTCGTGCATGTGGCGCCTTCTCCCTGTTATCCCAGCAAAATCGGGGGGAGCGGCGGGCAAGTCAAGCGGGCGCGCGGGAGACCCGTTCACAACCACCAATCGGGGCGCTAGAGTGACAACATCATGACAGACAGCCATACAGCCAGAGACGATCAGGGCCGGGAGATCATCCGCACCACCTGCCCGCGCGATTGCTACGATGCCTGCGGCATTGCCGTGGTCAAGGCCAGCGGCGGCCGCATCAAGGTCCTGGGCGACCCGGACCATGCAGTGAGCCGGGGGGCGCTGTGCGGGAAATGCGCCATCGCCTATAACGGCGCCTATCTTGACCCCAAGGCGCGCCTGACCCAGCCCCTGCGCCGGACGGGGCCCAAGGGCAGCGGACAATACCAGGCGGTGAGCTGGGAATCAGCGATCAGCGAGATCGCCGACCGCCTCAGGGGGATCGTCGCCAAGAGCGGGCCGGAGGCGATCTGGCACACGCATTACACCGGCACCTGCTCGGCCATCGCCGGTGGCTTCCCGCAACGCTTCTTCCATCGCCTCTGCGCCAGCGAGGTCGACCCCGACAGCATCTGCAACGCCGCCGGACATGCGGCGCTGGGCTATCTCATAGGCACGGGGAGCGACGGCTTCGATCCGCGCATGGCGGAACAGGCCGATTGCATCATGGTCTGGGGAGCCAACCCGTCGGCTTCGGCACCGCACCGCCACAAGCACTGGCTGAAGGAGACCAAGGCCAAGGTGATCGTGGTCGACCCGGTGCGGCACGAGACGGCGGCCGAGGCCGATCTGCACCTGCAACCCTTTCCCGGCAGCGATGCGGCGCTGGCCTTCGGCCTGCTGCATGTGTTGGTGAAGGAAAAACTGACCGACGACGCTTTCATCCGCGACCACACCATCGGTTGGGACGAAATCGCCGGCACGATCGCGGCGGCGACACCGGCGCGCACCGCCGCCCTCACCGGCGTGCCGGAAGCCGACATCATCGAAGCGGCGCGGCTTTATGGCAGTGGCCCGGCTTTGCTGTGGCTGGGCCAGGGCCTGCAGCGCCAGCCCATGGGCGGCAACATCTTCCGCGCCATCGGCCTGCTGCCGGCGGCGACCGGGAATTTCGGCAAGCCCGGCGCCGGGCTGCTGTTCCTGAATGGCGGCGCCAGGCGCGGCATCGACGGCGACTATCTGGAAGCGCCGCATCTGCGGTCGAATGAGCGCCAGGTCGCGAGCCATATGGATCTGGTCGACCTGCTGAACGACCGCAGCCGCGCCCAGGCGCTGGTCACCTGGAACATCAACATCGCCGCCTCCAACCCGCGCCAGGCCGATCTCAGGGCAGTCCTGCAAAGCGAAGACCTCTTCCACGTCGCCATCGATCTCTTCCCGACCGACACCGTGGATCTGGCCGACATCATTCTGCCGGCGGCTTCCTTCCTGGAGTTCGACGACATAGTGATGTCGTATTTTGATCTCACGATCTCGGCCCAGGCGAAGGCAATGGAGCCGATGGGTGAGGCCCTGCCCAACCAGGAAATCTTCCGCCGCCTCGCCGCCGCCATGGGCTATGACGAGCCGGAACTGTTCGAGCGTGACAACGCCATCCTCGACAACCTCGCCCGCCAATTGGGCGAGAGGGATTTCGCGGCCCTGAAGGCCGCCGGCACGAAGCCGCGCTGGGTAGAACCGGTGGTGCAATTCCCGGATCTCGTCTTTCCAACCCCCTCGGGCAGGATCGAGATCGCCAGCGAGCGGGCGGCGGCCGACGGCCTGCCGCGCGTGCCGCATGCGGAGGTCGATGCCCATCCGGCCGCGGGTCGCCTGCGCCTGCTGTCACCCGCCTCGAAATGGCTGATGAACAGCTCCTACCACAACGACCCGAAGATCGCGGCGAAGCTGGGCCCGGAACATGTCGTGCTGCACCCCGACGATGCGGCCGCGCGCGGCATCGCAGGCGGCAGCCAGATCCGCGTCTCCAACGCCACCGGCAGCATCACCATGATCGCCGACATCGCCGACACGATTCCACGCGGCGTGGCACTCGCCGCCAAGAGCCGATGGCCGAAACTGGTGCCGGGCGGCCTCACCGTCAACGCGCTCAATCCCGGCCAGAAGGCGGACATGGCAGAGAGTTCCAGCGTGCATGGGGTCGAGGTGGAGGTGGCACCACTTCTTTTTTAGACCAGTTAACGCTGCCTCTTGGCGTTTCGCTGATCTTTGATGATCTGACGCATTACGTCGATCACAGGTTTCATTTGCGGACCATTCACGATTTTCTTTGCCGCCAAGGCTCCTATGGCCAATGCAGGTGTTGTAGACACGATCCTTAACGCACGATCGATAACCTCAATCATCTGCATCACATCTTTCTGCTCCGCTGATGATGGCAGGCGATCATAGATCGGATCTCGATCTGAGTAGAGTGCTCCGTGCTTCACATGCTGCCACTCACCGAAAAATGACATCGCAATGATAGAGGCATGAGGATCCGATCCAAGCAAATCGGTAAGCATCGTTGGCCATTTTTCAATTATTTGGGGGTCAGTTTGAAGCCTGGCATTCACATCAGTTAAAACTTCCGTAAAACGGTCTCCAGTTACAGCCTCAGAAACCTGAGCCGCACGCAACCCACTTCGAAAGAGTAGTTCAGCAAATATCAAGCAGGCGAAGGCTTCCTGCTTTGCATTGTGCGACCGAAGTGTTTCTTCCAGTCGACCATTAGCTTCATACTCTTGCCATGCCAATATGAGAAATTTTCCGAGTTCTTCAGCAGCAATACAGGCAAGGAAATATGCTGAGGCAAATCTGTTATTGCAGCACAAGAAGTGTGCATCGTTCATTAAACGAAGAGCGTTATCAACGCACTCCTTTGCTGCAATTGAATGAACGGTGATGTTTACCACCACTCCACTCCAACAAACCAAAGTAAAATTGCACTAACGAAGACCCCCTACCCCTTCACCCGTTCCATCTTCGGGTCATAGAGCGGCTGCAGGCTGACCTTGGCCGGGTAGCGCTCGCAGGCGATTTCAAGCTCGTAGGTGCCGGAAAGAACGTCCTCGGGGCTGACGCCGTTTTCGGGATCGCGCACATAGCCGATGCCGATATTGGTCTCCAGCGTATAGCCATAGCCGCCGGAAGCGAGCCAGCCACATTGCCTGCCGTTCCTGAAGATGGTCTCGCGGCCGAGGAGCACGATGGCGGGATCATCGACGGTGAAGCAGGCCAGCAGCTTTGGCAGTTTCTTCTGCGCGCCGCCCTTCTCCACTTGCGCGACGAGCGCCTCGCGCCCGAGGAAAGGCGTGTTCTTGCGGAGCTTGACCGCCCAGCCCATGCCGGCCTCGAGCGGCGAATGGTCGGGCGTGATATCGGAGGACCAGGCGCGGTAGAATTTCTCGAGGCGCAGGCTCTCGATGGCGCGATAGCCAGCATTGGCGATGCCGTGCTTGCCGCCCGCTGCCCAGAGCGCGTCGTAGACGGCGACCATGGATTCCACCGGGATGTGCAGTTCCCAGCCGAGTTCGCCGACATAGGTGACGCGCAGCGCGCGCACCATGGCGCCGGCCACGGCGATCTCACGCGCCATGCCGAAGGGAAAGGCGGCGTTCGAGACATCGGCGTCGGTGACGGCGGCCAGCACATCGCGCGCCTTCGGTCCCATCAGCGAGAGGACGCCGTAGGCCGAGCTGACGTCGATCAGCCGAGCATCCAGGCCGGCGGGAATATGCGTCGCGATCCAGTGGAAATCATGGGTGGCATAGCCGGTACCGGTGACGATGTAATAGGCGTCATCGGCAACGCGCGTCACCGTGAGGTCGCATTCGATGCCGCCGCGCTGGTTCAGCATCTGGGTATAGACGATGGAACCCGGTTTCTTCGCGACATCGTTGGCGGCGATCCAGGAGAGGGCCGCCTCGGCATCGCGGCCCACCAGCATGAATTTGGCAAAGGAGGTCTGGTCGATCAGCACCACGCGCTCGCGCGCGCACCGGTGCTCGCTGCCGACATGCTCGAACCAGTTCTGGCGGCCGTAGGAGTAGACGTCCCTGGGCTCAACACCCTGGGGCGCGAACCAGTTCGGCCGCTCCCAGCCCAGTTTCCAGCCGAAGACGGCGCCCTGGTCCTTGAGCTTTTGATAGAGCGGCGAAACGCGCACGGGGCGCACGCTCTCCAGCTCCTCATGCGGCCAGGCCATGGAATAGTGGTGGGCATAGGCTTCGAGCGTGCGGGTCAGCACCCAGTTGCGGTCGCGATGCACGGAACCGAAGCGGCGGATATCGACCGGCCAGAGGTCCATCGGCGGCTCGCCGCCGGCGACCCATTCGGCCAAGGCCCGGCCGGCACCGCCGCCAGAGGCGATGCCGAAGGCGTTGAAGCCGGCGCCGACATAGAAGTTCCGGACCTCCGGCGCCTCGCCGAGGATGAAATTGCCGTCCGGCGTGAAGCTCTCTGGGCCGTTGATCATCTGCTTGACGCCGGCCTTCTCCAGCGCCGGCACGCGGATCAGCGCCTGTTCCATCAACTGGCCGAAATGATCCCAGTCATTCTCAAGCAGCTGGAAGGCGAAGTCACCAGGCAGCGCGAAACGATCCCCCCGAGATGGTTTGGGGCCGGGCAGCCAGGGGATCGGGTTGTGCTCGTAGCCGCCCATGACGAGGCCGCCCACCTCTTCCTTGAAATAGATCAGGCGGTCGGGATCGCGCAGCGTGGGGAGATTTTTCGGCACGCCGGCCATGGCCTCGGTGACGATGTACTGGTGCTGGACCGATTGCAGCGGCACGTTGACGCCGGCCAGCGCCCCCAATTCGCGCGCCCATTGCCCGGCGCAATTGACGATGACATCGGCGGCGATGCGGCCCTTGTCGGTCATCACCGCGACCGCCCTGCCCTTCGCCACCTCGATGCCGGTGACGGCGGTTTCCTCGAAGATCCTGACACCGTTCATTCGCGCGCCCTTGGCGAGGGATTGCGAAATATCGGCCGGGTTGGCCTGGCCGTCGGTCGGCAGGAAGGCCGCCCCGACGAGATCGCCGATATCCATGATCGGCCAGAGGTCCTGCGCTTCCTTGGGGCTCAGCAGATGCATCTCAAGGCCGAAGGAATGTGCCGTCGTCGCCTGGCGCCTGATCTCGGTCATGCGCTCATTGTTGCAGGCAAGGCGCAGGCCGCCATTCATCTTCCAGCCGGTGGCAAGGCCGGTCTCGGCCTCCAGCCGGTTGTAGAGCTCGACCGAATATTTGAGGAGCTGGGTGATGTTGGCCGATGTGCGCAGCTGACCGACCAGCCCCGCCGCGTGCCAGGTGGAACCGGAGGTGAGCTTGCCCCGCTCGAGAAGGATCACGTCCTTCCAGCCGAGTTTCGCGAGGTGATAGGCGGTCGAGCAGCCGATGATGCCGCCACCGATGATGATTGCGCGCGCCGATGCCGGCAGGTCGCCCATGGAAAACTCCTACATGTTCCTGAAGTCGCCGAGGGCGCGTTCGAAGCGCGCCAAATTCTCGGCGGTATAGGCCTGGTAATCGAAATCGAGGGTGGAGTGGATCTCAGAGATCATGCTCCACATGGTCTCGCGCAGCAGCGAGGCGCATTTCATGGCGTGGTAGCGGCGCATCAGCTCGGCGCCGGCGGGCTTCTCGAAATAAGCCTCGATCAGCCGCTGCTCGTCCGCCGCCGGCACCTCGTTGTTGGAGCAGAGATTGGCGAGATCGAAGAGCGGCGAGTTAAAGCCGGCGTAATCCCAGTCGATCAGCCAGAGGCGGCTGCCGTCATCGATCAAATTGGTCGGCAGCAGATCGTTATGGCCATAGACGATTTCGACGGGCCCCACCGCCTTTTCCAGCTCGGCGGCGATGTCGAGGAGCCGCGGCAGAATGCCGAGATGGCGGCTGTTCCCGGCCTTGAGCGAGTGGCCGTAATCGCGCAGCACATGGAACACCCAGAAGATCAACGCCGGGCCGGTGACATGAAGCGGCATCTCGCGATGGCAGCGGCGGATCAGTGGCAGGATGCGGTCGAGCATCTCCGGCCGCCGCACATCCTCGGCGGCGAGGGTATGGCCCTGGACGAAGTCGAAGACGATGGCGCCGGGTTCGGCATGGATGACGGCGGGCGACAGGCCGCATTCGGCGGCTGCCCGGCTGGCCGCCAGTTCGTTGAAACGCATGACGCCATGGACCGGGATGTCGTCGCCGATGCGGACGAAACAGGTCCGGTCGCCATCGACGACGCGGAAATTGGCATTGGTGATGCCGCCCTTGATGATCTCGGGCGCGACCGGCCCCGACCAGCAGGCGAGCGCGCGCGCCCGTGCCATCGCCTCCTGCATGAACCTGCCGTCTCCCGCCGCCGGTTATCCCTGTCCGACAACCATTCGCCACCAATTGCGGGAAATGTCAACACTCAAGGCACAATTCATGTTGATTTGATGTTGTAACCGACCCTCCGATGATCAAAGCGCCCGCACATCGCTCAGAAATCCCTTCACCAGATGGTCCAATTGGGCCGATTGCCGCGCCAGTTCGCCGGCCGAAATGCGGACCGTTTCCGCCGCTTCGGAACTGGACCTTGCCGCATCGCTGACCACGGCAATGTTCTGGGTCACCTCCTCGGTGCCCTTGGCCGCTTCTTCGACATTGCGGGCGATCTCCTTGGTGGCGGCGTTCTGTTCCTCGACCGCCGCGGCGATGGTGGCGGCGATCTCGTGGCTGCGCTTGATCGTGGTGGAAATCTGCTGGATGGCGGTGACCGCCGTGCCGGTCGATTGCTGCACGTCGCCGATCTGCTGGCCGATCTCCTCGGTGGCGCGGCCGGTCTGCTGGGCAAGGTTCTTGACCTCGGAGGCGACCACGGCAAAGCCGCGCCCGGCCTCGCCTGCCCGCGCCGCCTCGATGGTGGCGTTGAGGGCCAGCAGGTTAGTCTGGTTGGCGATGTCCTGGATCAGGGTCACCACCTGGCCGATGCGGTCGGCGGCGGCGGCAAGGCCGGTCACCACTTCGCTGGTGCGCTCCGCCTCGCCCACCGCTTCCTCGGCGACGCGGGTCGACATGTTGACCTGGTTGCCGATCTCGCCGATGGAGGCGTTGAGTTCCTCGGTCGCCGCGGCCACGGTCTGGACGTTGGTCGAGGCCTCGGTGGCCCCCGCTGACACGGCCTGGGCGCCGGTGCTGACCGACTGCGCCGATTGTGCCATCCTCCGAGCCGTATCCTCCATGGCGGCAACGGCGCTGTTGACCTGGGCCAGCGCTGCCGCGACCTCGTTGTCGAAACTGCGCGTGAGCGCCAGCATGCGCTCGCTGCGCTCCAATTGCCGGCGCTGCGCCTCGGCCTGCTCGCTGGCGAGGCGCTGCGATTCCAGCATGGCATTCTTGAACACTTCGACGCTCTGCGCCATGCGGCCAATCTCGTTGCGGTAATCGGTTGCCGGAATCGGCGTGTCCTGCTGCCCGCCGGCCAGCGCATGCATGGCCCCGGTCATGGCACCGATCGGGGTCGAGATGCGTCGCCCGATATACATGGCAACCAGTGCCGCCACGATCGCGGTCAGAATGATCGCCAGCAGGATCCAGCGCGCGGTCTCAACGCCCAGCTCCGCCGCGCGGGCATTCGCCGACCTGAAGTCGCCGTCGATCCGTTCGATCATTGCCGTCACCACGGGGTCGACTTCGGCGAAGGCCGCGGAGAGCGCCTTCTCGTCATCGATCAGCTTGAGGCGCAGTTCCGCCACACGCTGGAAATCGGCGGCATAACTTTCCATCAGCACCCTGATGGCATCGCGATCCTCGGCGAACAGGTTAGCAGCGCCGAGGTCGGCCAGGAACGCCGCCGTGGTCTTGGCATGGCGTTCCACATAGCTGGCATCGAGGCGCAGCAGGAAATCCTTCTCGGCACGGCGCAGCATCAGCATGGTGATGGTGAGCTTGTCGAGACCCAGGGTCTTCAGCTTTTCCTCGACATTGTGCACCGACTTGCGCAACTGGCCGCGCAGCCCGAGTTCATCGGTGAGGCCAATCTCGATCCAGTGCCCGGCCAGGGTCTGGAAGGCGGCGCGATAGACGCCCACCCCGTCGCGGATGGCAGCGATGTCGGACTTGAAGGCGCCGGCCTTGTCTGCTGCCTCCACCTGGGCGAGGTCGGCCTCGATTGCCTGCATGACGGCGTCGTGATCGGCGACATATTTCTCCTCGAGGCGGATGATGAAATCCTTTTCGCGGCGGCGCGCGTTCAGGAACTCGTAGCGCAGTTCCTGTGCCGTCACATAGATTCCCGTCGCGGCATTGGCGCGGACCTGCTCGCGTTCGCGCGCGCCGTCAACCAGCAGATAGACGACAAGGATGGCGGCGAAGCCGAGGCCCGCCATCAGACTGACCAGCTGGATCTGCCAGGAGATCTTGAGGTTCTTGAAAAGCGCGGTCATCAAACGCCTCCATCGCGGCTGGAGAATGCAAACGGACGCAACAGACAATGCGCCAGTATTGCCTCAAATTTGATGCGATAGAGTTAATGCCATACCGGTGAATCTCGCCGAGGCGGCGCTTCAGTTGGCAATGAAAGCCCAAAGGAACCCGCTTATACGCCGACGTTCCTAGCTGGAGCGGCGGCGTTGGGAATGAGTGCCGGAGGACGGCAGCGCGGCAAGAATCTCCAGCAGATCCTCGCGCGTGCGCAGGCGGTGATCGGCAAGACCGGGATGGAGAGCCGTCAGGGCCGCAATCAGGCGCGGGAGATAGGGCGCTTCCAGCCCCGCCGCGGCAAAGGTCGCGGCGTCGCCGCCCAGTTCCGCACTTGCCCCGCTTGCCAGGACGCGACCGCGATGCAACAGGACCAGGTGATCGGCGAAGGCATAGGCAAGATCGGCGTCATGGGTCGAGAAGACGATCTGCACGCCGCGCATCGCCAAGCCGTCGAGCGTCGCCAGCAGGTTCCTCTTGGCGAGCGGATCGAGGCCGGCCGTGGGCTCGTCCAGCACCAGGATCTCGGGCCGCATGGAAAGGGCGCCGGCAATGGCGACGCGCTTCCTTTGGCCGAAACTCAACGCATGGGTGGCGCGACGGGCGAGATCGGCGATATCCATCTCGGCCAGTGCCTCCGCGACACGCGCCGCGACCGCGGCCCGGTCGAGCCCCAGATTCATCGGCCCGAACGAAACATCCTCGGCCACCGTCGCGGCAAAGAGCTGGTCGTCGGGGTCCTGCAGCACCAGGGCGACGCGCTGCCGCAGAGAGGTGAGGCCGGCGGAATCATAGCTGGCGTCGGCGCCATCGATGCGAACCCTGCCACCGGTTGGCCGCAGGCTGCCGTTCATGTGCAGGAGCAGCGTCGTCTTGCCGGCGCCATTGCACCCCAGGAGGGCGATCCGCCGCGCCGCGAGATCGAGCGAGACAGCCTCCAGCGCCGGGCTGCCATCGGCGTAGCGATAGTGCACCTGATCGAAGGAAAGCTTCACGGTGCCACCGGCAGCAATGCGGCAGCAAGCGCGGTCGCTGCGAGGACCAGGCCCGTCACGGCGATTCGTGCCGGCGAGGCAGCCGCGCCGGATTCGAGAAAGGCCAGCCGGCCGCCGAAATTGCGCGCCGCCAGCCCCAGCTCCAGGCGGTGCGAACGCGCGAGGAGACGCGGGAACAAGGTTGCCGCCACGATACCCAGCGAGCGCAGCGTGCCGCGATAGCCGCCGAAGCCGAGCCGCGCCCTTTGCGCGGCAATGCTGCGCTCGACGATTTCGGCGGTCACCCAGATCTGGCGATAGATCATCAGCGCGAGATCGGTGAGGAAGGCCGGCACGCCGACGCGCCCCAGAAAGGCCAGCAGATCGCTGACCGGCGTGGTCGTGGCGAGGCCGATCAGGCAGGCAAGCGTCGCCAGCACCCGCACGCAGGGCGGCCAGATCGTCGCCCAGGCATCGGGCGCCAGCGCCAGGCGCCAGCCATCCGACCAGTCGAGCGAGACGGCGAGCGTCGCCACGCTGGTCAGCAGGAAGCCGGTCGGCACCGCGACCAGGCCAAGATAGAGCCGTGTCGGCACCCGCGCGAGGCACAGGGAGGCGATGACTGCGACGATGCCGACGCCAATCCCCGCTGCCGGCAGATGCGCCCGGGGTGCCGCCATGACGATGGCAAGGCCGCCCAGATACAGCACCATCTTTTCCGCCGGGTGGCGCCCGGCCCAGCGATTGCCGCGCGCCGCGATGTCGATCGCGCGGATCATGCTTGCGGGGTCAGGCGGATTTGCGGCCGTGCCGGCGCCCGAGCACATAGCCGAGGATACCGGCACCGATCGCCGCCTGCAGCGCGAAAAGCGCGCTTTCGATCTCGCCCGAGGGCGGTTCCCAGAGCGGCGCCGCCCAGGGTTCATAGGTCGGGTGCAGTTCCTGGATGATGCCCTCCGCCTGGCCATCGGCGCCGCTGAACTCGGCCGAGCCGTCACTGAACATGAACAGCGGCAGAATGGAGATGGCGATCGCCAAGGCGATGAGGATCAGGTTCTGGCGGGTCATCACAGCGCACTCCGCGACAGGGTCTGCAGGCTGGCATCCTTGTTGACGCCGCGCTGCAGCAGCAGGTTGACGACGACGACGGTCAGCAGCGCCTCGGTGATGGCGAGCGGCACCTGGGTGATCGCGAACACGCCGAGGAACTTGGTCGCCGCACCGGCAATGCCGCTGGCCGGGTCCGGGAAGGCCAGCGCCAGCTGCAGCGAGGTGACGACATAGGTGCCGAGATCGGCAAAGAAGGCCGCCAGGAAGACGCCGATGCCGATGCCTGCCCCCAGCGCCTTGGCGCCCTTGAAGACGGCATAGGCGATGAGCGGACCGGCAATGCCCATGGAGAAGATGTTGGCCCCCAAAGTGGTGAGACCGCCATGGGCCAGCAGCAGCGACTGGAACAGCAGCACGATGGCGCTCAGCACCGCGACCACCGAGGGGCCGAACAACACGGTGCCGAGACCGGCCCCGGTCGGATGCGAGCAGCTGCCAGTCACCGAGGGCAGCTTCAAGGCCGAGAGCACGAACAGGAACGCACCGGAGACCGCCAGCATCGGCCGCGCCTCCGGCTGTTCGCGCAGAATTTTCCGAATCCTGTTGGCGCCGTGCACCAGAAACGGCGCACTGGCGAGACCCCAACCGATGCTGTGCTGCACCGGCAGGAAACCTTCCATGATATGCATGAATCCACTCCCCGAGAGAACACGCAGTTGCCGAAGCGCGCTGGCGGGAATGGCAGCGGGGCAAGCCGGGCCGGCCCCCTGCTATCCGGTGAAGATACTCCCCCGTATTCTTCCCGTTTCGCGACGCCGGTGGCAGGTCTCCTGGCTCACGGCTCGACGGTCTCTGGCGGCCTTCCCGGCTCGTTATCGAGCCAGTGGCAATGCGCCGGAAACCTCGCCGCTTACAGTTGCGGGGGCAGCCACGGTATAGGCCCCTTCTGGGTCGTCCGCACCGTGTTCCCTATTAATCCCCTGGACTTCATCCGTCGGGGAACCACCGCCGGATCGTCTAGCAGATCGGTCGGGACGGCACAAGCCGGACGGGAAACGGCGCCTATTTCATGAAGCGGAGCAGTTGCCCAACGAGGCGGGGCATCATCATCGGCCGCAGCAGGCGGGAATCGTAGCCGGCCATGCGGCGGTCGTTCTCGCTGAGGCAGAGCTGGAAGAATTTCTTCTTGGAGAAGCCCCGGGCAACCGAACTGGCGCCAGCGGTGAGGAAGTTCGACTTGACCTTGCTGCGCCTGCGCCGGGTCTCGATCGCCATGCCGATCCGGTTGGCGAACTGCTCGGCGATCGCCACCAGGCATTTGAGGTCGAACCAGAGCCGCGGCAACAGGCCGAGGCGGGCGCGGCGCCAGGCGACATAATTGACGAAGAACATGATATGCCGCGCCTCTTCCTGGATCACCGGCTCGAAGGTCTCGACCAGAGCCGGCGGGAAGAAGCCGGAACTCCGCGCCATATCGAAAAGGCCGAAGGCGAAGAAGGAATTGATGCATTCGCCATAGCCGGTGCGCAGGAAGCCGAATTCCGGCTCCTTCGGCGGCAGATAGACGGGTTCCGGGCCAAGCTCGATCTTGTAGAAGCTCAGCATGTTGTGGAGCACTTCCTTGTGGCGGCGCTCCTCGGCGGCGTTGAGGGAGAGGGCTGCTGCCACCTGCTTGTCGGCGAGGCGGTCGGCCTGCCATTGCATGCGCAAGGAAGCGCGCCCCTCGATGGCGACGGCGGTATCCCAGAACGGCAGGGCAGCGAGGCGCGCCAGTTCCTCGTCCGACAGCTTCGGCCAGGGAATGACCGCCGGCTTGTAGGGATTGTAGGTGTCGGTCAGCAGGCGACAGAAGGCATCGCGATGGGCATCGGACCCGATTGCCAGGTCGCCCTTGGCCGGATGCGACCAGTTGTAATAGGGCGTCGGATCGTAGGCATCCGAATCCTGGCGCCCCAGATCGTACCGGACCATGTCGAGCATGCTGGCCACCATCATCATTCGAGGAGAATGACTCGGCGCGCGCCTCGCCCGCGGCGCACCGAAACGGGGGCGGTTATGCCATGGCCCCGCTGGCCTCGCAAGCCGTTAACCCATTAGAACGACACAAAAATCGCCAAACTGCGACATTTGATCGCGATTTCGTCAGTTTTTAGACAGGTTTCTGACCGAGAGACAGCAGCGCATCCAGGGTGGTCGGGACATAGCGCTCGCCATAGCCCATGCCGATGGCGAGCGTATAAAGCTGGTGCGCCGCCGCCGCGACCGGGGTGGGCACTGCCGCCCCTTCCGCCACCTGCAGGCAATAGCGCAGGTCCTTCTGGGCGTTGGCAAGCGCGAATTGCAGCTGGCTCTTGTCGCCGTCGAGGTGATAGCTGGCGAGGCGCTGGAACATGACGCTGTTGGCCCCGCCTGCCGTCACGATCTCGCGCAGGGCGTTGAGATCGACGCCACCCTTCTTCGCCACCGCGAATGCTTCCACCGTCACCGCGGCGGCGGCCAGGGCCAGCAGATTGTTGAGCAGCTTGACCTTGTGGCCGGCGCCAACCGGGCCGCAATGCACCACCGTATCGGCAAAGGCATCGATCACCGGACGGATGCGCGCGAGGATGGCGGGATCGCCGCCGGTCATGACGCCGAGCTTGCCGGCCTCGGCCTCGTTCGGCGTGCGGGTCAGCGGCGTGTCGACGAAATGGCCGCCCTTCGCCGCCGTCTCGGCCGCCAGCGCCTCGGTCGATTGTGGCTGGGCGGTGGTGCAATCGGCGATAATGGTCCCCGGCCGCAGGCCGGCCAGCACACCGTCGGCGCGGCGCATGATGTCCTCCAGCTGCGGCGAGTTGCCGACGCAGGTGATGACGAGGTCGCTCGCTGCCGCCAGTTCCGCCGGGCTCTTCGCCTCCGTGGCACCGCGACCGATCAGATCATCGACCGGCTTGCGGTTGCGATGAGCCAGTACGGTGAGCTTGAAGCCCTTCAGCAGGATGTTCTTGCCGATGCCGTGGCCCATCAGCCCGGCGCCGATGAGGCCCACCTTCTCGATTGCCGCCATCGCGACCTCCCTTTTGCTAGAGTGTCATGCCACCGTCGATGATGAATTCCGTACCGGTCGTGAAGGCCGATTCATCCGAGGCGAGATAAACGCAGATATCCGCGATTTCCTCCGGCCGCCCCAGGCGCCCCATGGGCTGGCGCGCGATGAACGCCTTGCGCGCCGCCTCGGCATCCGGATTGGCATTGATGCGCTCGTCCAGCGAGGGCGTCTGCACCGTACCCGGACAGACCGCGTTGCAGCGGATCCCCTTGCCGATGAAATCCGCCGCCACCGCCTTGGTGAGCCCGATCAGGCCCGCCTTGGTCGTGCCGTAGATGAAGCGGTTGGGTACACCCTTGATCGACGAGGCGACCGAGGCGATGTTGATGATCGAGCCTTGGCCCTTCTGCAGCATGCCGGGCAGGAACGCCTTGATCATGCGATAGGCGCCGCGCATGTTGAGAGTGACGGCGAAATCGAAATCTTCCTCGCTGCATTCCAGCACGCTGCCGCCATGCACCACGCCTGCGCAGTTCAGCAGCACGTCGACGGCACCGATCTCGGCCGCCGCGCGCGCTATCTCGTCGGCATTCATGACGTCGAGGCGGCGCGTGACGACGCCCGCCGGAAAACCCTCCAGCTTCGCCAGGTTGATGTCGGTGGCGATGACCTTCGCCCCTTCCGCTGCGAACTTCTCGACACTGGCGCGGCCGATGCCCTGGGCCGCCGCCGTCACCAATGCCGTCTTGCCGGCCAATCTGTTGCTCATCTGATCCTCTGATAGGTCTTGATTACTTCTGCGCCAGCAGGCCGCGCGCGGCGAGGTTGCGCATCAGGGCACCCGTGCCGAAGGTCCAGGGCGCCACATCCGGGCAATGCCGCACGCGATTGACCAGCGCGCCAAGTTTCGGCGTCGAGATCGTGACGATGTCATCCACCTTGTGGGTGAAGCCGCCACCCGGCGTGTCGCGGTCCTTGATCGGCGCGAACATGGTGCCAACATAGAGCACCAGCCCGTCCGGATACTGGTGGTTCTTGCTGAGCGTCTGGCCGGCGAGATCGGCGATGTCGCGGCTGATCAGCGACATCGACGACTTGTCATCAAGCACGAACTGGTCGAGCCCCTCCACCTTGACCCGGAGATCGGCGGCACGGATGTCGTCGAGGTCGTAGGTTTCGTCCACCAGGCGGATGAACGGCCCCAATGCCGCAGAGGCGTTGTTGTCCTTGGCGCGGCCCAGCAGCAGGGCCGAGCGGCCCTCGAAATCGCGCAGATTGACGTCATTGCCGAGGGTGGCACCGACGATGCGGCCCCTGGGGTCCACCACCAGCACGATCTCCGGCTCGGGATTGTTCCAGCTGGATTCAGGATGGATGCCGATATCGGCGCCGGCGCCGACCGAGGACATCGGCTGCGACTTGGTGAAGACCTCGGCATAGGGGCCGATCCCGACCTCGAGATATTGCGACCACATGCCTCGTTCGATCAGCGCCTGCTTCAGCCGGTCGGCCTCGGCCGAGCCCGGCTTGATGCGCCGGAGATCACCGCCGATCTCGCGGTCGATCACCTGGCGGATGCCCTCGGCGGCCTGGGGGTCGCCCTTGGCCCGCTCCTCGATCACGCGCTCCAGCATGCTGACGGCGAAGGTGACGCCGCAAGCCTTGATCGCCTGCAGGTCGATGGGCGAGAGCAGATAGGGTTTCGTCTCGTCGCGACTATCAGGCGGCGTGTTGGCGAGAACATCGGCAAGGCTGCCGATCACCGGCGCCTTTGCTGCCGCCTCGCGCGCCGCCGTGACGGGGTTTTCTTCCGCCAGCAGGGCCGACATGGTGGCATAGGCCGGCGTCAGATCCTTGAGCCCCGCGTCCGTCGCCAGAACGACGCAAGGCCCGCCTGGACGCCCTGGCACCCAAACGCGGCCCAGTAGCGTACCGGCGAGGCCGTCATCGGGCAGGACGGATTGCGCTGTCAGTGTAATGTGCATGCCAAATTCCATCGATCAGGGACGTTGCGCGCCATTGGCGCTGACATAGACGGCATAGAGCGACGAGGTCGCCGTGATGAAGAGGCGGTTGCGCTTCTCCCCGCCGAAGGTGAGGTTGCTGACCATCTCGGGCAGCTTGATGCGCCCAAGCCTTGTGCCTTCCGGGCTGAGGCAGATGACGCCGTCCTGGGCGCTGGTCCAGACATTGCCCGCCGTATCGACGCGAAAGCCGTCGGGCACGCCAGGCTCGATCTCGGCGAAGACGCGCGATTTCGCGAGTTTGCCGCCCTCGCCCACCTCGAAGGCGCGGATATGATGCGGCCCGTTCGCGTCATGGGAGCGGCCGGAATCGGCGACATAGAGGATCTTCTCGTCCGGTGAAAAGGCGAGACCGTTGGGCTTCACGAAATCGTCGGCGACAATGCTGATGCCACCCGCGGGATCGACACGGAAGACATGGCAGCCGCTCTGTTCCGGCTCGGCGCGCTCGCCCTCGTAATCGGAAAGGATGCCGTAGCTGGGATCGGTGAACCAGACCGAGCCGTCGGATTTCACCACCACGTCATTGGGCGAATTGAGGCGCTTGCCGGCATGGCGATCGGCAATCACGGTGATGCTGCCATCGGCTTCGGTCCGCGTGACGCGGCGGGTCAGATGCTCGCAGGTGACGAGGCGACCCTGGCGGTCGCGGGTGTTGCCGTTGGAATTGTTGGAATAGGCGCGGAACACGCCCACACCCAGACCCGGCACCCAGCGCAGCATGCGGTTCTCGGCGACATCGCTCCAGACCAGAAAATTGCCGTCGCCGAACCAGACCGGGCCTTCCGCCCAGCGGCAGCCGTCATAGAGTTTCTCCACCTTGGCAATCGGTACGGTCAGCGACCGGAAGCGCGGATCATAATATTCGTAGGCATCGCTCACCAGTGACATGGCTGTCCTCCCCTAGCGTTTCTGCTGCTCGCCACCGCCCGCGAGGGTGATGACGGCGATGATGATGAGACCGGTCAGGATGAGGCGCAGGCCGGCACTGGCGCCGAACGTGTTGAGCATCGTGACCAGCAGATAGAGAAAGAGGGCTGCCCCCCAGATGCCCGGCACGTTGGCGCGGCCGCCGGCGACCGAGGTACCGCCGATGACGACCACCGCGATCGAGGCCAGCAGGTATTCCTCGCCCATGTTGAGGGACGACCCGCCGGAAAAGCCGGAGAGCAGCAGACCGGCGAGCCCCGCCAGCATGGCGGAGAGCACATAGGTGAAAAGCCGCGTCCGCTCGACATTGATGCCGGCGAGCCAGGCCGCGCGCATGTTCTGCCCCACCGCCAGCACCGAGCGGCCATAGAGGGTGCGGGCCAGCACCACACCCATGACGACGGTGAAGACGATGCCGCAGGCTGCCAGCACCGGCACGCCGGCCACCTGGGCCGTGGTGAAATCGGCCAGCAGCGGCGGCGGCTTGATGCGCAGGCCCCGGCCATAGGCGATGGCGGTCGATTGCACCAGGAAGGAGGCGGAAAGCGTCGCGATGATGGGCGGAATGCGCAGCAGGCGAATGAGCAAGTAGTTGCCGAGCCCGACGCCGATGCCGATGCCGAGTGCCACGACGACGCCCAGCGCAATCATTTCGTTCTGGGTATCCATCAACTTGGTGGTCACCGCGCCGGAGAGCGCCATGGTGGCCGGAATCGAGAGATCGACATTGCCCGGTCCGGTGGTGATGACGAACATCTGGCCGATGCCGACGATCACCGTGAAGATGGCGAAGGAGAGCGCGGCCGTGAGGATCTGCCCGCCACCGGTTCCGCCGGTGAAGGCCACGGTCGCCAGCCAGACCAGTGCGGTCGCGATGAAGGACCAGATCCAGGCGCGGCCGCCGAGGAACGCCACGACATTCATCGCACCTCTCCCCGGCTGATGAGGGCACGCAGGGCGAGGACCAGGATAAGGATCGCCCCTTGGGCGCCAATCTGCCAGTCCGGCGAAACGCGCAGGAAGATGAGGAACGAGCCGGCCAGGGTCAGCGTCAGCGCGCCGAGGACAGCACCCACCGGCGAAACCCGCCCACCGACGAATTCCGCACCGCCGAGGATTGCCCCGGCGATGGAATAGAGGGTGTAGCGGTCGGCGATATGCGCATCGCCCGATGTGGTGAGGCCGATCAGCGACAGGCCCGAAAGGACGCCGAAGAAACCGGCGAGGCCGAACATGATCATCTTGGTCTTCAGCAGCGACCAGCCGGCCCGCGCCACCGCCCTGGGATTGCCGCCGGCACCACGCAGCACCACACCGTAGGAGGAATACATCAAGGCGACGTGAACGACCACGGCAATCACGATAGCCGCGACGATGGGAAACGGCACCAGCGGCACCTGCAGCGACATCAACGCCTTCAGGTATTCCGGCGCCTTGCCGCCGGGCGTGGGCAGGACCAGCACCGCGATCCCCAGCCAGACGAAGGACATGCCGAGCGTCACCACGATCGAGGGCAGGTTGCGCAGATGAATGAGCGCCCCCATGGCGGCATAGAGCAGGATGCAGCCGAGCAGCATGAGAATGCCCAAGAGCGGCGTCTCGTAGAGGAAGGTGGCGCCGATGCAGGCGACCAGGCCGACGAAGGGGCCGATGGAAAGGTCGAGATCGTTGACCGTGATGACAAACATCTGGGCGAGCGTCGCCAGCGCGATCGGCACGGCGTATTGCAGCATCAGGTTGAGCCCGAAATAGCTCATGGTCCGCGGCTGGGTATAGAAGATGGCGACCAGCAGGATGGCGAAGGACAAGGCCGGCAGGGCCGAGCGCAGCAGGCGCGGATTGACGAAGCGTTGCAGCATCCTCACGCCGCCTCGTGGAAGGAGGCACGCAGCACGCGGGCCTCGGTCAATTCCGCCCGCGGGAAATCGTCGACGATGATGCCGTTGCGGAACACATAGACATGATCGCAATGCGCCAACTCGTCCGTTTCAGTGGTGTACCAGAGGAAGGTACGCCCTGCTCCCGCCTCCTGCCGGATGCGCTCATAGACCTCGAGCTTGGTGCCGACATCGACGCCGCGCATGGGATCATCCATCAACACGATTTCCGCGTCGGAGCCGAGCGCCCGGGCGAACAGCGCCTTCTGCTGGTTGCCGCCGGAGAGCGAGAGAATGTTGTGGTCCATGTCGGGCGTCTTGATGCGCATCTGGCGGTGCCATTCCGCGGCCATCGCCCGCGCCGCCGTCTGGTCGATGAGGAAATGCCGCACCATGCGCGGCAGCGAGCGGATGGTGACGTTCTCGCCGATCGACCAGAGCGGAAAGATGCCGTCGGTCTGGCGGTCGCCGGCGATGATGGCGATGGGCGCCGCCACCTCGGCGAAGAGATCGCGCCTGGTCGCGGCTGCATAGATCTGCAGCAGCATTTTGGTCTGGCCATGACCGGCGAGGCCGGCCAGACCGATGATTTCGCCGCGATGGGCGACGAAGGCACGGTCATCCGGCTGAATCTTCACCCGCGCCTTGACCATGACGGAGCCCTGGCGTTGGGCCGTCAAGCTCGCCGCCGCCGGGGCATCATGCGCCTCCACCACCGTCCCCATGGCGGCCACCAGGGAATCGCGGGTGAAGTCGGCGGCCGGCCGGCCTGCCACCACGCCGCCATCCTTCATGACGACGATGCGGCTGCAGGCGCCCAGTACCTCGCCCAGCATGTGGGAAATCAGGATAACACTGGTGCCACCGGCCACGAGGCGGCGGACGAAGCCCAGCAATTGCCCCGCGGTGACGGCATCCAGCGACGAGGTCGGCTCGTCCAGGATGACGAGACCCAGCGGTTCGTCGGTCACGGTGAAGGCGCGCGCGATCTCGACCATCTGGCGGCGACCGATGGAAAGATCACCGACTGTGTCGCCGGGCTGGATGTCGTGGCCGGGAAAGATCTCGTCGAGTTTCGCAGCAATGAGCCCTGCCGCCCGCCTCTTCCAGCCGAAACCGGTGAGGCTCTTGTGGAAGATGCGGGCGTTCTCGGCCACCGTCAGATTGGGGCAGAGCGACAATTCCTGGAACACGCAGCGGATGCCATGCTGATGCGCGACACGGACATCATAGCGGCGACCGAGATCCTTTCCGTCGATGACGATGCTGCCGCTGTCCGGTGCCAGCGTTCCAGCCAGGACATTCATCAGCGTCGACTTGCCGGCACCGTTATGGCCGACCAGACCGACGCATTCCCCAGCCGCCACGGCAAGATCGACACCTGCAAGCGCCCGGACGGCGCCGAAGGCCTTGGCGATGTTGCCGAGATTGACGATCTCGCGCGGCGGCTGGGTCATGGCAGTCTTCTCGTTACTTGCCGGCGATCACGGCCTTGGCGTCGTCGAGCGAATACTCGACATTGGCGACACCACCCTTCTCCGTGGTCTCCAGCGACTTCTCGAGATCACCCTGGTTGATCTGCAGAAACGGCACCACGAGATCCTTCGGCACTTCCTGGCCGTCGAGGATCTGCTGCGCCACCCAGAAGGCCAGCGTCGAGACGCCGGGCGCGATCGAGACCGACATGGTCTCGTAACCATTGGCGTCCTTCTGCTCCTTCCACCAGGCCAGTTCGTCCTGGCGGTTACCCATGATGATGAGCGGCGTCGGGCGACCGGCGGCCTTGAAGGCCTGGGCCGCACCGTAGCCGTCGCCACCCTGGGTCACCACCGCCTTCACCTCGGGCAGCGACGGCAGGATGCCAGCCACGGCCTTCTGCGCCACTTCCTGGGCCCAGTCGCCATGGACCGAGCCGACGATCTTGAACTGGCTGTGCTTGGCCACACCTTCCTGGATGCCGGCATGGATCTCGTCATCGACGAAGACGCCGGCAAGGCCGCGGATCTCGAGGACATTGCCGCCATCGGGGATCTTCTCGGCCAGGTAGTCGAGCTGGATGGCGCCCATCTTCTTGAAGTCGACGGCGATGCGCCAGGCGCAGGGCTCGGTGACGATGCCGTCGAAAGAGACGACGACGATGCCGGCATCGCAGGCCTGTTTGACGGCGCCGTTGAGCGCATCCGGCGAGGCGGCATTGACGACGATGGCGTCATAGCCCTGCAGGATCAGGTTCTGGATCTGCGCCGCCTGCTCGGTCACCTGGTTCTCGGAAGTGGTGAAGGCCGAGGCCTCGGCCACGATGCCGTCGGCCACCGCCTGGCCGGTTACCTTTTCCCAGCTCTTCAGCATGGCCTGGCGCCAGGAATTGCCGGCATAGTTGTTGGAGAGGGCGATCTTCTTGTCGGCCGTGTCGGCATTGGCCGGCACGGCGGCGACCGAACCCAGGCCCAGCGCGACGCCCATCGCCGCGAAGGTCAGCAACCAAGTCTTCTTGCGCATTGTTTCCTCCCGTTGCTTCATTTGGTTGTTCGTCATCGTGATGTGATCCGCGTCGGCAGGATGACGCTGCCGGCGCGCGAGGTAGTTCATTGCTTGCGGCGAACCTTTCCGATCCGCACCGGCATCCTGGCGCCGACCGCCGGCACGGCCTCGACCCCCAGCAAAGCCGCGATATCGGCCCAGGCTTCGTCCAGCAGCAGTTCCATTTCATGCTGCGCCGCCTCGGGATCGTGCGCGGCGATGGTTTCCAGGACCGCGGCATGGCGCGGCAGCGAATGGGTCCGCGCCCCCCTGTTGCGGCTCGACAGCTTGAAGCTGAAGAGAAGTGCCGATTCGATCACATGTCCGGTCGAGGCCAGGAAGGCATTGCCGGTCGCCGCCAGGATCGCCTTGTGAAAGGCAAGGTCGCCGGCAAAACTGTCCTCGCTGTCCTCCGCCGCCGACGCCATGCGGTCATAGGCGAGGCTGATGCGCTCGATCTGCGCGTCGGTCGCGCGCCTTGCTGCCAGCGCTGCTGCGGCCGGCTCCAGGATGCGGCGCATTTCCGAGAGCGCGATGGCGTATTGCTCGGCCTCTGGCGAGGCGAAGCCCCAGGCCAGGATGTCGGGGTCGAGCATGTTCCAGTCTTCGCGCGGCTTCACCCGCGTGCCGATCTTGGGTCGCGAATCGACCAGGCCCTTGGCAGCCAGCACCTTGATCGCCTCGCGCAATACCGGGCGGCTGACCTGCAATTCGTCGGAAAGTGCCGTTTCGCTGGGCATGATCGCGCCGGAGGCGAAGACACCGCAGAGGATCCGCTCGCCCACTTCGTGCAGCACTTGGGCATGGGTGCTGCGACGCGCAAACGGCCGACGCGCAGCGTCACTGTCGCGCGCAGCCTGATTCCGCCCGGCCTGGTTCTGCTTGGGCAGCACGATATCCTCCCGTGATCGGCCGCGACTTCTTGTCGATCCGGGTCCGGCGTCGCAGGGCCGGCCCAGTTATTGTCATACAATATGCTTAAATGCCTGCCGGCGTCTCGTCAAGACAGCGTTTTCATTTCTTCCAGCGGGGTTGAACCGCGACACCGACCATGCTCTATCCCGGCGGGACTTTCGCGCTTTTTCAAGGCGCATTTTTCCGGGCACAAGGATCGGGGACAAGGATCATGGCAACCTGTGGCGAATTGCTGGTTCAGTTGCTCGAGGCCTATGGCGTCGACCTGGTGTTCGGGATCCCCGGTGTGCATACCGTCGAGCTCTATCGCGGCCTGCCAATGACCCGGATCCGCCATGTGACGCCGCGCCACGAACAGGGTGCGGGCTTCATGGCCGACGGCTATGCCCGCGTCTCCGGCAAACCGGGCGTCTGCTTCATCATCACCGGCCCCGGCATGACCAATATCCTGACCGCCATGGGCCAGGCCTATGCCGATTCGGTGCCCATGCTGGTGATCTCGAGCGTCAACCGGACCGAGGAACTGGCGATGGGTGACGGGCGGCTGCATGAACTACCCTCGCAGCGCAACCTGGTGGCCGGCGTCGCCGCTTTCAGCCATACCCTGCTGCGGCCGGAACAACTGCCCCAGGTATTGGCCCGCGCCTTTGCCATCTTCCGCAGCGGCCGGCCGCGCCCGGTCCACATCGAAATCCCCATCGACGTCATCACCATGCAGGTGGCGGCCAGGGACATCGTGGCACCGCGCAACATTCCCCTGGCGCCGGCGCCGCGCCGGGCAGAACTGGAACGGGCCGTCGCCTGGCTGCGCGACGCCAAATCGCCGCTGATGGTTTTGGGCGGCGGTGCCGCCGACGCTGCCGAAGCGGCACGGTCACTGGCCGAGCACCTTGACGCGCCGGTGATCCATACCGCCAATGCCAAGGGCATCCTGCCGCCGGGCCACCCCTTGCGCGCCGGCGAAAACATGGCCTATCCGCCGATCCATCAGGCGATCCGCGAGGCGGATGTGGTGCTGGCCGTGGGCTCGGAATTCGGCGAGACCGAAATGTATCCCGATCCGAAGCCCTTCGTGTTCGACGGCAAGCTCATCCGCATCGACATCGACCCCGAGCAATTGGTGCGCGGCTTCGGTGCCGATCTGCCGATCGTCGCGGATGCCGGCGCGGCGCTGGCCGAGATCAACCGCGCGCTGGGCATCGCCGCCACCGCGGCCAACGGAGACACGCCCGGCGCCCGGCGCGCGGCGGCAATCCGCCAGGCAGCGAAAAAGCATTGGTGGCCGGCGGTGCATCGCCACCAGAAGATCATCGAGGCAGTGAGCGCGGCCCTCCCCGACATGATCCTGGTGGGCGATTCCGCCGAGCATGTCTATGCGCTCAACCAGAGCTATGAGGCGCCGCGGCCGCGCTCCTATTTCAGTTCCTCGACCGGCTATGGCACGCTGGGCTATGGCCTGCCAGCCGGCCTCGGCGCCAAGCTCGCCGCCCCCGACCGCCCGGTGGTGGTACTGGCCGGCGATGGCGGACTGCAATTCACCATCGGGGAGCTGGCGGCGGCAGTCGAGGCCGAAGTGCCGCTGATCGTCCTGCTGTGGAACAATGACGGCTATGGCGAGATCAAGAACTACATGGTCGGGCGCCAGATCCAGCCGATCGGCGTCGACATCTTCACGCCCGATTTCCAGACCATCGCCAAGGGCTTCGGCTGGGAAGCGCGGCGCCCGGACAGCTATGCGGCGCTCGGCGCGGAGATGAAGTCGGCAGCCGCGCGCAACAGGCCCACCATCATCGAACTGCGCGCCGACGATCCCTGGATCGCCTGATCGCCGGACCGCCAGGGACACAAGCGGGGACACAAGCGGCCGGCACGCCCTGCCATAGGCGCCGGCTGGGCCGTCGCGCGCGCAGCCGGGCAATAGTCCCAAGTCGCTGGGTGGAAACGGCCCCTCGGCCAGAATCCCGTCGCAACTGAAATTTATTTCATTGAACGCAATTTTTGCCATTTCGGTTGACAGGCGCATTGTTCATTCGCTACTGACTCGCTTGCGCAAGAAAATTTGCGCCATGAAAAATATTGCATCCATGGTCGAGAGTTGCGACGCTCGACAGCAAGAGCCAACAAAAAGTTCATTCAGGAGGAAACCATGAGACGGCTTGGATTTGCCGGGGCGATCGCCTCGGCGGTGACGGCGGCGATGCTGGCGACAGCGGGCGGCGCCGCGGCCAACAGCAAGTTCCAGTGCGAACCGGGCGAAACCTACATCATGAACGTGATGGTCTCGGCCCATCCCTATTGGGTGCCGGTCTATCAGGGTTTCAAGCAGGCGGCCGAGGCCATGGGCTGCGAGACCATCTTCTCGGGCACGCCGGATTACGACATCACCAAGCAGATCGCCTCCTTCGAGCAGGATCTGGTAAAGCAGCCGGCCGGCATCCTGCTGCACCCGATGCAGTCCGATCCCTTCATCGAGCCCATCAACCGGGCCATCGAAAGCGGCGTCGACGTGGTCACGTTCGCGGCGGATTCACCGAAATCGAAGCGGACCGCCTATATCACTTCGGACAACCTCGCCGAGGCCAGGTTTGCCGCCGAGGAAATCGTCAAGCAGGTCGGCGACAGCGCCGAATATGCGGTTCTGGAAAATCCGGGCCAGAGCAACCATGACCTGCGCGTGACGGCTCTCATTGCCTATATGGAACAGAACTACCCGAACATGAAGCTGGTCGGGCGCCAGGCCACGAACCAGGACACCAGTGCCGCCTATCGGGCAACCGCCTCGATCCTGCAGGCCAATCCCAATCTGGCGGCAATCTGGATTCCCGAGGCCGGCTCGGCCGAAGGCGCGGTGGCCGCCATCCTGGAGGCCAAGGCCAAGGTCCTCATCATGCATGCCGACATCACGCCGACCACGCTCGAGCACATCAAGGCCGGCAATATCCACATGGCGCTCAACCCGAACCAGGGCGTCCAGGGCTTCATGGGATTCATCGCGACCTACCTGGCGGCGCATCCCGACATGTTCGACCCGTTCAACGACTACAAGGTGTCGGGCTATAATCCGATGCAGATTCCGTTCATCGACAACGGGTTCGCGGTGATCACCAAGGAAAACGCGGATTCCTTCGACCTCAACAAGTACATGGAAGGCCGGGACCCGAATTGAGGGCCCGCCGCGCTAATTCCGGTGTCGCCCGCTCCTTTCACGGCCCGGGCGGCACCGGCGCGGCAAGCAACGCATGAAGACCACCATGGAAAACGATCTCGTCCTGAAACTCTCCGGGGTCAGCAAGTCCTTCGGCCCGGTCCAGGCCCTGCGCGGGGTCGATTTCGACCTGCGCCGGGGGGAGATCCACGCCATTGCCGGCGAGAACGGCGCCGGAAAGTCCACGCTGATGAACATCGTCGACGGCATCATCCGGCCCGACAGCGGCGAGATCTACATTGACGACGAATTGGTCGAGATCACGTCGCCGGCAGTGGCGCAACGCCTCGGCATCGGCCTGGTGCACCAGGAGATCGCCCTCTGCCCCGACGTCTCGGTGGCGGAGAATATCTGCATGTGCGCGACCAGCATCAGCCGGTCGCTGCTGATGGATTTCCGAGCCATCGAGGCAAAGGCGAAGGCCGCCCTCGGTACGCTCTGCGACGTACCCCCCACGGCCCTGGTTCGCGACCTCTCGATCTCGCAGCAGCAGTTGGTCGAGATCGCCAAGGCCCTCACCCTGGATTGCCGCGTGCTGATCCTGGACGAACCCACCGCGGCGCTGACCGAGCGGGAGGCGAAGATCCTGTTCGGCATCATGCGCCGCCTGGCCGACCAGGGCATCTCCATCATCTACATCACGCACCGCATGGCCGAGATCTTCGAGAACTGCGACCGGGTGACGGTGTTTCGGGACGGCCAATACGTGATGACCCGCGACATCCGCGAAATCACGCCCGGCGACGTCGTCGCCGCGATGGTCGGGCGCGTCATCGACAACCTCTATCCCGCGAAGCTGGCGGCGCACGAACGATCGGACGAAGTCATTCTCGCGGTGCGGAACCTGACCGACCGGGCGCGCTACAGGAACGTGACCTTCGACCTCAAGAAGGGCGAGATCCTGGGCCTCGCCGGCCTGATCGGCGCCGGGCGCAGCGAAATCGCCAGGGGAATCTGCCGGCTGGAAGGCGAGACCAGCGGCGAGGTCGAACTCTACGGCCGGGCGCTCCGCCTGCGCCATTATCGCGACAGCATCGACCACGGCATCGTCTATCTATCCGAGGACCGCAAGGGTGACGGGATCTTCCTCGACATGTCGATCGCCGCGAATGTCTCGGCACTTTCGCTCGAGCTGGTCGCCACCAGATTCGGCATCGTTGACGAGAGGCGCGAGCAGGACCTGGCGACGCGGCTCGGCCGCTCGCTCAACCTCAGATACGGCGATATCCGCCAGGCGGCCTCGGCATTGTCCGGCGGCAACCAGCAGAAGGTCGCCATCGCCAAGATGCTCTCGGTCAACCCCAAGGTGATCTTTCTGGACGAGCCGACCCGCGGCGTGGACGTCGGCGCCAAGGCGGAAATCCACCGCATCCTGCGCGCCCTGGCACAAGACGGCGTCGGCATCCTGGTCATCTCGTCGGAATTGCCGGAGCTGATCGGCCTGTGCGACCGTGTGCTGGTGGTGCGCGAAGGCGAGATCACCGGCGAAGTAGCCGGCGACAGGATGACCGAGAACAACATCATGTACCTTGCCTCGATCGAGGCCGGGCGCGCCGCAACGGCATGAGGATGGAAATGCGGACCTACGGAGCGGAAGAGACCGGTGCGGCACAGCGCAAGCCGGCCGGAATCGCAGGCGCCCTGCGGCAGATGCTCGGCATGCGCGAGGTGGGCCTGATCGCCATCATCCTGCTGCTGTTCATCGTCATGTCCTTCGCCTCGCCCTATTTCCTGACCTGGGTCAACATGCGGGCCATGGCCATGGCCTTTGCGGTCGAGGGCATCGTCGTCGTCGGCATGACCATCCTGCTGATATCGGGCGGTATCGACCTGTCCGTTGGCTCGGTCACGGCGCTGGCCATGGTCATCGCCGGCCTGCTCTTCCTCGCCGGATTCGATCCCTGGACGGCATCGGCCATTTCGATCCTGGCCTGTCTTGCCATCGGCGCCGCCATGGGATTCTTCGTGACGCGGATCGGCCTCCATCACTTCATCGTCTCGCTGGCGGTGATGGTGATCGCCCGCGGCATCTGCCTGCTCGGCACGGGCGGGCGACCGCTGGGCCTCTATACCCTGCCGCCGGAATTCAAGTTCATCGGCCAGGGCTCGCTCGGCGTCGTGCCGGTCGTCATCGTCATCTTCGTCGTGGTCGTCATCGCCTTCGACTTCATGCTGCGCAAGACCACCATGTTCCGCAAGGTGTTCTATACCGGCAGCAACGAAAAGGCGGCAGCCTATTCCGGCATCCGCACGAAGAAGGTCGTGTTTCTGACCACCACGCTCTGCTCAGGCCTCTGCGGCGTGGCCGGGATCATCTATATGGCGCGCTTCGGGTCGGCACAGCCGACCTTCGGCATGGGTATGGAACTCAATGTCATCGCGGCGGCGGTGATCGGCGGCGCCAGTCTTTCTGGCGGCGTCGGCACGATCTTCGGCGCAATCCTGGGCGCCATCCTGCTGTCGGTCGTCTCGAGCTCGCTGGCGCTCCTCGACGTGTCCGTCTACTGGCAGGACATCATCCGCGGATCGATCCTGCTGGCGGCGGTCACCATCGACCATTTCATAAACAAGAGGCGGAAGCAGAGGGTGTGACCCACCTTCGCCGGGCACGAACATGGCTGCAAAAAAAGAAGATTTCGAGATGATCCGCCAGATCCATACGGTCCTGGTCCTGCATTTCATCGAAGGGATGAAGCAGTCGGACATCGCGCAGAAGCTCAACCTCTCGACCTCCAAGGTGAATCGCCTGATCACCCAGGGCCGCTCGCTTGGCATGGTGAAGATCGCCATCGAAAGCCCCTATCAGGGCCTGGTCGACCTGGAGCAGGGCCTGATCGATGCCGCGCATCTGCAGAACGCAATCGTCGCCCCGACCGTTTCCGGCAACCCGGACACGACATTGCAGCAGGTCGGCCGCGCCGCGGCGAACCATCTGCTGGAGACCATCCGTGACGGCGACGTCATCGCCGTCACCGGCGGCAAGGCCGTAAGTGCCGTGGCGGAGAACCTGCAGCCCGAGCGCAAGTTCAAGGTGACGGTGGTGCCGCTGACCGGCGGCGTCCAGGGAAAATATTACACCGATGTCAATCACCTGGCGACGCGGATCGCCGAGCGGCTGGGCGGCATGGCAATGCAGGTGCATGCGCCGCTTTTCGCCGATAGCCGCGAGCAGCGCGACATGCTGATGGGCATGGGCTCGATCCGGGAAGTCTTCGACCTCGCCCGCCGGGCAGCCGTTGCGGTGGTCGGGATCGGGTCGATCCTGGCGCCGGGATCGAGCTATTTCGACCTGCACCCGATGCCCAATCCCGGCCGCAAGCAACTGGTCAAGAGCGGTGTCATCGGCGAATTCCTGGCCCATCTGATCCGGCGTGACGGGACGCTGGCGGATTATCCGCTCAATTCCAGGCTGGTCGCCCTGGAGCCCGCGGAACTCAAGGCCTGCCCGCGCACCATCGGTGTCGCCGCCGGCCCGGAAAAGGTCGAGCCGATTCAGGCGGTGCTCAACGGACGCCTGCTCAAATCATTGATCGTCGACGAGGAAACCGCCAACAAGGTCCTCGAAACAATTGGAGATTCCAGAAATGTTGCATGACATGCTGACCCGCAAGATCGGCCAGTCCGGCATCGACGCCTCGGTCGTCGGGCTCGGCACCTGGGCGATCGGCGGCTGGATGTGGGGTGGCACGAACGAGGCGGAGTCGATCGAGGCGATCCGCGCGTCGATCGACGTCGGCGTCTCCCTGATCGATACCGCGCCTGCTTATGGCCAGGGGCTATCCGAGGAGATCGTCGGCAAGGCGATCAAGGGAAGGCGCGACCAGGTCGTGCTGGCCACAAAATGCGGCCTCGTCTGGCATGTCCGCAAGGGCAACCACTTCTTCGACTATGACAGCGGGCCGGTACATCGCCATCTCGGCAGGGACTCCATCCTCTACGAGGTCGAAAAGAGCCTGAATCGCCTCGGCACCGACTATATCGACCTCTACATCACGCATTGGCAGGATGCGACCACGCCGATCGCGGAAACGATGGAGGCGCTGGCGCAGCTGAAAAGCCAGGGCAAGATCCGGGCCATCGGCGCCAGCAACGTCTCGCGCGACGATCTCGACACCTATCTGTCGGTCGCGCAACCAGGCGCGCAACTCGACGCCATCCAGGAAGAGTATTCCATGGTCAAGCGCGATCTCGAACAGACGCTGCTGCCGACCTGCATCGCCCGGAACGTCGCGACGCTCAGCTATTCCTCGCTCGCCCTCGGCCTGCTCTCGGGCAGGATCGGGCCGGATCGTGCCTTCACCGGCGACGATCTGCGCAAGGACAATCCGCGCTTTTCGCTTGCCAACCGCCAGAAGGTACAGCGCCTGATGGATGCCATCGCCCCGATCGCCGCAACGCATGACGCGACGCTGGCGCAGATCGTGATTGCCTGGACCCTGCAGCAGCCGGGCATCACGTTTGCGCTGTGCGGCGCGCGCAATGCCGCCCAGGCCCGCGAGAACGCCGCGGCCGGGCGCATCCGGCTGACGGCGGCCGATCTGGCAGCCATCAGCGACGCCGCGAAAACACATCTGACCAATCTCGACGCCTGACCAGGCGAACGAAGAGTCTGGGTCGCCAGCAGAGAGTCAACCGCCGGCCATGTGGCCGGCGAACAGGGAAGTCATGCCTGAACAGCGCAGCAGCAATCTAGCCAGGATGCAGGCCAGGATGCGGGAGGCCGGCAGCTTCGACGCGATCGTCGTGGGCGGCGGCATCAACGGCATCGGCGTCTTCCGCGAGCTGGCCCTGCAGGGCCTCGCGGTGTTGCTGGTAGAGCGCAACGATTTCTGCTCCGGCTGCAGCGCCGCCCCGTCGCGGATGATCCATGGCGGCCTGCGTTACCTCGAGAACGGCGAGTTCGGCCTGGTGAAGGAATCGCTGCGGGAACGGGATGCGCTGCTCCTCAACGCGCCGCATCTGGTCCACCCCCTCCCTACCACGATCCCGATCAAGTCGGTCTTCTCGGGAACACTGAATGCCGCCATCGGCTTCCTCGGCGGCAGCTCTCGCCCGGCAGAACGCGGGGTGCTGCCGGTGAAGATGGGACTGCTGCTCTATGACTGGGTGACGCGGCATCGCCGGCTGACGCCGCGTCACGCGCTGCGCAGCGCGGCGGAAACGGCGCGGCAATGGCCGGCGCTCACCCGAGACCTGCGCTACTCCGCTACCTATTTCGACGCCTGGATCAGCCATCCGGAGCGGCTGGGCGTGGAACTGATCCTGGACGCGCAGCACGAGACACCCGATGCCGTCGCCCTCAACTATGCCGAGATCGAACGCCACGGCGATGACTTCGCCATTGTCGACCGGCTGACCGATGCAAGGACCACCGTTTCGACGCGTCTTGTCATCAACGCCACCGGCGCCTGGCTGGACGAGACCAACCGCCGCCTCGCCGGCCCTGCCTTGCCGGCAGAACCCTTCGTCGCCGGTACCAAGGGATCGCATCTCGTCATCGACCATCGCGGATTGCATGACGCGCTCAACGGCCACATGATCTTCTTCGAGAATTCCGACGGCCGGATATGCATCGTCTTTCCCTATCTCGGCAATGTGCTGGCCGGCGCCACCGACATCCGCGTTGCCAAGGCGACGCGGGTGCGCTGCGAGGACCAGGAGCGCGACTATATCCTCGATTCCTTGCGCCTGGTGTTTCCGGAAATCGAGGTGCGGGCGTCCGATGTGGTGTTCAGCTTCAGCGGCATCCGCCCCCTGCCGAAAAGCGACCATGATTTCACCGGCCGAATTTCACGCGGCCATTCCGTCGAGAAACTTGCCGGCACGCCACCACAACTCTGCATGGTGGGCGGCAAGTGGACGACCTTCCGCGCCTTTGCCGAAGAGACCGCCGATGCCGCCCTGCGGGAACTGGGCCGCCCGCGACGCCGGGACAGCCTGGCGCTGCCGATCGGAGGCGGGGTGGATTTTCCGGCCGATCCAGCGGTGCTGGCGCGCGAAATCGCCGCGAGAGGCGACATGACGCCGCAACGGGCCGCACACCTGGTCGCGGCCTATGGCTCGCGGGCGCGCCTGGTCGCTGAATTCTGCCGCGACTATTCCGGGGATGCGCCGCTCGGTTCAAGCACCTGCATATCGACCGGCGAAATCGCCTTCCTGATCCGCCGCGAGTTCGCGGTCACCCTTGCCGATCTGGTACTGCGGCGGACGACGCTCGCGATCCGGGGCATACTGTCGGCAGGCCAGATCGACCGCCTTGCCGCAACCGCCGCCGCCGAACTCCGCTGGGATGGCGATCGCTGCAAGCGCGAGAAAGCCGAACTGATCGCCGAGCTTGACGCCTATCATGGCGTCACACCGGCAATGCTCGTTGAGAGAGACAAAGGAGAGAAAGCATCATGCGGCTGAGCACCAAGGCCCGGATGAACCGGCTGTTCAACAAGGGCGGCTGCCTCGACGTCGCAATCGATCACGGCGTCTGCAATGAGCCCGGTTTCCTGGTAGGGCTAGAAGACATGGCAAGGGTGGTCGGCACCCTGGTCGAGGCGCGGCCTGATGCCATCCAGATGGCCTATGGCCAGGCCGACCTGCTGCAGGCCCGCCCGGAACGCGACAAGCCGGCACTGGTCATGCGCATCGACATGGGCAATCCCTATAACGCACAGCGGCACCGGGTCATGTGGTCGATGCTGCAGAACCACGACGAGCCCATCATCGGCGCGCTGGAAATGGATGCCGCCTGCGTCGTCGTTAATCTGTTCATGCTGCCGGACGAGCCGGAGCTGTTCCGGCAATGCGTCGAGAACATCTCCCGCGTCCGCGCCGCCTGCCACAAGTATGGCATGCCGCTGATGATCGAACCGCTGGTGATGCTGCCCAACGAAGTCAGGGGCGGCTATCAGGTCGACGGCAACGCCGAAAAGATCGTGACCCTGGTGCGCCTAGCCGCGGAAATGGGCGCCGACATCATCAAGGCGGACCCGACCGACGACCCGGAGGATTTCCACCGCGTGGTCGAGGCGGCGCGCGTGCCGGTGCTGGTCCGGGGCGGCGGCAAGGAGGAGCTGAAGGCCGTGCTCGCCAAGTCTGCTAAATTGATGGCGCAGGGTGCCAAGGGTATGGTCTACGGCCGCAACATCTACCAGCATGCAAATCCGAAGGCGGTCGTCCGCGCGCTGATGGCGATGATCCATCAGGGCGCCGGCGGCGACGAGGCCTGGGACATCTATCAGAGGGGCTGATGCCGTGACCTATCTGCTCGGCCTGGACGCGGGGAACACGGTCATCAAGGCGGTTCTCTTCGACCGCAACGGCCGCCAATGCGCCATGCATGCGATGGACGGACATTCACTGACGCCGCAGCCCGGCCATGTCGAGCGGAACCTCGACGAGCTCTGGCGCAATGCCGGCGCGGCAATCCGCAGCTGCATCGACAAGGCGGGGGTCGATCCAGCGGAAATCGCCGGCATCGGCTGTGCCGGCCACGGCAACGGCCTCTACCTTCTCGACCGGGATGGCGGGTCACTTCTCGGTATCCAGTCACTCGACAGCCGCGCCGCCGCCTTGGCCGGGGAATTGACGGCGGCGGCAGGGGACGAATGCCACGCCATCTGCCTGCAGAAGCCGTGGCCGGCGCAGACACCGACGCTGCTGGCCTGGGTGAAGCGACAGGCACCCGAGCTTTACAGGCGGGCAGGAACCGCCCTGCTGTGCAAGGATTTCATCGCCTTCAAGCTGACCGGTGAGATCGTCAGCGATCTGTCCGACATGTCCGGCTGTGGCCTGCTGCGCCTGCCTGAGGGGCGCTACGACGATGCATTGCTGGCACTCTACGGCCTGTCGGATGCCAAAGCCATGCTGCCGCGCCTGGCCGATCCGGCGGAGGTAATCGGCCGCGTGACGGCGGATGCCGCGGCGGCAACCGGTCTTGCGGTCGGCACGCCGGTCATCGCCGGTTTCTTCGACGTCATCGCCAGCGCCATGGGCTCCGGCGTCGTGGCGCCGGGCGAGGCCTCGATCATCGCCGGAACCTGGTCGATCAACCAGGTCTTTTCAGAGGCCGCCGTCAGGGATTCCAACATCTTCATGGTGGCGAAATTCGGCGACCGGCGTTTCGTCACGATTGAATCGAGTGCCACGTCGGCGGCCAACCTGGAATGGTATGTGCGCGAGATCGTGGAGCGGTACGGCGCGACCGCGGATCCCTTCGCCCTCTGCAATGAAAGGGTCGGCGCCATCCGGCCGGCAGCCGACGATCCCCTCTTCCACCCCTATCTCTTCGGCTCCCGCCTCGGCCCGGAATGCCGCGCCGGTTTCTATGGCCTGGCGGGCTGGCACGGCGACGGCCATCTGCTGCGGGCGCTGTTCGAGGGAGTGATGTTCGAGCACAAGCGGCATGTCGAGGTCCTGGCGCAAGCCGGGCTGCCCGTCCGCAAGGCGGTGCTCTCTGGCGGCGGTTCGCGCAGCCCGCACTGGCCGCAGATGTTCGCCGACGGCATCGGCATCCCGGTCGCGACGGCCGAAGCCCGTGAGACCGGGGCCTTGGGCGCCGCGATCGGCGCCGGTGTCGGTATCGGCTTGTTCGACCGCTATGAAACGGGTATCGCAGCAATGACCCGGCCGCGCGGCAGCTTCCTGCCGGATTCGGGCATGCGTCCCCATTACGACCGGCGTTATGCGCTGTTCGGCCGGGTGACGGAGGCCATGCGCGGCATCTGGGCGGATCTGGAACGGGAACCGGCACCACGATGAATGCCACCGCAGAGACAGGCGTGCTGGAGGGCGATTACGACTACATCATCGTCGGCGCCGGAACCGCCGGCTGCGTCCTCGCCAACCGGCTGAGCGAGAATCCGAAGAACCGCATCCTGCTGCTGGAAGCCGGCGGCAGCGACAACTACCACTGGGTCAACATCCCGGTCGGCTATCTGTTCTGCATCGGCAATCCGCGCACCGACTGGATGATGAAAACGGAAAGCGAGCCGGGCCTCAACGGCCGCGCCCTGGTCTATCCGCGCGGCAAGGTCCTGGGCGGCTGTACCTCGGTCAACGGCATGATCTATATGCGCGGCCAGGCGGCGGATTACGACCATTGGCGACAACTCGGCAATCCCGGCTGGAGCTGGGAGGACGTCCTGCCCTATTTCCTGAAATCGGAAGACCATCATGGCGGCGACAGCACCCATCACCGCAGCGGCGGCGAGTGGAAGGTGGCGCGCCAGCGCGTTTCCTGGGAGATCCTGCGTGCCTTCCAGGAAGCGGCGGCGGAGTTCGATATCATGCCACGTGCCGATTTCAATGACGGCAACAATGAAGGCTCCGGCTTTTTCGAGGTCAACCAGAAGAAGGGCGTGCGCTGGAACACGGCCAAGGGCTTCCTGCGCCCGGCCCTGGGCCGCCCCAACCTTCGGGTCCTGACCGGCGCCCGGACCGACCGCCTGCAGTTCGACGGCAGGCGCGTCACCGGCGTGAAATTCCATCGGCTGGGCCAGTCATATGTCGCGACGGCACGCGGCGAAGTCCTGCTGGCAGCCGGTGCCATCAATTCCCCCAAGCTGCTGGAACTCTCAGGAATCGGCCGCGGCGAGTTGCTGCGTCGCCATGGCATCGACGTGATCCATGACAGCCCCGGCATCGGCGAAAACCTGCAGGACCATCTGCAGATCCGCACGGTCTATCGGGTCAGCAATGCCCGAACCCTCAACACGCTGGCCAATTCCTGGTTCGGCAAGGCCGCCATGGCGATGGAATACGCCCTCTTCCGCAGCGGCCCGCTCTCCATGGCACCGAGCCAGTTCGGCATGTTCACGAAATCCGACCCGGCCCTGGCGACGCCGGACCTCGAATACCACGTCCAGCCGCTGTCGACCGACCGGCTGGGCGACCCGCTGCATCCCTTTCCCGCCATCACGGTCTCGGTCTGCAATTTGCGTCCCGACAGCATCGGCACCTGCCATATCATCGGCCCGGATCCGGACCGGCAGCCGGCGATCCGGCCGAACTACCTGGCAACCGAGGCCGACCGCGCCGTGGCCCTGCGCGCGGTACAGCAGGTCCGTCAGATCATGACCGCGCAAACCTTGCTGAAATACCGGCCGGCGGAAATCCTCCCCGGGCCGCAGGTATCGGCCGATTCCGACCTGCTGCATGCCATCGGCAACATCGCCACCACCATTTTTCATCCAGTCGGCACTTGCCGCATGGGGTCGGATCCGGCCGCCGTGGTCGGGCCGGATTTGCGCCTCCAGGGCCTTGACGGCATTCGTGTCGTCGACGCCTCGATCATGCCCCGCATCGTTTCCGGCAATACCGCCGCGCCGGTGATCATGATCGCGGAAAAGGCCGCGGACATGATCCGGCGCGGCAATGCCTGAGTGCTGACGACCAGCACAGCACAATCCAGCGCTGCGATCAGACCTCCGATGGCGTCACATGGTCCGCCAACCGCCCGGCCCCGGCTCGGCGTTCGACGATGGCGCGGATCACCAGATAGAAGACCGGCGTCAGCAGCAGGCCGAAGAAGGTGACGCCCAGCATGCCGGCAAAGACCGCGACGCCCATGGCGTGGCGCATCTCGGCGCCGGCGCCGGTCGAGAGCACCAGCGGCACCACGCCCATGATGAAGGCGATCGAGGTCATCAGGATCGGCCGCAGGCGCAGGCGGCAGGCCTCCAGCACGGCCTGCAAACGGTCCATGCCCTCCTGCTGCTTGTCCTTGGCGAACTCGACCAGCAGGATCGCGTTCTTGCAGGCAAGGCCGACCAGCACGATGAGCCCGATCTGGGTGAAGATATTGTTGTCGCTGCCGGCCTGGATCACACCGATAATGGCGGAGAGCAGTGTCATCGGCACGATCAGGATGACCGCCAGCGGCAGGCTCCAGCTTTCGTATTGCGCTGCCAGCACCAGGAAGGCGAGCAGCACGCAGAGCGGGAAGACGAAGAGCGCCGTGTTGCCCGCCAGGATCTGCTGGTAGGTCAGCTCAGTCCATTCGAAGGTCATGCCGTTCGGCAGTTCGCGCTCGAGCAGGGCCGCCATGGCCGCCTCCGCCTGGCCGGAGGAATAACCCGGCGCCGGCCCGCCATTGATCTCGGCAGTCGCGTAGCCGTTATAGTGCATGACGCGGTCGGGGCCGGCGCTGTCGCTTACCTTGACGAAGGTCGACAGCGGCACCATCTCGCCCGCGGCATTGCGCACCTTCAACTGGCCGATCTGGGACGCGTCCAGGCGGAATTGCTGGTCGGCCTGGATGTTGACCTGGAAGGTCCGGCCGAAGCGGTTGAAGTCGTTGACATAGAGCGAGCCGAGATAGGCCTGCAGCGTTTCGAAGATCGCGCTGATCTCGACGCCATGGGTCTTCGCCTTGTCGCGGTCGATGTCGGCGTCGATCTGCGGCACATTCACCTGGTAGCTGGAAAAGAGCCCCGCCAGTTCCGGCACCTCCCGGCTCTTGGCCAGGATATTCTGGGTTTCGTGATAGAGCTCCTCGTAGCCGAACCCGCCCCGATCCTGGATCTGCAGGCGAAAGCCGCCGATGGTGCCGAGGCCCATCACGGGGGGCGGCGGGAAGATGGCGACGAAGGCGTCCTGGATCGCCGCGAACTCGCCATTGAGCGCACCGGCGATGGCGCCGGCCGACATGGCCGGGTCGGCGCGCTCGTCGAAGGGCTTCAGGGTCACGAAGACGATGCCGCTGTTGGGCGCGTTGGTGAAGCCGTTGATGGAAAGCCCCGGAAAGGCGACCGTGCTCTCGACGCCGGGATGATTGAGGGCGCGGGCCGACATGTCCTTGATCACATCCTCGGTGCGGTCGAGGGTGGCGGCGTCGGGCAGCTGCGCGAAGGCCACCAGATATTGCTTGTCCTGCTGCGGCACGAAACCGGTCGGCGTCGTGGTGAAGCCGTGATAGCCGAGCGCCACCAGGCCGACATAGACCGCCAGCGCCACGCCGCTCACCCGCAGGATGCGCCGCACGGTGCCGACATAGCCCCGGCTGGCCCGGTCGAAGAAGCGGTTGAAGGGGCGGAACAGCCAGGCGCCCAGCAGCCAGTCGAGGCCGCGCGAGAACCAGTCCTTCCTCTCGTCATGGCCTCGCAGCAGCAGGGCGGCAAGGGCCGGCGACAGGGTCAGTGAATTGAAGGCCGAGATCACCGTCGAGATGGCAATGGTGAGCGCGAACTGCCGGTAGAACTGACCGGTGAGGCCGGAAATGAAGGCGGTCGGCACGAAGACCGCGCAAAGAACCAGCGCCGTCGCGACGATCGGCCCCGTCACCTCGCGCATGGCGCGCTTGGTCGCTTCGATCGGCTTCAGGCCAAGGGCAATGTTGCGCTCCACATTCTCCACCACGACGATGGCGTCGTCGACCACGATGCCGATCGCCAGCACGAGGCCAAACAGGGACAGGGCGTTGAGCGAGAACCCGAATAGGTGCATCACTGCAAAGGTGCCGATCAGCGAAACCGGCACGGCGGCCAGCGGGATGATCGAGGCGCGCCAGGTTTGCAGGAACAGGATCACCACCAGGACGACCAGAACGATCGCTTCCAGCAGGGTATGGACCACCGCCTCAATCGAGCCGCGCACGAAGATGGTGGGATCATAGACGATCGAATAGTCGACCCCCTCCGGGAAAGCCTGCTTCAACTCCGCCATCTTGGCGCGCACCTGGTCCGAAATGGCGATGGCGTTGGACCCGGGACGCTGGAAGATCGGAATGGCGACGGCCGGCTGGTTGTCGAGCAGCGAACGCAGGGCATACTGGCTGGAGCCCAATTCGATCCGTGCGATGTCGCGCAGGCGGGTGATCTCGCCATTTTCGCCGACATGGATGATGACATTGGCGAACTCGTCCTCGGTGACCAGGCGGCCCTGGGTATTGATCGAGAGCTGGAAATCGGATTCGCCCGGCGCCGGCGGCGCTCCCAGCGCACCCGCCGCCACCTGGCGGTTCTGTTCGCGGATCGCGGCGGCGACATCGGTCGCGGTGAGGCCGCGCGATGCCACCTTGTTGGGATCCAGCCAGACGCGCAGCGAATACTCGCCAAGGCCGAAGAGCTGCACGTCGCCGACGCCGTCGAGCCGCGCCAGCTCGTCCTTCACGTTGAGCAGCGCATAGTTCGACAGATAGAGCATGTCATAGCGCTCGTCCGGCGACTTTAAATGCACCACCATGGTGAGGTCCGGCGACGATTTGTCGGTGGTCACGCCGAGGCGCTGCACCTCCTCCGGCAGTTTCGGCATGGTGCGGGTGACGCGGTTCTGCACCTGGACCTGGGCGATGTCGAGGTCGGTGCCGAGGGCGAAGGTGATGGTCAGCGTCATCTTGCCGTCGGCGGTCGATTGCGAGGACATGTAGAGCATGTTCTCGACACCGTTGATCGCCTGTTCCAGCGGCGAGGCAACGGTCTCGCCGATCACCTTCGGATTGGCCCCCGGATAGGTCGCGCGCACCACGACTGTCGGCGGCACCACCTCCGGATACTCGCTGATGGGGAGCTGGAACAGCGATATGCCCCCGCCGATCAGGATGAGGAGCGACAGCACCGCCGCGAAGATCGGCCGCTGGATGAAAAACTGCGAGAAGTTCATGGCGGTTGCTTTCCGGAAGGACGGTGTCAGTTGGCGCTGGCGGCACCGGCCGCCGTGGCGAAGCCGGCCAGGGTCGCGGCATCCGCCATGGGCACGATGTCCGGATCGACCGCCATGCCGGGACGCACGCGCTGCAGGCCGCGCACGACGATCCTGTCGCCGGCCTCGAGACCCTGGCGCACCACACGCAGGCCGTTCTGCCGCGGGCCGATCTCGATCGACCGGTAGGCGACCTTGTTGCCCGCATCGAGGACCAGGACGAACTTCTTGCCGAGATCGGTGCCGATCGCGCGCTCGTCGATCAGGCTGGCGACATAGCCGGCACTGCCGACCAGTTTCAGCCGCGCATAAAGGCCGGGCGTGAACAGGCCGTCGCGATTGTCGAAAACGGCCCGGCCGCGGATCGTGCCGGTGCCGGGATTGACCTGGTTGTCAAGGAAGTCCATCCGCCCCTCATGCGGGTGGCCTTCCTCGTTGGTGAGACCGAGATAGACCGGCGCCGCCGCGCCCACCTCGCCCGATTTGGTCAGCGCCGAATATTTGAGATAGACGCTCTCGTCGATGTCGAAATAGGCATAGACCTGGTCGGTCGAGACGATGCTGGAAAGGCGGCTGTCATCGGCGCGGACCAGGTTGCCGATGGTCAGTTCGGCCCGGCTCATGCGGCCGTCGATCGGCGCGCGGATCTCGGTGAAGGCGAGATTGAGCTGGGCCGCCTCCAGCTGGGCCCGGGTGGCGACGACGGCGGCGCGGGCCTCGTCGGCGGTGCTCAGGCGGGCATCCGCCTCCTCCGAGCCGATGATCTTGCCGGCGCGGAGCTGGTCGCCGCGCTTGGCCTCGGCCTCGGCCCGCTTGGATTGCGCGATCGCCCGGTCGAGCTGGGCCTGCAGGCGCCTCACTTCGGCGGCGAAGGGCCGCGGGTCGATCTGGAACAGCAGGTCGCCCTTCTGCACCAGCGCCCCCTCCTCGAAGGCCACCTGGTCGATATAGCCGGAGACGCGCGAGCGGATGACGACCGATTGCGGCGCCTCGAGGCGGCCGGTCACCTCGTCCCATTCATGAATCGGCTGGCGCAGCACCTCGGCGACGCTGACCTTCGGCGGTGGCGGCGGTGTGCCGATTTCGGCCGAGGCCTGGGGCTTTTCGCAGGCGGCCAGGACCAGAAGGGTGGCGGCGGCCACCAGGCCGATGCCGGCACGGGTGATGGTTTGGCTGGTAGTCGGCGACGGAAAGGTCATGCCCCCACTCCTCGATCTCAAATCGATGCGTTGAATGGGAAGGAATGTGTGCTGTCGCTTGTGCACCTGCGAATAGAACGCGGTGAAGGTCACTATCGACCGGGATGATGATTGCCGTTTCCGGCCGGATTCCGGGCGGCTAGGCTTGGCCGGCGCCGTCGCCCACGAACATGGCGATGCGCGAGCGCAGCCATTTTTCGGCCGGGTCTTCATCCTGCGCCGCACGCCAGGCCATCGAAAGTGACCCCACCGGGAGGTCGAGTGGGTGATCCTCGATGCGCAAGCCGCCGCTCGCGGCGAGGAAGTCGGCGGTATAGTCCGGCACGGTTGTGAGGATATCGGTCCCGGCCAGCAAGGACCCCAGGCCGTTGAATTGCGGCACCGCCAGCACCACCTTGCGGCTGCGCCCCGACTTCGCCAGTTCGTTGTCGACAAAGCCGTTGAGATCGCCGGCATAGGAAACGATCGCATGCGGCCTGGCGCAATAGTCGTCGAGCGTCAGCCGGCCAGGCTTGGTATCGGCCCGCAGCAATTTGGGCGTTATCCGGCGCACCACCTTGCGCTTGGCATTGGCCGGAAGCTCGTCGAGATAGGAAACGGCCACGGAAATTTCGCCCGAGGACAGCATGCCGGGCGCCAGTATGTAGTTGACCCGGCGGACCACCAGGATGACGCCCGGCGCTTCGGCCCGCAGGCGCCGCAGCAGGGCCGGCAGCAGGGCAAACTCGACATCGTCGGAGAGGCCGATGCGGAACACATTGGCGGCCGTCGCCGGATCGAAGGGTTGGGCCGTGCTGATCGCGGTCGAGATGGAATCCAGCGCCGGGGTCAGCAGGGCGAAGATCTCATGGGCCCGGGGGGTCGGTTCCATCGCCCGTCCGGTGCGTACGAAAAGCGGATCGTCGAACAGGGTGCGCAGACGCACCAGCGCGGCGCTGATCGCCGGCTGGCCGAGAAACAGCTTCTCCGCGGTCTTGGTGACGCTGCGCTCATGCATCAGCGTCTCGAAGACGATCAGCAGGTTGAGATCGACCCGCCTGAGATCGTTCCTGTTCATAAGGTGATCCGGCACCCCATATTGTAGGCAATGGCGTATATATGACCGGCAAGTTGATCCCTGCCAACCCGCTTGTCTTGCCGGATCGTCCAAAGTGCTGGGCCTATTCTTTGGAAAACGGGCGGGAACCGGCGACCGCCTCCATCAGGGCGATGCATGGGCATTATCGACCGCGCTGAATGGCCCTTTCCGAAACGTTTCTATATGGGATAGTTGTACAAAGGTGTGATTTTGCCCCGCCCGCCAGGCGATGACGGCGGTCGGGTGAAACTGGTGTTCTGGCAATGAAGGCGTCCTCATCATGTCACGCGTGATCCGATTCGACCGGTTCGGGCCGGCGGACGTGCTGCAATGTGTGGACGTCCCGACCCCCAGCCCGGGCAAGGGCGAGGTCCTGGTGCAGGTCGAGGCCATCGGCGTTTCCTGGGAGGATGTGTTGTGGCGCCAGAACCTGGCCGCGGAACCGGCGCAGCTGCCGGCCGGCATCGGCTCGGAACTGGCCGGCACCGTCGCCGCGCTGGGCGCCGACATCGGCGATCTGGCTCTCGGCCAGCATGTCGCCAGCTTCAAGGCGCATACGCCCAACTCCTATCCTGCCTATGGCGAAAGCATGGTGATGCCGCGCGAGGCGCTAACGGCCTATGAGCCGCGCGCGGATTTCGGCGCCGCCGAGGCGGCGACGCATTACACCGCCATGCTCTCGGCCTATCTGGCGCTCACCCATATCGCGCGGCTGAAGCCCGGCCAGCGCGTGCTGGTGACGGAATCCGGCCTCTGCATCGGCGGCGCCATGGTGCAGGTCGCCCACGCCCTCGGCGCCGAGGTGATCGCCGCCACGCGCTTTGCCGGAAAGGAAGAATTGTTGAAGGCGCTGGGCGCCAGCAGCGTGGTGCTGACCGAGGAACAGGATCTGGCGCTCACCGTGGCGCGCCTCACCGACACGCGCGGCGTCGAGGTCATCGCCGATGGCTGCGGCGGGCATCAGATGGCGGTGCTGGGCGATATCGCGGCACCCTGCGGCAAGCTCATTCTCTATGGCCTCGACGGCGGCAACGAGGCGGCCTTCCCGGCCTGGACCGCCTTCCGCAAGCATCTGCAATTCGCCCCCTTCTCGCTAGTCGACTATACCGGGCAACTGGAGCTCGGCATCCGCTGCAACAAGGAGGCGGTGAAGCCCGCCCTCGACTGGATCAACCGCGAAACGGCGGCCGGCCGGCTGAAGACAAAGGTCGCGCGCCGCTTTCCCTTCGCAGATTTCGTCGCCGCGCATGAATATCTCGAGGCCCATCCGGGACTGGGCCGCGTCGTGCTGACCCTCTGACGCGCGGGCGCGCGGCCAGGCGCGGAGATGGCAACCCGGGCAGGTAGCGGCGCGTTATGCGATGTCTCGAAGGCTGCGCACGGCGCGGCGCTGAAGGGCAAGACCGCCGAATAACATCCTGAAGCGATGGCGTCCCCAACGGGATTTGAACCCGTGTTACCAACGTGAGAGGCTGGTGTCCTAGGCCACTAGACGATGGGGACCTGCCGATGGGCGGCCGGGCTGGCCGGCGCCTTTGAAGCGGGCGAACTCTTAGAGGATTGGCGGGCGGCGATCAAGCCCCATCTAACCTGTTGGATTGACTTTGGGATTTGGGGGCGCCGCCGGGTTCAGCGCCGGGCCGCGGTCAGGCCGCCAGGGCTTTCGCCGTGGCGACGAATTTGGCGACGTCCTCGGCCCGCGTCGCGAAGCTGGTGACGAGGCGGATGGTGCCGGGCGCCGCCCCCGGCCAGTCGTAGAAATCGAAACCCGCCGCCCGCAAGCCAGCGACGACATTGAGCGGCAGGCGGATGAAGATCTCGTTCGCCTCAACTGGGTGCAGCAGCTCGACGCCGGGGATCGCCTTGAGGCCGGCAACCAGTGCCGCCGCCTGGTCGTTGGCGTGGGCGGCGAGGCGCAGCCAGAGATCCCCTTCAAGATAGGCGTCGAGCTGGGCCGAGACGAAGCGCATCTTGGAGATGAGGTGGCCGGCGCGCTTGCGACGGAAGGCGAAGCTCTCGGCCAGCGCCTCGTCGAAGAAGATGACGGCTTCCGCCGCCATGGCGCCGTTCTTGGTGGCGCCGAAGGAGAGCACGTCGACGCCCGCCTTCCAGGTGATGTCGGCGGGGCTCGCATTCATGTGGCGCAGCGCGTTGGCGAAGCGCGCGCCATCCATGTGCAGCTTCACCTGGTGGCGCTTCGCCACCTCGGCGATCGCCGCCACCTCGTCCGCGCGATAGGCGGTGCCGCATTCGGTCGCCTGGGTAAGGCTGATCGCCGCCGGCTGCACGTGATGCACGTCGCCGGCGCGGCCGTTCGCCAGCACCGCGGCGACGTCATCGGCGGCGAGCTTGCCATGGGCGCCGGCGATCGGCACCAGCTTGGCGCCGCCCGCATAGAATTCGGGGGCGCCGCATTCGTCGACCATGATATGCGCCTCCGGGTGGCAATAGATGGCGCCATAGGGCGGCGCCATGACCGAGAGGGCGAGCGCATTGGCGGCGGTGCCGGTGACGACGGGAAAGGCCAGGACCCGGCGCTCGAAAATCTCCGACAGTTTCGCCTCGACCCGCGCCGTATAGGGATCGGCGCCGTAGGACGAAGCCGTCCCGTCATTGGCGCTGGCCAGGGCGGCGAGGATTTCGGGCGCCATGCCGGCGACATTGTCGGAACAGAAATTCATGGATTCCTCGGGTTAGAAGTGCAGCGGATTATTCGGCGGGTTATTCGGCGGGCGGAAAGGCGAATTCGCCGATGATGGCGCCCGTCTCGAGATCGGCGATGATGATGCGGCGGCAGGCATCGTTCCCCGCGACCGGGATGACGAGGCGGTCGCCCGCGGCGGTCACGGCGCCCAGCTGGCAGCCGGGACCGAGCGGGATGCTGGCGGCATCGAAACCGGAACGCCCCATGCGGCTGATCCCCACGCCGATCAGGATCAGGGCGGCGAGGACCAGTAGCCCGGCCATGCCGAACACCATGGACTTGAGTGCCAGCAGGTTGCGGGGTACTTCCGGTGGCTGTTGCGATGACATGGGAAATTCCAATGACGGGCTTGCACCGGATCGAGATGACAGAAGCCGAGGCCGGCGAGCGGCTCGACCGGGCGCTGGCGCGGCACCTGCCGGCGCTCTCCCGCTCGCGCCTCAAGGCCTTGATCGAAAGCGGTAATCTCAAGGACGGATCGGGCGCGACCATAACTGAGCCGGCGCAGCGGGTCAAACCGGGCGACGCCTTCTACTTGTCCGTGCCGGCGCCGGCAGCGGCCGAACCGGAGGGCCAGGCCATCCCCCTCGATGTGGTCTATGAGGATGCCGACATCATCGTCATCGACAAGCCGGCCGGCATGGTGGTGCACCCCGCCCCCGGCAATCCCGACCAGACCCTGGTCAACGCCCTCATCGCCCATTGCGGCGCGAGTCTGTCGGGCATCGGCGGGGTCAGGCGGCCGGGCATCGTGCACCGCATCGACAAGGATACCAGCGGCCTCCTCATCGCCGCCAAGAACGACGCCGCGCATCATGCCCTATCGACCGCCTTCGCCGCCCATGACATCGAGCGGGCCTATCGCTGCCTGGTCTGGGGCCTGCCCAGCCCCAAGGCCGGCAGCATCGCGACGCTGATCGGCCGCCATCCCGGCAACAGGCAGAAGATGGCGGTGGTCGCCCGCAACGGGAAGGAGGCGGTGACGCATTACCAGGTCCTGAAGGCCTTCGGCCTCGGTGCCGCCCTGGTCGAATGCCGGCTGGAGACCGGGCGCACCCACCAGATCCGGGTGCATATGGCCCATATCGGCCACCCGCTGATCGGCGATCCGGCCTATGGCCGGGCCAGCCCCGCCCGCAAGGCGCAGCTGTCCGAGACCGCGAGGGCGGCCGCCCTCGCCTTCCCGCGCCAGGCGCTGCATGCCGCGATTCTCGGGATCCACCACCCCCGAACCGGCGTATTCATGTCGTGGGAGAGCCCCGACCCGCGAGATTTCGTCACATTGGAGGCATCACTGGGAGCGAAGTAACTTATTGTTCCCTTTGATTTGTCGGGAACCCTTGAAAGCTGTAATTGTTAACTTATCTTAAGGAATACGATAGCTGACGGTTTCACTAGGTTTTTACCCGCCCGGCGCCACGAAAGTGCCATGATTGGCGGGCCAGATGGTGGGGTAACGTTGGCCTTCGCGCCTGCGAAACGACTGGCAAGACCCGCAGGTTCAGGAAAGTGGGGAACAGAATGGCAAGTGGAACGACGACATTACCGGCCTTGGTGGGCGAGAATTCTCTCGGCCGCTATCTCTCGGAAATCCGCAAGTTCCCGATGCTGGAACCGGACGAGGAATTCATGCTGGCCAAGCGCTGGCAGGAACACCAGGACCCGGACGCGGCGCACCGCATGGTGACCAGCCATCTCAGGCTCGTCGCCAAGATCGCCATGGGCTATCGCGGCTATGGCCTGCCCATGTCCGAGGTGATTTCCGAGGGCAATGTCGGCCTGATGCAGGCGGTGAAGCGCTTCGACCCCGACCGCGGCTTCCGCCTCGCCACCTATGCGATGTGGTGGATTCGCGCCGCCATCCAGGAATACATCCTGCACAGCTGGTCGCTGGTGAAGATCGGCACCACCGCCTCGCAGAAGAAGCTGTTCTTCAACCTCCGCCGCGTCAAGGGCCAGATCAAGGCGCTGGAGGAAGGCGACATGTCGCCGGAGAACGTCAAGGAGATCGCGACGCGCCTCAATGTCAGTGAAGAGGAAGTGATCAACATGAACCGCCGCCTGATGGCGCCGGATCACTCGTTGAACGCTCCCTTGCGCATCGACGGCGAGGGCGAATGGCAGGACTGGCTGGTCGACGAGACCGAAAGCCAGGAAACCCGCGTCGCCGACAACCAGGAATTCAGCCGCAGGAAAAAGCTGCTCGACAAGGCGATGCTGACGCTGACCCCGCGCGAGCGCAAGATCCTGGTGGAACGCCGCCTCAAGGACGAGCCGACGACGCTCGAGGACCTCTCGACCGAATTCGGCATCAGCCGCGAACGCGTCCGCCAGATCGAGGTGCGCGCCTTCGACAAGCTGCAACGCTCGATCCGCAAACAGGCGATCGACGAGAAGCTGATCGGCGAGTTCGCGTAGCCTCTCACCGGATACAGAAACGGAAAAGGCGAGCCCACACGGCTCGCCTTTTTTGTTTTGAGCCCGTATGGGGTCTTAACTCCCGTCATGCCCGGACTTGTCCCGGGCATCCAATCCCGCCATTTATTCCGGTTGAATCCCTCACCCTCGCGCGCCATTCTTGATCGGCATGAAACTGGGGGGATCGGCGCTTGGCTGCCGCAGTGACACAATTCATCGACCGCTGGTCGAAATCGGCGGCAGCGGAGCGGGCCAATTACCAGCTTTTCCTCTCCGAGCTGCGCAACATTCTCGGCGTCGCCCGGCCGCAGCCCCAGCAGGGCGACGATGCGAAGAACCATTATGTCTTCGAGCGCACCGTTACCTTTCCGGAGGGCAGAACGGAGCGGATCAAGGAGGCCTTCGCCGCCCTCGGCCAGGCCCGCAAGGTTGGCGAGAGATACGCGGCGCGATGACCAAGGGGAGTTGAAACAATGGCAATCCCTGACTATCAAACGATCATGCTGCCGCTTCTGCAGACCCTGGCGGGCGGCGAGATCGTCGCCATGCGCGATGCCATCCGTCAGGTTGCAGAGAAGTTTCAGCTGACAGACGAGGAGCGGGCGGAGCCAATTCCTTCAGGTAAGGAGACGATCCTCAGCAACCGCTCCTACTGGGCACGAACCTATCTGTCGAAGGCCGGGCTCCTCCAAGGGGTGGCACGCGGGCAAATCCAGATCACCGAACGCGGCAAGCAGGTCCTGGCGGAAAACCCTGATCGCATCGACAACAAGCTCCTCGACCGTTACCCAGAATTCAAACAGTTCCGAACCGGCAATGCGGCGACCGAAGCGATCGACGAGGTTGTCAGTGCCAGTCCAAAGGCTGAGAGTGCAACGCCAGAAGAGTTGTTGCGGGCGTCCCACGAAAAGCTCGATGCGGCCCTTGCCCAGGAACTGCTCGACCGCATCACGGCCGCACCGCCCGAATTCTTCGAGCGGCTCATCGTCTCGCTCCTGGTCGGCATGGGCTATGGCGGCTCGGTCCCCGAGGCGGGCCGTGTCCTCGGTAAGAGCGGCGACAACGGCGTCGATGGCGTCATCGACCAGGATGCACTGGGTCTCGACCGGGTCTATATCCAGGCCAAGCGCTATGCCGCCGGCAACAAGGTCGGCTCCGGCGAGATTCGCGATTTCTTTGGCAGCCTCGACCGGCACAAGGCGGCGAAGGGCCTCTTCGTCACCACGTCGGGTTTTTCGCCCGCCGCCAGGGAGACGGCCGACTATCTGAGCAAGCGCATCGTCCTCATCGACGGCCAGCAGTTGGCGCGCCTGATGATCCGGCACAATGTCGGCTGCCGCGTCGAGGAGACGCTCTACCTCAAGCGCATCGACGAGGATTTCTTCGAATAGGCGCCAGGCCGCCTCACAGGAACCCCACCCACCTCCCCGCCAGCAAGACGCCGAGCCAGAGCAGCATCGACATCGCGGCGTGGAGGCGGGTGCGGCATGTGCGGGTGATGCGATGGCCGGCAGCGGCGAAGGCTGGGTTGCGGTGCTGCAGGGCGATGTTGAGAAAGGCCAAAGCGAGCAATCCCAGCTTCCACAGGAAGGCCGCATTGACGAGGTAATCCGCGGGCTTCACCGAGAAGAGCCAGAGGCCGGTCGGGATGGCAAGGACAAGGCCCGTGGCGGCGCAGCGGATGAGGAAAGGGGCGAGGAGGTCGAGCGGCGCGCGGCGGGCGAGGCCGAGAAGACGGAGATCGAGCGGCAGGATGGCGCCGAGCGCCAGGGCGATGCCGAGGATGTGCGCGGCATTCACGAAGAGATAGGCGGTGCCGGAGCCGCGCAGCCAGACCGCCCCCGGCCAGCCGCGCAGGGCTTCCAATACCGAGGTAATTTCCCCGATCACGCACCGGCGCCGGGCTCAATCCGCCTTGATGCGCTCCGGATACATGTCGTAATTCTTTCCGCCCACCGTGATGCGCACCGCCTTCATCAGCATCTCGTTGCTGTCGCGCGAGCGGTTGCCGAGCACGGTGATGGCATCGCCCGGCCGGGCCGTCGCGCCGGTGAAGCCGGAGCGTTCGGTCTGGCGCGGATTGCCGAGATCGATCTGCCAATCCGTGCCGTCCGCGGCCGTCACCACGAGGCCGGGATGCGGCGGGTCCATCGAAATCGTTTTGATCGTGCCGGTGAGGGTCGATTGCTCTGCCTCCGCCCAGGACCAGCCGTGATGGGCCAGGACCGGCCTAGCGGCCACAACCGCCATGGCGGCCGCGACGGCGACGAGGCCGGCAAAGGCAGGGCCAGCGAAGGCGAGGCGCAGGGGCATCGATCGGGCTGCAGACATGGTGCGGTTCCTTTCTGCCGGGTGCGCGAGGAGGTCCATTCCATGTAGGTCCGGCTGCCGGCAGGTCAACCCCGCAGGCGTGGCTAGCCCTCGCCCGCGGCCTCCCCTTCCTCGGCCTCGACCCGCATGGCATAGGGGCCGCGCACGGCTTCGCCCCATTCCGCCACCAGCTTGTCCTGGGCGCCGGCGACGCGGCGCAGGCGCAGCGCCGACTGCGCCCCGGCGAGGCGGGTGACGATGGGCGTCATCATGCCGAAGAGGACCCAGCCGGCGCCGGCCCCCGTCAGCGCATAGAGCCAGCCGAAGGAATTGGCCAGCGTCGGCCCGATATCCTCGATTCCGGCGCCCACGGCGATGATCTGGTCGAGGAAGTAGAGCGAGCCGAGGAGGTTCATCGCGCCGACGGTGATGGTCAGGCGCCTTCCTGGCGAGGTGTCGACGATGCGCGCGACGATGGTCGGAACATGGGCGGCCAGCAGCACCACCGAGACCGGCAGGAAAAAGAGGCCGAGCAGGATCACCGGGACCGCGATGGTCCAGGGCTTCAGCTTGAAGATGCCTTCCTGCGAGGCGGCGGCCATGATGCGACGGATCCCCGGCTAGAACATGACGGTATAGATGCCATAGCCGGTGACACCGGCGCTGGCGATCAGGGTGGCGGTGACGGCGGCGGCGCGCTGGGCCGAGGCGCGCACGCGCGACACCTCGGTCAGGCCGCCATTGCGCAGCCAGGTGCGCTCGCGCTCGAGATCGGCATATTCCTGCATGGCATTGGCGAAGGCGTTGGAATCGCCCTTGCGCAGCGGCCCCTCGGGGTCGAGCAGCAGCAGCATCTCGTCGAAGCGGCAATCGGCGGCGTGCCGCGCCAATTCGTCGGCCGCATGCTGGCGGATCTCGGCATTGTGGAAGGCGGCTACGGCCGGCTGCAGCATCTCGACCAGAGCGGCGGCGAGGCGCGGCAGATCCTGGGTGGGGTGGGTGCGCTGCAGGATTGCAACGAGCCGCAGGATCGAGACCCGATAGGCGACGTCGTCGGTGCGGTGGGCCAGCGGTGCCAGTTCGTTGTCGATCGCCCGTTTCATGTTGGCGGCGACGAAGGCGGCAATGTGGCGGTCCATCGGCAGGGTGCCGGGCCCGGCCCCGCCGATCGCGGCATCGATCGCCGGCAGCAGATCCTTGAGGTCGGTCACGTAGTAATCCGCCACCAGGGCCGAGCGGCAGGGCGTCCCCTTGGCCAGTTCGTAGAGCACGCGTTCCATGCCGTAGCCGGGCCCCGGACGGGAGATCACCTTTTCCACCTGGTCGAGGGCGCGGCGGAACTGCATCTGCTCCGGCGTCAGGTTGAACTGTTCCTCGAGCCAGACCTGCGGCAGGCGGGCCTGCAGCAATTCACCCACCTGCTGCAACTGGTCGCTGCGCTCGAAATGGTGGGCGAGCAGCGTGCCGAGGCCGGTCAGATTGCTGACGACATCCTTGTAGGCCAGGGGCAGGCTGACCCCCATCATCACGATATAGCGCGACAGCATGCGGTCGCGGATCGCGGCCGAGGGGCCGTGATGCGCGGCCAGGCCGGCGATGCGGTTCATCTTCTCGCCCGCCTTGTCGTCGCCAAAACTGCGCTTGAACCAGTTGTCGAAATCGGGACCGGTGATGATTTCGATGCCGCCCGCCCAGTCGCGCGCAATCGCCTGGGCAAGCGCCGGCTGGCTGAGATAGTCGGTGCCCTTGAACTTGATCGGCCGCGAGGCGCGGCGCGGCACGCCGGGAAGGACCGGGTTGTAGTGCTGGCCCTGCAGCCAGCCTTCCAGGTGCTTGATGGTCCAGCGGTCAGAGACCTTGTCGCAGAGCAATCCGCGCAACAATTCGGCGATGCCGGGCGGCAGCTTGTCGCCGCCGGCCAGTGCCGAGAAGCTGCCGCCGTTGATCTTGGCATGGACCAGCTGCTCGTCATTGAGATGGCCGGCGGGGTTGCGGCCGAGATAGAGCATCAGCACCGTGGCGCCGAGGGCATACATGTCGTCGGCGATAGTGCCGAGGCCGCGCCCGATCGGCAGCGCCGTTGCATTCTCGATCGTCTCGAAGGCGGCCGGCTGCAGATAGCCCGGTGGCGAGGCCAGGCAGTCGCCGAACATGACCTCGCCGCTCTTGCCGCTGAGATAGAACATGTTGGCCGGGTTGATGGCGCGGTGCGGGGCCGACATCAACACCATTTCGCGCAGCATCATAACCGCCGGCTGCAGCACCTGCTTGACCAGATTGGCCTCGCTGAACTGCGGCAGCGATCCTTCCTCGCGCCCGAAGACCGGCGCCTTGCCGGGACCGGGCTTGACCAGCCGTTCGCCACCCGGCTGCTGGTAGACGAAGGCCGGCCGGCGTCCCCACAGGATATCGCTGCCATCGGAACCCACCGGCCAGTCGACGATGCCGCTGGCCTGCGGCCACAGCATCTGCGTGCCGATGGGCTGCCGCTGTGTCGCCAGGGTAAGGCCGCGGCAGGCAAGGTGGCCGGGCGCCATCAGGGCAAAGAGCTTGCGCGCCGGTTCGTTGCGGTCGGTCGCGGCATAGGCCTCGGCGAGGCCGCTGTCGAATTCCGGCAGGCGGGCGGCGGGCGCGATCTCGTACCGCTCCCCCAGTTCCACCTTCTCGGAAAATCCAGCTGGCACAGCCAATTGCTTCACCCTGCCTAACCCTCACGCCGATGCGACCCGGCAAAATCGGCCGCCCAGGGCGGGCCGATCCGGGACTCCACCAAATCCAATGCAGTTTTGATGCCGGAATGGTTAACAACGAGTAAGGGCGCGGATGCCGGCTCTCCACCTAGGCCAGGGCCAAGGCTAGGCGAGGGCCGGTATGATCTCGCGCGCGACGAGGTCGTGGAGCTGGCGGACATAGCCGCTGCGCCCGGACGGGCTGGCGGGGTCCGAGGTGACCACCACGGTGAGGCCCAGCTTTGGCACGATATAGAGCATCTGCCCGCCATAGCCCCAGGCGTAATAGACCGGCTGGCCGGCCAGTTCATAGATGAACCAACCATAGCCATAGCCGTGACCGGTGAAGCGCGAGGTGGTGCGCAGGCGCCAGGAGGTCTCGACCCATGCCGCCGGCAACACCTGCTTGCCGGCGTAGATGCCATGGCCGCGGAACATGTCGCCGAAACGCAGCAAGCCCTCGGGCGAGAGCAGCATGTTGTTGCCGCCGAGATAGATCCCCTGCGGGTCCCGTTCCCAGGCCGGAATGGCGATGTCGAGCGGGGCGCCCAGCCAGGCGCGGGCAAGCTCGAGGGTCGAGCGGCCGCTGGCATCGGTCAGGATCGCCGAGAGCAGATGCGTGCTGCCGGTCGAATATAGCATCGGGCCGCCGGGCGGTTCGACGAAGGGGCGCGAGAGGATATGGCGCACCCAGTCGCGGCTCTGCACCCAGGCGCCGTAATTCGGTCCCGAGACGCGCTCGAGGCCGGCGCGCATGGAGAGCAGATGGTCAAGCGTCACCTGGCGCAGGCGCGGATCGGAATCCGGCGGCAGGCGCGTGCCCAGCAGCGGCACGATCGGCGCGTCGGGCCCCGGCAGGATGCCCTCGGCGATGGCGCGGCCGACCAGGGCCGCGATCAGCGACTTCGAGACCGATTTGATGTTGACCGGCTGGTCGAGCCGGGGGCCGCGCAGGGCCTCGGCCAGCAGGGTCTCGCCGCCGCGCGCGACGATCAGGCCGTGCAGCTGCGCCAGCGATCGGGCACGCTCGCGCGCCGCCGCCAAATGTCCGGCACCGCCCGCGGCACGCAGCGGCAGCGGCGCCGCCAGCGTGGCGGCGGCGACAAGCCCGAGGATGGCGCGGCGCGTCGGCATGGCAGCAGCCTAGCCGCTCTCTCAGAGGCGTTCCAGCGCCGGCAGATCGTGGATCTCGAACTGGGTGCGGGAAAAGGTCAGCACCCGGTCATCCTTCAACTGGCGCAGCACGCGGCCGACATGGATGGCGGTGAGGCCGAGGGCATCGGCAATATGCGCCTGGCTGAGCGGCAGGTACCCGACCAGGCCCTGCAACAGTCCCTTGGCCTGCATGCGGCGCGCCAGCGACAGGATCAGGCGCCCGACCCGTTCATAGGCGGTGCGGCGCCCGATATCGGCCAGCAATTCCTCGGTCGCCGCATTGCTCTCCACACAGAGCAGCTTGGCATTCTCCGCCAACCGCTGATGGCGGCCGACGAAATCGGCGAAGCTCTCGCGGTCGAAGGTGCACAACGTGCAGTCGGTCAATGCCTGCACCGAGAAGGCACCCCGGTCCAGGAACAGCATGCGCATCGCCACCGGGTCGCCCGGCAGGGCAAAGGAAATGATCTGCCGGCGGCCGCCGGTCAGCAGCTTGTAGCGAAAGGCCCAACCGCTGAGGAGGATCTGCATCTCCTTCGCGACATCCCCGGCGCGATAGATGATGCGTTTCGCGGGCACGGCTCGCGTACCTTCGCGCAGCCGCTCAAATTCGGCTGCGGCGGACTCACTGGTCGGGCCATAAAAGGCCGTCGCAAGGCGCGGGCATTGCGTGCAGCTGGGCGGCGTGGCGGGACAGATCGGCATGGGTATTCCATGAACAAGTGCCGATTTATTGTCAATCAACACCAGAAAAACAAAGTAAATCTATGTATAAAACCTGAGTCAAGACTCTGGGTTTTATACCCATTTACTTGAGTTTATTTGTCGTTGTTCTGGCTTTTTAGCACATTTTTACCGATTCTCCTGCACAGTACCGAATGTCGAGATTGCGACCATTTTCCTATCAATACCGACAGCCTGATGCTGTCGATAGCTCGCCAGCGAGAATTCTCGGTAGGGATCGCGACAGATGTCGATTGGACAAAGTGACACAGCATCGATCGATCACGCGGCGCCACCCGCACCGGCGCCGGCCGCAGGATATCGACCACCCCTCCATCAGAGCTTGTGTGACGAGTTGCAGGCATCGCAGATCCATTTTGCCAAGATCGTCGAATTGTCGACGGACGCCATCATCTCGGTCGACGAGGCCGGGCGTATCACCCTGTTCAATGCCGGCGCCGAGGCCATGTTCGGATTCCGGGCGACGCAGATCCTGGGCCGCCCGCTGGAACTGCTGATTCCGAAACGCCATCGCGGCCGGCACCGCGACCATATCAATTCCTTCATCGCCACCGACAAGGGCGGCATGCGCCGGATGGGCCAGCGCGGCAACATTCTGGCACGGCGGCGCGGCGGTGCGGAATTCCCGGCCGAGGCCTCGATCATGCATTACGAGGTCAACGGCCACCGCGTGCTGACCGCGATCCTGCGCGACATCTCGGACCGCATGTCGACCGAACGCGCCCGCCAGGACGCAGCCCGCCAGGCGGAACTTGCCAATCGCGCCAAGTCCGATTTCCTCGCCAATATGAGTCACGAATTGCGCACCCCCCTGAACGCCATCATCGGCTTCACCGAAGTCATGGCGCGCGAGACCCTGGGGCCGCTCGGCTGCGAGCGCTACCGCGACTATTGCCGGGATATCGGCGATGCGGGCCGGCACCTTCTCAGCCTCATCAACGACGTTCTCGACGTCGCCAAGATCGAGGCAGGACAGATGCGGCCGGTCATGCGGCCGGTGGAGATCGCCGCAGCCATCCGGGCCTGCCTGCGCATGGTGCGGGAACGGATCGACGCGGCGGGGCTGTCGCTGCGCATCGAGATCGATCACAAGCTGCCGCTGCTGCATTGCGACGAGCGCATGCTGAAGCAGATGCTGCTCAACCTGCTCTCCAACGCGATCAAGTTCACGCCCGACGGCCGGATCACCGTCAGCGCCGCCCTCGGCGCCGCCGGCGACTGCCGGATCGCCGTCAGCGACAGCGGCATCGGCATCGCCGGCCACGACATAACGAAGGCGCTGCAGCCCTTCGGCCAGGTCGACAGCAGCATCACGCGGAAATTCGGCGGCACCGGGCTCGGCCTGCCGCTGGTACGCAACATGATCGAACTGCATGGCGGCCATTTCGACCTCAGCAGCGAGCTCGGCCGCGGCACCACCGCCACCCTGACCTTTCCGGCGCGGCTGCTGTGCACTGCCGGCGCCGAGCATGTCATGCCAGATTCATCTGCGGAGAAACGGATCCGCGCGTAGCAAGGGGAGTACGACGATGGATGCGGTAGCGAAACTCGACAGCATGGGCGGCGAATTGCAGGCACAGCGGCTGCGCTTCGTCGAATTCACCGACCAGTCAGGCGAACGATTGCGACAATTCTGGCCTGTGGCGGCCAGAACCCTGCCAGCCCTGCTTGACGAATTCTATGACCACCTTGCCGGATTTCCGGAACTGGCACAGCGTATCGGCCCGCATCGCGACCGGCTCAAAAAGGCGCAGACCGCGCATTGGGCCCAGCTTTTCGCCGCCCGCTTCGACGCCGGCTACGTCGCCAGCGTCGAGGCGATCGGCCATGCACATAACCGCGTCGGCCTGGCCCCGCGCTGGTATATCGGCGGCTACAGCTTCGTGCTGCAGCGGCTGCTGCGCCTGGCGGCCCGCCAGAAACGCTGGTCGGCGGGGGATTGCGGCGAGCTGGCCGCGGCGATCAGCAGCGCCGTCCTGCTCGACATCGATTTCGCCATTTCCACCTACCAGACCGAGATGCTGCGCGAGCGGCAGCGACGGCAGGAGAAGATCACCGCCGCGATCGCCGGGTTCGAGAACATCGCGCTGGCGGCACTCGATTCCGTCGAAAGTGCCGCTGTCGAGTTGCAGCGCACCGCGACGCTGCTGGAAGGCAATACCCAGGAGGCGATGGCGCAGAGCGGAAGCGTTCGCGAATCGGCGCAGCTTGCCACCAGCAATGTCAACGCCGTCGCCTCGGCGGCCGAGCAGCTCTCGGCCTCGATCGCCGAGATCAGCAAGCAGCTCAACCAGTCGAAGGACATCAGCCACAACGCCGCTGCCGAGGCCGCCAATGCGGAAGTAACCATGCAGGGACTGAGCGAGGTCGCCGGACGCATCGGCAATGTGGTCAAGCTGATCAGCGACATCGCCAGCCAGACCAACCTGCTGGCGCTCAACGCCACGATCGAGGCGGCGCGTGCCGGTGATGCCGGCAAGGGCTTTGCCGTGGTGGCCAGCGAGGTGAAGAACCTGGCCGGGCAGACCGGCCGCGCCACGGAGGAGATCGAAAGCCAGGTCACCGCCATCCAGGCAGAGACCCGGAAGTCGGTCTCGCTGATCGGCAACATTACCCATGTCATCACCCAGGTCAGCAATGTCTCCGGCGCCATTGCTGGTGCCGTCGACGAGCAGAATGTGGCGACGCGCGAAATCGCCCGCAACGTGCAGGAAGCAGCCGACCGCACCGGCAGCGTCTCGACCCTGGTCCGAGGCATGGCCGCCGGCAGCGCCAGCACCCAGGAGGCGGCAGAACAGGTGCTGCGCGCGTCTGACGATTTGGGGCAACAGGCAAGGACCTTGCGCGCCGAGGTCGAGCAGTTCCTGAAGCGCGTGACGGAGGCCTAGCGTCGGCGCGGGCGACCTATCTGCCAGCGCGCAGCGTCACGCGGGCGACACCGGCGGCGACACCCACCCCGAGATTGCCGTTGACACTGACCGGCTGCAAGGCGATCTGGTCGCCGCTGCCGCCGAACAGCGCGTTGGCGCCGAGGCCGAGCCCCGCCGCGACATCGGCGCCGGCACCGCCATAGGTGCCGGCTAGGGCACCTTGCCGACATCGCCCGGCGCAAAGACGCCCCAATACAGCCAGCGCTCGTCGGTATAGCCGAGATCGAGGCCGTAGCGGTCGAAGGCGCCGGAATAGCTCTCGCGGCTACCGTCCGACCGCTTGAAGGTGCAGGTCATGTCGCGAGAGGAGCCGAGGACATAGCCGAAGCCACCCGCCACCTTGCATTCAAGAATCCCCAGATTGACCCCGCCCTCGGCCGCAGCCGGCGTTGCCGCCGCGGCAAGTGCAAGGAAGAAAGGGGCAAGTCTCGTCAGCATGGTAGACCTCGCTGGCCGGATCATGCGGGGGATAGCCGCGCATCGGCGCATATTTGATCCCGCCACCGCCGCCGCGTTGTGATCTTCCTGAAAGAATCGAGCCACCCGGCCATGGCCAGCCAGGGCGAAAGCCGCTAGCCTGCATGCGGCCCTGCCCAGCCATCGCGAACAGCCCCGACCGAGCCCATCCATGCTCCTTACCCTCGACACCCGCGCCGATCTGACGCTCGACATCTTCCGCCAAGTGGCCTGGGAAGGTGCCGCGATCCGCTTCAGCGACGGTGCCATGGCGCGCATGCGCGCCGCACGCGCCGCCTTCATGAAGCTGATCGAGGATCCGGATCTGGTCATCTACGGCGTCACCAGCGGCTATGGCCAGAACGCCAGGTTGCGCCTTGACGGCGCGGCGCGGCGCACGCATGCGCGCACACCGCCCTATCCCTGCACGGCGCCCTTCGGCCGGCCGGCGCCGGATCGGGTCGCGCGCGGGATCGTACTGGCGCGGCTTGCCAATTTCATCGACGGCCATGCCGCGGTGACGCCGGAACTCGCGGTCGAAGTGGCGGATCTCCTCCAGGGCGGCAGATTGCCCGAGGTGTCGCTGGAGGGTCAGGGCGGCGCCGGCGAAATCCTGTGGCTGGGGCCCCTCATCATTGCCGTCGCCGAGCGCTTCCCGCTGGCCGAGAAGGACGCGCTTTCGCTGATCAACGGCGCGCCGGCAGCGAGCGCGCTCATCGCCGATGCCGCCATCGCCATGCGCCGGCGTCTCGACCTAGCCGAACGCGTGCTTGCCCTCTCCGCCGAGGCCATCCTGGCACCGCTCGAGGCCTATGACCCGGCCCTTGAGGCGCTGTGGGATGACGCGCATGAGGCTGTCGCCCTGCAGCGCATGCGGCACCTGCTGGAAGGCGGCGCGCCTGCGCGACGACCCTATCAGGCGCCCGTCTCCTATCGCATCCTGCCGCGGGTCCTGGGCCAGTTCCGCCGCGTCATCGCAGCGGCCGAGGAGATTGCCGCAAGCTCGCTGCGCAGCGTCACCGACAACCCGGTCTTTCTGCCCCCCGATGCCGGGGCTCCCGATCCCGCGCATCCCTTCGGGCGCGTCTTGAGCAATGGCGGCTATCACAATGCCCGCGCCTATCCGGCACTCGACAATCTGGCCGCTGCCGCGGCCGATCTCTGCGCCATCGCCGAGCGGCATACGACCAAGCTGCTCGACGGTCGCTATTCGCTGCTGCCCGACCAACTGCAGTCCGATAGCGGCCAACAGGGCTATCTCGGCATCCTCGGCTTCGTGCAGGTGGGCTATGCCGAGCAGGCGCGGAGGGCGGCGCAGCGCACCTTCCTGCCGGGGTCCGAAGGCGGCGGCTTCGGCCAGAACGACGTCGCACCCCTCACCGGCCTTGCCTGGATGGCGCAGGAGGAGGCCGGCCGTTGCCTGGAGGCCGCACTCGCCATGCTGGGTGCTGTCGCCTCGCAGGCCTTGCATGTGACTGCACGCCAGGCGCCGCCGGCCCTGGCCGATCTGCTGGCCGATATCAGGGCCGCCTTCCCGCCCCTCGATGCGCCGCGCCGCTACGGGCCGGGCCTTGCCGCCCTGGCCGAGGCCTTCCGCGCGGACATCTATGGCGCAATGCCGAGCGCCTGACGCGCCGCGGCAACGACTTCTGGCGGCGAGCCACCGGCATCGATCCGCCGCCAGTCGATGGCGCCTAGGTCATAGCCGAGTTGCTGGCGGAGCACGGCATCATCCGCATCCGAGGCGTCGTTGCGCCGGGCAGCGATCCGCGCGGCAAGAATGGCGGGATCGCCCTCGAGCCAGAGCCCGGAGAAGGGCACGCCGCACGCGCTTGCCAATGTGGCAAAGGCGGCGCGCTCGGCCGGCTTCGCCGACACCGCATCGAGGATGACGCTGACGCCGGCGGCCAGAGCCGCGCGTGCCGCCGCCATCAGCGCCTCATAGACGGCGGCGTTGACCTCCGGCCGATAGGCGTCGGGCGGCAGCTTCTCCTCCGGCGCCAGGCCGAAATGGCGCTTGCGCAACACGTCGCTGCGCAGGAGACGCGCCCCCGGCGCCTGCCCGATGAGGGGCGCCAGGGCAGCCGCGACGGTCGATTTCCCCGTGCCACTGAGCCCGCCGATGGCGACGAGGCGCGGCGGCACCGGCTGCAGCAATGCGACGGCCCGGCGCAGATAGGCAGCAGCTTCCGGCGATGGCCCCGCCCCTGCGGCACGCGCCGTCACATGGGCGCGCACGCCCGCGCGCAGCGAGAGGAAGAGCGGCAGCAAAGGCAGCCCGTCCTCCTCGTCGGTCCGGTCGAGATAGCGGTTGAAGACGATGCTGGCGAAATTGGTGTGCCCACGATGGATCAGGTCCATCAGCAGGAAGGCGAGGTCATAGAGCACATCGGTGCAGGCGATCTGGTCGCTGAACTCGATGCAATCGAACAATACCGGCCGGCCCTCCAGCAGGCAGATGTTGCGCAGATGGAGGTCGCCATGGCAGCGGCGTACCCGCCCGTCCAGGCGCCGCCGCTCGAGAAGATCGTGCCCTGCCGCGAAGGCGGCCTCGGTGGCGTCAATGAGCCGCTCGACCTCGGCCGAGGGCATCATCTCGCGCATGTTCCCGGCATTGATCGCGAGGACGGCGGCGATGCCGTCGGCGCCGCCGAATGCCGGCATGATCGCGGCCTCGGCATGAAAGTGCGCGATGGCGTCGGCGGTCGCCCGCAGCAGCGGGGGACTGAGGCCGCCCGTCTCGACCAGATGGCTGAACAGCGCCTCCTGCGGGAAACGCGCCATCTCCACCACCCAGTCCAGGATCTCGCCCGCCCCGCCCCAGCCGATCCCGCCATCGGCCAGCCGGTGGATGGCGCGCACGCCCAGGTAAAGCTCGGGCGCCGTGCGGCGGTTGAGCATCAACTCGGCGCGGCAGGCAGCCTCGCGCTGCTGCACCGTGCCGTAATCGAGGAAGGAATAGGTGACCGCGCGCTTCAGCTTGTAGGCGCGGTCGCCGACCAGGAAGATCACCGAGGCATGGGTGGTGATGGTTTCGACGGGCCCGGCACCCCCATGGGCGGCGGGATCGCGCAGGAAGGCGATCACCGCTGCCTGGATGGCATCTGGCTGGTTGTCTTCTTGCCGGGTCATGGCGTCAGCATAACGCGGAATGCCGCCCGGCATTCGCGGCATTCCGCCTCATGCATCACCACTATGGCCGCCGCACCAGCGCAAGGCCGATCCCGGCACCCAGCAGCAGCCCGCCTGAGAGCCGGTTGCGCCATTTTGCATGCATGCCGAGGAGATGCCGCGCCTTGCCGGCCGCCAGCGCCCAGCAGCTGTCGACCAGCACGGCGATGAGCACGAAACTCACCGACAGCAAGGCCACCTGCGGCAGGATCGGTCGGGCTGGATCGATGAATTGCGGGAAGAAGGCCCCGTAGAACAGCAAAGTCTTGGGGTTGCTGAGCGACACCACCAGCGCCCGCACCAGCATGCGCCGCGCCGCCACGGGCTGCGGGCCAACCGCCCTGAGATCGGTGGCCGGCGCGCGCCAGGCACTGATACCAAGATAGATCAGATAGGCGACGCCGACCCAACGCAGCCATTCGAACCAGTGGCCGAGCGTACCCAGAAGCTCGGTCAGACCGATCGCCGTCAGGACCAGCTGTACGACGATCGCAGCACTGGTCCCGGCCACGGTGAGCAGGCCATAACGCGGACCATACGCCACGGAATTGGCGACGATGAGGGCCACATTGGGGCCGGGCATCAGGGTCAGCAGCACCACCGCCCCGACATAGGCGAGGTAGAGTGCGGGGTCGATCAGGGATGAAAGCATTTCCAGGGCTCCTTCTTAGGTAATCGGCAGGAGCAGAAATGAAGAACCCCCGCCGGGTGATATGCGGGGGTGTTCGAAACGCCGTCCAGGACCGCCGAGGCGACCTATTTCCGGGCAAGCGAAAACCGCGCCGCTGGGCGACGGTCTTGTTGGTGCTGCGGGATATGGGCGATGCCGGACATGGGCGGATTGAACCGCCGCACCCCTGCCCCTGTCAAGCGCCGGCCCCTCAAGTGCCCGGCGGATATCGCCGGCAGGGTGCATCATGGCAGCATCCAGCAATCTGCACATCTCGCCGCCGCCGGGGTCGGGTTAGGCTGCCGCCCCGTCCCTTGCGGCCATGCGCCCGACCAGTTGAGCCAGCCCGATGTCCTGTGCCGAAGCCAGCAACCCCGTTCCCGGCAACCTGTTCTCGCCGCGGGCGATGCATGTCTTCGCGGCGGTGACGCTGGCCGCGATCCTGGGCGGGTCGAGCGCACCGACGCCGCTCTATCACCTCTATCAGCAGAGCTGGCAACTGGCGCCGGTGATGCTGACCGTGATCTTCTCGGTCTATGCGCTGGTATTGCTGGCGACGCTGCTGACGCTGGGTTCGCTTTCGGACTATGTCGGTCGGCGGCCGATCCTGTTTGCCGGCCTGGTGCTCAGCGTGCTCTCAATGGCGCTGTTCGCCCTGGCGAGTTCCGCGGAATGGCTGATCGCCGCCCGTGCCGTTCAGGGCCTGGCCGCCGGCATCCTCAGCAGCACGCTGGGGGCGACCCTGCTCGACACCAACCCGCGCACCGGACCGCTGGTCAACAGCACGACGCCGCTACTTGGCATGTCGGTGGGCGCTTTGGGCTCCAGCGCCCTCGTCACCTATGCGCCGCGGCCGACCGAGCTCATCTACGAAGTCCTGCTGGCGCTGTTCGTGATCCTGGCGGTCCTGGTCTGGCGCATGCCGGAGACGGCCCTGCGCAAACCGGGTGCCCTCGCCTCGTTGCGGCCGCAGATCAGCGTACCGCGCCAGGCGCGCGCCGCCCTCCTCTGCATCTCGCCCTCCAACATTGCCAACTGGTCGCTGGGCGGCTTCTATCTGTCGCTGATGCCCTCGCTGCTGCGGGTCGCGACCGGGCTCGATTCGCCCTTCGTCGGCGGCGGGCTGGTCGCGCTGCTGACCTTGAGCGGGGCCACCGGCATCCTCATCGCACGGCATTGGCAGCCCAATCGCATCCTGCTGGCCGGCACCAGCACCGTGGCCGTCGGTGTCGCCATCACCCTTGCAGGTGTCGAGCGGCAGGAAGTGGCGCTGATGCTGTTCGGCACCTTCGTGGCCGGCCTCGGCTTCGGCACCAGCTTCTACGCCGCGACGCGCACCATCATGCCGCTGGCCCTGCCCAATGAGCGTGCCGGCCTGCTCGCGGCCTTCTTCCTGCAGAGCTATCTCGCCTTCAGCCTGCCGGTCATCATCCTTGGTTGGCTGATCCCGGTCCTGGGCCTTGTCGCCGCAACGCAGATCTATGGCTCGATCGTCATCGCACTGGCGCTGATGTCGCTGGTGGCGACGTTGCTGATGGGCCGGCGCTGACGTCGCGACGGCTCAATCCGCAAAGGGATCGGTCACCAGGATCGTGTCGTCGCGCTCGGGGCTGGTGGAGAGCAGTGCCACCGGCACCTCGATCAGTTCCTCGACCCGGCGCACATATTTGATCGCCTGGGCCGGGAGCTGCGCCCAGGAGCGCGCCCCTTGCGTCGATTCCGACCAGCCCTCGATCGATTCGTAGATGGGCTGCGCCCGAGCCTGCAGGTCCGACGCAGCCGGCAGATAGTCATAGGCCTTGCCGTCGATCGTATAGCCCGTGCAGATCTTCAGTTCCTTGAAGCCGTCGAGCACGTCGAGCTTGGTGAGGGCGATGCCGCTGATGCCGGCAACCTTGGCGGCGCGACGCACCAGGGCGGCGTCGAACCAGCCGCAGCGGCGCTTGCGCCCCGTCACCGTGCCGAATTCGTGGCCGCGTTCGCCCAGCATCTGGCCGATCTCGTCGGTCAGTTCCGAGGGGAACGGACCGGAGCCGACGCGGGTCGTATAGGCCTTGGTGATGCCGAGCACATAGCCGATCGCCGACGGGCCGAGGCCCGACCCGGTCGCGGCCTGGCCGGTCACCGTGTTGGACGAGGTGACATAGGGATAGGTGCCGTGGTCGACATCCAGCATGATGCCCTGGGCACCTTCGAACAGGATGCGGTCGCCGCGCTTGCGCGCCGCATCCAGCATCTCCCAGACCGGCTTCACGAAGGGGGCGATCTGCGGCGCGATGGCCCTCAGTTCGGCGATGAGTGCAGTGCCGTCCACCGGCTCCGCCCCCATTCCCTTCAGCAGCGCATTGTGATGCGCCAGTAGATTGGCGACCTTGGCCTCGAGGCCGTTGTCATCGACGATGTCACACACCCGAATGGCGCGACGCGCCACCTTGTCCTCATAGGCCGGGCCGATCCCGCGCCCGGTGGTGCCGATCTTGGCGGTGCCCTCGGCAGCGCCCTCGCGCAGGCGGTCGAGCTGGCCGTGCAGCGGCAGGATGAGCGCCGCATTCTCGGCCAGGACCAGATTGTCCGGCGAGATGGCGACGCCCTGCAGACGCAGCGCATCGATTTCCTTCACCAGATGCCAGGGATCGACCACCACGCCATTGCCGATGACCGACAGCTTGCCCGGCCGCACGATGCCGGAGGGCAGCAGCGAGAGCTTGTAGGTCTGGCCGCCGATCACCAGGGTGTGGCCGGCATTGTGGCCGCCCTGGAAACGCACCACGACATCGGCGCGCACCGACAGCCAGTCGACGATCTTGCCCTTGCCCTCGTCGCCCCATTGCGATCCGACAACCGCTACATTGGCCATGATGATCCTCTGGAAAACTCAACCGTCGACGGCGACCGGACGGCCGCCTTCGAGAACATGCGAACAAAGCAATCTCTTGGCCTCCAGCCGCGCGTCCGCGACGGCGCTGAGGCCCTGTACCGTGACCCAGCCCTCGCGGCGGAGCGTCATGCCGATATCGGCCGCCGCACCGAACGGCACGAACACGCGCTTCGGCCTCGCGGGTACCGGCAGCGTCGCCAACAAGGTGTCCAGATAAAGCGAGAAGCCGGTCGCGGCCTCGCCTGCATGATTGACATAGCGGCCGCCGCGGCCGAACTCGCCGCGCACGCCGCGCCCCAGCAGGGTGAAGGCAAGCCCGCTGTGATACTCGAAACCGCGCTGGTCGGTGGCATCGATCGTGAGCGTGAGATCGGGCGCCGCCTTGCGGACCAGCGCCACGGTCTCGGCCAGATTGGCACGCTCGATCTCGCCCGCCGCCGGCAGTTTCAGTGCCAGCAGGGCCGGCAGGGCCGTCTCGACCGGGCCGACCGACCGCAGCAGCCCGAGCAAAGTCTCCTTGTGCCGGCCGGCCCGCTCGCTCACCCGCGCCGTATCCTTGCGGTCGAGGGCGGCAATCAGTTCCATGCGCGCCTCGGGCGGCAAATCGGCAAGGATGATGGGGGCAAGGCGCGGCACGTTGATGTCGACCGCTACATCCGGCGCGCCGAGTTCCCGCAGCGCCTCGACCGGCAGCAGCAGCACCTCGGCATCGGCCGCCGCACCTTCGGCGCCGATCAACTCGACACCGACCTGGCCCAATTGCCGTTGCAGGCGCATCTGCTCGCCTTTGACGCGCAGGACCTGCCCGGCATAGGAAAGGCGCAAGGGGCGCGGCATTTTCCTGAGGCGGCTGGCGGCGATGCGGCCGACCTGCGGCGTCATGTCGGCGCGCAGGCCCATCATGCGCTGCGAGACCGGATCCATCAGGCGGAAGGTATGCGCCGCCATCGCCTCGCCGGGACCGGCCAAGAGCGAATCCTCGAATTCCAGCAGCGGCGGCTTGACCCGCTCATAGCCCCAGCGGGCGAAGCTGGCCATCAGGCGCTCGACCATGGCCGCCTCGAAGCCGGCTTCCGGCGGCAGGCCATCGGCAAGGCCCGCCGGAAGCAGGAAATTCTCGGCAACAGGCGGCGTCGCGACTTTGGATGAGGGCGCGCTGGTCATCTTGGCTTGGGCTCGGTCAACAGGTTGTTGCCCAAGCCGGTGGCGGCCGGATCGCCGCATGAGCGCTTGGGCAAGGGCTATTAGCCCAGACCGGCCCATGACGCAAGTGCGGCATCACTGCCGCACGCCATCGATATCCCCGCTAACCTTTTATGATACTTCGATTTCGCCCGTCAGGACGCAGACCGCATGGCCGGCGATCTTGAGCCGGTCGCCAGCCATGGTCAGCCACAGATCGCCACCCCGCCTGGAGACCTGGCGGGCATGGAACGATGTCTTGCCAAGGCGGTCCTTCCAGAAATTCGCCAGCACGCAATGCGAGGAGCCCGTGACCGGGTCCTCCGGAATGCCGTGCAGGGGGGCGAAAAAGCGGCTGACGAAATCGGCCTCCCCCTCGCCCGGCGCGGTCACGATGAGATCTCGGCCCAGCGCCTCGATGGCCGCGTAATTCGCTGGCACGGCACGGACGGCCGCCGCATCGGCAAGCCGCGCGATATAGGCGTCATAGGCCTCGCTGACAGCAACTTCGACCGGCACGGCGCCGATGGCCCCGGCAATGCGGCCCGGCATGTCCGCAGCCACCGCGGCTTCATAGGGAAGCAGCGGGAAATCCAGTTCCAGCCGGTCCCCCTCAACCGCGACGAAGAGGGGGCCGGAGAGGCTCTCGAATTGCATGCGGGTGAGGCTGGAATCGATGAAGCGGTTGAGCACGAAGGCGCTCGCCAGGGTGGCGTGGCCGCACAGCTTGATCTCGACCGTCGGCGTGAACCAGCGCAGGTGAAAGGCGCCAGCGCCCGATTCCGGCTGCGGCACGAAAAAGGCGGTTTCAGCCAGGTTCATCTCCGCCGCAATCTGCTGCAGGACCGAATCCGGCAGCCAGGCCTCAAGCGGCATCACGCCGGCAGGATTGCCGGCAAAGGGCCGGTCGGTGAAGGCGTCGACCTGATAGATCCTGTGGCGCATGTCCCTGCTCCTCCGCCCCGGCTAACGCCAGAACGGTCGCGATGTCTCGCGCTCGACATCGCAGGCGGTGAGGCCGATATCCTTCAGCAGGTGCTCGTCGAGGCGCGCCAATGCGTGGCGCTGGCGGCGGCGTTCCATCATGGCAAGTCCTGAGTTTACAACCGCCTCGGCCGTTTCTGCGAAGGCGGCGGTGATAGATCGAAACAGGCCATAGGGGGCACTCAGCATCTTGTAGGGGTACATTTTGAGCTCCGTGTGGTCGGATTGTTTCAAATTGTCTGCATCGATTACTACATTGTATCGACAATCGCATAATTGTATTGACTGAAATTGACGTCAATCGATACATTGTCACCATGACAACTTGGCAGCCAGACCTCACCGCCTATAACGGACCGCGCTATCTCGCAATCGCTGATGCGTTGTCCGACGACATCCGGCAACAGCGCGTGGCGCCGGGGACGCGCCTGCCCACCCATCGCGACCTGGCCTTTCGCCTCGGGGTTACCGTCGGCACGGTGACCCGCGCCTATGCCGAGGCGGAACGGCGCGGGCTGATCGGCGGCGAGGTCGGGCGCGGCACCTTCGTGCGCGACGACGTCCGGCGCCGCACCGAGATGCCGCTGGACCGCGAGGCCAAGGTGAAGGCCGGCGAGTTCATCGATTTGTCGGTGAATTTCCCGACGCCGCGCGCCAACGACTCGCTGCTGGCCAAGGCCCTCATGGACATTGCCCACCGGCCGGGAATCACCTCGCTGCTGGATTATCATCATCATGTCGGCCTGCCGCGGCACCGCGCCGCCGGCGCCGAATGGCTGGGCTTCCAGCGCTACCACGTGGCGCCGGACCGGGTGATCGTGACGGCCGGCGGCCAGCACGCGATGACGGCGGCCCTCGGCGCCATCACCGAACCAGGCGACGTCGTGCTGGCGGAAAGCCTGACCTATCCCGGGTTGCGGCGCCTCGCCGATTTCCTGCGCATCCGCCTCCATGGCATCCACATGGATGAGGAAGGCGTCGACCCGGACGCCTTCGAACAGGCCTGCATGACCATGCGGCCGAAGGCGTTCTACTGCGTCGCCAATATGCACAACCCGACCGGCATGATCTTTTCGGTCGCGCGGCGCCGGGCCCTGGCCGAGATCGCGCGCAAATACGGCGTCAAGATCGTCGAGGACGATGTCTACGGTTTCCTGCTGGGCACGCGCGACATCCCGCCCCTTTCCGCCTTCGCGCCCGAACTCGGCCACTATTTCACCAGCGTCTCGAAGAGCATGGCGCCGGGCCTGCGCGTCGGCTATCTCGCCATTCCGGAAGGCGCGCTCGACAGCTTCGCCCAGGTCGTGCGCTCGACCACCTGGATGGCGGCGCCGCTCACCGCCGAGATTGCCACCGACTGGGTCGAGGACGGCACCGGCATGGATCTGGCCGAGGCGCATCGCATCGAGGCGATCGCGCGCCAGCGCCTGGCGCGCCGCATTCTCGGCAACACCCAGTTCTGCAGTGACGAAGCCAGCTACCATACCTGGATCAAACTGCCGGAACCGTGGACGTCGGACAGCTTCGCGCTGGAGGCACGCATGCGCGGTGTCGGCATTTCACCGGCGACCATCTTTGCACTCAACCGCAACTCACCGAACGGGGTGCGCCTCTGCCTCTGCGCGCCGGCAGACCGGCACCTCCTGGAAACCGCCCTGATCCGGCTGGCGGAGATCCTGCAGGACCAGCCCAACAGCAATTTCGGGATCGTCTGACCGCATGACAGGATTGAGGCCGCTACCGACCGGACTCGGCCGCGAAATCGCACGCGGCCTCGTCGCCACGCTTCCGATGATGATCTCGGCCTTTCCCTTCGGCCTGATCTTCGGCGCCCTCGCCACGGCCAACGGCCTGTCGCCGCTGGCCGTGATGGGCATGAGCCTGTTCGTCTTTTCCGGCTCGGCCCAGTTCGTTGCCGTCATCCTGCTGGGAACCGGTTCGGCGCTCGGAGTCATCTGGCTGGCCACTCTGATCCTCAACCTGCGGCACCTGCTTTATGCGGCGACACTGGTCGACCATGTGCGCCATCTGAACCAGGTCTGGCGCTTCGGACTTGCCGCCTGGCTGACCGACGAGACCTTCGCCGTGATGGAACGCCGCTATCGCCTGGAGGGCGGCGGCGAGAATGCGCATTGGTACTACCTCGCCTCCTGCCTCGGCATGTATGTCAACTGGGCGTTCTGGACCTATGTCGGCGTCATCGTCGGCACCCGGTTCGAGGATATCGGCAATTGGGGGCTGGAATTCGCCATGGTGGTGACCTTCATCGGCATCGTCATGCCGGCCCTGCGCGCCAGCCCCTATTGGCTGGCGGCAATCACGGCGGGCAGCGTGGCAACACTTGGCTATCAACTGCCCTACAAGCTGGGCCTGCTGCTGGGCGCCCTGGCCGGCATCGCCGCAGGGCTCGCCCTGCAGGAATGGCAGCGCCGGCGCCGGATCGGAGAGTTAGCATCATGAGCGCAGTCGAGATCGGCCTGATGATCGTCGGCATGGCGCTGATCAACCTGGCCATTCGCTGGCCGGTCTATCTGTTTGCCGACCACGTGCGCTTTCCGCCGCTGATCGAGCGTGCCCTGGCCTTCGTGCCGGTGACGGTCTTGACGGCGATCATCGTGCCGATGATCCTGCTGCCGGATGGCGAAACGGTGTCGATCGACTGGCGCAACCCTTATCTGGTGGCCGGCATCGTCGCCGCCGCGATCAGTTGGCGCTGGCACCGCCTGATGCCGACGATCCTCATCGGCATGGCGGTCTTCTTCGCCATGCGCTGGCTGGTCGAGAGCGGCCGCCTCTAGCATTGGAGACATGCCGTGGCCCGCGATTTCACCGCCATCCGCGCCCGCTTCCGTGAATTGCACAAGGTCGGCTGTTTCGTCATCCCCAATCCGTGGGACGTCGGCAGCGCGCGCCTCTTCCAGCATATGGGGTTCCAGGCACTGGCCTCGACCAGTTCCGGCTTTGCCTGGACCACCGGCCGGCCGGATAACGGCGTCAGCTGCGACGATGTGCTGGACCATCTGACGGCGCTGTGTGCAGCGGTCGATCTTCCGGTGAATGCCGATTTCGAGGCCGGCTTTGCCGACGATCCGGCGGGCGTCGCCGTCAATGTCGCGCGCTGCGTTGCGACCGGCGTCGCCGGCCTCTCGATCGAGGACAATCGCCTCGCTGCGCCCCACGGCCTGCATGACAAGGCAAGCGCGGTCGCGCGCATCGCGGCCGCCCGCCAGGCGATCGACCGATCCGGCACCGATATCATCCTGGTGGCACGCACCGAAATCCTGCTGAGCGATCCCGAGGCCGTGACGCCGGCAATCGACAGGCTGGTCGCCTTTGCCGAAGCGGGGGCCGACTGCCTCTTCGCGCCCGGCGTGAAGAAGAAGCAAGACATCGCCGCCATGGTGCGCGCCGTAGCGCCGAAACCGCTCAACGTCCTGGTCATGAACCCGGACACGACGGTCGGCGAGTTGGCCGAACTCGGCGTGCGGCGCATCAGCGTGGGCGGCGCGCTGGCCCGGGCCGCGTGGGGTGGTGCCATCGCCGCAGCGGATAAGATCCTGAAAGACGGCGACTTCGCCGGCCTCGCCAAGGCGGCGTCAGGGAAAACGCTCAACGAGATATTCGGCGGCTAGCTATCGGTCGCGGATCATGGCGGCGAAGGTTGCCTCGGCCACCACTTGACCGTCGACCTTGCCCACCCCCATGAAGCGCCAGACGGGACCGCGGGCGCGGTCCTTCTTCACTTCCAGCATCAGCTGGTCGCCCGGCGTCACCGGGCGGCGGAAGCGGCAATCGTCGATGCTCATGAACAGCACGATCTTGCCCTCGGCTTCCTTGCCCAGCGCATGGACGGCGATCACGGCCGCAGTCTGCGCCATGGCCTCGACAATGAGCACGCCAGGCATGACCGGGGCGCCGGGGAAATGGCCCGGAAAGAACGGCTCGTTGACGGTCACGTTCTTGATACCGGTGGCGCTTTCGCCGGACACCACGTCCACCAGCCGATCGATCAGCAGAAACGGGTAGCGATGCGGAATCATCCGCATGATGGCCGCGATGTCGATCACGGTTCCCGATGGCACATCTTCCGCCATTCCGCTCCCCTCACCCACCGACGATTTCTGGCGCTCGCCCTTGTCCATCGGCTTACATCTTTACCGATGGCAGGACCTTGTTGAGCTGCGCCAGGGCGGAATCGGTGATGTCCCAAGCCTGAGCGCTGACGATTACCACGGATTTGTTAAGAACAAGCGTCAGCTTCCTCTGCACGGCGATTTCGCCGATCACCTTCTGCAAGGTCTGAAAAATGGTCTTCTGCGCGTCGTTGTAGGATTTCTCGAAGCCCTTGCGCTTCTGCTCGCCCTCCTGCCGCCAGGCCTTCAGCTTTTCCTGCAGCGCCAGGGCCTGCTTCTGGAAATCGGCTGGTGCCAATTGCGCACGCTGGGCGTTCAACTGATCGCTTTCGGCGCGCAGCTGCTTTTCCTTGGCGACCAGGTCGTTCTGGATCTGGCTGCGACGCTGTTCCGCCTGCTTTTGCAGCGATTGGCCGGCGGCGGAACTGGCGATGACCTTCTGCACGTCGACGATGCCGACCAGTACCGGGATCGCCGCGGAATCCTGGGCCGAGCTAGGCAGGGACGGCAGCCAAAGGGCCGCCGCGACGGCCACGGCGATTGCCACCTTTATGAGGGACTTGATCTTGATCACTGATGTGACTCCGCAATTCTCGATTTTCGTGAACTCTATTGACCTCGGATTGGTGACCTCGGATTAGCGCGCGGTTTCGCTAGAACGACGTGCCGACGCTGAACCTGAACCACTCCGTATTGTCGTAATCCTCTTTCATGATCGGGTAGGCGAGATCGACCGCGATCGGACCAAACGGCGACACCCAGGTCAGGCCGCCACCAACCGACACGCGCAGCGATGCGTCGTCGTCCACGTTCACGTCGTTGTTGTCGAGATCCGTACCCGTCAGCGTGCCGAAATCGGTGAAGGCGCGACCACGGATCTGGAATTCCTCCGGCAGGCCGATGGGGAACGTCGCCTGCAGGGTGCCGTCGAAGATGAACTGGCCGCCCAGCGAGTCGTTGGTGTCGGCATCGCGCGGACCCACGCCCGAGGATTCAAAGCCGCGCAGATTGCCGCCGCCCAGCGTCCAGGCATCGGTCACGCGCACATGGTCGCCAAAGATGCCGCTGATGTACCCGACACCGCCCGCGATGCCGATCGAGACGTCATCATTGAGCGGATAGAAATAGCCGCCGCGAACCTGGCTTTGCAGGTTGTAGACGTCGCCGCCCAGGCCGATGAAGGTATTGGACAGACTGGCATAGTAGCCGTCGCGCGGATCGAAAGGATCGTCACGCCGGTCATAGGTGATAGTGGAGCCGATGCTGGAGCGGATCGTGTAGCCCTTCTCGTCGCGGATCGCCTCGGAAATGTCGTCGTCCAGATCATGGACCTTGTCGACGCTGAGGCGATAGCTGAGGGTCTGACGCGTATATTCCGAGAGCTCATAGCCCATGCGCAGGCCGGCACCGGTCTGCTGCAGGTCGTAGGAATCGCCGCGCACATCGTTGAAGCGCCGATGGAACAGGTCGAAGCCGGCCGACACATCCTTGTCCAGGAAATAGGGGTCGGTGAAGCTGAGATCGAGCTGCGAGCGCTTGCCGGAGATCGTGAAGTTGAGGCGGAGGTCCTGGCCCTTGCCGAGCAGGTTGCGCTCGCGCACGCCGATCGAGCCGAGGGGGCCGTCGGCGGTCGAGAAACCGGCGCCGAAATTGAGTTCGCCGGTCGATTTCTCGGCAACCTTGACCTTGATGATGGTCTTGTCCGGTGCGCTGCCGGGCGTCGTCTGGATATCGACCGATTCGAAGAACGTCAGGTTGCGCAGGCGCTGCTCGGTTCGGCGCAGCTTGGCGGTAGAGAAGGCGTCGCCCTCTGCCAGGCGGAATTCGCGGCGAATGACCTTGTCCTGCGTACGGACGTTGCCGACGATGTCGATGCGCTCGACATAGACCTTCGGTCCTTCCTGAATGTCATAGGTCAGGTTGAGGACCCGGTTCTCCGTATCCCGATCGATCCGGGGGCGCACATCGACAAAGGCATAGCCCAGCGTGCCGACCCGGTTGGCGATGGCCTGCACGCTCTTGTCCACCAGATCGGCATTGTACCAATCGCCCTCGAAAGTCAGCACGTCGCCCCAGACCGAGGCCGGGTCCAGATCCTTCAGGGTCGCCTTGATGTCGATCTTGCCGAACTTGTAGCGCTCGCCCTCCTCGACCGTGAAGGTGATGAAGAAGGCCTCCTGATCCGGCGACAATTCGGCCACCGCCGAGAGAACGCGGAAATCGGCATAGCCCTCGGACAGGTAGTATTTCCGCAGCGCCTCCTTGTCGACCGTCAGGCGATCAGGGTCATAGGTGTCGGACGAGGTCAGGAATCGGAACCAAGCGCTTTCGCGGGTGATGACGACATCGCGCAGATCGCTGTCGCTGAAGATCTTGTTGCCAACGAAATCGATCCGCTCGACCCCGGTATCTTCGCCTTCGGTGATTTCGAACACCAGATCGACGCGGTTCTGGTCCAGCTTGATGATCTTCGGCTCGACCGCGGCAGCGAAGCGGCCATTGCGGCGATAGAGATCGAGCAGACGCTTCACGTCGGACTGGACGCGGCCCTGGGTATAGACGACGCGGGGGCGGAGCTGGATTTCGTTCTGCAGTTCTTCGTCTTCGAGCTTGTCGTTACCTTCGAAGGCGATGCGGTTGATGATTGGATTTTCGGCCACCTGCACCACCAGCGCGTTCCCCTCGCGCCGGAAATTGACGTCGGCGAACAGACCGGTCGCGAAGAGGTTCTTTAGTGCCCGGTCGATGGCACGGGCATCGAACGGATCGCCCGGATTGATCGCCATGTAGGAACGGACCGTATCCGGCTCGATGCGCTGGCTGCCCTCGATGCGGATCTCCATGATCGGATCGCCGGAGCCGATCGATTGCGCTGCCGCCGGCCGGACGGACCCGCCCTGCACCAGCACCGCCAACATCAAGACCGCAGCCGCCACGGCCCAGGCCGCAAGGCGCAAGCGGCCAGGCCCCGCGCAGACACTGGCGCCAAATTGCTTACGCACAAGAGCCATATTACGCATCATCCGGTCAATTAAAAAGCGCGCGGAATTTTTCGCCGACTTCCAAATAAACCAAGTCGTTCCATGTGGCAAACAACATCAGGCTAAGTACCATCGCCAAACCGATTTTCAGCCCCCATTCCTGCGCCCCATCACTGAGGGGACGCCCCCTCACCGCCTCGACCACGTAATAGGCCAGATGCCCGCCATCGAGCATGGGGACCGGGAAGAGATTGATCAGGCCGAGGTTGATCGACAGCAATACCGCCAGACTGACCAATGACAGGAAGCCGAACTTCGCCACTTCGCCCGACATGTCGGCGATGCTGAGAACGCCCCGAATCTCGTCGGCCGAGCGCACCCCGGTGATCATCTGCCAGATACCTGTCAGCATGCTGGCGGCGATCCGGTAAGTTTCACCGGCCGCTTCGACCGCAGCGTCGATCGGGCCGAGTTCGGCCGTGATTCCCTCGCTCTTGCTGACGATGCCAAGGCGGCCGATGCGCTGCTCGTTGCCGAAGATATCCTTCTCCACCACGATCTGCGGCTGCACATCGATTGTCAGGTCCGCCTCGCCGCGCCGGATCGAAAGGGTCAGCGGCCGGTCGAGATTGAGCTGGACGACGGCGGCCACGTCCTCGAACCGGTCCGTCGCCTGGCCGTTGATGGCCGTGATCCGGTCGCCCGGGAGAAGCCCGGCCTCCTGGGCCGCGGACGGCACCACGACTTCGTCGATCGTCGGCGCCCGGTAGGTCTTGCCATAGCTGACATAGAGGACGCCAAGCACGACCACGGCGAACAGGAAATTGGCGGCGGGACCCGCGGCCACGATGGCGGCCCGCTGCCAGACCGTCTTGTGGGCAAACGAGACCTTGCGGTCGGCCTCGCTCATGTCCTTGGGCTCGCCCTCGCCGCCCTCCAACTCGTTTGCGGCCATGCCGAACATGCGGACATAGCCGCCCAAGGGCAGCAGGCTGAACTTCCAGCGGGTGCCGTGCTTGTCGGTGATCCCGAAGATCTCGCGGCCGAAGCCGATGGAAAACACCTCGACCCGCACGCCGCAGAGCCGCGCCACCAGGAAATGACCCATCTCGTGCACGAAGACCAAGGGCGTCAGCAGCACCAGAAACCAGAAGCCATTGCGCGAGATCTCGGCGAAGATATCCATTCCAATTCCCTGATTTTAAAATTTTTTTTGAAGCGCCGGCGAAGCCTATGCCGCGTTGCGGCGGCGTGCGCTGATTTCCTCGGCGGCCGCTTCGCGGGCGGCGCGGTCGGTCTCGATGACATCGCCGATGCTGCCCAGCCCACCCTGCGGCAGGCGGAGCAGAACCTTTTCGACCACGGCGGCAATGTCCGTGAAGCGGATTTCGCTGCCGAGGAAGGCCGCCACCGCCACTTCGTTGGCGGCGTTGAGAATGGTCGGCGCCCGACCACCGGCCTTGAGTGCTTCCCGCGCCAGGCGCAGCGCCGGAAATCTTGTAGGATCAGGCGCTTCAAAGGTGAATTGCGCAGTCTTGGCGAAGTCCAGACGGGCCGAGGGAGCCGGGATTCGGGCCGGCCAGCCAAGGGCATAGGCGATCGGCGTGCGCATGTCCGGGGTACCCAGCTGCGCCAAGACCGAGCCGTCGGTATAGGCGACCATGGAATGGATGACCGATTGCGGATGCACCAGGATCTCGATCCGATCCTCCGGCAGGCCGAACAGGTGGTGGGCCTCGATCAGTTCCAGCCCCTTGTTCATCATCGAGGCGGAATCGACCGAGATCTTGGCCCCCATCGACCAGTTGGGATGGGCGACGGCCTGGGCCGGGGTCATCTCCGCCATCTCGGCCACACTCTTGGTCCGGAAAGGGCCGCCGGAGGCCGTCAGGATGATCTTCTCGATCGCATCGCGCCGGTCGAAGTCGAATACCTGAAAGATGGCGGAGTGCTCGGAATCGACCGGCAGCATCACCGAACCGCTGGCCGCCACTTCCTTCATCATCAGATCGCCGGCGCAGACCAGCGTCTCCTTGTTGGCAAGGCCGATCATGGCGCCGCGGCGGACAGCGGCCAAGGTCGGCTCAAGGCCAGCGGCCCCCACGATCGAGGCCATCACCCAATCGGCCGGGCGCTCGGCCGCCTCAATGACGGCGGCCCGGCCCGCGGCAATTTCGATCCCGGTCCCGGAGAGGCCATCCTTCAGCCGGTCGTAATTCTCGGCCTTGCCGGTGACGGCGAGGCGAGGTTTCAGCCGGCGCGCCTGCTCGATCAGGAGGTCGACATTGCCATGGGCGGTCAGCGCCTCGACCCGGTAGCATTCGGGGTCGCGCTCGATCATGTCGATGGTGTTGCACCCCACCGATCCGGTGCAGCCCAGGACGGTGACACTGCGGGGGTCGCTTTTGCTGGGGGCCCGGTAACCGGGCGCGCCACTTATAGCCATGACAGCACACTGCCTTTGCCAAAATAATCCAACAGGGCGACCGCCACCGATACCGTCAGCAGCCCGTCGACCCGGTCCAGCACGCCCCCATGGCCCGGGATTATATGGCTGCTGTCCTTCATGCCAAAGCGTCGTTTGAAGGCGGATTCGACCAAGTCGCCCGCCTGCTCTATCACAGCGAGCAGCCCGCTCAAAATCATTAAATTCCAGACGCTTGGACCATCAAGCCACCAGGCAGCAAGAAATCCGGCCAGAGCCGCAGCCGCTACCCCGCCAAGAAGCCCGGCCCAGGTCTTGTTCGGCGAGATGCGCGGCGCCAGCTTGGGGCCGCCGATGCTGCGGCCGGCGATATAGGCGCCGGTATCCGTGGCGATCACCAGGGCGAGGATCCAGGCCAGGGTTTCGATCCCGAGGCCGGTGACCGGGTCATCCCGCAGCCGCAGCAGTGCCAGGCTGGGAATGGCGACATAGAGCAGGCCGAGCGGGAACCACACGGCGCGACGGCGATGGGCGGGCCAGGCCACGATGAGGGCGACCAGCGCACCGCAGAGCACCAGCAGCCAGACCGGAAGGTCGATTGGCAGCGGCCGCGGCGCCCGTTCAACCAGCAGGATGCTCACGGCCAGGGCAGCCAGGACCAGGCCCGGCATGGCCCAGTCGCTGACCGGCAGGCGCGCCGCCGGCGTCGGGTCGTCCGGGTTGCGCCGGCGCCCGGCAATGCGGGCCCACTCCCAGGCCATCAGCCCGGCGAACAGGATGACCAGGGCATCGAACCAGGGCCGACCCAGCCAGATGGCAGCGGCCACCACCGGGATCAGGACTAGGGCAGACAGAATCCGGGTAACCAGATTGGATGGGCCGGGCCGGCTATTGGGCGGCGCCATAGCGCCGGCTCCGGCCCTGATACTCCGCGATCGCCGCCTGCAGATCGTCGATGCCGAAATCGGGCCAGTGCTTGTCCAGGAAGACGAACTCGGCATAGGCACATTGCCAGAGCAGGAAGTTGCTGATGCGCTTCTCGCCGCTGGTGCGGATCAGCAGATCCGGGTCCGGCATGCCGGCGGTCAGCAGGAAGCTCTCGAAGGCGGTTTCGTCCAATTCGCCGGGACTGACCTCGCCGCGTTCGGCCGCCTGCAGCAGGCGCCGCGCCGCCAGCACGATCTCGGCGCGGGCGCCATAGCTCAGCGCCACCGTCAGGACCAGGCGGGAATTGCCAGCGGTGCGCCCCTCGGCCGCCTCGATCAGGCGGACGACATCGGCACCCAGGCGCTCGCGGTCGCCGATCACCTTGAGGCGGACGCCGTTCTGGTGCAGTTCATCGATCTCGCGGTTGAGATAGAGCTTGAGCAGCCCCATCAGATCGTCGATCTCGGCCGCCGGCCGCTTCCAGTTTTCCGACGAGAAGCCGAACAGGGTGAGGTAGTCGACGCCGCATTGCGCGGCACCCTTGACCGCCTGGCGCACGGCTTCGGCCCCGTAATTGTGGCCGACTGTACGCGGCAGGCCGCGCGCCCTCGCCCACCGCCCGTTGCCGTCCATGATGATGGCGACATGGCGTGGCGGCGGCACTTCGCCCGCCGGCTGGTTCAGGACCTCGGCTATGCGGCGGGGCTGGTTCAAGGTCAGACCTGCAGGATTTCCTTTTCCTTGGTGGCCAGTGCCTCGTCGACCTTCTTCACATGCTCGTCGGTCAGCTTCTGCATCTGGTCGGCGAGCTTCTTGTGCTCGTCCTCGGAAATCTCGTGGTCCTTTTCCAGCTTTTTCAGGTAGTCCATACCGTCGCGGCGCACATTGCGGACAGCGACACGGCCCTGTTCGGCATATTTGTGGGCGATCTTGGTCAGTTCCTGGCGGCGCTCCTGCGACAGTTCCGGTAGGGGCACGCGGACCGTATTGCCGTCACTGGCCGGGTTGAGGCCGAGGCCGGAATCACGGATCGCCTTTTCGACGGCAGAGACCATACCCTTGTCCCAGACCTGGACGGTGATCATGCGCGGCTCCGGCACGCTGACCGTGCCGACCTGGTTCAACGGCATGGTGCTGCCATAGGCGCTGACCTGCACGGGGTCGAGCAGGCCGGCCGAGGCGCGGCCGGTGCGCAGGCCGCCGAACTCCTTGCGCAGGGCTTCGAGCGCGCCGTCCATGCGGCGGCTGAAATCGTTGAGGCGCGGATCGGTCATGGTGCTGTCTCCTCGTCTTCTTATTCCGCCGCGGCGCGGTCGCCGATCACGGTATAGCGGCCGTGGCCCTGCATCACCTCGGCGAACATGCCCGGCGTATGGATGGAAAACACGATGATGGGTATGCCGTTGTCGCGCGCCAGCGCGATCGCCGTCGCATCCATCACCTTGAGATTGCGGCTCAGGACATCCTGGTGGCTGAGCTGCTGGTAGCGCTCGGCATCCTTCTGGATCTTGGGATCGGCGCTGTAGACGCCATCGACCTTGGTGCCTTTCAGCAGCGCCTGGCAGCCCATTTCGGAGGCGCGCAGGGCGGCGGCCGTGTCGGTGGTGAAATAGGGGTTGCCGGTGCCGGCGGCGAAGATCACGACGCGGCCCTTCTCCAGATGCCGCACGGCGCGGCGGCGGATATAGGGCTCGCAGACCGATTGCATCGGTATGGCGGAGAGAACGCGGGTATCGACGCCCAGCTGCTCGAGCGCGTTCTGCATGGCGAGCGCGTTCATGATGGTGGCCAGCATGCCCATGTAATCGGCCGAGGCGCGCTGCATGCCCTCGGAAGCACCGGCAATGCCGCGGAAGATGTTGCCGCCGCCGATGACGAGGCAGCATTCGACGCCCAGCGCATGGACCTCGCGCACTTCCTTGGCGACCCGGTTCACCGTCGCCGGTTCCAGGCCGTAATCGCGGCTGCCCATCAGGGCCTCGCCGGAAATCTTCAGGAGAACGCGCTTGTAGAGCAGGCCCTCGGCCGGGTTGGCAGGCGCATGAAGGGCATGGGTCTCGCCGGAAGCCTCATCGCCCGAAGCCGCACCAGCCATGGACATGCCCTTGCCTCCCTGCCTCTTGCCCTGTGGGACCGGCCGCCTGGACGGCGACCGCTCCTGCAATCCGGGTCGAACTATACACCGATTCGGCACGGCGGAAGCCGCGCGGCGTCACACCCGGCGTGACGCCCTGATCGGGGTTTCCGGCGCCGCCATGCGGCGGATCCGGGACCGCGGTCCCGGGCCGGGCAGACGCCCGGCCCGGGCTGCCACGATCAGGCCTTCAACTGGGCCGCGACCTCGGAAGCGAAATCCTTCTCTTCCTTCTCGATGCCCTCGCCCAGCGCCATGCGGACGAAGCCGGTCAGCTTCACCGGGGCACCGACTTCCTTGGCAGCCTTCTCGACCACCTGCTTCACCCGGCTCTCGCCGTCGATGACATAGACCTGCTCGAGCAGCACCACTTCCTCGTAGTATTTCCGGAGGCGCCCCTCGACCATCTTGGCGATGATTTCCTCGGGCTTGCCGGACGCGCGCGCCTGCTCGGACAGCACATCACGCTCGCGCTCCAGCGCCGACTGGTCGACGCTGGCGATGTCGAGCGATTGCGGGTTCGCAGCCGCAACATGCATGGCGATCTGCTTGCCCAGCGCCTGCAGCTTGGCAGCATCGCCGGTCGATTCGAGGGCCACCAGCACGCCGATCTTGCCCATGCCCGGGGCGACCGAGTTGTGGATGTAGGAAGCCACCACGCCATCCTTCACGGAGAGCTGCGCCGCGCGGCGCAGGTTCATGTTCTCGCCGATGGTGGCAACCAAATTGGTCAATTTTTCGGCAACGGTGACACCACCATCGGGATATTTCGCGGCCTTCAGCGCCTCGATGTCGCCGCCGGCCAGCGCCAGCTTGGCGACGGCCGCCACGAAACCCTGGAACTGGTCGTTGCGGGCGACGAAATCGGTCTCGGCATTCACTTCGACCAGGGCGCCGGCCTTGCCTTCGGCGGCGGCACCGACCAGACCCTCGGCAGCGACGCGGCCGGCCTTCTTGGCGGCGGCGGCGAGGCCCTTTTTGCGCAGCCAGTCGACCGCAGCCTCGATGTCGCCGTTGTTCTCGGCGAGCGCCTTCTTGCAATCCATCATGCCGGCACCGGAGGTTTCGCGCAGCTCCTTCACGAGCGCCGCAGTAATCTCGGCCATGCTTCTATCCTTTCGTCACTAACCTGGGATCTGGGGAAATGCTTGATATGGCAATGGGGTCCGGGGCGCAGGCGGCGCACCGAACCCCATTGTCGGGTACGATCTCCGCCTTAGGCGGTGGCAGCCTGATCGGCGCCCTCGCCCGCCGGCGGCAGCTGCTCGGCCGGCAGTTCCTCGGACTCGCCGATGTCGCGGCCCGTGGTGATCGCTTCCTGCTGCAGGCCGTCGAGGACGGCGCCGGAGAAGAGATCGAGGTAGAGCGAGATGGCGCGAATCGCGTCATCATTGCCCGGCACCGGGTGGTTGATGCCTTCCGGCGAGGAATTGGAATCGAGGATGGCGACGACCGGGATGCCCAGCTTGTTGGCTTCCTTGACGGCGAGCGATTCCTTGTTGGTGTCGATGATCACCAGGATGTCCGGCTGGCCGCCCATGTCCTTGATGCCGCCCAGCGCCCGCTCCAGCTTGTCGCGGTCGCGGGTGAGCATCAGCAATTCCTTCTTGGTCAGGCCGACGGTGTTGGTGGTCAGCTTCTCCTCGATCTCGCGCAGGCGCTTGATCGACTGGGAAATGGTCTTCCAGTTGGAGAGCATGCCACCCAGCCAACGGTGGTTGACGTAATACTGGCCGCAGCGCTTGGCGGCTTCCGCGACCTTGTCGGAGGCGGCGCGCTTGGTACCGACGAAGAGGACGCGACCGCCGGCCGCGGCGACGTCGCGCACGGTCTTGATCGCCTGCTCGAGCAGCGGGGCGGTGTATTCGAGATTGATGATGTGAATGCCGTTGCGAACGCCGAACAGATAGGGAGCCATCTGCGGGTTCCAGCGACGGGTATGGTGACCAAAGTGCACGCCAGCTTCCAGGAGCTGGCGCATGCTGAAGGTTGGCAGCGCCATTTTCAAAGTCCTTTTCCGGTTAAGCCTCTGCGGGTTTTGCGGTTTAAGTCCAAGGACTTAGACCACCGGAGCGAAGTCTGCCGGGATGTCTCCCCGGACAGCGCGCGAACCCGCATGCGGTTTTGTTAGCGGGGGTTATCTACAGGGCTCGGGGGGAAATGGCAAGGGGCGAACAATGTTGATATTTTTCAACATGTTAGATAACCACGGAAACCATCTTGGCATAGATGCATCAACTAGGCCCGCCTGCACAGGGCATCAGAAACTGAATCCGGCGTCCATCACGTATCCATCACCTCGAGGACACCCGGTATGGCGCGGATGGCGCTGCGGAGCTGGGGGGAGACGGCGATGCGGTCGCGCAAGACGACATCGACCTCGCGCTTCTGTTCGGGCAAATCGAGGATGAGTTCGATCTTGCCTTTGCCGCGCCCGGCCTTGCCCAGGATCTGGCGGATGCCGTCGACGGGGCCAGGTTCCTTGAGGAAGATCTTGAGGCCGGCCGCCGTGGCCGCCGCCGCCTGATCGAGGCTGGAGACCTCGTTCACCATCAGGCGCAGCCCGCCCTCCTCCTCCTGGCGGCAATCGACCGAGAGCAGCAGGGCACGGCCCGGCTCCAGCATCTCGCGCGCGGCGGTGAGCCGTTCAGAAAAGATCGTCGCCTCATACATGCCGCTGGCATCGGTCAACTGGATGAAGGCGAAGCGGTTACCCTTCTGCGAGGTGCGCTCCTGCTTGCCGACCACCAGCCCCGCCACCTTGGCGCGGCTGGTGCCGCGGCTTTTCAGCCATTGCGGCAGATCGGCGAAGGAGACAACGTCGAGGCGCTTCAGGCTGGCGCCGTAGGAATCCAGCGGGTGCGCCGAGAGATAGAAGCCGATGGCGTTGAACTCGTGCTGCAGCCGCTCCATCGGCAGCCAGTCCGGGATGGGCGGCAAAGTAAGGCGCACCTGGGCGGTCTCGGCGAACATGCTGGATTGCGACGAGCCCCGCGCCTCATGCGCCGCCGCCGACTGGCGCAGCATCTGCTCGACGCTGTCGAAGACCTGGCGGCGGTTGGGGTTGAGGCTGTCGAAGGCGCCAGCCAGAACGAGATTTTCAAGCTGGCGCTTGTTGAGGCCCTTGGGATCGATGCGCTCGCAGAAATCCTCGAGGCTCTTGAAGGGCCCGCCCTCGGCGCGGACGCGCACCATCGCCTCGACCACGCCCATGCCGACATTCTTCACGGCCCCCAGGGCATAGCGCACGGCAAGTGATCCATCCGCCTGTTGCTCGACGGCGAAGGTCGGTGCCGATTTGTTAACATCCGGCTGCAGCAGCTTGATGCCGAGATGATTGAGCTCCTGGCGGAAGACATTGAGCTTGTCGGTATTGCCCATGTCATAGGTCATCGAGGCGGCGAAGAACTCGACCGGGTAATTGGCCTTCAGCCAAGCCGTCTGGTAGGAAACGAAGGCATAGGCGGCGGCATGGCTCTTGTTGAAGCCGTAGCCGGCGAACTTGTTGACCTGGTCGAAGATCTCGGCCGCCTTGTCGGCCTTGACGCCACGCTCGACGGCGCCGTCGACGAACAGCTTGCGCTGGGCCTCCATCTCCTCCTTGATCTTCTTGCCCATGGCGCGGCGCAGCAGGTCGGCGCCGCCCAGGCTGTAGCCGGACAGCACCTGGGCGATCTGCATGACCTGTTCCTGGTAGATCATGATGCCGAAGGTTTCCTTGAGGATGCCTTCGAGCGAAGGGTGCAGGTAGTCTGGCTCCTCGCGACCGTGCTTGCAGTTGATGTATTTCGGGATGTTGTCCATCGGGCCGGGGCGATAGAGCGCCACCACGGCGATGATGTCCTCGAAGCGGTCGGGCTTCAGCTTACGAAGCACGTCGCGCATGCCGGAACTTTCCAGCTGGAACACCCCGGTCGCATCGCCTTTGCCCAGCATCTGAAAGGTGTTCTCGTCATCGAGCGGCAGATGGTCGATGTCGAGTTCGATGCCGCGCTGCTTCAGCAGCTGGTCGGCCGTGCGCAGCACGGAAAGCGTCTTCAACCCCAGGAAATCGAACTTGACGAGGCCCGCCTTCTCGACATCCTTCATGTTGAACTGCGTCACCGGCATATCGGAGCGCGGATCGCGATACATCGGCACCAGCTGGTCCAGCGGCCGGTCGCCAATCACGACACCGGCGGCGTGGGTCGAGGCATGGCGATAGAGGCCTTCCAGCTTCATCGCCACTTCCATCAGGCGCTTGACCGCCGGATCCTCGTCCATGGCATTGCGCAATTGCCGCTCGCCCTCGATCGCATCCTTCAGGCTGACCGGATTGGCCGGGTTGTTGGGGATGAGTTTCGAAAGCCGGTCGATCTGGCCATAGGGCATCTGCAGCACGCGGCCCACGTCGCGCACGGCGGCGCGGGCCTGTAGCTTGCCGAAAGTGATGATCTGTCCGACCTTGTCGCGGCCATAGCGCTCCTGCACGTGGCGGATCACCTCTTCTCGCCGGTCCTGGCAGAAATCGATGTCGAAATCCGGCATCGAGATGCGCTCCGGGTTGAGGAAACGCTCGAACAGCAGGCCCCAGCGCAGGGGATCGAGATCTGTGATGGTGAGCGACCAGGCGACCACGGAGCCGGCGCCCGAGCCGCGCCCCGGTCCCACCGGGATGCCCTGCGCCTTGGCCCATTGGATGAATTCGGCGACGATCAGGAAATAGCCGGGAAAGCCCATCTGGATGATGACGCCGAGTTCGAATTCCAGGCGCTCGCGATAGGGCTTCTCCGCTTCCGGCGTCAGGTTCATGACGGCCAGCCGCTTGTCGAGGCCGGCGCGCGCCATCTCGCGCAGCGCTTCGTCCTCGCTCTTGCCGTCGGAAAAGGCCGGCAGGATCGGCTTGCGCGCCGGCGGCATATAGGCGCAGCGCCGGGCGATCGCCAGGGTGTTCTCGATCGCCTCCGGCAGATCGGCGAAGAGAACGCGCATCTCGGCCGCTGTCTTGAAGCGATGCTCGCGCGTCACCTTGCGCCGGTTGCTCTCGGCGACATAGGTGCCGCCGGCGATGCAGAGCAGCGCGTCATGGGCCTGGTACATGCCCTCGTCGCTGAAATAGACATCGTTGGTGGCAACCAGCGGCAGGTCGAATTCATAGGCAAGGTCGATGAAGCTGTCCTCGCTGCGCGCCTCCTCCTCCATGCCGTGGCGCATCAACTCGATATAGAAGCGCCCCGGGAACATCGCGGCGAGTCGCTGCGTCATCGCGCGCGCCTCGACATCCTGTCCCTCCAGCAGCAGGCGGCCGACGAGGCCCTTTGGGCCACCGGACAGCGCGATCAGCCCGGCCGCATGCGAGCTCAGCACATCAAGTCCGACCTGCGGCGCCGTGCCCGGCTCGCCTTCGAGATAGGCGCGGCTCGTGAGCTTCATCAGATTGGCATAGCCGGTCTCGTCCTGGACCAGGAGGACGATCTGGTCGGGGGCCGGAATCTGCACCTGGTGCTGTTCGCGCGGCCGGGCGATGCCAAGCTGGCAACCGGTGATGGGCTGGATTCCGGCATCCTTGGCGAGGCCGGTGAATTCCATGGCGCCGAATAAATTGCCGGTATCGGTCACTGCCACCGCCGGCATGGAATTGCGCTTGCAGAGCTCGATCAGCTGCTTGTTCTTGATCGCCCCTTCCGACAGGGAATAGGCGGAATGGACGCGCAGATGGACAAAATCAGCATGCGGCATGGCGGGACTCGGGATTGTCTTCCCGGATGTTAGGACATACCGGGCGGCCCGAGCGAGCAAAAGAAAACCCCCATCGGCCGACAGAGAAGGTCCGATGGAGGTCGAGGCGACCGCAGCCGGGCTTGGGGGAAGGCTGCGGCGGAGCCCGGCAGATGGGGACCGGGCCTGAGGGTCTGTCAGCGCTTGGGCGGGCTCACTGCCAGGGGGTCGTGAACAGGGCCGCAAGGCCACCCGGCATCTGCTCGGCCGCCGGAGCGCCGAACCCATAGCTCATGGGGGTATCCGGCTCGCTCCAGGCAAAGCGACGGGCCTGGGGATAGTGCCGGCCGTCAACGCTGGGCGGCACCAGATCGAGGGTGAGCGCGCCGCCGCCGCTGGCCATCAGGCGCAATCCGCCTTCCGCCGGCAGCGAGGTCAAAGCGAAAACTCGGCCGAGGGGTGTTGCCCCTTGGCGCAGTGCCAGCCGGCGCGCGTCGGCCACGTCCTGGGCATCGCGGATCGGCATCCATTCAAGGATTCCATTGGCGGCAAACCTAGCGGCCGCCACCTCGCCCGCGGCAAAAAGTGCGCCGAGTTCCAGCTGCCGCGGCAATTCGCGGGCGACGATCACCCGATATAGAATCACCTCCGCATCCACATCGATCGCATAGGCCAGCGCGTTGTCGAGGTCGAACAGGGCGGTGCCAATGCCGAGCCTCTGCCGTGCCAGGCGCTGCCAGGCCTGGGCTGCATCCCGCGCCGCAGCGGGCTGGCGCCGCACCAGGTCGATCTCGTCGCCGCCATCCAACAGACGCTCGCGGCGCAGTTCGACGATTTCGGTCAGGGTGGGGGCCAATGTCCAGGGCGTGGATTTGGCGGCGCTGGCGAGATCGATTGCCGGGGATTGAAGGGTCATGGCGCAATCCTCCACCAGGGTTCAGGAACCAGCCTGCGATGCACCGGCCCCGGAAAATCGCTCCGGGGCCGAGCATCCTCTCTGGCGAACAATCTGCCCGATTCCGGTTGCCGCCATCTTGCAACGCCATGACACGTTGATGACGGCGACTTCCGGTGCGCGATCAGGCGCCGATCTCGCCACCGTCATCCTTGGTAATGGCGACGACGCTGGGCCGGGGCGGCATGCCGTCCTTGAAGTCGGGCCAGCGCGTGCTGGGATTCTGGAAATTGGAACCGTCCTCGTCGCCCGGATGCTGCACGGCGACGAACAGGGTTTTGCCGTCCGGCGTGAAGGCCGGGCCGCAAAGTTCGGCGCCGCGCGGACAGCCGAGGAAGTGGCGCGTCACCGCCCTTCCCTCGCCTTCCGTCTCGGTCACCCAGAGACCGTCATGGACGCCGTGATCCGGGAAACCGTCGGTCGAGATCCACAAACGACCAGATGCATCGAAGGCGATGTTGTCCGGGTTGGCGAACCAGCCCGCATCGCTGACTTCGCCACCATAGATGGCTTTCGCCTCGGGGTCCTTCGGGTTGCCGGCCTGGATGAAAGCGTTCCAGGTGAACCGGTCGGCGGCGTGGTCCGCCCTGCCATCCTTCATCGGCGGCACCATCTCGACGATGTGACCCCAGATGTTCTTTTCGCGCGCATTGGCGGCATCGACCTGTTCGGCCTTGCGCTTGTCGTTCTTGGTGAGGACGACATAGACCTTTCCGGTCTTGTCGCTGGCTTCGATGTCCTCCGGCCGGTCCATCTTGGTGGCTTCGAGGAGATCGCCTGCCCGGCGCGCCTCGATCAGCACGTCGGCCTGGTTCTTGAAGCCTTTGGCCTCGGTCAGCGGCCCCTCGCCGAAGGTGAGCGGCAGCCAGGTGACATTGCCATCGGCATCCAGCTTGGCAACATAGAGCGTACCGTCATCAAGCAGCGTCGAATTGGCGCGCCCGGCCGCCGGATCGAAGGTGCCGCTGCTGACATATTTGTAGACATATTCGAATCGCTCGTCGTCGCCGGTATAGACGACGAGGCGATTGTCGCCGTTGATTACCGTGGTCGCCGCCTCGTGCTTGAAGCGGCCGAGCGCCGTGTGCTTCTTCGGCATCGAGGCGGGATCATAAGGATCCACTTCCACGATCCAGCCGAAACGGTTGGGCTCGTTCGGCTCCTTCGAGATGTCAAAGCGGTCCGCGAACTTGCCCCAGGCATAGGAGGGTTCGCCCTTGATGCCCATGCGCTTGGCGTTGGCAGCCTCCGGCGTCGCTTCCGGGTCGCCACCGAAGTACTGATGAACGTTCTCTTCCGCGGTCAGGATGGTGCCCCAGGGCGTCCAGCCGCCGGCGCAGTTGTTCATGGTGCCCAGCACCCTGGTGCCGGTGGCGTCGGCCGCAGTCTTGAGGCGGGCGTCACCGGCCGCCGGCCCGACCAGTTCCATTTCGGTCGCCAGCGTGATGCGGCGATTGAGGCGGCTGTCCGGCACCGCCGACCAGCCATTGCCGTCGCGCTTGACCTCGACCACGCTGAGGCCGTGACCGGCCTGCTCATAGGCCGCCATCTCGGCGGTGGTTGCTTCCAGCGCCGCCTTGCCGTCTGCGAATCCGGGGAAGATCATGTGGGCGTCGGTGTATTCGTGATTGACCACGAGCAGGCCATGATCGCTGGCGCCGGAACCTTCCGGCAGCGGGCAGAAATGCACGAAATCGCAATTGTAGCCGAACTGGCCGGCCTGGGCGGCGGCATCATGCTTCAGCGGATCAAAATCCGGCGCCCCGGCGATGATCGGATCGCCCCAGCGCAGCAGCGTCTTCGCCGTATAGCCCTGTGGGACGTGCAGGTTCTCGTCATAGGCATGGGGGATTTCCGCGAAGCCAAGCTTCGGCGCGGCGGCGGCGCCACGCGGATTGATACCGACACCGATGGCGCCGATGGCGGCGCTGGCCATCAGCCCCTTGAGGGCATCGCGGCGCGACAGACGGACCCGGATAAGGTCGCTGAGCGCCGGACCCGCGCTGGGGTTGGACGGATTGTTGTCGTCCTCGTTGTTGATATGAACCGGCGTGCGGTAATGACGATCGGTCATCGCGTGAGCCTCCTTTGTCAAAGCGATCACCGGCGATTTACCGCCGCATTATGTCGCTCTGAAAAAGCTTCGATGACGAGCCAGTGACAGTCGCTGCCGAAGAATTAGGCAGTGACCAATTCTCCGTCACGCAGCGTCACCGCCCGGTCCATTTTTTGCGCGATATCAAGATTGTGCGTCGCAATCAGCGCCGCCACGCCGAGATCATGCACCAGGTCGGACAGCATCCGGAACACCGCATCCGAGGTATGGTGGTCCAGATTGCCGGTCGGTTCATCGGCCAGGAGGATGCCCGGCGCATTGGCAAGTGCCCGGGCGATGGCGACGCGCTGCTGCTCGCCACCCGAGAGCTTGCCGGGTCGATGGCCGAGGCGCTGGCCGAGGCCGACCCGCTCCAGCAATTCCCGGGCACGTGGCTCGGCGGCGCGGCGAGTCTCGCCGGCGATCATCTGCGGAATGACGACGTTTTCCAGCGCCGAGAACTCCGGCAGCAGGTGGTGATACTGATAGACGAAGCCCATTTTCTCGCGGCGGATACGGGTCCTGGCATCGTCGCCGAGGGCGGCCGTCGCCTGGCCGTCGACCAGAATCTCGCCGCCCGACGGTTTCTCCAGCATACCGGCGATGTGCAGCAGGGTCGACTTGCCGGAACCGGAAGGACCGATCAGCGCCACCATCTCGCCGCGCCGCAATGTCAGGTCGGCATGCCGGATGACTTCCAGCCGACCGCCATCGGCCTGGGGAAAGCTCTGCCGGATATCCTTCAACTCGAGGACAACATTGCCGTTCTGGGCGTGACCGCTTCCCCTACTCATAGCGGAGAGCCTCCACCGGATCGAGGCGGGCTGCCCGCCAGGCCGGATAGATCGAGGCCAGCAGGGTAAGGACCAGCGACATCGCCGAGATCATCACGACCTCGAGCGGATTGACGATGGCCGGCAGTTTGGAGAGGAAATAGATCGTCTCGTTGAAAAGGTCGGTGCCGGTCAATCCTTCCAGGAATCGCCGGATGGTTTCGATATTGTAGGCAAAGGCGGTGCCCAGCGCGCAGCCGAGGATGGTGCCGACGATGCCGATGCTGGCCCCCGACAGCAGGAAGATGCGCAGGATCATGCCCTTGGTCGCCCCCATGGTGCGCATGATGGCGATGTTGCGGCCCTTGTCCTTCACCATCATGATCTGCCCGCTGATAATGTTGAAGGCGGCGACGATGATGATAAGGGTGAGGATGAGGAACATCACGTTGCGCTCGACCTCAACCGCGGTGAAGAAGGGACGGTTCGCCTCCTGCCAGTCACCGATGTAATAGGCCGGGCCGACAGCTGCCGAAACCGCACGCTTGATCGCCGGCACCTGGTCGATATCCGCCGCCATCACCTCGATATTGCTGGCTCGTTCGCGCAGCTTGAAATAGATCTGCGCCATCTCCATGCCGATGAAGCCGATCGTGTTGTCGTACTGGTACATGCCGACATTGAACAGGCCGACCACTTTGAAGGTCTTCATGCGCGGCAGCGCGCCGCCGATGGTGATGGCGATGTCGGGCGAGATGGCGGTGATCTCGGCGCCGATACCGACCCCCAGCGACCGCGCCATGGCCTCGCCGATGATGATGCCGTCGGGATTGCGCAGGCCGTCAAGCGTACCGGCGATCATGCCGTCGGCGATCAGCTTCTTGGTCCTGAGATCCTCGAGCCGTACACCCCGCAGGATGGCGCCGGTGCCGCCCTCGTTGACGGTGAGGAAGACCTGCCCCTCGACCAGCGGAATGGCCGAGGCGACACCCGGCAGCCCGCGCAGTGAATCAGTCATGCGGGCATAGTCCGGAATGCCCTGTGACCCGCCATTGACCGAGAGATGCGCATTGAAACCCAGGATCCGGTCCAGCAACTCCGCCCGGAACCCGTTCATCACCGACATGACCACGATCAGCGTCGCCACACCCAGCGCGATACCGAGCAGCGAGAACCCGGCGATGACCGAAACGAAGCCTTCCTGGCGGCGCGCGCGCAGATAGCGCATCGCCACCAGGCGTTCGAAGGCCGAGAAGATCATGCGCCCTGCCTTGAAGCCAGCTTGTTCAGCGCCGCTTCGGCCGAGATTTCCTCGACGGCGCCGGTCTTGCGGGTCTTGAACTCGACCTCGCCCTTGGCGGCGCCACGCGGGCCGATCACGACCTGGTAGGGCAGGCCGATGAGGTCCATCTGCGCGAATTTCTCGCCGGCGCGGACATCACGGTCATCATAGAGCACCTCGACGCCGGCCCTGGTCAGCCTGGCATAGAGGTCGTCGGCCATCGGCGTGGTCGCAGCATCGCCGGCCTTCAAATTGACGAGCCCGACCTTGAAGGGGGCGACACTCTCCGGCCAGACGATGCCCTTGTCGTCGTGGCTGGCCTCGATGATGGCGCCGACCAGGCGCGAGACGCCGATGCCGTAGGACCCCATATGGACCGAAATGGTCTGGCCGTCCTGGGTCTGTACCTGGGCCTTCAGCGGCTCGGAATACTTGGTGCCGAAATAGAAGATGTGACCCACCTCGATCCCGCGCGCCTCGACCTGGCGGTCCTTGGGCAGGGCGCCGAAACGCGCCGCGTCATGCTTCTCGTCGGTGGCGGCGTAATCGGTCGTCCACTGCTTCACCAGTGGCTCGAGGTCGCTGTCATAGTCGATGTCGAGCGAGAGCACATCGCGTTCGATGAAGCTCCTGTCGCAGAAGACGGCGCTTTCGCCGGTATCGGCGAGGATGATGAATTCATGTGAGAGATCGCCGCCGATGGGGCCGGTATCGGCCGCCATGGGGATCGCCTGCAGGCCCATACGCGCGAAAGTGCGCAGATAAGAAACGAACATCTTGTTGTAGGCCCGGCGCGCCCCGGCCGCATCGAGGTCGAAGCTGTAGGCGTCCTTCATCAGGAATTCGCGGCCGCGCATGACGCCAAAACGGGGGCGCACCTCGTCGCGGAATTTCCACTGGATGTGATAGAGCATCTTCGGCACATCGCGATAGCTCTTCGCCGAATTGCGGAAGATCTCGGTGATGAGTTCCTCATTGGTGGGGCCGTACAGCATCTCGCGGTCGTGGCGGTCGGTGATGCGCAGCATCTCCTTGCCGTAATCGTCATAGCGGCCGCTTTCGCGCCAGAGGTCGGCCGACTGGATGGTCGGCATCAGCAATTCCTGGCACCCGGCGCGGTCCTGCTCCTCGCGCACGATCTGTTCGATTTTCTTCAACACCTTGAAGCCCAGCGGCAACCAGGAATAAATACCTGAACTAGCCTGGCGCACCATGCCGGCCCGGAGCATCAGGCGATGCGACACGATCTGGGCCTCGCTGGGGTTTTCGCGCAGCGTGGGCATGAAAAACTGGCTGGAACGCATGGGATGAGCCTTGTCGGGATGGGTTTTGCGGATGCGGCCGGACTTTAGGGAAAGAGCCCTTATCTGTCCACAAGCGGGCATTATTTGGGCGGGTAATATTCCCGGCAGAGTTCCGCCAGGGCAGCCGTTTCCGGGTCGCCCAGTAATTGTCCCTCGTAATAGACCTGATCGCCCTTGACGATGACCGTCCCCACTTGGGCCTCGGCATTCCAGAGCACGGAATTGGCCGGGATATGGAAGCGGTCCTGGACCAGGACCTCGATCGGAATAACGATGATCTCCGGCACCTTGATATTATAGCCGCCGCCGAGATCGGCCGGCGCCACGGGCCGCCCATGGGCATCCACCCCCGGCTGGTACTCGACCCCCGGCGCCTGACGGTACCGGACCAGCCGGTCGCAATCCCGCTTCGAGACGGCCACATCCGCCGAAGCCGGGCCAGCCAGCAGGAAAAGGGGCAGAAGGATCATCAGGGCTTTCATGGGACCAGTCTAGCAAGTCCGGTGCCGCGAGGCGAATGACGCGGTCGTGAGCCATCAAACCCGGATCAAATGCACCTTGGTGATCGGCTTCTTGTCATAGGTGCGGTGGAACCAGCGCCGCGCGGCAAGCCGGACCGCCTCGGCAAGCTCGGAATCGTCGCCGCGCTTGGTCCTGGGCATCCCCTCCATGGCGTCCGCCACCTCTTCGGCGATTGCCGCCACCGCCTCCCCCGCCGCCGGCTCGTCCAGCAGGCCATCCAGCGAGACCTTGGCCGGAACCAGCGGCTTGCCGGCATGATCCACCACCAGCGAGACCAGGATGACGCCGTTGAAGCTCATGCGGTGGCGGTGGCGGATGGCCTCGCTGTCGGCCGGGACCAGCGCCTTGCCATCGAGGGCGAGGCGGCCGGAGGGCACCCTTGCCACCGTCTCGACCGGGCCGGGGGCAAGGCGGATCAACATGCCGTTCTCCGGCGCCAGCGCTTCCGGTACCTGGCACGCCTTCGCGAACTTCACGTGTTCCTGGATGTGCCGCGCCTCGCCATGGACCGGCAGTGCCACACGCGGGCGCACCCAGTGGTACATCTCGGCCAGTTCGTCCCGCGCCGGATGGCCCGAGACATGGACATGCTCGTCGCGATCGGTGATCACCTCGATGCCGCGTCTGGTAAGATCGTTCTGCAGACGGTTGATGGAAAGCTCGTTCCCCGGAATCACGCGCGAGGAGAAGATCACGGAATCGCCCGGCTCCAGCGTCACATGGGGATGCTCGCCGCGCGCGATGCGGGTCAGCGCCGAGCGTGGCTCGCCCTGGCTGCCGGTGCAGATCATCAGCACGTTCTCGCGCGGGAAATAGCCGACATCATGCTCGTCGACAAAGGGCGGCAGATCGGTGAGATAGCCGTTCTCCTGTGCCGCCTCGACCATGCGCCACAGCGAGCGGCCGACGAGGGCGCAATGGCGGCCATGGGCCTCGGCCACCTTGGCGATGGTCTCGACGCGGGCCAGATTGCTGGCGAAGCAGCCGATGGCGACCCGGTTGTCCAGGCGCCCGACCAGTTCCATCAATGAAGCGCGGACGTCCGCCTCGGAGCCGGACGTCCCCTCGACGAAGACATTGGTGGAATCGCAGATCATGGCGAGGACGCCGCCCTGCCCCAGCGCGCGCAAGGCCACCTCGTCGGTGGTCGGCCCCACCAGCGGCTCCGGGTCCAGCTTCCAGTCGCCGGTATGCAGCACGGCGCCCAAGGGCGTCCGGATCACCACGGCGTTGGGTTCCGGGATCGAATGGGTCAGGGTGATGAGCTCAACCTCGAACGGGCCGATGGTCGATTTCCCCGACATCGGGATGATGGTGATCTTCGCCTCGCGTTCCAGCCCCGCCTCGGCCAGTTTCCGCTTGAGGACCGAAGCGGTGAACGGCGTCGCATAGAGCGGACAGCGCAGGCGCGGCCAGAGATAGGGCACGGCGCCGATATGGTCCTCATGGGCATGGGTCAGCACGATGCCGACCAGGTCATCCGACCGCTGGTCGATGAATTGCGGGTCGGGCATGACGACGTCGATGCCGGGGACCGAATCGTCGCCGAAGGAGATGCCGAGATCGACCATCAGCCATTTGCCGGCATGGCCGTAGAGGTTGAGGTTCATGCCGATCTCGCCGGACCCGCCCAAGGGCAGGAACAGCAATTCGTCGTCGCGCGGAGACAGGGAATTCATCAGCCGCGGTTCCGGCGGTAGATCTCGACCAACCCGCGCATGGTGATATCCGGGTCGAGATGCGTGATGACCGGCGTCTGGCCGTGGAACAGCGGCGCCAGGCCACCCGTGGCCACAACGTCAAGCGAACCGCCGAACTCCTCGCCGATGCGCTTCACCATGCCCTCGATCAGGCCGACATAGCCCCAGAAGATGCCGGACTGCATCGCCTCGGTGGTACTCTTGCCGATGACGCGGCCGGGGCGCTCCACCACGATGCGCGGCAGCATGGCGGTGGCGCTGTGCAGGATCTCGACCGAAAGCACGATGCCGGGCGCGATCGCGCCGCCGATATAGTTTCCCTCGCCATCGACCACGTCGAAAGTGGTCGCCGTACCGAAATCCACCACCACCAGCGGCTTCCGGTAGGTCAAATGGCCCGCCACCGCATTGGCGAGGCGATCGGCGCCGACGGTCGAGCTTGGAATGTCCATCTTGACCTCGATGCCCAGCTTGACGCCCGGATCGCCAACGACCAGCGGCTTGGTCTTGAGGTGTGCCTCGCACAGCATGTTGAGGTGGAAGAGCGATTGCGGCACCACGGTGGCGATGATGGCAGCATCGATATCGGCAAGGCGCAGGCCCTGCATCGTCATCAACTGGTTGAGCCAGACGACATACTGGTCGGCAGTGCGTCCGGCCTCGGTCTTGATGCGCCAGTCGCCCAGGGGTTTCTCGCCGTCATAGACGGCGAATTTGACATTGGTGTTGTTGGCATTGATGGCAAGCAGCATCGTTCTTCCCCTGATCTTCCAGCAGCCTAGGCGGGTGCGAAGAAGATGTCACCCGCGGCGATGCGGCGAATGACACCGGTTTCGGTTTCCAGCAGCAGCGTGCCGTCAGGCTCGATCCCGGCGAAGGTCCCGGCTGCCTCCTCGCCGCCCAGCCTTGCCAGGATGCGCGCCCCCAGCCCCTGGGCATGGCGCAGCCATTCCTCGCGCAGGGCAGCAAAGCCGTCATCCTGCCAGCGTTGATAGAGCGGCTGGAACTCGGCCAGCAGGAGATCCAGCGCCCGGTCCGGCGGCAGGGCCGGCCCGCCCGCCGCAACCAGATCGGTGGTGGGATAGAGCGCTCCGGCCGGATGATGACGCAGGTTGACGCCCATGCCGAGCACCAGCCAGTCCGGCCGCGTCGGCTCCGGGCCACCGGATTCCAGCAGGATGCCCGATATCTTGGCGCCACCGACCAGCACGTCATTGGGCCATTTCAGCGTCACCGGTTGCGCCACCAGGGCGCGGACCAGATTGCCGATGGCCAGCGCCGCCACGAAGCCGAGGGTCGCCGCCTCGGCCGCGGGTTTGCGAGGGCGCAGCAGGATGGAGACATAGAGATTGCCGGGTTCCGAGGTCCAGCTGCGTCCGCGACGACCGCGACCGCTGAGCTGCCGGTCGGCGCGCAGCACGAGGCCAGCGTCGCCCCCCTCGGCCGCACGCTGCTTCAGCGCATCATTGGTGCTGCCGATCTCCGCAACGGATTCAACCCGGAAGATGAGCGACATCGGACCCCGGTCGGTCAGCGGGAATCAACCGGCAAAGAGCGAATCCGCCGCCGCGGTGGAAAGCTCGATCACCGGTCCGCCGGCAAGGAAGCCGAAGCTGATCACCACGACCGAGGCGATGAGGACCGCGCGCAGGGTGCCGGGCACCCGGTCGAACGGCGTCGTCGCCGGGTCGAAGAACATCACCTTGACGATGCGGATGTAGTAGAACGCCGAGACAACGCTGGTCAGCACGCCGATGACGGCAAGGCCATAGAGGCCGGCGGCGATCGCCGCATTGAAGACGAAGAACTTTCCGAAGAAACCGGCCAGCGGCGGTATGCCGGCCATCGAGAACATGAAGATGGCAAGTGCCACGGCAAGGCCGCGCTGCGACTGGCTGAGGCCGGCAAGATCCGAAATCTCCTCGACGCCCTGGCCCTGGCGGCGCATCGCCATGATCACGGCGAAGGCGCCGATCGTCATCACTACATAGATCGCCATATAGAGCAGCAGGCCGTTGATGCCGGCGGCGGTACCCGCAGCAAGCCCCACCAGGGCGTAGCCGACATTGCCGATCGAGGAATAGGCCATCAGGCGCTTGATGTTCTTCTGCGCGATGGCGGCAACCGCCCCCAGGATCATCGAGAGCACCGCCACCACGACGATGATCTGGCGCCACTGGTCGTCCATCTCGCCGAAGGGTCCGATGAGGACACGCGCGAAGAGCGCCATGGCCGCCACCTTGGGCGCCGCCGCGAAGAAGGCAGTGATCGGAGTCGGCGCGCCCTCATAGACGTCCGGCGTCCACATATGGAACGGGACCGCCGAGATCTTGAAGGCAAGGCCGGCGCAGAGGAAGACGAGGCCGACGATGAGACCGAGCGAGGGCTCGCCCGCGAGGGCGGCCGCCAAGGTCTCGAAGCTGGTCGAGCCGCTGAAGCCGTAGATCAGCGAGGAACCGTACAGCAGCATGCCGGAGCTCAAGGCACCCAGCACGAAATATTTGAGGCCGGCCTCGGTCGACTTCACCGTGTCGCGGCGAATGGCGGCGACGACATAAAGCGCCAGCGACTGCAGTTCGAGGCCGACATAAAGCGCGATGAGGTCGTTGGCCGAGATCATCAGCGCCATGCCGAGTGAGGCCAGCAGCATGAGGAGTGGCAGTTCGAAGCGCACGACACCGTCCCGCGCCATCTGGTCGAGGGCGACGATGATGGCGACCGCGGCAGCCCCGAACGCCACGATCTTGGCAAAGGCGGCAAAGGCATCCGCCACGAAGAGGCCGTTGAAGGCGAGGCCGGCGGCGCCATCCGTCGCGGTGAGTGCGATGGCGATGACGAGCGAGGCGACGCTGGCCCAGCCGATGAGGCGGGTCGAGCGGTCGCCGCCCCAGGCGCCGAGTACCAGCAGGGCAAGGCTGGCCACCGCCAGGAAGATTTCGGGCCGGGCGAGGCCGAGATTGAGGCTGACGAAGGACTCCATGACTGCTCTGCCCTTGCCTTATTGCGAACCGGCGGCCGGCGCCGCGGCTTCAGATTGTTCCATGGCCAGCGCCGGCGCGATCAGCGCCGCGTCGAGGCCGCCCTCGGCAACTGCCTCCATGCGCGGACCGTAATCGCGCACGAAGGCCTCGACCGTGGGGCCGAAGATCGAGGTGAAGCTGACCGGATAGATGCCCATCCAGAAGACCAGGATAACCAGCGGCGCAAACACCGCCTTCTCGCGCCAGGACATGTCGGCCATCGCCCTGACGTCATCCTTGGTCAGTTCGCCGAAGACGACGCGGCGATAGAGCCACAGCATGTAGGCAGCGCCGAGAATGAGGCCGGTGGCAATGAAGAGAGCCACCCAGGTACTGTCCTGGAACACGCCCACCATGATCAGGAATTCGCCGATGAAGCCGGCTGTCCCGGGCAGGCCAACCGAGGCCATGGTGAAGATCAGGAAGACGAAGGCGTAGCGCGGCATGTTGTGGACCAGGCCGCCATAACGCGCGATCTCGCGGGTATGGAGCCGGTCATAGATGACGCCGACGCAAAGGAAGAGTGCGCCGGAAACGACACCGTGGGCCAGCATCTGGAACAGTGCCCCCTCAATGCCCTGCTGGTTCATCGAGAAGATGCCGGCGGTGACGAACCCCATATGCGCGACCGAGGAATAGGCGATCAGCTTCTTCATGTCCTCCTGGGCCAGCGCCACCAGCGAGGTATAGATCACGGCGACAATGCTCAAGGCATAGACCAGCGGCGTGAAATAGGCCGAAGCCTCGGGCAGCATCGGGATCGAGAAGCGCAGGAAGCCATAGGCACCCATCTTCAGGAGCACGCCCGCCAGGATCACCGAACCCGCCGTCGGCGCCTCGACATGGGCGTCCGGAAGCCAGGTATGGACCGGCCACATCGGCACCTTGACCGCGAAGGAGGCGAACAGCGCCAACCACAGCCAGAATTGGATGTCCGGATCGAAGGTGAAGGCCATCAGGGTCGGGATGTCCGTCGTTCCCGCGAGCTGGTACATCGCCAGGATGGCGAGCAGCATGAGGACCGACCCGGCGAGCGTGAACAGGAAGAACTTGATCGCCGAATAAACCCGGCGCGGCCCGCCCCAGATGCCGATGATGAGATACATCGGGATGAGCACGCATTCGAAGAACACATAGAAGGTGACGAAGTCGAGGGCGCAGAAGGTGCCAACCATCAGCGTCTCGAGCCCCAGGAACGCCACCATGTATTCCTTCACCCGCTTCTCGATCGTCTCCCAGCTCGCCAGGATGCAGATCGGCGTCAGCAGGGTCGAGAGCAGCACGAAGGTCATCGATATACCGTCGACGCCCATGTGATAGTTGATGCCGAGCGCCGGCAGCCATTCCACCTGTTCGACGAACTGGAAGCCCTCGACCGTGCGGTCGAACTGGAACCAGATCACCAGCGAGACGGCAAAGGTGATGAGCGAGGTCCACAGCGCCACATAGCGGGCATTGCGCGCCACCGCCGCCTCGTCCCCCTTGAGGATGAGGATCAGCGCCGCGCCCACGAGCGGCAGGAAGGTGGTCAGGCTGAGGATGGGCATGCTGCTGCTCATCAGGGTCTCACTTACCGAAAGCGAAGATGTACCAGGTGACCAGCGCGACGATGCCGATCAGCATGACGAAGGCGTAGTGGTAGACATAGCCGGTCTGAAGGCGCGCGAACCTCTTGGCGAGGTAGTCGCCGGTCAGCCAGGCAAAGCCGTTGATGGCGCCGTCGACGATGGCCCCGTCGCCGCCCTTCCACAGGAAGCGGCCGAGGACGAGGGCCGGCCGCACGAAGAGCGCGTCGTAGATCTCGTCGAAATACCACTTGTTGTAGGAAAGCAGATAGAGCGGCCGCAGCGCCCCCGCGACCGCCGCCGGCAGGCCCTTCTGCACCATATAGGCATAGCTCGCCAGGGCGATGCCGGTGAGACCGGCAAAGAGCGGGATCAGCTTCACCCAGAGCGGCACGTTGTGCGCCTCGTGCGGGACATGATTGGTGGCGGCGAAATGCACCGCCTGGCCCCAGAACTCGGCCATGTGATGACCGACGAAGCTCTCGTACCAGATGATGCCCGCACCGAGAGCACCCGCCGCCAGCACGAAGAGCGGCGCCAGCATCACCCAGGGGCTCTCATGGACGTGATGCATGACCTCGTGGCTGGCCCGCGGCTGGTTGTGGAAGGTGAGGTAGATCAGGCGCCACGAATAGAATGCGGTCATGACGGCGCCGATGATGCCGAGCCAGAAGGCATACATGCCGACCCCGCTATGCGCCGCAAAGGCCGATTCCAGGATGCTGTCCTTGGAATAGAAGCCGGCGAACCCATAGACGCCGGGAATGCCGACGCCGGCCAGGGCCAGGTTGCCGATCCACATCAGGCCATACGTGATGGGGATGAGCTTGTAGATGCCGCCCATCTTGCGCATGTCCTGCTCGCCCGACATGGCATGGATCACCGAGCCGGCGCAGAGGAACAGCAGCGCCTTGAAGAAGGCGTGGGTGAAGAGGTGGAACATGGCGGCGCCATAGGCACCCACACCGGCGGCGAAGAACATGTAGCCAAGCTGCGAACAGGTCGAATAGGCGATGACGCGCTTGATGTCGTTCTGCGTCAGACCGATGGTGGCGGCGAAGAAAGCAGTGGAGGCGCCGACGATCGTCACTACATCCTTGGCGATGGGCGCGTATTCGAACATCGGGGAGAGGCGGCAGACCATGAAGACGCCGGCCGTCACCATGGTGGCGGCATGGATCAGGGCCGAAACCGGGGTCGGACCCTCCATCGCGTCGGGCAGCCAGGTGTGCAGGAAAAGCTGCGCCGACTTGCCCATGGCACCGATGAAGAGCAGCAGGCAGAGCGCCTCCAGCGTTGGCACCTGATAGCCGAGGAAATCGAAACTCGGCGGCACGTTGCCGGTCAGCACCGCGTCGAAGACCGGCTTGAACTCGACCGTGCCGAAGACCAGGAAGACGCCCATGATGCCGAGCGCGAAGCCGAAATCGCCGACCCGGTTGACCAGGAAGGCCTTGATCGCGGCCGCATTGGCACTGGGCCGGTCGAACCAGAAGCCGATGAGGAGATAGGAGGAAAGGCCGACGCCTTCCCAGCCGAAGAACATCTGGATGAAATTGTCGGCCGTCACCAGCATCAGCATGCAGAAGGTGAACAGCGTCAGGTAGGCCATGAAGCGCGGCACCGACTTGTCGTGGTGCATGTAGCCGATCGAATAGACATGCACCATGGCCGAGACGGTGTTGACCACGATCAGCATCACGGCGGAAAGCTGGTCGATGCGCACCGCCCAGGCGGCGCGGAACGTGCCGGTCTCGAACCAGGTGAAGATCTCGGTCGTGCGCGCGACGCCGCTGCCGGTCACGTCGAAGAAGACGATCCAGGAAAGCACCATGGCCAGCAGCATGAGGCCCGAGGTGATGTACTGCGCGGCATGGTCGCCGAGGCGGCGGTTGCCGAGACCGACGATGAGAGCGCCCAGCAGCGGAAGGGCGACGATGGCGACGTCGATATTCATGTCAGCCCTTCATCATGTTGACGTCCTCGACGGCGATCGAGCCGCGGGAACGGAAGAAGACGACGAGGATGGCAAGGCCGATCGCGGCCTCGGCCGCGGCTACGGTTAGGACCATCATGGCAAAGACCTGGCCGACCATGTCCTGCAAGAAGGCCGAGAAGGCCACCAGATTGACGTTGACGGCCAGCAGCATCAGTTCGACCGACATCAGGATGATGATGACGTTCTTGCGGTTGAGGAAGATGCCGAAAATGCCGATCGTGAACAGGATCGCCGACAGGGTGAGGTAGTGCTCGATGCCGATGGTCATGGCTCAGACCCCCTTCCCCGTCGGAACCTTCTTCAGCTCGACCGAGTTGCGGCTGCGCGCGACCTGGTCGCCGATGCGCTGGCGCTTGACGCCGCTGCGGTCGCGATGGGTCAGCACGATGGCGCCCATCATCGCCACCAGCAGGACGAGACCGGCCACCTGGAAGAGATAGAAATACTGCGTGTACATGATGTTGCCGAGCGCCTCGGTATTGGTCGCCTCGGCAAGTGCCGGCGTCGGCGCGGCGGCGGGCGCGGTGCCGAGGCTGCTGCCGGCGACCACGAAGATGAGTTCCGCCGCCAGGATGATGCCGATGACGGCGCCGATCGGCAGGTACCGGACGAAGCCCTGGCGCAACTCGACGAAGTTGATGTCCAGCATCATGACGACGAAGAGGAACAGCACCGCGACGGCGCCGACATAGACGACCACCAGCATCATCGCCAGGAACTCGGCGCCGATGAGGACGAACAAAGCGGCCACGTTGAAGAAGGTCAGGATCAGGAACAGCACCGAATAGACCGGATTGCGGTTGCCGACCACCAGCAGCGCCGACATGACGGCGACCGCGGCAAAGACATAAAAGGCGATGGTCTGGACGATCATCTCAAAAACTCTCCCCCCACCCTCACCGTCAGCGATAGGGCGCGTCGGCGGCGATATTGCCGGCGATCTCCGCCTCCCAGCGCTCGCCGTTCCTGAGCAGCTTTTCCTTGTTGTAGAACAGCTCCTCGCGGGTCTCGGTGGCAAACTCGAAATTCGGTCCCTCGACGATGGCATCGACCGGGCAGGCTTCCTGGCAGAAGCCGCAATAGATGCATTTCGTCATGTCGATGTCATAGCGGGTCGTGCGCCGGCTGCCATCGTCGCGTGGTTCGGCCTCGATGGTGATGGCCTGGGCCGGGCAGATCGCCTCGCACAGCTTGCAGGCAATGCAGCGTTCCTCGCCATTAGCATAGCGGCGCAGCGCATGCTCGCCGCGGAAGCGGGGCGAGAGCGGGCCCTTCTCGTAGGGATAGTTGATCGTCACCTTCTCCTTGAACAGGTAACGGAAGGTGAGCGCCATGCCGGAGAGCAATTCCTTCAGCAGGAAGCTTTTCAGCGTGCGGTCAATGGCGGACATGATCCACTCCTCAATCGCTGGCCGGCTCGGTGGATTCCACCGCGCTGGCTGGCAGGGCATTATTCTTCTTGGGCAAGCTGTCCGTCGCAATCAGCACACCGGCAGTGATAACCACCATGGCGAGCGAGAGCGGCAGGAACACCTTCCAGCCAAGGCGCATCAGCTGGTCATAGCGATAGCGCGGGAAGGTGGCGCGTACCCAAATGAAGGTGAAGGCGACGAAGCTGGCCTTGAGCGCGAACCAGATCCAGCCGGGGATCCAGGTGAAGGGCGCCACATCGAACGGCGCCTGCCAGCCGCCCAGGAACAGCAACGCGGTCATGGCGCTCATCAGCCAGATATTGGCATATTCGCCGAGGAAGAAGAGCGCGAAGGTGAAGGCCGAGTATTCCGAGAAATAGCCGGCGACCAGTTCCGATTCCGCTTCCGGCAGGTCGAAGGGCGGACGGTTGGTCTCGGCCAACGCCGAGATGTAAAACACCACGAACATCGGCAGCAGCGGAATGCAGAACCACCAATCCGCCTGTGCCTTGACGATGTCGTTGAGGTTCAACGAGCCGACGCAGAGCAGCACGGTCACCAGCACGAAGCCGATCGAGACCTCGTAGGAGACCATCTGCGCCGCCGAGCGCAGCGCACCCAGGAACGGATATTTCGAGTTGGAGGCCCAGCCGGCCAGCACGATGCCGTAGACGCCCAGCGACGAGATGGCGAAGAGATAAAGGATGCCGACATTGAGGTCGGCCAGCACTACGCCGTCATCGAAGGGGATCACCGCCCAGGCGATCAGCGACAGGATGAAGGTGATCATGGGGGCGACCACGAAGGCAACGCGATTGGCGCCCGAGGGGATGATGGTTTCCTTGAACAGCAGCTTCACGCCGTCGGCGATCGGCTGCAGCAGGCCGAAGGGACCGACGACATTGGGACCGCGGCGAATCTGCATCGCCGCCATCACCTTGCGCTCGGCCAGGGTCAGATAGGCGACCGCGAGCAGCAGCGGCACGATGATGCAGAGGATCATCAGCACCGTGAAGATGGCGGTGCCGAGATAGTCGCCGAAGGTGGATGTAAAGAACTCAGCCATGGGTCCCCGTCTTTCCGCCCGCGGCCGGCAGCACGAAACGCTCGGTGCATTGCGCCATGGTCGCCGAGGCGCGGCTGATCGGATCGGTCATGTAGTAATTCGAAACGGCCGGCTTGAAGGCGTCGCGCGTGGCCTCGCCGCTGCCGCCGAAGCTGCCCCAGGCGGCGGGCTCAATGGCGCCGATGCGCTGGAAGCGCGGGAAAGCCTGGTAGAGCTTGCGCCGCAGCTGGTCGAGATTGTCATAGCCGAGTTTCTTGCCCAGCACCTCGGAGAGGGCGCGCAGGATGCTCCAATCCGCCTTGGCATCGCCCGGCGGGAAGATGGCAAGACGGCCCAGCTGCGCGCGGCCTTCCGTGTTCATATAGGTGCCGTCCTTCTCGGTATAGGCGGCACCGGGCAGTACGACATCGGCGCGATGGGCGCCGCGGTCGCCGTGATGGCCCTGATAGATGACGAAGGCCGAGCCCAGTCGGTTGGTGTCGATCTCGTCGGCGGCCAGCAGATAGACGATGTCGATCTCGCCCTTCTGCGCACCCTCCAGAATGCCGTTCACATCACGCCCGCCAGCCTGCGGCACGAAGCCAAGCTCGAGGCCGGCGACGCGGGCAGCAGCGGTATGGAGAACGTTGAAGCCGTTCCAACCGTCGCGCACGACATTCGCAGCTTCGGCGAGCTTGCGCGCAAGGGTCAGGATCGCGGCGCCATCGGGACGCGCCAGCGCGCCCTGCCCTAGGATGATCATCGGCGCCTTGGCATTCTTCAGCGCCTCGGCAAAGCTGTGGTTGCCCTTGGCGAGATCGGCCAGCGTCTCCGGTCCCGCACCCAGAATTTCGACCGGATAGGTCAGATCGCCGACAGCACCAACGCTCGCAACCTTCAGGCCACCCTTCAGATAGCGCTTGCGGATGCGGGCATTGATCACCGGCGCTTCCCAGCGCGGATTGCTGCCCACCAGCAGGATCGCATCGGCCCGGTCGATGCCGGCGATAGTGCTGTTGAAGAGGTAGGAAGCGCGGCTGCCGGCATCGAGCTGCGCGCCGTCCTGGCGGCAGTCGATATTGGGCGAGCCAAGCGCCGTCATCAATTCCTTCAGCGCGAACAGGCTTTCGGCATCGACCTGGTCACCGGCGATAGCGGCCATGCGCCGGCCCTCACTCGCCTTCATCCTGGCGGCAATGGCGTCAAAGGCCTCGGCCCAGCTGGCGGCGCGCAGCTTGCCGTTCTCGCGGATGAAGGGGCGGTCGAGGCGCTGGCGGCGGAGGCCGTCGACCCAGAAGCGCCCCTTGTCGGCCAGCCACTCCTCGTTCACGTCCTCATTGATGCGCGGCAGGATGCGCAGCACCTCGCGACCGCGCGAGTCGATGCGCACATTGACGCCCACCGCATCGGAGACGTCGATCGATTCCGTCTTGGTCAGTTCCCAGGGTCGCGCCGTGAAGGCATAGGGTTTCGAGGTCAGGGCACCCACCGGGCAGAGGTCGATGAGATTGCCGGAAAGCTCGGAGGCGATCCCCTTCTCGACATAGGTGGTGACTTCCATGTGCTCGCCGCGCGAAACGGCGCCGAGCACCTCGACGCCGGCCACCTCGGTCGCGAAGCGGATGCAGCGCGTGCATTGGATGCAGCGCGTCATCTCGGTCTTCACCAGCGGCCCGAAATCCTTGTCGGTGACGGCGCGTTTCTCTTCCTGGTAGCGCGAGAAGCTCTTGCCGAAGGCCATGGCCTGGTCCTGCAAGTCGCATTCGCCGCCCTGGTCGCAGATCGGGCAATCGAGCGGATGGTTGATCAGCAGGAATTCCATGACGCCCTTGCGCGCCTTCTGCACGATGGGGCTGTCGGTCTTGATTACCATGCCTTCCGCCACCGGCATGGCGCAGCTGGCGATCGGCTTCGGCGCCTTCTCCTGCTCGACCAGGCACATGCGGCAATTGCCGGCGACCGACAGGCGTTCGTGATAGCAGAAGCGCGGGATTTCCTTGCCGGCGAGTTCGCAGGCCTGCAGCACGGTGATCCCGGCCGGCACCTCGATCTCAATCCCGTCGATGGTCATCTTCGGCATGGTACTTAACCCCTACTCAGCCGCCTGACGGCCGCGGAAGGCGCGCATGCGCTCCTCCACCACCGGGCGGAAATGACGCATCAGGCCCTGGATCGGCCAGGCTGCCGCATCGCCCAGCGCGCAGATGGTGTGGCCTTCGATCTGCTTCGAAATGTCGAGCAGCATGTCGATCTCGCTGGGGTCGGCGTTGCCCTTCACGAAACGGGTCATGATGCGGAACATCCAGCCCGTTCCCTCGCGGCAGGGCGTACACTGGCCGCAGCTCTCATGCATGTAGAAATGCGCAAAGCGCGTGATCGCCTCGATGAGGTCGGTCGACTTGTCCATGACGATGACTGCCGCCGTGCCCAGGCCCGACTGCACCGCACGCAGGCTGTCGAAATCCATCAGGATGTCGTCGCAGATATGCTTGGGCAGCATCGGCACCGACGAGCCGCCGGGAATGACCGCCAGCAGATTGTCCCAGCCGCCACGCACACCGCCGCAATGCTTGTCGATCAACTCGCGCAAGGGGATGCCCATCTCCTCTTCCACGTTGCAGGGCTTGTTGACATGGCCCGAGACGCAGAAGAGCTTGGTACCGACATTCTTCGGCCGGCCGAGGCCGGCGAACCAGGATGCGCCGCGCCTGAGGATGGTCGGCGTCACCGCGATGGTCTCGACATTGTTGACCGTGGTCGGGCAGCCATAGAGGCCGACCGCCGCCGGGAAGGGCGGCTTGAGGCGCGGCTGGCCCTTCTTGCCCTCGAGGCTTTCGATGAGGGCCGATTCCTCGCCGCAGATATAGGCACCTGCACCGCGGTGCAGGTAGACGTCGAAATCGTAACCGGAGCCGCTGGCGTTCTTGCCGATGAGGCCGGCGTCATAGGCCTCGTCGATGGCGGCCTGCAGGTGCATTGCCTCCTGGTAGAACTCGCCGCGGATATAGATATAGGCCGCGACGCAACGCATGGCGAAGCCACCGACCAGGCAACCCTCGATCAGCATGTGCGGGTCAAAGCGCAGGATCTCGCGGTCCTTGCAGGTGCCGGGTTCCGATTCGTCGGCATTGACCACGAGATAGGAGGGGCGCCCGTCCGATTGCTTCGGCATGAAGGACCATTTCATGCCGGTCGGGAAGCCGGCGCCACCACGGCCGCGCAGCTCCGAGGCCTTGATCTCGTCGATGATCTTGTCGGGGCCGACTTCCAGCAGTGCCTTGGTGTTGTCCCAGATACCGCGCCGCCGCGCACCGGCCAGACGCCAATCGTCCTGGCAGTAGATGTTCTTGAAGATGCGATCCTTGTCCTGGAGCATCACTTGCCTCCCGTCAGGTCGCGCGAGATGTCGTAGGAGATCGGGATGTCCTTGAGCGTGGTCGGCCCGCCCTCCGCCATCGAGGCGCGGCGGCCGTTCTGCGGACCGGTCTGCGGCTTCCTGCCGGCGGCCAGTTCGTCCAGCACCTTGCCCAGCGTCTCCGGCGTCAGATCCTCGTAGAAATCGTCATTGATCTGCACCATCGGCGCGTTGCAGCAGGCGCCGAGGCACTCCACTTCCATGATCGAGAAGAGACCGTCCTTGGTCACTTCCTTCATGCCGACGCCAAGGCGCTGCTTCAAATAGTCGGTGAGGTTGTCGGAGCCGCGGAGCCAGCAGGGCGTCGTGCGGCAGACCTGGATCAGGTATTTGCCCACGGGCTGCAAGTTGTACATCGTGTAGAAGGTGGCGACCTCGTAGACCCGGATAGGCGCCATGTCGAGGAGGCGCGCGATCTCGTCCATCGCCGCCCGCGGCAACCAGCCATGCTGGCGCTGCGCCAGATCGAGAAGCGGCATCACCGCCGAGCCCTGGCGGCCCTCCGGATATTTGGCGACGATCTTCTTCACCTTCTCCAGGTTCTCTGGCGTGAAGGCGAAGCTGTCCGGCTGGACCACATCGGTGTTTGCTGCAGCACTCATCTGTCGATCTCACCGAACACGATATCAAGGGAACCCAGGATCGCCACGGAATCGGCGAGCATGTAGCCCTTGCACAGGAAATCCATCGCCGCGAGATGCGGGAAACCGGGCGCCCGGATCTTGCAGCGATGCGGCTTGTTGGTGCCGTCTGACACCAGATAGACGCCGAATTCGCCCTTGGGCGCCTCGACCGCGGTATAGGTCTCGCCCGCCGGCACGTGGAAGCCCTCGGTATAGAGCTTGAAGTGGTGGATGAGCGATTCCATCGACTGCTTCATCTCGCCGCGGCTGGGCGGGGTCACCTTGTGGTCGGTTGAGCTGGCGGGGCCGCCCGGCATCTCCTTGATGCACTGGCGCACGATCTTCAGGCTTTCGCGCATCTCGGCGACGCGCACCAGGTAGCGGTCGTAGCAATCGCCGTTCTTGCCGACCGGGATGTCGAAATCCATGCGGTCATAGACCATGTAGGGCTGCGCCTTGCGCAAATCCCACGGCACGCCGGACGCGCGCAGCACCGGGCCGGTGAAGCCCCAGGCGATCGCATCCTCGGCCGAGACCGGGCAGACATCCACCAGGCGTTGCTTGAAGATGCGGTTGTCGGTCAGCAGCGTCTCCATGTTGTCGACGATGCCGGGGAATTGCTCGCTCCAGTCCCAGATGTCCTCCAGCAGGCCCGCCGGCAGGTCCTGGTGCACGCCGCCCGGCCGGTAGTAGGCCGCATGCAGGCGCGCACCCGAGACGCGTTCGTAGAATTCCATCAGCAGCTCGCGCTGCTCGAACACCCAGAGGAACGGCGTCACCGCGCCTACATCCATGGCATAGGCCGGGATGTTGAGGAGATGGTTGAGGATGCGCGTGATCTCGTCGAAGAGGACGCGGATATACTGGCCGCGCAGCGGCACTTCCAGGCCCAGCAGCTTTTCGACGCCGAGCACGAAGGCATGCTCCTGGCACATCGGGCTGACGTAGTCGAGGCGATCGAAATAGGGGATCGCCTGGGTATAGGTCTTGTATTCGATCAGCTTTTCGGTGCCGCGATGCAAGAGGCCGATATGCGGATCGACGCGGCGCACGACTTCGCCGTCCATCTCCATGACCATGCGCAGCACGCCATGGGCCGCCGGGTGCTGCGGCCCGAAATTCATGGTCATCGGCTTGATCTGTACTTCGGCCATCAGTTCGTCTTTCCAGCCGGGGATTCGGTTGCCTTCTCGTCGCCGGGCAGGACCGGCCGCGGCTGCAGCATGCCCTCCCAGGGCGAGAGGAAGTCGAAGGAGCGGAACTCCTGCACCAGCTTCACCGGTTCGTAGACCACGCGCTTCTGCGCCTCGTCATAGCGGACCTCGACATAGCCGGTGAGCGGGAAGTCCTTGCGGAAGGGATGCCCCTCGAAGCCGTAATCGGTGAGGATGCGCCGCAGGTCCGGATTGCCCTCGAAGAAGATGCCATAGAGATCATAGGCCTCGCGCTCGAACCAGGCGGCAGCGGGATAGATGCCGACGGCGCTCGGCACCGCCTCGTCCTCGCCCACCGCCACCTTCACGCGGGCCCGCGTGTTGTGCTTCAGGCTGAGGAGATTGTAGACCACGTCGAAACGCGCGGCGCGCTCGGGGTAATCGACGCCACAGACATCGACCAGCATCTTGAAGAGGCATTTCGGATCGTCGCGCAGGAAGCCGAGCGCGCGCTCGAGGCGCGCAGCCGGCACATGGACCATCAGTTCGCCCAGCGCCACTTCCGTGCGCAGCACGGCATCGCCCAGCGAGGCCGAGATGTGATCCGACAATTCGCGATAAGCATCGGTCATGATGGTATGGCCCTACCCTTCCCTGGCACCGTTCGAGTTCCCGCGCCCGCTTCAGCGCGCGATCGTCGAGGTGCGCCGGATCTTTTTCTGCAGCTGCAGGATTCCGTAGACGAGCGCCTCGGCCGTCGGCGGGCAGCCCGGGACATAGACGTCGACCGGCACGATGCGGTCGCAGCCACGCACCACGGAATAGGAATAGTGATAATAGCCGCCGCCATTGGCGCAGGAACCCATGGAGATGACCCAGCGCGGCTCGGCCATCTGGTCATAGACCTTGCGCAGGGCCGGGGCCATCTTGTTGGTCAGCGTACCGGCGACGATCATGACATCGGACTGGCGGGGGCTGCCGCGCGGCACCACGCCGAATCGGTCGAGGTCATAGCGGGCCATATAGGCGTGCATCATCTCGACCGCGCAGCAGGCCAGGCCGAAGGTCATCGGCCACAGCGAACCGGTGCGGGCCCAGTTCACCAACTTGTCCATCTGCGCGACGACGAAGCCCTTGTCCTGCAATTCGTCGGTCACCTGGGTGATGACCCGGTCCTGGGCCGGGCCCGGACGCAGGATCTGACTGCTGGCTGGTACCATCTGGGGCTGGCTCATCTGGCTACTCCCACTCCCCTTATTCCCACTCCAGGGCGCCCTTCTTCCACTCGTAGATGAAACCCACGGTGAGAACGCCCAGAAAAATGATCATCGACCAGAAGCCGAACAGCCCGATATTCCCGAGCGAAACCGCCCAGGGGAACAGGAAGGCGACTTCCAGGTCGAAAATGATGAAAAGGATGGCGACAAGATAGAAGCGGACGTCGAACTGGCGGCGGGCGTCGTCGAACGCCTCGAAGCCGCATTCATAGGGCGACAGCTTCTCGGAATCGGGGTTCTGCTTGCCGAGGAGGAGCGAGGCAGCGACCATCACCAGGGTGAGGCCGGTCGCGATCAGCAGGAAGAGCAGGATCGGCAGATATTCGATCAGTAGTTCATCCATCCCCAGATGCCTTCCTCGGCCGTTTCCCCGCGCCACCAGCGGGCGGGCCGCTATCGGTGGCGTCCTTTACGCCATCATTTCGCAGCGCAAAAGACCCAAATTGCGGCAGGTGCCGCGATTCCGGGCGCGGCACACTATAAAGAGGTTAACGCGGCCAAGAAAGGGCAAAAACCACCCTAAAGCCCCGTGAAATGGGCGCGAATGGGCTGGTAAAGATTTGACGAAAAAAAGAAATTTGGAATGGGAATATGGCGCGAGTGACGGGACTTGAACCCGCGGCCTCCGGCGTGACAGGCCGGCGCTCTAACCAACTGAGCTACACCCGCGCAGGACGAGGACATCAGCTGCTGGCAGCTGCGTTCGTTCGGCGGGGCAGCATGTACTGCAAGCCCTGCGGAGCTGTCAACACGAATGCGTCGCCACCGCTGGCAAGCCGCCGCAAATAATCCATGGCCGCGCCGCGCGGAAAGGCGGATGATCCAGCGGAATAATGCCTGTTCCAGCGCAGGTTTTGCGCGGCTCGACCGTGAAACAAGGCTCGGACGCGGTGGCCGTGATCCGCGGTGAGCCGCATCCGGTCAATTTTCGTAGTCAGCCTTGTCCCGGACCGATTTGTGAAGTGAGCCCATGCAGCCGCCAGCCCGATCCCGCCTGCCCCGCCTGATTGCCGTGGGCGTCCTCGCCTTGCTTGGCGGCGGGCTCTATTTGCTCCGCGACCACATGCCGGACTGGCGTCCAGGCGACCTGCTGCCGGCTTCCAACGCCGCCCCGGCCCGGCCGGCCGCAAGCCCACCCGCGGTGCCGGTCTATGTCGCGACGGCCCAATCGGAAACCCTGATTCGCCGGACCCGGGCGGTGGGCACCCTGACCGCCTCCGACCGCGTCACCATCAGCCCGGAAATCGCCGGCCGCGTCGTCAGCATTTCCGACAAGGAGGGCGCAACTGTCAGGGAGGGCGACCTGTTGGCCGAGTTGGACACGGCGATCTACCGCGCCCAGATTGCCGACGCCACCGCCAAGAAGGTGCTGTGGGAGGCCAATGCCGAGCGCGCCCGCAGCCTGATGGCCAAGGGCGCCGGCACGCCAAAGGCCCTGGACGAGGCCATCGCCGAGCTCAGCATGGCCGAGGCGGCGCTCAATCTCGCCAACGCAAATCTGGCCAAGACCCGCATAACGGCGCCCTTCGGCGGCGATCTCGGTCTCCGGCAGGTCAGTATCGGCGAGTATTTGAGCCCCGGCCAGGCGATCTTCACCCTGTCACGCATCGACCTGCTCAATGTCGATTTCACGCTGCCGCAGACGGAACTCGCCATCATCCGTCCCGGCACCCCGGTCGGAATCCGCACAGACGCCTTTCCGGGCGAATCTTTCACCGGGGCCATCGTCGCGGTTGATCCCAACCTCGACCCGACATCGCGGGCAGTTTCGATCCGCGCCACGATCGACAATCCCGGCGGCCGCCTGAAACCCGGCCTGTTCATCGAGGTTGATATCGAGGCCAGCCAGATTGCCGATGCGGTGACCGTGCCGGAAGAAGCCCTGGTCGCCCGCGGCGACCGCGTTTTCGTCTATGTGGTGACGGATGGACGGGCCGATCTGGTCCAGGTCGAGACGGGGCTGCGCGAATCCGGCAAGGTGCAGATCGTCAGCGGCCTGGCTGCCGGCGCCGTCGTCGTCACCGACGGCCAGATCAAGCTGCGCCCGGGCGCCGAGATCAAGATCGTCGAACCCTAGGAGACGGCCATGCGCCTGCCCGAGCTTTGCATCCGCCGTCCTGTCTTCGCCACGGTCATCAACCTCATCGTCCTGCTGGTCGGCATGATCGCCTATGACCGCCTGGCCGTGCGCGAATATCCCAATATCGATGAACCCATCGTCAGCGTGCGCACCGATTTTCGTGGCGCCTCGGCCGAGATCATCGAGATCCAGGTGACCCAGCCGCTGGAGGAAAGTCTCTCCGGCATCGAGGGCATCGACTTCATATCATCCACCAGCCGCGCCGAATCCTCGCGTATCTCGATCACCTTCCGCCCCGACCGCGACATCGACTCCGCCGCCGCAGATGTGCGCGATCGTGTCTCGCGCGCCCGCGGTCGCCTGCCCGCCGATGTCGAGGAACCGATCATCGCCAAGGTCGAGGCCGACGCGCAGCCGATCATCTGGATGGCATTCACCAGCGAGCTTGATTCGCCGCTGCAGATTTCGGATTACGTCGAGCGCTTCGTCAAGAACCGGCTGCAGACCCTGACCGGCATTTCGGAGGTGCGCATCTTCGGGGAGCGCAAACCGGCCATGCGAATCTGGCTGAAGCCGGAACGGTTGGCCGCCTTCGCCCTCACCGTCCAGGATGTCGAAAGCGCCATTCGCGCGCAGAACCTGGAGATGCCCGCCGGCACCATCGAAAGCCAGGCGCGCGAATTCTCGGTCCTCTCCGACACCTCGATCAGCACGCCCGAGCAATTCGCCGCCATCATCGTCGGCCGGTCCAACCAGGCCCTGGTGCGCCTGGGCGATGTCGCCGATATCGCGCTCGGCGCCTATAGCGACGACGTGCGCGCCCGCATCAACGGCAAATCCGGCGTCACCCTCGGCATCATCAAGCAATCGACCGCCAATCCGCTCGATGTCTCCAATGCGATCCGCGCGGCCCTGCCGGGTATCCAGGAATCCCTGCCACCGGGGATGAATCTGGAACTCGCCTACGATTCCTCGACCTTCATTGCCCGTTCGATCGACAACGTCTATCGCACCATCGGCGAGGCGGTCGTGCTGGTGCTGCTGGTGATCGTGTTCTTCCTGCGATCGGTACGGGCCACCATCATTCCGCTGGTGACCATTCCGCTCTCGCTGGTCGGCGCCTGTGCGCTCATGTATGCGATGGGCTTCACCCTCAACACCCTCACCATGCTTTCCTTCGTGTTGGCGATCGGCCTTGTCGTCGACGACGCCATCGTGATGCTGGAGAACATACACCGCCACATCGAGGAGGGGCTCTCGCCGCTCAAGGCGGCACTCGTGGGCAGCAGGGAAATCGCCTTTGCCGTGCTGGCAATGACCATCACCCTGGCCGCGGTCTACGTGCCGGTGGCGCTGCAAACCGGCCGCACCGGCAAGCTGTTCACCGAATTCGCGCTGACGCTTGCCGGCGCCGTGCTGATCTCCGGCTTCGTCGCCCTCACCTTGTCGCCGATGATGTGCGCCAAGCTGCTGCCAGACCGCGAGCACGAGAAACACGGGCCCATCTACCGCGCGATCGAGGCCCTGCTCGATGCGCTGACAGCCGGCTATCGCGCCAGCCTGCAATTCTGCATGAAGGTCCGCTGGTTGATCGTCCTGCTGCTGCTGGGCGTCGCCGCCTCGGCCATCTGGCTGGTCGCCGGCCTGCGCCAGGAGCTGACCCCGGTCGAGGATCGCGGCCTGCTGTTCGCCTCGGTGACCGGGCCGGAGGGGGCGACTCTCGACTACACCTCGCGCTACGTCGAAAAACTGGAATCGATCATCGCCCCGATTCCAGAAGTAAACGCCTTCAACACTGTCACCGGCAACATCAGCCCATCGCAGGCGATGGCGCCGATCCGCCTGAAGCCATGGGAAGAGCGCGAACGCAAGTCACGCGAGATCGCCGCCTCCTTGCGCGGGCCACTGAACGAGCTTCCCGGCGTGCGCGCAGTGGTCAACGTGCCGCCTTCGCTCGGCGGACGACCGAACCAGAAGGCGGCCGAAATCGTCATCCTCAGCACCGGCACCTACGAGGAACTGGATGCGGTCGCCCAGGCGATGGTCGAGGCGGCCGATGCGGATCCGCGGATCGCCAATCCGGATTCCGACCTCAAACTGTCAAAGCCCGAGATCCGGCTGTCGGTCGACCGCGACAAGGCGGCCGATCTCGGCATCGACGTGGACCGCATCGGCGCCACGATCGAGACCCTGCTGGCCGGTCGCGACGTCACCCGCTTCAAGCGCGACGGCCGCCAGTACGAGGTCCTGGTCCAGGTGGACAACCGCGCCCGCACCACGCCGGACCAGGCCAAGCTGATCTATGTCCGCGCCGCCGGCGGTGCGATGGTGCCGCTGTCCAATCTGGTATCAATCCGCGAGACGGTGGCACCGAAGGATCTCAACCGCTGGAACCAGTTGCGCGCGGCGACGATCTCGGCCAATGCGGCCCCTGGCTATACTTCGGGCGAGGCGCTGCAGGCACTGCAGGAAATCGCCGTACAGACGCTGCCGGGCGGGATGCAGATCGACTATGCCGGCCAATCGCGGGAGTTCATCTCCTCGACCCAGAGCGGCGTCACGGTCTTCCTGCTGGCGCTGGCCTTCATCTATCTGGTGCTGTCGGCGCAGTTCGAGAGCTTCCGCGATCCGTTCGTCATCATGCTGACGGTGCCGCTGGCCGTGACCGGGGCGCTCATCGCCATGCACCTCACCGGGGGCACGCTCAACGTCTACAGCCAGATCGGGCTAGTCACCCTCATCGGCCTCATCACCAAGCACGGCATCCTGATTGTCGAATTCGCCAACCAGCGACGCGACTCCGGTGCCGACCGCATCGAGGCAGCGATTGACGCAGCGGTCCTCCGCCTGCGTCCGATCCTGATGACCACTGGTGCCATGGTGCTGGGCACCATTCCCCTGGCACTGGCGGAAGGCGCCGGTTCAGAATCGCGTCAGGCAATCGGCTGGGTGATTGTCGGCGGCCTCACCTTCGGCAGCTTTTTCACGCTGTACGTCGTTCCGGTGGCCTATTCGCTGATCGCCGCGCGCGTCAGCGGATCAGTTGATCGGCAATTGTCTGATCAAGACCCTGTGCCGCCAGGTGATCGCGGAACAGTGCCAGCCGAGTGAACACGTCCTCGAATCCGGTCTGGCGGCCGGCGGAATCGGTATAGACCAGCGAGCCGGTGGTCACGAAGAAGGTCTTCATGCCGCGCATCTCGTCGGCGACCAGCGTATGGAGTTCGCCAGGCGGTTCGTAGATGAAGCTGCCGGTTTCCGCCACCCAGTCATGCTCCAGATAGCGCCAGGCACCGTCCAGCACGAAGGCATGCACCGGCGACGTGTGGTAGTGGCAGGCAAGGGATCCGCCCGGCTTAACCTTCAGCACATTCGACCAAGCGCCCTTCGAGCAGTCGAACATCAGCGGCCGGAAACTGACCCCGCCATGCAGCGGCACCCAAAGGGGATCGTCATCCGACACATGCTCGACGATTTCCGACATCACGTTGACGCTGGCATAGGTCCTGGCGGTCATGGTCTCGCTTTCGGCTGGCCCGGTTCGGGTGCCGATCATAGCGAAGCCGTGCCGCCATGCCTATCGGCTCGAATGCTCAGCCGAACGCTCTTTCCTTTCGCGCCGTCAGGACCAGCGAGACCACCACGCCACCGACCAGAAGGCCGAAGGTGACGCCCAGCGAAATAGCCGGATCCATCTTGCCGAAGAACTGGTTGTAGAAGATCTTCCCGCCGATGAAAATCAGCACCAAAGACAGGGCGTATTTTAGGTATTGGAAGCGGTGCACCATTGCCGCCAGCGCGAAATAGAGGGCGCGCAGGCCGAGAATGGCAAAGATATTGCTGGTATAGACGATGAAGGGATCGGTGGTGATGGCGAAGATGGCCGGCACCGAATCGACCGCAAAGATGAGATCGGCAAATTCGACCAGCATCAGTGTCAGGAACAGCGGCGTCGCCCAGAGGCGCAATTTGCCCGTCTTCGGGTCCGGCAGGCGCACCAGGAAACTCTTGCCGTGCAGTTCCGGGGTGACCCGCATATGGCGGCGCAGGAATCGCAGCAGCGGATTCTCGCCGATGTCGTGACCATCGCTGGAAACGAACAGCATCTTGATGCCGGTAAAGACCAGGAAGGCGCCGAAGATATAGAGCACCCAGTGGAACTCGCTGACCAGCGCGGCACCGAGGCCGATCATGATTGCGCGCAGCACGATGACGCCGAGGATGCCCCAGAACAGGACGCGATGCTGGTAGAGCCGCGGAATGGCGAAATAGGTGAAGATCAGGGAGATGACGAAGACATTGTCGAGCGACAGGCTCTTTTCCACCGCGAATCCGGTGAAGAAGTTCAAGCCCGCCTCCGACCCCAGTTGCCACCAGACCCAGGTGCCGAAGGCGCAGGCAATGCCGATATAGCCCGCCGACAGCCACAGGCTTTCGCTGACGCCGATTTCGCGTTCCTTGCGATGCAGCACGCCCAGATCGAGGGCGAGCAGGACGACGACGATGGCGAGGAAGACGAGCCAGAGCCAGAGCGGCTTGCCCATCAGCACGGATTCCAGGACTGCGATTTCCATGGCCCCTCCAGGCAGATCTCCAGAAGGCGCCGCGGCCGCGCCGGATTTGACTTCCCTTGTCCGACATCGCCGCCGACGCCTCAGCGGCCAGAGGGGCCCGGACACGCGCTCAGCACGCGTTGTGGGTCAAATAGAGCCGGCGGAAAGTGTTTCAAGGGGCGAAAGCGAAGATTCCGCGGCTCAGGCAAGTGCGACCGGGCGGCGCGGCCAGGTCGCCACGGCAATGGCGCCCAGGATAATGGCCCCACCCAGATAGACACTGCCGGCCGGCACCTCCCCATGCACCAGGAAGACCCAGAGCGGGTTGAGAATGGCGTCGGCAAGCGAGATCAGCACCATCTGGACCGCCGGAACGTAGCGCGCGCCGCGCATGAAGAGGACCAGTGGCAGGGCCAGTTGGAAAACGCCCATCAGGCCGATGACGGCGAGCGAGCGACCGTCGATTGGCTGCAATCCGATGACTAGTAACACCACCAGGAAGATGCCGAAGCCGCCGATGATCAATGCCGGTTCCATGGCGACGTCGTGATAGCGCCGCAAGGTGACACTCTGCCCCGCGAAGCACAGGGCCACGATGACGGCAATCAGGGCGCCGGAAAGGCCGGTCAGCGATGCCCCGGCCTCGCCAAGGGCGACGATCGCGACGCCGGCCAGGGCGGCAATGATGGCGATGAAGACCTTGAGTCCGGTCCGTTCCTTCAGCCACAGCCTAGCCAGTACGGCGGCGAAGAGGGGCGAGGTTGCAGCAACGCAGGACACCGCCGCAACGCTGGCCAACTGCATCGCCGCGATATAGAGCGACGAGCCGATGCCGAAGAAGCAGGCAGTCGCGACGAGGGCAAGCGGTGCTGCGCGCCGGAAATGCCCGGTTACCTCGCGGCCATGGAGCAGCACCATCCAGACAAGCAGGGAAAGCGCCGTGCTGAGGCCGCGCCAGGCGTTGAGGGTCCAGGGGTCGATCTCGGGGACATAGCGGATGAAGACGCCGCTGAGACTCCAGAACAGGGTGGCACCACCGACCAGCAGCACCCCCTTCAAGGCGTTGGACATCGTCCCCTCGGTTTCGACTAGGTATTTGACATTAAACTGTTTTTGGCGGCATCGCCAGCCCGATTGCGCGGGTTGTCAGGGACCTTGGTGCGTGCTAATGTCCATACATGTATATACAAGTTGTCGCCCGAGGGATCTGAGCCATGACCGCTGCTGCCAACCAACGCATCGTCCGCGCCGCGCGCGGAACCCAGCTCACCGCCAAGTCGTGGGCAACCGAAGCGCCCTTGCGCATGCTGATGAACAATCTCGATCCCGAGGTGGCGGAGAACCCGGGCGAACTGGTCGTCTATGGCGGCATCGGCAAGGCGGCCCGCAACTGGGCCTGCTTCGACAGGATCGTCGAGACGCTGCGCCAGATGGAAGGCGACGAAACCCTGTTGATCCAGTCGGGCAAGCCCGTCGGAGTCTTCCGCACCCATGAGAATGCGCCCCGGGTGCTGCTCGCCAATTCGAACCTGGTGCCGCATTGGGCCAATTGGGAACATTTCCGTGAACTGGATGCCAAGGGCCTGATGATGTACGGCCAGATGACGGCAGGCTCCTGGATCTATATCGGCAGCCAGGGCATCGTGCAGGGCACCTATGAAACCTTCGTCGAGGCCGGGCGCCAGCATTACGGCGGCGATCTCAAGGGCCGCTGGATCCTGACCGGGGGCCTCGGTGGCATGGGTGGGGCGCAACCGCTCGCCGCCACCATGGCCGGGGCCTCGATGCTGGCAGTGGAATGCGAGCCGTCGCGCATCGAGAAACGGCTGGAAACCCGCTATCTCGACGTAAGGGCGGATTCGCTCGACCAGGCGCTGGCGATCCTTGAAAAGGCCAGGAAAGACGGCAAGGCCGTTTCCGTCGGCCTGCTCGGCAACGCCGCCGAGATCTTCCCGGAGATCGTGCAGCGCGGCCTGCGTCCCGACATGGTGACCGACCAGACCAGTGCCCATGATCCGCTGAACGGCTATCTGCCTGCCGGCTGGTCCCTCGCCAAGGCCGCCGAAATGCGCCAGAAGGAACCGGCCGCCGTGGTCAAGGCCGCCAAGGAATCGATGGCGATCCAGGTGCGCGCCATGCTCGATTTCCATGCCATGGGCATCCCCACCTTCGATTACGGCAACAACATCCGCCAGATGGCCAAGGAAGTCGGCGTTGCCAACGCCTTCGACTTCCCGGGCTTCGTGCCGGCCTATATCCGCCCCCTCTTCTGCCGCGGCATCGGTCCCTTCCGCTGGGTTGCCCTCTCGGGCGAAGCCGACGATATATACAGGACCGACGCCAAGGTGAAGGAGTTGATCCCCGACGATCGGCATCTCCACAACTGGCTCGACATGGCGGGCAGCCGCATCAAGTTCCAGGGTCTGCCGGCGCGCATCTGCTGGGTGGGCCTGGGTCAGCGCATGCGCCTCGGCCTCGCCTTCAACGAGATGGTCAGGAAGGGCGAATTGAAGGCGCCCATCGTCATCGGCCGCGACCATCTCGACTCCGGCTCCGTCGCCAGCCCCAACCGCGAGACCGAGGGCATGAGGGACGGCTCCGATGCCGTTTCCGACTGGCCGCTCCTCAACGCGCTGCTCAACACCGCGTCTGGCGCCACCTGGGTCAGCCTGCATCATGGCGGCGGCGTCGGCATGGGCTTCTCGCAGCATTCCGGCATGGTGGTGCTATGCGACGGCTCGGCCGAGGCCGACCGGCGCCTCAAGAACGTGCTCACCAACGACCCCGGTACCGGTGTCATGCGCCATGCCGATGCGGGCTATGAAAGCGCCATTGAATGCGCGCGCGAACAGGGGCTAAATCTGCCGATGATCAACGGCTGACGGAAGCCCACGCGCGCATGAACTGGGACCTGCTGCTGACCGATTGCCGTGCCGCCACGATGTCGCCGGGCGCCCTCGCCTATGGCGCCATCGAGGATGCCGCGATCGGCATCGCCGAGGGCCGCATCGCCTGGATCGGCCGGCGCCAGGATATGCCGAAGGCGATCGTCAAGGAAGCGGCCAGGCTGGGCGGCCGCTGGGTGACGCCGGGTCTGATCGACTGCCACACGCATCTGGTCTATGGCGGCGACCGCGCCGCCGAATTCGAACTGCGCCTGAAGGGTGCAAGTTATGAGGAAATCGCCAAAGCGGGCGGCGGCATCGCCTCGACCGTCAAGGCGACGCGAACTGCCGGCATCGAGGATCTCGTCGCATCCGCGGCGCTGCGCCTCGCTGGCCTGATGGGCGAAGGGGTGACGGCCATCGAGATCAAGTCCGGCTATGGCCTCGATCTCGAGAACGAGCGCAAGCAATTGCGCGCGGCGCGGCGCCTCGGCGAGGCGGGCCTCGTCACGGTGCGCACCACCTGCCTTGCCGCCCATGCCCTGCCGCCGGAATTCGCGGGCGACAGCGACGGCTATATCGAGGCTGTCTGCACCGACATCCTGCCCGCGATCGCCGCCGACAAGCTGGCCGATGCGGTCGATGCCTTTTGCGAGAAGATCGCCTTCACGCCGGCGCAGACGCGGCGCGTGTTCGAAACCGCGCGAGGTCTGGGTCTGCCGGTCAAGCTGCATGCCGAGCAATTGTCGGACCAGGGTGGGGCGCAACTCGCGGCCGAGTTCAGCGCCATCTCCTGCGACCACCTGGAATATGTCAGCGAGGCCGGCATCGCCGCCATGGCGAAAGCCGGCTCGGTGGCCGTGCTGCTGCCCGGCGCGTTCTATGCCCTGCGCGAGACCAAGCTGCCGCCTGTCGACGGATTCCGGCGGGCCGGCGTGCCGATGGCGCTTTCGACCGACCACAATCCCGGCACCTCGCCGACCCTCTCGCTGCTGCTGATGCTCTCCATGGGCTGCACCTTCTTTCGCCTGACGCCGGAGGAAGCCCTCACCGGCGTCACGCGCCATGCGGCACAGGCGCTCGGCCTGGGGGCCAGCCACGGCCAGCTCAAGCCCGGCATGGCTGCCGATCTTGCCATCTGGTCGGTCGAGCGCCCGGCCGAACTCGGCTACTGGTTCGGCGCCAACCCTTGCGCCGGCATCGTCAAGAATGGCGGCTGGGTGAAACGATGCGCATAACGAAGCTGGCCGATGTCGACTACCGCCGGATACCCTGGAAGAATGGCGGCGGCTCGACCCTCGAATTGGTGCAGGAGCCGGCGCCGGATGGCGGCTTCAACTGGCGCCTCTCCATCGCCGATGTGGCGACACCCGGCCCCTTCTCGACCTTCGCCGGTATCGACCGGCATATCATGCTGATGGAAGGCAACGGCATGGTGCTGAGCTTCGCCAACGCAGCGCCGCCGGTGGTGATCGCCAAGCCGCTGCGCCCGCATCCCTTCCAGGGTGACTGGCAGACCGATTGCCGCCTGATCGCGGGCGCCATCCGCGATTTCAACGTGATGGTGCGCCGCCATTGGGGCCGCGCCGCCGTCAACGGTTTCGACTTCCAGGAGGGCCAGAAACTGACCCTGGCGGTGGCGCCGCTCACGCTGATCCATCTCTATAGCGGCACGGCGGCTTGCGCCGGCGAAACCCTGGCGGACGGCGACACGCTGCGCCTTGAAGCCGACAGCGCCGAGACGACCAGCCTCGCTGTCACCAGCGCAAAGGCGCGTATCGTCGTCGTGTCGCTGAAGGCGCATGAAGAGGGTGCCGCGTGACGATTGCCTACGACTTCATCCCCGGTGCTTCCCCGCTCCTCATCAGCATGCCCCATGTCGGTACCGAGCTGATGCCCGAGGTCGCTGCCGGCCTCAGCGAGCCAGCAAAAGGCCTCTGCGACACCGACTGGCATCTGCCGATCCTCTACGATTTTGCCAGTGAGCTTGGTGCCGGCCTGCTGATCGCGCGCTGGTCGCGCTTCAACATCGATCTCAATCGTCCGTCGGACGACAAGCCGCTCTATGCCACGGCGACCACCGGGCTCTATCCGGATGTTCTCTTCGACGGCACGCCGCTGTACGAACCCGGCCGGGAACCATCGCCCGCCGTCCGCGCCCGTTATCTCGCCGAGATCTGGCAGCCCTATCACGACCGCCTCGCCGCCGAGCTCGCCGCCCGCAAGAAGGCGCATGGCCATGCCGTGCTGTTCGACGCACATTCGATCAAGGGCCATGTGCCGCGCCTGTTCGCGGGCGACCTGCCGGATTTCAACATCGGCACCAATTCGGGTGCGAGCTGTGCCGAACAGCTGACAGCGCGCCTCGCCGCCGCCTGTGATTCGTCCGGCTATACCCATGTGGTCAACGGCCGCTTCAAGGGCGGCCACATCACCCGCCAATACGGCAGACCGGCGGATGGCATCCATGCCGTGCAGCTGGAACTGGCGCAACGCACCTATATGCGCGAGGCACCGCCCTTCGACTATCTGCCGGAAGTGGCGGCCCGCGTGCGTCCGGTCCTGAAGCGTTTCGTCGAGATCCTGGCTGGCTGGCGACCCTGACCCGTTCCAAGTGGGATTGGCCCTTGCCGGGGCACCGGCGGCGGCGTAATCATCAGCCATGTTTCGCGCGACACTTTTCAAGGCGATGCGGCGCCGGTCCTTCTGGCCAGCCCTGATCCTGGGCTACGTGCTGCTGTTCCAGGCGATCCTGGGATCGGCGGCGGCAAGCGCCCATGCCTTCGCCATGGCGCAGCAGGACGCGCTGGGCATCGCCATGCTGTGCATCGAGGACGGTGTCGACGGGCGCCTGCCGGCCGATCCCGCCACCCAGGCGCCGGCCGGCGATTGCATCAACTGCAAGATCGCCTGCGCTGCCGGCATCGCTCTGCCGGCGGTGACGCCACCGGAGCTGGCAGCGCTTTTTCTGATCGCCCGGGTCGAGGCGCACCACCATGCCATCAACGCCGACGCGGCATTGCCGCGTGCGGCGCTGTTCGATTCCGACCTCCCCAGTCAGGCCCCACCGGCCGGCATCTAGCCAGTCAACTCCCGCTAGATCCAGCAACCGGCATGCCAGGCGGCATGCCAGCCTATGGGGCAATCTCATGTCACAATCGACTCTCGCCGATCGTGCGACCGCACCGTCGCCGCTCTATCGCGCCATCTGGCGCTGGCATTTTTATGCCGGCCTCCTGGTGATTCCTTTCATGATTCTGCTCAGCGTCACCGGCGGAATCTATCTGCTCAAGGACGAACTCAATTCTCTCTTCTATTCCGACCTCCTCAACGTGGAAGCGAAGGCGGGCGACTACCTGCCGCCGTCTGCCATCGTCGCTGCCGCGCGCGAAGCCAGGGCCGGAATGGTCACGGCCTATATCGCGCCGGCAACGCCCGATGCCTCGGCCGTCGTCACCGTCAAGACGGAGCTGGGCAAGCAACGGGTCTATGTGGACCCCTATTCCGGAAACGTCTTGGGCTCCATGAGCGACAGCGGCTTTGCCAATACGCCCTTCATGAAGCTGGTGCGCAAGATCCACAGCCTCGACTATTTCGGCTGGGTCGCTAATCGCGTCATCGAACTCGTGGCCGGCTGGGCCATCGTGCTGGTCGTCAGCGGCATCTACCTGTGGTGGCCGCGCGGCAAGGATGTCGGCTCGTTCAAGATCCGCAGCGGGGCCAAAAGGCGGCCCTTCTGGCGCGACCTGCACGCGGTCACCGGTCTTTACACCGGCTTCTTCATTGTCTTCCTCGCGATCACCGGTCTGCCCTGGTCGGGATTTTGGGGCGACAAGGTGAACACCTATGCCAATCAGGCCGGTCTTGGCTATCCGACCGGTTATTGGGAGGACGTCCCGCTATCCACCATTCCGATGCAGGAAGCGATGACCCAGGTGAACTGGACCCTGGAAAATGCACCGATGCCGCAATCGACGCCGACGGGCAAGGCCGCCTTCGGTCTCGATCAGGCGGTGGCCATGTTCGACCGGATGGGCATCGCCAGGGGCTACGTGGTCGACCTGCCGCAGGGCCCCGAAGCGGTATATACGGCTTCGGTCTATCCGGATGACATCGCCGCCGAGCGGATCATCCATGTCGACCAGTACAGCGGCAAGGTGCTGTTCGATGCCGGTTTCGCCGATTTGGGACCGGTTGGTCAGGCGATCGAATGGGGCGTCAGCGTGCATATGGGTCAGGAGTTCGGGCGCATCAACCAGCTCGTCATGCTGGCGGCCTGTTTCGCCATCGTGCTGATGTCGGTTTCGGCTGTCGTCATGTGGTGGAAGCGACGGCCCAAGGGCACGCTGGGCGCACCGCGCTATCCCAGCGACTATCGCGTCGCACGCGGGGCCATCATCATCCTGGCGCTACTTGGCATCGCCTTCCCGCTGGTGGGCCTGTCGATCATCGTGGCGCTGGCCCTGGATTTCCTGCTGCCGCGGGCCTGGCGGCCGAAAGTGGCATAGGCCGCCGCCTTTCCCGTCACGGCATGCTGCCGGCGGTCATGGCGTGATCGCCGGCAGCGTGAATTCCGTTGCCAGAATGGCCCGCTGCATGCCAATCATTGCCAACTGTCCCAAATGTGGCGATCATGTTCCTGACATCAGGTTGCGTCGGCCAGGCGTTTGCCCTCGGCCTGTTCTGCGCGGTTCTTGGCGGTTTCGTCTCGCCATCCAGCGCACAATCAGGCATCGACTTTCACAGCGTCGTCACCCTTCAGGACATGCGCCAGTTGATCATGACGCAGTTTCCGCTGGGCACAGACCGCCAGACCTTGCGCAATGCTTTCGTGGATGGCGGCAAGGCCACCTTGCGCGAACACCCCAGCCGCAAGGGGTCGGAGAAATACCTCTACGACATCAATCTCTGTCGCATTTATGTCTGGCGCTGGAACATCTCGGCCGATTTCGATGCCAACGGCCGCCTGCAGCAGGCCTATATCAACGGCTTTGCCGTCTTCCCCGACGGAATCACCGTCCCGCCCGTCGCCCCCGATGCCGCCCACCAGGCGACCCAGAAGATCAGCGAGATGCAGCGGCCCCGGCCGGAGGCCGATCGCGGCGAGAAATCACTGGCCTATATGCTGCTCGACCTCGACGGCAATCCGGCAACGATCGAGGACCAGTCGCTGCTCGGCACCGGCCCCAGCCGTGCCGACCCCGGCAATCTCGGCAAGACGGTCAATTACGACAACGTCGATCCCTGGCGCTCGATTTTCGATCCGGATGCGGCCGATTTCATTGCGCCCTATGCGGGCAACTGCCCCTGATCGCCTGTAGCTGAGACCTAGATCGCGGCCTTCACCGCCGCGGCGAAGGCGCGGCCCGCTTCGATCTCGTCGGCGTGGCGGCCGTCCTGCACGACCCATTGGCCGCCGACCATCACATCCTTCACCATGCGGTTGAGGCCGGCGAACAGCCAGCGGCCGAGAATGTCGTCGCCCGCGATGTGGGCGAGCAGCGGATGCTGGCCATCGAGCACCACCAGATCGGCGCGCTTGCCGGGGGCGATCGCCCCCATCTGCTGGCCCAGCGCCTGCGCGCCGCCATCGAGCGCCGCGCGATAGAGATAGCCGGCGACATGCTGGCCGGCCGGGCCATGCAAGCGGTTGCGCCGTTCGGCTTTCAGGCGCTGGCCGTATTCCAGCCAGCGCAATTCCTCGACGACGCTCAGTGAAACGTGGCTGTCGGAGCCAATGCCCCAGCGCCCGCCCTGATCGGCAAAAGCGATGGCGGGGAAGAAACCGTCACCGAGATTGGCCTCCGTCGTCGGGCAGAGGCCGGCAATGGCACGGCTCTTGACCATCGCCGCCACCTCGTCCGGTTCGGCATGTGTCGCATGGATCAGGCACCAGCGTGCATCGACGTCGACATTTTCGTAGAGCCACTGGATCGGCCGCCGCCCGCTCCAGGCAAGGCAGTCATCGACTTCCTTTTGCTGCTCGGCGATATGAACATGGATCGGGCGGTCGTCACCGCTGCTGGCCAGCACGGCCTGGATTTCGTCCAGCGTCACCGCGCGCAGCGAGTGGAAGCAGAAGCCGAGGCGGCGGCCGGGTGCCCGGCAATCCCGGATCAGGCCTTCCTGCAGCTTAAGGTACTGGTCGGTCGTATGGATGAAACGGCGCTGGCCGTCGCTGGGGGCCTTGCCGCCGAAACCGCCATGCGCATACATCACCGGCAGCAGCGTGATGGCGATGCCGGTCGCCTCGGCCGCCGCGAGGACGCGCTGCGACATCTCGGTGGGGTCGGCATAGGGCCGGCCGTCAACGTCGTGATGCAGGTAATGGAATTCGGCCACCGCGGTATAGCCGCCCTTCAGCATGTCGATATAGAGGTAGCGCGCGATCGCCTCGACCTGGTCTGGGTCGAGGCGCCCGACCAGGCGGTACATCAGATCGCGCCAGGTCCAGAAGGAATCTTCCGGGTTGAGGGCGATTTCGGCGAGGCCGGCCATGGCGCGCTGGAAGGCGTGGGAATGCAAATTCGGCATGCCGGGGAGGACCGGGCCCTGGGCGATCTGGGCGTCCGGCGGCGCGGCGGTACCGGGGGTCACCCGGGTCACCATGCCCGCTGCATCGCATTCGATGAGGACCTCGTCGGCCCAGCCCTGCGGCAACAGGGCCTGGGCGGCATGGATGGCTTTGGGCATGGTACTTCCCGGCACGCTGTCTATACAGGTATATCTATGTGGGATTCAGCTCGCCCTGTCGAGTCACGCTGTCGAGTGATGCTGGCGGATGGGGTAAAGCTGGCGCGCCACGTTTGCGGCAGAAACCCGAATCGCCAGAGACCGATGAACCAGGAAATCATCCCCCACTACGAGCGTGTCAAACGCCTGATCGTCGAGCGCATCAAAGCCGGCACCTGGCGGCCGGGCGACCGCATTGCCTCCGAGGCGGAGCTGGTGAAGGCGCTGGGGGTGAGCCGCATGACGGTGAACCGGGCGCTCCGGGAAATGACCCTGGACGGGACCCTTACCCGCGTCCAGGGGGTCGGCACTTTCGTCGCCGCCCAGAAGCCGCAGGCCGCCCTTTTTGAAGTGCGCAACATCGCCGAGGAAATCGCCGAGCGCGGCCATGAGCATGAGGCCGACGTGCTGAAGCTGGAGGCGCTGCCGGCGCCGGACGAGATTGCCCGGACTTTCGCCATGCGTGCCGGAACCCGGGTATTCCATTCCGTGCTTCTGCACCGCGAAAACGGCCTGCCCGTCCAGATCGAGGATCGCTATGTCGACCCGCGCGTTGCACCGGGATACCTGGAGCAGGATTTCACCCGGCAGACCCCTTATGTCTACCTGACCCGGGTGGCGCCCATTTCGGAGGCCGAGCATGTGATCGAGGCAGTGCTGACAGCGCCCTGGGAGCGCAAGCATCTGAAGATCGAGGCGAACGAGCCCTGCCTGCAGCTGACCCGCCGCACCTGGTCCGGCGGCAAGCCGGTCAGCCAGGTGCGTCTGCTCTACCCCGGCAGCCGCTATCGCCTCTCCGGGCGCATCGCGCCGAAATCAGGCTAGGCGCGAATCACCAGCAGGGTCTGGCGGATGCCGTCCCGTTCACCCTCGATCAGCGGGGCAAAGCTGATATCCGCGTCGGGCGCCAGCTTTCGCGCCACCTTCTCGATCAGGCTCCGGGGGCTTGACCAGGCCAGGCCAGACAATTGCCGCCGTTCGGCGCTTTCGGGGAAATGCACCAGGGCGATACTGCCGGGCGAGAGCAGCGAAACGATGCTGCCGATATAGGAATCGAGCCGGGCCTCGGGGACCTTGGAGCAGACATGCCAGGACGCGACGAAGCGCGGCTTGTCGGCGCGGACCCTGGCCAGCGTTTCCGGGTTGATGACGCCAAGCTTGGGCGCCTTCTCGCGCACGAAATCTGCGTCCATGCCCTGCAGGCCGAGTTCGTAGAATTCGGCGGTGATGTCGACACCCCAATACTTGCCGGGCTCGAGATAACCGATCAATGCCTCGCCGAGTCGCAGCGAGCCGCAGCCGTAATCCACCGCCACGTCACCGGGCTGCAGGCCATAGCGCTTCAGGAAGTCCAGCAACTCGGTCTGGGCGCGCACGGGGCGCGATTTCGGCCCGATGGCCGGATGTCCGGCGCCGCGAACTTTCCGCATCACCGCATGGACATAATAGTCCTCGTAAGGGGCAAACGGGTTGCGCAGGCGCCAGGAAAGATAGCGCTTGGTCCCACGCCACCAGCGCTTCATGTTGAATTCCTTGGACAAACTCACTCCCCTGGGATGTGCCGCCCGGCAGGCCAAATCGGCCGGGAACCTAAACAGTTTCATGCCCACAGCCAAGGACGAAAGCAGGCCTTTGCCGCGGCAAACTTGCCGCAGGGTCCGTGCCCCGGCCTGGTCGTCACCGGTGGGCCGGCGGCAATGTGACCCGGATCACAGACGGCCGGCACGGGCGGTCCTATGTTTGCTCGCATGAAGCGGGGTTCACCCAACCGTCCCCATCCCCGCTTCAGATCGCGGGCGCCCGATGCCATCCCCATCGGGCGCCCGCATTCATTCCGGCCCCCTTCGATCCGGTCGCGACAAGCTGATCCCCGGGGCCGCAAGCCGCCAATTCGCTTGCCCCGCCCCCGCCCCGGGGCTAAAGAAGCCGGGCTCTTTGGCCGGCATAGCACAGCGGTAGTGCAGCGGTTTTGTAAACCGAAGGTCGGGGGTTCAAATCCCTCTGCCGGCACCATTTTTCAGGCCGCCCACAGCAGGGGATCCAGACTCTTGGACAATGTCGCCACTACATCCGGCCGCACTGAGTCGGTCCGGGTCAAGAATGAACAGGCGGTCTTTAACCATTATAATGCCGGCTGGTCCCGCTACCTTGCGGTCGCCGAGGCAGCCTATGCCGAGGAAGGGCAGAACCTCGCCCGCATCCTCAGCCGCTGCCTGGCCGAACGCGGCAACGCCCCGCGCAAGCAGCGCGGCAAGTACCGCCCGACGGTCGGCGGGGAACCGCTGTCGGATCGGGTCAACCAGGCAGCCCACCTCGCCTATTACGCGGCCGTCATGCTGGAGGAAATCCGCGCCCGCGTTCCGGCCAGTACCCAGCGCATCATCGAGATGGGGTCCGGCTGGGGTGCCGTCATCACCGGCCTGTGGCTCGGCGGCGCGCCGCGGGATGCGGAATACTGGGCGCTTGAATACACCGATGCCGGCCAGGAAGTGACGAAACTCTTCGCCCGGGCCGAACCGCGCTTTCGCCTGCAGACCCGCCATTTCGACTACCACAAAGCGGATTTCTCGTACCTCACCGAGAAACTGGAGACGGTCGTCTACAGCACCTATTCGATCGAACAGATCACCTTCATCAAGGATGAATTGATCGACCGGATCATGGCCATTCCGGGCTTCACGCGTTGCGTCCACATCGAGCCCGTGGGCTGGCAGGTGGAACCGGATGCGATCATCATGAAACTCGACCGGCTGGCGAAAAAACTGGGCCTCAAGGCACTGAACCAGGCGACGGCTTCGGCTCGGCGTTGCTGGCGCCATGGCAAGAACCGCAACCTGCTGGAGACCCTGCGGCGCTACGAGAAGGCGGGCAAGATCGTGATCGAGAAAATCGATCGCGACCTGGTCGCCAACGATCCGCTCAATCCCGGCACGCTGGTGGTGTGGCGGCGCGCTTGAGCCGCTACCCTATTCCCAGTCGCTGAGGCCGTAATCTGCCAGCAGGGCGGCCAGCGAGCCGTCCGCCCGCATCGCCTCCATCTGCCGTTCAAGTGCCGCGGCCAGTTCCTCCGAATCGGGTCGCCTGGGGGAAAAAGCGATGTGCAGGGTCAGGGGCGCAAGGCATCCGGCGGTCTTGATTTCATCCGCCCGTCCCGCCTGCTTGGCGACGAACCGAATGACTGCCTCGCTGTCGAGAATGGCGTCGACGCGCCCGCGCAACAGCAGGCCGACATTCTTTTCCGCCCCCTCGTCATCGCGGCTGGCGACGACAGTCCCGCCGGGACCGTCATGCGCGTCGACATAGGCATCGATCGGCCCCTCGTCATGGGTGTAGCCGGCGACGACGCCCAGCAGTACCTCGTTCAGCGAGGCAGGGCCGCGATAGGCCCACATGCTGTCCCGTCGCACGAAGAAACAATCGTGGTCGCGTCCGAGCGGGACGCTCAGCACGAGGCCCTGCGACTCCAGCGGTGTCGCGCCGATCACCGCGTCGATCCTGCCATCGGCCACTTCTTCAAGCGCACGGTCCCATGGCATCAGCTGGTAATCGGCCTCATGGCCGGCCGCAGCCAGCGCACGCGCCGCCAAATCCACCATGTAACCGGGGCGCGGATCTTCGGGCATGCAATTGTAGGGACACCAGTAATCGGCCCGCAAACGGATGGTGTCGGCAGGCGCCGCCGCCGGAAAGGCGGCAAGCAGCACGCCGGCGACCATCATGAGGCCGCACAATCCGGATCGACGCCGCATGTCCCGCCAATCCATCCGATCGTTTCCCGGTCAGACTCACCAGCCCTGCGTCATGATCGGCCGGTCAGCGGATCGCGTCAATCGAAGGCTGGATATCTAGGGACGCCAGAAGGGTTTCTGTATCTCGTTTTCCGCCTCGCCGGGAGTGAGGCCGATATCCTTCAGCAGATGCGCGTCCATCCGGGCAAGAGCGCGGCGCACGCGCTGTCGCTCTGCCCAGAGAAACAGAAATTCTTGAAATTCAGCGATCCTGTCAGCAAACCAGCCCCAGCTGGTATTGGTATTGGCGCCGATTCCGCACTGCCGACCGGCCATGCCTGCCGTAACCATTCTTGAACCTCATGCTTGGTGCCCAGCCGCGATCGGGCTGGCATCGATGCCGGTTTGTCGCCGGCGGCCGCGTGGGGGTTCACGGGGCGGAGGCACGCGCTGCTCGGCCCGTGGCGGGCCAAGACCAAGCCCGAAGCAACAAAAAGGGCGGCCGCCGCAACGAACCGCCCTTTTCAGTAAGGAATCTCGGGTGACCGTCCGCGCGGAGTTGTGACGCCCACCACAGCGAACCCACGGGATCGGGGGGGATGACTGTAAGGTTCGCGTCAGAAATGATATCAAACCGCCCCATGCATGCACTGGAAACCGGACGCACTCGCCGTCCCCTCACGAAATCGTGACCCGTGCCAGCTTCGTGCCGGGAACCCCCGCGGCCCGGCTCCGTTATGATCATCGCTGGCAGCCAAAGGGCGCAAGCCAAGCCTGCCAGGCCGGATTATCGAAACCGTTCGACGCACTGATTTTACTGGAAATGTACACACTCACGCCTGCAATGCTGACGGGCATCGCCCAGCTTGATGCCGAGCATCACGACCTTGTCGCTGCCATCAACCAGCTGCGGGCGGCGGAAGCAGACGGTACGGCCTCGGATTGTGGCAAGCAATTGCGCCGGTTCCGCGATCTGCTCGCCACGCATTTCGAGAGCGAGGAAATCTATCTGCGCCTCCTGAACTACCCCTGGGCCGGCCATCATGCCGATCACCACGGCAGTATCCTGACGATGCTGGACCAGTTGCAGGAGGCACTCCTGGGCGGCGAGCGCCAGCCGGGCGGGATCGCCGAGGAATGCTATAGTGAATTGCTCGGCACGGTCCTGACCATGGATCTGCGCTTCCTCAATTGGCACCAGGAGCTGCAATCCCGGTCGCGGTGAGGCTCTGGGTTGCGCCCGACTGGCTCCTTTCCCTGACGACATCAAGCAGCGCCCGCAACGCAGGCGGCACGGCGCGGTGACCCGGAAAATAGATTGCCAGGGCTTCCGCAGCCGGCATCCAGGTGCCGAGAATTTCCTGCAGTTGTCCGGCAGCGAGGGCGGCTTCCGCGGCCGGGCTGGCGACATAGGCGATGCCCAGCCCGCGGATAGCGGCCTCCACCATCAGTTCCTCGTCGTCCAGGATCACGCTTCCGGCGGTATCGACCGTCAGGACCCGCCCCGCCCGCGCGAACTCCCAGCGATAGAGCCTGCCACCCGGCATGCGGTGGCCGAGGCAGCGATGCGCTCTCAGATCCTCGGGCGTTTTCGGCGCGCCGGCGCGGGCGAGATAGCCGGGCGAGGCGACGCAGGCGAACCGCACCGGCTCCCCCAGGACTAAGGCGATCATATCGCGCGGAATGGAATCGACCAGGCGTATGCCGGCATCGAACCCGGCCGATACGATGTCGACCAGCCTGCCATCTACCACAAGGTCAACGACGACATCCGGTGAGCGATCCGCCAATGCCGGCAGGATATCGCGGACCAGGCGTGCCGCCGCGAGGCGCGGCGCGCTTACCCGGACCGTGCCGGCGACGCGGCCGCGGAACGCTGCGACGCTCTCGATCGCCTCGTCCAGCGCGTCAAGTGCCGGTTGCAGGCGGGCGAGCAGGCGGTAGCCGGCCTCGGTCGGCGCCACGCTGCGGGTGGTGCGATTGAGGAGACGCACCCCCATGCGTTCCTCGAGCGCCCGCATCGCGTGGCTGAGGGTCGAGGGGGCTGTGCCGAGTTCGTCCGCCGCACGGCGAAAGCTGCGATGGGTTGCGACCGCCACAAAGGCGGCGAGGTCATTGATCGAGGGCCGGATCATTGATGGGAATTTTGCATCAACGCACGCCCATTTCAACGTCTTATTGTCGGAATAGCGGCGCCTTATTTCGAGGTTTGTAACCCCACTTCTAAGAGGACACCCGACATGACACAGACCAAAGCAACATCCGCCGTCAAATCGGCAAGGCGCGACGCCGTCATTCCCGCCGACCGTCACGCGCTCTACGACGCCCACAAGTATTCCGCCGCCATCCGTGTGGGCGATCTGCTGTTCGTTTCCGGCCAGGTCGGCGCCCGCCCCGACGGCTCGCCGGAGCCGGTCTTCGCCGACCAGGTGCGCCGGGCTTTTGCCAATCTGAAGGCCGTGCTGGCGGCTGCAGGGCTCAGCTTTGACGACGTCGTCGACGTGACCTCTTTCCACACCGATCCAGAAAATCAACTGGAGACCGTGCTCGCCATCCGCGCCGGGGAGATCGGCGAAGCGCCCTATCCGAGTTGGACAGCTGTGGGCGTCAACTGGTTGGCCGGGTTCGATTTCGAACTGAAGGCAATCGCACGGATTCCGTGATCCCGGGCGTATTGCGGCGGGAGCGCACCGCCTCGGCGGCGCTGGTGAGCCGGGCGGGGTTCGAACCCGCGACCCTCTGATTAAAAGTCAGATGCTCTACCGCTGAGCTACCGGCCCTTCACCAATCAAATGCGGCGGCGTTCCAATCCCATTATTGGGCGGAAATTGCAAGCTTCGATCGCGCCGGCGGGATCGCCAGATGCCGCCAGCGCGGCGAAGAATTAAGCCGCAAAATCAAATAACTATCGGCCTTCCCTAAAAACCTTCTGCAAGGCGGCGTTGACCCGGGGAGAGACGAATTCGTCGATTTTCCCGCCCAACCGCCCGATCTCCTTGACGAAGCGGGAGGAGATGAATTGCTGGCGCTCCGAGGCCATCAGGAAGACCGTCTCCACCGCCGGGTTGAGGCGAGCGTTCATGCCGGCCATCTGGAACTCGTATTCGAAATCGGAGACGGCGCGAAGGCCCCGGATGATGAATTGCGCCCCCACTTCCTCGACGAAATGCATCAGCAAGTTGTCGAAGGGCCGCACCTCGACATTGGCGCCGTCGAGCCCGTTGCGGGGATCCGCCACCTCCTCGCGCATGAGGGCAATGCGCTCCTCGATGCCGAGGAGCGGGCCCTTCCCGGCATTGGTCGAGACGGCAATAATCAGCCGGTCCGCCATCAGGGCAGCCCGGCGGATGATATCCATATGCCCGTTGGTGACCGGGTCGAAGGTCCCCGGATAGACACCGATCCTCTGCGCCATCTTGCCCCCTGCCCCCGCTTTTACCTCGGTCTCAGACCCTGGACCTGGCCGCCTGGCCTGCCGGCCACGCGGCTTCTGCCCTCGAAATCCGGCCCGCCTTATTCCGGGGCGCCCTCTGCCCCATCCCCTGCACCGGCATCCCCAGTTCCGGCAGGATCTGGCTCGGCCACCGTTTCGCCGCCCTCGGCCTCGGTATCCTCGCCCTCATCCATCATGTCCGGCATGTGGGCGACGGCGACCACCTGCTCATCCTCGGCCACCGTAAAGACCTTGACCCCCTGGGTCTGGCGCCGGGCGACGCGGATGTCGTGGACCGGGCAGCGAATGAGCTGGCCGCCATCGGTCACCAGCATGATCTGGTCATCGTCGGTAACGGTGAAGGAGGTGACGACATGCCCGTTGCGGGCCGACATTTCGATATTGGCGACACCCTGCCCGCCGCGCCCGGTCAGGCGGTATTCATAGGCGGATGTGCGTTTGCCATAGCCCTTGGCAGTGACGGTGAGGATGAGTTCGTCCTTTGCCTCGAGCTCGGCAAAGCGCTCGGGGCTCATCTCGGCGCCCGGGGCCGTCACCTCCTCCGCCTCGGGGCTGCTTTCGGCCAATTCGCCCTCTTCGCCCGACGCGGCCGCCAGTTCGCGGCGCTTCTGGGCGGCAAGGCGCAGATAGGCATCGCGTTCCTCGGTATCGACCTCGATGTGATTGAGGGTGGTCATGGAAACCACGTGGTCGCCCGCCTCCAGCCGGATGCCGCGGACACCGACCGAATCGCGCCCGGCGAAGACGCGCACATCGGTCACGGGGAAGCGGATCGCCTTGCCGCTGCGGGCGGCGAGGAGAATGTCGTTCTCCGCCGTGCAGACGGCGACGCCGATCAGGCGGTCCCCCTCGTCCAGCTTCATCGCGATCTTGCCGTTGGCGCGCACGTCGACGAAATCGCTGAGCTCGTTGCGGCGCACATAGCCGCTGGCCGTCGCGAACATGATATGGCTGTCATGCCAGGTGGATTCATCCTCCGGCAGGGGCAGCACGGTCGAGATGGTTTCGCCCTCGGACAGCGGCAGGATGTTGACCAGCGCCTTGCCGCGCGCCTGCGGATTGCCGAGCGGCAGGCGATAGACCTTGGTCTTGTAGACCATTCCCTTGGTCGAGAAGAACAGGACCGGCGTATGGGTGTCGGCCACGAACAGCTTGGCGACGAAATCCTCGTCGCGCGTCGACATGCCGGCGCGGCCCTTGCCGCCGCGACGCTGGGCCCGATAGGTCGAGAGCGGCACCCGCTTGATATAGCCGCCATGGGTCACGGTGACGACCATGTCCTCGCGCTGGATCAGGTCCTCGATGTCGTGCTCGAACTCGTTCTCCTCGATCGAGGTGCGGCGGGGCGAACCGAACTGCGCCTTCACCGCAATGAGTTCGTCGGTCAGGATCTTGAGGCGTTTCGGCCGGCTTTCCAGCGTTTCGAGATGGTCGGTGATCTCGCCGGCGAGGCCGTTCAGTTCCTCGGCGATCTTCTCGCGCTCGAGCCCGGTGAGGCGCTGCAGCCTCAGATCGAGGATCGCCTTGGCCTGAGCCTCGGAGAGGCGGTAGGTGAGTTCCTCGGTCAAGGGATGCAGCGGATCGTCGATCAGGCGGATGAGCGGCGCCACATCGGCGGCCGGCCAGTCACGCCCCATCAGGCGCTCCTTGGCGACCTGCGGGTCCGGCGCGGTACGGATCGCCTGGATCACCTCGTCGATATTGGCGACCGCGATGGCAAGGCCGACCAAGACATGCGCCCGCTCGCGCGCCTTGCCGAGCTCGTAGACCGTGCGCCTGGTGATCACCTCCTCGCGAAAGGCGACAAAGGCGGCAATCACGGATTTCAGGTTCAGCATCTCCGGCTTGCCGCCGTTGAGCGCCAGCATGTTGACGCCGAAGGAGGTCTGCAGCGGGGTGAAGCGGTAGAGCTGGTTGAGGACCACATCGGCCATGGCGTCGCGCTTCAGTTCAACGACAACGCGCACGCCGTCGCGGTCGCTTTCGTCGCGCAGATCGGCGATGCCCTCGATGATCTTCTCGCGCACGCATTCGGCCATGCGCTCGATCATGCGCGCCTTGTTGACCTGGTAGGGCACCTCGGTGATGACGATCGCCTCGCGGTCCTTGCGGATCTCCTCGATCGCGGTGCGGCCACGCATGACGACCGAGCCCTTGCCGAGGTGGTAGGCCTCGCGGATGCCGTTTCGCCCCAGGATGACGCCGCCGGTCGGGAAGTCCGGGCCCGGCACGATGCGGATAAGCTCGTCGATGCTGATCTCCGGGTTCTCGACATAGGCGCAGCAGGCGTCGATCACCTCGGACAGATTGTGGGTCGGGATGTTGGTCGCCATGCCGACGGCGATGCCGCCGGCGCCGTTCACCAGCAGATTGGGAAAGCGCGCCGGCAAGACGACGGGTTCCAACTCACGGTCGTCGTAATTCGGCTGGAAGTCGACCGTTTCCTTGTCGATGTCCTCGAGCAGCGCCTCGGCCGCCTTGGAGAGGCGGGATTCGGTGTAGCGCATCGCCGCCGCCGGATCGCCGTCCATCGAGCCGAAATTGCCCTGGCCGTCGATCAGCAGGACGCGCAGCGAGAAATCCTGCGCCATGCGCACCAGGGCGTCATAGATCGCCTGGTCGCCATGGGGATGGTATTTCGCCATGACGTCGCCGACCGCGCGGGCCGATTTCTTGAAGCCCCCGGAGGAGGAGAACCCGCCCTCGCTCATGGCATAGAGGATGCGGCGATGGACCGGCTTCAGGCCGTCGCGCACATCGGGCAGCGCGCGGGAAACGATGACGCTCATCGCGTAATCGAGATAGGAGCGCTTCATCTCCTCTTCGATGGTGATCGGCGCGATGTCGAATCCGGGCGTGGCGGGCGTTTCGGTCACTGGAAATTATGCCTTGCGATTCAATGTTTTAATGGCCGTCTCGGCATCCCCCGAAACCGCGTGCGGAAGATAGCAGATCGGCCCCGGCCGAACAACATAAGCGCGGCGGTTTTCGCACCGGCGATTTGCCTAAAAAACCCAATAAAAACAAAGGCCCGCCGGGTTCCGAGGAACGCGGCGGGCGCAAGTCAGGGATGTTCGGGAGAATCCGGCCGGGATCAGGCGATCAGCGGCCGATTCGGGGGCCATAAGGATGCGGCCTCAGGCCGCCTTCGGGCCCCCGAAATCCGTGGCGAAATCGTTCGCGACGCGACCGCCGAAACGGCCGCCGACCCGCGGCAGATCGAAGGCATAGAATTCAGCCGGGGCGCGCATAAGCCGGTTGGCCGGATCGCGCAGCAGGCCGATATCGTCCAGGAGCCGGTCATCGCAATCCGACAGGACGGTCTCCAGGCTGGGCGAGATCGCCCTGGCACGGCTGCGGAAAAAGAGACGGGTCAGCATGGCGGTTCTCCGACGATCTGGTTTGGCGTCACTCTGGTTTAGCGTCACTCTGTCGCAGGAATGGCTGCTTCGGTTCGCCCATCCTGCACAGATCGCTCTGTTCTCCTTAAAATAGGGCGTTTCCGGCACCTTGACACGCGATACTTAGTAACGAATACGTTTAGCCATGCTAAATCCGCCCGGTCCCCTGTCGCCCCTATCGAGCCGCCGCATGGCCTCCCTGCCCGGCTTGCGCGCCTTCGAGGCCGTGGCACGCCTGGGATCCGTGCGCCAGGCGGCGGCAGAACTCCATGTGACGCCGGGCGCCGTCAGCCAGCAGGTCAAGGCGCTGGAGGCCGAGATCGGCGCGGCCCTGGTGCAGCGCCACGGCACCGGGCTGGTCCTCACCCGCATGGGCCAGGAAGTGAAGGACGATCTTGCCCAGGCCTTCCGCCTGCTGGGGCGCGTCTCCGATCGCCTGCGGCGTGGCATGAAGGGCCTCTCGCTGCGCCTGCGGATCGAGGACCCGGCGCTGGCCGCCAACTGGCTGCTGACCCGCCTGCAGCGCTATCGCGCCCGGGCGGACAGCGTCGACGTGGTGCTGGAGACGGCTACCAGCTGGGCGACGCTGGAGCCGGACGCGTTCGATTTCGACTTCCGCTTCGGCCTCGGCGACTGGCCGGATGTGGTGGCGCACCGTCTTTTTGCCGACGAGGTCTATCCGGTCTTCAGTCCGAAGGTGCTGGCACGGGCACCACTCACCGACCCGGCCGATCTCAAGCACCACACCCTCCTCCACCTCGACTGGAGCGGGCAATCCTACATCTGGCCGGACTGGCAGGCCTGGCTGCGCGCCGCCGGGATCGAGGACGTGGATGCGACGCGCGGCATCCATTTCACGGATTTCGCACTTTGCCTGCAGGCCGCGGTGGCCGGCCAGGGGGTGGCGTTGGGCACCACCGGCGCCGTCGCCGACCTCCTCGCCGAAGGGCGCCTGATCTGCCCGTTCGAAAAGAGCATCACGACCCCCTTTGCCTATTACATCGTGCATGCGCCCGACGTGTTAAAGCGGCCGGAAGCGCAGGCCTTCCTCAACTGGATCCTGGAAGAAGCGAAGGCGACCGAGATCTAATCCAGCGCCGCGATGAGTTTAGCCGCCAGGGCAGGCGCCTCGGCCGGCGCTAAACGCGGCCATTCTTCCCCTAACAGAGCTTTGAGGGCGACCGCGCATTTCTCGGTGTAGATCACCGTGCCGTCCTTTTCGATGGCGCTGATGCCGTCGAAGACCAGGGCAGAGGCGTTGATGCCGAGGGCGTGTTCCAGAGGCCAGTCCGGCGGCAAGTCGATCTCGACCCCCTTGCGGCTGATCCTCACCGGATAGCCGCCGACGAGGCCATTGGGCGCCGGCGCGTGCAGGGCATGCGGCTCGGCGTCGAGCAGGGCCGCCAGCACGTCAAGGGCAGCTGAGGCGGTGATGCGGTTGATCTCGAGATCTTGCACGACCGGCATCTTCACGCTGCGGAGCTTGTCCTTCACCGCCAAGGAAATGTCATGGCCATGCCACAGCACCTGCAGCAGGAAGGGCGGCAATTCCTTCACCGCCTCTTCGCGATAGAAGAGATTGGAGAGCGCGTGGCTGCCCACCAGCTTGACGGCCAGTTCGGCAATCGGCGCATTCGCATGCTGGCTGGCGAGAAAGCGGATCTTCGGCAGGCATTCGCTGACATTGCCGATGCCGACGATCGGCCCCTGCCCGGTCATGTGCAGGACGGCATTGACCACATCGGGATAGGTCGCCGAGACCCAGGGGCAGTGCAGTTCGGATTTCTCCCAGGCGGCACGCAGGGCCAGCATGGGCGCCAAATGGCAGGCGAGCCAGCCGGCGAAGGGCAAGGCGCGCACCTTCGGGTTCGCATGGCCGAGAAGCTTCCACCAGGGAAGAAACGTCGGTGCCGCCATCATCAGATCGGGCTGGATCTTGCGCAAGGTATCGGCGGCATCGGGCGCGTTGAAATCGAAACCGACCACGTCGATGCGGGGATATTCCCCCTCCAGCGCCGCACCGATCCTGGCGGCATTAGCGCGCATGCGGGCCTGCGCCACGTTCCTGGTTGCCACGATGATATGCGGGAATCGGCCATCCCGCGCCGCGGCTTCCAGTACCGCGCCGTTCAGCTTTCCGAGCGATATCAGTAAAAGTTTGCTCAAGCCGCCCCCCGGGTCAGGGGCGGCAGCCTAGCCTGACAACGGCGCGTTGGCGATACCCCCTTGCCCTGCCTCTCTTCCGCAAAGAGAGAAGGGATGAGGTGCCATTTTCCACGTCATCCCCGGGCTCGTCCCGGGGATCCAGTATTGCGCGAGAGACTGAATGCCAGGGTCAAGCCCGGGCATGACGCAGAGCAGGTGGCGCCGTTACTTCTTGAACCCGGCTTTGGCGAAGGCTGCGGCGAGGGCGTTGTCGCTGCCGCCGCTCTTGCCCTGGGGCGCGCGGTTGTCCTGCATGAATTTGCGCTCGTTGCGGCCCAAGGGCCGATCCTTGGGCGCACCCTGTTCGCGCGGCTTCGCGGCCGCCTCGCCGGAGCGCATGGTGAGGGAGATGCGCTTCCTGGGGATATCGACCTCGACCACGCGCACAGTGACGACGTCACCGGGTTTCACCACTTCGCGCGGGTCCTTCACGAAACGGTCGGCAAGCGCGGAGACATGCACAAGGCCGTCCTGGTGGACGCCGATATCGACAAAGGCACCGAAGGCCGCGACATTGGTGACGACACCCTCCAACTGCATGCCGGGCTTCAAATCCTTCAATTCCTCGACCCCTTCCTTGAAGGTCGCCGTCTTGAATTCCGGGCGCGGGTCGCGGCCGGGCTTTTCCAGTTCCTTCAGGATGTCGCTTACCGTCGGCACACCGAAGGTCTCGTCCGTGAACGCATCCGGCTTCAGCGTGCGCAGCAGCTTCGCGTCGCCAATGACGGCGCTCATATCCTTGCCAGTGAAGGCGAGGATGCGACGCACGACCGGATAGGCCTCGGGATGGACCGAGGAGGCGTCGAGCGGATCCTCGCCATCGCGGATGCGCAGGAATCCCGCCGCCTGCTCGAAGGCCTTGGGGCCCAATCGCGGCACCTGCAGGAGCTGCTGGCGCGACTTGAAGGGGCCGTTGGCGTCGCGGAAAGCAACGATGTTCTGGGCGAGGCTGTCGCCGAGGCCCGAAACGCGGGCCAGCAGTTTGGCGGACGCCGTATTGACCTCGACGCCGACCGCGTTGACGCAATCCTCGACCACGGCATCCAGCGCCTTGGAAAGCCGGAACTCCGCCACGTCATGCTGGTACTGGCCGACACCGATGGATTTGGGATCGATCTTGACCAGTTCGGCGAGCGGATCCTGCAGGCGGCGCGCGATTGAAACCGCACCACGGATGGTGACGTCAAGCTCCGGCAGTTCCTTGGAGGCGTATTCCGAGGCGGAATAGACGGAAGCGCCGGCTTCCGACACCATCACCTTGGTGAGCTTCAATTCCGGGTGGCGCTTCATCAGGTCGTCGGCGAGCTTGTCTGTCTCGCGGCTGGCCGTGCCGTTGCCGATCGCCACCAGTTCGAGCTTGTGACGGTGGCAAAGGGCCGCCAGCACCGCGATCGATTCATCCCATTTGCGCATCGGCTCGTGCGGATAGATGGTGGCGAATTCCAGCACCTTGCCGGTCGCCGCAATGGCGGCCACCTTGCAGCCGGTGCGCAGGCCCGGATCGAGGCCGAGAGTGGCCCGGCCACCGGCGGGGGCTGCCATCAGCACGTCCTTGAGGTTCGAGGCGAAGACGCGCACCGCCTCTTCCTCGGCAGCAAGGCGCAGGCGGCCCATCAAGTCTAGCTCGATCGAAAGCTTGAGCTTCACCCGCCAGCACCAATGCACGACATCGATCAGCCAGGGATCGGCGGCACGGCCGCGGTCGCTGATGCCGGCAGCCGATGCGATGGCGCGCTCGGCCTCGTTGAGTGCTTTCCGATCCTCCGGCTCGTCGATGGCGAGGGAGAGCGAGAGCACCTCCTCCTTCTGGCCGCGGAACATGGCAAGTGCGCGGTGCGAGGGCACCTTGGCGATGGGTTCGGCGGCGTCGAAATAATCTGAGAACTTGGCGCCCTTGTCCTCCTTGCCGTCCATCACCTTGGAAACGAGGCGGCCCTTCTCCCAGATGAGGTCACGCAGGCGCCCAAGCAGATCGGCATTCTCGGCAAAGCGCTCGACCAGGATGTCGCGGGCACCATCGAGCGCCGCCTTTACATCGGCCACACCCTTTGAGGCATCGACGAAGGCTGCGGCCTCGGCCTGGGGCTGTTTCGCGGGATCACCGAGGAGCAGGTCGGCCAGCGGCTCCAGCCCCGCCTCGCGCGCGATCTGCGCCTTGGTACGGCGCTTCGGCTTGAACGGGAGATAAAGATCCTCGAGCCGCGCCTTGGTCTCGGCGGTCGCGATCTCGCGCGACAATTCGTCGGTCAGCTTGCCCTGTTCCTCGATGCTCTTGAAAATCGCGGCACGGCGATCCTCAAGCTCGCGCAGGTAACCCAGGCGCTCCTCGAGCTTGCGCAACTGCGTGTCGTCTAGGCCACCCGTCACCTCCTTGCGGTAGCGGGCGATGAAGGGAACGGTCGCACCACCATCGAGCAATTCGACCGCCGCCCGAACCTGCGCCTCGCGCGCGTCCAGTTCGGCGGCAATCCTGGCTTCGATGGAAATCATGCGTTTTCTCCCGAATCGGTCCAATCAGCGAAAGGCGGGCCTTGTAGCGGAGGCGGGACTGGGGTTCAATGGCCCCGCCAATACGGGGTACCGAAGCATGAGCACAGCGAGACCGGCAGCCACCGGCACCGTCCAGGTCGACAACGAACGCGTCATCGTCACCGAATGGCGTTTTGCGCCGGGCGCCGAAACTACCTGGCACCGCCACGGCTATGACTATGTCGTCGTGCCGCTGTCGAGCGGAAAGTTGCAGATCGATGACGGCAAGGAAACGCGCTTTGCCGAACTGACCGCCGGCAAGTCCTATTATCGCCCGGTCGGCGTCGAACACAATGTCATCAACGCGAACGATCACGAGTTCGTCTTTGTCGAAATCGAATTCAAGGCGCCCTGAAAAACCCGAGGGCGCCGCCCGTCAGGGCAAGCGTCCCCGCAGACAAAAGGGTGGCGAGGGTCGCACTGGCGGAGGCAAGGCCGTGCCCTTCCCCACCAGGGAGCAGGTGCTGGACTTCATCCGCACCTCGCCGACGCCGGTCGGAAAGCGTGAAATTGCCCGCGCCTTTCACCTGCGCGGGCAGGACCGCATCCCGCTCAAGGCCCTGCTGAAGGAACTGGAACAGGAGGGCGCCGTCGATCGCGGCCATGCCAAGCGCCTGGCTGCCTCCGGCGCGCTGCCGGAGGTGACGGTCATCCAGATCATCGGCCCGGATGCCGATGGCGACATCTGGGCGCGGCCAATCGATTTTCCGGAAGACGATGCCGAGCCGCAGATCGTCGTCATCGAGGACAAAAAGCTGGACCGGCCGCTGGCAGCCGGCGACCGCGTGCTGGCGCGCCTGGAGCGCACCGATGCCGATGTCTATGAGGCGCGCCCCATCCGACGCCTGCAGGCCCGTGCCGAGCGCGTCGTCGGCGTGTTCGAAAAGGGCCCGCATGGGGCGGGGCGGCTCATCCCCTCGTCGAAGCGGGTAAAGACGGAGTTCATCGTCGAGCCGCGGGACATCAACAACGCGCGGCCGGAGGAGATCGTCGTCGCCGAAGTCGAGCCGGCGCGGCGCCTCGGCCAGCCGAAGGCCCGGATCATCGAGCGCATCGGCCGTGTCGGCGAGCCGAAGGCGGTCAGCATCATCTCGATCGCCGAGCACCACATTCCGTTCCAGTTCTCGCCTGCCGCATTGGAACAGGCGGAAAACGCCGGACCGGCGCCGCTCGGCGACCGCACGGATCTGCGCCAGGTGCCGCTGGTCACCATCGACGGCGACGACGCGCGCGATTTCGACGATGCGGTCTGGGCGGCACCCGACGACAATCCGAAGAATCCCGGCGGCTGGCGCATCATCGTGGCGATCGCGGATGTCGCCTGGTATGTGCGGCCGGGTGACGCGCTCGACCGCAACGCCTGGGAGCGCGGCAATTCGGTCTATTTCCCCGACCGGGTCGTGCCCATGCTGCCGGAAGAGCTTTCCAACGGCTGGTGTTCGCTGCGCCCCCATGAGGAGCGGCCTGTGATGGCGGTCGAGATGACCATCGATGCCGCGGGGCAGAAGCTGCATCACCGTTTCATGCGCGGGCTGATGCGCTCGGCCGCGCGCCTCACCTATGAGCAGGTGCAGGCGGCCGTTGACGGCAATCCCAATGACCTCACCGAACCCCTGCTGGGGCCGGTCATCCGGCCGCTTTACGGCGCCTTCCAGGCACTGCTGAAGGCGCGCGAGGCACGCGGCACGCTGGAGTTGGATCTGCCGGAACGGCGTGTCTTCATCACCCAGGACGGGCGGATCGACCGCATCGTGGCGCGCGAGCGGCTGGACAGCCACCGCCTGATCGAGGAATTCATGATCGCCGCCAATGTGGCGGCGGCGGAAGCGCTCGAGAAGAAGCGCTGGCCCTGCATGTATCGGGTCCACGACCGGCCGGATGAGAGCCGCATCGAGGCGCTGCGCGAATTCCTGGATACGCTCGACCTGCGCCTCGCCAAGGGCCAGGTGCTGCGACCGAAGCACTTCACGCAGCTTCTGGGTCAGGCGCGCGACACGCCCTTTGCCGAGATGATCTCGACCCTGGTGCTGCGCTCGCAATCGCAGGCGGTCTATGCGCCGGAGAATCTGGGCCATTTCGGACTTGCCCTGCAGCGCTACGCACATTTCACCTCGCCGATCCGGCGTTATGCCGATCTGCTGGTGCATCGCGCCCTCATCGGCGCCTATGAGTTCGGCGAAGGTGCGCTGGAGAAGGTCGCCGCCAAGGAATTCGCGGAGACCGGAATCCACATCTCGGCGACCGAACGGCGTGCCGCGGCGGCCGAACGCGACGCCATCGACCGCTATGTCGCGGCCTTTCTCGCCGACCGGGTCGACGCGGAATTCGAGGGGCGAATTTCCGGCGTCGCGCGTTTTGGCCTGTTCATCAACCTGCGCGAAACCGGCGCAGACGGCATCGTGCCGATCTCGACCCTGCCCAACGACTTCTATGACCATGACGAGGGTCGTCACGCTCTCGTCGGACGGCGCAGCGGGCGCATCTTCCAGCTTGGCCAGTCGGTCACCGTGCGCCTGGTCGCTGCCGATGCCCTGACCGGCGGCATCACGCTGGAATTGCTGGCGGCTGAACCCCTGGGCGCGACCGCCGCCACAACCGCGCGGCGCGCCAATCCGCCTGGCCGGCATGGCCGTACCCCGGGGGTTAAGGCCCCGCCCCGCAAGGGTGGCAAGCCGACGCAGCGCGGCCGGGCTCCCCAGGGTAAGACTGGAAATGGGGGAAAGACCGGAAAAGGGCGGAAACCTGCGAAGAAGCGGCGCTAGACCCCGGCGAAAGCAACCAATTAGGTGTGCAGGATTAAGCACTTGAGGGCCTAGCCTGCGGCCGGATTTCTGCTAGATTGTGGCCGAACAAAGATGGTCCGCGCGCGGGCATGGCGCGATCGGCGGGCCTGAGGGTTGCAGCGGATGCCAAGCGGTTCGAGTGCGCACATGAATGCCCAGGTGAAGTCGCAAGCGGTGGCCGGACGGGCCCGGCGCAGGGCTTTGCTGCCCCTCGCCCTGATGCCGCTGCTGCTGGGTCTGGCCGCCTGTGCCGGCACCTCGGGCGGAGCGCCGGTCGCCGGGGATGCCGCCCTTGATCGCGACATGATGGTGAGCGGCCTCGGCGACATCAACTCGATCTACATCAACAAGCCGCGTCTGGACGAACTGACACTGGCCGGGATGCAGCAATTGTCCAGCCTGGACCCGGCCATCCGGGTCGAGGGTGACAAGGACGACATCAAGCTGTTCCGCGAAGGCAGGCTGCTCGACGCCGAACGCATCGCCGATGGCGAGGACGCCGGGGCCAAGGAATGGGGCCGCGCCGCCGCCGAACTGTTGGGCGAGGCGCGCCGGAATTCGCAAGCCGTCAGTGACGCCGGTAGCGAGCGAATCTACGAGGCGGTCTTTACCGGCATCATCGGCAAGCTGGACGGTTTCTCGCGCTATTCCGGCGCCTCGGCAGCGAAGGAGGAGCGCGCCGCGCGCGACGGCTTCGGCGGCATCGGCGTGCGCATCTCGGTCGAGGACGACCAGGTCCGCATCACCGCGGTCATGCATTACACGCCGGCCGAACGCATGGGCCTCCGGCGCGACGACATCATCCTGGAGATCAACGGCGATTCCGTCGAAGGGCTGACCCAGATCGACGTGGTCAACCTGCTGCGGGGCGAGGTGGACAGCCGGGTCAGCCTGCTGGTCGCCCGCGAAGGCCGCGACGACTCCTTTGAAGTCAGCGTCAAGCGCGCCCATGTGGTGCCGGAGACAGTGAGCTACCGGCGCGAAGGCAATATCGCCTATTTCCGCGTGTTCAGCTTCAATTCCGAGACGGCCAACACCCTTAAGCGCGAGATCAAGGACGCGAAGATCGAGATCGGCAAAAAGCTGAAGGGCATCGTGCTGGACCTGCGCGGCAATCCCGGCGGGCTGGTGCCGCAATCGGTGGCGGTCGCCAACCTGTTCCTGGAGGAAGGGCGCATCGTCTCGATCCATGGCCGCCATCCGGACAGCCACCAGTATTTCGAGGCCAGCGAAGGCGATGTCGCCGAGGGCAAGCCGATCGCCGTCCTGATCGACGGCAATTCCGCCTCGGCCGCCGAGATCGTGGCTGCCGCCCTGCAGGATAATGGCCGCGCCGTCGTGATCGGCTCCAACTCCTATGGCAAGGGCACGGTGCAGAACATCAAGACCCTGCCCAACCAGGGTGAGATCAAGCTGACCTGGGCGCGTTTCCATGCCCCGTCGGGCTATACGCTGCATCATCTGGGCGTCCTGCCGACCGTGTGCACCAGCGGCAAGGTCAGTGCGGAAAAGCTGCTGGCCGAGCTCAAATCCGGGCAGGTGCCGCAAGTGCCGACCCTGCGCCGCAACAGCGCCAAGCCCGACGACACCGCCGCCCTCGATGCGCTTCGACGCCTCTGCCCGGCACGCCGGGCAGAGGATCCGGTGGATCTCGAGCTTGCCCTGCGCCTGCTGGACCAGCCCAGTGTCTATGCCAGCGCCGTCGGCCTGGCGCAGCCGCCGGCCGCTGCGCAGCTGGATGACGCGGCCGAGGCGCAACTGCCTTTCGTGCCCTGATTACGTTGTCGAACCGCAACATTCTGGACCGAAAATCCCCGGTGCGGCCAAAGGATGCCGCCGGGCTGGTGTTGATTCGGGTGCCGCGCCGCGGCGCACCGGAAATCCTGATCGGCCGGCGACCGGCCAGGATGGGCTTCCTGCCGGGAATCCATGTGGTGCCGGGCGGACGGGTCGATGCTGCCGACCGGATCAAGCTCGGGCAGCCGCATCCCGATGTCGCGCGGCAGCTGGGCACCCCGAATCCCGCCATTTTCATCCAGGCCGCCCTGCGCGAGACCTTCGAGGAGACCGGCCTGCTGGTCGGGCGCCCGGGTGCCCTGCCCGACCGCGGCACCGAAACCCCGCTTTTGGCGGCCTATGCCGCAGCGGGACTTGCCCCCGACCTCGCCGGTTTCGACTATCTCTGCCGGGCGATCACGCCGGTCACATCACGGCGCCGCTTCAATACCCGGTTCTTTCTGGGCGATGGCGCGCTGGCGACCGGCGAGCTTAAGGGTGATGGGGAACTGGAGGACCTGGCCTGGCGGCCGCTCGGGGCCCTGTCCGGGCTCAATCTGGTCGACGTCACCGAATATGTCCTCAAAACCGCCATCCGGCGCTGGCAAGCCGGCGTGCCGATCGGCGCCGAAGCTCCCAAGCTTCTAAATTATCGCAATGATATCATGACATTAAGCCGACAGCAGCAGCCGCGTCAGGGACTTGCCCGGCACTTGCCTTGACATTCGGCGGTTCCTCGCTATTTTGCGCCATCCTTTTGCCGAGAAACGCATTTTTTGAGAGATCGCCATGGCCAAGGCAAACACCATCCTGGTGAAGCTGGTGAGCAGCGCCGACACCGGGTACTACTACGTCACCAAGAAGAATCCGCGCACCACCACCGAGAAGCTGGAATTCCGCAAGTATGATCCGGTGGTGAAGAAGCACGTCGCCTTCAAGGAAGCCAAGATCAAGTAGGATCGGGCTTCCGGATCAAGATTGGAAACGGGGCGCTGCCGCTGGCAGCGCCCCGTTTCGTTTGAGCGGTTCGATTCCGCCGATCTGGGTTTGCGCTCCCCCTCGCCCCACAGCGCAAAGTGCGGAAAGGGGTGAACGAGAAATTCTACGCGGCCTTCAATCCGAGAAGCTGGCGAGCTTCCGCCGGGCTTGCCGGGTGGCGGTCATACTTGCCGCAGAGATCGGCGACGCGCTTCACCAGTTCGGCATTGCTGGCAGCGAGGCGTCCCTTCTCGAAATAGATGTTGTCCTCCAGCCCGGTGCGCACATGGCCGCCGCGCTTCAGCGCCCAGTGATTGGCTTCGAGTTGCATGCGCCCGATGGCTGCCGCCGTCCAGGTGGCATCCGGCAGCAATTCCTGCAATTCCTCCAGCATGAAATCGACGATCTTTTCGCGCGCCGGCAGGGCGCCCGGAATGCCGAGCACAAATTGCACATGGGCGGGGCACTTCAGCAGGCCGCGATCCACCAGGGCCTTGGCGTTGTAGAGCATGGCGAGGTCAAACAGCTCGCATTCCGGCTTCACGTCGTATTTCAGCATGTCGCTGGCAAGTTCGTCGATCAACTGCGGGGGATTCTCGTAGATGATCGTGGCGAAATTAACCGAACCGGTGGCGAGCGAACCCATATCGGGCTTCAGCTTCAGGGCGGCACCGCGCTCCGACGCTTCGCGGCCGCGGCCGCCGGTCGAGAACTGGATGATCATGCCGGGGCAGTGCTTCGCGATCCCTTCCTGCACCTGGCGGAACTTCTCGATATCCGACGAGGATTTGTCCTGGTCGTCGCGAACGTGGATATGGACCAGGCTGGCACCGGCCTCGAAGGCCTCGTGGGTGCTTTCGACCTGTTCGGCGGGCTGGGTCGGCAGGGCCGGATTCTGTGCCTTCGACGGCTGGCTGCCGGTGATGGCGACGGTGATGATGGCTGGCGTGCTCATAGGGCTGGCGTTTCGTTCCCGGGGTGATTTTTCATATGGCGACAATTGAGACGGCGACAATTCAGATCCTGGCGCTCCAGCGCGCAGTCAGCAGGCGCCAGATATCCAGGCCGGATTCGGCGACGGCGCCGGCGGCGAACGGATCGTACCCGTACCGTGCGAGCCGCTCAAGCTGTGCCGCGGCAAGGCGGGCGGGCAACAGGGCACCGATGCCGGCGCGCCGTTCGGCAGTACCCTGCGCAATGCCGCGTGCCTCAAGGAGCAGGGACCGGGCGCGGTCCGCCACTTCGGCCGTGACCCGGGGCAGGTTGGCGTCGGGCCGGAGGTCGCGCAGGCGATCTGCCGAACTTCCCGCCTCGCGCATCAGATCGATCGGCAGGCGCACGATACGGCGGCGCGCCAGATGTGGGGTAGCCCGCAACAGGCCGACCAAGCCATAGGCGGTGCCAGCCGACCGCGCCGCCTGACGCAGTTCGGCCCCCGCCCCCGCCCCCGCCACGCAGAGGGTTGCGGCGGCTTCACCGAGCGCACCGGCCGTGGCCTCGGCATAGGCCACCATCGCCGCGAGATCGGGCATGGTCGCATCCCTGTCGGCATCGATTTCCCGCGCATCCAGCAGGCGCCGCAGCGGCGCGAGATCCAGCCCTTCCGCCGCCAGTTCCTGCAGCGCGCGGACCAGATAGTGGCGGTGGCGGCCACCGGCGGCAATTTCGTCGAGAGCGTCGCGCCACCATTGCAGCCGGATGAGCGCCAGCATCGGTTCCGAGACTTTCTCGGCGATGCCGGCAATCTCGAGATTGAAGGCATAGAGCGTGGCGAGCCCTGCGCGCTGCCGGGGCGGTGCTGCCAGGACGCAGAGAAAGCGGTCGCGGTCGCCCTGACGAAGCGCCCGCAACGATTCCTGCACATAGGTCGCGCCGGCGTCACCTTCGACTGGCTCTGTCACGACATTCCCACACTTTCTCAATGGATTAGGGGGAATCAGTTTGTTCAGTTAACGCCATCCTATAATATGCGACTCATAGCCACACCGCTTTTGCTTATCTAAGGGGGATAGCCATGGGCAAAATTCTCGAAAACCTGCACCGCACCTTGGTGGCAGGTCTTGTTCTTACCGTCATCGTCTTCCTGATCATCAACCTGGGCAGCTTCGACCCGGCCAGCTACTTCGCGTTCCTGTTTCGCTGGCTGCACGTCATGGCCGGCATCCTCTGGATCGGCCTGCTCTATTATTTCAACTTCGTCCAGATTCCCTCGATGCCCAAGATTCCGGACGAACACAAGCCGGCGATCGGCAAGGTGATCGCGCCGACGGCGCTCTTCTTTTTCCGCTGGGCGGCCCTCGCCACCGTCGTCTTCGGTCTGCTGACGGCGATGCATCTCGGCTATCTGGTCGAGGCGCTGACCTTCCAGGCCGGCTTCGTCACCATCGGCATCGGCATGTGGCTGGCGCTGATCATGGCCTTCAACGTTTGGTTCCTGATCTGGCCCAACCAGAAGAAGGCACTGGGCATCGTCGAAGCCGACGCCGACACCAAGAAGGCTGCGGCGCGCACGGCCATGCTGTTCTCGCGGACCAACACCATGCTGTCGATTCCGATGCTCTATTGCATGGTCGCGTATCAGCAGGGCTATACCGGCTGATACCGGCGGCACCGAAGCCACTGGAACGGGGCCCTTCGGGGCCCCGTTTTCTTTTGGAAAAGACCACTTTTCAAATCCGCGCCAATCGGCCGCGCCCTAAATGTCCTGGGTCGGAACCCATCCGACATCCATCTGTTCTAAGGTGATACCCGCGAATTGCCGCGCTCCGATCGTGACAGCGGTCGCACTGTCCGGTCGCACTACCCGGTCGCTCTGCGCGGCGATCGTCATTGAAACGCCCAGAACATGAAAGGCACGCCATGACGAACCACTTCCTTCCCGACCTGCCCTACGCCATGGATGCGCTCGCGCCGCACATCTCCAGGGAGACGCTGGAGTTCCACTACGGCAAACACCACCGGGCCTATGTCGACAATTTGAACAAGCTGGTGGCCGGCACCGAATTCGAGAATGCGCCGCTGGAAAAGATCGTGAAAAAATCCTCCGGCGGCATCTTCAACAACGCGGCTCAGGTGTGGAACCATACCTTCTACTGGAACTGCCTCGCCCCCAAGGCCGGCGGCGCGCCCGAGGGCGAGCTTGCCGCCGCGATCAACAGGAAATGGGGCACCTTCGACACTTTCAAGGCGGAGTTCACCAAGCAGGCAACCGGCAATTTCGGTTCCGGCTGGACCTGGCTGGTGCGCAAGCCGGACGGCGATCTCGACATCGTCAACACCAGCAACGCGCAGACGCCCCTCACCAGCGAGAATTTGCCGCTGATGACCTGCGATGTGTGGGAACACGCTTACTACATCGATTACCGGAACAAGCGCCCGGACTATCTTGGCGCCTTCTGGCAGCTGGTGAACTGGAAATTCGTGGCATCGAACCTCGCCGACGCGGCGGTCCAGCAGACCAGGACGATCCGCAAGGCGGGCTGAGGCGCGGCTCTACTCGATCGCAATGAGGGCCGCCGCCACATGGCGGCCCTCCGCCATCAGCACATTGTAGGTGCGCGCGGCCGCGCCGGTATCCATCGGTTCGAGCACGATTCCCTGCTCGCGCAATTGCTGACGCAGCGATTTCGGCAACAGGGCAAGGCGCGGGCCGCAGCCCAGCAGCAACAATTCGATCTCAGCCGCCCGCGCGATGACCGGGGCGAAGCTCTCCACGGCAAGTTCCGCCATGCCAGCCACGGGCCAGGCCAATGTCGCCTGCGGAAAGACCAGGATCGAGCCCTCATGGAGCATGCCGCCGACACGAAAGCGCCCGTCGCCATAGCTCTCGATGATCTGGCGACCGGCGGGTATGAGCGGCGTCAGATCCAAGGCAAGCGCTCCGCTCAGGCCGAGGGCGCGTCGGCGGCTTCCGCCTTCGCCTTGGCGCCCGGCCGCAGATTGGCATAGAGCAGCAGCGGCGTCGCCATGAACAGCGTCGAATAGGTCCCGATGACGATGCCCCAGATCAGCGCCACGGCGAAGCCGCGCATTGCCTCGCCGCCCCAGATGGCCAGCGCCAGGACCGAGAGCAGCGTCAGGCCGGAGGTGACCGTGGTACGGCTGAGCGTGGTGTTGAGCGCAAGATTGATCACGTCGCGCACGGCCATGGTCTTGTAGCGCCGCAACTCGAACCGGATGCGATCGAACACGACCACGGTGTCATTGACCGAATAGCCGGCGATGGTCAGAACCGCCGCCACCGTGGTGAGGTTGAACTCCATACCGGTGAGGGCGAAAAGGCCGACCGTGGTGACGCAATCATGCACCAGGGCGATGAGCGCATTGACGCCGTAATTCCACTCATAGCGGAACCAGATATAAGCCATGATGCCGCCCATCGCGAGCAGGAAGGCGAGTGCCGCGCTCTCGATGAGCTCGCTGCCCACTTTGGGGCCCACGGTCTCGGTGCGACGGTACTCCCAGGCGCTGCCCAGCTTCTCCTGCACCTTGGTGACGGCCTGTTGGGTCGCCGCTTCGCCGCCCTCCTGCTGCGGGATGCGAATGAGCACCACATCGGGCGCGCCGAACTCCTGCAGCGACACCTCGCCGAGGCCGAGATTGTTGAGATCGGTCCGCATGACGGAGAGGTCGGCGCTCGGCTCCGGACTCTTCACTTCCATGACGATGCCGCCGGCAAAGTCGATGCCGAAATTGAGGCCCTTGGTCATGACCAGACCGATCGAGCACAGCACCATCACGATCGAGAGCACGAAGGTGAATTTGTGAAAGCGCAGGAAGTCGATGCGCGTATCGTGCGGTATCAGTCGCGGGGGTTTCCACATGCGCCCTTACTCCTAAAGCGGCAGGACCTTGGGTCGCGCACGCCGCAACCAGATCGAAGTGATGAGCCGAGTCACCACGACCGCGGTGAAGACCGAGGTCACGATGCCGACCGAAAGCGTTACGGCAAAGCCCTTGATCGGGCCCGAGCCGAAGCCGAACAGGAACAGCGTCGATATGAGCGTAGTGAGGTTGCTGTCCATGATGGTGGCCTGCGCCTCGCGATAGCCGGCCTCCATCGCGTTGACCGGCGAGCGGCCGTTGCGGACCTCCTCACGCACGCGCTCGAGGATGAGCACATTGGCATCGACCGCCATGCCGAGCGTCAGCACGATGCCGGCGATGCCAGGCAGGGTCAGGGTCGCCTGCAACAGCGAGAGGATGCCGAGCAGCAACACGGCATTGAAGACGAGCGCGACATTGGCGACCAGGCCAAAGAATCCGTAGAGAACCACCATCGCCACCACGACCATGACGATGGCAATCATGAAGGCCTGCTTGCCAGCCTCGATCGAATCGGCGCCGAGATCGGCGCCGACCGTGCGTTCCTCCAGCACGGTGAGCGGCGCCGGCAGGGCGCCGGCGCGCAGCAACAGGGCGAGGTTGCCGGCCGATTGCGTGGTGAAATTGCCGCTGATGACGCCGCGACCGCCGAGGATGGCATCGCGAATGACGGGCGCGCTGATGATCTTTCCATCGAGGACGATGGCAAAGCGCTTGCCGACATTGCGCGCTGTCGCATCGCCGAACTTGCGGGCGCCGACCGAATCGAAGTTGAACTGGACCACCGGCAGGCCCTGGTCGAAGGTCTGCTGCGCGTCGGTCAGATTCTCGCCGGAGACGAGCACGGCGCGCTGCACCCAGAGACGCTGGCCGGGCGCACCCTCGCCGTCCGCCATCGGCAGCTGGATCGAGGTAGGCGAGCCGGTGCCGGTCGCCTCGGCTGTTTCGTCGACCATCTGGAAGGTCATCTTGGCGGTGGCGCCGATCAGGGCCTTCAGATTCTGCGGATCCTTGACGCCCGGCAGCTGCACGACGATGCGGTCTTCGCCCTGACGGATGATGGTCGGTTCCTTGGTGCCGGTCTCGTCAATGCGGCGGCGGATGATCTCGATCGACTGGTCAACCGCATGGGTGCGCGCCTGCGTGATCGCCGCCTCGGTGAAGCCGAGGCGAACCGCGCCGTCCGGCGCGATGTCGAGTTCCATACCGCTGGCAAGCGGGGCCAGCGCTTCGCGCGCACGCTCGATGGCGGTGGCATCGGAAATCCGGACGATCACCTGCTCGCCATCGAGGCCAAGACCGGTATAACCCAGGCCGGCGCCGCGCAGGGCAGCGCGAACCTCGTTGACTGTCCCCTCCAGGCGCTCCTTGACCAGCGCGTTGGTATCGACTTCGAACAGCAGATGCGAGCCGCCCTGGAGATCGAGGCCGAGGCTGACCGCCCGCGCCGGCAGCCAGGATGGCAGGCGCTGCAACTGCCCTTCGCTGAAAAAATTCGGCATCACCGCATAGATACCGATGATCAGCGTGAGCAGGATCAGGGTGACCTTGAACTTGGAGAACTGCAGCATCTGGCGTTGGGTCCCAGCGGATTTTGGCGCGCAACTTGGCGCGGATATCGGCCAGAATGGCGCGACCGGGCACATGGCCCGGCCGCATCATCCGGATCAGGCGTCGTTGGCGCCGTTTTTCGTTTCGACAGTCTTGGCCTCCGCCTTGGCATCGGCCTTGGCGCCCTTGGCAGGCAGGGTGCGGTTGGTCACCTCCGCGACCGCCGAGCGGACGACGCGGACGCGCACGTTCGGCGCGATCTCGACCTCGACATCGTTCTCGCCATCGACCGCCTTGGTGACGACACCGAGGATGCCGCCATTGGTGACGACCTTGTCGTTCTTCTTGAGCGAGGCGACGAGGGCACGATGTTCCTTCATCCGCTTCTGCTGCGGGCGGATCATCAGGAACCAGAAGACGACGAAAATGAGAATGAGCGGCAGAAAGCTGGCCAGCATGTCGGCACCGCCCGGCGAGGCCCCCGCGGCCTGGGCGTAAGCTTCGGAAATGAACATCCCTCGAAATCTCCCTGAATAAGGTTACCGTCAGGGTCCGGCGCGCCGCCCCAACCCTCCCGAAAGGCGCGACTATAACCATCGGGCGGAGAAAAGCAATCCGCCCTTTTCTTTGTAGTTACAGTCGGTTAGCGCAATTTCATGTGACACCGGCCAACCGCCTCAACACGCCATCCCCGGGGCTTGGCCCGGGCATCCACGCGAAGTGCCGCGATTGCCTCAGCCCGCCATGCGACGGCGCATCTCCAGGAGCAGGGATTTGGTGGCGAATCCATCCGCCGGCAAGCCCGCCTGCAACTGGAACAGCCGGATCGCCTTGCGGGTCTTGAGCCCGATGACGCCATCGACCGCACCCTCCAGGTGACCAAGGCCGACCAGGCGCTGCTGGATCTCTTCGCGCTCCTCCAGATTGAGAGGCGGTTCGTCTACCGGCCATCTGCCCTGGATCCCCTTGCCGCCCATCACCCGGTCACCGAGATAGGCGACAGAAAGGGCATAGGAAGTGGAGTAGTTGTATTTGAGGATGGCCTTGAAATTCTGCGTCGTGAGGAAAGCCGGGCCCTTATGTCCAGCCAGCAGCAGGATCGAGGTGTCGCCGGCAAGCGCCGGCAGGGGCGAACCATCGAAGCGGGTGACGCCCAGTTTCTTCCACTCGGAAATCGGCTTGGTGATGTCGAGTTCCGCGTTCTGATAGGGAAAGCCGGCCGGCAGTTTCACCTCGAAACCCCAGGGCAGGCCGCGCTGCCAGCCATCGCGCACGAGGTGATTGGCGGTCGAGGCAAACACGTCCGGCATCGAGGTCCAGAGGTCGGGCGCACCCGAGCGGTCGCGGTCGACGGCGATGGTGAGATAGTTCGACGGCAGGAACTGGCTGTGACCCATGGCGCCGGCCCAGGAGCCGATCATGTCCTTGGGCGCGACATATCCCTTGGCCGCAATCTTGAGGGCCGAAAGCAATTCGGTGCAGGCAAAATCCTTGCGCCGGGTACCATAGCCGACATTCGAGAGCGCCTCGAACACATTGACGTTGCCGAAGTTGTTGCCGAAATCGGTCTCGATGCCCCAGATTCCCATGAGGATGTTGGCATTGGTGCCGAAATCGCGCTCGATCTCGGCCAGTATGGCGCGATTTTCCGGCAGCCTGGCCTGACCCTTGGCGATGCGCTCGGCCGAGACGGCGCGGTCCAGATAGGTCCAGACGGGTGTCACGAATTCCGGCTGCTTGGCAGCGCGGTCTCGGATCTCGGGGTTCTCGTAGACTCCGGCAAAGGCAGTGCGGATGACCTGTTCCGGCTGGCCCTGGTGGAGCGCATAGGCGCCGAATCGAGCCACCCATTCTTCGTAGCTGGACGCTTCCTTGGGGCAAGTGGTCTGGGTGAGCGTCGTCATGTCTGGCACGGCAAGGCTGGCGGTCGCGGGTGTGGCACCGGGTTCGGCCGGCGCCTGCTCGCTGGCGGGGGCCGATGCCGCCGGCTGGGTCGCAGTTGCTGACGGTGTTGCCGCGCAACCGCCCATCAGCGCCGCTGCCAGCAGCGTCGCCCCGTACCAACGTCGCTCTTTCAGAAAAGCCGCCATCACGCCTCGCTACACCCGAATCACCTGGCAATTGCCTCGGCCAAACTACCGGGAAAGGGGGGAAAAGTCACCGGAATCAGCATAGTTAGGCGCGGCACCGACGTCAGGCGACGGGATGATTCGCCGATGCCCTGCGGCGCCGGATGCGGGGAATGCTGACATCGCTCAGCCCATCAGCAGGGCAATCCCGCGGACCAGGCAGACCAGCCCCACCAATGCCGCCAGCCAGCGCGTCCAAAGCTGGAATGCGCGGTTGGTCAATCGATCGATCACGAATTTGGCCAGCGTCGTGCCGGTGATGGCAGAGACGATGGAGATGGCGAAGATCCAGAGCGGCAGTTCGTTGACCACATCGGCCATGCCGGCCACAAGCAGGAAGTAGGCGAGCTTGAAGAGATGGCCGAGGGTCTGCGAACAGGCCTTGGTGGCGACGATCTGGCGCCGGTCGAGATCGGTCCGGAAGAAGAAGATGTCGAGCAACGCACCGGAGACGCCGGCGACAACGTGAATCGCCATCACGATCATGCCGAGGATGACCGGCGCAAATGGCCGGCGAATGTCCGGCGCCAATCCTGCAGGCACGACGAGGGCGAAGAAGGGAATGACGCCAAGGCCGATATAGACCCAGGCGGTATCGGGCTGGAAGCTGATCCAGGTGAGGATGGCAAAGGCCAATGCCGAACCGGCGATATAGCCGGGCATGACGCGCCAGAGGATATAGCGGTGCCAGAGCAGGGCACGCCAGCCATTGGCGGTCATCTGGGTCACCGCATGCAGGCTCATCGCCGCGGGCACAGGCAAGGCAAGCAGCAGCAGAGCCATGAGGATCAGACCGCCCAGCATGCCGAAGATGCCGGAGAGGAAAGATGTCGCCAGGACGGCGGCGATCAGGGATAGCAGGGTGGCGAGGCCGACCATTGAAAACCCGCGGCAGAACTGCGTCTGCCGCCGTTATGCCTTGCCGGCCCTATCGGAACCAGCCCGATTCTGCCAGACTAGGCCAAGTAATTATTGGGGTGATCCGTGTCATGTCCCCATCATTGAAAGGCCTGAAGGCCGTCGAGGCTGCTCTCCGTTTGGGCAGCTTTGCCGCCGCCGCACTGGAACTCAACGTCACCCAGACGGCCATCAGCCGTCTGGTCAAACTGGTCGAAGGCCAGATCGGGCAGCGCCTGTTCGAGCGCCAGGCCAACAGCCTTGCCCCGACGCCGGCCGGGCGCAGCCTGGCACCGCTGCTGGCTGACGCGTTCCGGCGCCTTGATGCCGCGGTCGATACCGTGCGGCGGGCAACGCCGCCCGGCCTCTCGGTCGCCATCGGCCCGACCTTTGCGATGCGCTGGCTGATCCCGCGGCTGCATCACTTCCAGATGCGCCATCCCGGCATCGAAGTGCGCCTGGTCACCGCCATCGAGGACGACATCACGCTGCGCCCGGATTGGGCGGCGACCATCCGGCTGAGTGCCGCCCCCCTGCCCGGCCTCGCCGCCGAAAGATTGTTCTCGGCGGTCCTCATTCCCGTTGCCGCCCCCCAGATCGCCGAGAAGATAAAACGGCAGACAGACCTGCTGCATCACACCCTGCTCGAGGTCGCCAATGCGCCGCAGGCGTGGCCGCGCTGGCTCGCAGCCAGCGGCCTCGACCCCGCCCGCTTCCGCCGCCGGCTTTCCTTCGACTACTCGACCTATGCCATTCAGGCCGCTCTCGACGGCCTCGGCATCGCCCTGGTCAGGCCGCCTTATGTGCAGGACGACCTCGATGCCGGGCGGCTGATCCGGCTGTTCGACCTGGCGCTGGATGATCCCGACAAGGCTTGGCACCTGATCTATCGGCCGGAAGCGCTGGCCGATCCGCCTTTCGTTGCCTTCCGCACCTGGCTGCTGGGTGAAATAGGAAAAACTGGCGAAACTGCCGACAACTGATGCATATCAGCCATGAGGCGCCGATCCTTGCGCAAGGCGGATGCCCCATTATGCTGCGCCTGGACAGAGGGGGAACAATGACCACGGCATCGACAGAGGCGCAGCGCATCCACACCCAAAGGCTGGGGACGCTGCTGGTCGTCGGCGCTGCCATCTGCTGGAGCCTCGGCGGCCTGATCGCCCGGCAGATCCACCTCGACCCCTGGACCATTGTTGCCTGGCGCGGCGCCATCGCCGCCACATCACTGCTGATCTTCCTGCTGATCCGCGATCGCAGCGGCACCTGGGGACTGTTCCGTGGCATGGGTGTGGGCGGCATCGGCGTCGCCATCTGCTTTGCCACTGCCTCGATCTCGTTCGTCATCGCCCTGCAGCACGCAACCGTTGCCCTCATCCTGGTCGTACAGTCGACGGCGCCGCTGATCGCCGGCATCATCGCCTGGGCCTGGATGCGCGAGCGGCTCGGCTGGGCCAGCATCGCGGCGATGGCGGTTGCCTTTGCCGGCATCCTGCTGATGGTCAGCAAGGCCGAGGGGCACGCCGATGCGCTCGGCCTCACCCTCTCCGGCGTGATCGCGGTCAGCTTTGCCGTGGCAACAGTGCTGACCCGGCGCTATGCCCATGTTCGCATGACTCCGGCGACCTGCCTCGGCACGGCGATCATGGGACTGATCGGCTTTGCCCTGGCCGGCCTTGATGCGTTCTCGATCAGCGCCGTGGATTTCGGCTATCTGTTCCTGTTCGGCGCGGTGCAGTTGGCAATCGGCCTCATCCTGTTCACAACAGGCGCGCGCCATATTCCGGCGGCGCAAGCCGCCCTGCTTTCGCTGGTCGAAACGGTTCTCGGTGCCTTCTGGGTCTTCCTGTTCCTCGGCGAGAATCCCGGCATTTATGCGCTCTATGGCGGCGTGCTCGTGGTCGGCGCCGTTGCCGCCAACACGATCTATGGCCAGCGGCGCGTTGCACGCCAGCCGCTCAACGTCGCCTGAACCGATGATGCCGCTCTCCAAGCAGGTCCTGCTGCGCGCATTGGCGCCGTTTGCGGCCGGCTATTTCACCTCCTATTTGTTCCGCGTGGTCAACGCCGCGATCTCGGACGACCTGATTGCCGAACTGGGCTTGAGCAACACCGATCTCGGCTTCATGACGGCGATGTATCTCTATGGCTTCGTGCTCATCCAACTGCCGCTGGGGTTGCTGCTCGACAGGTTCGGCCCGCGCCTGGTCCAGACCTTCCTGCTTCTGGTCGCGGCGGCGGGCGCCGCCTGGTTCAGCTTCGCCGACCATACGCTGTCGCTGGCGCTCGCCCGCTTCCTCATCGGTCTTGGCCTCGGTGGATGCCTCATGTCGGCCTTCAAGGCCAATGCCATGTGGCTGCCGAGCGACCGGCTGGCGCTTGGCAATTCTGCCGTCGTGACTTTCGGCGCGCTCGGTTTCCTGGCCGGCACCTATCCCGCCAACCTGCTGGCCGATCTCATCGGCTGGCGGCCGCTCTTCTGGCTGCTGACGCTGTTCACCCTTGCCGTCGCGGCGACGATCTTCCTGGTGGTGCCGAAGCGTGACGACGACCATCGGCCGGTCGCGCTGTCAACGCAGTTGAGGGGCTACTGGGGCATCTTCCTCGATCCCGTCTTCTGGCGCGTGGCACCGGTGGTCGCCGCGATCTCCGGCACCTTCATCGCGACGCAGAGCCTGTGGGCGACGCGCTGGATGACGGATGTCATGGGGCTGGACCAGCAAAGCGCCAACGCGCAACTGATGATACTGGGGCTCGCCTTTGCCGTAGGTTCGCTGTCGACCGGCCTTATCGCCGACCGGCTGCAGCGTCACGGTATCGGCCTGAAGACCGTCGTCGCCGGCGCCTTTGCTCTTTTCGCGGCGGCGCAATTGGCGATGATTTTTGCGCTGCCGCTGCCGCTCCCCGTCATCTGGATCGCCTATGGCTTCACCGGCCAGGCCGCCAATCTGGGCTATGCCACCCTCGCCACCCATTTCGGCCGGGATCTTGCCGGGCGCGCGCAATCCGCTGCAAACCTCTTGCTGTTCCTGGCCTCGGCCCTGTTCCAGTCGGGCACCGGCTGGGTGCTGGATCACGTCGGCGACGTGGATCGCGGCTATCAGATCGCCTTCGGCCTGCTGCTCGTCCTCGAGGTCGCGGCCTTCGCCTGGTACGCCGCTGGCCGCTACGATGCGCGGCGCCCCTGAGCCATCGTGGCGCCGACCCGCTGGCTTGCCAGCAGATGATCCAGCGACAGCCGGCCGGCGCCGAATATCACCAGATAGAGCATCGCCGCCGCCCAGACGGCGTGGGTATCGAAGGCGTTGGGATAGACGAAGACCTGGATCACCGCCGTCATGCCGAGCAATGCAAGTGCTGCAAAGCGCGTGCCCAGACCCAGGAAAAGCAGGAACGGCAGGGACAATTCCACCGCCATTGCCAGCGGGGCGGCAATCTCCGGCGGCAGGAACGGCAGGCGGTATTCGCTCTCGAACAGCGCCAGGGTCAGCCCGCTTTCCCAGCCATCCAGTTTGAGCAGTCCGGAGCGCAGGAAAATGGCACCGATGCCGAGCCGTGCCAGCACGGCAACAAAATCGGCCGGGATGCGGGTGAAGAGGGAATTGAGGCGGTCGATGATGGCGATCATGCGGGGTCACTCCGTCTGGCAGCGTCGTCGCTGACTGGAAAAAAGCCGGTGAGAATCCCGGCGCTCAACAGGAAGGCAAGGGCTGCGGTCAAATCGGCACCGACCAGATTGGTCGCATCCCCCAGCGCAACACCCGCCTGCAGGCGTTCGACAAAATCCGCGCGCGACGCCGGCACGGCATGGATCTCGGCGACCAGACCGGGACGGACCAGGAGGGCGTTCTCGCCGGGCAGACCGGCCGGCACGACGGCCGGGTTGGCGGGGTCAATATTCGCGCGCCAGATCGAGACGATCGGGAAAGGCGAGCGGAGAATGGCGAGGCTGGGATGCAGGGTGAAGCGAAGCCGCGCCATGACATCCGGCGGCTGGGCCGCCAGAGCGGCGCGATCGATCGGCGCCGCATCCGCCGCCAGCAAGGCGCAGTGCCGCAGCCATTCCAGGCGCGCCACATCGGCGAGATAGGCAAGATGCTGCGACGGCGGAAACCGCTCGACAAAGTTTGGAAAAAGGGCGCCGTATTCCAACAGAACCGGCCCGGCGGGCGGATGCTGCCGGATGAAGGCGTCCGTCAGTGCTGCGAAAAAATCGGCACCAAGCAGACGACGCAGCACGGGGAATCGATCCGCCAAGACGCGCCCAAGGCCCGCCGCCATGTTGTTGCGATAGATGGCGAAGCGAACCGCGGGATCGACGCCCGGACGCGCGGCAAGCCTCGCCGGGATGGCGCTGCGCGGCTCCCGCAGGGCGGCAGCGAAGGCCTCCGGAAATGCAGCTTGCTCAGGCGATGGCGACATGACGCGCCTCGGCCAACGCATTCCCGGCCAGCTGACGAGCCAGCGACGCCTCGCTGACGAGGCGCGGCCAATCGGGCAAATCCTGGTCCCATTCGATCAGGACCGGCACCCCGGCCAGCCGCGGCGCAATCGCCGCAAACAGGTCCCAGACCGGATCGGCAACGGGCATGCCATGCGTGTCGATGAGCAGGCTGCCTCCGTCGGCATCCCGGCAATGATCATGGCCGGCCAGATGGATCTGTGCCACAGCGTCTTGCGGGAATTCGGCGAGCATCGCCCAGGAATCCCAGCCGGCATTGATGGCCGAGACGTAGAGATTGTTGATATCCAGCAGCAGCCGGCAGCCGCTGCGCCGGGAGAGTTCGGCCAGAAACTCCGCCTCGCTCATCTCGCTCTCGGCGAAGGTGAGATAAAGCGACGGATTCTCAATCAGGATCTGACGGCCAAGGCAATCCTGCGTCTCGGCCACATGCGCGCTCATCCGCGCCAGATTGGCCTGCGTATAGGGCAGTGGCAGCAGGTCGTTGAAATAGGTGCCGCCATGGCTGGACCAGGCGAGGTGCTCGGAGAAATGGAACGGTTGGTAGCGATCGACAAGCTGGCGCAGCCGCGCCAGATGGCGGCGATCCGGCCGGTCGGCACCGCCAAGCGAAAGGCCGACGCCATGAAAGGACAGCGGCAAGTCCTGACGCAGCGCTGTCAGGAAGTGATGCTGCGGCCCACCATCGCACAGGTAGTTCTCGGGATGTACCTCAAGGAAATCCACCGCCCCCGGTTCAGCGAGTGCCGCGCGAAAGTGCGGCGGCCGCAGGCCGACCCCGGCCGGTGGGGACAATCCGGCCGGGGTCGGGCGTGAGGCCGGCACCGCGCTGGTGGACAGGCTGGGGATGCGGCGCGGCGCCATCGGCGGCCTCAGGACTCGATCGGCGCCAGGGAACCGGGACGTGTGCTGCCGTCGGGCAGGGTCACCATGGTGGTTTCGCAGGTGCCGGCAGGCACCAGTTTCCAGGCCTGCTTGTCGAAATCGACCTTCGACGTGCCGGCGCAGGAATTGCCGCCGGTCGAGGCACAATCGTTCTGGCCGGCAAGCGAGATGCCATAGCACTTTTCGGTTCCCTCGGCCGCGGCCGGAACGGCCGACAATGCCAATGCCGAAAGCAGGGAGCCGGCGATGGTCAGGCCGGCGGTTCGACGGTTCATGTGGTTCCTCACAGTTGCAGTTGGGCCGGGATCGGCTTACAGGAGGCAATACGCCGCAGGAACGGGCACCGTTACGCCGCATTGGGCGGCGCAACTGCAATTTCGACTGATGGCAATTTCGACCGATTCCGGCCTGTAACATTGTCAATCCGCCGGCGAACAGAATGGTAAAGGCGTGAGAGAAATCGAGTTGGATCTGGCCGCGGCAATGCGGAGCGCCCTGGACGGCGACGAAACGGCCTATCGGCGGCTGCTCGGCGACCTCGCCGGTTTGCTGCGCGGCTGGATCCGGCGCGAGCTTGCCCGTCAGGGTTACAACGTTGCGGATGCCGAGGACATCGTGCAGGAAACATTGATCGCCATTCACCTGAAGCGGGGCACCTGGGACCGGGAGCGTCCGTTCCTGCCCTGGCTGCGGGCGATCAGTCGGCACAAGATGGTCGACAACCTGCGCCGTCGCGGGCGTCGCATCGTCATACCGATCGAGGAGTTTGCCGAGGTGCTGGCAGCGCCTGAACCGGAGGAGAGCCTGCCAGCCGATGCCCTTGACCGGCATCTGGCGCAATTGCCCAAGGGCCAGGAGAAAGTGGTGCGCGCAATTTCGGTCGACGGCATGAGCATCGCGGAAACGGCGCAGCACCTGATGATGAAGGAAGGCGCCGTCCGCGTGGCACTCCATCGCGGCTTGACCGCCCTCGCCCGTGCCGCGCGGCGCGCCGAAACGACATGAAGAAGACGATATGAAGACCGATCAACTCATCGACAGCCTCGTTGCCGACCAAGGGCGCCGGGTGAACGGCAGTGGAATGACGCTGCTGGCCTCCTTGCCGATCGCGTTGCTGGTCAGTATCGCCCTCTTTGCCTATGTCCTTGATATGCGTGACGACCTCGCGGCGGCGCTGGAATCTTGGCGCTATCTGCTGAAGCTGTTGCTGCCCGCGCTCGTCGCTGTCGCCGCCATCGCGCTGATGCTGCATTTGGCGCGACCGCAAGCCGCCGCCGCGGTACTCCGCTGGCTGGCCTGGCTGGCTGTGCCGCTGGTCCTCGGGTTGCTAGCCGAGGCGGTTCTGGTCCCCCGCGAATCATGGGGAGTAGTCGCGATCGGACAGAATCCGCTCTTCTGCCTGTTCTTCGTGCCGGCACTGTCACTGCCGCCACTGGCCGCCGCCCTATGGTCCCTCTCGCGCGGCGCCCCGCAATCCCCGACGGCCGCGGGTATCGTTGCAGGACTTGCAGCCGGCGGAATCGGCGCACTCCTCTATGCCGCGCATTGCGACAACGACTCACCTTTCTATCTGGCCCTTTGGTATCTGGGCGGGATCTCCATAGTCACCCTGCTGGGTGGGTTGATCGGGCACCGCTATCTGCGCTGGTAAGCGCTCCGTTCACTGTGGGTTCCAACATAGGTCAAAGGCTGCGCCATGGTTGGCGGCGCCCGGCCTTTCGATTATGCTGGCGCCCATGGGAACGACACCGACTCAGCCTGCCGAACGCACCCTGCGCGCTTTTCCGCTCCTCGAGGGCCTGTCAGATTCCGATCTGAAGGCGCTGGAATCGCGCTGCCGCTGGCGTACCTGTGACAAGGGGCAGACCATCCTCGACAAGGGGGCGACCTCGCGCGATGTGTTCTTCGTGCTGCGCGGTTCGGTCGCCGTGGTGACCTTTTCGCCCACCGGCAAGGAAGTCACGCTGGCGACGGTAAAGCCCGGCGAGTCATTCGGCGAACTGGCCGCGATCGACGAGCAGCCGCGCTCTGCCAGCGTCACCGCGATCGAGAAGTCGGAACTGTGCATCATGCCGCCGGAGATATTCGTCGACCTGGTGCGGACCAATGCCGTCGTCTCGTTCCGCCTGCTGCAGCGCATGGCCCGGCTGGTACGACAAAGCGGGTTGCGCATCATGGAATTGTCGACCCTGCAGGCGGCGCAACGCGTCTACGCCGAATTGCTGCGCATGGCGCAGCCGGAACCGGCCGTGCCGGGGCTCTGGGTGGTGCGGCCGCTGCCGCCGATGCATGAGATTGCCGGCATGACCAGCACGACGCGCGAAACCGTGAACCGCGCGGTCAGCCAGCTCTATCCCAGCGGGCTGCTGAAGCGGAAGGGGCGCAACCTCTATCTGATGGACCGCAACAAGCTGGAAGAGCTGGTGCAGTCGCTGCAGGCCCACCACAATCACAAATAGGCACAAATAGGCGTCGGCAAGGCCGTACGAGGAAGCCCGGGCAACGCCCAGGCGCTCAATCCTGCTCGACCTCGATTTCCGTCTCGCCGTGCGAGGCAAGCGGCCGTTGTGCCTGAAGCCGCCGCTGTGACTGGTAGGAAAACGGAATCGTGCACAGATAGGCAAGCAGGGTGAAGAACAGCGTCGCCCAGGGCAGGCTGACCAGCAGTGCTGCATAGATGGCGACACCGGTCATGGTGGGCAGGACCAGACGCTGCGTGATGCGGACGCGCTTGAAGGAAAAGGTCGGCAGGCGGCTGACTGCCAGGGCCCCGACACCAACGATGACCAGGCCGGCGAAGACCGGTGCGCGCAGGAAGGCCGCGCCGAATTCCAGCCAGGCGATGAGCGGCATGAGAACCAGCCCGGCCGCGGCCGGCGCCGGAACCCCGGTGAAGAAGCGGCTGTGCCAGGCAGGAAGATCGTCATTCTCCATCTTGGTATTGAAGCGCGCCAGGCGCAGCGCCATGCAGGCACTGAAGGCGAGAACCAGCGCCCAGCCGACGCCCTTTATCTCATGCGTACTCCAGAGAAACACCACCACCGCCGGTGCCACGCCGAAGCTGACGAAATCGCTGAGGGAATCGAGCTCGGCGCCGAACTTGCTGGTGGAATCGAGCAGCCGGGCGATGCGCCCGTCGAGCGCGTCGAAGATCGCCGCCACCAGAATGGCAATGACCGCGAGGTCCCAGCGATCCAGCAGGGCAAAGCGGATGCTGCTCAGCCCGGCGAACAAGGCGCACAGCGTCAGCATGTTGGGGATGAGGCGGTTGATCGAATGATCACGCAGGCGATGGCGCTTGATCATATCCATATCCCTTTCCTGAGGCTGCCGCTCAGCGCATCTCGCCGAGCCGCGCCGCCTCTTCCGAACGCAGATCCGCCAGCACGGTTTCACCGGCAATCGCGGTCTGGCCGACGCTGACCAGCGGCTGCACACCGTCCGGCAGATAGACGTCGACCCGGCTGCCGAAACGGATGAGGCCGAAGCGCTCGCCCGCCTTGAGGTGCTGACCGACGCGTGTCCAGCAGATGATGCGGCGCGCAACCAGGCCGGCGATCTGAACCGTGCAGATGTCCTGTCCGTCCGGCGTGCGCAGCCAGAGCGATTGCCGCTCGTTCTCGTCGCTGGCCTTGTCCAGGGCCGCGTTCAGGAACTTGCCGGGCCGGTAGGCGCTGGCCACGACCTCGGCATCGACCGGTGCGCGGTTCACATGGACATTGAAGACATTCATGAAGACGCTGATCCGCGTCCGCGGCCGCTGGTCGAGGCCCAATTCCGAGGGTGGCACTGCCGGCTGGATCATCTGCACGACGCCGTCGGCCGGGCTTATCACCAGCCCGGCGCGCAGCGGTGTCACCCGATCCGGATCACGAAAAAAGTAGGCACACCAGAGCGTTAGAACCAGGCCCATGAGGCCGAGGGGAAGCCAAAGCCACCACAACAGGACCGTTGCGGCGGCGAAGATCGCGATGAAGGGCCAACCGGCGCGATGGATTGGACAGAGTACCTTTGGTGTCAACGGTCATGCTCTCTTAACGGTTACCGGCGTCCACTGCCATGACGGGCAAGCCCTAACGGTTTGATTTGCCACAGATCGGGCATGGCGTCACGGCTGAAATCGCCACATCATTTAGGGTGAATTCGGCCTTATGCCAGCAACTTTTACAAATCGTTAAGCGACCTGCCTTAGCATCGTCGCGCGCCATGGCATAGGGTGGCATCAGGAGGGGCGCGGAATTGTGACGATGAACATGTTGGCCAAGAAGCTGCTGCCCGAAGACGTCAGCCACCTGCACCTCGACGACAGTGGCAAACTGTCGATCGGTCGCAGCGGCGGCCTGGTCGAGTTCGGCTTCACCTACATGGACGTCGCCTTTGCCGCCAATACGCGCCTGATCGAATCGGGTCCGGTCGTTCAGATTTCCGGCGAGGTGGCACCTCTGCCCTATTCCGCCGAAGGCGTCGCCGTGCGGCGCTCGGCGATGGCGATCATCAATGCCAGCCAGAGCCTCGGCCACACCCGTTTCGCCATCAGCAAGCACAAAATGATCATTTGCGTCGGCAAGGCGCCGATCGAGCAGCCATGGGGGCCGGTCGATCTGATATCCGCGGCGGCCACCATCATTCTCGAGATTCGCCCCTGCCTGCAAATGCTGGCCGAGATCCTGCCGGCCTGGCCGGCCCGCCGGCAAAGTCATGTCACCTGACCGACCGGGTTATGGTTGCGGCAGGTCGAACACCTGACCCGGATAGATCAGATCCGGATCGCGGATGCGGTCCTTGTTGGCCTCATAGATGATGCTGTAGCGCATGCCCTCGCCATAGGTGCGCCTTGCCAGGCGCCAGAGCGAGTTGCCAGGCTGGACGATAACCTTGTCCGCGTCCGGCGACAGGGCGGCAAGATCCGGTTGCTGCACCGGTTGCACGATCCGATTGACGACGTTGCCGGCGCCATCCACCTGGTCGATTCGCAATTCATGCGTTCCGACGGGCAATTGCTCGTCCGGTAGATAGGCCCAGCGCCCATCCTGGTCGACCTCGGCGGCACCCAGCAACTGGTTATTGAGGTAGAGCCGGACTTCGCCGCCGGCCGGTGCCCGGCCGGACATCGCCATGCGGCCGGATTGGTCAAAATCGAGTACATCCAGGGTCGGCGCCTCGACCGGGCCGGAGCCAGACTCGTCCCCCGCGGTCGGCAGGTTGAGGATCTGGCTGGCACCCTCGCCGCTTTGCGGCACCGAGAGCGCCAGCGCGCCCGCCGGTTCGGTCACCGGGTTGCCAGCGATGTCCTTGGCCGGCGCCGGCACCACAACGATCACCATGCGCTCGGATTGTGCACCGCCGCCGCCATCCTGCCTGATCTGAAGAGTGAATTTGTGCGTGCCTGGCTCGATCGCGCTGTCGGGCAGCAGGACCCATTCGCCGCGATCATCGGCCTCGGCCTCGCCGATCGGCTTGCCATCATCGAGCAGAACCACCCTGGCGCCCGGCGCCGCGCGGCCGGCAATGACGGCATCGCCATTCGGATTGACCCGCACAACGTCAAAGCTGGGGAGGACGGTTTCCGGCGCCGCCACCTCGGCAGCCGGATTGGCAACCGCACCGGTTTCCGTGCCGCCCGACGACGCTGCGCCGGTCGTTGAACTGTCGGCGGTCGAGGCGCCGGATGTTGCATCGCCGGTCGCCGCCGGCTGGGCGCCGGTACTTTCAGGCGTGACCTCTGGCGTGGCGGAGGGCGCACTTTCCGTCGCTTCCGCGACCGCCGGCGTCTCCTGCGTATCGTCGTCTTCCTGCTGGCCGATGGCGTAAATAAGGCCCGCGGCCACAATCACGACAACCGCACCGGCGGTGCCTATAAGTGCCAATCTCGTCATAGCGACCTCGTTCCCATCCGCAGCCCCCAGCCGCCACCGTGCCGGGAATCGAGGCTAAACCGGCCTGCGCGTTCAGGCAATCATTCCGCGGCCGCCCCACATTTCCGGCAGCCGGACGACGAGCTAGCCAGCAACCGACCCCGTTGCCGCAATGCAGCGTCATTGAACTGACCGGGAAGCTGGCTCATATTGGCGCCAATGAACAACCACCACCCCCGCCATCGGCCGCCCACCGCCGCGGCCGCAGCGAATCCCACCAGGTCAATCACAGGAGCCTCGGTTTCGGCATGAATCCGATCAAATCGCTTTGCGTCTATTGCGGATCGTCCCGCGGCAGCAACCCCGCCTTTGCCCGCCTCGCCGATGAACTGGGACGGGAACTGGCCCGCCGCGGCATCCGACTTGTCTATGGCGGCGGCAGGGTCGGGCTGATGGGCGCCTGTGCCGACGCCGTCATGGCAAATGGCGGGGCGGTGATTGGCGTCATTCCACAGCATCTGCAGGAACGCGAAGTCGGCCATACCGGCCTCACCGAATTGAAGGTCGTCGACAACATGCATACCCGCAAGCGCATGATGTTCGACCTGTCCGATGCCTTCTGCGTGCTGCCCGGCGGGCTCGGCACGCTGGAAGAGTATTTCGAGGTCGTGACCTGGCGGCAACTCGGCATTCACGACAAGCCGATCATCCTGCTCAACGCCGAAGGCTATTGGGACGGGCTGGTCGGCATGCTGGACGGCATTATCGACCAGGGATTCGCACAACCCTCGGTCCGGCAGTTCTATTCCGTTGCCGGTTCGGTGGGGCGTCTGTTCGACCTGCTGACTTCGCCGCCCGACACGCAGGAGCCGGATTATCCCGAACGACTGTGATTGAGCCCTTGGTCCGGCCGCTAGCGCCCGGCGTAACGCTGGCGCCAGGCATGGCTGACAGGCGTCCGCTGGGCCGCCAGGACATGATGGGCATAACACTCTGCGAGGCGCCCGATGCCGGCCGGCACGTCATGGGTGCGCTGGATCATGTCGCAGCCTGATTGCACGTTGCCCTCGACGATGACCGGCCCCTCATCGGTGATGGCGACGTCCCAGCCGATGGTGACCCGGTCCGGGAAGGCGGCGTGGCCGCGGCAAAGCAAGTCCTTGGTTTCCTGCCAGAAGGGCAATTGACGACCAGTAATAGTCGCCCCCGTCGTCGGATGCGTGTCGAACCAAACGCAGGGCTGCTTTGTGCCGGCGTCGGAGGCAGGCCCAAGTTCGCCGGTCGCCACATCGACGCGGCTGACGATGCCGCCCTTGTGGAAATTGTCGACCACGGAGTCTGAGCGCGTCGACGACTTGAACACGGCATGGGTAACTTCATAGCCGCCGGTCTCGTTCTTTACCGACATGACGCGGCAGGTGGTGAGGACGTTGATGGCGAGATCGCGCAATGCGCTGTGCCCGAAGAGTGCTTCCTGCACGACGATCGGCTCTTTTTTCGCCTGGACCGTGATGTGCTCCAGCAACTCTCCGACCGACTTCCGGTTGCCGTGCTGATCGGCATAGGAGCCGTCAGTCTGCCTGAGCCAGCGCTCGCAGCCGCGCCCGCCGCGACCCTTGAAAGGTTTGAAGAAGATGTCGACCGGCGGCAGGTCACCGGCAAACTCCATCAGGCGTTCGACGCGGCCGTCGCCATGGACCAGCATGTAGGTCGGTATGCTGTGAACCCCGGCCTGCTCGCAGTGCAGGAAGAACGCGGCCTTGTCGTTGAGGATGCTGCGGCTCGATCGTTCGATGCGGGATTCAATCAGATTGTGGAGGCCGCCCTTGAACTCGTAGCGAGCGATATAGGCGCCGGCATTGGCATAGCGCTCGGGCCGGAACAGTTCGAACACGTAGTATTTCTTGGGCGAGATCGAGTGGCAGAAGGCGACGACCAGCTGTTCCCAGACCTGGCGCATCCTTCCCTTGCCGGAGACCTCGCGCACCCTATCGCCCAGCCGGCTGGTATGCTTCCAGGAGAGATAGGCGAACATCGCCGGCCAGGCGACGCTGTAGAAGGCCACCCGCGGCCAGACCTTGCGGCCATGCATGGACCAGACATAGCTGGCATAGGATTTATGGATGATATCTGCCGGGGTTTTGGCGGGGCCCAGGGACCAGAACAGCTTGTAGGGAGAACAAAACGGCAACCGAAGATAGGCCATCTGACCGGAATCTCTGCAAAAGTTTAGAGCGCGCCCCACGCCCGAGGAGCACCCGATATACCAACTTCCACGTCAGGAGTCAGTAAGGCTGCTGAACGCGGCCTTACTTCGCTGCAGGGCGCAAAATCCTTCAAATCGGCCGGCCCAGACACTAGACTGCCGCCGATTTTGCGTCATTCCCGGCACATCGCCGCCTCCCAGGCGCTTCAATCGGAAGGAAAATCGCTACATGGCTAAGATCAAGGTCAAGAATCCAGTCGTCGAACTCGATGGCGACGAGATGACCCGAATCATCTGGGCGTTCATCAAGAACAAGCTGATCCTGCCCTATCTCGACATCGACCTTAAGTATTACGACCTTGGCGTCGAAAGCCGCGACCAGACCGGCGACCAGATCACGGTGGATGCCGCCAATGCGATCAAGCAATTCGGGGTCGGCGTCAAATGCGCCACCATCACGCCGGACGAAGGCCGCGTGAAGGAGTTCAACCTGAAATCCATGTGGAAGTCGCCCAACGGCACGATCCGCAACATCCTGGACGGCACCGTCTTCCGCCAGCCGATCATCTGCAAGAACGTTCCGCGCCTGGTGCCGGGCTGGACCCAGCCCATCGTCATCGGCCGCCATGCATTCGGCGACCAGTACCGCGCCACCGATTTCATCGTGCCCGGCAAGGGCAAGCTGACCATGAAGTTCGTGCCGGAGGATGGCAGCGCGCCGATCGAGAAGGATATCTTCAGCTTCCCCGGCGCCGGTGTCGCCATGGGCATGTACAATCTCGACGATTCGATCCGCGGCTTTGCGCGCGCCTGCTTCAATTACGGTCTGATGCTGGGCTGGCCGGTCTATCTGTCGACCAAGAACACGATCCTGAAGATCTATGACGGTCGTTTCATGGACATCTTCCAGGAGGTCTATGACAAGGAATTCGCCGACCAGTTCAAGGCGAAGAAAATCCATTACGAGCACCGCCTGATCGACGACATGGTGGCATCGGCGCTGAAATGGTCAGGCGGCTTCGTCTGGGCCTGCAAGAACTATGACGGCGACGTGCAGTCGGACACCGTGGCGCAGGGCTTCGGCTCGCTGGGCCTGATGACCTCGGTGTTGCTGTCGCCCGACGGCAAGACGGTCGAGGCGGAAGCGGCCCACGGCACGGTGACGCGCCACTACCGCGAACACCAGAAGGGCAAGGAAACCTCGACCAACCCGATCGCCTCGATCTATGCCTGGACCCGCGGGCTCTGGTATCGCGGCAAGTTCGACGGCACGCCCGAGGTGCAGAAGTTCGCCGAGAACCTGGAGAAGGTCTGCGTCGACACGGTCGAGTCCGGCTTCATGACCAAGGACCTCGCCCTCCTCATCAGCCCGGACCAGAAATGGCTGACGACCAACCAGTTCCTCGACAAGCTGGACGAAAACCTCAAGAAGGCGATGGGCTGAATATCATGCTGAAACGATTCCTTCTGGCGCTGGCTTTTGTTATCGGCATGAGCGCCCCCAGTCACGCGGCGGACCCCGAGAACACGCTCTATCTCGATTTGAAGGACGGGCGCGTGGTGATCGAATTGCTGCCCGACGTGGCACCCCAGACCGTGGCCCGCATCAAGCAGCTGGCACGCCAGGGTTTCTACGACGGCACGCCGATCCATCGCGTCATCCCGGGGTTCATGGCGCAGATGGGCGATCCGACCGGCACAGGCACGGGTGGGTCGGGGCAAAACCTGCCGGCCGAGTTCAGCAACCTGCGCCACCTGCGCGGCGCCGTCTCGATGGCCCGCGCGTCCGACCCCAACAGCGCCGACAGCCAGTTCTTCATCTGCCTAGGCGACGCAACGTTCCTGGACGGCAAATACACAATCTTCGGTCAGGTGATCGACGGCATGCATTTCGTCGACCGCATCACGGCAGGCACCGAGGCCAATAACGGCATCGTCGCCAATCCGGACCGGATCGTGAAGGTACAGGTCGCCGCCGACGCGCAGTAAGCACGAGCGATCAATTGACAGGGGCGATGCGGTCAACCGCATCGCCCCTTTCTTTTTATTGGTCCTTTGGAAGCCGCCGAGGACCGAAACAGCTAGCGGCCGATCAGGCGCTGGAATTCGCGCCGGGTTTCCGGGTTGTCGCGGAAGGAGCCGAGCAAGGTCGAGGTGGTCATGGCAACACCCGGCTTGTTGACGCCGCGCGTTGTCATGCAATGGTGCTCGGCCTCGATCACCACGCCCACGCCCAAGGGATCGAGCACCTGCTGGATGGTGTTGGCAATCTGCGCCGTCATCTTTTCCTGGATCTGCATGCGGCGGGCATAGACCTCGACCACGCGGGCCAGCTTGCTGATGCCGACCACGCGCGAGCGCGGCAGATAGCCGACATGGGCTCGACCGATGATGGGTGCCAGGTGGTGCTCGCAATGGCTGACGAAGGGAATATCCTTCAGCAGAACCAGTTCGTCATAGCCCTCGATCTCCTCGAAGGTACGCTGCAGGATGGCGACGGGATCCTCGAAATAGCCACCATAAAATTCGTCGAACGAGCGCGCGACGCGTTCCGGCGTTCCCTTGAGACCTTCCCGGTCCGGGTCATCGCCGGCATAGGCGATGAGGGTGCGGATTGCCGCCTCGGCCGCCGCCTTGCTGGGTCGGCGCGCGGCCGCCTGGCTGCGCTCGGCGGTGAGGTTTTCGGCCAGGGTCAGATGACGATGCATGTTCATTGGGGGACTCCGACTGGGATTACCCTGACTTTACGCGGTCTGGTTACCCCCGGATCACTCCCTATCACACGGCCCGATTCAAGCCGCGGCGTCAGCCAATCGCCGCCGTCCCCCGCGCCAGCCGGCGCAGGCGGCGGCGCGCCAGGAACACGGTGACAATGGCACAGATGACGACCGTGGGAATAAGGATTGCCGCCAGCATGATGTGAGGCAGCAGCGTCACAACATTGACCTCGTCGATGTCGCGACCGCCGCGCAGCAACTGGAAGGCAACGGCGATCAGGCCCCAATTGACCGCCGCATGACCGATCACGGCGGCGGCATAGGCAGCCAGGGCAGCCGACCAGTTGAGGCCGCGCGCGCTGACAAAGCGGGTCAGGAAGAATCCCATGAGGCAACCCAGTGAGGCATGCAGCATGCTCGCCATCAACGTCCGCGCCAGGGGAATGACCAGCGGATGGCCGAACTGTGCCGCCGCCATCTGGGCGAGATTGGCGTTCACGCTGTAGGCCACGTTCTCGACTGCGGCAAAGCCGAGGCCGCAGAGGATCGGCAGGCGGAAGGCGGTCGATTGATCCAGTTCCTGATGGAATACGGAGAAATGCCGCAGCAGCAGGATGGCGATGAGGACGGCGACACCCTTGACCAATTCTTCCGGCACAGCCGCCAGCACGAAACTGGCCGAGAGCGCATCGCCAAGGCCGGGATTTTCGGGAAACGGAATCGCTCCCTTGAGATCAAGCGCCAGGAAGATCGGCAGGGGCGAGAGGGCGCCGAGAACGAGCGCCAGCGCCACCACGCGCCATTTGATCCGCGCCGGCAGCAGCACCTGAACGACCAGCACCCATATGCCGGTCAAGGTCAGGACGATGGCGATTGCGGCGGCCGTCACACCCGTCACTCCGGCGCCGCCATCGGCATCAGGCGGCCTTTACATGGTCACGCAGCATCGCCTCGATGGCAGCTATGGCCTCGGCCGCCCGCGCCGCATCCGGCCCACCGGCCTGGGCCATGTCCGGGCGGCCGCCGCCGCCCTGCCCGCCGATCGCCGCACTCGCCGCCTTGACGAGGTCGACGGCGCTGAATCGCTTGGTGAGGTCGTCCGTGACGCCGACCACGATGGACGCCTTGCCGTCGGCGGTCGCAACCAGGGCGACGACGCCCGTGCCCAGCTTCCTTTTCAGCTCGTCGGCCATGCCCTTCAGCTCCTTGGCCGGAACACCTTCCAGGACGCGGCCGTAGAACTTGACGCCGTTCATATCCTGCACCTCGGCCGCGGCACCGCTGCCGCCGGTGGCGATCACCTTGCGGGCTTCGGCCAGTTCGCGCTCCAGTTTCCTGCGCTCTTCAAGCAGGCTGACGATGCGCGCCGGCAATTCCTGCGGCAGCGCCTTGATGGCGGCCGCCGCCTCGGCAAGCTGTTTCTGCTGTTCGGCCACATAGGCCTCGGCAGCGGCGCCGGTCACTGCCTCGATGCGGCGCAGACCGGCTCCGACGGCGCCTTCGGAAACGATCTTCAGGAAGCCGATATCGCCGGTACGGCCGACATGGGTGCCGCCGCACAATTCGGTCGAGAACTCCTTCGGCTCTTCGCTCTCGCGCCCGCCCATGGAAACGACGCGCACCTCCTCGCCATATTTCTCGCCGAACAGCGCCATGGCGCCAGCCGCGATGGCATCGTCCGGCGTCATCAGCTTGGTCGCCACATCGGCATTGGCGCGGATGCGCCTGTTCACCTCATGCTCAACCCAGGCGATGTCCTCGGGGCTCATCCCCTTGGTATGCGAGAAGTCGAAGCGCAGGCGGTCCGGGGCCACCAGCGAGCCCTTCTGGGTCACATGGGTGCCCAGGCGGCGGCGCAGGGCCTCGTGCAGCAGGTGAGTTGCCGAATGGTGCGCGCGCAGGCCCGACCGCCTGGCGTGGTCAACCAGCATCTCGACCGCATCGCCTGCCTTCACATGGCCCTTCACGACCTTGCCCAGATGGACATGGAGATCGCCCAGCTTTTTCTGGGTGTCCGATACCTCGATCACGGCGCCGCCGGCCGTGACCAGCCGGCCGGCATCGCCCATCTGGCCGCCGGATTCACCATAGAACGGCGTCTGGTTGGCAACGAGGGCGACTACGTCGCCGGCCTTGGCCTCCGCCACCTCCTGACCGTCCTTCACCAGCGACAGCACCTGGCCTTCCGCCTTCTCGGTCGAGTAGCCGAGGAAGTCGGTGGCGCCGAGGCGCTGGCGGATTTCGAACCAGATCTTTTCCGTGGCCGCCTCGCCGGAGCCGGCCCAGGCGGCGCGGCTGCGCTCGCGCTGCTTCTCGAGCTCGGCATTGAAGCCGTCGACATCGACCTCCATCCCCTTGTCGCGCAGGATCGACTGGGTGAGATCGAGCGGGAAGCCGCGGCTGTCGGAGAGCGCAAAGGCGACGCTGCCGGAAAGCTTGCCATCGGCGGTGAGGCCGCTTTTGGTCGCGATGGCGCCCTCGAGTTCTTTCAGGCCCGTTTCGAGCGTCTGCTTGAAGCGGGTCTCCTCCAGCTTCAGCGTCTCCGTGATCACCGCCTCGGCACGACCGAGTTCGGGATAGGCCTGTCCCATCTCGCCAACCAGCGCCGGGACCAGCTTCCACATCAGCGGGTCCTTGGCACCGAGGAGATGCGCATGGCGCATGGCGCGCCGCATGATCCGGCGCAGCACATAGCCACGGCCGTCATTAGAGGGCATGACACCGTCCGCCACTAGGAAGGCGCTGGAGCGCAGATGGTCGGCGATCACGCGATGGCTGACATTGAGCGGGCCGTCGGGATCGGTGCCGGACGCGTGCGCCGACGCCTCGATCAGGTTGCGCATGAGGTCGATGTCGTAATTGTCGTGCTTGCCCTGGAGCACGGCGGCGAGACGCTCGAGCCCCATGCCGGTATCGATCGAGGGACGCGGCAGGTTGATGCGCTCGGTCTTGGTCACCTGCTCGAACTGCATGAAGACCAGGTTCCAGATCTCGATGAAGCGATCGCCATCCGCATCGGGCGAGCCCGGGGGTCCGCCCGGAATGCCCTCGCCATGATCGTAGAAGATTTCCGAGCACGGGCCGCAGGGACCGGTATCGCCCATGGCCCAGAAATTGTCCGAGGTCGGGATGCGGATGATGCGCTGATCCGGGAGACCGGCGATCTTCTTCCACAGGTTGAACGCCTCGTCGTCGTCGATATAGACGGTGACGGTGAGCTTGTCCTTCGGCAGGCCGTATTCCCGGGTGATCAGATTCCAGGCAAGTTCGATCGCGCGGTCCTTGAAATAGTCGCCGAAGCTGAAATTGCCCAGCATCTCGAAAAAGGTGTGGTGCCGGGCGGTATAGCCGACATTCTCGAGGTCGTTATGCTTGCCACCGGCACGGACACATTTCTGGGCGGTGGAGGCGCGGACATAGTCGCGCTTCTCTGCCCCGGTGAAGACGTTCTTGAACTGGACCATGCCCGAATTCACGAACATCAAGGTGGGGTCGTTGCGCGGGACAAGCGGCGAAGAGGGGACGATCTCGTGACCCTGTTGACGGAAATAATCCAGGAAAACCCGGCGGATATCGTTGGCGGTCTGCATCTTTGAACCCGAAAGCGTGGCTGCTGGCCGTGTTGCGGCGCGAAAGATGATTATTTAGAGTTTTTCCAGCCCAAACAAGGCATTTAAGGGCGGAATTCCCCTGATTGCCCCTGGATTTGCGGGGCCATCGCCCGCCCCCGGCGCATGGCTGGAAACCCCTTTGACAATTGGGGAGGAAAATCCGCCCTGCTCCCCCTATATTCCGCCCATGGACACGCCCGTCACCAGCCAGGCCCGGGAAGGGGCCGAGCAACAGCCAGCGCCGAAGATCGACCCGCCCATGATCGATCCGTTCGGCCGGCGCATTTCCTATCTGCGCGTCTCGGTGACCGACCGCTGCGATTTCCGCTGCGTTTATTGCATGGCGGAGGACATGACCTTCCTGCCAAAGGCGGAAATCCTCAGCCTGGAGGAATTGGACCGGCTGTGCTCGGCCTTCGTTGGGCTGGGCGTCCGCAAGCTGCGTCTGACCGGCGGCGAACCGCTGGTGCGCAAGGGGATAATGGGGCTGATCCGCAACCTGTCCCGGCATCTCGACAGCGGTGCGCTGGAGGAACTGACCCTCACCACCAATGGCAGCCAGCTCGGCAAGTATGCCCGGGAACTGGCCGATTGCGGCGTAAGGCGGGTCAATGTCTCGATCGATTCGCTCGACCCCGAGAAATTCACCCGCATCACCCGCTGGGGGAAGCTGGAGCCGGTGCTGGCGGGCATCCAGGCCGCCAAGGATGCGGGCATCCGCGTCAAGCTGAATACCGTGGCGCTCAAGGGCGTCAATGACGACGAGTTCTATCGCCTCATCGAATGGTGCGGCGAGAACGGCCACGACATCACCTTCATCGAGGTGATGCCGATGGGCGATATCGGCGGCGAGAACCGGGTCGACCAGTTCTATCCCATCTCGCTGCTCCGGTCACATCTCGCCAAGCGCTGGACGCTGACCGAGAACAGCCATCGCAGTGGCGGCCCGGCGCGTTATGTGACACTGGAGGAAACCGGCCAGCGGGTCGGCTTCATCACGCCGCTTACCCATAATTTCTGTGAATCCTGTAACCGCGTGCGCCTGACCTGTACCGGCACGCTCTATATGTGCCTGGGGCAGGACGATGCGGCGGATCTCAGGGCACCGCTGCGCCAGAGCGAATCGGACGAGGCGCTGGTCGCCGCCATCCGCGAGGCGATCACCCGCAAACCGAAGGGACATGATTTCATCATCGACCGCCGCCACAGCGGCCCGGCCGTCGAGCGGCATATGAGCGTCACCGGCGGCTGACCCACTAAATCGTCATGGCCCGATTTCGTCGGGCCACCCACGCATGGCGGCCGTCGCCGACGGGGGGCGGGGGCGGGGAATGACCGCAACGCCGAATCTTACGGAAAGTCCTAGTTGATAATCACCTGGTGGGCGAAGTCCCTGCCGTCCGAGATGGTGACCTGGGTGAAGCCCAGCAGTTTCAGGAGATCGAAGAAGGTGGCCTCTTCCGGCTGGGTGTTCTTCTGGAAGAACGGCGTCGAGCGCGCCACCAGCGTCAGGGTCGCGAACAGGGCCCGCGCGCGGTAGAGCGTATCCAGCGAGCCGTCATGCAGCGCCACGATGATCAGTTTCTGCGAATGGTCGCCCTTGGTGAAGATAGCGTAATCGGGCGCGTATTGCGCCGCCAACTGTTGGCGCGCCATGCCGATGACGAAACCCTGGCGACGAATCTCGTCGCTGTCGGGCAGGGTCACGACGCGGCTCGGATAATGTTCGACCGTTTCCGGTTTCGGATAGTAGTAGCCCTCGTGGTGGTCGCCCACCTCTTCATCGGCCTGTTGCGCCATGTCCTCGATCGAGGTGCCCTCCGGCAGGATCAGATCGGGATCGATGATGATGTCGGTGCTCGGCGTCTCGATCGCTGGCGCCCCGGTCTGGGTTTCCTGGGCCAGGCTGGAGCCAATAGGAAACGCCGTCAGCAGGACGCCCCCGCACAGCGCCGCCAGGCACAATCCTCGCCGGAAAATCCCCAAAGCACGCATACCATCCCCCAATGGCCATAAACGAAGCGGGGCCTAGACTGCGTCGCCCCGGCCGCTTTGGCAAGCCGCTCCGCAAGCCACTACCTATCGCCGCAATCCTCTGGCTATACTGCCGCCCGCCAGAGAACCTGGGGCCGGGGGCAGAGGGGGATAAAAGCTTGAGCCTGTCCAACATCGCCTTTGTCGCCGCCGAATCCCCGGATGCCCAGGCAGCCCTCAGGGAGCTGACCGCCCGCTATGGGCCAGGAGATCCCGGTGCGGAAACAATCGTGGTACTGGGCGGCGACGGCACCATGCTGCGCGCCCTCCATGACACGATGACCCGGCCGGTGCGCATCTTCGGCATGAATTGCGGCACCGTCGGCTTCCTGATGAACCGCTACGACGCGGCCGGCCTTGCCGAGCGCATTGCGCGAGCCGAGCAGGTCACGCTGCACCCGCTGCAGATGGTGGCCAAGACCAGCGACGGCGTCGAACATCGCCTGCTGGCCGTCAACGAGGTGTCCCTGCTGCGCGAATCCGCCCAGGCCGCCAAGATCAAGCTGGAGATCGACGGTCGCCAGCGTATGGACGAACTGGTTTGCGACGGCGTCATCGTGGCAACACCGGCCGGCAGTACCGCCTACAACCTGTCAGCCCATGGGCCGATCCTGCCGCTTTCCTCGGCCGTGCTGGCCTTGACGCCGATCAGCCCGTTCCGGCCACGGCGCTGGCGCGGCGCCATCCTGCCGCAGCGCGCAAGGCTGCGTTTCGTCATCCACGAGCCGGAACGCCGGCCGGTCAGCGCCACCGCCGATTTCACCGAGGTCCGCGCCGTCTCGGAAGTGACCGTGTGCCAGGATCAGAGCATCGCGCTCACCCTGCTCTTCGACCCCGAGCATCACCTGGAAGAGCGCATCCTGCAGGAGCAGTTCCAGGGGTAGCGGGCTCTATGCCGCGAGGCTGGATCGCCGGGTCAAGCCCCGAGACGAAAATGAAATTGCGCCGAAATCGATAAGGCCGTCATGCCCGGGCTGGTCCCCGGCATCCACTATCGTTGTCCGCCAGCCTGTTCCTGCGCAAAGCTGCAGATGTCGCCCATCAGCCGCTCGATATCCGCCTTCAGGCCGGGAAAGCCGTCATGCTTCTCGATCCGGTCCTCGTCCATGTAGAGGCCGCGATTGACCTCGATCTGCAGGGAATGGCGCCCCTGCCACGGGCGACCGAAACGCTGTACCAGCTCGGCCCCCTTGAACGGGTGGTTGATCTCCACCGAATAGCCCATGTCGCGCAGGCGCATTGCCACGAATTCGGTGAAGGCCGGATCGCAGCTTTCCCCCTCGCGATCGCCCAAAACAAAATCGTCGCGCGGGATGCTCCTGCCCTGCTGCCGTCCGGTCGTGCGCATGGAGTGGCAATTGACGTGCCAGACGGCGCCGAACCGCGCCACGCGGTCGTCCAGCATGGCTTCGAGTTCGGCAAAATAGGGACGGTGATAGCCTTCGATCCGGGCCATGATCTCGGCGACGCGCAAGGGGCGGTCATAGATGTCGACGCGGCCCTTGATCAGCCGGCGCACCAGGCCGAGGCCCATCTCGGCCTTCTCCGTCGCGCGAACGGGACGCGGCCAGGGTTCCGCCAGCATGGCGCAATCGATCTCGTCCTCGTGCCGATTGGGATCGATATAGGCGCGCGGAAACAGCGCCTTGAGGAACCCGGCGCCACGTTCGGGCGCCGCTTCATAGAGGTCGTCGACAAAGGCATCCTCGGCCCGGCGCAACAGGTCGCGCGGCACGGCATGATTGAAATCCGTCGGATAGGCATACCCGGAATGGGGCGAATCGAATACGACCGGCGCCGCCGCGATGTCTGCATCGGGCTCGTAGCGCACCAGGACACCTGGCAGGTGCTTGATCCGTTCCACCAAGGTCGCCGTACCTGACTTGCCAATACCTGCCTCCCCGGTATGCTCTCCCCATTCGTCCGTCAATAGGAGTTCGCATATTGGCCCCGCGACCGGAAAGCCTGGAAATGATCCGCCGCCTGGTGGCCTTCGACACCACCAGCCGGAATTCCAATCTCGATCTCATCGCCTTCGTCCAGGACTACCTCGACGGCTTCGGTATCAGGAGCCAGTTGATGAAGGACGATACGGGGCAGAAAGCCAATCTCTATGCCACCATCGGGCCGGATGACCGGGCGGGCTATGCCCTTTCCGGCCATACCGACGTGGTGCCGGTGGACGGGCAAGACTGGTCGAGCGATCCCTGGACCGTCAGGGAGGCGGACGGGCGTCTCTACGGCCGCGGCACCACCGACATGAAGGGTTTCGTGGCGGCGGTGCTCAATATCGTGCCGAAACTGACCGCGCGGGAACTTTCAACACCGGTCCACCTGCTGTTCTCCTATGACGAGGAAGTGGGTTGTCTTGGCGTGCGCAAGGCGCTGGAGGTCATCAAGGACTTTCCCGTCAAGCCCAAGGGCTGCGTCATCGGCGAGCCCACGGCGATGAAGGTCGCCATCGCCCACAAGGGCAAGAAGAGCCTGCGCTGCCATGTCCACGGTTTCGAGTGCCACTCCTCGCTGGCGCCGCAGGGCGTCAATGCGGTCGAATATGCCGCCGAGGTAATCGGCTACCTCAAGCGCATGGGCCGCCGCTTCGCCAAGGAAGGCCCCTTCGACCACGACTACGACGTGCCACATACCACCGTGCATACCGGCATCGTCAAAGGCGGCACAGCGCTCAACATCGTGCCCAAGGATTGCAGTTTCGACTTCGAGTTCCGCTATCTGCCGATGCAGAAACCGGACGACCTGGTGGGCGAGGTGAAGCGCTTTGCCGAGCAGGAATTGCTGCGCGAGATGCGGTCCGTCAATGGCGAGAGCGGGTTTTCCTGGGAGCCGATTTCAGCCTTTCCCGGCCTGGATACCGCCGAGGATGCCGAGATCACGGTGATCGCCAAGGCGCTGACCCAGGCCAATGACACGATCAAGATCGCCTTCGGTACGGAAGGCGGCCTTATCCAGCAGATCGACATCCCGACCGTGATCTGCGGGCCCGGCTCGATCGAACAGGCGCACAAACCCGATGAATGGGTGGCGCTCGACCAGATCGCGCAATGCGAGGCGTTCCTGGAGCGCCTGGTGGCTAAGGTGAGCGCCTAGACAAGCCCGGCCACCGCCGCCTTCTGGCGGGTGAGCGCATAGATCATGTCGATCGCAGGCGTGGGCACCGAAACCAGGCGGCCAAGCTCGGCGACGGCCCCGACGATCGCGTCGAGTTCGATTGGCCGGCCGCGTTCGAAATCCTGCAGCATCGAGGTCTTGTGGGCACCGATGGCGGCGGCACCGTCGATGCGGCGTTCGATATCAACCGGCATCTTGACTCCCAGCGCATTCGCCACCGCCTCGGCCTCAAGCATCATGGCCTTGGCGACGGCGCGGGTGCCGGGTTCGGTGCAGAGGCGGTCGAGGGTGGCGCCGGTCAGCGCCGTCAACGGATTGAAGGCGACATTGCCCCAGAGCTTGACCCACATTTCCGTGCGGATGTCGGTGCGGACCGGCGCCTTGAGGCCGGCAGCGATGAGAGCGCGGCTGAATTTCGTGACACGATCGGATTTCTCGCCGGTGGGCTCGCCGAGGGTAAAGCGGTCGCCCTCGACATGCTTCAGGATGCCAGGTTCAACGATCTCGGCCGCCGGATAGACCACACAGCCGATTATCCGTTCCGGCCCGATATGCCGCCATTGCGCGTCACCCGGATCGACGCTGGCTAGGCGGCGGCCCTCAAGCGCGCCGCCCACCCCATGGAAATACCACCAGGGTACGCCGTTGACCGCCATCACCACAGCCGTGTCCGGGCCGAACATGGGGGCAAGCTTGTCGGCCAGCGGCGGTACGGATTGCGCCTTCAGGGCGATGATGACGAAATCCTGGATACCGGCAGAGGCGGGATCGTCAGTTGCCTGGGGCCGAACGGTGAAACTGTCCCCACCATGCTGCACGACGAGGCCGTTTTGCTTCATGGCGGCGAGATGTGCGCCGCGCGCGATCAGGGTCACCTCCTCGCCGGCGCGGGCGAGATAGGCACCCATGAGGCCGCCGATGGCACCGGCACCGTAGATCGCGATCTTCATGAAGAGAGGCCCAGCTTCTGCGCCAGGCCGATTCGCTGCAGCTTGCCGGTGGCACCCTTGGGGATTTCGGCCAGGAAGAGGATCTTCTTCGGCACCTTGAAATCGGCAAGACGCTGTGCCGCAAACTCGCGCAGGTCACGTTCGGTCGCAGCGGTTCCGTCCTTCAGCACGACGGCCGCCGCCACCTCCTCCCCCAACTTGTCGTGCGGCATGGCGAAGGTGACGATCTGCGCCACCGCCGGGTGTTCCATCAGCACGTCATCGACCTCGCGGGGCGAAATCTTTTCGCCGCCGCGGTTGATGATCTCCTTGAGGCGGCCGGTCAGGCTGACATAGCCCTCGCCGTCCATCACCCCCTGGTCGCCGGTGCGGAACCAGCCGTCGCGGAAGGCCTCGGCATTGGCCTTCGGGTTGTTGGCATAGCCCGGCGTCACGTTGGCGCCCCGGATCACGATTTCGCCCACCTCACCGGATTTCAGGAACAATCCGTCCTCGCCCATGATGGCGACCTCGGGCCCGGCGGCGATGCCGACCGAACCTGGCTTGCGCGCAGCCGGCGGCAGCGGGTTGCTGGCCATCTGATGCGCGGCCTCGGTCATGCCGTAGGATTCGATTACCGGGCAGCCGAAGGTCGCTTCCAGTTCCTTCATCACCGGCGGCGGCAGCGAGGCGGAGGACGAACGTATGAAGCGCAGCTTGCGCCGGGCGATGATCTCGGCATTGCCCTTGGCGCGCGCCAGGACCGTCTGGTGCATGGTCGGCACGGCAGAGTACCAGGTGGCCGCCGCTTCATCCAGTTGCGCGAAGAATTTTAGCGCATTGAAGCCAGACGGGCAGAAGACCGAGCCGCCGGCATGAAGCGAGGACAGGAGCGCGCCCACCAGGCCGTGGATATGGAAGAGAGGCATGATGACGAGGCTGCGGTCCCGGGGCGTGAGCGCCAGCGTGCGCGCGATGTTGCCGGCCGAGGTCATCAGATTGCGTTGGGTCAGCGGCACGATCTTCGGCCGTGAGGTCGTGCCGGAGGTGTGCAGCACCAGCGCCACGTCATCGGGCGAGGCAGCGTCCGCTACATCGCCGCCCGCCGGCACCGAAAGCGAGAAGGCGCCGGCCGGGCCGGCGAGATCGGGGGCGAGTTCGATCACGCGGATCTTGCGCTTGGCGGCGATCTCGCGCGCCGGCGATTCGGCGCCTGCCGGCAGGATCAGTGCCTGCGCGTCGAGGTCGGAGAGGTAGAAATCGAATTCGTCGGCACGATAGGCGGCGTTGAGTGGGGCGGCGACGCAGTTCGCGGCAACGGCGAGGAAGGCTGCGGCCATTTCCGGACCATTTGGCATGACGATGGCGACCGCGTCGCGGCGGGCGATACCGATGCCCCGCAGATCGGCGCCGACCCTTCTCGCCAATGCCGCCAGTTCACCGCGCGACATGTCACGGCGATCGGGCGCGCCGATCGCCGGCGCCTTTGCGTCGCCGTCGCTGAGCATTTCGGCAATGGCGGAAAACTGACTCATCTATCCATCCTCCCGATCGTTTAACGTTTTCGGCTGCGCCGCGTTATGGGGCAGTCGTCATTTCTAGCGGCTCGCAGGCGATCCTGCCACCCTGTGACGGCATGGCGCAGCGCGCCGCAAGCGCTCGCACTTTCCCGCGTCGCGCCGGCGTGAAGTCAACCTGCCCGACCGTGCCCAGCCAATCCGGATATTGGGCGCATTGCACGGTCTCGATCATCATGCGCGCAGCGCCATCGGGGCGCATGGTGAAGAGGCCACCGTCGCCCTGCTGGGCAAAACTGTCCTGCCGGCTTTCGCGCGGTGCCAGTTCGCCGTAATCGCGCTCGACCCAATGGCCATAGATCAGGCGACAGGAAATGGGTGTCGTGCCGGTATTCTGCAAACTGAACCGGACCGGGGCAGCGTCCGTTTGACCCGCCACGCCGGTGCAGGCGGCAGTCAAAGCCAGCAATGGCAGCAAGAAAGCAGGTCCTATCCGCACACCCAATCCCGTCCTTGTTCGTGAAATCCGCCAGAAGTGGTGCGCATGGCGCCCGAGAGAGACCATCCTGTCAAGCATTGCCTCACGGCACATGCACCTGACCATGCGGCAACCTTGGAGCAAGCGGCACGCGATCCGCCAGCAGATCGCTGAAGCGCTCGGCCATGGCCACGATAGCGGCGTTGACTGGTCCGGTGGTAATGGTGGGCATGACGGAGGCATCGCAGACATAGAGCCCGTCGACTCCGCGCAGGGCGAGGCCCGGCCCCACCACCGAACCGGCATCCACGCCCATGCGGCAGGTGCCGACCGGATGATGGTGCGTGAATGCCGCTTTCGCGAGAAAGGCGAACTTGTCGGCGCGGCCGAGGCTGGCCGCGCCCGGCAGGATTTCGGCAGCGCGCCAGTCGTCGAGGGCGCGGGCGGCACCAATTTCCCGCGCCGTGTCGAGCGCCTCGAGATAGACCTCCCGATCGTAGCTTTCGGCCAGGTAGTTGGGATCGATCAGCGGCGGGACGGCTGGATCGGCCGAAGCCAGGCGCAGGCTGCCGCGGCTGCGGGGATGGGTGAAGCCGAACATCAGCGTATAGGCCTCGCCCATGGGCGGGGCCGCGAACTGCTCGGTCACGACCGGCGCCACGACGCAGGCCAGCACCATCTCCGGCGCCGCCGCCGGATCCGCGCCGGCACGGTGCAGGTACATGAGCGATTCCGAGTTCTGGTAGCGCGAGGGCGGAACCGTATGCCGGGCGCGATAGACATTCCCGCCCGACAGCAGATGATCATGAAGGTTGCGCCCGACCCCCGGCAGGTCGCACTGGACGGCGATCCCCAGGGCCCGCAATTCGTCGGCCGGCCCGATGCCCGAGCGCAGCAGCAGCAGGGGCGAACCGATGGCGCCCGCGGCAAGGACGACCTTGTCGGCGCCATAGGTGATGGAGCCGGCGCATATGCCGGTGACCCGTCCGTTTTCCAACACCAGACGCGAAACCTCGGTCGTCTGCAGGACGAACAGATTCTGCCGCCCGCGTAGGGGAGCGAGATAGGCGTCGGCGATGGTCTGGCGACGACCGTCCTTGATGGTGAGTGTGTTGAGACAGGGCCCGTCCATCCGCGCCCCGTTGTGGTCGGGCGTGGGCTGGCGCCCGCGCTCCTCTCCCGCCGCCATATAGGCAAGGGTAACCGGATGGGGCTCGGTCGGCCGGATGAGGTGGAGCGGCCCGTTCTGCCCGTGATAGGGATCCGGGCCGGGAACATAAGTCTCGGATTTCAGGAAATAGGGAAAGAGATCGGCGAACCCCCAGCCGGCACAACCCGCCGCCGCCCAGCGGTCGAAATCGGATGGATGGCCGCGCACATGGGCCATGGCGTTGATGGCGGTGGAGCCACCGATCACGCGGCCGCGCGGCCAGTCATGCTGGCGCCCAGCGGTATGGACTTGCGGAACGGTGCGGTATCCCCAGTCGACCTCGCTGCCCTGTAGCAGCGGCCATTTGGCTGGTTCGGCGATGAACGGATGGGTGGCCGCACCACCGGCTTCAACCAGGCCGACGCGCCGCGCCGGGTCGGCGGATAGGCGCGCGGCCAGGACAGCGCCAGCGGTCCCTGAACCAATAATCAGCACGTCGAACCAATTATCCCGCCTTGTCGCCATGGCACCTGCACCAATTTTCCCGATCGTGCGGATAAGTATTTTCACTTTCCGCCGCGCCAGTCTATCATTCATTGTAGATATCAAATGTCGCGGTCGGAACGATGCCGCCACGAACCAAATCAGGGGAGGCCGAACCAAATGTCTTTCAAAGCCAGCGTCAAGGAGCCGGTGATCACCCTGTCGGCGGGACCGGTGGCGGCCTATCCCAGCATCCTGCAGGCCCTCTCCCGCCCCGTGCAGTACGACTACGACCCCTGGTTCCAGGAATTCTACGAAGCCGTCGCCCGCAAATGCGCCAGGGCAATGCGGGTGAAGGAGCCCGCGCTGATCCTGCATTGCGAGCCGGCACCGGGCATCGAGGCCACGGCCGCATCGCTGATCGGGCCGGAGGATACCGTCCTCAACCTGGCGTCGGGCGTCTATGGCAAGGGTTTCGGCTATTGGTCGGCGCGCTATCACAAGGACATGGTCGAGATCGAGGTCCCCTATAACGAGGCAATTTCACCGAAGGCGGTTGCTGCCGCGTTCAAGAAGAACCCGGGAATCAAGATCGTGTCGCTGGTGCACCACGACACCCCCTCCGGCACGATCAACCCCGCCCGCGAGATCGGCAAGATCGTGCGCGACAACAATGCCCTGCTGATCGTGGACGCGGTCTCGTCCTTCGGCGGCATGGACATCCATCCCGACGACTGCTTCGCCGACGTCTTCATCACCGGCCCCGGCAAATGCCTCGGCGGCGCGCCGGGCCTCACCGTGATGGCAGTCAGCGACCGGGCCTGGAAGCATATCGAGAAGAATCCGAAGGCGCCGTTCGCCTCGGCCCTCAGCCTCAAGGACTGGAAGGATGCCTGGAGCAGGAAGAAGCCGTTCCCCTTCACGCCCTCGGTCGCCGAGGTGAACGGCCTTGACGCGGCTCTCGACCAGTATCTGGACGAGGGGCCGGAAAAGGTCTGGCATCGCCACGCGCTGACCGCCAGGGCGACCCGCGCCGGCATCCGGGCGATGGGCCTGGAGCTTTGGGCGAAAAGCGAAGCCATCGCCTCGCCCACCTGCACTGCGGTCAGGGTCCCGAAAGGCCTCAAGGATACCGACATTATCGCCGCCGCCCGCGCCGAATACGGCGTGGTGCTCTCCACCGGGCGCAATGACACCCTCGGCAAGCTCATCCGCATCGGCCATATGGGCCCGGTGGCGGAGCCGATCTATGCCGTCGTCGCTGTCACCGCCTTTGGCGGCGCGCTCCGGAAACTGGGCCGCAGAGTCGATATCGGTGCCGGCGTCGAGGCGGCAACCAGGGTGATCGCCAAGGGCAAGGCATAGGAAACCAATCAGCAAACACGATGAGCAGGGAGTTCGAAATGCGCAGATTTGAAGGTCGCGTGGCAGTGGTGAGCGGTGCGGCACAGGGCATGGGCAAGGCCGTCGCCTTGCGCCTGGGCTCGGAAGGCGCCACCGTGGTCGCGGCCGACATCAACGGTGCCGGCGCCGAGGCGACCGCCAGGGAAATCGGCGGCAAGTCGTTCGGCCATCAAGTTGATATCGGCGACCCGGACTCGGTCTCGAATCTGTTCGGGGCGGTCGCCGCCAAGGCCGGCAAGCTCGACGTTCTGGTCAATGTCGCCGCCATCGTGCCCTTCGTGAAGTGGGATGAGCTTACCTTCGAGGAATGGCGCCGCGTCGCCCGCGTCAATTATGACGGGCTCTATCTCATGTGCCGGGCTGGTTCCGACATGATGCGCAAGAACAATTACGGCCGCATCGTCAATTTCGGCTCGAACTCGATGCTGGCGGGAACGCCGAACATGGCGCATTACGTCGCCTCGAAGGGCGGCGTGCTGGCCTTCGGCCGTGCACTCGCGACCGAGCTTGGCGCCTACAAGATCACCGTCAACACAGTGCTGCCGGGCCTTGTCGATACCGAAGGCGTGCAGCAGACGCCGCACAAGGAGGCCTTCGGCTTCGTCGAGATGCTGCAGGCGATCAAGGGCCACGGCAAGCCCAATGACATCGTGCCGGCGGTCGCCTTCCTCGCCTCGGAGGAAGCGCATTGGATCACCGGCCAGGCGCTCAATGTCGATGCCGGCATGGTGCGCTACTAGCAGGATTACCCTGGAGAAACGTCCCTAAAGACTGGGGCCCGCCTCTTGCCTGAGGCAGGCCCCTTTTTCTTGCTACCCGGCCTGCCTCACGAATAGTAGTTGGCGCCGGTCTGGTAGGTCTTGAAGCTTTCGAGGTCGTGGGAATAGAACAACTCGGCGTCGTACTTCTCGGCCAGCGCTTTCAGGCGCTTCATCGAATTGAGGCTCGCCGTCGGGTCGAGGTGGAAGCTGGAGATGCACATCATGTCCATGTTCTTCTGACTGTAGCAGGCATCGGCTGTGAACAGCATCGGACGGCGGTTCTTGAGCTCCACCATCAGGCTGTAATGGCCGGCCGTGTGGCCCGGCGTCTCGAACAGCCAGAGCCCCTTGGCGATCTCCTGATCGCCGGAGAGCGTCTCGAATTTCGGGGTATAGACGTCGAGCACGGGATCGGGCGGCAGTTCGACGCCTTTCGCCTTCATGATTTCCGGCGAGAAGGTAAGGTCCGAATAGCCGAGATGCTCGAAGGGCTGGCAATTGGCACTCTGCTCCAGCTCCTTGGCGTGGCAGATGGTGCAGGCATTGTGCAGGTGCTTGTTCCCGCCGCAATGATCGAAATGATAGTGCGAATTGATCACATAGTTGATGTCGCCCGGCTTCAAGCCGATCTTGGCGAGCTGACCGGGGATCTTCTGGCTTTCGTCCTGGATCGGCTTCTCGAACGGGAGAACGCGCATGACATGGTCGAAATCGTAGCCGGTGTCGAACATGTAGCGTCCGTCCTTGTGTTCGATCACGACGGAATAGCAGGGAAAGCGCACCTCACCGGCCGGGCCACGGTTCCAGAAGGCGTGGAAACCGTCGATAACCAATGTACCACCATCGAGCAGATAGACTTTCGTATCGGTCATTCTCCAACCTCCCTTGAAACGGATCCGGGTCGTCGTCAGCGGTCACCCCGCACATAGGGCAATCCCAGTGCCGGCGGCAGCACGCTGTGCCGGGCGAAGATTACCAGAACCAGCATGACCATGGTGAATGGTAGCATCTGGACCACATCGGTGGGAATGTTGACGCCGGCCACCTGCAGCGCCGTGGTCATGGATAGGCTGACCCCGAAGAGCAGCGCGCCGAGCAGCACCCAGAGGGGCCGCCCCCGCGCCAGCATGGCGAGCACGATGCCGATGAAACCGGCGCCGCCGGTCATGAAGGGGACGAAGATGCCGGCGCCGACATTGGCCATATAGGCGCCGCCGACCCCCGCCAGCAAGCCGGTGCAAAGGACCGCGATGGTGCGGGTCTTCATGACGTCGATACCGGCGGCGTCGAGGGCGGCAGGCTTGTTGCCGGCCGCCTCCAGGTTGAGGCCGAAATAGGTGTGGCGGAAAGCCCAGGCCAGCACCGCCACGAGGGCGACAGCCAGATAGACCATGGCATTGTGACTGAAGAGGCCAGGACCGATCACGGGAATGGCGGCAAGGCCCGGAATGTCGACGACAGGTGCCGCAGCAAGGCGCGGATAGGTCCGGCTGAACTGAAAATGATGCAGGATCGCGGTCAGGCCCTCGAAGCCGAGGGTGACGGCGATGCCGATCACGATCTGGTTGAGACCGAAGCGGATGCAGAGCAGCATGACCAGGGCAGCGACCAATGCACCGCCGAGGCCGCCGACGACGAACCCGACCAGGAAGGAACCGGAATAATAGGCGGCGACGAAGCCGGCATAGGCGCCGAACAACATCATACCTTCGATGCCGATATTGAGGACACCCGCCTTCTCGGAGATCTGCTCGCCAAGGCCAGCCAGCAGCAGCGGGATGCCGGCGGTGATCGCCCCGAAAACGAGGGCGGTGAGGAAGGGTTGGGCCAGAAGCGCGTTCATGAAGTCAGGCCCCCGCTTTCTTGCGGCGCAGATGGTCGAGATATTCGACCACGGCCAGGAAGATCAGCAGCAATGCCACCAGCACCAGGACGAAGTCATTGGGCACGCCGACGCGCCGTGCAGCGCTGTCGCCGCCGATCATGAGCGCCGAGAAGAACAGCGTAAAGCCAATCGTCGCATAGCCGTTGAAACGCGCGAGGAACACCAGCGGCACCACGAGCAGGCCAAAAGCCGGATTCCAATCCGCCCGCACCACACCCCAGACGCCGAGAATTTCGACAGCGCCGCCAAGCCCGATCAATCCCGCGCTGATGGCGAAAGTGGCGATGGTAAGCCAGCCCACTCTGAGGCCGGCATGGACAGCTGCCGCCGGATTGGCCCCGACTACCTGCAATTTCAGGCCGAAGGCGGTCCGCGTCATCATGACATGGACCAGGACGATGACGACAAGGGCGATGATGAGCCCCAGATGGATCGTGGTGTCGAAGAGGCGCGGCAGGCGATCCTCAACCGCCAGGCTCATGGTCTGTGGCACCGTGGTCGCGGGATCGCGGAAGAAGAGCTTTACCAGGACATTGGCGAAACTGACGCCGAGGAAGCTCATCATCAGCGAGGTGATGATCTCGTTGATGCCATAGCGTGCCTTGAGGATTGCCGGGATGAGCGACCAGATCGCCGCCGCCAGCATCGACACCACCATGCAGATGATGATGGTCAACGCATCCGGCAGGACGGTGATGAGAGCCGGCGCCAAGGCCGCGGACAGCACAGCGGCAATCAGGAACTGGCCGTCGGTGCCGAGATTCCATATGCCGGCCCGGAAGGCGACGATGAGCCCGGCGCCAATCAGCAGCAGGGGTGCCATGCGGGTGAGCGTTTCCTGCAGGCCGCCCCAGGTGAGCAGGCCGCGCCGCAGGACGAAACCGTAATAGTCGAGCGGATTCTTGCCGAGGATGAGCAGGATGATTCCGCCCATCACCAGGGCAGCCATGACCGGAATGAGAACGCGCAGGACCGCCGCCAGGATCTCCCGCCGGCGTTCCTGCCGCTCCTGCTCGGCAGCGGTCAAATCGATGTCGGCGCTGGCACTCATGCCGCTTCCACTCCCGTCATCAGCAGGCCGACGCGGCGTTCGATGTCAGGGCCGTTCTCGACGATGCCGGCAAGACGCCCCTGGAACATCACGCCGATGCGGTCGCTGACCTTGATGAGTTCGTCGAGATCGGTTGAGATCACCACGATGGCAATTCCGTGATCGGCGCTGGCGATGATGCGTTCATGGGCCAGCCGCGTGTTCTGCAGGTCGAGACCGTAGGTCGGCTTGTTGAAGACAACCACCTGCGCCTCGCTGTTGATCTCGCGCGCCAGCAGCACCTTCTGGATGTTGCCGCCGGAAAGCTTGGCGACGGGCGTCCTTTCGGAGGGCGTGCGGATGTCGTTGCGGCCGATCTGGTCGCGGGCATGGCCGTGGATGCCGTCCCAATCGCTCCATCCCCTGCTCCAATAGGGCGGCCGGCCGATCTCCTTGAGAACCAGATTGGTGGCGACCGAGAAGATGCCGACGGTGCCCTCGCCCAGGCGTTCGTCGGTAACGTAGCGGATCCCCGCCTGGCGCCGCGCCGGGACGCCGGCCCCGGTGATGTCGCCGCCATTGAGTTCGATCCGCCCGGCACTAACGCCTCGCTGTCCCGCCAGCACTTCGGCAAGATGCTTCTGACCGTTGCCGTCGACACCGGCAATGCCGAGAACCTCGCCAGGCCAGAGCTCGAAACTCACTTCGCGGAGCGGACACTCGCCACGCGCCGCCTCGGTACTGACGCCGCGCAGGGTCAGGCGCGGCGCCCGGTCGCGCGCCACCTGGCGCTGCCGATGCGCGGTGTCGACCAGGGTCTCTGCCTCGCCCGAGCGCGCCGCCTCCTTGCCGAACATCAGCTCGATGATGGCATCCGTCGCTTCCGCCTCGCCCATCGCCGAGAGGCGCTCCGGCGGAATATCGCCGACGACGCGGCCTAATCGCAGGACCGATATGCGGTCACCGAACTCATAGGCTTCGAGCAGCTTGTGGGTAATGAGGATGACCGCTACCCCCTTGGCGCGCAGGCGCTTGATGACCTCGCCCAGATCCCGCACCCCCTGGGGCGTCAGCATCGAGGTCGGTTCGTCCAGAATGAGTACCTTCTCGCCGCGCCAGAGGGCGCGCATGATTTCGACCTGCTGCTGCTCGCCGAGCGAAAGGCGCCCCACGATCGCGTCCGGATCGATGGCGACGCCGAGCAGCGTCGACAGCTCTCGGAAGCGGGCGAGCGCCGGCGCCTTGACGAGGCGACCCCACCAGCCGCCGCCCAGCATCAGGTTTTCGATGACGCTCAGGCTCGGCACCAGCAGGACATGCTGGAACACGGTGCCGATACCGAATTCAAGGCTCTGTCGCGGCGAGCCGATACGCACCGCCTGGCCGTCGATCAGGATCTCGCCCTCGTCCGGCTGCTGCATGCCGGCCAGAATACCGATCAGTGTCGACTTGCCGGCGCCATTCTCACCGAGGAGTACATGCACCTCGCCGGCATGGAACGCCAGCGAAACACGGTCGTTCGCGAGCACCCCCGGGAACCTCTTGGTGACGTTACGAACGGCGACAACTGGGCTGGGCGCGGTGATTGCGTTCATCTATCCACTCGACAGGCGGGCCACGCCGTGCACACGGGCGCGGCGTGGCCCCCTATGGATCGTCGCCGTTGGGCGACGTATCTGCTGGTCAATACTTACTGGGCCGGGGCATCCGTCACCGAGCTCATCAGAGCGCGGACGTCCTTGGCATCCCAGATCGGATCGATCTTCAGGCTGCCGTCGACGATCTGCTTCTTGACCTCGTCCACAGCGGCCCAGGCCTCGGCAGAGCCGTTGTCAGTCTTGATCAGCTGCACGGAATCATCGGCCAGCTGGATCGAGTAGCCGCGCGTGCCGAACTTGTCGGCCTGCAGATCCTCGACCATGGCCGTATAGACCGGCACCAGGTTCCAGACCACCGAGGAGAGCAGGCTGGTCGCCCCCTCCATGCCGGTCTTGTCACCGATCACGTCGATGAAAAAGACCTTGCCGCCGGAAGCGGACTTTGCCGTTTCGGTCGCCTGCAGCATGCCGAAAGTGGCACCGTCGCCCTGACCGAAGATCACATCCGCACCCGCGGCGATGACCTGGTCGGTCACACGGCGGCCGCCCGCCGCATCGGAATAGGCAGCCGGGCCGATGACGGCATAGAGCACCTTCACGGACGGATCCGCCGCCTTGACGCCCTGGGCGAATGCGGCCGATTGCGAGTTCCATGAGGGCGGCTCGCCGGAAACAACGATGCCGACGGACTTGGTGGTCGTGGTCTTCGCCGCGAGAATGCCGGCGAGATAGGCGCCTTCATGGCCGGAGAGGGTGTAATCGGCCACGGCTCCCGGCTTGTTGGCGTCGGGGCGGTCGACGATCGCCACGGGAACGCCCTTCTCGGCACCCACTTCCGGTGCGGCTGTGTTGTAGCCGCTGGCATGGGCGATGATCAGGCTGGCGCCGTCATCGGCCACTTCGCGCAGCTGCGGATGGACATCGCCATAGCCGAGGCCGGTGGCCGGGATGAATTCCAGGCCGAACTTCTCGGCCACCGCCTTGGCGGCATCATGGCCCTGCTGGTTCCAGCCGTAATCGGTCGGCTCCTCCGGCGTCAGCACTGCGATCGATTTCACGTCCGCCGCCAGCGCACCGCCGGCAAGCGCGAACATGCTGGTCATCATTGCCGCAGCGAGCGCAGACCGTGCTGCATTCCGTCTCGAAATCTTGATCATGTCGAAAGCCTCCTGCTCTTTCTCGATGTTGTACTCGTCGCAAACAGTCTGTTGCAGAGTTCAGTTGTCATCTTGCGGCCGGATCTCGGGCTCCCGCCGGTACTTCCTGGTTCCTCCCGCCCGTCTTATTCCTGCAATATCCGCCGTACCGCCACCAGCTTGCGCGCGCGCTCGTCGCGCAGAGCTGCGATCCCTTCCGGCGTATAGTCGTAGATACCACCGCCGGTCTTCATGCCGAGCCTGCCCGCAGCGACGCGCTCGGTCACATAGGGTGCCACGTCGGCACGATCACACAACTCACGATTCAGATAGGAACCGACGGCGTTGTAAATGTCGAGACCAGCCATATCGAGGAGCGACATGGGGCCAACCACGGCCAGCTTGTAGCCGATGCCCCAGGATACGCAGGTATCGAGGTCTTGCGCGTCTATAACCCCCCGCTCCACCAGATCGACGCATTCGCGCATCACGGAATAGAGCACCCGGTTCTCGACGAAACCCGGCACGTCCTTCCGGATGACGACCGGCAGATGGCCAATGCGACGCGCGAATGCCTTCATCCAGTCGACGGTGTCCGGCTTGGTCTCGCGGCCGGCGATCACCTCTATCATCGGAATGATATGCGGCGGATTGGACCAATGCATGCCGACGATCCGGCCAGGGTTTGCCATGCCGGCCTGGATGTCGGTGATGGGAATGCCGGAGGTATCGCTGGCCAAGATCGCGCCATCGCCGGCGACCCGGCAGATCGCCGTGAAGATCTCCCGCTTGAGTTCCAGCTTCTCCGGCACGTTCTCGATGACGAGATCAGCCCCGGCCACGGCACGGTCGAGCGATTCGACAATGCCGACCGAGCCACCCGGGACGAGGTTAACGCCGAGCTTCTCCAGCACCTGCGTTGCCATGTCGACCATGGCCGGCGCCCTGGCGCACTGCTCGGCACTGAGATCGAAGGCAGCGACGGTCAACCCAGCCCGCGCCAGCGTCGCGCAGATTCCAGGTCCCATGGTGCCCAAGCCGATAACGGCTGCCTTGGTCATGCCGCCCCCAGACGGAATAGAGCCAGATCCTGTTCTTGTTTCTTCTTCGTCGGCGGTCTTTTTGCCGCCTGCGGAATTCCGAACCTGCGTCAGCCGATGGCCTTCTTGAAGGCCGGGCGCGATGTCACCTTGTCGCGCCAGGCGCGCAAGGAGTCGAGGCCCGGCAGATCGACCGGGAAATCGAGACAGCGATGTACGATGGGCCCGAGGCAGACATCTGCCAGCGAGAAGTCATTGCCGGCAAGGAACGGCCGGCCAGCGGTTCCCCTGGCGAGGATTTCCAGTTGCGCCCTCAGTTCCTTGGCATCGGCATCGAAACTGGCCCCACGTTCAGCGGCCGGTTTCTTGGATTCCTTGAAGATCGCCACATAGGGAGCGTTCAGCGAGGCCAGCAGCCAGTCCATCCAGCGCTCGACCTGCGTCCGCGCGACGAGATCGGTCGGATAGAGTGCGCTTTTATGCTTGGACGCCAGGTAGCGCAGGATTGTGTTCGATTCCCAGATGACCGCATCACCGTCCACCAGGGTCGGCACCTTGCCATTCGGATTGAGGGAGAGATAGGTCTCGTCCTGGGTATTGTTGAACTGGCGACCGTAATCCTCGCGGTTGTAGGGCACACCCAGTTCCTCCAGCAGGAACAGAACCTTCTGCACGTTGCCCGACGTGGAACGGCCCAGAACTCGCAGCATCTCTCTTCTCCCTGTCACGGCGGAGACAAACCGCCGGTTCGATTTCTACCCGATTTCGCCTCAGCGCTTCGGCTTGTAGGCGACGGCATCCATCTCGATTTTGCACTCGATCACCGCGCGCGCCTCGACGGTGGTGCGCGAAACGCGACCCTCCGGGAAGTACTCGGCGAAGACCCTGTTGTAGCGACCGAAGTTGCGCGCGTCCTCGAGATAGACGGTCACTTTCACGACGTCGCTCAGATCGGCGCCGTCCTCGGCCAGGATGCGCCGGATCGACTCGATCGTCCAGCGTGTTTCCTCCTCGATATTACCGTGGCACATATTGCCGTTCGCATCCTTGGCAACTTGTCCCGATACAAATATGAAGTCGCCCGCACGGACCGCCGGATGGAATGGCAGATTGGGGTTCTTCTTGCCGATGGTGGTGATATCGCTCATTTCAGATCCCCGTTTCTTCCGTCAAGCCGTTCAAATCAGAGCACCGAGGTTTCGATGATGTCGACGCCGCGCTGCCGGTCGATCAGATAGCACAGACCGCGATCATCGATGGTGACATCATTGGATGATGACAATTCGAACCCCTTCGGCGGATCCGGCTCATAGAACGCCACTTCCCTGGGGTTGAAGGGATCGGCAATGTCGAGAATGCGCAAACCCTGCGCGAACCAGGCAAAGGGGATGGTCGTTCCCTTGAACCGCTCCGAAGGCTGGTGGCAACCCATCATCGGCGGCTGCGGCGCCCCGTCCCTGTCAAGCCCCTCGACCTGGAAGGTCGAGATGGGAATCGGGCAATGCTCGTTGGTGATGTCGTAGATCCAGGTAAAGGCAGGCGCTGCCGGCCACAGTTTTGCCACGTCCTCATCCGCAACCACCATGATCCTGCGCCCCTTCAGGGGTTCCGGGATCGGCAGGCAGGTATGGGTCGGGTGCGGGAAGGTAGGCGAGGTATTGACCGCGGAGATCAGCTGCGGCTTCGCCATGTCGGCGATGTCGAGAATGAAGAAGCCATGATGCCAGTAGCTGACATAGAGCCGGTCGCCCATGCGCAGGGGATGATGGCACCGGGGTGGCGTCCAGTTGTCCCAGGGATATTCCTCGCCGCCGGCTTGCCACTGCCCCGGAATCCACCAGCGTCCGACCTCTTCCGGCTTCTCCGGATCCTTCAGATCGAGGATCATGGCGATATTGCCGACATATCCTTCCGCGGTCGGCGAGATATAGGCGTAGCGGCCGTCAAAATCGTAGCGATGCACACCCTTGCCATGGGTGCGCCATTTCGAGATCAGGCGCGGATTGGCGGGCCTGGAGACATCATAGATGCCGAGCCCGCCACCGAATTCGGCATCGCCTTCCATGCCCTGGCGCTCGTGATTGACCACCATGATTCCGTTGGCAACGCGCACCTTGTGCGAGTGCCAGCCCACCGGCATGTCGATACGGGCCAGCGTCTTCGGATTCTTCGGATCGGAAACGTCGACGATGGTCGTTCCCGTCGGTTGGCGCATGTGGCCGATATAGAGAATGTTGCCATCGATCCAGACCTGACCACCACCGGGGCAGTCGATATTGGCCAACAGCTTGGTATTCTTCGCGCGTGCCATAATTTCCTGTCCGTAGCGAAGCCGCGCCTAGGCAAGCTTCACAATGTCGCCGTTCTGGTTTCTGCCGTGTTTCTGGTAGAAGGCGAGCGCCTTCAGCGCCGGCTCGTCGCTGGCCACGAACAGGATTGCCGGGTCGCGATCCGACGTATTGACGTGCTGGCACCAGGAAGCACCCGGCACGGCCACCGTGTCGAACTGGTTCCACTCGATCTTCTGGTCGTTGACGATGCTGTAGCCCTCACCCTCGAAGGGGGAGATCACGAGGCTGGCGCTCTGCTTCAGGGGCAGCGTCCTTTCGCCAGGCCGCAGCATCTGCATGAAGAAGGTGATGGTCTTGAATACCGGCTGGCCGCTGGTCGGGTCGACATACTCGATCATGATACCTTCATGCGGGTCGCCGTCCCAGTCGCGGAACCTTTCTAGCGCCTCGCGCATCATGTCGTAGCGATAGACATACATCGGCGATGCCGCGCCGGCACCGCGATGATGCGAGACGAAGCGCGGCAGCAGGCCGCCATGGCCATAGACCATCTGGGAATAGGTCGGCGGAAAGCGCTCCGACTGCATCTTGCGCGCGACCCGGATGCCCTCTTCCTCCTCCGTGTAGTCGTGCTCGAAATACATGCAATTCATGGTCTCGGCCAGGGGCAGGTCGAGGACCGAGAGGTTGATGGCGTTGTCGTCACCCTGGTTGCCGTGATTGTGCCACGTGTCATGGGGAGTCAGCACCAGATCGCCCGGTCCGAAGGTGATATTCTCGCCCTCGACGCCGGTGAAGTTCTGCTTGCCGGTTAGGCCAAGGCGGATCGCGTTCGGCGAATGCCGGTGTGGCGGCATGATCTCGCGCGGATCATTCAGCCGATAGGCGACATACATGTTGGTGGTGGTGGCGCGCTTCGGCGCCAGCCCGGGATTGACCAGGACAAGCGAGCGACGCTCGGAGCTTTCGGTGGTGATGAGTTCGGCCGAGCGGTAGAGCAGCGGTTCGATCTCGGACTTGTACTTCCATGAAAACGGGATGGCCTTGCGCTTGTCCATCACCTGGCGGTCTTCGTCGTTCTTGACGGTACGGTCGACCACCCAATAGCCGGCCATGTTCGCCTTCTCGACATCGGCGTGTAACTGGTCGAGCGCCGCTTGGAGATTGCTACCCTCGAGCCGGGCGCCGGTCTTGCCTTGTGCCGACATCATCACCCTCCGCTATTCGCCGTTCCGAACCAATTCGGCATTGGTTCGTTTCCCGGGCGTCCTTCTGGCCGAGAACGTAACCATTTCTTTCCGACAGCGTCAACGGGAAGTCGGAGCCAGATCGGGCGCCAGCGTTGTATCCAGCAGATTGCGGCCTAATGGTGCGACAATTGTCGCAGTCTGCAGATCGTGGTATCAATTGTCGGAACATTGGTACCAATGCTTCCCCTGTTGCCCGCCTTTGAAAGAGAAAGCCGGTTCCGGAACACTGCATGGAACGCGTGGACCCAACCTTGAGCAAATTGCGGCGCCTGATCGCGCGCCAGGAGGCCGATTCGCGCGTGCCGCCGGAGCGGACCCTGGCGCTCGAACTCGGGGTCGGGCGGCGTTCGCTGCGCCGCGCCCTCGATGTGCTTGAGCAGGAAGGCCAGATCTCGCGACATCAGGGCCGCGGCACCTTCGTCAGCCGCCAGCGCAATGGCGAAAACGGCTCCGGCCGCAATGGCGGCGGGCTTGCCGCCGTTGCGGTGGCCGCCGAGAGAGTATCTCTCGGCGCCCTCGCCGATGCTGCGGTGACCGGCGCCTTCGACGGCATTCTCGACCATACCAATCCGCTGGAAGTTATCGAAGTGCGGCTTGCTATCGAGCCGGTCATGGCCCGGCTTGCCGCCTTTCGCGCCTCGCAGACCGAGATCAATCGCCTCCAGATCCTGGTCGAGGAAACGCGCAGCGCCAGCGACACGATCAGTTATCAGGAGGCCGATTCGCGCTTCCACCGCACGATCGCCGAGATCGCCCGCAACACGCTGTTCCTTGCCATCTACGATACGCTGCAATCGAGCCGGCGCGACAGCGGCTGGCAGCGCCTCGGCGAAAATGCCAATTGCTACAAGCGCCAGGCGGTCTATGCCGATTTTCACCGCGACATCGCCGCGGCGATCGCGGCGCGCCAGGGCGACCGCGCCCAGGAACTGATGCAGCAGCACCTCAGTGACGTGCAGCGCTATATCTTCCAGCACGCCTTTCCCGCCGGCAGCGCGCAGCAATAGCCGATTGCCGGTACCAGCCGCGGCGTCCAGGTTCAGCGCCCGGGCGCTTGTCGCCCCGCCTTGCCCGTGTTAACGATTGGTAACGGCAAAAGCCGGATTGGTTCACATTCCGCCGGATGGCGTGAACCATTTTTGCGCAAACAGGGATGGCGGTCATGGCGCGGGCTTCGGAATTCGATTACGTCATCGTTGGCGCCGGGTCTGCCGGCTGTGTGCTCGCCAACCGGCTGAGCGAAGACGGCGGCGCATCGGTTCTCATCCTGGAGGCCGGCGACTGGGATCGAGATCCCTGGATTCATATCCCGCTGGGCTGGGGCAAGATCCTGCAGAAGCGGCTTCATGACTGGATGTATTTCTGCGAGCCGGAGCCCAGCGTCGACGGACGTGCCGTGGAGTGTGCGCGCGGCAAGGTAGTTGGCGGCTGTTCCTCGACCAACGCGATGGCCTATGTGCGCGGCAACAAGGGTGATTTCGACCGCTGGGCTGCGGCGGGACTTGCCGGCTGGTCCTATGACGATGCCCTGCCCTATTTCCGCAAACAGGAAAGCTGGGAGGGTGGCGCCGATGCCTATCGCGGTGGCGACGGGCCGCTCGGCACGCAATTCTGCCATTACCAGGATCCGCTGCTGGAAAGCTTCGCCGAATCCGGCAAGCGCGCCGGGCATGCCTGGACTGCGGACTACAACGGCGCCAGCCAGGACGGTTTTGGCCGCCTGCAGATGACCATTCGCAACGGCCGCCGCTCAAGCTGCGCCACCGCCTATCTGAAGCCGGCGCGGTCGCGCGGCAACCTTTGCATCGAGGTGCGGGCGCTTTCCACACGCCTCGTCATGGACGGCCATCGGGCCGTCGGCGTCGAGTATGTGCAGGACGGCGTCACCCGGACAGCGCGGGCGGGGCGCGAGGTGATCCTGGCCGGTGGCGTGGTCAACACGCCGCAATTGCTGAACCTTTCGGGCATCGGCGATCCCGCGGAGCTGCAACAACACGATATTCCAGTGCGCGTGGCGCTGCCGGGGGTCGGCAAGAACCTGCAGGACCACGTTTCGGTGATCCTGATGTACCACCGCAAGGAACCGGGGCCGTTCCTCCCCATGATGCGCTACGACCGCATCGCGCGGGAACTTGGCAAGGCCTATTTCCTCGGCACCGGTTTTGCCGCCGATGTGCCGGGCGGCATCACCGCCTTTCTCAAGAGCCGCGACGATGTTCCCCTGCCCGACATCCAGTTCCTGCTAACCGCAGCTCCACTGGGGGCCTATCCCTACATGAAGCCCTTCAAGCAGCCCTTCAAGGACGGCTTTGCCTGCCGCATCGTCATGCTGCATCCGGAGAGCCGCGGTGCCGTGACCCTGCAATCGGCCGATCCAGCGGCGCATCCCAGGATCCTGCAACGCTTCATGTCGACGGATAGCGACTGGAAGGCCCTGCGCGCCGGTGTGCGCCTGGCGCGCGAGGTGGCGGCGCAATCACCGATGCGGCGCTTCATCGAGCGCGAATTCTTTCCCGGCGGCGACAAGGATGCGGATGCCGAGATCGACGCCCATATCCGCAAGACGTCGATCACCGTCCACCATCCGCTTGGCACCTGCAAAATGGGCACGGACGCTGATCCGCTGGCCGTGGTCGACACCGCGCTTCGCGTGCGCGGCGCCGAGAGCCTGCGCGTGGTCGATGCCTCGGTGATGCCCGACATGATCACCGGCAACATCAACGCCGCCGTGGTGATGATCGCCGAACGCGCTGCCGATCTGATCCGCCACGGTCGGGCGATGGCGCACTGAACCTTGTTGCTCGAATGGTTCCAGCCGCCTTTGCATCGGGGATCGCAAATCCACTGGCACCCGGCGGACAGCTTGGCTATTGTCGCCCCACTTTCGGGTGGCTCACGGAAAATTTCCCCTGAAAATCCTTGACATTTTTGGACGCAACGCTCAATTCTCTAGTAACCCTATCGAGATTTGAGCATGCTGTCCCAAAAAGCCAAATACGCCATGCGGGCGCTGATCTATCTGGCCAAGGCCCGCGACAATCCATCGGATTCGAATCCTGTCGGCATTGCCGAAATCGCCGCAAAGCAGGCAGTGCCGCGCAAGTTCCTGGAGCTTATCCTGCTGGAACTGAAGCGCCATGGCCTGGTGCAGAGCTTCCGCGGCAAGCGTGGCGGCTATGCCCTGGCCACGCCGCCCGAGAATATCTATTTCGGTGATGTCATTCGCCTGATCGACGGTCCGCTGGCGCAGTTACCCTGCGCTAGCCTTACCGCCTATCGGCGCTGCAGCGATTGCGAGGACGAGGCCACCTGCGCCATCCGGCACGTCCTGAAGCAGGTGCGCGACGCCTCCTCCGGCATTCTCGACCGCACGTCGCTGTCCGATGTGCTGCTGGGGCGCTCCGCCGGCATGACGATGGGCGACGGCATCTGACACGCGGCATCGAAGCAAGCTGCGGCACTTCAGCTTGAACAGAAAGGTGGCTCGCCATGAGCTTGCAGATCAAGGATATATCCAAGCGCTTCAACGATTTTGCGGCGCTCGATGGAGTGAGCCTCGATATCGAGAAGGGCGAGTTCGTGGCACTGCTGGGGCCGTCGGGCTCCGGCAAGACCACCCTGCTGCGAATCCTGGCCGGGCTGGAGCAACAGGATGCCGGGCAGATCCTGTTCAACGATCTCGACATGACCGGGCGCAAGCTGCGCGAACGCCAGGTTGGCTTTGTGTTCCAGCATTACGCGCTGTTCCGCCACATGAGCGTCGCCGACAATATCGCGTTCGGCCTTGACGTTCGTCCGCGCGGGCAACGGCCCGACAAGGCCGAGATCAAGCGCCGGGTCGATGAACTGCTCGGCCTGGTCCAGCTCGATTCCCTCGGTGGCCGTTTCCCGAGCCAGCTCTCCGGCGGCCAGCGCCAGCGTGTGGCCCTGGCCCGCGCGCTCGCCATCGAACCCTCGGTCCTGCTGCTCGACGAACCGTTCGGTGCGCTCGACGCAAAGGTGCGCAAGGATCTGCGAAAGTGGCTGCGGCGCCTGCACGACACCATGGGGTTGACCTCGGTTTTCGTGACCCATGACCAGGAAGAGGCCCTGGAACTGGCCGACAAGGTGGTGGTGATGAACCACGGCCGCATCGAACAGGTGGGTTCGCCGGAGGAGGTCTACCATCGCCCCGGCACGGCCTTCGTCTACGAATTCCTGGGCGGTGCCAACCGCATTCCCTGCACGGTTGAGGGCGGTCGCATCCGGGTTGCCGGAACCTATGTCGCGGCAGGGCAGCCGGCGGACTTCACCCAGGGCACCGGTATCGCCTATGTGCGTCCGGAAGAAATCGTCATCAGTTCGGAAGGCGTGCCGGCGATCGTGCAGCAGATCTTCCGGGCCAGCGCATTGCCGCGGGTGGAGGTGCAATTGGCAGACGCGCCCGTTTCGCTGGATGTCGCCCTGCCGCCCGAATTCGCGCAGATGGCACTCGCCCGGGGCCAGCGAATCTCGCTCCAGTTCCGAAAACTGAACGTCCTGCCGGCCTGAGCCGGCGACGGTAAATGGCGCCATGTTCGATTACGATATCCTGCTCCTTGCCGGCATGCTTGCCCTGGCTGGCTGCTTTTCGGGGTTTCTGGCGGGATTGCTCGGCGTCGGCGGCGGCATCGTCGTCGTCCCGGTCCTGTTCCATGTGCTGGGCGCCTTCGACGTGCAATTCGACCTCCGGATGCATATCGCCATCGGTACGTCGCTGGGCTCGATCGTGCCGACCTCGATCATCTCGCTGCGCTCTCATCATCGTCGCGGCGCGGTGGATTGGGGGCTGCTGAAGCAATGGGCACCCTGGATCGCCGTCGGCGTCGTTATCGGCTCGGTCCTCGCCAGCATCGCCAAGGGTGCCACCCTGACGTTGATCTTCGCGGTCATGGCCCTCGTCATCGCCAGCTATCTGGCCTTTGCCCGCAGCGACTACCACCTCGCCAAATCGCTCCCCGTGGCACCCTGGCGGCAGGCGATCTGCATCGCCATCGGCGGCTTCTCGGCCATGATGGGTATCGGCGGCGGCAGTTTCACCGTGCCCACCCTCACCCTCTGTTCCTATCCGATACGACGCGCGGTCGGCACCGCCTCGGCGGTCGGACTCATCATCGCGGTGCCGGGGGCGATCAGCTTCGTCGTCACCGGCTGGGGTCTCGCCGGCCTGCCGGAAACGTCCCTGGGCTATGTCAACATGCTGGCTGTCGCAATGCTGGTGCCCGGCAGCCTGATCTGTGCGCCGCTGGGCGCCCGCGTCGCCCATACGGTGCCGGGGGGTATCCTGCGCAAGTTCTTCGCCCTGTTCCTGCTGGCGACATCGATGCGCATGTTCTATTCACTGGCCTGAGTCTCAGGTGTGGAGGGTTCATGAAGACCTATCGTTTCGGCATCGTCGGGCTTGGTGTGATGGGACGTGAAATGGCGGATTTGCTGGCGGCACATCCACGCTTCAGCGTTGCCGCCGGTTTCGACCCGGCACGGCCGCAGGTATCCTTTCCCCAATTGCCGAGCGCCGAAGCCGTCATTGCCGACCCGGCCGTGGATGCGGTCTACACGGCGACGCCACCGCGGGTACATGAGGAAGTGGTTCGCCTGGCGGCCAGACACCGCAAGCCGATCCTGTGCGAAAAGCCGCTTGCCCACAGCATCGCCTCCGCCCGCGCCTGCCGCGATATCGCGGCCGAAGCCGGCATTCCGGCGGCCGTCAATTTCAGCTTCGCCGCCCGCGACGTGGCGCTGCGCCTCGGCTATGTAGTCGCCAGCGGCCAGCTTGACCACCTGACCGGTATCAGCCTGCGTGCCCGCTTCGCGCAATGGCCGCGTTCCTGGCAATCGGGCGCCGGCGCCTGGCTTGCCGGCGCGGAGGAAGGTGGCTTCACCCGAGAGGTCGTCTCGCATTACATCTTTCTCGCCAACCGGCTGTTCGGTCCGGGTAAATTGCAAAAGGCGCTGGTCACACGCCCGGCCCACGGGACGGAAACGGCGCTGGTGGCCGAGATCAGCCATGGCGATCTCGTCTTTCACCTCGATGCCGCGATCGGCGGCGACCGGGATGACGACATCCGATTTGCCGTCACCGGCTCGAGGGGCGAGGCCGCCATCGTCGACTGGCAGCACCTCGAATTCACAGGAGAAGCCGGCCCGCATTACCCCGCCTCGGCACCCCTCGACCATCTCGCTTTGCTGCTGGACGGCAAACCCAACCATCTTGCGACATTGGACGAAGGGTTGGCCGTCGTGGAGTTGATCGAGGCCATGCTCGCGTGAGCGGAACATGGCGGACTGAGTATCCGGAGGGACAGGGGATCATGACATTCGACTTTACCAATTGCCGCGTTATCGTCACCGGCGGCAGTCGCGGGATCGGCCGCTCGATTGCGCTTGGCTTCGCGCAGGCGGGTGCCGCCGTCTCCATTTGCGCCCGTGGCGCCGCGACGCTGGAAAAGACCCGCGCCGAGATCGCTGCCATCGGAGGCAAGGTGCATGCTGCGACCTGCGATCTCGCCGACGACAAGGCCATTGCCGGTTATGTCGATGCGGCGGCATCGGCCCTGGGCGGGATCGACGTCTTCGTCAGCAATGCCTCTGGCATGGACGAGACCGGTGATCCCTGGAAGGCCTGCTTCGAGGTAGATGTGATGGCGGCCGTGCGGGGCAGTGCAGCGGCCGAGAGGCACCTGGTACAGGCGCCGGCGGGGGCGATCGTCTACATTTCCTCGATCTCTGGCCTGATGCCCTCGGCCGACCAGCCCGCCTATGCGGCCGCAAAGGCGGCCCTCATCCAGTTCACCACTTCCGAGGCCCTGCGCCTCGCGCCCAAGAGGGTACGTGTCAACTGCGTGGCGCCGGGATCGATCGACTTTCCGGGCGGTTTCTGGGACCGCTGCCGCGAAAATGAGCCGGAAACCTACGAGAACGTACGCAGGAGCATCCCCTTCGACCGCTATGGCCGGCCGGACGAAATTGCCAATGCCGTTCTCTTCCTCGCCTCGCCGCAGGCCTCCTGGGTGACCGGCCAAACGCTGGTGGTCGATGGCGGCCAGGTGCTGCGCGGCTAGTATCCCGGCACGACGGCCTGAGCCCTGCAAGGCCGGCCGGGTGGCGAGCGGTGTCGATCGCGGCGGATCGGGTGACAGCCTGCCCATTTTCTCAGCAGTGGCGGAATTGCGACACGCTCGGCTTTCGCTCTATGATCTTGGCCGGACAATTCACTCAGGAGGTCAGCCGAGATGCCTGCTGCACAAGACTGCCTGATCGTCATCGATGTGCAGAACGATTTCTGTCCCGGCGGTGCGCTTGCGGTTAAGGACGGCGACGCGATCATCCCCCTGGTGAACCGCCTGATCGCCGGCCATGAGCATGTCGTACTGACCCAGGATTGGCACCCGCACGGCCATTCAAGTTTCGCCAGCTCGCATGCCGGCAAGGCGCCATTCGAGACCATCGAACTTGCCTATGGCGCGCAGACCCTCTGGCCGGATCATTGCGTGCAGGGCACCAGTGGCGCCGCCTTTCATGCCGGCCTCGATTGGACCCGGGCGGAACTTGTCATCCGGAAGGGGTTCCGCCACGCGATCGATTCCTATTCCGCCTTCTACGAGAACGACCGCTCCACGCCGACCGGCCTTGCCGGTTATCTGCGCGAGCGTGGGCTGGGACGCCTCACCCTGGTGGGCCTCGCCACCGATTTCTGCGTCGCCTATTCGGCCATCGACGCCCGGCGTCTCGGCTTCGAAACGCGGGTCGTCATGGACGCCTGCCGTGCCATCGATCTCGGCGGATCGCTGGCCGGGGCGGTTGCCGATATGCAGAAGACCGGCGTGACGCTGACCGATTCCACCGCCCTTGCCGCCTGAAGGACATGACAGGCGCCAGAAACAGCGGATGACTGCGCCACTCAAGGTCATCTCCTGGAATCTTTGGCATCGTGGCGGCGCCGTGGTCGGCGACCTTGCCGACCTCGTCGAGGCCGAGAGGCCGGACCTGCTGCTGATGCAGGAAGCCAAGCAGCCGCTGGAAAGCCTGGTGCATTTCGTCGGCGGAACGCTGCACTGGCAACCGATGCAGCGTCGGGTTTATGGCCTTGCGGCCTGGTCGCCGCACGACGTCGAGAGCCCCTATTCCGTGCCACTGCCGGTTTCGCCCTTCCCGCTGCGGGTACCGCCACGCCTTGCCCAGCTTCTCTTCCTGGACGGCATTGCCTTTGCCAATGTGCATCTTTCGCACGGGCAGATCCTCAATCGACGCCAACTCCTGGCGGTCGCCCATGCAACCGAGGGACCGACCGTCATCATCGGTGATTGCAACGCCATCGGCGCCATCCGCATCCCCGATTTTGTGGAAGTCGGGCCGCGGAGCGCCACCCACCGCCTGCAAACCCGGCTCGACCGCTGCCTGGTCCGGTTTCTCTCCTGCAGTGGAAGCCGCGTACTCGCACGCGGACCGTCAGATCATCATCCGATCGAGGTGCTGATCGAGCCCAAGCCCCGCACTACAGATAGGGCAGCAGGAGCCGCGCCGCGGCATCGCGCAACCGGATCGAAAGTGAGCGTCGACTGAGGCCGCGCAAGGTCAGCCGACGTCCCTGGCGCCGCATGACCTGCTGTTCGATCAGCCTGGCAAAGTCGCGGTCATAAACCTCGAGGCTGATCTCGAAATTGAGGCGCAGGCTACGCACATCCCAGTTGGCGCTACCGATCAGCGACCATTCGCCATCGATCGACAGAAGCTTGGAGTGATCGAAGGGCCGCGGCGCCCGCCAGATGCGGCAGCCGGCCTCCAACAGAGGCGCCACATGCGCCCGCGTCGCCCAGTCGACCAGCAAGTTGTCGGATGACTGGGGCAGTACGATGTCGACTGCAACACCGCGCATCGCCGCCAGCATCAGCGAAGTCACAAGGCGCTCCTCAGGCAGGAAATAAGGCGTCACCAGCGCGATCGAATGGCGGGCGCAGTTGATTGCCTGCTGCAGAAGCAGGCTGAGCCGGGCTGGATCCTGATCCGGCCCTGAGGTGATGACGCGCGCCTCGGCTGTCCCGGCAGGTCCAAGCTGCGGGATCCAGCTTTCCCCGCTGAGTTCCTCGCCGACGGCAAAGTACCAGTCGGCTGCAAAGGCCTCGGCAATCTGCGTTACCGCCGGGCCGGTGACGCGGAAATGTACGTCGCGTATGGGATGTGGCGGATCGCTGCCCGGCAGGTGGTCGATGCTGATATTGAGGCCGCCGACAAAAGCCATGCGGCCGTCGACCACCAGGATTTTCTTGTGATTGCGGAGATTCAGGAAACCCATGCGCCAGGGCCGGAGAGAGTGCAGGAACCTCGCAACCTCGATTCCATGCGCGCTCATGGCCCGATAGGCCGGCGAAAGGAGATAGCCGCTACCGACGCCGTCGACAATGACCCGGATGGCAACCCCGCGCTCCCGTGCACGCGCCAGGGCCGCGACGAACGACCGGCCAATGTCGTCCATTTCGAATATATAGCTGGCCAGGGCGATGCTGGTCGACGCGCGGTCGATCGCTTCCAGCATGGCCGGATAGGTTTCCTCGCCGTCGCGCAGCAGATCGATCCGATTGCCCGGTGGCAGCGCGCTCCCCGTCAGGCTGTCGACCGCCAGTTCCAGCGGAGCCAGATGATCGCTGCGTCGTGGTGCATCCGGCAGACGCAGCAGGCGTGGCAGTTCGCGCCTGCTGCGAATGCGATATGCCTTGCGATGGACGCGATTGATGCCGAACAGCAGGTAAAGGATGACTCCGATGCCCGGCGACAGCCAGGCGAGGCCCATCCAGGCGATGGCAGACCCCGCCTCGCGCTTGCGCAGCAATACATGAATACTTACCGCCAGCGCCAGCACGGTGTGCAGGGTGGAGAACAGGAAGGCAAGAGGTGGCGGCAGCCAGTCGCTCATGCAAACCAGTCCGGCCGGCGTTCGGCCAGCCAATTTACGGCCCCATACACACGGCGTCGCAGGACCGGCACGTCCTCAACCAGAAGCAACAGACCCAATGGCAGCATCCATAGGCCGACCACGGGGAGGAAGAACAGGATGCCGCCGGCGACGAAAAAAAGTGCCGCCGGAATGCGTAGCCAGCGCGCAGCCGGCCGGCGCAGGCGGTGGACGAACCGCGCCATCCCGGCCGGCAACCTTTCGACCAGGCGCCGCAACCTGTCTTCAGCGATGGTTTCCTTTGGCGTCATGAGGAGAATGTGGTCGGTTGGCGCTCCGGGTGCAACAGGATCAGCCCCTGTGCGGTTCCCGGTCGCATTGTTATTCTGGCCCTGGAACAAAAGCGGGCCGAACCAGCTTGACGCCCGTGCCCGCCTCAACAGGGAGAGTTGAATGCGCACCAATCGGATGATTTCCGGCCTTGCCCTGCTCCTGATCTGGGGTGCGCCGGCATTTGCCCAGGATCGGATCGGCGAGGTATCCACCACTTGGCGGATGATGAGTCCGAACGACAAGGTGGTGGTAGAACGCTATGACGATCCCAAGGTGGAAAATGCCGCCTGCTATATCAGCCGGGCGGAAACAGGCGGGTGGAGCGGCGCCATGGGTTTCGCAGAGGATCCCAGCCGGTTTTCGATCGCCTGCCGGGCTGTTGGGCCGCTGCGTTTCAAGGACAAGATCGCGCAGGACGAAGATGGCGAGGTCGTCTTCTCCGAAGATACCTCGTTCTTCTTCAAGGAATTGCGGGTAACCCGTTTCCTCGACACCGAAAGGAACGTCCTGGTCTATCTCGTCTGGTCGACCCGTCTCATCGACGGCTCACCCTACAATGCGATCTCCGTCGTACCGATCAACTAGGCGCCCTTGCGGAGCTGTTCGGACCGGCGACCATCGACACTGACCGGGACCTCGCCCGCAATGGTCACACGGCGCATGACGCGGCGCTGGCCGTCGTAATCATTGAGCGCGTAATGCTGGGTCGCCTGGTTGTCCCAGATGGCGACATCGCCCACGCGCCAGTTCCAGCGCACGGTGTTTTCCGGCCTAATAACGTGGCTCTGCAGCAGATTGAAGAGATGGGCCGAATCGACATGGTTGTGACCGGCCATACGCTGGATGAAATAACCCAGCACCAGCGACTTTTCGCCGGTCTCGGGATGGATGCGCACGACCGGATGTTTCGCCTCGTATTGCGCGGAGGCGAAGACCTTCTCGTAATGCGCCTTCTCGGCCGCCGTCATGTTGGTCGCGGTACTGGCGTAGTCATACTTGTTGCTGTGAATGGCCCACAGGCTCTCGGCCAGTTGCTTCAATTCGGGCGACAGATCCTCATAGGCCGCAACCGTACTGGCCCACATAGTGTCCCCGCCATATTCCGGGATGACGATCGAGCGCAGCACGGAATAGCGGGGATAGGCATCAACAAACGTAACGTCGGTATGCCACACATCGGCCTTGCCGTTGCCCGCGGCGGCATCCAGTTCCAGGATGCCCATGGTGCCGGCCTTCACCTTCTCGGTCGGATGCGGCACCAGATCGCCGAGGCGGCCGGCAAAGGCTTCCTGCTGCCCGTCCGTCATATGCCCCTGACCCCGGAAGAAGATAACGCGATAGGCAAGCAGCGCGCTGCGGATCGCCGCCACCGTCTCGTCGCTCAGCGGCCCAGCCAGATCGATATCGCAGATTTCAGCGCCAATGCGGCCGGACAGGCGCCGGATGCTAGGGTTGCCGGCTCTGGCGAGATGGGCTTCGGGCTGCGCACTCACAGGCTTCCCTCCGGTGAAGGCCGATATCTGCCGATCAGGATGCGGCAAAGGCGGGCGGCGGCTTGATGTATCTGGCCATCGGGTGGCATCTTTGATCAAGATCAAGCGACCGGCCCTGCCAGTCTCCTGACTGGCCCGGCCGAGATTCGTCCGTCAGGGGAAGGCAATGAGGTTTGTGAACAAGAAAATCCTGGTCACGGGCGGCGCACGCGGAATCGGCGCGGCTGCCGTCGCGGCCTTTGTGAGCGAGGGAGCGCGGGTCGCCGTCGGCGCCCGCAGCCGGCACAGCTATGATGCGTTCGCTGCCAGCCACCCCGGCGCCAGCATCGTTCCGGCACTGGGCGAGATCGGCAACCAGCGCGAAACAGCGACCATCGTCAGTGGCGCCATCGCCGGGCTGGGTGGACTCGACGTGCTGGTGAATTCCGCCGGTTTCTTCGCGGAAGTGAAGATCGAGGATGTGGACCAGGCGCATTACGACCGCACCATGTCAACCAATGTGGCCGGCACCTTCTTCGCCATCCAGGCCGCCCTCCCGGCGCTGAAGGCAAGCGGCGGCTGCGTCGTCAACCTTGCCTCCGATGCCGGCATCATCGGCTATCCGCTGGGGTCGATCTATTCCGCTTCGAAAGCGGCGGTCGTCAACATGACCCGTGCCATGGTGCTGGAACTGGCGCAGCAGGTCCGCATCAATTGCGTCTGTCCCGGCAATGTCGATACCGACATGATCCGGCAGGCGGCCGAGGCCAGTGGCGATGCCGGCAAGTATCTGAAAGCCGCCCATGACCGCTCGCCCATGAAGCGCATGGCGACGCCGGAGGAAGTGGCGGCGGCAATTCTCTATCTCGCCTCGCCCGAGGCCGGCTTCGTCAACGGCGCCATTCTTTCGGTCGATGGCGGCGGGGTGTGCGGCTTCTAGCCCTTGACCCCGACGCCGACATACTGATGCAGCAATCTGGGGTCGTCGCGCAGACGATCGGGCGTCATCACCTCGGCGACGCGGCCGTTCTCGATGAAGGCGATTCGGTCGGCAACATGGAGGGCCGATTCGACGCGCTGCTCCACCAGGATGGTGGCGACCCCCATTTCACGCAGGGTGCCGACGATCTCGAGGATCTTCGCGATCATGATCGGCATCAGGCCTTCGGTCGGCTCGTCGAGCAGCAAAATCCGTGGTTCGAGGCAGAGGGCGCGCGCCGTTGCCAGCATCTGTTGCTCACCGCCGCTAAGCGTACCCGCACGCTGGCCGAGGCGTTCTCGCAGGACCGGAAAGAGATCGAGTACGCGCGCACGCACGTCGCCGCCGCGCCTGCGCGCCAGCAGGCCCATCTGCAGGTTTTCCTCGACGCTGAGTTCGGCGAACAACCGCCGGCCCTGGGGAACATAGCCGATGCCCTGCTTCGGCACCTCATGCGGCGGCAGCGCTGTCAGATCGATATCTTCGAGCGAGATCCGGCCGGTCCGTGGCTTCATCTGGCCGATGACGGATTTCAGGATTGTCGTCTTGCCGGCGCCGTTACGCCCCAAGAGGCAAAGGATCTCGCCCGGATTCAGGTCGAACGTAACATCGCGCAGCACCTGCACGCTGCCATAGAACACATTGATGGCATCGACCTTAAGCATCACGTTCCCAGATAGGCGCGCTGGACTTCGGCGTGGTTCATGATCTGGTCCGGCGTCCCCTCCGCCAGCAGGGCGCCGTTGTTCATGACAGTGATGCGCTGGGCCAGCGCCATCACCACATCCATATTATGTTCGATCAGCAGGATCGTGGCATCCATCGCGATCGACCGTACCAGAGCACAGAAATCCGCGATCTCCTGTTCCGACAAACCCTGAGTCGGTTCGTCGAGGATCAGCAGCTTCGGCCGCAAGGCAAGACCCATGGCAACTTCCAGCAGGCGCTGATGGCCATAGGCAAGCTCGCCCGCCAGTTCCTGCGCTCGGGAGGCCAGGCCGACCCGCTCCAGCGCCGCATCGACGGCCTGCGTCACGGCCCGGTCATCGAGCCCGCGCCAGAGCGGCTGGTCACGGCTTGCCGCGCGCTGCGCCGCCAGCATCACATTCTCCGCCAGGGTCAGATTGCGGAAGATGCTGGTGATCTGGAAGGTGTAGACAATCCCGCGCAGCACCCGTTCCCAGGGCTTCAGCGCGGTGATGTCGTCGCCGTCGAATTCGATGCGCCCGGAACTGGGTGGCACCCGACCTGAAATCAGGCTCACCAGAGTCGTCTTGCCGGCGCCGTTCGGGCCGATGATGGCACGGATCTCGCCCGGCTCGACGGAAAGATCGACGCCAGCCACGGCGGCAAGGCCGCCGAAGCTGCGACTGAGCGCCTCGGTCCGCAGGAAACTCATGGCAGCCACCGCGCATAACGCTGCCGCAGCGTTCCGGCGAGCCCCTTCGGGAAAAATAGCACCAGCGCGACCAGCACAGCGCCTACCACGATGAGGTAGCTCTGCATCACCTCGCTGGTCTTGTCGATCAGGTAGAACATCAGCGCGGTGCCGATCAGCGGGCCTATGACCGTGCCGATGCCGCCGAGGAGGACCCAGAGCAGCGGCAGGATCGAATACTGGATGGCGGCGAAGCTGGACCCCATATAGGCAAAGAGCAGCACATAGGCGGCGCCCGCTGCGCCCGAGAGCAAGCCGGAAAGCGAGAGCGCCAGCAGCTTGTAGTCGCGGGCGTTGTAGCCCAGCATCCGCGTCCGCTCCTCGTTCTCGCGGATGGCAATCATGACGCGACCCAATGGCGAGCGCACCAGCGCGAGGCAGATCAGCAGGGCACCCGTGAACAGCGAAAGAGCCATATTGTAGCGGGTAGCGGGCTCGGCCAGATCGAGATCGAGGCCGAGGAAACCGAAGCGCCGCGCTTCGGCTGCCAGCACCAGCCCCTCATCGCCGCGCGTCACCCCGTTGAAATAGAGCGTCGCCAGGAAGAAGGCCTGGGCGAACATCATGGTGACGATCATGAAGGCGACGCCGCTGGTGCGCAGCACGATCAGGCCGACGACGAACGCCAGCACGAGAGCGAGCAGCGCCCCGAGCAGGAAGCCAGCCACGGGGTGCAGGCCGAAATAGTAGATCGGCAGACCGGCACCATAGAGTCCGGTGGCGAAGAACATGGCATGGCCGAGGCTCAGGAGCCCGGTATAGCCGATGAGCAGGTTGTAGCCTATGGCATAAGTCGCCAGCACCATGATGCGGGCGACGTTGGTGTGGTGATAGTCCGGCAGCACGAATTGCAGCAGGAACAGCAGCAGGATGACGCCGCCGTGCAACACCCATACGCGCGCTCTGCCTGTCATCTTGCGCGCGCCCCGAAGAGGCCCTGGGGCCGCCACACCAGGACCAGGGCAACCGCCAATGTGGCGATGATTTTTGCCAGCGTAGGCGAGAAGAACATCGAGATGATGCCGTCGCTTAGGCCGATGATGAAGGCGGCGACGACCGTGCCCTTGAGGGAATCGAGGCCGCCGATGATGACCACGATGAAGGAGAGCAGCAGCGGGTCGAGCCCCATCAGGTAGTGCGCCTGCTGCAGCGGCACCACCAGGACGCCGGCAATGGCCGCAAGTGCGGCACCCAGTGCAAATACGGCGGCGTAGACCAGTTTCACCGGCACACCGAAGGCCTGCGCCGTCTCGCGGTCGAACTGCGTCGCGCGCATCACCAGGCCGAATTTGGTACGGGTGATGGCATACCAGACGCCGATCAGCAGCAGGGCCGCGGCGCCGATGACGACCAGCTTGTAGCCGGAATAGCCGAACCAGGGGAGTACGACGCGGAAACTGATCGGCGCCACCACCGGCTGCGCATTGGGACCGTAGAGCGTCAGCACCGATTGCTGCAGGATGTAGAGCAGGCCGATGGTGGCGACGATGGTGGCCTCGGGCTCATAATTGAGGCGGCGCAGCACGAGCGCATCGGCGATGACCGCGATCGCGGCGACGCAGACCGGCGCCGCCAGCAGAGCCAGCATGAACCCCCAGAACGGCAGTTCGGGGATTAGCGCGGTGAAGCCCCAGGCCAGCACCGCGCCCAGCATGAAGAACTCGCCATGCGCCACGTTGACGATGCGCATGACACCGAAGACCAGCGACAGGCCAAGTGCCGTGAGGGCCAGCACGAAGGCGGTCACGGTTCCTTCCATCACAGCAAGAAGTAGATGCGGCCCGAATGCCAAGCGGGAATGTCCTATCTTCGATGAAGTCGGCCCCTCCATGTCATGGCCCGCGAAGGCGGGCCATCCACGAATTCGTCAGGCAGAAAAACTCGTGGATCCCCCGCCTTCGCGGAGGATGACAAGGGAGAACTGGGGCTACAGGGCTTGCTTGGTGTAGTCGGTATCGTTCTCGTACATGCCGTCCTCGATCGAGGTCTGGTGGACGACATTGAGTTTCTGGTTTTCCACCTTCGAGATGAATTGATGGCCGTAGCACTGGTGGCGCTTGCCGTCGAAGGTCTTGTCGCCCTGTGGATGCTCGTTGCCGGCGGCAAAGGTGGTCATGGCCTCGGTGGCCTCGATCAGCTTGGCCCTATCGGCCGGTCCCTGATAGCCGCTGGCCTCGATCGCCTGCTTGATGACGTAGAGCGTTTCCCAGCAACCGAACATGTGTGAATAGGTCGAAATGTCCTTCGGATCAGAAACGCTGGCGCCGTTGGCGTCGACGCCCACCTTCTCGCGGAAGAACTTGTCGAATTCAGTCTGACTCGGTCCGGCATAGCGCGGATTGGCCTCCCAGAAATAGGTGCCGTCGAGGAATTCGAGGCCGGGACTGGCGATGTCGACAGCCTCAAGCGAATCGACGAAGCCGAAGATCTGCGGCCGCTGCGAGCCGAAATGCTCGCCCATTTCCTTGACAAAGGTGAGCACGCCCGGCCCGACCATCACGTGATAGATCACCTCGGTATCGGCCGGGATCTGCGGGAAATATTTCGTGTAGGAGGCTTCCGTCGGCGGAATCGGCAGGAGGGCCGCAATGGAACCGCCCTGCTTTTCGATGGCGGCAGAGAAGAAGTCGCGATGGTCATGGCCGAAGGCATAGTCGGGGAAGATCATGGTGACCTTCTTGCCGAGATTGCCGGCGATCCAGGGCGCCATCGCGCTCACCTGCGAGCGGACATCGGTGATGCCGGGCTGGAAAACGTAGCGATTGAGGGCGCCGGAGGCGACGTGATAGCCCTCGCTCACCACGAAATAGGGCATCTTCAGTTCGCCCGCGCGCGGCGCCGCACCGATCACGACATGGGAGAAGAGCGTGCCGAAGACGAGGTCGACCTTGTGCTGGCTGGCAAACTTCTCGACCACCTCGGCGCCGCGCTTGGGGTCAGTGCCGTCATCCTCGCTAACGAGTTCAATCGGCCGGCCGGAAATGCCCCCCGCCTCGTTGATGAGCGCCACCGCCGCCTGGGTCGTGCGGTCATACCAGCGGCCATAGGCGGCGCCGATGCCGGTGCTGTGCACCTGGAAACCGAGCTTGATCGGTGCACTGGATTGCGCCTGGGCATAGCGCACGAAGCCGGGCGCCAGTGTCAGCGCCGAGGCAGCGCCGGCGGCGGCGCCGAGTTTTTTCAGCGCGGAACGGCGGGTGACCGATTTGGATGATGCCGGTATGGGGGACTTCGGATTCATGTCGCAACTCCCTGTCTTGAGCGGACGGTTTTGAGCGGATCGCTCGAATCACTCAGCCTCGTTTGGTCTTGTGGGCGACCATTTGTGTACAAATAAAACACGGGCCTCCGCAAAACTCAAGCGGCCGATCGTCTACCCCGCAACCGGCGTCGCCATCAGCCAGAGACCGAACAGGGTGTAGAGCACCATCAGCGCGGCGAGCGGCAGATGGGCGAGGCGGTTGCCGACAAACTGCTCGGCATGCATCACCTGGGCGAGGACGATGGCGATGACATGGCCGATCACGATGGCACCCGCCTGGGCATTCCAGATCATGACGACGGATGAATAGGTCGTGAGGAAGGAGGTGGTGACATAGAGCGAGGCGCTGCCGAAGAGGTTCCAGCCCAGGCCAAAGGGATCGCTTGCCACTCTGGCGGCATACTGCAGATCGACCATCATTACTGTCAGGTAGTGCGCGAAGTGATATGCGAGTGCGATCGGGATGATGCTGAGGGCAAGGCGACCGGCCAAGGCCCGGTTCCAGCCACAGGCCAGCAGATAGGCCGCGAGCAGCGCCAACCATGTTCCTGCGAGGCCCAGCGAATTCAGTTCCATGACCGCGCTGCGGCCGGGGAATTCCAGCGGGTTGATGCCGCCCAAGGCCAGCCACCAGAAGGTCTTGGATAGGCCGTCGAAGGAAACCGTCGCCAGGGTGAGCAGCACGAAGCAGATGCCGTCGAAGCCGAGCGGCGGCTGGTCGAGCAGGCGGGTGCCGGGCCAGCCGAGAACAAGCCGGGGCCGGCCATCGCCGCCAACCTCCCGGCGAAAGATCGCCAGCGCGGCCATCAGGCGGAAGAAGAGTGTGAAGGCCTCGGCCCGGGCAAGCCAGGTCTCGCCGCCGAAGAGCAGCATGCCGAGGAGCGTGACCCCCCAATAGGCGAGTACCGCCGAGGCAAGTCGGTCTGGATCGTCGGGCGCCAGATCGACCAGTTCGAACCAGGCGAAGGCGATGAAGGCAAGGACCGCCGGCCAATGCCCGAGCCAGGGGGGATAGGCGAATGTCCGCCCACCGGTCAGGCGGCGGAGCAGCTGGTAAGGCGCCTGGAACGGGTTGAGATATGACCAGACATCGCCGCAGACCGCCTGTACGAAGGGGAAGCCGACCCAGAACAGCGACCAGAAGACGATGGGGAGCGGATTGGCAGGGGGATCCGGATTGCCCAGGAAGCCGGCGGCGATGAGGCCGAGCAACAGGAGTGATGCGACGGAACCGAGCAGCACGCGCGGCGGTTCCGGCACAGCGCCGAGATCAACCCGCTGCCGCAGGAGAGATGTCCATATCCGCGCCGGCAGGAAGAAGGCGACGACGACGGAGAATGCCACCGCCAGCGTGCCTCCGGCGAGGTAGTAGCCGGTCGGCAGCAGCAGAACGAAGGCATTGCCGGTCGTATGCGCCAGGGCCGGCACGGCGCCAAGAATTGATGCCGCTACCACAAGGCCAACGATCCAGGACCGGGAAGCGGGAATGGCGCGCACCTCATGCCGAAATGGGACGCCATTCTTCGAAGATTTAATGCTGCAGGGCAAGAAGCGGAAGGCTTCTCCGATTCCACTCTTGACGGCAGCGGCGCACGGGAGAATTATTTGCATACAAACAATCTTCCGCAATTGCGCCAGTGGCGGCGGGAGGTTGCGGGTGAGGCTGCCAAGCAAGAGGGGTTCCAGCCGGCATGTTTCTGCAGCCGAAATCGGTCGAGGCGGCCCTGGCGATGATGGCCGAACCGGGCGCGCGCCTGCTGGCGGGCGGCACGGATTTCTTCCCCGCCCAGGGGGAGCAGGTGATCGAACATCCGGTGATCGACATTTCGCGCCTGGCCGATCTGCGCGGCATCGCCACCACGCCCACACATATCCGGATCGGCGGCGCCGCGACCTGGAGCGAGATCGTGGCACAGCCCCTTCCCAGGGGTTTCGACGCCCTGAAGGCGGCGGCAAAAGAGATCGGCTCGATCCAGATCCAGAACCGAGGCACCATCGCCGGTAATCTCTGCAACGCCTCGCCGGCTGCCGACAGCGTGCCGCCGCTGATGGCGCTGGAAGCCGAGGTCGAATTGCTGAGTGCGGCGGGGACGCGCCGGCTGCCGCTCGGCGCCTTCATCCTCGGCAATCGCAAGACGGCCCTCCTCCCCGGTGAAATGGTCAGCGCCATCCTTGTGCCGCGCAATGTGGCTGAAAACGCCTCGGCCTTCGGCAAACTGGGCGCGCGCCGCTACCTGGTTATTTCCATTGTCATGATTGCCGTTGCCATGTCCCTGGAAAATGGCCGCGTGGGCCAGGCGCGCATCGCTATCGGCGCTTGTTCGGCCGTGGCGCAGCGCCTTGCCGAGGCGGAAGCGGCGCTGGTGGGTTGCCGGAAGGCCGAGGAGATCGCGGGCCGGCTTCACGCCGGACACCTGGCCGCTTTAGCCCCGATCGACGACGTGCGTGCGACCGCCGGCTATCGTCGCGATGCGGCCCTGATCCTGCTGCGGCGCGTGGCGGCGGCAGCGATGCTGGCCGCGGGGAACTGACATGTACGATTCCCCCAAATACGCTTCACGAGCCGGCATTCCCCTTACCCTCAACGGTGCGCAGATCACCGTGAACGCGCCGGCGGATTGGCGCCTCTCCAAGGCGTTGCGCGATGCCTTGCATCTGGAGGGTACCAAGATCGGCTGCGATGCCGGTGATTGCGGCGCCTGCACGGTGCTGATCGACGGCGAGGCGTCCTGTGCCTGCCTGGTGGCGCTGGGCCAGGTGGCCGGGCGCGAGATCGTAACCATCGAAGGTTTGGGACAGCGCAAGACGGCGGCCCGGCTGCAGCAAAGCTTTCTCCGCCATGGAGCCGCGCAATGCGGCATCTGTACGCCCGGCATGCTGGTGGCGGCCACCGCCCTGCTCGAGCGGAAGGCGGCGCCATCCGAGACGGAAGTGCAGGACGCGCTGGGCGGTGTGCTGTGCCGCTGCACCGGCTATCGCAAGATCGTCGCCGCCGTGCTGGATGCGACTGCCGAGAAGCAAGCGGCGAAGTTGCCGGACAGTGGTGCTGCTGTTGGCGCCCGCATCGAGCGGCTCGACGGGCAGCGCAAGGTCAAGGGCGAGGACGTCTTCGGCGCCGACGCGCATCCCCGGGATGCGTTGCTGCTGCGGGTGATCCGCTCGCCCTATCATCACGCCGCCTTTGCCTTCGGCGACCTTGCCGCCTATCAGCGCGCGCATCCCGGCATCGCCCGCATCCTGACCGCCGCCGACATACCGGGCGAGAATTGCTTTGGCGTCATTCCGCCCTTCGCCGACCAGCCGGTATTCGCTGCAACCCACGCCCGTTTCAAGGGCGAGGCGGTGGCGGCCGTGGTGGGCGACAAGGATGAAATCGAGGCGCTCGACCTCAAGACCTTCCCGATCACCTGGACCGAGCTTCCGGCCCACCTCACCCTCGACACCGCTCTCGCTGCAACTGATCTGGTGCATGAGGCGCGAGCCGGCAACATCCTGGTGCGCGGCCGTGTGGTCAAGGGCGACGCCGAGGCGGCGCTGGCGGGTGCAGACCATGTGGTCGAGGGCATATTCGAGACCGGTTTCGTCGAACACGCCTATATCGAACCCGAGGCTGGCTTTGCCCGGCGGGTCGGCGAGCGCCTCGAGATCCATGCCTGCACCCAGGCCCCCTTTATGGACCGCGATGATCTCGCCAAGATCATGGGGCTGAAGCCGGAAGCAATTCGCATCGTGCCGACGGCAGTGGGTGGCGGCTTCGGTTCCAAGCTCGACCTCTCGGTCCAACCCTATCTCGCGCTGGCCGCCTGGCTGACGGGAAAGCCGGTGCGCCTCGTCTATTCACGCACTGAATCCATCGCCACCACCACCAAGCGCCATCCCGGGCGCATGCGGGTGAAGGTCGGCGCGGACAGGCACGGCAAGCTCGTCGCGATGGATTTCGAGGGCGACTTCAACACCGGCGCCTATGCCTCCTGGGGACCGACCGTCGCCAACCGCGTGCCGGTGCATGCTTCGGGGCCCTATTTCCTGCCTCATTACCGGGCCCTCACCCGCGCCGTTCATACCCATGTAGTGCCGGCTGGTGCCTTTCGCGGCTTCGGCGTGCCGCAGGCAACGATCGCGCAGGAACAGCTCTATGACATGCTGGCGGACAAGGCCGGCATCGACCGCCTCGATTTTCGTCTGATCAATGCGCTGGGGCCGGACCAGCCAACCGTGACCGGCCAGGTGCTGGGGCCCGGTACCGGTATCCGGGCCTGTTTTGAGGCGCTGAAGCCGCATTGGGCGCGCGCGCGGGCCGAGGCGGGGAAGGCCAATGCCGTGCCCTCGCTTACCCGCCGCGGCGTTGGTGTCGCCGGAATGTGGTATGGCTGCGGCAACACGTCATTGCCCAACCCCTCCACCATGCGCCTCGGCCTGAAGCCGGATGGACGCCTGGCGCTCCACCAGGGTGCGGTCGATATCGGCCAGGGGTCGAACTCGGTCATCACGCAGATCTGCGCCGACGCGCTGGGGGCGCCCATCGCACGCTTCGACCTGTTGTCGGCCGATACGGATCAGACACCCGATTGCGGCAAGACCTCCGCCTCGCGCCAGACCTTCGTCAGCGGCAAGGCGGCGGAACTGGCCGGCCGCGCCTTGCGCGCGCGCATCCTGCGCCTCGCCAATGCCGGCGAGGATGCGAAGCTCGATTTCGGCGACGGGCACATCACCGTGCGCGACGGCGCCGCAGCGCACCGCATCGACCTTGGTCCCCTGCCCTGCGACCAGCACGGCTACGTGGTGATGGCCGAGGAAACCTTCGATCCGCCGACAGCACCGCTCGACGCCGATGGTCAGGGCGTGCCCTATGCCGTCTATGGCTTTGGCGCCCATCTGGTGGAACTGGCGGTCGATACGGAGCTCGGCACCGTCAAACTCCGGAAGATCACCGCCGCCCATGATGTCGGCCGTGCCATCAACCCGACACTGGTCGAAGGCCAGATTGAGGGCGGCATCGCGCAGGGCATCGGCCTTGCGCTGATGGAGGAATTCCACCCGGGGCGCGGCGAGAACCTGCACGATTATCTGATCCCAACCATCGGCGACGTTCCGGCGATCGAAAGCATCCTGATCGAGGACCCGGCGCCAATCGGTCCGTTCGGCGCCAAGGGCATCGGCGAACAGGCGCTGATCCCGACGGCACCCGCCATTCTCAATGCCATTGCCGATGCGACCGGCGTGCGCCTCACCCGCGTGCCGGCAACACCCGACCGCATCCGTGCCGCGATCCTGGAGAGCCGCAAATGAGCGCCATTCCAGCCAAGACGGAAGACGGCAAGATCCGCTGCGACGCGTGCCCCGTGCTGTGCTATATCCGCGACGGCGCCACGGGTGCCTGCGACCGCTATGCCAATGCGGGCGGCGAGCTGGTGCGGGTCGATCCGCATGTGCTCCTCAACAAGACGCTGGCGGAAGGCCAGGCGGTGGTGCCCTTCGGCGGTAGCGTCCAGGACTGGGACGGCGACCTCCTCCATGCCGGCAACACTTTCGTCACCGCGATCGGCGCCGGTACGACCTATCCCGATTACAAGCCGGCGCCCTTCATCGTCGCCGCCGAGGTCGAGGGCGTCGATATGGTCACAGTGGTGACCGAGGGCATCTTCAGCTATTGCGGCGTCAAGATCAAAATCGACACCGACCGGCATCTCGGCCCGGAACAGGCCAGCGTGCGTGCGCAAGGCGAGGCCGTCGGCCATGTGACGACCGGCGAATACGGCTCGCAGATGCTGTCGCTGGGCGGGGTGCATCATCTGACCGGCGGCTCCAAGAAGGAGGGCCGCGTCACCTGCGACACGCTGCTGGAATTGTGCAACGGCAAGGCGGTGGAGCTGACCATCGACGGCGGCTCGACCGTGATCGTCGAAGCCGGCAAGGCGCCGATCGTCAACGGGCAACAGGAAGAACGCATGCGGGTCGGCTGCGGCTCGGCCACCATCGGCATGTTCGCCAAGCAATGGCAGGGCAAGGTGGACGAGGTGGTGGTGGTCGACGACCACATCACCGGCGTGCTGTCCGAGCACCAGGCTGGCAAGCTGCTGGGCATTCCCGATACCGGCATCAAGCTCAAGGGCCGCAAATCGACACCCGGCCGCTATTTCCAGGTGGCCGAGCCCGGCACCGGCTGGGGCGGCACCGATATTTCGGACCCGCTCTCCATCCTGCTGCCCTTCGATGCCAAGGTGGCGAAGCCCGGCACGACCATGCTGATGGTGAGCACCACCGGCGAGCATGCCGGCTATTACGTGCTCGACGACGCGTTGCAGCCGGTCGAAACGGACATGCCGCAGGCACTGCAGGACTCCGTCGCACGGATCAAGGAGAATTGCGAGCCGGCCCTCTCCACGGTGCTCTTCATGGGTGGGGCCGGCGGGTCGCTGCGGGCCGGTGTTACCGAAAACCCGGTGCGCCTCACGCAATCGGTCAAAAGCGCGCTGACCTATGTCACCTGCGGCGGGGCACCGGCCTATGTCTGGCCGGGCGGCGGCATCACGCTGATGGTCGATGTGACATTGTTGCCGCAAAACGCCTTCGGCTATGTGCCGACGCCGGCCCTGGTGGCGCCGATCGAGTTCACGCTGCGGCTGGATGATTACGCGACACTCGGCGGCCATATGGATCACGTGCGGCGGCTGGAGACCCTGGCGGGCGACAACAACAAGAGGCTGCGCGTAGCAACGCGTCGGGATTCGCCCTGGCCGTTTAACATGCAGCCGACCAAGGGCGGAGGGCGCTGATGCCACGCCAGCAGATGCGCCTGTTGCCGGACGGCAAGCGCCTGCATCTGCAGGATGGGCCGATCGATCTCGTTATCGGCGCGGAGGGCACGTGGGAAGCAGTGACGGCCGCCTATCAAGCCGCGCGCGCCCGCTTCGCCACGCTGCTGGATGAGTTGTGCGCGGAATTACCGCTGCTGCGGCAGGAAGCCGGGCAGGAACCCACCGGCGAAACTGCGCGCCAGATGTTGTTGGCAACAAGACCCTTTGCGGCATTGGACTTCATCACGCCGATGGCGGCGGTGGCCGGTGCCGGGGCGGACACGATCCTTGCCGCCATGCTGCGCGCGGCACCCCTCACCCGCGCCTATGTCAATAATGGCGGCGACATTGCCCTGCATCTGGCGCCAGGGCAGAGTTTCGCCATCGGCATGATGGTGCGCCCGGAACTGTCAACGATCCTGGATGGCCAGATCGTCATCCAGGCCGAGGATGGCATCCATGGCATCGCGACCAGCGGCCGGCACGGCCGGTCGTTCTCGCTGGGCATTGCCGACGCGGTCACCGTGCTGGCGGACAGCGCTGCCGAGGCCGATGCCGCCGCGACCATGATCGCCAACCGCGTCGACCTGCCTGGACATCCGGCAATCACCCGCGCCCAGGCAATCTCGATCCAGCCGGACAGCGATCTGGGTGAGCGACTCGTCACCCGCGCGGTTGCCGCGCTTTCTCAAGACGAGATTGAAGAGGCCCTTGATCATGGCGCCCGCCATGCCGGACTTTTGGTCGAAAGCGGACTCATTCGCGCCGCCGCGCTGCGCCTCGCTGGATCGACGCGGCTGGTCGGCCTGTCCGGTCCTGTCGCAGGCATCGCGCGGGCCCCGACGACACAAACGAACAAAGCGAACAAAACGAACAAGGAGTGGCGCAGCCATGCCGCAGGTTGAGATCCGCAAGCGCCTGATCTCCGTCGAGGAGATCTTTCACGAAGGCGGCCCCAGGGCCAACACCCCGCTGCGCCGTTGTGCCGGCCTGGTCGTCATCCGCAACCCCTTTGCCGGCCGCTATGTCGAAGAGATCGCCCCCTTCATGGAGGACCTAAAGCCCGTCGGCCTCGCCCTTGCCCAGGACATGGTGACGGCACTTGGTGGCGACCGCTCGATCGTCGAGGGGTACGGCAAGGGGTCCATCGTCGGGTCGGCGGGTGAACTGGAACATGGCGCCCTGTGGCATGCGCCGGGCGGTTATGCCATGCGAGAGGTACTCGGCAACAGCAAGGCCATCGTGCCTTCCACCAAGAAAGTGGGTGGACCGGGTACCCGCCTCGACGTGCCGGTGACGCATGTCAATGCCTCCTATGTGCGCAGCCATTTCGACGCGGTCGAGATCGGCATTCCGGACAGTCCGCGCGCCGACGAACTGCTTTTTGCTCTGGTCATGACGACGGGCGCCCGCATTCACAACCGTATGGGCGGCCTTGCCGCCAGCGAGATCAAGGGAGAGGACGGATTGCGATGAAAGCCGAGATCCGCAAGATTGCTACCTTCGTCGAGGAAACCCATCGCGAAATGGACAAGGGTATCAACCCGCCGACGCGGCGTGCCGCCGCCGTCGCCGTGATCGCCAATCCGTTCGCCGGCAAGTATGTCGAGGATTTGACGCCGCTGATGGAAATCGGCGAGGAGTTGGGCAGGCTGCTGACAGAGAAGGCGGTCGCCGCACTGGGCATCGAGGGCGCCAGGGCCGAGAGTTACGGCAAGGCGGCTGCCGTCGGCGAGAACGGCGAACTGGAACACGCCGCCGCCATCCTGCACCCGAAGATGGGCGCGCCGGTCCGGAAGGTACTCGAGAAGGGCGCCGCCCTCATCCCCTCCTCGAAGAAGCGCGGTGGCCTGGGTTGCGTCCTCGACGTGCCGCTGGGCCACAAGGACGCCGCCTATGTACGCAGCCATTTCGACGGGATGGAGGTGCAGATCAACGACGCGCCGCGCGCCAATGAGATCATGGTGGCGATCGCCGTCACCGATAGCGGCCGCCCCCTGCCCCGCGTCGGCGGGCTTACCAAGGCCGAGATCAAGGGCGAGGACGGCTTACGCTGATGGCCGCCCCCCTCGGCAGCAAGGCGCATGCCGACGCCAGTTATACGCTGGACGAGCAGATCGGCTTCATCCTGCGCAAGGTCAGCCAGCGCCATACCGCGATTTTCACTGCCGCCTTCGGCAGCGACCTCACCGCGCCGCAATGGTCGACGCTGGCCAAGCTCCATGAAATGGGGCCGACCTCGCAGAACCAGCTTGGGCGCCTGATCGCCCTCGACGCCGCCACCATCAAGGGTGTCGTCGACCGCTTGACCGCTCGTGGCCTCACCGAAACCAGCCCGGACCCCGATGATGCGCGCCGGGTGGTCGTAGCGCTGACCGAAGCCGGCCGTGCCGAGGCCGAAAAGGGTTTTGCGGTTGCGCGCCGAATAACGGAAGAAACACTGGCCCCGCTCGATGCAACGCAACGGGCACAACTCATCGCGCTCTTGAAGGCGTTGAGCTGAGAGCCGAAGCGCTCCCCCCTGAAGCGAGCGGCGGCACGTTGGATCTACCCCAGCTTGCCCTTCACCAGATCAGGGATGCGCGTGGCGGGCGGTGTGTTGCGGCTCCGCTGGATGCGGGGCACGCCGTCGATCACGACCATGCCGACGCCCGGCAGATCACCGAGCTGGACGGAATTGAGCAAATCCCTGCCGGCGGAATGCTGCGCCTTGTCGAGGAAGACGAAATCCGCCGCCATGCCTTGTCGGATGAGGCCGGTGTCGAGACTGCGCATGCGCGCGGTATTGCCGGTGGCGAAGCAGAAGGCGACCTCCGCCGGGATGTTGCCCAGCGAGGAAAGCATCGAGACCATGCGCAGGATACCAAGTGGCTGTACGCCGGAACCGGCCGGCGCATCGGTGCCGAGGATGACGCGGCGGAGTTCGCCCATTTCCTTCGCTGTGCGCAGGGTGAAAAGTCCCGCGCGCTCGTTGCCGTTATGGACGATTTCGAGCCCGCGCTGGCAGCCCTCGCAGATGCAGCGGATCTGATTGTCGGGGAGGGCCGTGTGGCCGCCATTGATATGGCCGACGACGTCGGCGTCGACCTCGAGCACCACATCCTTGTCGATGAGGCCGGAACCGGGGATCGAGGGGCCGCCGGTATGGATGGTCGTCTGGATGCCGTATTTCCTGGCCCAGCCCGCCATCTGTCGCGCGGTGGGCCCGTCCTTGACGCCACCCAGACCGATCTCGCCCAGCAGTTTGACACCGGCATCGGCGAGTTCCTTGAAATCCTGCTCGGTCATGCCGGGCTCGATCACGGGTGCCCCGCCATGCAGCTTGACGCCGCCGGGGCGGAAGGCGCCGAAGGCGCGCGCGTGGAAGATCGCCATCGCCTTCAGACCGACGATGTCCTTCGGCCGGCCGGGCATATGCACCTCGCCCGCCGAGATCATGGTGGTGACGCCGCCATGGAGCGATGAATCGATCCAGCCGATCTGGTTCTGGCGCGGCGTCCAGTCGCCGGCTACTGGATGCACATGGCTGTCGATGAGGCCCGGCGCCAGGGTGACGCCCTGCGCGTCGATCACCGTCGCCGCATTGTCGAGATCGAGGTCCTTGGCCTTGCCCCAGGCGGTAATCCTGCCGTTTTCGGCGAGGAGCGCGTCGCCGTCGAGGATCGGGTTTTCAAGATCGCCCGAGAGGATCATGCCGATATTGCGGATGGCCAGCTTGCCGGGGCCGGAATTGCCGGCGGGTGCGTCATGCGCCATGGAAATCTCCCTCTCTCGCGCGGAATCGCGCTGCCCGGGATGTTAATCGAGGTGATTCGATTATCCAAGAAAATCAACGCGAAACAGCCGTGAAGCGAGCGCTTTGACGGCGGTTCAGTTTCGATATATACGGTTGCATATAACGTCTGACGGGAGAGATCCAACATGTTGCGCCTGCGCGCCATCCAGCTGTTCATCGCCGGCGTTCTCGGCATGGCCATTCTTGCTGGCAGTTCGAGCGCCAGGGCTGACGAGGCGCTGGTCGCTGTCGCAGCCAATTTCGCCGAAGCGATTGAACAACTGGCGCCAAAATTCGAAGCCGCCACCGGCCACAGGATCGTAGCCACCACCGGTTCTACCGGCAAGCTCTACGCCCAGATCAAGGAAGGAGCGCCCTTCCATATCCTGCTCTCGGCCGATGCCAGGACCCCGGCCAAGCTGGCCGAGGAAGGGGCGGGCGACGGCGACAGCCAATTCACCTATGCGGTTGGCAAGCTGGCGCTCTGGAGCGGCAACAAGGAAATGATCGGCAGCGACGGGGCCGAGACCCTGAAGGCCGGCAGCTTCCAGCATCTTGCCATCGCCAATCCGGAACTGGCGCCCTATGGTGTCGCGGCACGGCAGACTCTGCAGGCCCTTGGGCTTTGGGATTCGCTGCAGTCCAGGATCGTGATGGGCGAGAACATCGGCCAGACCCATAGCATGGTGGCAACCGGCAATGCGGAACTCGGGTTTGTCGCCCTCTCGGCGGTGCAAAGCCCGACCAAGCCATCGGAAGGCTCGTTCTGGATCGTGCCGCAGGATCTGTTCAAGCCGATCAGGCAGGATGCCATCCTGACTAATGCGGGCAAGGACAACGCCGCCGCCAGGGCCTTCCTGGATTTCCTCAAATCCGACGAGGCCCATGCCATCATCGACAGCTTCGGCTACGGCTTCTAGTCCCGTTTAGGGGTTGCGCGTGAGCCGGGAGCGGCGGATACAATCCGGGTGATGACCATTCCCGACCTCGGCCCCCTTTGGCTCACGCTGCACCTCGCCGCCCTCACCACGATAATTCTGCTGATCGTGGGAACGCCGATCGCGTGGTGGCTCTCCGTCACGCGCTCTCGCCTCAAGGCGGTGGTCGAGGCCGTGACCGCCTTGCCCTTGGTCCTGCCGCCGACCGTGCTCGGCTTCTACATGCTGGTCTTCTTCAGCCCCAACTCGGCGATCGGCGGGCTCTGGGTCGAGGCAACCGGCACCAAGCTCACCTTCTCTTTCACCGGCCTCGTGGTCTGCTCGGCGATCTATTCCCTGCCCTTCACCGTGCAGCCCCTCCAGTCGACCTTCGAGACTCTGGGCCGGGCACCGATGGAGGCGGCGGCAACCCTTCGCGCAGGGCCACTCGACGCCTTTCTCACGGTCATATCGCCAATGGCGGCGCGCGGCTATCTCACCGCCGTCGTGCTGACTTTCGCGCATACTATCGGCGAGTTCGGCGTCGTCCTCATGGTCGGGGGCAATATCCCGGGCGAGACCAAGGTCATCTCCATCGCCATCTACGAGCATGTCGAGACGATCCGCTATGCCGAAGCCCATATCCTCTCGGCCGGCATGCTGGCTTTCTCGTTCCTGGTATTGCTGTTTGTCTATGTGATGAACCGGCGCTTTCCGATTCATGTCGGCGGCAGCACATGAACACGCTTGCCTTCGATCTTGGCATCGCTTTTCCGGGTTTCACGCTCGATGTGGCGCACGAGATTCCCCTGCACGGCATCACCGCCCTGTTCGGGCCATCGGGCTGCGGCAAGAGCACGCTGCTGCGTATCCTCGCCGGTCTGGAGCGCCAGGCCATGGGCCGGATCGACTTCGCCGGCGAGACCTGGCAATCCGGCCCCGGCGCCAAGGCAATGCCCACCCACAAACGCGGTGCCGGCTATGTTTTCCAGGATGCGCGCCTGTTCCCGCATCTCGACGTTGCCGGCAACCTACATTTTGCCGAGAGACGCTCGCGCCATGTCAGCAGTGGAATCGACTTCGACCAGGTGGTGAGCGCGCTCGACCTTGCCCCCTTGCTCGGCCGACGCGTCACCTCGCTCTCTGGTGGCGAGCGCCAGCGCGTCGCCATTGGCCGCACGCTCCTCACCCGGCCCCGCCTGCTGCTGATGGACGAACCCCTGGCCGCCCTCGACCTCAAGCGCAAGGCCGAAATCCTGCCCTATATCGAGCGACTACCCGTGGTATTCGGTGTGCCGGCGATCTATGTCAGCCATGATATCGACGAAGTGACGCGGCTGGCTCATCGCATGATGGTGTTGCGCGACGGGCGCCTGCTTGCCGCCGGTCCGGTCGAGGACGTGCTGGAGCGACTGGATCTTCCCGCCAATGGGGAGCGCTTCGAGCCAGGCGTCGCACTGACCGCGCGGATCGTCTCCCATGATCCGCATTATCAGCTGAGCCAGTTGGATCTGGACGGCCAACACTTGTCCGTCCCGCTCGTCTCTGGCCCGATCGGCAGCCGCCTGCGCCTGCGGATCAAGGCGCGGGACGTTTCCATTGCGACTAGGCGGCCGCAAGACATCAGCATACGAAATATTCTCGCTGCGCGCATCGTCGAGATTGTGGCACCGGTGGAAGCAGCGCAGGCAGATTTGCTGCTGGAGATCGGCAATGGTCGACACCTGCGCGCCCGCATCACCCGGGCATCAGTCCATGAATTGGGTCTCGCACCAGGCTTCGGTGTTTTTGCCCTGGTAAAATCGGTAACGTTCGACGCGCCCGGATTCGAGGCACCCTGATTGAATGCCATTGCCCGTTGCCTAACGTAGGCTCACTGCCAGCCACTGTAGATGTCGAGGCCACGCTTGCGGATCTGGCCGCCAACAACGACGCGCTGGATTTCCGAAGTCCCTTCCCAGATGCGGTCGACGCGGATGTCGCGATAGAGCCGCTCCACGGGGTTCTCGCGCATGTAGCCGCGACCACCCAGAACCTGCAACGCCCTGTCGATGACACGGCCCGCCACTTCGGAGCAGAACAGCTTCAGGGCACTGGCATGGGCATGCACCACCTTGCGGTCGAGACCGCGGTCGATCTCGGCGGCGACACGATAGAGCATGGATTTCGCCGCGAAGATTTCGACCGCCATGTCGGCCAGCATGAACTCGACGCCCTGGAAATCGCGGATCGGCCGCTCGAACTGGTGCCGCGTCGTTGCGTAGTCGTTGGCGATTTCGGCGGCACGGATGGCGGCGCCCAGCGTATGCGAGGCAATCTGCATCCGCGCCTCGACGAACCAGTCCTTGGTGAGTTCCAGTCCCTGCCCGACCTGGCCCAGCATCCGGTCTTCGGGAACCGGCGTCTCCTCGAAACGCAGTTCGGCATGGTCAAAGGCGAAGTTGTGCATGAATTTCGGCGAGCGCAGATGCACCATGTTGGCCACCGGCTTGTCGACCAGGAACAGCGTCGGTTTGTCCGGATCGTCGTCGACATGGGCATGCACGATGATGAAGTCCGAGGCGTTGTAGGAAGTGACGAACCACTTCTCGCCCGAGAGCAGCCATTGTCCGTTCTTCCGTATCGCCTTGGTCTTGACCCGGCGCGGGTCGGACCCGGCCTCCGCCTCGGTAATGGCGAAGCAGCCGCGCCGCTCCCCCTGGATCGAGGGGCGGAGATACTGGTCGATCTGGGCGGGCGAGCCGGATTTCAGACTGACCGGGGCGCGCCAGACGCAAGACCAGAGACCGTTGGTGACGCGCCCCAGCTGCTCCTCGATGGCGGTCTGCTCGACCATGCTTAGGCCAAGGCCGCCATGTTCCTTGGCGTGGTTGATGCCGGCGAGGCCCCAATCGCGCACGGCCTGGCGCACGGCGGCACGCTTTTCCATCGGCAGTTCGCCGTGTTCGTCGGTGATGAGTTCAAGAGGCAGCAGCACCTCGTCGCAGAAAGCCCGGCCCTTGGCGGCCAGTTCCTTCTCGCGAGTGCTCAGTTCCAGATCCATGACCGGCTCCCAGATGACAATTTTTCAGTCACCAAGCCTAGCAGCGGGGACCCGTGATCAAATGTCAGCAATAGTCAGTGCCCCATGATCTGAGATCATGGGCGAGGCGTCGCCGAGGCCTTCAGTCTGGGAGAATTCGGGTCCGCAATGCTTCCATTTCCGCAAGCAGCCAGTCGCGGACCAGGATGGCTGGATTGCGGACCGGGCGGCGCGTGCTTGCCACCAGGTAATAATGGTTGCCCGTGCTGAGGACCTCCGGCGCAGCCGGCAAAAGCTCCTTCTGTGCCAATTCATGGGCCACGACATGCCACCAGCCAAGGGCAACGCCCCGGCCGCTGATCGCTGCCTGGATGACAAGGGAGTAATCGGAAAAAGTCAGGCTTCGGCTGCCATCCGCGACGGGATAGCCGAACTCGGCCAGGAAGCGGCTCCAGGGAATCCGCGTCGAGCCGGAAAGGTGCACCAGCGTGTGACGACCCAGATCGCCGTCATGTTTGATCGGGCCATGCGAGGCCAGGTAGGCTGGGCTGCAGACCGGCAGCACTTTCTCGGCCATCAGCGGCCAGCTCAGGTGATCGACGTCACTCGGAAAGTTGTAGCGGATGGCGAGGTCGACATCCTCGATCGGCCCGACCGGCTCCCCTCGCACCAGTTGGAAGCGCAGGTCGATTGACGGATAGAGCGCCTGGAAGCGGTCGAGGCGCGGCATGATCCAGTGCATCGCGAAGGCCGAGGAGAGCGAGAGCGTTACCATGCCGGCGTCACCGCGCCTTGCCCGGATGGCCTCCAACGCCATCTCGATATGCTGAAAGCTGCCGGTCACGGCGTGGTAGAGCTGGCGGCCGTCATCGGTAAGCTCGATGCCTGTTGCCGTGCGGATGAAGAGCTTGGCTTCGATATGGGCTTCCAGCCGGGCAATCATGCGGCTCACCGCCGATTGGGTGACATTGAGTTCGACCGCCGCCCGCGTGAAGCTCAGATACCGTGCCGCTGCCTCGAAAACGAAGAGGGCATTGGCAGAAGGCAGCGAACGACGAAGGGAGGTCATGGGCGGTACCAGGGAAAGGCGGCGAGTAATCCGGAAGTTCGCGACTTTAGCCGAGCGGACATAGCCAAGACAGATATCTGGCAACCTGGACGTGGCGCATTGCCGCAGCAAATTCGAACAACAATAGTCGTTCACTTCTAACTTATTGGAAAAATATGATTTATTCTCCAGATTCCTATTAATCGGTTTGGTCGATCAATATCGATTAAAAAATCGATTTCACCAATGCAGCAGCGCACTATATCAAGTGCGAACCGTTCGCACGGAAATCACCTATCAACTGGAGAAAAGAAGAATGTCGTTGATCAGCACCGCCATTAAGCCGTTCAAAGCCGAAGCCTTCAAGGACGGCAAGTTCATCACCGTCACCGATGCCGACCTGAAGGGTAAGTGGTCGGTGGTGTTCTTCTATCCGGCCGACTTCACCTTCGTCTGCCCGACCGAGCTCGAGGACCTCGCCGACAATTACGCCGAGTTCCAGAAGCTGGGCGTCGAGATCTACAGCGTCTCGACCGACACCCATTTCGCCCACAAGGCCTGGCACGACACCTCCGCCGCCATCAAGAAGATCAAGTACACGATGGTCGGCGATCCCACCCTCAACATCAGCCGCAACTTCGAGGTTCTGATCGAGGAAGCCGGCCTGGCCGATCGCGGTACCTTCGTGATTGACCCCAACGGCGTGATCCAGATCGTCGAGATCACCGCCGGCGGCATCGGCCGCGATGCCAAGGAACTGCTGCGCAAGATCAAGGCCGCGCAGTACGTCGCCGCGCATCCTGGCGAGGTTTGCCCGGCCGCCTGGAAGGAAGGTGCGAAGACCCTCGCCCCGTCCCTCGATCTGGTCGGCAAGATCTAAGCGCACTTCGGTTGCCGTCATGCCCGCACTTGCAGCGGGCATCCACGAAATTCACTCATCACTGTCGAAATCGTGGATGGCCGGGCCAAGCCCGGCCATGACGGGTACCCAATAGCCAATCAACGAGCACCTCGCAGGAGCATGACGCCATGTTGGATGCCAATCTGAAAGACCAACTGAGGGCCTATCTCGAGCGTATTACCCAGCCGATCGAGCTGGTGGCCTCGCTCGATGACAGCGATGGTTCGCGCGAGATGCTCGCCCTCCTGGAAGATATTGCAGCCCTTTCCGACCGGATCACGCTGGCCCGCCGGGACGACGATCCGCGCAAGCCCTCCTTCGCCATTCATCGTACCGGCACCACTGTCGGCGTGCGCTTTGCCGGCCTGCCGATGGGGCATGAGTTCAATTCGCTGGTCCTCGCCTTGCTGCAAGTCGGCGGTCATCCATCCAAGCTGGCGCAGGACATCATCCAGCAGGTACAGGCGCTGGACGGCGAATACGATTTCGAGACCTATTTCTCGCAATCCTGCCAGAATTGCCCGGATGTCGTGCAGGCGCTCAATCTGATGAGCGTCCTCAATCCGAAGATCCGCCATGTCGCCATCGACGGCGCCCTCTTCCAGTCGGAAGTGGATGCGCGCCAGGTGATGGCCGTGCCGACAATTTTCCTCAACGGGCGGAGTTTCGGCCAGGGCCGCATGGACCTCGAGCAGATCCTCGCCAAGATCGATACCGGCGCCGAGGCCCGTGCGGCCGAGAAACTGAAGGCAAAGGAAGCGTTCGATGTGCTGGTGGTAGGTGGCGGTCCAGCCGGCGCTGCAGCCGCGATCTATGCCGCACGCAAGGGCATCCGGACCGGTGTCGTTGCCGAGCGTTTCGGTGGCCAGGTGCTGGACACGATGGCGATCGAAAACTTCATCTCGGTCTCGCACACGGACGGTCCCAAGCTCGCCGTCGCGCTCGAGGAACACGTAAAGGCCTATGACGTCGACATCATGAACCTGCAGCGCGCCGAAAAATTGGTGCCGGCAAGACTGCCGGGCGGCCTCGCCGAGCTGCATCTCGCCAATGGCGCCGTGCTGAAGGCGAAAAGCATCGTTCTGGCGACCGGCGCGCGCTGGCGGCAGATGAACGTGCCGGGCGAAAACGAGTATCGCAACAAGGGCGTCGCCTATTGCCCGCATTGCGACGGCCCGCTTTTCAAGGGCAAGCGCGTCGCGGTGATCGGCGGCGGCAATTCCGGGGTCGAGGCGGCGATCGACCTTGCCGGCATCGTCGCCCAGGTGACACTGATCGAGTTCGACAGCAAGCTGCGCGCCGACGCGGTGCTCGTCGCCAAGCTGAATTCTCTGCCCAATGTCAAGGTTATCACTTCTGCACTGACTACCGAAGTCCGCGGCGATGGCACCCGGGTGACCGGTCTTTCCTACAAGGACCGGAACACCGACAACATCCACCAGCTCGACCTGGAAGGAATCTTCGTCCAGATCGGCCTGATGCCGAACACCGAATGGCTGAAGGATGCCGTGGCACTCAGCCCTCGCGGCGAAATCGAGGTGGACCATCGCGGCGCCACGTCGCAACCGGGCGTATTCGCCGCTGGCGATGCCACGACGGTGCCTTACAAGCAGATCGTGATTGCCATGGGCGAGGGTTCGAAGGCTTCCCTGTCGGCTTTCGACTATCTCATCCGCCTCGCCCCAGCGGAGGACAAGGCCGCCGCGGCCTGACCCAGAGCGCCAACCTGACCAGCCGGCAGCCCTCGTCCCGCGACGGGGGCTGTCATGCCTCCAGCTCGACAATCAAATCATTGGCGTCACGCAGGCGCTGCGACAGGATGATGCAAAGATTCTGCAGCAGGCGCCCGGCTATTTCCGGGTGCTCGGTACGCAGGCGCGCGAACCCGTCTCGGTCGATGCTATAGCAGACCACCGGAGTCTGGGCGATGACGCTGGCCGTGCGTGCCTTGCCGTCGAGCAGACTGATTTCGCCGAAGAGGGCGCCGGGTGTCAGCGTATGGAGGCGCTTAGTCTGGCGCGCGCCGCCGAGTCTAATGAAGACTTCGGCCCGGCCGTGATGGATGAAATAGGCAGAGGAACCGGTATCACCCTGCCGGCAGATGACCTCCTGCGGCGCGAAGATCTCGCGATGCACATAGCCCCGGAGCTGCGTGAAATCTGCAGGCGAAAGGTCCTTCAGCAGCGTGGCGCCGAGCGCGCCGCGCCGCCAGGACGGCGCGCCGCGGCCCAGCATGTCGCCGATCAAGCGCTCTTCCAGCTGGGCAAGCGCGCTGTCGGTGTCCGGAAAGAACCGGGTGGGGCCGATTGCCGCCAGCGCGCCCGAGGCTTCGACCACGGCCGCCAGCCGCTGCGCATTGCGCGAGATGCCGGAGCGCGGCTTGTCCAGCGCAACAAAGTCGCCCGGGCGCGGCACATAGCTCACGGTGAGCAGGCCGCCGCGCGCGCCCAGCCCCTTCTGCACATTTCCCAGGACCCGAGCCGCCGTGAGATCGACATAGGTCACGCGCTTCATGTCGAGCACCAGATAGCGCACGCCGTCCCCGACCAGCGCCTCGATGCGGCGCTCGAGGTTGTCGATGGTGCCGAAGAAAAGGGCTCCTTCCAGCGTCAGCACGGCGATGCGGTCGCCGTGCTGCGAGAGAATCTCGCGCCGCGCCTCGCTGAGGAATTTCTGCTCTCGCGCCCGGGGACCGCGCGTTGCATTGCGCACCACGGAGCGGCTCATGCGCAGAACGAAAATGGCGACGGAAAGGGCGACCCCCGCCCCCACCGCCATGACCAGATCGAACAACACTGCCACGCCAATGACGGCCACGATGATGCCGAGATCGATCGCGGCGTCGGCCTGAGCCGCGATTCGTCGCGGGCGGAAGCGGCGCAGCAGCGCCAGGGACCACTGGTCGAAAAGGCCGAAGCCGAGCCAGAGGATCAATCCGGCGATGACGGCATGGGGAATAAGGCTGATGAAATCGCTGAGCAGGGCCAGCACGAGGAGCATCAGCAGGGCCGCCATGACGTGATAGCGGGGTGTCGTCGCACCGGCGTAGAGGGCGGGTCTGGTACGATTCATGCCACCCGCCGTCATGACGCCGCCGACCAGCGCCGTCGCCAGATTGCCGATGCCATAGCTGGCGAGTTCCCGGCTGGGGTCGGAACGCCGCCCCAGCATGTCATCGAGCACTGTCAGCGAGATGAGCGAATCCAGCGAAGCCAGCAGCGCCATGGAAAAGGATGCGGGCAGGATCAGCAAGAATAGGTGCAGGGCGATCTCTGGCGTCAGGAACGAGTAGTCCACCTGGAAAATGAACAGGCCAGGGTGCCAGTTGGGGAGGTGGTGGAGTGTGGCCCCGATCGCGGCGTCCGGCAGCGCCCAATGCATGCCGTGATAAACCAGCGTACCGCCAACCAGCGCCACCACCAGCGGCGGCACGCCACGAAGCCAGCGTGGCGGCAGGAACATGAGGCCGAAGGCGGCAAGGCCGGGAATCAGTGCGAGCGGCCTTGCCTCGCGCCACATGTCCGCGAGCGCCAGGACCGTACCTTGCCGAGGCAGGTCGAGGAGCGGCCAGACCTGACCGAGAATAATGAACAAGGCGGATGCATTGATGAAGCCCGAAACGACGGGATAGGGCACATACTTGACGATGCTGCCGCCGCGCAGGGCGCCTACGGCAAACTGCATGAGACCAGCCAGCGCCACCGCGCAGCAGCCGAGTGCAATCGCCATCGACGCCCGCGCCGTTTCCGGCACCAGGAGCGTGCCACTTGCCAGCGCCTGGGTGGTCAGCACCTGCGCAACCAGCGAACCGAAGATCAGCGAGGTGCCGGGACGCGGCCCAAGCGCCAGCAGCGACCGGCCACGCAGCGGCAGTGTGAACAGCGACGCACAGATGGCGCCGTAGATCCCGGCCAGCAATCCGGCCGAAACATATCCCTCGCCGAGCGGGGCGAAGGCGATAACGCCATAGGTCATGCTGATCGGCAGGGAAACGACCGCCGCGGCAATTGCGCCCAATAGGTCGCCGCGCCATCGGCGCCCGTCGGGTAGCATGGTCACGTTACCGCCTGCCGGAATCAAGATATCACTGCAATGAGTAGGTCCGGCGCCGAGCATAGGAAGGCATCACGAGCCTGCCAAGTTTCAAAGGCGACGAAAGTGCGCTGCATCACGCGGCTAGGCCGGGCCGCCCTGTCCTGCCAGGCAGGTACGATCGATGTCGGCAATCCGGGTGACGCCGGTCAATGTCATGGCGACACGCATCTCCCTGGCGAAAACATCGAGCAGGTTCTCAACCGCCGCCTGGCCGCCGCTGGCGAGCGCATAGGCCATCGGGCGCCCGATCATCACGGCACGGGCGCCAAGCGCCAACATGCGGACGACGTCGAGGCCGGAACGCACGCCGGAATCGACCATCACCGTGAGATCGCGGCCAACCGCATCGGCGATCATGGGCAAGGCCCGCGCCGTCGACATGACGCCGTCCAATTGGCGCCCGCCATGGTTGGAAACGACAATCCCATCGGCACCGAACTTGACCGCGTCGCGTGCGTCCTCGGGATCGAGTATGCCCTTGATGATCATCGGACCCTGCCAGAAGGCGCGAATCCACTCCAGATCGGCCCAACTGATCGAGGGATCGAAATTCTTTGCCAGCCAGCCGATATAGTCGGCGAGACCGGTCGGCTTGCCGAGATAGCGCGACACATTTCCAAGATCGTGTGGTCGGCCGAACAGCCCGACATCGACAGCCCATCGCGGCTTGCCGATGGCCTGCAGGAGGCGGCGCTGCGGACCGAAGCGGCCGGACATGCCGGAATGCGGGTCGCGATAGCGGGCGCCCGGCGTCGGCATGTCGACCGTGAAGACCAGATGCGTAACGCCGGCAGCCCGGGCCCGCTCAAGCGCATTCTTCATGAATCCGCGGTCTTTCAGCACGTAAAGCTGAAACCAGATCGGCTGCGAACTCTGCGGCACGATCTCTTCGATCGGGCAGACCGAGACGGTCGATTGCGTGAACGGGATTCCCTTGGCGGCGGCGGCCTTCGCCACCTGAACCTCGCCGCGCCGCGCCAGCATACCGGCCAGGCCGACCGGTGCGATTACGAGCGGCATCGCAAGCCTGTGGCCGAAAAGCTCCGTCTCTAGGCTGAGATCGGCGACGTTCTTCAGGATGCGCTGGCGCAGGCTGATTGCCTCGAGATCGCCGACATTGGCGCGCAAGGTATGCTCGGCATAGGCGCCGCCGTCGATGTAATCGAACAGGAACCGCGGCAAGCGGCGCTTGGCGGCTAGGCGATAGTCGGTCGGAGAAGCGATGATCATGCGGGCTGCCATTTTGTGGACGCAACCCGCTTATACACCTCTTTCCCGTCTCGCGCAGGCCCTGGTCCGGCGGCCCTCGAGGATCCTATCGCGCCGTCGGTTGTTCCTGCTGCTCCAGTGCCGGCTCGCGGCGAACGACGATGGCCCACTGGTCCTGGATGCAGGTGATACCGGCGGGAACATGACGTTGGAACTCCTCGAGCGCATAGTCGATTGTGCCCGGATTGCGATAGCGGGTCTTCTCGGTTGGCGGATTGTCGATCAGGCCGATGCTGTGGGGGCCAACCAGGCGGCAGAACATCGCCACGAAATCCGGCAGTTCGTCCGGACGCAGATGAGCCAGGACCTTGCGGGCGAACACAAAATCAGGAGGCATGGCCTCCAGCCTCTGCAATGCCGCCTCGCTTATCACCGCAAGGGTGACGGCCTTCTCCCGCAGGACATCGCCCAACCTTTCCTCGCCAAACCGGTAGAACTGTTCGGTGATGTCGAGGCCCGTATATTTGCCGGCCTCGAGATATTCGATCACCGGTTCGGCGGCCCAGAGCGAGCCGCAGCCGACCTCTACGCAGGTGTGATGCGGGCGCAACCCCATGCTGGTCAGATAGCCAAGCCAGTCCCTTGCTGCCCAGCGCGCGCGCGGCACGTCCTTCAGATCGTTCCCGAGATTGGAATGCTGGCGGCCAGATGCCATGCGCAGGACCCAGCGACGAACATAGCGCGGTTCGTTGCGCAGCCGGTACTTAAGCAGCAATCGTTCGAACAGACCAAGTTTACGCATTTGCTTGCTGCTATCCGCTCCCTGGCCATGCTGCCGCACCACGCCTTGCCCTGCGACCGTCTCGCCTGGATCCGGGTGGTTTCGTTGCTTCAATCGCAGCTCGCCCAAAATGTTCCCCCTGCGCGCACTCTTTTCGTTTGAGTTGCTCTGCGCGCGCCATATATCGGGGTTGAAGGACATCACCGCAAGGGGCAACGCGGCGCCTCTGACCCACAAGATACGGCGATCATATGACGGCCCGGTCGGTTTACAGGGCCGGGCATCCTATTTCGGGCGGATGTAGTTGAAGCGCCCGCACTGTCGCAATTTGCACCTGCGCGCTCCAGGTTATGAGCGTGGAGCGATGCGAGCGCGACCGTCGCCGCTGTTGGGCGGCGCGAGCGCGCGAGGGAAGATTATCGATATTCCTGTGAGTATTGGTTGCGGGAGCAGGATTTGAACCTGCGACCTTCAGGTTATGAGCCTGACGAGCTACCGGGCTGCTCCATCCCGCGATGAAGTCTTGAAGCGGG
>NZ_SNYW01000012.1:0-2500 GCF_004363235.1 Dongia mobilis
TGGTTGCGGGAGCAGGATTTGAACCTGCGACCTTCAGGTTATGAGCCTGACGAGCTACCGGGCTGCTCCATCCCGCGATGAAGTCTTGAAGCGGGAAAGGCGCGCTGTTTTGTGGCGCGCCTTTTGGTTTTTGTCGTTGTTGATCTGATGCGTGTTGGATCCGGGCTTTGAAGACCTGGCGGCGACCTACTCTCCCGCGTCTTGAGACGAAGTACCATTGGCGCTGAGGGTTTTCACGGCCGAGTTCGGGATGGGATCGGGTGCAGGCCCCTCGCCATGACCACCAGGTCATCGAAGGCCGGATGCGATTTCTTCGCGCGTGTTGGCGCGAAGGATTACCAGAGTGAACTGCTGAATGTGCCGAGGCCTTGTTCTGGTCGGCGAGGTTTGTGTGACGAAGATGAAGTATCAAGCCAATGGAGCGATTAGTACCGGTTAGCTCCGTACGTTACCGCACGTCCACACCCGGCCTATCAACGTGATGGTCTTTCACGGCTCTCATAGGGAGTACTGGTTTTGAGGTGGGTTTCCCGCTTAGATGCTTTCAGCGGTTATCCCGACCGTACATAGCTACCCGGCGATGCCGTTGGCACGACAACCGGTACACCAGAGGTACGTTCACCCCGGTCCTCTCGTACTAGGGGCAAATCCTCGCAATACTCCAACACCCACGGCAGATAGGGACCGAACTGTCTCACGACGTTCTGAACCCAGCTCACGTACCACTTTAAATGGCGAACAGCCATACCCTTGGGACCTGCTCCAGCCCCAGGATGTGATGAGCCGACATCGAGGTGCCAAACGACTCCGTCGATATGGACTCTTGGGAGTCATCAGCCTGTTATCCCCAGCGTACCTTTTATCCGTTGAGCGATGGCCCGTCCACGTGGGACCACCGGATCACTATGACCGACTTTCGTCTCTGCTCGACTTGTCAGTCTCGCAGTCAGGCGGGCTTATGCCATTGCACTCGACAGCTGATTTCCGACCAGCCTGAGCCCACCATCGCGCGCCTCCGTTACTCTTTGGGAGGCGACCGCCCCAGTCAAACTACCCACCATGCAGGGTCCCGGCCCCGGATCACGGGGCGCGGTTAGATATCAGAGAACCAAAGGGTGGTATTTCAAGGTTGCCTCCATGCCAACTGGCGCCGGCACTTCAAAGGCTCCCACCTATCCTACACATTCATTCCCTAATACCACTGCAAAGCTATAGTAAAGGTGCATGGGGTCTTTCCGTCTAACCGCGGGTACTCCGCATCTTCACGGAGAATTCAATTTCGCTGAGTTGGTGTTGGAGACAGTGGGGAAGTCGTTACGCCATTCGTGCAGGTCGGAACTTACCCGACAAGGAATTTCGCTACCTTAGGACCGTTATAGTTACGGCCGCCGTTTACTGGGGCTTCGATTCAGAGCTTGCACCCCTCCTCTTAACCTTCCAGCACCGGGCAGGCGTCAGACCCTATACGTCGTCTTATGGACTTCGCAGAGCCCTGTGTTTTTGTTAAACAGTCGCCACCCCCTGCTCTGTGCCCCCCCTCCATGGTTGCCCATGAAGAGGGCCCTCTTCTCCCGAAGTTACGAGGGCAATTTGCCGAGTTCCTTCAACACCATTCTCTCAAGCGCCTTGGTATACTCTACCAGTCCACCTGTGTCGGTTTAGGGTACGGTCTATACGCTGGCGTTATTTCCCGGAACGCCTTCGCTGCCCCCACCAATCCGATAAGGGGGAACAACTTACGGCATTCGTCACGTCCAGCAGGCCCTGGAATATTAACCAGGTTCCCATCGACTACGCCTTTCGGCCTCGCCTTAGGGGCCGGCTCACCCTGCGTGGATTAACCTTGCGCAGGAACCCTTGGACTTACGGCGACAGTGTCTCTCACACTGTTTATCGCTACTCATGTCAGCATTCTCACTTCCGTTACCTCCAGCATGGCTCGCGCCACACCTTCGCAGGCTTGCGGAACGCTCCGCTACTGCGCCACCAGGGACGCTACCCTGATGACACCCACAGCTTCGGTGCATGGCTTTAGCCCCGTTACATTTTCGGCGCAGGACGGCTTAACTAGACCAGTGAGCTATTACGCTTTCTTTAAAGGATGGCTGCTTCTAAGCCAACCTCCTGGCTGTCTTGGCCTTCCCACATCCTTTCCCACTTAGCCATGACTTGGGGACCTTAGCTGGTGGTCTGGGCTCTTCCCCTCTCGACGACGAACCTTAGCACCCGCCGTCTGTCTGCCGGACTATGACCCGTTGGTATTCGGAGTTTGGTTAGGTTTGGTAAGGATCGCTCCCCCCTAGCCCATCCAGTGCTCTACCCCCAACGGTGAACATCCGGCGCTCTACCTAAATAGATTTCGCGGAGAACCAGCTATTTCCGAGTTTGATTGGCCTTTCACCCCTATCCACAGGTCATCCCAAACCTTTTCAACGGTTACGGGTTCGGCCCTCCAGTCGGTGTTACCCGACCTTCAGCCTGCCCATGGATAGATCACCCG
>NZ_SNYW01000012.1:7500-261469 GCF_004363235.1 Dongia mobilis
GGCAATTACGTCCGCATCAAGCATAACGGCACCTATCAGACCGCCTATGCGCATGCCAGCAAGTTCGCCAAGGGGTTGAACAAGGGCGACAAGGTCAAGCAGGGCCAGGTCATCGCCTATGTCGGAACGACCGGCCGCTCCACCGGCCCGCACCTGCATTTCGAGGTTCTCGAGAACGGCAAGCAGGTGAACCCGAAGAAGATCAAGTCGACCGGCGGCGACAAGCTGAACGGGAAGGACCTGAAGGCCTTCAAGGCGCTTGTCGCCAGCGTCGATGCCGAACGGCAGAATCTGCGCAACGTGGTGGAGATCGCCGAGACACCCGGCTCCGTGCCGATCGACTGCGACAGCGACCGGGGTTGCGAGAACTGAAACGCGGCAGCCGGCCTTCAGCCGGCGCGGCGGAATGTCAGATTGATGCGCACCTGGCCGAAGACTCCTTCCTGACCCGGCTCGAGCGGAGCGACGCCATGATAATGGCGCCGCGCCACCCCACCCCATACCACGACATCGCCATGGTGGAGCGGCAGCTTTTCCACCCTGTCGCCGCGGGCCGGGCCACCGAAAAGAAAGTCCGCCGATGCGCCGAGGGAGAGCGAGACGATGGGATGCGCGAAGTCACGCTCGTCCCTGTCCTGATGCAGCGCCAATCGGTTGCCGGGCTCGTATCGGTTGATAAGGCAGACGTCCGGCGCAAAGCCGGAAAACCCGGCCGCTTGTGCCGCCCTTCTGGCAAAATCGCCAAGAACCCGCGGCATCGCCGGCCAGGGCCACCCCGTCGCCGGATCGACCGTTTCGTAGCGATAGCCGGCACGATCGGAAACCCAGCCGAGAGCGCCACAGTTGGTCATGGCAACCGACATCCGACGGCCACCGGGCGTGACCATGTGCCGGAACGGCGCCACGGCCAGAATCTCCGGCAAGGCCGCCAATAAGGTATCCGCATCGGGCAATGCAAAGCCGCCCAGCAGAACAGCGCCTGGCGCGATGGTGCGCGGGCTCCGGCTGGCCTCCGTCGGCGCGAAAAGTGACAGCGTCATCCTGGTCCGATCCGGTTGTCGGCGCGCCTAGCGTCCCAGCGCCGCCCATCAATCTACCTGCGGGCGCCGCGGCCGAACAGTTCCGCGGTCAACGGCGCCGGACCGGCGGGTGGAGTGGTCAGTGGAGGGCCGCAGAGCCGCGCCCGACTTCCGGGGTCACGCGCGGCAAAGCGCCCTCGGCCCCATCGACTCTTTCTCCGCCGACAGTCAGCGCCCCATCCGCAGCCGAAACGGCTATGATCTCGCCCGGCTTGAAGCGGCCCTCAAGGATCATGGTCGCCAGCGGATTCTGCAGCGCACGCTGGATGACGCGCTTCAGCGGCCGCGCGCCATAGACCGGGTCATAGCCGGCCTCCGCCAGCCATTCCTTCGCCTTCTCGTCGATCGCGAGAACCAATTTGCGGTCGGCCAGCAGGGCTTCAAGTCGCTGCAGCTGGATACCGACAATACCGGTCATGTGATGGCGGCTGAGGCGATGGAACAGGATCACCTCGTCGAGGCGGTTGAGGAATTCCGGCCGGAACGCCTGACGCACGACGCCCATCACCTGATCTCGTACGGCACCCGAATCCTGGCCTTCGCCGAGGCCCGCCAGGAACTCGCTGCCGAGATTCGACGTCAGGATGATGATCGTATTCTTGAAATCGACCGTGCGCCCCTGGCCATCGGTCAGGCGGCCGTCGTCCAGCACCTGCAACAGTACGTTGAACACGTCTGGATGCGCCTTCTCAACCTCGTCGAACAGCACCACCTGGTAGGGACGGCGCCGAACCGCCTCGGTCAGGACGCCACCCTCGTCATAGCCGACATAGCCCGGCGGCGCGCCGATCAGGCGGGAGACGGCGTGTTTTTCCATGAACTCGGACATGTCGATGCGGACCATGGCCTGATCGTCATCGAACAGGAAGCCAGCCAGCGCCTTGCACAGTTCGGTCTTGCCGACGCCGGTCGGGCCGAGCATCAGGAACGAGCCGATCGGCCGGTTCGGATCCTGCAATCCGGCGCGGGCGCGCCGCACGGCATTGGCGACAGCGACGACGGCTTCTTCCTGGCCGACGACGCGGGCACCAAGTGCTTCCTCCATGTGGAGGAGCTTGTCGCGCTCGCCGGTCAGCATCTTGTCGACTGGGATGCCGGTCCAGCGCGAGACGACACCGGCGATGTCCTCTTCCTTCACCACCTCGTTCAGCATGCGGTGCTCGGCCGCCTCCTCGGCCGCCTCGAGGCGACGCTGCAGATCCGGGATGATCGAATAGGTCAACTCGCCGGCCCGGGCGAAATCACCACGGCGTTGCACCTGCTCGACTTCGATCTTCGCCTGGTCGATCTGCTCCTTCAGCTTCTGCGCATCGTCAATCTTCTGCTTCTCGGCGCGCCACAGCGCGGTAAGGGAACGAGACTTGGCCTCCAGGGCCTCGATCTCCTCGATGAGATGCTGCAGCCGTTCCTTCGAGGCGGCATCGCTCTCCTTCTTGAGCGCTTCGCGCTCCACCTTGAGCTGGATCAGCTTCCGGTCGACCTCGTCGATCTCCTCCGGCTTGGACTCGACCTCCATGCGCAGGCGGGACGCCGCCTCGTCCACGAGATCGATCGCCTTGTCAGGAAGGAATCGATCGGTGATATAGCGATTGGACAGCGTCGCGGCCGCGACGATCGCCGCATCGGTAATGCGGACCCCGTGATGCATCTCGTACTTTTCCTTGAGGCCGCGCAGGATCGAGATCGTATCGGTGACGGTGGGTTCCGCCACAAAGACCGGCTGGAAGCGCCGCGCCAGCGCGGCATCCTTCTCGATATGCTTGCGATATTCGTCGAGCGTCGTGGCACCGACACAGTGCAACTCGCCGCGCGCGAGGGCTGGCTTCAGCATGTTGGAGGCGTCCATGGCGCCTTCCGCCTTGCCGGCCCCGACCAGAGTGTGGAGTTCGTCGATGAAGAGGATGATCTCGCCCGCCGCCGCGGAAATCTCCTGCAGCACCGACTTCAGGCGCTCCTCGAATTCGCCGCGATATTTGGCACCGGCAACCAGCGCGCCAAGATCGAGCGACAACAGCTTGCGGTTCTTCAGCCCCTCCGGCACGTCGCCATTGGCGATGCGGAGTGCAAGCCCTTCGATGATCGCTGTCTTGCCGACCCCGGGCTCGCCGATCAGGACGGGATTGTTCTTGGTCCGGCGCGAGAGCACCTGGATGGTGCGGCGAATTTCCTCGTCGCGGCCGATGACGGGATCGAGCTTGCCTTCGCGGGCCAGCGCCGTGAAGTCCCGCGCGTACTTCTTGAGCGCGTCATAGCCTTCTTCCGCGCTGGCGCTGTCGGCCTTGCGGCCCTTGCGCAGATCGTTGATGGCCTGGTTCAGCTTCTGCGGCACCAGACCGGCTTCCTTGAGTGCCTTGCCGGATGCCGTGTCGCTCGCCATGGCGAGCGCCAGCAGCATGCGTTCCACCGTCACGAAGCCGTCGCCGGATTTCTGAGCCAACTCCTCGGCCTGGCCGAGCACGCGGGCAAGTTCGGGGGACATGTAGACCTGACCGGCACCGCTTCCCTCGACTCGCGGCAGCCTTTCGACTTCGCGCTCGATCGCGGCCTGGGCACGCGCCGGCTCGGCACCGGCCGCCTTCATCAGATTGGCAGCCATGCCCTCCTTGTCGTCGAGGAGCGTCTTAAGCAGGTGTTCTGGCGTCAGGCGCTGGTGGCCGGAACGCAGAGCCAGCGTCTGCGCAGCCTGCAGGAAACCGCGCGACCGTTCGGTGAATTTTTCCAGATCCATATGTCAGCCCTCTCTCAATCGCGCCCTCTCGGAGGCCCGCGATCATGGATGCCATTGTCGTTTGAGGCGTCTGATCGGGCCACCAACCGAAGCCGGTCGGTCAGCCCGGAGACCCGTCCCACCTCAGACATATGGAAATCGTTAACATCAAAACAAGCCCCCGAATCGAAAGGGGCCGGCGCATTTAAGGCCGGCCCCCAATTCAGACTGTTTCTGTGCGCAATTGTCGCGGCAAAACGGCCGCATCCTGCCGCGCGTTCTCAGTCGCCGCCCTCGACACCGGGAAGGGCCGGTTCAGCCGAAGCCTCCGTCCCGGCCCCGTGGCGCGGTCGGCGCGACCGCAGGCGCCCGCGAGCGCGCGGGCTGCGACCGCCGCCTTCCTCCCGGCTGCCGTCCTCGCTGCTGCGCGCTTCCGCAGTGGCCGGCAGCAGGACTTCCGGATAGTCGGGTTGATCGTCGCCCGGGGGAGCCGATGCCGGCCTAGCAGCATTGCCATCCGGCTGCGCGTCCGGGGTCTGCCCCCCATCATCGCCGCGACTGCTGACGGCCTGGTCGCCGGCTGACTGGCCATTGGCGTATTGGCCATTGAACTGGCTGTTGCGACCGTCATGACGGTTCTGCTGGCGATTGCGCGGTCCGCGCCCTTGCGGGCGGCTGAAGCCGGCCTCGTCGTCGCCCTCGGCTCCAGAATCGCCGCCTTCCGCTGGCGCTGCATTGGCATTGCTGCCACTGCCCTGACCCGCACCGGCCGAACCGCCGCCGGCCCCGCTGCCCTCCGACATGTTGGCCTGCGGCGCCTGGCCGCCGGTGTAAAGTGCGGCGGAAAGCCCCTGGCTGACATTCTGCACGTTGAAATCAGCCACCGAGATGTCGCGACCGCCGACCCGCGGGCGCTGGCCGTCATTCATTGCCTGGATGACGCGATAATAGTGATCGGCGTGCTGCAGGTAGTTTTCCGCCGCGATGCGGTCGCCGGCGACGCCGGCGTCACGCGCCAGCTGCAGATATTTCTCGAGTATCTGGTAGACATTGCCGCGGACTCGCGTCTCGCCGCCGCCGTCGTAACTCTGGTTCTTGCTGGGTATGCCGCCGTGTTGCTTCCGCTGACCGCGATTGCGGCCGCGCCGATTATTATTGCCAGGTCTCATGCGTCGATCATTCGCTTCTGTTTGCGGCTCAGCTCCGGTCACCCGGTAGCGGGGTCGAACGGCCAACCACGACGCCCTCTTGCCAAAATGGCGGCAGGCGTTGCTGGCAGGTTCAGACTCCCCGGCTTAAACGCGATGTGCGGAGGCCCAGTGGGGGCGGTTCGGCCCAACGGCCATATCCCAATTACCTCGCCCCGATGCCGCGTGAAACGTATCCGCTTCGCGGCTGATTTCCAACAACTATTTTAGCCTTTCGCTGCTGTCCGCGGCGCAGCACCAGTCGTCTGTGGGCCCATCCAAGCCTTTGAAAGCGCTATTCTTTCCTAGGGCCGCCGAAACAGCAGGCAACGCTCGCGTCCGGCAAGGTCCCTGGCCCGCCCGGCAGGGACCAAACCAGCGGCCGTCATCAGTTCGGAAACGGATTCGGCCTGGCCGAGGCCGATCTCCAGCGCCACAAGTCCGTCGGGCGCCAGATGGCGCCACAACAGGGGAGCGAGCCCCCGGTAGGCCTCAAGCCCGTCCATGCCGCCGTCGAGGGCAAGGCGCGGCTCATGACGCGCGACCTCGGGGGCAAGGCCGGCAATATCGCCGCTCGGAATATAGGGCGGGTTGCTGACGATGAGGTCGAAGGTGGCCGGATCGGCTGCAGTCAATGCGGCGGTCCAGGCCCCTTCGCGAAACGCGACACGGTCGCCTAGGCCGAGGCGCGCGGCATTGCGCCCGGCAATCGCCAGGGCCGCCGCCGACAGGTCGATGGCCCAGCCAAGCGCGTTGGGAAGTTCGCGCAGCAGAGTGAGCAGCAGGCATCCCGAGCCGGTACCAAGATCAAGTATGCGCAGGTCGGCCCCACGGTCACCGACCTCGCCCAGCACCGCAGCGATCAGCGCTTCGCTGTCAGGCCGCGGATCGAGCACGTCGCGGCTGACGAAGAAGGGCAGCGACCAGAACTCGCGCTCGCCGGTGAGGTGCGAGACCGGCTCGCGGTCGGCACGGCGCCGCACCAGTTCGCGATAGCCGGCAACGCCGGAGTCGTCGACTGGACGTTCCGGAAAGCCGATCATCACAGCTGGCGGCACCTTTGCCGCAATTGCCAGCAGCAACCGCGCCTCGCGACCCGGGGCCTCGATGCCGGCAGCGCCCAGTACCTTCATGCCCTCGCTGAGGAGATCGGCGATCCGCGCGCTCATCTCAATCCACTTCGGCGAGGCGTTCCGCCTGGTCGTGCTGGATCAGCGCGTCGATCACCTCGTCCAGTGCCTCGCCCTCGATGATGCGGTCGACCTTGTAGAGCGTCAGGTTGATGCGATGATCGGTACAGCGACCCTGCGGGAAGTTGTATGTGCGGATGCGCTCCGAACGGTCGCCGGAACCGACCTGGCTCCGGCGATCGGCCGCACGGGCCGCATCCAGCTTGCCGCGCTCGAGATCATAGAGCCGCGCGCGCAGAACCTTCATGGCCTTCGCCTTGTTCTTGTGCTGCGACTTCTCGTCCTGCTGCTGCACGACAAGACCGGTCGGGATATGCGTGATGCGCACGGCCGAATCCGTCGTGTTGACCGACTGGCCACCGGGCCCGCTGGCCCGGAAGACGTCGATGCGCAGATCCTTGTCGTCGATCTTGACGTCGACTTCTTCAGCTTCGGGCAGAACCGCGACGGTCGCTGCCGAGGTATGAATGCGGCCGGAGGCTTCGGTCTCCGGCACACGCTGGACGCGGTGCACGCCGCTTTCGAACTTGAGGCGCTCGAACACATTTCGCCCGGTGATCGAGGCTGTCGCTTCCTTGTAGCCGCCAAGGCCGGTTTCGCTGATATCCATCGGCTCGAAGCGCCAGCCCTTCAGCGCGGCATATCGGGCGTACATGCGGAACAGGCTGGCGGCAAACAGGGCCGCCTCTTCGCCGCCGGTGCCGGCGCGCACTTCAAGGATCGCATTGCGCGCGTCCGCCTCGTCCTTCGGCAACAGCATCACCTTTACGTGCTGCTCCAGATCCGGCACCCGCGCCCTGAGGTCATGCAGTTCCGCTTCGGCCAATGCCTTCATCTCGGCATCGGCACCCGGATCGCCAGCCATCGTCGCCAGCTCGGCCAGCTCCTTGTCGGCCTTCTGTAGCTCGTTGATTGCGGCCACCAGCGGATCGAGATCGGCATATTCCTTGGATAGACGCGCAAATTCCTGCGCATCCTTGTGGCTGCCGGCCGCCAGCAGGGCGGACAATTCCTGATGCCGCTTGACGACGCGGCCGAGTTTCTCGCGGAAAGACATGACCTACTCTTTGTTGCGATCGAGGCCGAACAGACGGCGCGCGGCGCGCTCCAGTTCGGGATCGTTGGCATTGTCGCGGAGCGCATTGAGCGGCCGATGCAACAGGCGATTGACCAGGCGACGCGAGAGCTCCTCGGCATCCAGTCGCGGATTCTCCGAGAGAAGTGCCTGGCGCTCGCCCTCGAAATATTCGCGCAGGCCGGTCAGCGATGCGCTGATATCACGCACCTGCCGCGCCTTCTCGAACCGATCAAGCTCGGCATCGATGATTGCCGTAGCCGCCTGAACCGCGGCGGATCGTTCCTTGCGGCCGGCCCTGGCCAACCGCTCGAGATCATCGAAGGCATAGCGGAAGGCGTCGTCGACCGCATCTACCTTTGGATCCACATCGCCGGGGATGGCGAGGTCGACCAGCAGGATCGGCCGGTGCCGCCGCTTCCTGAGTGCCGTTGCCACAGCAGGCGCCTCCACGACGTAACGGGCGGCATCAAGGGCTGTCACCACGACATCCGCATCGACCAGCGCCTGTGGCAGCTCAGCGAACGCCCCGACATGGCCCTGGATGTGCTGTGCGATCTCCCTTGCCCTGGCGGGCTCGCCATGGATGACCGCCCAACGCTGCAAGCCGGCCTCGCGCAAATGCTCGAGGGCGAGCTGGCCGAGATCGCCGACCCCGAGCAGCAGGGCGGAAAGGGTGTCGAGGCTGCCGTGCACCTGGCGGGCGATCTTCACCACGCAGGCCGCCATCGACACCGATTGCGCGGCAATGTCGGTTTCGCTCCGCACCCGCTTGGCGGCGGCAAAGGCAGCCTGCAGCACGCGCTCCAGTTCCGTCCCCATGGTGCCGGCGCGCGCAGCGAACTGATAGGCCTCCTTGACCTGGCCCAGGACCTGCGGCTCGCCGACAACCTGGCTTTCCAGTGATGCCGCGACGGAGAAGCCGTAGCGAAGGGCGGCCCTGTCGGCGAGGTAGTGGAGCTTCGGTGCCACGTCCGCGACTTCACCCCCGGCAGCCTCGGCGATCAATGCCGTGATGTCGGATGCGGCGCGGGTCTCGTCGTCTACCACGGCCCAGATTTCGCAGCGATCGCATGTGGCCAGGACCATGGCCTGCTTCAGACCCTTCTCGCGGCAGCGCAAGAGCAGGCGCAAGGCATCGGCATCGTCACCCTGCAACTGCTCGCGCAGCAGGTCCGGCGCCCGCTTGTGTTCGGCCCCGACGATCAGGAATGTGCCCGGCGCTATCCCAAGCGGATCACCGACAGGGCGCCAGTGTTGCGGCAAGATCGCCGAGCGGCACGTTCTTCTGCTCGCCGGAATCGAGCAGTTTGACTGCCGCCTCGCCTCGCGCCAGCTCATCGTCGCCCAGGATGACGGCGGCAATTGCCGAAACCTTGTTGGCGCGCTTCATGCGCTTGCCCATGTTGCCGGTGAAGCCGAGATCAACCAGAAAGTCCTGCCGCCGCAGTTCGTCGGCAATCTGCAGGGCCCTGCGTTCGGCCGCCGCGCCCATCGGCACGATGGCGATCGGACGTGGCGCCGGGAGTTCCTGCTGCAGCACCATGGCGCAGCGCTCAACGCCACTCGCCCAGCCTACGCCCGGCGTCTCGGGGCCGCCCATCAGCGAGACGAGGCCGTCATAGCGGCCGCCGCCAAGCACGGTCTTCTGTGCACCCAGATCGGCGCAGGTGATCTCGAAGCAGGTATGGCAGTAATAGTCGAGGCCTCGCACCAGGCGCTGGTTGATCGTGTAGGAGATGCCGAGGAGATCCAGCCCCTCGCGAACAGCGGCGAAGAAATCGCGGGCTTCGTCGGTCAGATACTCGCTGGAGAGCGGCGCATTGGCGACGATCTTCTGATCGCCCTCATCCTTCGAATCCAGGACGCGCATCGGATTCTTCTCGAGGCGCTCCTGACTGTCCTTGGAAAGCCTGTCGCGAAAGCTGTTGAGATACTCGACCAGCACCTTGCGGTAGGCCTGGCGGCTTGCGGTGTCACCCAGGGTGTTGAGTTCCAACTCGCACCGATCCCAGGCGCCGAGCCGGCGCAGGAATTCGACACCGGTCGCGATCACTTCGATATCGCCGCCCGGCTCTTTCACACCGAGCAACTCGATTCCGGTCTGATGAAACTGGCGCAGGCGACCCTTCTGCGGGCGCTCGTAGCGGAACATCGGCCCGGCATAGAAGTATTTCAGCGGCAGGTGCTGGGTGAGCCCCTCGGAAATGAGGGCGCGCGCCACGCCCGCCGTGTTCTCCGGCCGCAAGGTTACCGTCTCTCCGCCCTTGTCGGTGAAGGTGTACATCTCCTTCGTCACGACGTCGGAAGTGTCGCCAAGGGTGCGCTTGAAAACCTCCGTGAATTCGAAGATCGGCGTCGCGACTTCCTGATAGCCGAAGCAGAGCGCCGCGCGCCGCGCGGTCTCCATGACGTGGCGATGGCGCCGCATGTCTTCAGGCAACAGGTCATGTGTGCCGCGAACCGGCTGCAAACCAGACATCTTCGAAATCCCCCGGAAATCCTATTCGGCAGCGGCCTTTTTCGCGGCCTCGATCTCCGCCGCCTTCTGTTCGATCAGTTCCGCCATGTGTTCGACGATGTCCTGGTCCTTGAGGCGATGGTGCTGATTGCCGGCGAGGTAGACCATATGCGTGTTGTTGCCGCCGCCAGTGAAGCCGATATCGGTCTCGCGCGCCTCGCCCGGGCCGTTGACGACGCAGCCGATGATGCTGACCGACATCGGCGTCGTAATGTGGGCAACCCTTTTCTCCAGCGCCTCGACCGTCTTGATGACGTCGAAATTCTGTCGCGCGCAGGACGGGCACGAGATGATGTTGACGCCACGATGGCGCAGATTGAGCGATTTCAGCAGATCAAAGCCGACCTTCACCTCCTCGACCGGATCAGCCGAGAGCGAAACGCGCAGTGTATCGCCGATGCCAGCCCAGAGCAGCGACCCCAGGCCGATCGCCGATTTCACCGTGCCGATGCGCAAGCCGCCGGCCTCGGTAATGCCGATATGGAGCGGATAGTCGCAGGCGTCGGCGAGGCCCTGATAGGCAGCGACGGCCAGAAAGACGTCGGACGCCTTGACGCTGATCTTGAACTCGAAGAAATCGTGATCCTCGAGGATCTTCGCGTGGTTGAGGCCACTCTCGACCATCGCTTCGGGGCAAGGTTCGCCATAGCGCTCGAGAAGCTCGCGCTCAAGCGAGCCGGCATTGACGCCGATGCGCATCGAGCAACCGTAATCCTTGGCCGCCTTCACCACCTCGCGCACGCGCTCGGCGCTGCCGATATTGCCGGGATTGATGCGCAGGCAGGCAGCCCCCGCCTTCGCTGCCTCAATGCCGCGCTTGTAGTGAAAATGGATGTCGGCGACGATCGGCACGTTCACCTGACGGACGATTTCCTTGAGGGCCGCCGTCGATTCTTCGTCCGGGCAGGAAACGCGCACGATATCGGCACCCGCTGCTTCCGCCGCCTGGATCTGCGCCACAGTCGCCTTGACGTCGGGGGTCAAGGTGTTGGTCATGGTCTGCACGCTGATCGGGGCATCGCCACCGACCAGGATATTGCCGACACGGATTTGCCGCGACTTGCGCCGCTGGATGTCTCGATAGGGCCGGACGCTCATGGTTTTTTCTTCACTCGCAATGGCTTAGGGGGCAGCCAACCAGGCATGTCCCGGGGCTCGGCCGGGCCGCCCCGAATTGGGTCGGTCCGGGCGGCGCAATTGTTGCTGAACATGCGCTGCCAGCCCCAAAAGATCAAGCCCCGCCATTGCCGCCGGAGGCACCTGTCGGCCGCGAAAAATCTATTTGATTCAGCTCGTTATTGGCTCAAAAAGGCTTCCGGCGCCAGACTGATGCCGCGTTTCACCACGCCGATCGAGCCAAGGCTCGGCTGCGCCTTGCCATCGACCTCGATCACCAATCCGCCGGCATTTCCGGTGTTCATAACCAGTCCACTCTGCTCCGGCACGGCATAGGTCTCGCCGGCGCGCAGTATCCTCTGCAACACGACCTTCTGGTTGGCATCGAAAATCTCGACCCAGGAATCCTTGGCGGCGCGCAGCACGATCCTTGGCGTGGGCAGGGCGGCCGTCTGCTCGGCAACTGCTGCTCCGGCGGTATCCGCCACAGCGCCAGGATTGCTGGCCGCCGGGACTGCTGCCATCTCGCCAGTGGAATCGGCGTTATCTTCTGTCGCAGCCGGTGCCAGGGCGCTGCCTGGTGTTGGTGCCGCAGCGGCCTCATCGGCGTCGGGCAGGAGCGAAGTCGCTAGCCCCTGGCCCGCAGCCGCATTTGCGCCGGCCAGGTCAGCGCCGGGAAGCGGCACCGCCCCGCCCTGAAGTTGGGCCAACGGGGCGGGCACGATATCAAGCTGGTCTCCAGCTTCATCTTCGGCCGGGGCTTCCGCCGGCGGCATATCCGGTGCGGCATTCGCGGCCTGCGCCGTCGTCGGTGTCGCTGGCGGCACTATCGCGTCCGACTGGTCCGCACCACCCTCTTCCGCCGTCGACTCGCCCGACTGGCGCTTCATGAAATCCGGCACCTGGTCGATAAGATCGATACCCGTTCCGCCCGGCTGCGAGGCAAAGTACCAGCCGCCGGAAATGGCGATGGCAAGAGCAAGGCATACGGCAATGACGACGCCACCGGGGAAATGCTTGTGCTCGACCTGGTCGACCGGCCAGATCAACTGATTCTGCCGGGACCGGCGCGCGAGTTCGTCGCGGTAATCGCTGACGATGGAATTGCCATCGAGGCCAAGATAATCGGCATAGGCCCGGACGAAGCCGACCGCATAGGCAGTGCCGGGCAGATCCTGCAGCCGGCCTTCCTCGATGGCCTGGATATAGACCGCACGAATGCGCAGCTGGCGTGCGACAGTGGCGGTATCGTGGCCCAACTCCTCGCGGCGGCGGCGCAGCAGGGCGGCGACACCATCCTCGTTCCGATCATCGGAAAACTCGCTGGGTTCGACCCCAAACATTCCTATTCTACGACTGGCCATCAAGCGATCCCGGTTGGCGCCAACCGCCGCGGCGAGGCGAAAGGCCGCGACGAGTCAATTACTTATATAACTTCGCCGTGATTTTGTCGCAATCGGCTTTGCAAGACACTTTCCGATAAACTCACACGATCGTACGCTTCGTGATCAGGAAAGGGCGACCCCGTGATCGCGGGCAAAGGCGCGTAGGCTGCTGCGCATATCTGGACCACGCTGCTGTCCCAGCGCCGCCATATGCGCCTGCAGGCGGCCGAGATCAAGGCTGCGAATCATCGCCCGGATCGGTCCGATCGACGGCGGCGCCATCGACAGCGACCGCAAACCAAGTGCCAGAAGCGCCATCGCCTCCAGCGCGTCGCCAGCCATCTCGCCGCACAGGCTGACCGGCTTGCTGCAGGCCTGCCCGGCGCGCACGATATCGCCGACGAGCCGGAGAAAAGCCGGCGAAAGCGGATCGTAGCGCCCCTGCAGCTGCGCATTGCCGCGATCGGCCGCGAAGACGAACTGGGCCAGGTCGTTGCTGCCGACCGAAACGAAATCGGCGCGGCGGAAGATCTCCTCCATCTGCCAGTAGAGGGCCGGCACCTCGAACATGGCACCGACGCGCACGCCGACTGGAAGCTCCTGCCCCTTGTCCCTGGCGCGCTGCAATTCCAGATCGAGAATCTGCTTTGCGTCATCGAACTCGTCGACCAGCGCAACCATGGGAAACATCACATGCAAGTCGCGACCGCCAGCCGCGCGGATCATGGCGCGCAACTGCTGGCGCAGCATGGCAGGCCGATCAAGCGAGATCCTGAGTGCCCGCCAGCCCATGGCCGGGTTTTCCTCGGCATCGCGATGCCAATAGGGCAGCACCTTGTCGGAGCCGATATCAAGTGTTCGAAAGACGACCGGCCGGCCGCCGGCACCGTCCAGCACGCGTCCGTAGACCTCGCGCTGGCGGGCAACATCGGGAAACGTATGCGCCACCATGAACGTGACTTCGGTACGGAAAAGCCCGATCCCGGCGGCGCCGGTCGCTGCCAGTTGCGGCACGTCGATCAGCAGCCCGGCATTGATCATCAGATTGATGGCGACGCCGTCCAGCGTGATCGCGGGCAGGTCGCGGTCGGCGACATAGGCTTCCTGCCGCAAGGCGCGCGCCCGCATGCTGGATGCAAAGACCTGCAGAATGTCTTCGGAGGGGCGCAGGAAAACCTGGTCGTTGTCGCCGTCAAGCACCAGTGAATCGCCGGCCTGCACCTTGTCCATCAGGCCGGCACAATGGCCGAGCAGCGGGACATCCAGGGCACGCGCGACGATCGCGACATGCGAGCTTGCCGTACCCTCTTCCAGCACGACCCCCTTGAGTCGCTGTCGGTCATAGTCCAGCAGTTCAGCCGGTCCCATGTTGCGGGCGACGATGATTGCCGCATCCGGCAGGTCGCGCGCGTGGGGCAGCTCCTGCTGGCCCAGCAGGTGGCGCTGCAGGCGATTGCCGAGGTCCTCCAGGTCGGCAAGACGCTCGCGCAGATAGGGATCCTGGATTTCGCGCATGCGCGCGCGCATGTCGTTCTGCACCTTCTGCACCGCCGCCTCGGCAGTCAGACCGGTCTCGATCGCCTCGATGATGCGATTGGCCCAGCCGCGATCCTCGGCCAGCATGCGATAGGTATCCAGCACTTCGCGGTGCTCGCCGCCGCCGGTCCCGTCCTGCTGTTCCAGCAATTCGTCGAGCGCCAGCTTCATGGCGCTCATGGCGTCGTCCAGTCGCTCGATCTCCTTCAGGGGATCTTCTGCAACCAGTTGCGTCAGGGTGATATCCGGCTGATGCAGGACGGCAATACCGAGCGCCAGCCCGGGCGCCAGTACCTGCGCCTCGAGCCGCTCGGGCAGAACACCGATGCCCGTGACCGGCGACAACTCCTCGCGACCGACCAGTTCGCCGCCGGCGACCAGCTCCGCCACCACCATAGCGACGGTCTCAAGCGTCTCGACCTCTTCCTCGGTGTAATGCCGCCGGGTCTTGTTCTGGACGACCAGCACACCCAGCACGCGGCCGCCGCGCAGGACGGGCACGCCCATGAAGGACTGGAAGAGTTCCTCGCCTGTCTCCGGCCGGTAGGCGAATTGCGGGTGATGTTGCGCGTCTGCCAGCGCCAGCGGCCTGGCATGGCTCGCAATATCGCCGACCAGGCCCTCGCCCACGCGCAGGCGGGTGAGATGCACGGCCTCCGCCTTGAGGCCCTCGGTGGCAAAGAGCTCCAGCACCTCGCCGGCGCGCAGCACATAGATCGAGCAGACTTCCGCCACCATGGCGCCGGCAATGGTGCGGGCGATCTCGTCCAGCCGACGCTGCGCCGGCAGGTTGCGGGCCATCACGGTCCGGATACGCCGCAGCAACAGCCGAGCGCCCGTCAGATCACCACCCGCGGGGCCGCCCGACTGGTTCATCCATCAGCCCCCGGCCATTGGGCGGCGATCTGCCAGGGCGGCCACGGCACCGTCGATGAGGTCGCGGATGATATCCGCCGTCGGCTCTTCCTTGGTCACCATGCCGACCGATTGGCCGGCCATGACAGAGCCGGTTTCGACGTCGCCGTCGATGACGGCTCGGCGGAGTGCCCCGGCCCAGAAATGCTCGATTTCGAGCTGCGCCGCCTTCTGGTCGAGTTCCCCGGAGTTGAAGCGGTTGATGACGTCGCGCTGCAATTCCATGAACTTGCGGGTGCCGTCATTGGCCAGCGCCCGCACCGGAATGACCGGGAAGCGCGGGTCGATCTGGGTCGAGGGAACAGCATCGCGCGCTGCCGCGCGGATGAAGGCCTGCTTGAATTTGGGATGGGCGATGGATTCGGTGGCACAGACAAAGCGGGTGCCAAGTTGCACGCCCGCAGCTCCCATCTCCAGATAACCCAGCATCGCCTGGCCTCGGCCGATGCCGCCGGCGACGAAGACCGGCACTTCGGTGATGACGGGCAGAATTTCCTGCGCAAGCACGCTGGTCGAGACCGGGCCGATATGGCCGCCCGCCTCCATCCCCTCGATCACGATCGCATCGCAGCCGGATTTGACCAGTTTCTTGGCGATAGCAACCGCAGGCGCGAAGCAGATCGCCTTGGCGTTGCCTTCCTTGATGCGCTTCAACGCATTGCCCGGCGGCAATCCCCCCGCCAGCACGATATGCGACATCCCGAGATCGAGGCAGACATCAATCAGCTGGTCGAGCTGCGGGTGTAGCGTGATGAGGTTGACGCCAAACGGCGCGCTGGTCAAAGACTTGGTTGCGTTCAGCTCGGCTTCCAGCATCTCCGGCTTCATCGAGCCAGAGGCGATGACGCCGAAACCGCCCGCGTTGGAGATAGCCGCGACCAGATTGCGCTCCGACACCCAGGTCATCGCCCCGCCCATGATGGCGTATCGCGTACCGAGGAACTCCCGGCCGCGCTGCCACAAGTCATCAAGGTGAGCGAGTGCGTGGGCCCGGTCCATGCAGCTTCCCCCTGCCCCTGCTATTCGGAATCGAGGCCATAGGCCGTATGCAGGGCGCGCACGGCGAGCTCGGTGTATTCCTCCGCGACCAGGACGCTGATCTTGATTTCGGAGGTCGAGATGACCTGGATGTTGATGCCTTTTTCGGCCAGCGCTTTGAACATGCGCTGGGCGATGCCGGCATGCGAGCGCATGCCGACGCCGATCACCGACACCTTGACGACATTGCTGTCCGAAATCAGATCCTGGAAATCAAGCACGGAGCGGCTGCCTTCCAGCACCTGTTTGGCGCGGGCGAAATCACCCTTCGATACGGTAAAGGTCATGTCGGTGGTCTTGCCGTCCTCGGAAATATTCTGGACGATCATGTCGACATTGACGTTGGCATCGGCCAGCGGGCCGAAGATGCCGGCAGCGACACCCGGTTTGTCGGCCACCCGCGTCAGCGTGATCTTCGCCTCGTCGCGGCTATAGGCGATGCCGCTCACCAATTCCTTTTCCATGATCTCTTCCTCATCCACCACCATCGTGCCGGGCTTGTCCTCGAAGCTGGAGAGGACCTGCAGCCGCACGCGGTGCTTCATGGCCATTTCAACCGAACGGATCTGCAGGACCTTGGCACCCAGCGAGGCCATCTCCAGCATTTCCTCATAGGTAATCTTGTCGAGCTTGCGCGCCTTGGCGACGATCCGGGGGTCGGTCGTATAGACGCCGTCGACATCGGTGAAAATGTCGCAGCGATCGGCGCCGATGGCTGCCGCAACCGCCACCGCAGACGTGTCGGAGCCGCCGCGTCCCAGCGTCGTGACGCGGTTGTCCGAGCCCACGCCCTGGAAACCGGCAAAGACCGCAACCTGGCCCTTGGCAAAGCGGCGGTCGAGATCCTCGCGCGGGATGTCGAGGATGCGCGCCTTGCCATGGGCGTCGTCGGTCTTGATCGGCACCTGCCAGCCCAGCCACGAGCGCGCGTCGACACCGAGTTCCTGCAATGCGATCGCCATCAGGCCGCAAGTCACCTGCTCGCCCGAGGCGACAACCACATCGTATTCGCGCGCGTCATGCAGCGGCGCCAGCTCCTTGCACCAGTCGACCAGCTGGTTGGTGACGCCGGACATGGCAGAGACCACCACGGCGACCTCGTTTCCGGCGTCGACCTCGCGCTTGACGCGCTGCGCCACCGCCTTGATCCGCTCGATATTGGCGACCGATGTGCCGCCGAATTTCATGACGATTCGGGCCTTTGCAGCCCCAATCCTTGTCGCCACTGCTTGCATCGGGATAAGCCCCAGTTACGCCCCGTTCACTTTCCGGCCGCCGGCAATGTCAGGCTGTCCGCGATTTCCGTGCCAAGTAGCCTTTCACGTTCGGCCAGCCGGGCCAACCCTGCGCCCGGGACGGCAACCAGCGGGTGGCCGGGATGCCGTGTACAGGCGCAGCCGGGCGGGCGAAATCGAGGCGGGAGCAATCTTGTCTTGCCGGGCGCGCGTATCCATACTCAAGGCCAGCTTTGGGCGCAAGGGTGCCGGCCGGATTCCCTGCCTGTTTTTCAATTGCTTGACGGATTTCACCATGAGTTCGGGCCAGCACGCAGCAGACTCACCAAAAAGCGGGCAGCGGGCTGCCCAAAATTCGCCCAAGGGCGGTCGCGGGGGCGGCTCGACCATCGATCCGGCGGAGATCGAGAAATTTGCCGCCATGGCGGAAGCCTGGTGGGATCCGGTCGGCAAGTTCCGGCCGCTGCACCGCCTCAACCCGGTCCGGGTGCAATTCATCCGCGACCGCACCGCCAGCCATTTCGGGCGGGAGGCTGCAACGCCCGAACCCCTCACGGGCCTGACCCTGCTGGATGTCGGGTGCGGCGGTGGCCTGCTGACCGAGCCGATGGCGCGCCTGGGCGCCACCGCCACAGGAATAGACGCCACGGGGCGCAATATCGAGATCGCCCGGCTACATGCCGCGCAGACCGGCACCCGGATCACCTATCTCCCCTGTGCCGCCGAGGATCTGGTCGCCAAGGGTCAGCGCTTCGATATCGTGCTGGCGATGGAGATCGTCGAGCATGTGGCCGATGTCGACGCCTTCCTCGCCGCCCTTTCCCGCCTCGTAAAACCTGGCGGCCTGCTGTTCATGGCGACCATGAGCCGGACGGCCAAAAGCTACCTGATGGCCATTGTCGGCGCCGAATACGTCCTGCGCTGGTTGCCCAGGGGCACCCATGACTGGAACCGCTTCATCCGCCCGTCGGAACTGGCGCGCGGATTGCGGCGGCACGGCCTTGATATCGCGGAATTGACCGGCGTTTCCTATAACCCCCTCAAGGACAACTTCCACCTCAGCCGCGATCTTGATGTCAATTATATGGCCTTGATCAAGGCGACGGAGCCGATCAAACCCGCGTGAATCACCCGTCAGGGCGCATTGCGCTTGGACTCCCCTGGGGTTATCTGTGAATGAGCGGTGCGCCCCGAGTCGCACATCGATTCGTCGCGACCGGGAATTGTCGCAACCCGGAATCGTTGCGGCCGATGTCAGTCGCGGCTGGGCACCAACGGCCCCGCCAGGCGTTGCGACGCCAGACAAGTGGGAGAATGAGCATGAAGATTCTGCGCAAGCTGGCCCTATTCGCGACCCTCGCAGCGGCCCTTGCCGTGGGACAGGCGGGCAGCGCCGCGGCCCTGACACCGCAGCAGGAATTGGTCGACAAGTCCCGGATCACCTTCGAGAAATTGATCACCAATTATGAGTTCGGCGAGTTGCCGGGCTATCTGAAGCGGGCCAAGGCCGTGATGATCTTCCCCGAGATATTCAAGGCCGGGTTCGTCATCGGCGGCGAAGGGGGCAACGGCGTACTCATGGTGCGCGACGCCAATCAGGGCTGGAGCCAGCCGGCGTTCTATACCCTGGCGGCCGGCTCCCTCGGCCTGCAGATCGGCGGCCAGATGTCTGAGACGGTATTCACCATCATGAGCGACAAGGCGCTGCAGGCCGTGCTCAACGACCAGATGAAGTTCGGCGGCGACATGTCGATCGCGGCCGGCCCCATCGGCAAGGGATTGGGCGCCAACACCACCACCAATCTCGAGGCCGATGTCTATACCTTCGCCAAGACCTCCGGCCTCTTCGGCGGGGTCAGCTTCAACGGTGCCGGCATCCTGCGCAAGGACGACTGGAACGGTGCCTATTACGGCCCCGGCACCCTGCCGCAATGGATTGTCATCGACCGCAAGGTCTCCAACCCCAATGCGCAAGGACTGGTGAACGCGCTGGCGCCGTACTGATCCGCCCTAGCATATAGGGGAAGGGGAAGTATGCGGCGCATAGTTGCTTCTCTGCTTCTAGTAGCGCTTTCTATCGCCGGCTCTCTCCAGCCGGCTATCGCCGACGAAGCCGCTGCCAAGCAGGCTTTTCTCGCCTGCGCTCAAGCTCGCGATCTGACGGCATGCGACGAATTTATCGACATGCCCGATCTCAGTGATACGGTCCGTTCAAACGGCTATGCCGTTCGGGGCATGGTCAAAATGCAGTTGGGAGACATTGCGGGCGCTGAAGCTGACCTCAGTTGGGCGTTGGCTGTGAATCCGAACAACGACCTGGCCCAACGTGCGCTAGATATGATGGCAAATTCGGCTGTCGATCCCAGCACCGCTGCTTTCCAGGCATGTGCAAAAGAGCGAAATATTGCGGAACGCATTGCTGCTTGCGATGATCTGGTCAAGCAGGGTCAATCTGACCCACTTAGACATGCAACCATCTTGGATCTAAGAGCGGCTGCGTTTCTCGAAAACAATGAGTCCGACAAAGCAATCATCGACCTAAATGAGGCGATACGACTTGCCCCCACTTATGACCCGGCAGCGGAGCATCTTATCGTTGCGCAGTTTTGGGCCGGGAAGTATGTCGAAGCGCTCCAGACAACCAATAACAAGCTCAAGTCCCCCGGCGGGCTGTCGGTCGCTAATCTTCTCCATCATCAGGGGAATCTTCTCTATCTAACGGGCAAGAAAGCCGAGGCCATAGCTGCGTATGACAACGCCCACGAGAACAACCCGATGTCTGCTGTTGCCTATTTCTGGTCGGCGATCGTTCGACTGGAGCAAGGCGACGATGCCGAGTCGATTCTACGGGCACTTAGCCTCCAACCGATGCTGGGTCAGTTTGGGATGACGATGGCCAAATTCCGATTGGGCGAAGCGTCGGAGGCTGATGTCCTTGCCCAGGTAAATGCGATAGTCGGCGAAGCAAAATACGACGCTCTTTGCATGGCGCATTTCAATATCGGTCATAAAGCGTGGCTGGAAGGAAGCACGGCAGAAGCGGAGTTGAACTTTAAGGCTGCAGTCGCGACTGGTCGGAAGCGCACGCAAGAGTACCACGCTGCAGAATTAATTCTTCAGCAACTCTGACATGTCTGGGAATGCCCGCTACAGTCGAGAAGTGCCGTCCGGGGCCTGAGCAGCCGTCCGCCCGGTTAATCTGGGCTCAATGCGCCTCGGCCCAGTTGGGGCCGGTGCCGATTTCGGCGATGAGGGGCACGGAAATCTTGCGTGCCGGCAACGGCGCTTCTTCCATCACCTTCTTGACGAGCTTGCCGGTTGCCTCGGCCTCGGCCTCGGGCACCTCGAACAGCAATTCGTCGTGGACCTGCAGCAGCATGCGGCCATTCAGGCCGGCATCCTGCAGCGCGCCCGGCATGCGGATCATGGCGCGCTTGATGATGTCGGCGGCGGTTCCCTGCAGGGGCGCATTGATGGCGGCCCGTTCCATGAAGCTGCGCCGCGCCGGGTTCTTGTCGTTGATCCCCGGCATGTGGCAGCGGCGGCCGAACAGCGTCTCGACATAGCCCTTCTCGCGGGCGAACTTCTTCATCCGCTCCATGTAGTCGCGGATACCCGGATACCGCTCGAAATAGGCCTCGATATAGGCCTTCGCCTCGCCCTGGGGGATGCCCAGCTGCTGGGCGAGGCCGAAGGCGGAGATGCCGTAGATGATGCCGAAATTGATCGCCTTGGCCTGGCGGCGCACCATCGGGTCCATGCCCTCGACCGGCACGCCGAATACCTGGCTTGCGGTCATGGCATGGATGTCGGCGCCGTCGCGGAAGGCATCCTTGAGGCCCTGAATGTCGGCCATCTCGGCAGCGAGGCGCAACTCGATCTGACTGTAATCGACCGAGAGCAGCACATGGCCGGGCTCAGCCACGAAGGCGCGGCGGATCTTGCGTCCCTCCTCGGTGCGGATCGGGATGTTCTGCAGATTGGGATCGGTAGAGGCGATGCGTCCGGTCGAGGTATGCGCCAGCGCGAAGGAGGTATGGACGCGTCCCGTCTCCGGGCGGATCGCCAGCGGCAGCGCATCGGTATAGGTACTCTTCAATTTTGCGAGCTGGCGCCAGTCCAGGACCTTCTGCGGCAGCGGATGGCCGGAGGTCTCGGCCAGTTCCTCGAGCACGTCGGCGCCGGTCGAATAGGCGCCGGTCTTGCCCTTCTTGCCACCCGGCAGCTTCAGCCGGTCGAACAGGATCTCGCCCAATTGCTTCGGCGAGCCGACATTGAACTCAGCGCCGGCGAGATCATGGATCTCGCCCTCCATGTCCGCCATGCGCGACGCGAAATCCTGCGACATGCGGCCGAGCTCGGCGGCATCGATCTTGACGCCCGCCAGTTCCATCCCGGCGATTACCGGTACCAGTGGCCGCTCGATGGTTTCATAGACCGTGGTCAGCCGTTCGGCGATGAGGCGCGGCTTCAGCAGATTGTGGAGGCGCCAGGTGACGTCCGCATCCTCGCCGGCATAGGCCAGCGCCTTGTCGAGCGGCACCTGGTCGAAGGTCACCTGCGACTTTCCACTGCCGGCCACGTCTCCGAACTTGATGGTGTCGTGGTCGAAATGAAGCTTGGCCAGTTCGTCCATGCCATGGCCATGGGCGCCGCCTTCCAGCACATAGGAAATCAGCATAGAATCGTCGATCGGCGCGGTCTCTATGCCATAGCGGCGCATGACGGCGAGGTCGTATTTGATGTTGTGACCAATCTTGAGAACCGACGGGTCCTCCAGCAGCGGCTTCATCAGCGCCAATGCCCGATCGAGCGGGATCTGTTGCGGTCTCTCGGTGGCGCCGCCCAAGAGGTCGCCGCTCTTGCCCTCATGCCCGACCGGAACATAGCAGGCGGCATTGGCGGCAACCGCCAGCGACATGCCGACCAGCTTCGCCTCGATGATGTTGAGCGAGGTCGTTTCGATGTCGAAGGCGATTGCGCCGGCAGCCCGCGCCCGGGTGATCCAGGCGACAAGCCGTTCCTCGTCCTGCACCAGTTCATGCGTGCCGGAGAAGGCGGCGGGATCGGCGGCAATCTGGACAGTGGCATCCCCGGACTTCGCGTTCTCGGTCCGGGCACCGCCACGCGACGCCTTGATCCCGGCCTCACCGAGGCGCGCCTGCAATTTGGTGATCAGCTGGCGAAACTCGTTCTGCTGCAGGAAGGCGAGCGCGGTGGCGCCGTCGATACCCTGCTTTGCCAGGCCGTCGAGCGGCACATCGAGCGGCACGTCGCGCTTCAACGTCACCAGATCGCGGCTGATACGGGCGAGATCGGCATTGGCGAGGAGATTCTCGCGGCGCTTGGGCTGCTTGATCTCGCCGGCACGCGCCAGCAGCGTGTCGAGATCGCCATAGGTATTGATGAGTTCGGCCGCCGTCTTCACGCCGATGCCAGGCACGCCCGGTACGTTGTCAGAGGAATCGCCCGCCAGCGACTGGACGTCGACCACCTTGTCCGGCGCCACGCCGAACTTTTCCAGCACCTCGGTTTCGCCGATCTTGCGGTTCTTCATCGGGTCGAAAAGGCTGATGCGATCGCCCACCAGCTGCATCAGATCCTTGTCCGAGGAGACGATGGTAACGTCATGCCCCTGGGCTGCCGCCTGGGTGGCATAGGTGGCGATGAGATCGTCCGCCTCGTAACCCTGGATCTCGATCGCCGGAACGTTGAAGGCCCGCGTCGCCTCGCGGATGAGGGCGAATTGCGGTACCAGTTCGGGCGGCGCCTCCGGCCGGTGCGCCTTGTATTCTGCATAGATCTCGTTGCGAAAGGTCTTGCGCCCGGCATCGAAGATGACGGCGATGTATTCCGCCTCGGCATCCTCGATCAGCTTCAGCAGCATGTTGCAGAAGCCGAGTACCGCATTCACCGGCGTACCGTCGCTGCGGGTCAGCGGCGGCAGGGCGTGGAAGGCACGGAATATATAGCCGGAGCCGTCGACCAGATAAACATGGTCCGGCTTTCTTGCTGCTGCGTTCATCTGGGGGTGTTCATCCAGGCCGCCCCATCAATGGGCATGCGCGGTCGCACCCTCTTTGAGGACGAAGCGCTTGCCGCAATAGGGGCAGTCGACATGCCCCTCCGCCCCCAGATTGAGATAGACCTTGGGGTGCCCGCTCGCCCCCCCGCCGCCGTCACAGGCGACACGGGTCTGGGTCACGATTTCAGTCTCGATCGGTTCCATCGGATCGGATTCCATCCTGGCTGTAACGCCTGCGTCGATTGGGGTTATCGACGGCGGCATGATTGACGCTGGTTGGGGGCGATGATAGGCAGGCGGCCAGCACGAAATCAACCACCAGCCGGCCCCGGTGGGGCCGGTATCCGGTCCCTGTTCACCAAGCCCGAAGGGTGCCGCCCGAGTCATGGCCGCCAAATCTGCCGCTTCTTTGCCGGACCTTGCCGTCTCGATCAAGGGATTGGTCAAGCGCTACGCCCCCAGCAGTGACCGCAAGGGGGCCAAGGAAGGCAAGCTGGCCCTCGACCATGTCGACCTGGCCATCCCGCGGGGTGGCATTTTCGGCCTTTTGGGACCCAACGGGGCCGGCAAATCGACCCTCATCAACATCCTGGCGCAGCTGGTCCGCAAGACCGAGGGCGAGGTCAGGATCTGGGACATCGACCTCGATCGCGACCCGCGCCACGCCGCGGCGGCGATCGGGGTGGTGCCGCAGGAGCTCAACATCGACCCCTTCTTCACGCCCCGGGATCTGCTCGACCTGCAGGCCGGCATGTATGGCGTGCCGAAGGCCGAGCGGCGCACCATGCAGTTGCTGGAGGCGCTCTCCCTCGCCGACAAGGCGACAGCCTATGCCCGCACCCTCTCCGGCGGCATGCGCCGGCGCCTGATGGTGGCCAAGGCCATGGTGCACAACCCGCCGGTCCTCGTCCTCGACGAGCCGACCGCGGGCGTCGACGTGGAACTCCGCCAGCAGCTCTGGGCCTATGTCCGCGAACTGCATGCGCAGGGCGTTACCATCCTCCTCACGACGCACTACCTTGAGGAGGCGGAGGAACTCTGCGACCAGATCGCGATCATCAACCACGGCAAGGTGATTGCCTGCGAGCCGACGGCGAAACTGGTGAAGCGCCTCGATACCAAGGAGGTGTTGCTCACTTTGGGTGCGGACCTCACCACAGTTCCGGCGGCGCTCGCCTCCTTCGCACCGGAACTGAAGGACCCGCGGCATCTAAAGCTGCACTACCGGACGACGGAGACGAAGTTCGGCGCCCTGCTGGATGCGATCCGCGCGACCGGCCTGGAGATCGCCGATCTCAGCACGGTGGAGGCGGATCTCGAGGATATTTTCCTCGAACTCACCCGCCGCCGACCGGCAGCCTGATGCAGCGAACACCCTTGCGACCGGTCGCCATCCTGCTGCTGCTGGCACTCTCGGCCTGTTCGTCGCGCCTGCAGGAGATCGGCCCGCCGGTCGACGAACCTGCCTTTACCGACAAGGCGTTTCACACCGCGGATGGCATCGACCTGCCGCTGAAAACCTGGCTGCCCTGGGACCGCCCGGTCGAGGGCGTCGTCGTGGCACTGCACGGATTCAACGATTACAGCCGCGCCTTCGACGCGCCGGGCAAGGGCCTCGCCCGCCGCGGTTTCGCGCTTTATGCCTATGACCAGCGCGGCTTCGGCCGTACGCCGGAGCGCGGCATCTGGGCCGGGACCGGGCAGATGGTCGCGGATGTCATCTCGGCGGCACGGCTCGCCAAGGCGGCACACCCGGACAAGCCGCTCTTTCTCCTTGGCGAGAGCATGGGCGGGGCGGTCATCATGGCGGCCTATCCCCACCTCAAGGCGATTGGCGTAGACGGCGTCATCCTGTCCGCCCCGGCGATCTGGGGCTGGCAGGTGCAGCCCGCCATCAACCGCTTCATGATGGACCTTGCCATCTCGATCATGCCGGGTGTCGCAGTGCAGCCGCGCGGGGTCGAGCGGCAGGCCTCCAGCAACATGAACGCCTTGCGGCAACTGGCGCGGGATCCCAATTTCATCAAGGCGACGCGGGTCGACGCCGCCTATGGCCTGGTCGAGTTGATGACGCAGGCCTTCGATGCCGGACCGGCGCTTGACGGCGATCCGCGCTGGCTCATCCTCTATGGCGCGCGCGAGGACATCCTGCCGGGCGGGGCCGTCTCCCGTTTCCTCGGCAGCCTGCCGGACCTAGCGCCAGAACGCGGCCGCGTGGCCTATTACCGGCGCGGCCACCATCTGCTGCTGCGCGATCTCGATGCACGCTTCGTCTACGACGACATCGCGGCCTGGATGCGCGATCCCGCGACACCGCTGCCCAGCGGCGCTGACCAGGCGCCCGACTGATCTAACCCGGCAGCATGTCGCCGCCTGGTAATTCCCGGCGCGCGCGGGCGACCGATTCCGGCGGCAGATCGACCGACGCACAGAAATCGAGCAGCAGCGGCTCCCAGCCCAGCAGGTGATCGAGCACCGCCCCGAGGCCAGCCGGATCGGCCGGCAGGCGCCGCAAGGCAGCCGCATCCAGCCCGGTCAGGCCGAGAAAACGGTCGCGGTGATCATCCTCGGCGAGGAGAAAGGCGAGTGCCTGCAGGGCGAGTGTTTCGGCATCCGGCACGGGCAGGCGGGGCGGCTTGATGGGCATGGCGACAGATCCGCAATTGCGATAGCGTCGCCACCTTACCATTCCGCTACGCCCGCACCCAGCATTCGCCGAGCGACATCCGATGAAAGCCGCGATCTTCGACACCTTCCGCCAGCCCCTAGAGGTCCGCGACATCGCCATGCCGGCCTGCCCGCCGGACGGCGTCCTTGTCGAGGTCAGGGCCTGTGGCGTCTGCCGTTCCGACCATCACAGCTGGAGCGGCGCCGATCCGGTTGCCCTGCCCCATATCCCGGGCCATGAATTCGCCGGCGTGGTGGTGGAAACCGGGCCACTCTGCCGCCGCTATCGCAAGGGCGACCGGGTGACGGCGCCCTTCATTCTCGGCTGCGGCATCTGCCCCGATTGCCAGGCGGGCCACGCCACCATTTGCAATGACCAGATCACCCTGGGCTTTGCCTGCTGGGGCGCCTTTGCCGAGTTCATCGCCGTGCCGCGCGCTGATTTCAACCTAGTGCCGCTGCCGGCCAGCATCGGCTTCGAGCAGGCTGCCGCAATGGGCTGCCGGGTCACCACAGCCTTCCAGGCCCTGCTGGTGCGCGGGCGCCTGCAGCCCGGCGAATGGCTCGCCGTCCATGGCTGCGGCGGGGTCGGCCTCGCCGCCATCATGATCGCGCGGGCCATCGGCGCGCGCATCGTGGCGACCGACATCCGCGCCACAGCGCTGGCGCTGGCCAGGGCCGCCGGCGCCGACCTCACCCTCGATGCCACGCAGGCGGATCTGGGTGAAGCCGTGCGGGAGGCAACCGGCGGCGGCGCGCATCTCGCGGTGGACGCGCTCGGCATCGCCGCCACCTTCGACAATTCCATCCGCAGCTTGCGCAAATTCGGCCGGCACGTGCAGATCGGCATGCCGGTCGGCTCCCATGTCGAGGTGAAGCTGCCGCTCCTCGACATCGTCTATGCACGCCAGGTCAGCATCATCGGCTCGCGCGGCATGCCGGCTGCCGGTTTCGCCTCCCTCCTTGCCATGGTGGAAAGCGGCCGGCTTGATCTCGGCCCCCTCATCCGACGGCGCATTGCCCTTTCCGAAGCCGGCGCGGCCCTTTCCGCCCTCGATTCCTTTTCCGGCGCGGGCATCACGGTGATCGACCGTTTTGCGGCCTGAGCGGGAACCACAGGCCCCGATCCCCGTTTAGGCGCCGCATGGTCGGCACGCGTCGGCCGTCCTGCCGCGTCAAACGGGGGAATCCCATGAAGCCGCTGTCGGTTACCGGTCTGCTGCTGGTCATTGCCGGCGTGGTGGCGCTCGCCATCGGCCGCATCAGCTACACGACCGAGGAAACGCTCCTGGACGTGGGGCCGATCGTCGCCACCGCCGACCGGGAACATACGGTCCAGATACCGGACATTGCCGGAATCGCCGGAATCGTGGCCGGAATTGCCCTCCTCGCCATCGGCCGCCGCCGCGCCTGAGGCAGCTCCCCTATCGCCTTGTTTTCCCTCGCTTTGCGCCCGGTTTCCACGCGGCTTGAGCTGGCCGCGGCAGCACCCTTGCGGTCGCCACCCGCCCCGGTTATGTTCCGCCCGCAGGCCATGCTGCCCCGCACCCGTAGCTCAGCTGGATAGAGCGTTGCCCTCCGAAGGCAAAGGTCGTGAGTTCGAATCTCGCCGGGTGCGCCAGTTTTTCTCCCCAAGACTTACTTGCCGCGCCGAATATCTTCGGCTTTGTTGGTTTGTATGGGGTACGGAGTCTTCATTCACAGATTGGATTCTCGTTACGACGACAGTCCGGCGGAGCGGTACCAGTTTCCTAAGCAGTACCTTGGGCGGGTTCAGTCTTGTCTCGGCGATTGGATCATCTACTACGAACCCAGGAAGATCGCTAACTCACGAGGCTACTTCGCCATCGCGAAGGTGGAGATGGTTATCCCGGACCCCAGTGAAAGCGGGATGTATCTTGCCCTGATCGAACCCGGAAGTTACCTCGACTTCGCCAATCCAGTTCCATTCAGAGATTCTTCTGGTGTAGTCGAGCAGGGCGTTTTGAACGAGCAGGGCGAGATATCTGGACGTGCTCAATCTGCAGTTCGACCCATATCTGCGTCGGACTTTCAACGAATTGTTGGCCTAGGCCTCGATGACAGCGAATTTCTATTGCCGCGCATCGACAAGGACCCATTCCCAACCGGCCTTAGCGAGGTGCCTGAGCCTTATTACGACGAACTTAACCGAACTCGCGAAAGTTTCACGGTTTCAAGGATCGTACGCGATCGAATTTTTCGTCGGAACGTGTTGCAGGCCTATTCTGAGCGTTGCGCAATCAGTGGCCTCAAACTAATCAATGGCTTGGGTCGAGCGGAAGTTGAAGCAGCTCATATCCGCCCAGTGGAAGCAGATGGCCCTGACATCGTCAGCAATGGCCTGGCGCTGTCCGGCACCGTGCACTGGTTGTTTGATCGCGGATTGCTGAGCCTTTCGGATGACCTGAAGGTTCTGGTTTCGCGTCAAGTGAATGACCCCGAGAGCATTCAGGCTTTGATCAACAAGAGTGGCATTGCCTTTTCGCCCAAGCGCTCATTCGAACGCCCGCACCCACGTTTCCTTCAATGGCATCGTGAAAATCGCTTTAAACAGTAGTGGGCGGCGTCGCTTAGACTGAAGCAGCTTCTAGTCGCCGAACAGCCCGACCGACCGAGGCACGTTTTCCTGCGTTGTCGTTACGCCCCCATCCTCCTTCCGCCCCCGTGCCACGATCCGGAGGGACCCGTCCGGCAGGGGCCGCTGCAGTTTCGCGGCCTCGGTCCAGGGAGCGCTCAGCCAGAGATCGACTTCTTCCGTTGTGGTAAGGATCGCCGGCATCGCCTTCGGGTGGATGGCGCCCACCTCCTTGTTGGGTTCGCAGGTAAGAAAGGCGAAGAGATCGGCTGTCACCTCGCCCTCCTTCACCTTGCGCACGGATCTGTGCTGCGGCGTCCAGATACCGGCGAAGAAGGCGAGCGGGCGGCTGTCGTCAAGGGCGAACCAGGCGGGCGGGCGCTTGCCGTCGGGCTGCGGCTCGGGCTCGGAAAAGCTGGTCCAGGGCACGACACAGCGGTATTCCACGCCGAGCCAGCGGCGCCAATGGGCCGAGCGGGTATTCCGCACATTGGTGATACCGGGATCCGTCTTCCTGCCCTCCAGCGCGAAGGCCGGCGAGGGCATGCCCCAGCGCGCCATGGCCAGCTCGCGCCCCGCTTCCGTGTTGCGCACGATGGGGGCCGCATGATCGGGAAAGATGCCCGGCAAGGGGGCGAGGTTGCCGACCGAACTGAACATGGCCTTGGCGAAATCGCGGATCGCCTGGGGGCCCTTGGTCATCGAATAGAGGTTGCACATGCCGGTTTTGTGTCGTTGCCTCGCTGCCGCCCGTTAGCCTACTACGAAATGACGTCGACCGGGGAAACGGGATGAAGATGCCAGACAGCAAATCCCATACCTATTGCTTTCTCGACATCGAGGTTGACGGCCCCGATCCCGGCCGCCATTCCATGCTGGGTTTCGGCTGCGCCGCCTACGATGAAGACGGGCGCGAGATCGGCAGCTTCGCGCGCAATCTGCTGCCGCTGCCCGGGGCCGGCCGCAGCGAGAAGACGATGCACTTCTGGGCGACGCAGCCCGAGGCCTGGGCCTTCATCAACGCGAACCAGGTCGAGCCGGCTTCGGCCATGGCGGACTTCGTTGCCTGGACGGAGAGCCTGCCGGCGCCAAGGGTGCTCTGCTGCCATCCCATCATCTTCGATGCCTTCTGGCTGGACTGGTATCTGCGCCGATTCGTCGACCAGCGTGTACTGCAGGGGCCTTTTGACGTCGCCTCGCCCTTCGCCGGGGCCGGGATCGATGTGGGGAGCTATGCCAGGGCGGCGGCAGGTCTGCCTCCCGGCAGCGGCTATGCCCACTATCCGACAGGCTTCACGGCCGGCATCAACCACAGCCACGACCCGCTGGACGACGCGCGTGGCCATGCCGTGCTGTTTTTCAACGCGCGGCGCGCCCTATCGGGCCTGAGGCGATCCGGTCTTGCCGCATTGTTTCAAGGCGGGTTTCGTAATATATCCTAGCGCTAAGCTGGGTTTTGGAACCCGGCACCATAGCTGACAGAATGCGCAATGACGGCGACAACCGATTGATCGGTTGTCGTTTTTTGCCGTGATTGTGCGCCGGATGAAGATCGATGGAACCCGCACGCAACCTTTTTTCGCACCGCAAATACTGGGCGCACCGCTTTGGCACCGCACCCTTTCTGCCCATGACCCGGGCGGAAATGAATGAACTTGGCTGGGATTCCTGCGACATCATCCTGGTGACGGGCGACGCATATATCGATCATCCCAGTTTCGGAATGGCGGTGATCGGACGCCTGCTGGAATCCCAGGGCTTCCGCGTCGGCATCCTGGCGCAACCGGACTGGCACAGCGCCGACCCCTTCAAGGCTTTGGGCAAGCCCAACATCTTCTTCGGCGTCACCGGCGGCAACATGGATTCCATGGTGAACCGCTATACCGCTGACCGGCGCCTGCGGCACAATGACAGCTACACGCCGAACAATGAGGGCGGCAAGCGGCCGGACCGCGCCGTCATCGTCTATGCCCAGCGCTGCCGCGAGGCCTACAAGGACGTGCCGATCGTCCTCGGCGGCATCGAAAGCTCGCTGCGCCGCATCGCCCATTACGATTACTGGTCGGACAAGGTACGACGCTCGATCCTGGTTGATGCCAAGGGAGACATTCTGCTTTACGGCAATGCCGAACGCGCCGTGGTCGAGGTGGCTCATCGCCTCGCCAGGAAAGTGCCGGTCGGCGAAATGGACGACATCCGCGGCATCGCGATCATGAAGGATCGCGTGCCCGAAGGCTGGGTCGAGGCGCCCGCCAACGACATCGACGATGCCGACGAAGGTGCCCGGATGACCATGGGGAATACGGTCATCCGCCTGCCCGCCTTCGAGCAGGTCGAGAAGGATCCGGAAGCCTATGCCCGCGCCTCGCGCGTGCTCCACCGCGAGAGCAATCCCGGCAATGCCCGCGCCCTGGTGCAGCGTCATGGCGACCGCGAACTCTGGGTGACGCCGCCGCCCATTCCGCTGGAAACGCCGGAAATGGACGGCGTCTATGAACTGCACTATGCGCGCGCGCCGCATCCCTCATATGGCGATGCGAAGATCCCCGCCTGGGACATGATCCGCTTCTCGGTGACCATCATGCGCGGTTGCTTCGGCGGCTGTTCCTTCTGCTCGATCACCGAGCATGAGGGGCGCATCATCCAGAACCGCTCGGAAGGCTCGATCCTGAAAGAGATCGAGACCATCCGCGACAAGACAGCAGGCTTCACCGGCATCATCTCGGATATCGGCGGCCCGACCGCCAACATGTACCGCATCGCCTGCAAGGACAAGCGAACCGAGGAACTCTGCCGCAAGCCCTCCTGCGTGTTCCCCGACATCTGCCCCAATCTTAACACCAGCCATGAGAGCCTGATCCAGCTCTATCGCAAATCGCGCGCCATTCCCGGCATCAAGAAGGTGATGGTGGCGTCCGGCGTCCGTTACGATCTCGCCGTCAAGAGCCCGACCTATATCAAGGAACTGGTCGCCCACCATGTCGGCGGCTATCTGAAGATCGCGCCAGAACACACCGAGGAAGGCCCGCTCTCCAAGATGATGAAGCCGGGCATCGGCACCTATGACAAGTTCAAGGAGCTGTTCGACAAGGCGGCGCGCGAGGCAAAGAAGGAATACTTCCTGATTCCCTATTTCATCGCCGCGCATCCCGGCACCACGGACGAGGACATGATGAACCTCGCCCTTTGGCTGAAGCGCAACAAGTACCGCGCCGACCAGGTGCAGACCTTCCTGCCCTCACCCATGGCGCTCGCAACCGCGATGTATCATTCGGGCTTCAGTCCGCTGCGGCCCATCCGGCGCGGCGCATCGGAGCAGGTGGAGACGGTCAAGGGCCTGAAGCAGCGGCGGCTGCACAAGGCATTCCTGCGCTACCACGACCCGGAGAACTGGCCGCTGCTGCGCGAGGCGCTGAAGCGCATGGGTCGCGCCGACCTGATCGGCAACGGCAAGCATCACCTTGTGCCGACCTGGCAGCCCGCCGGCACCGGCCAGACCGGCGGCGAAGGCAAGCGCCTCGGCCGCAAGCACGGCCACCAGGTCTTTACGACAAAGGGTGTGGCGAAGAAATTCTGAGGGACGCTAGGCGTGCGCCGCGTTGGTCGGCTTGCGCCTTTTGCCCTTGTCCTTGTTGGGCTTCTTGTCCTTCGTTTTCTTCCGTTCCCGCTTTTCGGTGGAATTGAAATGTGCCTTGGCGGCCTTGCTGCCAAAAGGACGATCACCAGCTTCGCGGTCGCGTCGGGGCGCAAACTCGGCGCGCTCCGGCGTCTTCCTTGAACTGGCGTCACCTGCGCTGCGCTCGCCGAACTTGCGCTCATTGTACTTGCGTTCGCCAAACGCACGCTCGCTGGGGCCGCGCTCGCGGTGCGGGCTTTCCTTCGTCTTGAAGGAGGCCCGCTTCGGCCGGTCGTCGCGGGGCGCATGCGGGCGGCGCGGCATTGCGCCGCCCGCCGGCGCGATGGCGATCTCGTCATTGGGCGCCTTGGCGATCGCCGCGGCAAATTTCTCGGCTGCCCCGGCCGCGATCTCGAAACGCGTCGTATCCGGATCGATTTTGATATAGCCGATCTCGTTCTTGGTGATGTGGCCGCGCCGGCAGATGAGCGGAATGAGCCATTTCGGATCGGCCTGATTGCTGCGGCCGATATTCATGTCGAACCAGACGCTCTCGCCGAAGGCCGGACGCGGCGCCCTGTCGGCATCGCGCTTCTCGAAGGCGCGCGGTTCCCGCGCCTCGCCCCGCGCATCGCGCGACGGCTGCGGACGGTCGATGATCTCTTCGGGCGCCGGCAGGCGGGCGCGGTGGAAGCGGATGAAGGCCGCCGCCACATCCTCGGCCGAGCGTTCGGCGAGGAGTGCCTTCGCCAGTTCCAGGTCCTCGGGCGCCGCTGCCTCAGTCAGCAGCGGGTCCGACAGCAGTCGTTCCTGATCGCGCTGGCGCACCGCCTCGGCCTTGGGCGGGTCCTGCCAGATCGCCTTGATATTGGCGTTGCCAAGCAATTCCTCGACCTTGCGGCGCCGGTTATAGGGCACCATCAGGGCCGAGATTCCCTTGCGCCCTGCGCGCCCCGTGCGGCCGCTGCGATGCAGCAGGGTCGCCTTGTCGCGCGGCAGATCGGCATGGATGACGAGGCCGAGCTCCGGCAGATCAAGGCCGCGCGCCGCGACATCGGTCGCGACACAGACCCGCGCGCGGCCGTCGCGCAGCGCCTGCAGCGCGTGGCTGCGCTCGGCCTGGCTGAGTTCGCCGGAGAGCGCCACCGCCGAGAAGCCGCGCTCGGAGAGGTTGGCGTGCAGATGCCGCACCGCCTCGCGGGTATGACAGAAGACCAGCGCCGCCTTCGCCTCGTGATAGCGCAGCAGGTTGACGATGGCATGGGTGACATCGATCGGCGCCACGCGCAGCGCATGATACTCGATATCGCCATGGGCCTGGTTCTTCACCAGCGTGTCGATCCTGAGCGCATCCTTCTGATAGGTGCGCGCCAGTTCCGCGATATCGCGGGCGATGGTGGCCGAGAACAGCAGGGTGCGGCGGCTTTCCGGCGTCGCGTCCAGGATGAATTCCAGATCCTCGCGGAAGCCGAGATCCAGCATCTCGTCCGCCTCATCGAGCACGATCACGCGAAGATCAGCGGTTTCCAGATTGCCGCGTTCCAGATGGTCGCGCAGGCGGCCCGGCGTGCCGACGACGATATGCGCGCCATCGCCGAGCGCGCGCGCCTCGCGCCTGGCATCCATGCCGCCGACACAGGCGACGACCCGCGCCCCCGCCTCGGCGTAGAGCCAGGAAAGCTCGGCGTGTACCTGCATGGCCAGCTCGCGGGTCGGCGCCACGATGAGAGCCAGCGGCTGCGCACGCCGCTCGAAGCGCTCGGCATCACCCAGCAGGGTGGACGCCATGGCAAGGCCGAAGGCGACCGTCTTGCCGGAACCGGTTTGCGCTGAAACCAGGAGGTCGCGTTCTGCCGCGTCGGCGGCCAGGACAGCCGCCTGGACCGGGGTCGGCTCGAGATAGGCGCGCGCCGACAGAGCACGCTCCAGCGCGGGATGAGAAGTGGGGAAAGGCATAACGATCCAGTCTGAAATGTGGCGCGAGGCCGAGGCTTCGGTCTTGAAGCAGGGGGCCAGCTCGCGGCGATTTGTCGGGTAGATAGCCCAAAATCCGGGAAAGTGCGACCCCTATTCCCTGAAATCATGGGGGATCAGGCTCTATTTCCCGTTTCCGACGGCTCGAATCGGGGCAAAGTGCCGCAGTTATCCTGCCAGCAGAGGTCAACCATGCCCCGCGAGCCGCGTTTCGATCCCCTGTTCCAGCCGCTGAAGATCGGCCCCGTCACAGCCCCCAACCGCTTCTACCAGGTGCCGCATTGCACCGGCATGGGCTTTGCGATGCCGGAGACGCTGGCCGCCATGCGCAAGGTAAAGGCCGAGGGTGGCTGGGGCGTCGTCTGCACCGAATATTGTTCGATGGATCCCGGCTCGGACGATCACCCCGCTCCCTATGCGACGATCTGGGACCAGGGTGACGTTCGCAACATGGCGAAGGTCGCTTCCGGCGTGCATGCGCATGGCGCCCTGGCGGGGATCGAGTTGTGGCACGGCGGCTTCCGCTCGGCCAACCTGCTGAGCCGCGTGACGCCACTGGGACCGATCAGCCAGTTAACGGCAACGACACCGGTGCAATCCGCCCGCATGGATCTCAGCGATATTCGGGAGTACCGCCGAGCCCACAAGGCGGCGGCCCTGCGGGCAAGGGAAGCCGGGTTCGACATAATCTATGTCTATGCCGCCCATACCTATCTGCTGGCGCAGTTCCTCAACCGCAATATCAACCAGCGCGACGACGGCTATGGCGGCAGCCTGGAGGGTCGCATCCGCCTGGTGCGCGAGTTGCTGGACGAAACCAAGGAAGCCGTCGGCGACACCTGCGCCGTTGCCATCCGCATGGAAGTCGACGACGAAGTAACACCCGGCAGCGATCCACGGGGCGAGAAGCGCTTCCTGCTGGAATCCATCCGCGATGTGGTCGACCTTTTCGACCTGACCATCAGCGACTATTACCAAGAGATGGGCGTCTCCCGCTTCCACCGACAGGGCTCGCTCGAGGCCCATATCGCCGAGATGAAGAAGCTGGTGGGCAAGCCGGTGGTCAGTGTCGGCCGCTATACCTCGCCGGAAGCCATGCTGAACCTGATCAAGAGCGGCATCACCGACCTGGTCGGTGCGGCGCGACCCTCGATCGCCGACCCCTTCATCCCCAACAAGATCCGTGACGGGCGGCTGGATGACATCCGCGAATGCATCGGCTGCAACATCTGCTATGCCAGCGACGGCCAGGGGGTTCCGCTGCGCTGCACGCAGAACCCCAGCATGGGCGAGGAGTGGCGCCGCGGCTGGCATCCCGAGATCGTGCCGGCGGCGCCGAAGCGGGAACGCGCCCTGGTGGTTGGGGCCGGCCCGGCCGGGCTCGAGGCGGCGCTAACCCTCGGCCGCCAGGGGCATGAGGTGATCCTCGCCGAGGCATCGCGGGAACTGGGTGGCCGCCTGCTGGCCGAGACGAAGCTGCCCGGCTTGCAGGAATGGATCCGCGTGCGCGACTATCGCGCCCATCAGCTTTCCAAGCTCGACAATGTCACCATCTACCGGGAAAGCCGGATGAGTGCTGCCGATGTGCTGGAGATCGGCGCCGACCACGTTCTCATCGCCACCGGCAGCCATTGGCGAAAATCAGGCTCCGGCCGACATCATCTGGCCGGCGAGCCCAGCTTTGCCGATCCCAGGACCCTCAGCCCGGACGAGATCATGGCGGGCAAGCGCCCGGCCCCTGGACCCATAGTCATCTTCGACGATGAGGAATATTATATGGCGAGCGCCCTTGCCGAGATGCTGGCCAAGGAAGGACTACAGGTCGTCTATGTCACCGGCGCCGGCATCGTCTCCGCCTGGTCGGTGAAGACGGCCGAACAATCCCTGGTGCAGGCACGGCTGATCGAGTGCGGTGTCGAGATCATCGTCAGCCATTCGGTCGAGGCCCTGGCGCCGCAGGAAGCCGAACTGGCCTGCGTCTATACCGGCCGAACCCGCCGCCTGCCCTGTGCCGGCTTCATTCCAGTGACGTCGCGCGAACCGGATGATGCACTATGGCGGGAGCTGTCGGCCGAACCTGACCGCTTCCACTCACTCCAGCGCGTCGGCGACTGCAAGGCGCCGGGGCACATCGCCATTGCCGTGCATGACGGCCACCGCGCCGCCCGCGAACTTGGCCAGCCGGTCGTTGTCAAACGTGACCGGCCTCTGGTAGATGCCGCCGAATGACTGAAATCTTTGTCGATGCCGATGCCTGTCCGGTAAAGGCCGAAATCACCCGCGTCGCCGAGCGGCACGGCATCGTCACCCATATCGTCAGCAACAGCGGCTTCCGTCCGCATCCCAACCCGTTCATCCGCAACGTCGTGGTCAGCGACAAGTTCGACGCCGCCGATGACTGGATCGTCGAACGGATAAAACCCGGTGACATCGTCATCACCGCCGATATCCAGTTGGCCGATCGCTGCCTGAAATCCGGCTGCGTCGTCATCGGCAATACGGGGAAGCCATTTACCGAGAACAGCATCGGCACGGCACTCGCCATGCGCGAGCTATCGAGCCAGCTGCGCGACATGGGCGAGATCAAGGGCGGCGGCCCCTCCTTCTCCCAGGCCGACCGCTCCCGCTTCTTGAACGCCCTCGAGGTGGCCGTGCAGAAGATGAAGCGGGGGTGAGGGGCGTCCGGGACCTGATCAATCCGGCGGCAGCTCCACCGGCTTGCCATGCGGCGTATGCTCGTAGGCCTCGATCCAGGCAGCCTTGCGTACGCCGAGTGCCGTCGAATCGGTCAGGTCATTTGCCTTCGCCAGATGTTCCAGTGCCTCGAGCGCGCACTGATAGTAAGTCTCGGCATTGTCCGGCCGTCCTGCTGCTTCGGCGCGGGCGATCTCGGCGCCCAGCGCATTCGACCAGTCCGCGGCGCTGAAGCGGCCGGCGGCAACCAGCGCCGCCGCCACCGCCATCACTTGGGCCTGCCAGGGTTCGGCAAAAGCCGGCTCGCCGTCGCGGGCTTTCAGCGGTGCGACTGCTTCAACGCGGTTCAAGGTAGCGCTCCCACAGATCGACGAAGATGCGGTCGCGGCTGCCGGCCGCTTCCGGCCAGAGATCGGCGCGGCTGAAGGCGATGGTGTAAAGCGGCTCCGCCATTTCACGCCCTCTGGCCATCTCATCCGGCACGATATGATTGCCGCGATAGGCATGAACGACGCCAGCGCGTTCCATCGCATAGGCCGGCAGACGCGTATGCGCGATACCACCAATGCGGATCGTCTTGACATAGGCGCCGACTTTGAACGCGGGCTGCCGGTCCGTATCCCGGCGGAAATCCGTGGTACGGCGCGAGGCCGCCAGCACATCTGATGCAGGCATCGGCGGCGACACCTGCGGTGCCGGGCGCACCGCCTTGCCGCGCGCGATTTCACCGATGCTGGCCCAACCGTCATCCACCATCATCGCCGCATAGACCTGCATCCACTGATCGAAATAGGGGCGCGTCAGGTAATCCTCGGCCGGAATGAGCTCGCGCACATGGCGCCACCAATCCAGCGTCCAACCGGGCGCGCCCGTCATAGCCTCGTTGATGCCCCACATGCGGGCTTCCCAATCGGCGTGAAAGGGCGCCTCATCGGCATCCATCACCACCGGCCCAAGGCCGTTGCGGCCGCCCATGTCGTGTACCCTCAGGCTCTTCTCTTGGGTCATGGTCACATCCGTGCCTTCAGGATATCCGTGCCGATCATGCTGTTGCGGGTGACGAGGGCGGCCAGCGCCGCCTCGTCCAGCCCCTCGGTGCCGGCGGGCCTTTGCGGCAGAACGAGATAGCGCAGCTCCGATGTGCTGTCCCAGACGCGGATCTCGGTATTTTCCGGGAGATCGACCCCGAACTCCCGCAGCACGGCACGCGGCTCGCGCACGATACGGGCGCGATACTCGGCTGATTTGTACCAGCCGGGCGACATGCCGAGCAGTGCAAAGGGATAGCAGGAGCAGAGGGTGCAGACGACCACGTTATGCACCCTGTCGCTGTTCTCGACGGCCAAGACATGGCCGGTCGCGTGGCCCTGATAGCCGAACTCGGTGATGGCTGCCGTGCCGTCGGCCAGCAATCTTTCCTTGTAGGCGGGATCCGTCCAGGCACGCGCCACCACCCGGGCGCCGCGTTTCGGGCCGATTTCCTCGGCGTAGAGATCGATCCAGGCATCGATCGCCTTCGGGTCGACCAAACCCTGCTCCACCAGAAGGCTTTCCAGCGCCTTCACGCGGAGGGCTGGGTCACTCGGCAGGTCGCTGTGCAGATGCTGGTGGATGTCGATGATCTTTTTGGCGTCGTAGCTGGTCATGATGGGATCCGGCATGGTTGGGCCAACGCCTATCATCCGGGAAAGCAGGACCGGGTCAAGACGGCAGGGAATCTAACAGGGGACGTGACCGCTTCTTACAGCCGGCCGGCGCGAAGCTTCAAGAGGTCGATCAGGAACCGATCGCGCTCCGCCTCGAGATCGGCGATCGACCGCCCTGCCGCCTCGGCCTCGATGCCCTCGATCAGCCTGGCCTTGATCTCGTCGGTGAGCTGCATACGGCCGAGGGTCCGCCAGCGACTTTCCTGGCTGGGGCCGAGATGGTCGAGGTAGTGGCGGATGCCGCCCTGCCCGCCGCCCAGGTGATAGGTAAGATGGGTGCCCTGCACGGCCCAGCGCATGGCGGGGCCGTGAACGAGGGCCGCATCGATATCGGCAGCTTCGGCCACACCTTCGGCCAGCAGATGCACGGCCTCCTGCCACAGCGCCGCGCCAAGGCGGTTGGCGATATGACCCGGCATTTCGCGCTTGAGGCGGATCGTCACCTTGCCCAGTGCGCAGAGGAAGGCTTCTGCCCGATCGATTACGGCCGCATCCGTACCGAAAAGTTCGACCAGGGGCATCAGGTGCGGTGGGTTGAACGGGTGGGCGATGATGATTCGCGCCTTGTTGCGGCAGCCTGCCACCATGTCGCTCAACAGAAGCGAGGACGTATTGCTGGCGATTATCGCCTCTTGCCTGGCCGCGGCATCGATCTCCCCCAGCAGGCTGATCTTGAGCTCCAGCCGCTCCGGCACGCATTCAAGAACCAGATCCGCATCCGCGACCGCAGCGGCAATATCGGCGGCAAAATCATAGGAAACGCCGGCATCGGGACGCAATTCGGCCAACTGGCGCCGCTGCCGGTCCACCACCGTCGGCATCGACTCCCGCCGTTCGATATCCGGTTCAACGACCGCTACGCGAAGGCCGCGACTGGTGCAGAGCGACACCCAGCTGGCGCCGATAAGGCCCCCACCGATGACCGCAATTCGGGTGATGCTGGTGGCTGTCATGCAACCGGTCAGTTCATCGGCGCCAACCCGTAACGCCGCTGGATGGCGTTGAAGGTTCCGTCCCGCTCCATCTCGGCTATGGCAGCATCGATCTGCGGCAACATCGCCGCGGTATCGGGGACCGCCTTGCTGAGACAGAGATAATAGGGCGAGGTTCGAAACTCGCGATAGACAATCTTGTCGGGCAATGCATCACGCAACAGAAAATCGATCGGCGCGCGGAAGGAATAGAGAAAGTCGAACCGCGCATTGATCAGCATCTCATAGGCCAGGCGGTCGTTGCCGACGGTCTCATGCGGCATGCCGGCCTCGGTCAGTTCGTCTTCCAGATTGTAGCCCTTTACCGCACCGACGCGGGTACCACGCAGATCGCCAAGGCCGACAATCGGCGCCGTCATCATCCCGGCGCGCGTGAACACCCCGACCGAGGTATGGCCGATCGGCCGGGAAAAATGAAACAGGGCGGCGCGGTCTTCGCGGTAGGAACAGGAGCAGAGCCCGTCGATCTTGCCGGCCGACGCCTCGGCGTAACCGCGGTTCCAGGGCATGAATTGTGGCACGAGTTCGAGCCCGCTGCGCTTGGCGATTTCCGCGATCACGTCAACATCGCTGCCCCGCAGGCCATCCGCGCCCGGTTTTTCGATCTTGAGCGGCGGAAAATCGTTGCAGGCCAGAACGACACTGCGTGCCTTCGCCATTGCCCAGCCGGGCGCGACCAGGGCCAGAAACGCAGCCAGCGCCAAGCCGGCAAGCAAGGTGGCCAGCAACCGGACCTTGTCGCCACGCGCCTGGACCACAGCAATGGAACACTTGGTAGTCCCTCGAGGCATACGCAACCGCTGTCAGAAGAGAGGCAATCGCGATATGCTCCCAGCTATTGGTTAAGGAAAAGCGAAGATGGGCTGGAAACCATCGGGCATGATAGCAAACCGGCCCGGCGATGCCACACAACCGTTCCAGTCGTAATCATCGGGAATTAACACAGCGGGAGATCCCCATGTCGCGGCAATCGGCTTGCCTCATCACTGCTCTTGCCGGATGTCTCTTGTCCGCCTGCACAAATGCCGCAGACGATGCAGCCGCCGACGCTCTCACGGGGGCGGAATGGAGGATCACCGAAATAGCTGGTCAGAGCGTATTGGAGAGTTCCACGGCGACCCTGCGATTCGACAGCGACGGCCGCGCCGGCGGAAGAGGTCCGTGCAACACCTACGGCGCGGGCTACCAGATATCGGGCGCCAGGATCACTTTTGAGGCGCCCTTCTCCACCACGATGGCCTGCGATCCAGCGCTGATGGAACAGGAGCGCGCGCTCTTCGATCTGCTGTCGCAAATCCGCAGCTTCGGCATCGGCGATGACGGCGTGCTGGTCCTTACCGCCGAGGACGGCCGCACCATTATAGGCCACCGCTGAACCCTTTTTGCGGCGACGCCCTATTTATTTGCGGTGATGAAAGATCCGGCCCAGCGTGTTCAGCAGCACCTGGGCGGCAAGGATGGCGGTCATGCCGGTATGATCGTATTCCGGCGCCACCTCGACCAGATCGATGCCGACGACATTGCCCCGACGGGCAAGGCCATCGAGAAACTCCAGCATGTCGTAGTAGAGGAAGCCACCATGACTCGGCGTGCCGGTGCCGGGGGCGATCGAGGGGTCGAAACCGTCGATATCGATGGTGAGATAGTAGTTCCTTCCGGAAGGAACGCGCTCCAGCACCGCGTCGACACCGAGCTTGCGGAAATCACGCACCGACAGGATGTCTGAGCCCATGCGGCGCGCATCCTCGTAGCCTTCGCGCGCGGTGGACGAGACATTGCGGATGCCGAGTTGAGTCAGGCCGGTGACATAGTCCTTCTCGGCGGCGCGGCGCATCGGATTGCCGTGACCGAAGCGGACACCGTGGCGCTCATCGACGAAATCGAGATGCGCATCGATCTGCACGACGTGGATCGGCTCCTGGTCATCGAAGGCGTTGATGCAGGGAATATTGATCGAATGATCGCCACCGAGAACCACCGGCAGGGCGCCGGCCTTCAGGATCTTGCGGACGGCATACTCGATATTGTCATGGCTCTTGATCGTGTCGGTATGGACGATGTCGGCGTCGCCGATATCGACCATGCTGACCTTGCTCTTGGGCATGTAGACGACATCGTCCTCGAAATCATAGGCGCCGTCATGGCCAAAGGAGAAAAGCGTCGAGGCCTCGCGGATCGAGCGCGGGCCGAAGCGCGCACCGGCGCGCCATTGCGTACCGAAGTCAAAGGGAGCACCCAGCACGGCGACATCCGCCTTGATGGCGTCCCAGTCGAGGCATAGCGGGCTTTTCGCAAAGGTGGAAATGCCGACGAAGGGCAGATCCAGCCTGCCCCGCTCGTAACCATGCCCCTGACCGTCCATAGCCCGTCCTCCCCGGCTGGCGTGTTCCGGAGAACCTAACGATCCGCCGCCCGCCGGGGAAGAGGCTTCTTGGGATCAGGCGAGTTCCGTCTTCAGGAACTCGATGGTGCGTCCCCAGGCCAGAGCCGCCGCACTGGCGTCATAGCGGGCGGCATTGGTGTCGTTGTTGAAGGCGTGGTTCGCGCCCTCATACATGTAGAGTTGAAACCGCTTGCCACTGGTCTCCAGCGCCGCCTTGTAGGCGTCGATACCGGCGTTCACCCGCTCGTCGATGCCGGCGTAATGAAGCAGCAACGGCGCTTCGATCTTCGGCACATCTGCAACATCCGGCTGCATGCCGTAATAGGCGACGCCGGCATTGAGCGTGGGATCGGCAACGGCCAGGCTGTTGACCAAGGCACCACCCCAGCAGAAGCCGACGGCTCCTACCTTGCCAGAGCTGCTGGCATGGCCGCGCAGGCCGGCGATCACCTCTACCCCGCCCTTTATTGTGGCGGCTCGGTCGAGCGTACCGATCATCTCGCGCGCCTTGTCTTCGTCGGCCGGGGTACCGCCCAAGGGCGACAGGAAATCAACCCCACCGGCCAGGAAGCCTTCGGTCGCCATGCGCCGGGTGACATCCTTGATATGCGGGTTGAGGCCGCGATTCTCGTGGATGACTTCGACCGCCGGGAATTTGTCGCCCTCGGCAGGCCGGGCGAGATAGACATTAAAACCGCCGATCACAACGGTTTCCGTGACGATCCTCGGATCGTTTTCCAGAACAATTTCCGCGCGGGCGTAATTGTTCTGCAGCAGCGGCAGCATGGCATAGGCCGCCGCCGAGGATCCGGCAAGAATTGTCAGTTTTTCCAGGAAGTTGCGGCGATCCATCTCGCCATGGGTGAAGCGGTCATAGAGATCAATGGCTGTTTGATCGGGCTTTTGAGTCATGTCCGTCCGGCCTCCCTTTATCGGCATGGGAATCAGCTTACACGGCGGATATAGGCCAATCCTGCGCGATATCCAGGAGTAGTCGGAAAATGGGCGCTTATCCGGCCCGACGCTGATCGACGACCGCGACATGCCGCAAGCCTTGCTGGTCGGTCAGGATGCCGACCTCGACCTCGAAGGCGCTGGCAATATGCGCTGGGCTGAGCACATCGGTGATGACACCCTGCGCCACGACCTTGCCGCAATGCAGCAACAGGCCGCTATCGGCGAAACGCAGTGCTTCGCTAAGGTCATGCAGCACCACCACCACGGCAATGCCCTGGTCGGCAAGTTGCCTGACGAGGCGCATGATGCCCAGCCTTTGGGCCGGATCGAGATTGTTGGTCGGCTCGTCAAGCAGCAATACTCGGTCGTTCCCGGCCCCGTCTGGCGACCAGATCTGGGCCAGGACGCGGGCGAACTGTACCCGCTGCCGCTCACCGCCGGAGAGGCGATGATAGGATCGGTGTGAGAAACTCCCGAGCCCGACCGCCTCCAGCGCCCAGGCGACCGCTGCGCGTTCACTGCCAGGGCGACCATGGCGATAGGGCAAGCGTCCGATGGCCACCAAATCACCGACGGTGATCGGGAAAGCGACATGCGAATTCTGCGGCAGCACGGCCCGTCGCATGGCAAGATCCGACGCATCCCAGGCGGCAAGCGGTCGACCGGCGATCTCGACTGATCCCGAATGCGGCCACAGATCGCCTGAAAGAACGTTGAGGAGCGTCGATTTGCCGGAGCCGTTTGGCCCCATCAGGGCCAGGACCTCGCCCGCTGCAACTGCCAGGGAAACATCTCTCAGTGCGCCGCGAGCGGTGGCAATTCCCTTTGCCCGAATAGGAGCTGCGGCCATCATGCAGCCCCCCGCATCTGACGCACCAGCAGATAGAGGAAAATCGGCCCGCCGAGCGCCCCCGTGACGAGGCCAATCGGCAACTCCGCCGGCGCCACGGCAATGCGCGTCACGAGATCGCCGAAGGTGATGATGACGACGCTGATGAGCGCCGAAACCGGCAGCAGCCAGCGATGGTCGTGGCCGATGACGAGGCGGGCAAGATGCGGCGCCACCAGTCCGAGGAAGCCAATCAGGCCGCAGAACGCCACCACGGTACCGACCGCCGCCGCGACCGCAATGACGATCAGTCGCTGCAGACGCTGGACCGGCACGCCGAGATGCCGCGCCACATCCTCGCCGAGGCTGAGCGCATTGAGGGCCGGCGCGATACTCCAGGCAAAGGCAAAGATGGCGATGACCGGCACGGCGATGATTCCGGACTGAAGCCAGCCATTCCCGGCAAGGCTGCCCATGCGCCAGAAGGTGATGTCGCGCAACTGCTGTTCGTTGCTTATGAAGATCAGAAAGCCGATCGCCACCTCGGCGATGACACTGATGCCAATTCCGGCAAGAAGCAGCACCACGGTCGCAGTGCCACCCGAAAAATGCGCGATGCGCAGGATGAGGAGTGTCGCAACGAGGCCGCCCACGAATGCGGCCACCGGCAGGACGAAGGCGGCAAATCCGCCGAGCCAAACCGGCAGGGCCGGCATCAACACGATGGCAAGCGCCGCCGCCAGAGCCGATCCCGAGCTGACGCCGATCAGGCCAGGATCGGCCAGCGGATTGCGGAACAGGCTCTGCATCAGGCAACCGCTGATGGCCAGCCCGGCACCAGCCAGGATCGCGACGATCACGCGCGGCAGGCGCACATGGCCGATCAGATGCTGTTCTATTTCAGAAAGGGCCGAGCCATCCAGGCCGGCGGCCCAGGCGATAACACCGCGCAGCGACATGGCGAGCGGGCCGGTCGCCACGGCGGCGAGAGCGGCGACAAAGGCAAGGACGAGCAGGATTGCAGTCACCCGCCAACGACGGCGGTCCCGCGCCGCGCCGGAATGCGCCGGCGCGTCGATGTCGATGAAGGTCATGGCGTGCCGACGGCCCTAAGCGACCCAGGGACGGGCCGGCAGCGATGGCCAGTCAAGGTCCGGATGCAACTGCGCCGCCAGCGCATAGGCGGCATGGGCCGTCCGCGGACCCATCGCCAGCAGCGCAGCACCATCAATCGGAATGACCCGCGGTCGTGCAGCGTCAGGCAGCTCGGCAAGACCCAGGTCCTCCGCCGCACGGGCAGCCAGATCGACGCCGGCAACCGGCATCTCGTTGCTTTGGAACATGGTCAGAACCACATCCGGTTTCAGGCTGACGATGCCCTCGGCGGAGAGGGGCCGGTAGCCATCGAAATCGTCCCCCAGATTCTCGGCGCCCGCAATCGCCATGACCATGTCGGCAGCCGTGTGGCGCCCCGCCATGCGCCCCCTGATGGTGCCCAGCATGAAAATGGTGCGTGGCTTGACCTCGACCCGCGCCACGGCATCGGCCAGGGTCCGCATGTCGGCGGCAATATCGCCCGCAACTTCCTCGCCCTTGCCCGCCTCGCCAAGAGCGGCTGCAACGAACCTCATCTTGTCCGGCACCGAAGCGGGGCTGAGCGGTCCGTCGAATTGGCGCAGGATGTTGGTGGCCCCACCCAGTTGCTGCAGCACGCTGGCCGGGCCGGCATCACGGTCGGCCAGCACGAGATCCGGCGAGAGCGAGAGCAGACCCTCGACCGAAAGCTGACGGAAATAGCCGATTTTGGGCAGTGCGTGGACGGCAGCCGGGTAGAGGCTGGTCGTGTCGACCGCGACCACCTCGGGCCCGTGACCGAGCGCAAAGACGCACTCTGTCATGGCTCCGCCAGCGCAGACGATGCGGCGCGAAGCCGCCCGGCCGGCGCGCGGCAGGGCGAATGCGGCTGGCAGCAGCGCCGCCGCGGCAAGCCAGCGGCGGCGCGACAGGTTGGCGCTCATGCTCCTAGGCCTTCTGGCGCGGCAATTCGGCAACGATGCCACGCCAGCTTTCCAGTTCCGGCTCACCCGGCTTGCGCTTGCCAAAAAAGGTGGCGATGCGCCCGCCATCCCGGTCGAAGAGTTCGACCGAATGCAGCGGCCCGTCGCTGGTCGGCTTTGTCACGGCGAAAGCGTGCGCGATGTGATCTTCACGCAGATGAAGATTAAAATCGGGGTCGAGCACATTGACCCAATGATCCATGCGCACGACGCGGTGAACATGACCGGTATGGATCTGGATGAGGCCGGCATTGCCGACGAAGACCATGATCGGCACCTGGCGCTCGGCAGCCAACATCAGCATTTCATTGGTCGCGGCGGCGGTCAGCGGCTGCGTGTAGACGCCGTCAACCAGCTGCATCGCCTGCAGCGCATCGACCTCGTTCCTCTTCAGCATGCCATGGAATTCATGAACATCCTTGATCGCGGCCCAGTCGGCGAGCAGCGCGTCCCGGTTCGGGTTCCCGTTGACGGCACGCTCGACGGTTTGCGGTCGATCGACGGCAAGTGCCGTCGGAACCGATGGCAGCAGGCTCTCAACCAGATTCGACCAGGCCGCCATGTCGGTCGCATCGAGCGCAAAGATCTTGTGAACCGCCGTGCCTGTGGCATCGAATACCTGCAGCGATTGCCGTGCCGGATCGACGTTGACGTCCGTCACCGCATAGAGGTGCTTCCAGTGCTTTGGGAAGATGCGCAGATCGATATCCGGTCCCAGCACGATGCCGGCCATCGGGCCGAACCGCGCCGGCTCATAGGCGCCCTTGCGTTCATGCACGCAGCTGTCGTTGCGGGTCAGCGCCATGACCCGGCCCACGGCGGGCAGGCCCTCAAACAGTCTCTCGATATCCATCACGAGCGGCCGCGCGATAAGGCCGCATTGTGCCGCAACAAGCTCCGCCTCGCTGATTCTCAGTGCATCGGCAGCATCGCGGGCCCGCAAGCGGGGCTGTTCCGCCTTCGGGGCCCGCCAGCGCGTGCGCAGATCGTCGGCGGATTCGGGCAGGGGAAGGTCAAGCGGCATAATGGTCTCCATGATGATCAGTTGCTGGCGAGCGCTGGCAGGTACGGCGCCGGCACCGGCGCCGGGACGTGCCCTCCCGGGCGACGACACCGACATGGCCCGGGACCGGATTCCAGTCCTTACTTGGTCAGGATCAGGCGATGGTTGCGGGTAATGCGCAGGCGGTAGGCGGCGCCGTCGAAATCGATGATTGCCTCGCGCGCGCCCTGCAGGATGGTCTGCAGATTGACGGTCTGGATGCCCCGATTTGCGTTGCTACTGCTGGCGGATTTGCCCATCCCTTCGGGACGGCGGTGCTGCATGGCCGGTCGGTCCCGATATTCGCCGCCGGCCACTGCCGGGCGACGGTAGTCTTCGTTGGAGTTGCCAAGCGGTGATGTCGTCGCGGCGTCGCGATAACCCATGGCCGTTCTGTCCATATCCATCCACTCCCGCTGATCGAGATGTCGCGCCGCCTCGGTGGAGGCAGTCGCAGTTGCGAGTCATTCGCAACAACCAAGAAGTAGCAAAACCCATTCCTTAATCGCAAGTGATAATTATTCGCATAGATAGAATGTACCGTCGTCCAAAATCATGAAATTGACAATTATTCTCATCATGCTCATATTTCACCTCGCTGGGAGACATTCCCGGCGGGTCAAGGACGCAGTCAGGGCACCACGCGCCATGTATGTCTGTTTGTGCAACGGGTATCGTTCGAGCGAGATAGAGCAGACCGCCAGGGCTGGCGGTTTGACCTGCCCGGTCAAGGTTTATGAAGCGCTCGGCAGCGGCCCGTGCTGCGGTACCTGCCTGCCCACGGCGCAGGAAATCATCGACGATGCCCACGCGGGTCGGAGCGCCAAAATCAGCGCTGCCCTGCCCCTCGCGGCCGAATAGCGCTCAGCGTTCGGTCCGGGCGACATAAAGAATTGTCGCCCAGACGACCAGCAGGAACGAGAGAATCCAGGCACGGGCTGAGAATCCGGCCATCAGCAGGACGTTCGGCAACCATTGGCCAATGCCATGCCCACCGACGAACTGGCCGTGTCGGGCGAGGAAGAGCAACGAGATGGTCATATAACCGAGCGAGGCGCCGGCCATGGGCGCAAGGCCGGCCCAGAGAAACAACGCGCGATTGCCACGGCCGGCCGCAGCGACATGCCAGACCAGCACAGTTAGCGCCATGGCGGCGACGAGGACAGACGCGCCATCCCCGAACCGGCGAACGATAACCGGCCAGTAAAGGGTGAAGTACAAGACCGCGGCGCCGAGATAGCCGAGCGCACCCGGCTTCAGGGCCGCTTCGACCTGTTTACGAACCGCCGTGCTCACCCGGCTCATATTGAGACTGGATATAGTTCTGCAGCCCCATCTTCTCGAGGATCTCGAGTTGAGTCTCAAGGAAGTCGATATGTTCTTCCTCTGATTCCAGGATGTCGGTCAGCAGTTCGCGGCTGACGAAGTCGCCCACTTCCTCGCACAGGCGGATACCGGCCTTGAGTTCCGGATGACCGATCATCTCAAGCTTCAGGTCGAGGGTGAGAATTTCCTTCACGTTCTCGCCGATCAGCAGCTTTCCGATATCCTGCAGGTTTGGCATGCCCTCGAGGAACAGGATGCGCTCGGTGAGCCGGTCGGCATGTTTCATCTCGTCGATCGATTCGTGATATTCCACATCGGCGAGCTTCTTCATGCCCCAGTTCTTCAGCATGCGCGAATGCAGGAAATACTGATTGATGGCAGTGAGTTCGTTCTTCAGCACCTTGTTGAGCAGCTGGATAACCTTCTTGTCGCCCTTCATGGCCGCCTCGCATCTAGACTGGGTCTCGGACCTGCGCTGATCGACGCGCTTGACCGGAATCAAGATATCGCAGCCTAAGTCTTTAAAAAAGCACGATTTTTATGAGATTGCGAGGCATAGTCAGATGCAGACCCGTCGCGTTGTCCGCGGGTCCGTCCGCTAGGCCCATCTGAAAATAACGAAAGCATAGGCGAATGAGAGGCCAAGTGGGGCCCAAAGCGGCGTACCCACGAAACCGAGCCAGGCCAGGAAGATATAGGCCGCGCCCAACAGCGAGATGAACAGGCGGTCGCCCCGCGTCGTATCGAGGCCGAGAATACCGCGGCGCGGGCCGCCGCCAGGCCGACGCAATTCCCACACCGTCATGGCAATCAGACAGGCGATGATGAAGGCGAAGAAGGCGGCGGTCTGCCAAGTCCAGGCCATCCAGGCGATGAGCGACGTGCCCTGCATGTGAGATACCTTTCCGGATCAGACGCGACCGAGGGCAAAGCCCTTGGCGATGTAATTGCGCACGAAATAGATGACGAATGCGCCGGGTATGATGGTGAGCGTGCCAGCCGCGGCAAGCAGGCCGAGTTCATAACCAGAGGTACTGGCCGTGCGGGTCATGGTGGCAACGATCGGCTTGGCATCGACCGAGGTCAGCGTCTTGGCCAGCAGCATCTCCACCCACGAGAACATGAAACAGAAGAAGCAGGCCACGCCGATGCCGGCGGCGATGGTCGGGATGAAGATGCGGACGAAGAAGCGCGGGAAGGAATAGCCGTCGACATAGGCCGTCTCGTCCAGTTCCTTCGGCACGCCCGACATGAAGCCTTCCAGGATCCACACCGCCAGCGGCACGTTGAACAGCGTATGAGCCAAGGCGACGGCAATATGCGTGTCAAACAACCCGACCGCCGAATAGAGCTGCAGGAAGGGCAGCGCGAAGACGGCCGCCGGCGCCATGCGGTTGGTCAGCAGCCAGAAGAACAGATGCTTGTCGCCCAGGAACCGGTAGCGCGAGAAGGCATAGGCCGCCGGCAGGGCCACCGCCACCGAGAGGATGGTGTTGGTGACAACATAGATCAGCGAGTTGATATAGCCCGAATACCAGGTCGAATCGGTGAAGATCTTGGCATAGTTCTCCAGCGTGAAGTCCTGCGGGAAAAGCGAGAACCCGCCCAGGATCTCGTTCGTCGTCTTGAACGACATCGCCACCAGCCAATAGATCGGCAGCATCAGGAACACGATGTAGATGATCGGGATGAGGGAGCGTTTGCGCATGTTACTGGGCCTCGTTCCGCATCATGAGGGTATAGAACAACCAGCTCAAAAGCAGGATGATCAGGAAATAGATCAGCGACATGGCGGCCGCCGGGCCGAGATCGAACTGACCCAGCGCCATCTTGTCGAGATCGATCGAGAGGAAGGTGGTGGCATTGCCGGGGCCGCCGCCGGTCAAGACCTTGACCTCGGTATAGATCATGAAGCTGTCCATGAAGCGCAGCAGCACGGCGATGGTCAGCACCCGCTTCAGCTTGGGCAACTGGATGTAGCGGAACACCGCCCAGGCCGATGCCCCGTCGATCTTGGCCGCGCGATAATAGTCGTCCGGAATCGAGACGAGGCCTGCATAGCACAGCAGCACCACCAGCGACGTCCAGTGCCACACATCCATCAGCACGGTGGTAAACCAGGCCGTCACCGGCTGGCGGGTGTAATTGTAGTCGAAGCCCAGATTGTTCAGGCCCTTGCCCAGCAGGCCGATCTCCGGCAGTGCGAAGATGTTCCACATCGCGCCGACGACGTTCCACGGAATGAGAAGCGGCAATGCCATCAGAATGAGGCAGATGGAAACGCCGATCCCCTTGCGCGGCATGGCAAGGGCAATGATGAGGCCGAGCGGCACCTCGATCGCCAGGATGATGGCGCTGAAGAGCAATTGGCGCAGCAGCGCGTCATGAAAGCGCGGCGAATTGAGTATCTGCTGGAACCAGTCGACCCCGGCCCAGAAGAAGACGTTGTCGCCGAAAGTCTCCTGCACCGAATAGTTCACCACTGTCATCAGCGGGATGATCGCGTTGAATGCCACCAGCACCACGACGGGCAGGACCAGGAGCCAGGCTTTCTGATTGACTTGCTTGTACATCCGTCAGTTCCTCACGCCACCAGCCAGCCGTCGCGGTAAAGATGGGTATGTGTCGGCTCGAAGCCGAGGGCGGCACTGCCCGTTGGCACTTCCTGCCCTTCCGGCACCAATACGCGGATCAGGTGATCCTGATGCCTGGCTTCGACGATGCGGAAGCGGCCGGCATCGGTTACCTTGCCGATCTCAACAGGCAGGCCGCCGGTTCCGGCGAAACTGACGAATTCCGGCCGCACGCCCAGTTCCAGCCGGCCGCCACCCGCCGCATCGACCCGTGCCGCCTCGATCGCGTCGATACGGCTGCCCATGAAGCTGATGCCGCCATTCTCGAGCGCCACCGGCAGAACGTTCATGCCCGGCGAGCCGATGAAATGGCCGACAAAGGTATGGGCCGGCCGCTCGAACAGTTCGATCGGCGTGCCCACCTGAACGACCTCGCCGTTGTTCATGACGACCACCTTGTCGGCGAAGGTCAGCGCCTCGGTCTGGTCGTGGGTCACGTAGATCATGGTGCGGCGCACCCGGTGATGCAGTTCCTTCAACTTCGAGCGCAGCACCCATTTGAGGTGCGGGTCGATCACTGTCAGCGGTTCGTCGAACATGATGACGTTGACATCCGAGCGCACCAGGCCGCGTCCCAGCGAGATTTTCTGCTTGCCGTCGGCCGTGAGACCCGAGGCGCGGTTCGTCAGTGACCCGCCCAGATCCAGCATTTCACCGATCTCGCGCACGCGCCTGTCGATCTCACTCGGCGCAACACCACGATTGCGGAGCGGGAACGCCAGATTGTCATAGACGGTCATCGTGTCGTAGATGACCGGAAACTGAAAAACCTGGGCAATATTGCGTTCCTCGGGCGAGACACTGGACACGTCGCGCTCGTCGAACAGGATGCGACCCTCGGTCGGTCGCAGCAGGCCGGAAATCAGGTTGAGGAGGGTCGTCTTGCCACAGCCTGACGGCCCAAGCAGCGCATAGGCACCGCCATCTTCCCATTCCAGGCTCATCTCCTTGAGCGCCCAGTCCTCTGGCTTGCCTGGCTGGGACACATAGCTGTGCCGCAGGCGATCGATGGTGATACGCGCCATTACTCCGATCCTCCCATCAGCCTGCCATCCGCCCCGAAAAGAAATGAGCGAGCGACGTCGACATAAAGACGCGCCTCGGCACCGACATCGAACGGGTGCACGCCGTGTGACTGCGAGATCCAGGTGCCGCCATCCAGATGGAAATGAATGACACTGTCCGAGCCGGTGAGTTCCGCCAGCAGGACCCGGCCATCAAGCGTCGGCTGACCAGGATGCGACTCCGGCGTGATGTGATGGGCTCGGATGGCCCAGGTGTAGGGTCCATCGGGCAGCGTGACCGCGGCAGTTCCGAGATCGAAACCGATGCCGCCCGCCAGATGAATTCTGCTCCCCTGTTTCGTGACCTGCGCCACATTAAGCGGCGGATCGGAAAAGACCTGCGCGGAGATGAGGTCCTTCGGCTGTCGGTAGATTGTCCCGGTCGGGCCGAACTGGGTTATGCGCCCTTCGTGCAGGGTGGCGGTATTGCCGCCGAAGAGCAGAGCCTCGGTCGGCTCGGTTGTGGCATAGACAACGATACAGCTGCGCCCGGCGAAGAGGCGTGGCAGTTCGTCGCGCAATTCCTCGCGCAGCTTGTAGTCAAGATTGGCCAGCGGTTCATCCAGCAGGACGAGGTCGCTATCCTTTACCAGGGCGCGGGCAATTGCGGTTCGCTGCTGCTGGCCGCCGGACAACTCGGCCGGCTTGCGGCCCAGCATGGGCTTCAATCGCAGGAGTTCCGCAACCGCGCCGACGCGGCGCTCGATCTCCGCTCTGTCCATGCCCGCTACTTTAAGCGGCGAGGCGATGTTCTCGTAGACCGTCAGATGCGGATAATTGATGAATTGCTGGTAGACCATGGAGACATTGCGCTTCTGCACTGCCATCCCGGTGACATTCTGGCCCCGGAACCAGATCTCGCCGCGGCTGGGCCGATCCAGCCCCGCCATCAATTGCAGCAGCGTGGTTTTGCCGGACAAAGTCGTGCCGAGCAACACGTTGAAGCTGCCCTCTTCGAGCACAAGATCTGTCTCGAAGATGTGGGTTTCTCCGGCAACGCTCTTGGTCACATGTCTCAGTTCAAGGGTCATTCAGCATCATTCTCGATAGTGACGACTGCCACCGGGGACAAGCATGTCCCCGGTGGCTCCGTCGTCCGTGAGAACGGAAAGTTACTGGTTTTCCGTCCAACGCTTGATCAGCTCATCATAGGCGATGGTTTCGCCCTGCGGCTTCTCGTTCTCCAGCTTGGCATGCGGACCGTTCTCCTTGCCGAGCCACTCCGAGGGATCCTTTTCCTCGTTGAGGCGCGGGCCACAGCCACCATAGGTGTTATTGGCTTCATCGGCCTGCTGCATGCGCGCCATGACCTGGTCCATCTCGCCAGCGAGACGGTCCATGGCTTCCTGCGGCGTGAAGGCACCCGAATTCACGTCGCCGATGTTCTGCCACCAAAGCTGGGCCAGCTTCGGATAGTCAGGCACGTTGACGCCGGTCGGGGTCCAGTTGACGCGGTCCGGCGAGCGATAGAACTCGACCAAGCCACCCAGCTTCGGCGCCCGCTCGGTGAAGCTCTCATGCCGCACCGTGGAATCGCGGATGAAAGTGAGGCCGACATGGCTCTTCTTCACATCGACGGTCTTCGAGGTGACGAACTGGGCATAGAGCCAGGCCGCCTTCTGGTTCTCGAGCGGGGTCGACCTGAACAGCGTCCAGGAACCGGTGTCCTGGTAGCCGAGCTTCTGGCCTTCTTTCCAATACGGGCCATGCGGCGAGGGCGCCATCCGCCAGAGCGGCGTGCCTTCATCGTCGACCGTATTGTTGCCTTCCGATTTCGGCGCCACCATCGAGGCGGTAAACGCCGTGTACCAGAAGATCTGCTGGGCGACGTTGCCCTGGGAGAGCGCCGGCAGCGACTGGTAGAAATCGTAGTCAGCCGCACCCGGAGGGGCGTATTTCCGCAGCCATTCGTCCCATTTGGCGATGGCATAGACCGAGGCAGGGCCGTTTGTCTCGCCGCCGCGGCTGACCGAAGCGCCAGCCGGGTTGCAGGAGCCCTCCTCCATGCGGATGCCCCATTCATCGATGGGACGGCCGTTGGGCAGGCCCTTCGAACCCGCCCCGGCCATGGAAAGCCAGGCATCGGTCATGCGCCAGCCAAGGTCCGGGGCCCGCTTGCCGTAATCCATGTGGCCATAGATCTGGACACCGTCGATTTCCTTCACGTCGTTGCTGAAGAACTCGGCGATGTCCTCATAGGCCGACCAGTTGACCGGCACACCAAGCTCGTAGCCATACTTGGCCTTGAACTTTTCCTTCAGGTCCTCGCGATCGAACCAGTCCTTGCGGAACCAGTAGAGATTGGCGAATTGCTGGTCGGGCAGCTGCCACAGCTTGCCATCCGGCCCGGTGGTGAACGACTTGCCCATGAAGTCGTCGAGATCGAGACCCGGATTGGTGACGTCCTTGCCGTCGCCCGCCATGAAGTCGGTCAGGTTCACCGCCGATTGCAGGCGGGAATGGGTGCCGATCAGGTCGGAATCGTTGACATAGCCGTCATAGAGATTGCGGTTGGTCTGCATCTGGGTCTGTACCGCCTGCACGACCTCGCCTTCGCCGAGGAGCTGGTGGTTGACCTTGATGCCGGTGATTTCCTCGAACGCCTTGGTCAGGACCTTCGATTCATATTCATGCGTCGGGATGGTTTCCGACAGGACGTTGATCTCCATGCCCTTGAACGGTTCAGCCGCCTTGATGAACCATTCCATCTCGGCCAGCTGCGCATCCTTCGACAGGGTCGAAGGCTGGAACTCCTGATCAATCCATTTCTTGGCCGCCTCGACATCTGCAAACGCCGGGATAGATCCCATTGCCAGCATGAGAGCGGCCAACGACACGGTACGACGGATCGCCATGATCGTTTCCTCCTCTTTGTGCGCCATTTTTCAATATTCCCCCGGCCAGTGCGCACATTTCCAGCCGATTGGCTCGCTATCCGCGTCGCGGCGCGATCTCGTGATCGCCGCCGGCGAAGGCGGGTGTTCTTTCAAGTTGAACCATGTAGTCCTGCAAGGCCGCCTGCTCCGCCGGAGTCATGTGGAGGCCAAGCTTGGAGCGGCGCCAGATGATGTCATCCGCCTGCGTAGCCCATTCCTCCCGCATCAGGTAGTCCACCTCCGCCGCTGTGAGGCTGGGGCCGAATCGTCGTCCTAACTCGGCGGCGTTTCTTGCGTCGCCCAGCACCTGCGCCGCCCTGGTACCATAGGCTCGCACGAGGCGGCGCGCTTCCTTCAACTCCAGGAACGGGTAGCGCTTCGAAAGGCTGCCCACTTCCGCGGCAAAGGCGTTTACCGCAAAATCGCCGCCCGGCAGCTTGGCCTGCGCCGTCCACGGCGCGGCCATTGCCGGAAAAGTGGGCTTCAGCCTGTCGAGCGCGGCTTCCGCCAGGCGGCGATAGGTCGTAATCTTGCCGCCGAAGATCGACAGCAGCGGCGCCTCGCCGGTGCCGCCTTCCAGTTTCAGCACATAATCGCGCGTCGCATCCTGCGCCTTGCTGGCGCCGTCGTCATAGAGGGGACGGATGCCGGCATAAGTCCAGCGGATATTGGCGCGGGTCACCGATGCCTGGAAATACTCGTTGGCTGCAGCAAGAAGATAGTCGACCTCGGCCTCCGAGATCGCGACCTTGCCGGGTTCGCCATCGAAATCGGCATCGGTCGTGCCGATCAGGGTGAAATCGTGTTCGTAGGGAATGGCAAAGCAGATGCGACCATCGGCATTCTGGAAGATATAGGCGCGATCGTGGTCGAACAGCTTTTCGACCACGATGTGGCTGCCCTTGACGGTGCGGATCCGGTCCGGCGCATTCATCCCAACGGCACCACCAAGGAAACTCGAAACCCAGGGACCCGTGGCATTGACGAGGGCGCGCGCCGCCACTTCCCGCCGCACGCCACCGGCACCTTCCAGTTGGATGCGCCACAGGTGGCCGGCGCGCCGCGCCTCGGAACAGCGCGTGCGGACCAGGATCTCGGCGCCACGCTCGGCAGCGTCGCGCGCGTTGAGGGCGACCAGGCGCGCATCCTCGACCCAGCAATCGGAATACTCGAAGGCATGGGTAAAACCGGGCTTCAGCGGCGCCCCGGCGGCGTCGTGACGCAAATCGACACTGCGCGTGCCGGGCAACAGCTTGCGACCGCCCAGGTGGTCGTAGAAAAACAAGCCGAGGCGGATGAGCCAGCGCGGCCGCAGCCCCTTGTGGTGCGGCAGGACGAAACGCAGCGGCCAGATGATGTGAGGTGCGGCGCGCAACAGGACTTCGCGCTCGATCAGCGCTTCGCGCACCAGGCGAAACTCCTTGTGCTCGAGATAGCGCAGGCCGCCATGAATCAGCTTGGTCGAGGCCGAGGATGTGCCGCTGGCGAGGTCACTCTGCTCGGCCAGCAGGACCTTCAAGCCACGCCCGACCGCATCGCGCGCTATGCCGCAACCGTTGACCCCGCCGCCGATGACGACGATGTCGAAGATTTCCGCGCCCATGGACATCGGGATCCGACCATTCCTCCGCCGCCATCTCCGTTGACATCGTCCAGTGCGCTCGGCGCCCTGGCGATCCTTGGCTGGGCCCCTGGACGACATGAATCTGTCCGGGCGGCGTCATGCCGATTGATGGCTTTCGTAATTTTCGCCGTGAACATTGAAATGAAAATAAACGAAATTCAATAGAAAATTTCCCCGCCGAAATGGTTCTTTTTTGGCGTTAACACTTCCGGATTTGTACTATAAAAACCTGGAGATTTGCGATTTTCGCAATTGCGAAAGAAAGCTAAGCCGTTAGCTATGCTCTGATTCTTCGGCCTGATCCGCGCCGGGTGCGATGGCAACCTGCGTCCCGGAATGGCGGCAGATCTCGGCAATATTCTCCGGTGGCGGCTGGTCGGTCACAAAGACACTGATCTCGGAAAGATGCCCGATTCGCACCGGCGCGCTGCGCGTGAACTTCATTGAATCGGCCACCAGGATGACATTACGCGCATTCTTGATGATCGCCTGGGCGACCCGAACCTCGCGATAGTCGAAATCGAGCAGCGCGCCGTCTTCGTCAATGGCCGAGACACCGATCACGGCGTGGTCGACCTTGAACTGCGACATGAAGTCGACTGCCTGCTCGCCGACGATGCCGCCATCCGACCGGCGCAACATGCCGCCCGCGACGATCACGTCGATGCGCGGCGAAGGCAGCAGAATGCTGGCGACATGGATATTGTTGGTGATGACCAGCAGGCCTTCGTGGTTGGAGAGCGCCCGGGCCACCTCCTCCGTCGTGGTACCGATATTGATGAAGAGCGACGATCCGTTGGAAATGAGGGATGCGGCGTGCTCGCCGATGCGGCGCTTTTCGAGATCGGCCAGATGCCGGCGTGCCTCATAGGCGACGTTCTCGACACCGGACGCCAGGATGGCGCCGCCATGGGTGCGGGTCAGCAGGCGCTGCCCGCACAGATCGTTGAGATCCTTGCGGATGGTCTGCGGTGTCACGTCGAACTTGGCGGCCAATTCGTCGACATTGACCCGGCCGTTGAGGCGGGCCAAGGCCAGAATGTCATTCTGTCGCGGTGTCGGCGTGAACATGAGCGTGGTCCTGAATCTGGTTGGAGCCGAGATTAAGGCGCCGCCGCTGGGGTGCCAACCGGCAATTCCACGCTAGCGTTTGCGCCGCAACATGCTCAGGTCGCTGCGACTTGTCACCCGCAGCAGCAATGCCAGGACGGCAAAAACGATGGCGCCGACCGCGATGATGAGGCCGGTCGCGACAACCCGGTGCGCCGTGACGGCATCTCCTTCCGGCCAGAATGCGAGGATACTTGCCCATGTTGCGGCGGCAAGGCCGGCGCAGGCTGCAAGCTGACGCGGCAGGAAGCGCTGGAACCTTTCGTCAAAAACCAGAAAGCCGCGACGCATCAGGGTCCAGGTCAAGAGGGCAGCGTTGACCCAGGCGGCCACCATCATGCCGAATGCCACACCGACAAAGCCGTAGCGCGGCGTCAGGGCAGCGCTGATGGAGATGTTCACCAGCACCGAGACAACCGCGAACTTGAAGGGCGTCGTGGTGTCCTCGCGGGCAAGAAAGCCGACGGTCAGTGCCTTCAGCCCGACATAGGCCGGCAACCCTGCAGCCATGATGAGCAACGCCAGCGCGACTGCCTCTGAGTCCGAGGCTGTAAACTTGCCGCGCTCGTAGAGCGTCACGATGATCGGCTGCGCGGCCACCATCAATCCGACCATGGAGGGTAGCGACAGCAGAAGGCCGAGCTCGAGGGCCCGGTTGTGCATGCGCATCGCGACAGCCGGGTCGGAGTCTCGCAGGGCCCGGGTCAGGGATGGCAGGAGAACGACGCCGATCGCGGTTCCGATCAGCGCAAGCGGCAATTGATAGAGCCGATCCGCATAGTAGATGTAGGAAATGGCGCCAGGATGCAGCGATGCGAGGATGGTAGACACGACCAGATTGATCTGGGTGACGCTGGCGCCGATGAGACCGGGCAGCATCAGGCGGCCGAGCCGCCGCACCTCCGGCGTCAGCCGGGGCAGGACGAGTCGCAGGACGATTCCGGCTTTGTGGCAGGCGCCGGTGAGGAATAGGAACTGCGCCAGCCCGGCGCCGACTACCGCCCAGGACAAGGTCTGGGCCACGCGGAAGTCGTCACCCTCGACGAACCAGAGCGTCGTCACCAGAACCAGGTTGAGAATGATCGGCACTGCCGCAGTATGGGCGAATTTCTGCAGGCCGTTGAGCATCCCGCCCTGGAGCGAGCAGAGCGACATGAAGAGGATGTAGGGAAAGGTGATGCTGGTGAAGAGAACCGTTGCCGCGAATTTCTCTGGCAACACATCGAAGCCGGGTGCGAAAAGCTGGATGAGCCAGGGCATGGCGAGTTCGGCGGCAAGGGTCAGGGCCAGCAATAGCATCAGCATGACCGACAGGACCTGCTCGGCGAAGCGCCGCGCTCCGCCCGCCCCCTCCTCCACCATGCGCCGGGTAAAGATCGGAATGAAAGCGGCGCTGAAGGCACCTTCGGCAAACATCTGCCGCAACAGGTTCGGCAGGCGCATGGCGACGATGAAGGCTTCCGCCATTGGCCCGGTGCCGAGAATGCCGGCGATCAGGATTTCGCGGACGAAACCGAGCAGCCGGCTGATCAGGGTCATGCCGCCGACCGTTGCGACAGCGCGGAGAGAGAACATGGCGTGCGGCGATCTCGTTGGTCGGCTGCGTCAGGGGGAAGAGGTCAATTACGATGCTGAATGCGTCTCTACCACAGCCAGGATGATTCCGGCGAATGCCCTAACCCGACCCGGCTGACGTGTCGCCATAACGTGCTGAATTTATGGCCGAGTTATGGCCCAAATATTCTCTACTAGACAGATAGATTTAATAGTGTTTATTTCTCTACGTCGATCGGATGCGACCGAGCGATACATCGACCGGACCACCCTGTCACTGTCTCCCTGGAGGCCAGGATGTTGTTATCAAACGGAAAAATGTCGAACCTTTTGGGTCTTCTGGTGGTCATTGCCGCCCTTCTACACCCTGATCCCCTGCGCGCGGAAAGCCAATTGCTCAACGTTTCCTATGATCCGACGCGCGAGTTCTATCAGGCATACAACGCAGCTTTCGCTACCCACTGGCAGGCGCTGACGGGAGAGAGTGTTACCGTCAACACCTCCCATGGCGGCTCTGGCAAGCAGGCCCGCTCGGTGATCGAAGGACTGCCCGCAGATGTCGTCACCCTGGCCCTGGCGCAGGACATCGACGAAATTCACGCCAAGGCGGACCTGCTCCCGGCCGACTGGCAGCAGCGCCTGCCGCACAACTCCACCCCCTATACCTCAACCATCGTCTTCCTGGTCCGCAGCGGAAACCCAAGGCAGATTCGCGATTGGAGCGACCTGATCAGGGACGACGTGGCGGTCATTACGCCAAACCCGAAGACCTCCGGTGGCGCTCGCTGGAACTATCTGGCGGCCTGGAGCTGGGCTCTCGCCCAGTCGGGCGGTTCGGCGGAAACCGCCAGGGACTTCGTGCAGGAACTCTTCCGCCATGTTCCGGTCCTTGATACAGGTGCGCGGGGCGCCACGCTCACCTTCACCCAGCGCGGCATCGGCGACGTCCTCCTGGCCTGGGAGAATGAGGCCATGCTGGCGATCCAGGAGTTGGGCGCGAACTCCTTCGAGATTGTGGTGCCATCCATTTCCATTCTGGCCGAACCTCCGGTCGCACTGCTTGATCGCAATGTCGATGCACGGGGCACGCGCAAGCTTGCCCAAGCCTATCTGGAATACCTGTACGCGCCGGAGAGCCAGGAACTGGCAGCGCAACATTTCTACCGACCGCGCGATCCAGCCATCGCCAGCAAGCACGCCGCAACCTTCCCGGCAGTCCAGTTGTTCACCATCGAAGATGTGTTTGGCGGCTGGGCCCAAGCGCAGGCGGCCCATTTTGCCGCCGGCGGCATCTTCGACCAGATCTATCAGCCGGCAGACTGAACCGAAAGCGAGCCGGTTCCGGGACCTTCCCGGCCGCAGGCTGCCAACCCGGTGAAGCCAGACCGGCTGTGCGCGGTCGCGGTGACCGGGCGAGGCATTACCTGCCGCTGCGATGCCGCCACGAACCTTCAGGTCGTGGCGGCATGCGGCAACTCCTTCGGCAATTGCCGGCGGCGCGCGGTCACGCCCGCGCGGCACAGCAATCGGCGCCGTCCCGTCAACCTTCGATCACCGCCGGGTGCTGAGGCGCGGCATGAGGTGCGAGATCCCCCGGCTTTGCCTTTGCATGGTTGGATGCAATGAAAGTGTAGAAGACCGGCAACACGAACAGGGTGAAGAGGGTGCCGATCGACAGGCCGGCCACGATCACCACCGAAATCGACAGGCGACTTGCAGCACCGGCACCACTTGCGAACATCAGGGGAATAAGGCCGGCAACCATCGCCGCGGTCGTCATTAGAACCGGACGAAGGCGCAGGCCGGCCGCGATCTCGACCGCCTCCAATTTGGAGAGGCCATGTTTCTCCTGCTGTTCCTTCGCGACCTCGCAGATCAGGATGCCGTGCTTGGTGATCAGGCCCACCAGGGTGACAAGGCCGACCTGGCTGTAGATGTTGAGCGTCGAGTAGCCAAGCGCCAGCGGAATCATCGCACCGCAGATCGAAAGCGGCACCGAGATCATGATCACCAGCGGATCGCGCAGGCTTTCGAATTGTGCCGCCAGTACCAGATAGATGATGGCGATGGCAAAGGCGAGGGTGAACCAGAAGGCAGCACCTTCCTGAATGTACTGCCGCGACTGGCCGGCATAGTCGATGGTGAAACCCTCAGGCAAAACCTCTTCGGCAATCTCCGCCATCTTTTCAAGGGCAGTACCCAGGGGAGCAGCCATCACGGCTGAGATGATGACGGCGTTCTGCTGGTTGAACTGGTTGAGGGCAATCGGCTGCACCTCTTTGCGCAGCGTCACCAGGCTTCCCAGCGGAATCGCCTTGCCGCTCGCCGTCCGGACATAGTAGTCGCCCAGCTTCTGCGGATCGAGGCGGTCTATCCGCGGCACCTGGGGAATAACCTGGTAGCTCTTGTTGTAGAGATTCATCAGATTGACGTAATTGCCGCCAGTCATGGTGGCGAGAGTCTGCGCGATCTCCTGCATGGTAACGCCATAGGCCGCCGCCTTGTCTCGGTCGACCTCGACGATTGTCTGGGGCTTCTGGAACTTCAAATCGGAGTCGAAGTAGAAGATTTGGAACCCGGCCTGGTAGAGGCGCTCCTTGAACCGCTCCACGACATCGTTGAGCGTCACGTAGTCGGCGATGGTGCTGATCACGAACTGGATCGGAATGCCGTCGGCACCAGGCAGGGATGGCACCGGAAACACCGCCGCATTGATGCCGGAAATGCCGCCGAGCAGGCCGGTGAGGTCATTGAGCACCGGACCCTGGTCGCGCGTGCGTTCATCCCACGTCTTCAGCACGGCGACGCCGAAGCCGGAGTTCGTGCCGTCGATTCCGTTGATGGTAAAAAAGCCGTTGATCTCGGGAATCTGGGCGACGCTGTTCTTCATGGCGTCGCCATAGCGGTCCATGTAGTCGAGATTGGCGTCGGTCGGGCCCTGATAGGCCATGAAGCCGGCACCCTGGTCCTCGACCGGCGCCAACTCCTTGAACATCAGCGCGACGAAGCCGAGACCGACCAGTGCCACGAGCACGATGAAGCCGAACACCACGGTCGCCGCCCGGTCACGCAACGAGGCACCCAGCATCCGCAGATAAACTCGGCGGATCGCATCGAACGTGACGTCGATGCGATGGGCGAGGCCGCGCTTGTCGGGGTCGTGCTTCAAGAGTTTCGAACACATCATCGGCGACAGAGTCAGCGCCACGATTCCCGAGACGATGACTGCGCCGGCGAGCGTCAGCGCGAACTCCTTGAACAGCGCACCGGTGAGGCCGGTCATGAAGGCGATCGGCGCATAGACCGCTGCCAGGGTGATGGTCATGGAAATCACCGGGCCGGCAATTTCACGCGTGCCGACCAGGGCTGCCTGGAAGGGGCTGAGGCCTTCCTCGATATGCCGGTGCACGTTTTCGACCACGACGATGGCGTCATCGACCACGAGGCCGATGGCAAGAACCATGGCGAGCAGGGTCAGCAGGTTGATCGAAAAGCCGAGGATCAGCAGCGCGAGGCAGACGCCGATCAGCGACAGCGGGATGGTGACCAGCGGAATGAGGACCGAGCGCAGCGATCCCATGAACAGAAAAATCACCACCATGACGATGAGAGCGGCCTCGCCGATGGTTTTCAGCACCTCCTTGATCGAGGCCCGGATAAAGATTGTCGCATCATAGGCCACCTGCATCTTCATCGATGCCGGCAGGTTGGCTTCGATCGAGGGCAGAACCTTGTAGACGTCGTCGATCACCGTCAGCGGGTTGGCATCCGGCGCCGTCTTGATGCCGATGAAGACAGCCTTTTCGCCGTTCACATAGACCGATGAATCGCTGCTCTCCGGCCCCAGTTCGACATTGGCTATATCCGACATGCGCACCAGCTGCGCACCTTCGTTGCGGATGACCAGGTCGCGGAACTCCTGCTCGCTGCGGAGATCGGTGCGGGCGGTGGTGCCGACCACATCGAAATACCCCTTGGCACTGCCGGCCGCGGCCAGATAGTTGTTGGCTTCGATGGCCGCCTGCACTTCGCCCGCGGAGATGTTGTATTGCGCCATCCTTTCTGGATCGAGCCAGATGCGCATGGCGAATTTCTGACCGCCGAAGAGTTCCGGGTCGGCAACGCCCGGAACGGTCGACAGCTTCGGCTGGATCACGCGAGCCACGTAATCAGTGATCTGGCCCGGATTCATCGCGCTGCTGGAGAAAGCGAGATACATGGACGCAAACTGGTCGCCGGTCGACTTCACGATCACCGGATCGTTGATGCCACGCGGCAGCAGCGAACGGGTCTGGTTGACCTTGGCGGTTACCGCCGTCATGGCAGCGTCGGGATCCTCGTTCAAACGGACATTGACCGTGACCACGCTGGTGCCGGCATAGGATTTCGACGTCAGATAGTCGATGCCGTCGGCCGTCGCCACCGCCTTCTGGATGGGGTCGGTGATGAAGCCCTGCATCAGGTCGGCATCGGCGCCCGGAAAGGTCGTCGTCACCGTGACGGTCGTGTTGAAGAGTTCGGGATACTGCCGAATCTGCAGCGAAAAGATCGACTGCAGGCCCAGCAGCAGGATCAACAGGCTGATGACTGTCGCGAGAACCGGTCGCTTGATGAAAATGTCGAACATGGCTTTGGTCCTGCTGCGCCCCTATTCCACCGGCACCTGATCGGGCAGTGCCAGCGTATCGTCCTTGACGACGGCGACTCGGGTGCCGTTGTCGAGCTTGAGCTGGCCCGACGTCACGACCATTTCCCCGGCCTCGACACCGGATTCGATGATGACGAAGCCTTGCCGCCTTTCGCCCGTGTCGACAATGCGCCGCTCCACCACATTCACGTCCTCACCAGCCTCGGTACGCTCGGCCTTGACCAGATATATATAGTCGCCATAGAGCGAGTAGCTGATCGCGGTCTGCGGCACGACGACGACGTCCATGCGTGCCGGGAGAAGTACGGCCAGCTTCGCGAACATGCCCGGCCGCAACAGGCCCTCGGCATTGTCGAAACGGCCCTGCACCTCGACCATGCCGGTCTGCTGGTTGACAAGCGGCTCGATGGCCGAGATCTCGCCTTCGAACTCCCTGACCGGATAGGCATCGGTCGTCATGCGGATCTTCTGCCCGACCTTGAGGTCGGACAGATCGCGCTGCGACACGCTGAAATTGACGAACATGATCGAGAGGTCCTGGATATTCACGATGGCCTGTCCGGCCTCCAGGTATTGCCCGACATTGATCTTGCGGATGCCGAGCTCGCCGTCGAAGGGGGCAAAGATCGTCTTCTTCTCGATCTGGGCCGCCAGCGCCGCGACCTCCGCCGCCGCAACGTCGTATTCCGACTGGCGCTGGTCAAGTGTGGCCTTCGAGATGTTGTTGGTGGAGAGCAGTGTCTCGCCGCGGGCAAGGTCAGCCCTCGCCAGCTTCAGCGCCGCCTGTGCCTTGGCAAGGTTGGAGCGCTCGACATCGGCATCGAGTTGCACCAGAGGCTGGCCTTGGGCGACGCTCTCGCCGGATTCGAAGCGGATCTGCTGCACCAGCCCCGGCACCGAGGAGTTGATGTCGACACCGCGGCGCGCCTCAAGAATGCCGATCGCGGCAACCTCGACCCCCCAGTCCTGAGCCTCGGCCGGAATGGCGGTCACGTTGATGACCGGGACTGGCATGCTTGCCATTTGTGCCGCCATGGCGGTGAACTTCGACTGGATCGTGTAGCCGATGCCGCCGAACACCAGGGTACTGCCGATCAGCATGAACAGCATCTTCCAACTGAAGATGCTGCGCAGCATGTTGCGGACAACCGAACCTGCGGACATGGTCGAACTCCTCAAACCTTCTCTTGTTCTTTCGCCTCGACGCCGGACAGCAGGGCCAGCGCCCGTTCGCGTACCCGGTCGCGCGTACTGTCATTCATGATGGGCGAGCCCACCAGGCGATGCAGCCATAACCCGTCCATGGCAAGGGCCACCAGCAAAGCCATATCGGGATCGTCGGAATCCTCGGTGAGACGCCGGAAGCCCTCGCTGATGGTCCCCTCCAGGGGCTCCAGCAGGCTGGGATTGGTGGCGATCGCTGCCAGCAACGCACATCCCGCCGGGTCGCTGGTCGGCGCCTCGGCATCAAAGGCGGTTGCGACCAGGGCTCGCGCCCACTTGTTCGGTCCCTGCGGCAGGACGTCATAGTGGCGCTGCTGGAGTTGCACGCATTTGTCGCTGAGATGCGCGACCATGCCCTGGATCAGCGCTTCCTTGGTCTTGAAGTGATAGAGCACACCGCCCTTGCTGATACCGGCAGCCCGCGCCGCCTCGTCCAAGGTCAGGCTGGCAACGCCTTGGGCGCGCACGACGGCAAGCGCGGAATTGATGATGTGGTCGCGGGTACTCATGTCCAGGAACGGCTTTGGCAATAATCGGGATGTTTGCTGCAGCGCGAAAACTATACCGTCCGGACGGTATAGTAAAGTGGGTATGGGGGCATTTTTCCTGGCGACGCCAACTATCTATAAAATCTTCGTTTTTTGCCGCCAGGGAGGAGTTTGGCGCGCCTTTGGCGGCGATCCTACGACATCCTTGACCACGGGGTCACGCAGGGGCCGTGGAACGGGTCCCTGCCCTGCCGGCCGCGACCAGGAGCGTCGCGGTGGTGCCGAGGTCGACCATGCTGGTGATTTCGAGGGCGAACCCGACGCGATCGCACAGCATCCTCGTAATCGGCAGGCCGAGGCCGACACCGCTATTCCCGGCAACATAGGGATTGCGCACCGAGCGCGAGAACGGGACGAAGGCGTTGCGCAATTCCTCCGCCGTCATGCCGACACCATTGTCGCCGATTTCGATCCGGCAAGTGCCGTCAGATCGCAATTGCCCCCGTACGGTAATGGTGCCGTTCGGCCGCGTGTACTTCACGGCATTGCTGAGCAGATTGGTCAGAATCTGCTTGAGCGGGGTCTCGTCCACCAGGAGCACAAGGTCGTCTGGGATCTCGACCTGCCACTGCAGCCGTTTTTCGGCAAATTGCTGCTCCAGCATGCGCCGGATGCCGGCAACTACGTCGCCCAGCACCTGCGGGTCACGGCCGCCGCTATCCAGGCCGTGATCGAACCGGGCGAATTCCAGCACCTGATCGATCAATTGCTGCAAATGGCGACCGAGGCCGATGATATCCGCGACATAGGAGCGCTCGCGCTCGCCAAGGCGGTCGGCGCTCGTCATTTCGATCATCTCGGAGAAGCCGATGATGCCGTTGAGCGGCGTCCGCAACTCGTGGCTCATATGCGCCAGGAATTCGGACTTGATCTGCCCGGCACGGATCGCCTCATCCAGCGCCAGCTGCGTCGCCTGAATCTGGGCAGACAGATTGCGCGCCATGTCGATCAGCGCCTCTTCGGTCTGCCGGATCTCCTTGAACGAACCTTGCGCCGGCAGCAGGTCTTCAAACTGGCCGCTCCTGACACGACTCGCATTGTGCTCCAGGCGGCGCAGTCCTGCCACGATCGGCTGCGACAAGGCGATGGCGGCCAGAACGGTGACGAGGGCAATGCCGGCGACCATCCAGAAAACCGAATCCCGCACCGAGGAAAACCAGCCGAGCGGCCCGGCACGCGGCACCGCGATGCCGACCAGCCACGAAAGGCCGCGAAAATCGAATGCACTGAGCTCAGCCAGATAGTTGACGCCTTGCCAATCGAGTGTACGGAAGCCAACCGGTTTCAGGGCACCCGGCGACATTCCGTGCCGCCAGACTGCAGGCAGCAGGGACTGGTCGAGATCGTCAACCGTCATCAACGCCTGGCCAATCGGCCGGACGATCTGTCGTGACGTCGGCTGGCGCGCCAATTCCGAGGCAGCGATGATACCAGCCTCGTCCGTCAACAGGAAGGCGCGCCCGCTGATCTCCGATTCCAGGCGCTGGAAAAACTGCGACATCTCGTTGAGCGTGATATCTGCGCCGATCACGCATTGCATGACCTCGTTTTCACATTTTGCCGGCCGCGCCACGGTGATGCCAGGCTGGCGCGTGGTCCAGAATACGTACGGCTCGGTCCAGCCGCTGTTGAGACCACGCGTCGCAGCCGCATACCAGGGCCGCAATCGTGGATCGTAGCCGTCCACCATCGTGGCATCCGGAACGATCTCCTCATAGAAGGCATTGCGCCAGGTAACCGTCACCATGCGCGCGCGACGCTGCTCCTCGATGGTCTTGAACATGAATTGGTCGCCGGTCACCGTCTGCACGCGCATGACATAGGTGAAGCCGCCGTCCTCGTAGCCGACATACATTCCGGCGAGATAGGGATGCGCCATGAGTTGTTGCCAGAGATAGCGCTGCAGCACTTGCCGGTCGGTCGCATCGAGCGTCCGCTCGCTGATCATCCTGGCCGTCAGGTCCGAAAGGCGCTCAGCCTGGCTGAGGAAGGCGACCGCTCGCGAGACGATATGGCTGGTCGCACTGCGCATCAGCGATTGCGCAGCTGCATCGGCCCCCCGCTGTGCGATGACCAGCCCGCCACCGATGATGGCCAGGGCCGCCATGCCGACCAGGAGCGGAAGTGCGATCAGCAGAACCGTTCGAACCGACCAGAAGGCCCGCATTGGCCGCCGTTTTCCCCTTACGTTAGATGACTTCAGGCCTGCTTCGGCCCACATGTGACCTTACATGACCGAGAAGGTGGTGCAAGCGAGGCCTGAATGCCGACGTCACACACTTATGGTAACCGACGCAGGGCCGATAACATCAGGACGTGGCGTCACGCCAAGACCAGGAGTCATACCCGCGGCCATCCTGCCGCCCTGACGTTTGGGCCCGCCTTCGGCGATCGAACGCGTAACATAGGAGTTGAAATCCGTCGCCGAAAACAGAAGCTCTTGCGGCGTCGAATGCGCGAGATGGGCGATGGCAGCGGTCGCGATGTCGCCCCCCCAGGTATCCTCGATCGTCATGGCGATCCCGAGGGCCTGGCAAAGGTCTCGAATCTGCCGCGCCCGCGTCAGACCGCCGACCTTGCTGATCTTCAGGTTGATGACGTCCATGGCGAGGTCGGCATGGCCCTTGAGGACGGCGCCGAGGGAATCGATCACTTCGTCGAGGATGAATGGGCGCGCCGTGCGGCGGCGAATGGCGAGACATTCCTCGTAGGACATGCACGGTTGCTCAATATAGACGTCGATATCGCGCACGGCATCGACCACGCGAGCCGCCTCATGCATCAGCCAGCCGGTATTGGCATCGGCGATCAGCACGTCGCCCGGCTGCAGTTCCGCCGCGCATGCCTCGATCCGTGCGATGTCGGTGTCAGGATCACCACCGACCTTCAACTGGAACTTGGTATAGCCATCAGCGCGGTACTGATGGACGCGTTCGGCCATCTCTGCCGGGCTCTCCTGGCTGATGGCGCGGTAGAGGGCAAAACTGTCGCCATAGCGGCCGCCCAGCAGGGTGACGACCGGCAGCCCCGCAGCCTTGCCGAGGATGTCCCAGCAGGCGACATCGATGCCCGATTTCACGTAAGGATGCCCGCGCAGGGCCTGGTCCATGCGCCGGTTGAGAACCCCAAGATCCCGCGGGTCGAGGCCGAGGAGCTTCGGCCCGATTTCCTTCAGTCCCGTGCGCACGCCTTCGGCATAGGCCGGCAGATAGGCCGGCCCCAGCGGGCAGACCTCGCCATAGCCGGTGATACCGGCATCGGTCTCGACCGCAATGACGGTGGAGTCGAACACGACCACCTGGTTGCCGCCGGACCACTTATAGGATCCTTCATGCAGCGGCAGTTCGACGCGATGGGCGCGGATGGCTGTGATCTTCATGCTTGAGGTCCCCGTTTTTGGCAGACCGAACCTAGCGGAAATCGCCGGCGATCAGAAGGGGGCTAATCCTCGGGCTCGATCTCGATATCGCTGGCCAGAACCTGCCTTGCCAGCGCCAGCGAGAACCCGGCGCGCGCCATGGCGGCGAGGTCGCGCTTCTCCTGGATGAGGCGTTGCGCGCCCGCGATATGTCGCGCGCGATAGGGGCCGAGGCGCCGGCGCTTGGCATAGGCGATCGCCGCCGCATGATCGGAATCGCCGAATTCCTCGGCCAGGTCGGCGATGGCCGCATCTCGCATGGCGCCGTCGACACCCAGCTGCGCCAGCTTGACCCCGATCTGGTGCCGCGATGCGCCACGCCTTGTCAGGCTGGCGGCCTTCATGGCGGCAAAGCTCCGGTCATCGAGCAGTTTGCGCGCCACCAGCGATTGCACGATCTCGGTGACCGCCGCCAGTAGCGGCGCCGGGTCTTCGTCGTGGGCCGCGGCCGACCGGCGGATGCGGCGCACCAGCATGTCCCGCACCCGCTTTTCGGTCGCGGCGAAGCGCGCCAGGTAATCGAGCGCTACCTGGTCGAGATCGTTTCGGGTGAGGCGTTTCGGTTTACGGGACTTCATCGTGCCAGCATGGCAGATTCGTTACCTGCCTGCACTGGAAAGACGGTCGCGAACGGTCTATCAATGCCGCGCCAGTCTTGGGGGGACGACGATGACCGATACCGTATTCGCCACCGGGTACAAGAACGAAAGCTTTTGGTGGGAGGATGCGCCCCGCCCCGACCGGCGCGCGGGATCCCTGCCGGCCAAGGTCGACGTGCTGGTGATCGGTTCCGGCTATACCGGCCTGATGGCGGCCTGGGAAACCGCCAAGGGTGGCCGGTCGACCCTGGTCGTCGATGCCGAGGCCGCCGGTTTCGGCTGTTCCAGCCGCAATGGCGGCCAGGTTTCCACCAGTATCAAGCCGACGCTCTCCGAGCTTTCCGGCCGCATGAACGAGGAGATCGCGCGCGGTGTCAGGCAGGAAGGCATCGACTCGCTCGCCTATGTCACCGATCTCGTGGAAACGCAGAAGCTCGATTGTGACTGGCGCGTGGTCGGGCGTTATCACGCGGCGCATAACCCGAAGCAGTTCGATGCGCTGGCCAAGGCGATGCAGACCCAGCCCCAGGGCCTCGTCGTCCCCTACGAGATCGTGACGCGGGCCGAGCAGTCCAAGGATATCGACACCGCCTTCTACCATGGCGGCGTCGTCTATCCGAAACATGCCTCGCTGCATCCCGGCAAGTATCACCTGGAATTGCTGCGCCTCTCCGAAGGCGCTGGCGCGCAAGTGGTTTCCTATTGTCCGGTCACCCACCTCGACAAGGATCCCGGCGGCTTCGTGGCAACGACGCCGCTCGGCCGCGTCAACGCCCGCGACGTCGTGGTGGCGACCAACGGCTATACCGGGCCGCTTACCCCCTGGCACCGCCGCCGCGTCATTCCGATCGGCTCCTACATCATTGCCACCGAGGAATTGCCGCTGGAGCAGACGGCGCGCCTGCTGCCCACCGACCGCGTCATCTCGGACACCCGCAAGCTGGTCTTCTATTACCGCCTGTCGCCGGACAAGAGGCGTATCATCTTCGGCGGGCGCGTCGCCTATATGGAGAACGACCCCAAGGTCAGTGCGCCGCGTCTGCATTACTGGATGTCGCTGGTCTTTCCGGAGTTGAAGGCGACCAGGGTGAGCCATAGCTGGATGGGCTATGTCGCCTATACCTTCGACACCCTGCCGCATCTCGGGCAGCAGGACGGTCTCTACTACGCCATGGGCTATTGCGGCTCCGGCATCTCGCTCGCCACCTATTTCGGCGCCAAGATCGGCCAGCAGGTGCTGGGCAAGAAGGAAGGAATGAGCCCGCTCAACAACGTGCCATTCCAGACCCGACCGCTCTATGAGGGCAATCCGTGGTTCCTGGCCCCCTCGATTCTCTATTACCGCATCCGGGATTCGCTGCCGATCTGAGAGAACTCACCGCCGCGCGCGGAAGAAGCCGCGCAGCAGTTCGGCGCTCGCCGCTTCCGCCGTCGTCGGCCCGCTGATCTCCGGCCGGTGATGACAGGTCGGTTGCTCGAAAAACCGGCCACCATGCAGCACGCCGCCGCCCTTGGGGTCGGGTGCCGCGAAATGCACCCGCCGCAGCCGCGCGAAACTGATCGCGGCCGCACACATGGCGCAGGGCTCCAGCGTCACGTAGAGTTCGGCGAAGGGCAGGCGCTTCTCGCGCCGGCTGGTGGCGACGGCCCGGATCACCAGCATCTCGGCATGCGCCGTCGGGTCGTGCCATTCCTCAACCCGGTTGTGATCGGCTGCCAGCACTTCGCCGGTGGCTGGATCCACCAGGACGGCGCCCACTGGCACCTCGGCACGCGCAGCGGCGGCTTCCGCCTGGCGCAAGGCCAATTCCATGAAATCCACCGGATGCGGGTGCGGGATGGTCATGGCCCGCACTGTCGGGCCATCGGCCTATTCTGGTCAAGGGTGGGCTTGTGTCCAACCTGCTGATATGAAATAGCTTTGCGAAATCAGTTCCAGCCAGCCCGGAGCCGGCCCCGCATGACCGCACCCTTGATCGGCCTGACCCTTGATGTTGACGCACCGCGCGGCATCGCGAAGGCCCCGCATTATTCCCTGCGCGCCACCTATACCGGTGCCGTCGCCAAGGCCGGCGGCCTGCCACTTTGCCTGCCCCATGAGCCCGGCATGGTCGAGGCCTATGCCGATACCCTCGCCGGCCTGGTCGTCACCGGCGGTGGCTTCGATGTCGACCCGGCCCATTTCGGCGACAACACGCGCCACGCGACCGTGCGCACCAAGGAGGGTCGCACGAACTTTGAGCTTGGCATCGTCAATGCGATGCTGAAGCGCGACAAGCCGGTCCTCGGCATCTGCGGCGGCGAACAACTGATCAACGTGATCCTGGGCGGGACGCTGATCCAGCATATCGAGGACGAGGTTCGCGATTCCCTGCTCCACGAACAGCCCAACCCGCGTACCGAGCCCGGCCACAGGGTGAGACTCAAGGAAGGCTCCCTGCTGCAGAAGATCGTCGGCGGCACGGAACTTCCCGTCAATTCGGCGCACCACCAGGCGGTCAAGACCGTCGGTCCCGGGATCGTCGTCAACGCGACAGCGCCGGACGGCGTCATCGAGGGGATCGAGGACCCGCGCCATCGCTTCTGCCTCGGCGTGCAATGGCATCCGGAACTGGATGTCAGCGAAGGCGATGGCAAGATCTTTGCCGCCTTCATCGACGCGGCAAAAGCATCATGAGCGAGAGCGCATACAAGGGCGAGCGCATTGCCAAGGTGATGGCCCGCGCCGGGCTTTGCTCGCGGCGCGATGCGGAAGGCTGGATCGCGGCCGGGCGCGTCAGTGTCAACGGGCAGAAGCTCAGCTCGGCGGCGATCAACGTGCAGCCCAATGACATCGTGCTGGTGGACGGCAAGCCGCTCCCCGACAAGGAGGGTGCCCGCGTCTGGCTCTATTACAAGCCGAAGGGGCTGATGACCACCGCACGCGACCCGGAAGGCCGCCCGACCGTGTTCGAGCGCCTGCCGCCGGAAATGCCGCGCGTGATCTCGGTGGGGCGGCTCGACCTGAATTCGGAAGGATTGCTGCTACTCACCAATGACGGCGAGTTGGCGCGGCGGCTGGAACTGCCCTCGACCGGCTGGATCCGGCGCTACCGGGTAAGGGTGAACGGTCGCATCGACCCGAAAATCCTCGATCAGGTAAAAGCGGGCCTCACCATCGAGGGCGTGCGCTATGGCCCGATCGAAGCCGCCGTCGACCGGCAGCAAGGTGCCAATGCCTGGATCACCATGGGCCTGACCGAAGGCAAGAACCGCGAGATCCGCCGCATCTGCCAGCATTTCGGTTGGCCGGTCAGCCGCCTCATCCGCATCAGCTATGGCCCGTTCCAACTGGCCGAGATGGAACCCGGCCAGGTCACCGAGGTGAAGGGCAAACTGCTGAAGGACCAGTTGAAGTTCGGCAATGACTGGAAGCCGGAGCTGTCGCGCGCCCTGCCGCCGGCCCATGTCCAGGCGGCGCAGGAAGAACGCAAGCTTCGCGCCGTCGGCGAATATCCTGAGGCCCGCAAGCGCTGGGGCAACAAGACCGCAAAGGACAAGCGCGAGGAGGACCGGCATGAGCCCCGTCCACCCAAGCCAGGCCGGCAGAAGTCTCAGGACGGTAAGTCCCGCCGCATCGAACAGCCGATTACGATGCCGGGAAAAACCGGCAAATCCGACAAATCAGGCAAGTTCGAGGCGGAAGCACGTCAGCTTGCGGCCCGGATTGACGGCACGCTGAAACTGGGGCGACTGCTGGACCACAAGCCGGAAAAATCGGGAGAGGGCGCCGCGCCCGCCGCCAAGCCCAAGCGCCGTGGTCCCCGCAATGCCGGGCAGCAGAAACCCAAGCCGAAACCGAAGCGCGATGCGCATCGATTCCGGTAGCCATCGCGGCACGCGCCTCGCTGTGCCGGAGGGCAAGGATATCCGCCCCACCTCGGACCGTGCGCGTCAGGCCATCTTCAACATCCTGGCGCATGGCCATGACGCCATCAGGGATGCCCGGGTGCTGGATGTCTTTGCAGGGTCCGGCGCCCTCGGCCTCGAAGCCTTGTCTCGCGGGGCGGTCTCGCTCGTCGCGATGGAGCGCGAGCGCATCGCCGCCGATTGCATCAAGAAGAATGCCGCCGCCTGCCATGAAACCGAGCGGACGACGATCCTGCTCGGCGATGCAACCCAGCCGCCGCCCGCCCATCGTTATGGCAAATTCGCGCCCTGCGATCTCGTCTTCCTCGATCCACCCTATGGCCTGGATCTGGTCTCCCCCACCCTCGTGGCCCTGGCGCGGGCCGGCTGGCTCGCCGGCAACGCACTCGTCGTAGCGGAGATGGCGACGCGCGATGCCTTCAGCCCGCCGGACGGCTTCTCCGTCATCGACGAGCGCCGCTACGGCAAGGCACGGGTGGTCATGTTGCGGTATGAAGCCTAGCGATACCTACCGCCGCCCGAACAGTTTCTCGATATCGCTGAGCTTCAGCTCGACATAGGTTGGCCGGCCGTGATTGCACTGGCCGGAATGCGGCGTCGCCTCCATCTGCCGCAGCAACGCGTCCATCTCCGGCCCGGTCAGCTGCCGGCCGGCGCGGACCGAGCCATGGCAGGCCATGGTGCCGCAGATGTCCTCCAGCCGCTCCTTCAGCTTGAAGGCCGCACCCAGTTCCAGGATTTCCTCGGCAAGATCGCGGGCGAGATTTTTGACGTCGCTCTGACCGAGCAAGGCCGGCACCTCGCGTACGGCAACGGCATCATTGCCGAACGCCTCGATGACGAGGCCCAGTTCCTCCAGTTCGACGCTGCGCGACAGCAAGGCATTGACCAGCTTCGACGGCATCTCGACGATCTCGGGGATCAGCAGCGCCTGGCGCTTCACCCCCTGCCCCGCCAGGGCCGCCTTCATGCGTTCCAGCATCAGGCGCTCATGGGCGGCATGCTGGTCGACGATGACGATGCCGTCGGCGGTCTGTGCCACGACATAGGTGCCGAATAGCTGCGCCCGGGCGACGCCCAGGGGGTAGTCGCCGGCAGCCGGTTCCGGTGCAGCCGCCGGCATGGACGGGCGCGCCAACTCGGCGGAAAGCGGCGCGAAGGACGCAAGCGCCGCCTGCACGGCGCCGGTACCGAATCCGGCGGATCGCGGCATCGGCGCATAGGCCGGCGGTGGCGCTGCTGCGACACCGGACATCGGCGCAAAAGCCGCCAGGGTCTGTCCCGCAACCGTGGTCGAGGCGCGGTGTCCGGCGGCGTCAAGGGCGCGGCGGATGCCGCCCACCAGCAGCCCGCGCACCAAAGCCGCATCCTGGAAGCGAACCTCAGCCTTCGCCGGATGCACATTGACGTCGACCAGTTCCGGCGGACAATCGATGAAGAGCGCCACCAGCGGATGCCGGTCGCGCGCCAGGAAATCCTGATAGGCGCCGCGGATGGCGCCCTGCAGCAGCCGGTCGCGCACCGGCCGCCCGTTGACGAAGAGATACTGCATCGACGCCGTGGCGCGATTGAGCGTCGGCAGGCCGGCAAACCCGGAAAGACGGAAGCCCTCGCGCGCGACATCAAGGGCGACGGCATTGTCGGCGAAGTCGCGCCCCATCACGTCGCCGAGGCGCTTCAGCCGCGCGGCATCTTCGCCCTCGGCCAGATCGGGCCGCGCCGCGTCGAAGCGCAGCACCGTGCGGCCGTCATCGCTCAAGCCGAAGGCGACATCGGGATGGGCCATGGCGAGTCGCTCGATCACCTCGACCACGGCATTCTGCTCGGAGCGCGCAGACTTCAGGAACTTGAGGCGTGCCGGCACGGCGAAGAAGAGATCGCTGAGTTCAACCCGCGTGCCGGCGGAGAGCGCCGCCGGTTCCGGCCCGGTCTTCACACCGCCCTCGATCCTTATGCGCCACGCTTCGTCGCTGCCGCGCGCGCGGCTGGTGATGGACAGACGGCCGACCGCGCCGATGGAGGGCAGCGCCTCGCCGCGGAAGCCGAAGAAGCCGATATGGACGAGATCGTCATCCGGCAGTTTCGAGGTGGCGTGGCGCTCCACCGCCAGTTCCAGTTCGGCCCTGCCCATGCCATGGCCATCATCGGTGACGCTGATGAAGCTCTTGCCGCCCTCGCGCAGTTCAACGGCGATGCGGGTCGCCCCGGCATCGACACTGTTTTCGACCAGTTCCTTCACCACCGAGGCGGGTCGTTCGATGACCTCGCCGGCGGCGATCTGGTTGACGAGATTGGCGGGCAGAAGACGAATCGGCATGGGCGCGAGTCTAGACCGGTTTGGCCGCGGATTGTACCGCCACAAGATGCCGCTTGCCGCACCGGCCACGCCGGTGGCTGAATAGCCCCAAGGTCGGACGGGAGAGCGGCAAATGGCGGAAGACAAGGGAGAATTTCCCAGTGGCGAGGATTATGGGCGCAGCCTCCGGGGCTTCGGAATCAACATGCTGGTGCGGAATGTCGCCCGCTCGGTTGCCTTCGCCCGCGAGGTGCTGCTGGCCGAGGTGGCGACCGCCGACCAGGACTTCGCCGTGCTCCGGCACCGGGTCGATGGCCGCGTTCTCGCCGAATGGATGCTGCATGCCGATGGCACCTATCACAGCAACCCCCTGCCTTCCCTGATCGCCCCCGACGGTCCGCGCGGCGCCGGGCTGGAACTGCGGCTTTACGCCATCGATCCCGACGCCGCCGTTGTCCGGGCCAGGGCGCGCAGCGACGTCATCCTGGCCGAACCCGCCGACAAGCCGCACGGTATGCGCGAGGCCTACATCCTGGACCCCGACGGCTATTGCTGGGTGGTCAGTCGGCCGCTGTCGAAAAACCAGGGTTAGTTCCGGCGCGCATAATCCCGGTACCAGGTCACGAAATTTTCGATCGCGACATCGAGCGGTGTCGCCGGTTCGTAGCCGAGATCGGCGCGGGTCAGGCTGAGATCGGCCCAGGTTGCCGGCACGTCGCCTGCGGCCGGCGGCAGCACATTGCGACTGGCCTTGGTACCGCAGGCCGCCTCGATCAGGCCGATCAGATGATTGAGCGTCACCGGCCGGTCGCTCCCCAGATTGTAAAGGTGGTGCGGCACCGCCGCGTCGCGCGCTGGCGGCCGATCGAGCGCGGCCAGCACACCTGCCACGATATCATCGATATAGGTGAAGTCGCGCGAGACGCTGCCATCGCCAAAAACGTCTATCTGGCGGCCCGCCAGGATCGCTTGCGTAAATCGGAAATAGGCCATGTCTGGCCGCCCCCAGGGCCCGATCACCGTGAAAAAGCGTAGCCCGGTGAGCGGCAGCCGATAGAGCTGGGCATAGGCGATGCTCATCAATTCGCCCGACCGCTTGGTGGCGGCATAGAGCGAGGCCGGGCAATCGACCGGATCGTCGATCGCAAAGGGTACGCGCTTGCTGTTGCCATAGACCGAACTGGAACTGGCATAGACGGTATGCGCAACCTGCGGCAGATGCCGGGCGAGTTCCAGGATGTTGAGATGGCCCGCAAGATTCGGTCCGACATAGTCGGTCGGGTGATCGATCGAATGCCGCACGCCGGCCTGAGCAGCCAGATGCACGATGCCGGTGATGCTGTCACGATGATGATGGATCGCCGCCCCTAGCGCCGGCGCGCGGCCAATGTCGGCAAATACGTAGTGAAAATGGGGATGCCGCTCCAATCGGTGGAGGCGGGCCTGTTTGAGCCGGGTGTCGTAATAGGCGTTCATGTTGTCGATGCCGAGCACGCGATCGCCCCGCGCCAGCAAGGCCTCGGCGACATGAAAGGCGATGAAGCCGGCAACACCGGTAACGAGTATGGTCATGAATTTCTCACGCCTTTACGACATTGCGCCCGCGCCAACCCGCCCGCGCCATGCGATCGCGGGTATCGATGATCAGCTTCGCACCGCGTCCCAGCGCCTTGTAGTCGATGCTGTCATGGTCGGTGACGATCAGCACGGCATCGGTCCGCCCCAGAGTGGCTGCACTCAACGCGACCGAGCGTCGCCCCATGAGATGCGGGTGCTCGCGAGACGGCTTCACCGAGGTGATGATGGGGTCGTGGTAATCGACCTTCGCCCCCTGCGCCTCCAAAAGGTCGATGAGCGTCAGGGCCGGGCTTTCGCGCATGTCGTCGACATTCTTCTTGTAGGCGAGGCCGACGATCAGGATGCGCGCATTCTTCAAGGCCTTTCCGGCGCGCGTGCTCAAGGCTTCCGTCAGGCGTGCCACGACATAGCGCGGCATCGCCGTGTTGATTTCTCCCGCCAGTTCAATGAAGCGCGTGCTGATGCCGAACTCGCGGGCCTTCCAAGTGAGGTAGAATGGGTCGATCGGGATGCAATGCCCGCCGAGGCCGGGTCCCGGATAGAACGGCATAAAGCCGAAGGGCTTGGTCTTGGCGGCCTCGATCACCTGCCAGACATCGATGCCCATGGCATCGAAGATGACCTTCAACTCGTTGACCAGGGCAATATTCACTGACCGGAAGATGTTCTCGGTCAGTTTCACCGCCTCCGCCGTCGCCGCATCGGTGACCGGCACGGTTTTTACCACCACCTGGTCGTAGAGCGCCTTGGCCAGTTCCCCGGCGGCCGCGCCATCGCCCCCCACCACCTTGGGTATGGCGGCAGTGCCGAACTGCTCGTTTCCGGGATCTTCGCGTTCGGGCGAATAGGCGAGGAAGAAGTCGCGTCCGGACCTGAGGCCGCCCACCTCCAGTTCCGGCTTCACCACGTCGTCCGTGGTGCCCGGATATGTACTCGATTCGAGGACGACGAGTTGCCCCTTGCGCAGGTGACGGGCGATCGTCCGCGCCGTGTTGGCGACAAAGGAGAGGTCCGGTTCCCGCTGGCGGGAGAGCGGTGTCGGCACGCAGATGATGATCGCGTCCATGCGCTTCAACCCGGCAAAATCGCTGCTGGCGGCGAGGCGGCCGGCTTTCACCAGCGGCGCGATGCGCCGCCCCGGGATATGGCGGATGTAGGATCGGCCGGCGGCAAGCTTTTCGGTTTTTGCGGCGTCGATGTCGAAGCCGGTCACGGCAAAGCCCTTCTCGGCGAAGACGCAAGCCAGCGGCAGGCCGACATAGCCGAGCCCGATTATGCCGATCCGCGCCCGGCCGGAGACGATGCGCGCCAACAGGGCAGCGGCGGCCGGTTTCCTGGATTTTCCTCTGATTGCCATGACTTAACGTGACTCCGTAAGGCGCCAGCACCCTAGCAAGGAACCGGAGGCGACGCCACCACTTGACCTTCCCATGATGGGAAGGAACATATGGGAATGGCGCAACGAAAGGAAACCCCGTCATGAGCGCCAGCGAACTTCGCCTCGACGTCACCGGCATGACCTGTGCCGCCTGCGCCACCCGGATCGAGAAGGTGCTGCGGCGCCTGCCCGGCGTGGAAGCGGCCGCGGTCAACCTCGCCAGCGAGGAGGCAATCGTCAAGGCCGTTGCCCCCGCGACCCGGGAAAGGATTGTCGAGGCAATCGAGAATGCCGGTTACGGTGTGCGGCCCGAGAACGCAGCGGAAGAGCGCGACCGCGAGTCGTGGTGGGTCGCGGCCGGCGTCCTGCTCTCGCTGCCGCTGGTTGCACCAATGCTGTTGGAACTGGCAACGGGCGAAAGCTGGATGTTGCCGCCCTGGGCGCAGCTTGTCCTCGCCACACCTGTCCAGTTCGGCCTCGGCCTCCCCTTCTATCTGGGTGCCTGGCGGGCGTTGCGGGGCTTCAGCGGCAACATGGACCTGCTAGTCGCCATCGGCACATCAGCCGCCTTCGGCCTCAGCCTCTACCTGATGGCAACGCACCCGCACCATCTCTATTTTGAATCCGCCGCCGTCATCATCGTCCTGGTCCGCCTCGGCAAGTGGCTGGAAAAGCGCGCCAAGAAACGGACGCTCTCGGCACTCTCCGCTCTCAATGCCCTATGGCCCGCCGAGGTACTGGTGCGTCGCGCCGACGGCGAAAGCGAAATCCCGTTGCAGGATCTCGTTGCCGGCGACATCGCCATCATCCGCGCCGGCGCCCGCATTCCCGCGGATGGCTGCATCATCGCCGGCGAGAGTGAACTCGACGAGGCGCTCATCACTGGCGAAAGCCGGCCGCGTGCCGTGGCTCCGGGCGACCGGGTCATCGGCGGTGCCGTGAACGGCATGGGCCGGCTGGAGGTCGAAATTGCCGCCGTAGGTGCCGAGACCATGCTGGCGCGGATCATCCGCATGGTAACGGAGGCGCAAGGTGCCAAGGCACCGATCCAGCGCCTCGCCGATCGGGTCTCGGAAGTCTTCGTGCCGGTGGTCCTGGCGATCGCACTGGTCACGTTCATTGGTTGGGTAGCGGCCGGTGCCGGAGTCGAAACCGCGCTGGTCAATGCTGTGGCGGTCCTCGTCATCGCCTGCCCCTGCGCACTCGGTCTTGCCACCCCGACCGCGATCATGGTGGGCGTCGGGGTGGGGGCAAAGCACGGAATACTGATCCGCGACGCGGCAGCGCTGGAGACCGCCGGCCGGATCGATCTCGTCGCCTTCGACAAGACCGGCACGCTGACCGAAGGGAAGCCGCATCTCCAGCAGACAGTGGAAATGCCCGGCGTCGACCCCGAGCAGGCTCTGGTCATCGCCGCCGCACTTCAGTCCGGCAGCACCCATGCCCTCGCTGATGCCCTGCGCGGCGCGGCCGGAGAACGTCCGCTACCGGCAGCATCTCAGGCAAACGTGATCGCCGGTCGCGGCGTCACGGCATTGATCGACGGTCACCCCTATATCCTCGGCAATGCGCGCATGATGACGGAACGTGGCTTCGACCTGGCTCCCCTGCAGGGGCCCGCCGACCGGCTCGCAGCCGAGGGGGCCAGCATTTCCTACCTCGCCGAAACCGACGGGCATCAGCGCCTGCTTGCCCTCTTCGCCTTTGCTGACCGCCTGAAACCGAATGCGCATCGCGCCGTCGCAGCCCTGCACGATCTCGGCATCCGCGCGTTGATGCTGACGGGTGACAACAAGGGTGCTGCTGCCAGGATCGCCGCCGAACTGGGGCTTGACGACGTGCGCGCCGAACTGCTGCCCGGCGACAAGACCGATGCCATCCGGCAGTTGAAGCAGCAGGGCAACCGGGTCGCCATGGTCGGTGACGGAATCAATGACGCGCCGGCCCTGGCCGGCGCGGATCTCGGCCTTGCCATGGCGACCGGCACCGATGTCGCCATCGAGACGGCCGGGGTGGCGCTGATGCGCGGCGATCCCGCCCTGGTGCCGCAGGCCATCGACCTGGCGCGGCGGACCAGCCGCAAGATCTGGGAGAACCTGGCCTGGGCCTTTGTCTTCAACGTACTTGGGCTGCCGCTTGCCGCGTTCGGCTATCTGACCCCGATCATCGCCGGGGCCGCCATGGCGCTCTCCTCTGTCGCCGTGGTCACCAATGCGCTGACCCTGAATCGTTGGAGGCCGTGATGGAGATACTCAATATCGGCGAGGCAGCGCAGGCCAGCGGCGTCTCGGCCAAGATGATCCGGCACTATGAAGCGATCGGCCTGCTGCCGCGCGCGCAGCGTAGCAACGCCAATTACCGGATCTATGGACCGCAGGATGTCCACAACCTGCGCTTTATACACCGCGCGCGCTCGCTCGGTTTCCGGCTGGAGGACATCCGCGAATTGCTGGCTCTGTGGCGCAACCGCCAGCGCTCCAGCGCGCAGGTGAAGAAACTGGCGCTTGCCCATGTCGCAGAACTGGAGGAGAAGATTGCCGCGATGCAGGAGATGGCAGAAGCGTTGAAACACCTGGCACAGCACTGCCATGGCGATGACCGGCCCGATTGCCCGATCCTGGAGCAACTTGCCGACTAGAAGCGGCCGATTAAAATCGTATGAGCCGCTTCAGCAGGGGCAATGGTGCATCGGTTGCCTCACGGCCAATCCGGAAAACCAGGGATCGGTCGCCGCCCGAGATCCGATAGACCCCGCCCTTGTCGAGCGGCAGGTCGCCGGCGGCCAGTTCGAAAATGCCATCTGTCGACTGCACCTGCCAGGTGCGGGCGGGATTGCGCCGATCTTCGATGGTGAGATTGGCAAGATCCAGCGCAATCACGACGGGCAGACGACTGGCAAGAACGAATGCCGCCTCGCGGGCAATGGGGTCGGCGTCTGCGGCGCTGTCGGGATCGCGAAAGGCCAGGGCTGCGCTCTGGCTGGCCTCTGCCGGCGTCAGATCGAGTGCGGCCGGGTCGCACGAGATCGTCTGACGCTGTACCGCCCCACCCGTTACATCCGACTGCAGGCGCCCGATGGCGACCTGCCCGCCGCGTATTGTCTCGCGCTGGCAGGATTGCAGGTATGAGAGGATGACCCCCTGATCGCTTGCCAGGCTGAGCGAATCGCCCTCGCGCAGCAGGTGGAACGGGGGGATCGCCGTCACGTTCGCGGTCGCATCCTCGACGATGGCGACCGGCGGGCGCGGTTCGGCGGATACCGAGCCGGACCATGCCATCAGGGCGATAGTCGTCAACGGAAACAAGCCACGGCACGGCATCGCGTCACCTCGAGGCGGCAGAACGCTATAGTGGTATCATCAAATCCGCAACCCGCCCTGTCAACGTGGCGTACAGGCGAAAACTGTGCGCCAGGACACCTTTTTGTGTCCTCGACAACACCGGTTGCGCTGCGGCAACGAGGGTGGCAAGATTAGCTGTACACAGGAACAATAAGCGGCGATCGAACGCCGCAGGCAGGATGCATCGCGAAAAATGCGCGATGCCAAAACAGGAGGGTGTCTGGAAATGAAGAAGCAGGAAATCCTGAGCGCCATGAAGGCCGGCCGCCTCACGCGCCGCGACATGATGAAACTGATGTCGGCGACCGGCGTGACCATGGCTCTCATCCCGATGGGGCGCGCCAGGGCCGCCGACGAAGCAATCAACTTCACCTGGGAAGGCTATAACGAGCCGGGCTTCCACCCGGCCTATGCCGAGAAGCATGGCGCAGAGCCGGAAGGCCCCTATTTCGCCGATGTCGGCGAAGCGCTCGCCAAGGTGCGGAGCGGCTTCAAGGTTGATGTCGTCCACCCCTGCAATCTCGACCTCAAGAACTGGCGCGATGCGGATGTGATGCAGCCGATCGACACCGGCCGGCTGTCGCATTTCGGCGATCTGTTCGAAAGCCTCACCAAGCTGGAATTCGCCCAGGGCGACAACGGCGAGCAGTATTTCATCCCGGTGGACTGGGGCAATACCTCGATACTCTACCGTCCGGATCTGGTGGAGGTTCAGGAGGAATCCTGGACCATGCTGTGGGACGAGCGCTACAGCGGGCAGATCTCCATGGCGGCGGACGCGACCGAATCGGCCGCCATCGCCGGTATCGTGCTGGGCGTGGCCGATCCCTTCAACATGACTGACGAAGAACTGGCCAAGGCCAAGGATCTTCTGGTCAAACAGAAGTCCCTGCTGCGCTTCTACTGGGACAGCAACTCGACGGTCGAACAGGCACTCGCCTCGGGCGAACTGGTGATGTCGACCGGCTGGAACAGTTCGGTGGTGACCCTGCAGGGCCAGGGCGTGCCGGTCAAGTTCGCCAATCCCAAGGAAGGCATCATGAGCTATTGCTGCGGCCTCGTCCTGATGAAGGACGCGCCGCATATTGACAAGGCCTATGACCTGATCGATGCCATGATCGCGCCGGAGGCCGGCAAGTGGCTGATCGAGTCCTACGGCTATGGTCATTCGAACAAGAAAACGTTCGAGATCGTCGAGGATGCCATGCTCAATGAGCGCGGCCTGCCGAAGGACCCCAACCTGTTCTTCGCCAAGGGCATCTTCCAGCGCCCGACGGCAGACGCCGACCGTCTCCACAAGATGTTCGAGGAAGTGAAAGCCGGCGCGTAAGTCCGATTGAAGGCGGCCCGCTTCGGCGCATTCAATCGGCCTGCGAATCGGGACCGGGGGTGGGGACGCCCCGGTCCCGATTCATTGATTTTCCGGCGGTAGATCATGACAGCATTGGCATCGGGCGCGACGTCGCCCACTTCCCAGGATCCGACAAGGCGGCGGCCGGAATGGCTGGCTGGGCTCTGGCTCATTGCGCCGACCCTCGCCATCGTCATCGGCATGATGCTGGTGCCTCTCTGCGCCATCGTCATCGTCAGTTTCTGGACGCAGACCGGCTTCGATCTCGACACCAGTTTCACGCTGGCCAATTACGGCCTGCTGGTTGACGACGCACTCAAGTGCTTCTCGGATGGTTGCGGCCTGTATTCGACGCTGATCATCAAGTCGCTCTGGATTTCTTTTGTCGCCACTTCGGCTGTCGTGTTGCTGGCATATCCGATGGCCTATTTCATGGCCTTCCGCATCCAGCGCGGCAAGCTGGTGTGGATCATCCTGCTGACTGTACCGTTCTGGACTTCGTACCTGCTGCGGGTCTTCGCCTGGAAGGTCATCCTGGGCTTCAACGGCGTCATCAATTCGGGTCTGAAATCGCTCGGCCTGATCGAAAAGCCGCTCGAGTTCCTGCTCTACAATCCAGCCTCGGTCACCATCACACTCGCCCACGCCTGGGCCGCCTATGCCGTGCTGCCGATCTATGTCAGCCTCGAGAAGATCGATCGTTCGTATCTCGAGGCAGCGACGGATCTCGGCGATTCCAGGTGGAAGCGGTTCTGGCGGGTCACCTTCCCGCTGTCGCTGCCGGGCACCATTGCCGCGATCCTGCTGGTCTTCATCCCGACTGTCGGCGACTATATCACGCCGACGCTTGTCGGCGGCCCGTCCGGGATCATGATCGGCAACTCGATCGCCACCCAGTTCATCAAGGCCAACAATGCGCCGCTGGGCGCCGCACTCTCCTGCCTCATGATGCTGGCCATCACACTGGCGGTATGTCTGTTCCTGGCCGTGATCGGCAAGAAGCGACTGAAGGGGGCCGATATCTGACATGTCCTTCCTGCGCCGACATACCAACCTGCTTTCCCTCTTTGCAGTCCTCTATCTGCTCTTTCTCTACGTGCCGGTCCTGTTGCTGCCGCTGTTCTCCTTCAACGACAACATCTACGTGACGCTGCCCCTCAAGGGCTTCACCTTGAAATGGTACGAGAGCCTGGCTGGCAATTCGGCTCTGCTCAATGCGCTGTGGGCCAGCGTCAAGGTCGGAATCGGGGTTTCCATTATCAGCACCGTTCTCGGGCTGATGGCGGCGCGGGCCATGACGCGCTACCGCTTTCCGGGTCGCCGCTCGATCTATGCCCTGATCCTGCTACCGCTGGTGATTCCCTACATGGTGATCGGCGTCTCCACCCTCGTCATTCTTCGGCGTCTGCTGGATGTCGAACTCAGCCTGCTCACCGTCGGCGCCTCGCACGTCCTCATCACCGTGCCACTCTCGATGCTGGTGCTGATGGCGCGCATGGAGGGCTTCGATCGCAGCCTGGAGGAGGCCTCGCGTGACCTCGGCGACACCGCCTGGCGCAGCTTCCGGCGCGTGACCCTGCCGCTGGTCATGCCGGGCATCGTCTCCAGTTTCCTGCTTTGCTTCATCACCTCGTTCGACGAATACCTGCTGGCCTTCTTCCTGGCCGGAAGCGATTCAACCCTGCCGATCTTCATTTTCAGCACCCTTCGTTTCCCCAACAAGATTCCCGACGTGCTGGCATTGGGGTCGCTCATTCTCATGATCTCGATCGTGCTGGTGGTGCTGGCGGAGTGGCTGCGCCGGCGGGGCATTTCGGGCAGTGATTCTTCGGTACTCTGAGGGCAAGATGGCGTCATCCGACAATGCAATGATCACACTGAGCGCGGTAACCAAGCGCTTTGGTGCCTTTACCGCCGTCGATGCGGCGACCTTCGACATTGCCGCCGGCGAGTTCTTTTCGCTGCTGGGCCCGTCTGGCTGCGGCAAGACCACGCTTCTGCGCATGATCGGCGGCTTCGAGCAGCAGACGTCCGGCGAAATCCTGATCGACGGCGAGGCGATGGGAACGCGGCCGCCCAATCATCGCCCGACCAACATGGTGTTCCAATCCTACGCGATCTTTCCGCACCTCGATGTGGCGGAGAACATCGCCTACGGTCTCGCCAACCGGCCGGTTGACAAGGCGACCGTCGCCCGGAAGGTCGATGCCGCACTCGAGATGGTCAGGCTCTCCGGCCTCGGCAAGCGGCGCGCCAACCAGCTTTCCGGCGGCCAGCGCCAGCGCGTCGCCCTGGCCCGCGCCATCGTCTGCGAACCCAAGGTCCTGCTGCTGGACGAGCCGTTGGGCGCCCTCGACAAGAAGCTGCGCGAGGAGATGCAGATCGAGCTGCGGCAGTTGCAGAAATCGCTCGGCATTACCTTCATCTTTGTCACTCACGACCAGGAAGAGGCGCTGTCGCTGTCCGACCGCATCGCCGTGATGGCGCGCGGCAAGGTCCTGCAGATCGACAGCGCCACCGCCCTCTACGAGCGGCCGAATTGCCGTGAGGTGGCCGGCTTCATCGGCAACATGAACTTCTTCGAGGGCCGGGTCGTGGCAGTCGAAGGCGATCAGGCGGTGATGGAGATCGGCCCCGATATCCGTGTGCGCGTCCCGCTGACCGGACAGTCGGTGACTGCGGGCGGCAATGCAATACTGGCGGTGCGCCCGGAAAAGATCGATGCGGTCGTGGATAGGCCGGCCCCCAGCCGGAACGCCATCCGCGCCACCACCCGGGCCAGTTCCTATCTCGGCGACCGCAGCCTGATCCTGGCCGATTGGCACCAGGAAGCGGCACCGGTTTCGGTCTCGCTGCAGAACCGCCACGCGGCGGCGGAAAGCCCGCTGGCCGGCGGCGCGGCTCGCGAAATATGGTTAACCTGGCCGGTCGAAGCGGGGGTTCTTCTGTCTGATTGACCCCTACCAGGGTCGGCCTTGATTGATTTCGCAACGCAGCGTAAAGAATTAATATGCTTTATCACGCCATTGAGGCGCAGTATCTCGCGCTGACGCCGCTCCGGATCGCCGCCGACGCCTGGCGCGACCTGCTTGCCCATCCGCACAATCCCTTGGCTGAGACGACGCTGCACAGGGCCGGGGCGGCAGCCTGGGAGATTTTGGCCCGGTCGGCGCGACGACATGGGCGCCCCGAATTCGGCATCCGCGAAGTCAGCGTCGATGGAATCATCACCGCCGTCAGCGAACGCGTGGTGATGGGCGAGCCGTTCTGCCGCCTGATCCATTTCGAGCGGGCGCTGCAAAAGCCGCGCAACGACCCGAAGGTGCTGCTGGTCGCCCCGCTGTCCGGCCATTTTGCGACCCTTGTCCGGGATACGATCGAGACCCTGCTGACCGAACACGAGGTCTATGTCACCGACTGGCAGGACGCCCGCGAAGTGCCGCTGGCCGAAGGCGCCTTCGGCTTCGAGGATTATGTCGACGTGCTGATCCGCGCCCTGCGCCACCTGGGTCGCGGCGTCTCGATGCTGGCCATCTGCCAACCGGCACCGGCTGCCGTCGTGGCAGCCAGCATGCTGGCCGAAGCGAAGGATCCGGCGACTCCCCGCCACCTCATCCTGATGGGCGGTCCGGTCGACACGCGCAAGGGGCCGACCGAGGTGACGCGCCTCGCCAAGTCGCACAGCCTTGCCACCTTCGATGCCGCCGCAATTCATCACGTGCCGCCGATGCATCCCGGTGCCGGGCGCAGGGTCTATCCCGGCCTGCTGCAGCTCTCCGGTTTCATGTCGCTCAATCCGGACCGGCATCTGAAGGCGCATCTCGATTTTCTCTGGGCCCATGCCAAGGGCGACAACCAGTTCGCCGCTGCGCATCGCCGATTTTACGAGGAATATCTGGCGGTCATGGATCTCGACGGCCAGTTCTATCTCGACACCGTGCGTATCGTATTTCAGCAGCACGCCCTGGCCACCGGACGGCTGACGCATCATGGCCAGAACGTCGCCCCCGGCGCGCTCACGCAGACCGGTCTGATGACTATCGAGGGCGGTCGCGACGACATCACCGGGGCGGGGCAATGCCATGCCGCCCATGCGCTCTGCACCCGCCTACCAGATCGGCTGCGCCTGGAACTCACCGAGGATAAGGTTGGCCATTACGGCCTCTTCAGCGGCCGCAAATGGCGCGAGCGGATCTATCCCGCGATCCGCGACTTCATTCGCACCGCCAACCCGAGATGAAGCGCGCTGCCGCCAGCCCCGCGGCCGAGGCGCTCCCCTTCTGGAAGACGACGCCGCTTTCCAAGATGACGCCGGCGCAATGGGAGAGCCTTTGTGACGGCTGCGGCAAGTGCTGCCTGGTCAAGCTGCGCGACGTCGACACCAATGAAATCCTGTTCACCAACATTGCCTGCAAGCAGCTCGATTTGCGCTCCTGCCGCTGCAAGGACTACCAGAACCGCAAGGCCCTGGTGCCGGATTGCGTGCAATTGACTCCGCGCAATATCGGCCGCATCGACTGGCTGCCGGAGACCTGCGCCTACAAGCTGGTGCATCGGGGGGAAGACCTGCCGTGGTGGCACCCGCTGGTTTCCGGCGACACCAGGACGGTGCACCAGGCCGGCATTTCCATGCGCCGCCGCGCCATCTCGGAGGGCCGCGCCGGCGAGCCCGAGGATCACATAGTCGACTGGATCAAATAGCTGGGATTACGCGTCGTCACGCGGCAGCCAGGGCACCCGGGCAACCTCGATGCCCTCTTCGGCCAGTTCCCGGTGCTGCTCGTCGCTGGCCTCGCCATAGATGCCGCGGGCCTGCGCCTCGCCGTAATGGATCTTGCGCGCCTCGTCGGCGAAGCGCTCGCCGACATAGTCGCAATTCTCTTCCACCTTGCGCCGCATTTCGGCCAGCTGGTCGCGCATGGCCTTAGCCATCACGGCCATGTTGGGTGAATCGTCCTTGCCGGCACTGCCGATCCGCGGCGCCATCAGGGCCTTCGCCACCTTGCGGTCGCCACATTCCGGGCACTCGACCATCCTCCGGGACAATTGCCGGTCGGCCGAATTGCCGTCCTTGAACCAGATATCGAAACTATGGTTCCGGCTGCAACTGAGTTGAAATAGGATCATTTTCTTTGCAATGCCTGTTCATCCGCTGGCGTGCAATGTCTCCTAAACATCCTGCGCCGGCAATTCTTAAGAAATATAGGGTCGCATGACAAAAATGCTACCATCCCGGCCATTGATGCGGCGCCCCTTTGACAAAAGCGTGTGATGGAGCAGTTATCGGCCAGCCCCCCTTCTGCCTGGGTCGCGCGCTTCACTGCGGCCATCACCCCCGGCGCGCGGGTCCTGGATGTGGCCGGCGGCAATGGCCGGCACAGCCGGTTCCTGCTCGCCAAAGGTTTCCGGGTGACGGCCGTAGACCGCGATATCGGTGGTCTTGCCAGTATTCCCGGCCTGGAGGTCGTCGGGGCCGATCTGGAGAATGGCGCGCCCTGGCCCTTCCTGGGCCGGGGATTTGCCGCCATTGTCGTAACGAACTATCTGCATCGTCCCCTTTTCCCCCACCTCGTCGCGTCCCTCGTCACCGGCGGGATCCTGATCTACGAGACGTTCCAGCAGGGCAATGAACGCTTCGGCCGGCCAAGCAATCCGGATTTCCTGCTGGCCCCTGGCGAGTTGCTTCGCGTCGCCGAAGCGCAGCGCCTCACCGTGCTGGGCTATTTCAGCGGCTATACGACGATACCCAGGCCAGCGGTGATCCAGCGGATCGCAGCACGGCAGGGAACCTCATAGGGGCTCTCGGCTAGTGGCTTTTGGGGTGCTCGCCCTTGGCGAGTTTCTCGATGCGGTAGCGGCACATGGCATCATCGACGTTGGACCATGACAGGCGCGACCATTCGGTCTTCGCGTCCTCATAGGAGTCGAACGGCCCGGACCATTGCTCGCCACCGCCGGGCGCCGGCTCGCTGAAGGTGGTGTCGCAATAGGGACCGCCCACGACCCAGAAGCAGATCTCGCCGCCCTCTTCCTCGATGCGGTAGCGGGCATTGGCCTGGTCGACCGTCTCCCAGGCCCGCTTCTGCCAGGCGGCCTTGGCGTCATCATAGGTCGAAAACGGTCCGATCCGCTCTTCCTTGCCACCGCCGGAAATGCGATCGAAATTGGTGTCGGCGTAGATGCCGCCGATAACCCAGTAGCGGGCCATGATGTATCTTCGGTTCCCTTGACGTCGTGACCGGCCGGCACCTGCTTGTGCGGACCGCTCGAAAACCGTCCTAACCAACGCATTCTTAACTGGATTTCGAGTCGTCGGCAAAGCATAAATCGCCTGACGAGGCAGCGCCGACTCGCAGGTCGAGTCGATTGCCACCCATACCAGCCGCGGGACAGGTAATGACCGGAGATATGCGACCGGAGGATTTCGGGGCCGTCTATGAGCGATTCCAGGCCAGCGTGTCGCGCTATGATTGCGGCCGCTTCTGCTCGCCGCTGAATGGCGGCCAGCCGGTCTGCTGCGACACCGCCCATGCCATTCCGGTGGTCGACAAGCCGGAATTCCAGTACCTCAAGGCCCGCACCGACCTCTGGCACAAATACAAGCCGACCGACGCCAATTCGCGCAAGATCGTGGCCGAACTGCACAAGGGCTGCATGGCGATCGAGTGCAAGGGGGCGCGCTTCTGCGAGCGCGACAACCGGACTCTCGCCTGCCGCGCCTTTCCCTTCTATCCCTATTTCACCAGAGCGGGCGAGCTTGTCGGCCTTGCCACCTACTGGACCTTCGCCGATCGTTGCTGGCTGATGTCGAACATGCAGGTGGTCGAGAAGAAGTTCATCCGGGAATTCATCGCCGCCTATGAGTACGTCTTCGAGCGCGATCCCGAGGAACTGACCGCGATGAAGAAGCATTCAGTCAACCATCGCCGGCAATCGACGCGCCTCAACAAGCCGATTTTCCTGATCGGGCGCCAGGGCGGCTTCCTCAAGGTGATGCCGAAGACTGCCGAAATCCGCCCGGCGGCCGTCACCGAACTGGCGAAATACGGCCCCTATAAATCGCCCCGCGCCTATGCGAAGGCGGTCAAGGATTATGGCGGCGAGATGCCCAAGCAATCGCCTTTCGTCGACTGAGCTTGACTCTCGTCCCGGCTGCCACCCACTCTGGCGATAGCCAGCTTCGGGGGCAGCCAGCACGATGTCACAGGCCTTTCCACACCTCTTCCAGCCGCTTCAGCTTCGCCACAAGACGCTGAAAAACCGCATCGTGTTCGGCGCCCATACTGCCAACATGAGCGAAGGCGGTCTGCCGGGCGACCGGCATCTCGGCTATTACCGCGAGCGTGCCCGGGGCGGTGCTGCCATGATCGTGGTCGAGCCGGTGCCCGTGAACGCCCATGCCGTGCTGACGCGCGGCAATTTCCGCCACGGCGACGATGCCGTCATCCCGCATTTCCGGCGCATCACCGAGGCCTGCCACGAGCATGGCACGGTGATGATCCAGCAGCTCTATCATGTCGGCGCCCATGGCGACTGGGACAATTCCTTCGCCGCCAACCACTCACCCTCCGGCGCCCCGTCGATGCATGACAGCGACGGCAGCCACCGCATGACGGCGCGCGAGATCGAGGCGACAATCGGGGCCTTCGTGGCGGCAGCCGGCCGCGCCCAGGCCGCCGGCTATGACGGCGTGGAATTGATGGCGGCCTATAACGCCATCATCGAGCAGTTCTGGTCGCCTTTGGCCAACCGTCGAGATGACATCTATGGCGGCAGTTTCGAGAAGCGCATGCGCTTCTCGCACGACCTGCTGCACGCGATCCGCCGCAAGGTGGGCGATGATTTTATCATCGGCATGGCGATCAGTCTCGATCCTGGCAGCCCGGCGGCACTCACCATCGAGCAGCAGATCGAGATCGCGCTGTGGCACGAGAAGCGCGGCCTCTACGACTACACGACGCTCGGCACCGGCTCCTATTTCGACTTCACCAAGATCATCCCGCCCTTCGTCTATGAGGACAAGATGGGCGCGCCCTTCGCCGAGGCGATGAAGGCAGCAATGACCACCATGAAGGTGCAGGCGGAAAGCCATATCCGCACGCCGGAGAATGCCGATTACGTCATCGCCAGCGGTCAGGCCGATACGGTCAGCATCGTACGCGGCCAGATCGCCGACCCACACCTTGCCATCAAGGCGAAGACAGGACGGCCGGAGGATGTGCGCGGCTGCATCTCCTGCAACCAGATGTGCTGGGGAAGGCGCTCGCGCGACTACTGGATATCCTGTCTCATAAACCCCTCGGCTGGACGCGAGTTCGAATGGGACGGCGACACCTTCAAGCCGGCGGCACAACCCAAATCCGTGCTGGTGGTGGGCGGCGGCCCTGCCGGACTGGAGGCGGCGCGCGTCGCCGCCGAGCGCGGCCATCGTGTCATCCTGGCGGAGGCAACCGATCGCCTGGGCGGCCAGTTCCGCCTCGCCGGCCTCCAGCCACGGCGCGGGCAGATCACCGACCTCATCACCTGGTATGAAGGCCAGCTTGCCAAGCTGCAGGTGGAAGTGCGCCTCAACACCTATCTCGAGGCGGACGAGATTGCGGCCTTGAAGACCGATGCCATCGTGCTGGCCACAGGCTCGCAACCCGCCATGACCGGCTGGCAGCGCGGCATGGCGCATCGCGACTCAATGCCCGGGGTCGACGGGCCCAATGTTTGGTCGGTCGAGGAGGTGATGCGGCGCGAGGCGCGCCTCGGCGCCCGCGTACTCATTCTGGACGATGCCGGCAATTGGCGCGCCCCGGGCACGGCCTGGCACCTTGCGGAAAAGGATCACAAGGTAACGCTGCTTACCGCCGATGCCTATATCGGCCGCGACCTCGCCCGTACCGCTGCTGATTTTCCGATGCGCGCGCGCCTCAAGAAGCTCGGTGTCATCTTTTTCACCGACTCGGTCATCGTCGCCTGGCATGGCGATGCGGCGACGATCCGCGATCTCTCGACCGGGGAGGAACGTCGCCAGGAGTTCGACTCCCTGGTACTGGCCACCACCAATGTGGCCGATACCGCCCTGCAGGAAGATTTGGCCCGGACCGGCATCGACCATCACGCCATCGGCGATTGCCTTGCCCCGCGCCATGCCGCCGCCGCGATCTATGAAGGCCGCAAGCTGGGCCTGTCGCTCTGATGCACCATCTCCATGCCGAGCGGATTCACGCCATCGCCGACTATCCGGGCGTGGTGGCGGCCCTCAAGGAGATGAACCGCACGGGCGTCGATGCGATCGACCGCATGCTGCTCAGCCAAACCCAGGCTAACGGAACACAGAACGACTGGCTGATGCTGCCCGCCTGGCGCTACGGCAGAAATTTCGGCATAAAGCTGGTCAGCGTATTTCCCGATAATCCGGCACGCGCTCTGCCGGCGGTCCAGGGGATCTATGCGCTGTTCGATGGCAAGACGGGCACCGCCATCGCGACACTCGACGGCGCCGCGCTGACACTGGTCAAGACGGCCGGCAATTCGGCGATGGCGGCCGACCTCCTCGCCCGAGCGGATGCCGCCACCCTGCTGATGGTGGGCGGCGGCGCCCTGGCGCCGCATCTCATTGCCGCGCATTGTACCATGCGGCCGATCACGCGCGTGCTGTGGTGGAACCGCCGCAGCGAGGTGCTGGCTGAACCAGCCAGGGATCTGCGACGGCGCGGGATCGCGGTCGAGATCGTGACCGACCTCGCCGGAGCGGTCACCGCCGCCGACATTGTCTCGACGGCGACGCGGGCGACGGCGCCCGTCATCAAGGGCCAGTGGCTGAAACCCGGCTGCCATCTCGATCTCGTCGGCGGATACCTGCCGGAAATGCGCGAGGCCGATGACGACGCCTTCCGCCGCGCCGCGCGCCATTACATCGACGCCCGCCTTACCACCGTTGATGTCGCGGGCGATGTAACCCAGCCGATCCGCGACCGCCTTGCCGATGCCGCGGATTTTATCGACATGTTCGAACTCAACCGCGGCAGCAAGCCAGGTCGGCGCGACCGGGACGAGATCACCTGGTTCAAATCCGGCGGCGGTGGTCATGAGGATCTGGCGGTGGCCCAATACCTCTACGACCGCGCCAGCGCGGCAGGCTGACGCCCGGCCCGGTGCCGCGACTGGCTTACGCGCCCTCCTCCGTCAAGCTGAGCAGGCTGGCATTGCCGCCGGCCGCCGTCGTGTCGATCGTGAGGGTGCGTTCGGTGGCGAAGCGATGCAGATAGCGCGGGCCGCCAGCCTTGGGGCCGGTGCCGGAGAGGCCCTCGCCGCCAAAGGGCTGCACGCCGACCACGGCACCGATCATGTTGCGGTTGACATAGGCATTCCCCACCCGCAGCCGCTCGGCGATATAGGCGATCTTGCCGTCGATGCGGGAGTGGATGCCAAGGGTCAGGCCATAGCCGGTGCCGTTCACCGCCGCCAGTACCTCGTCAAGTCGATCGGCGGCGTAATGGATGACGTGCAGCACCGGCCCGAACACCTCCCGCTGCAGCCGGTTGAGATTGTCGATGCGATAGGCGGCGGGGGCGAAGAAATGGCCGCCGGCGCATTCGGCGCCGAGCTTGTTCCGGTAGACGAGCTTGCCTTCCCGCTCCATGCGCTGGGCATGGGTCTCCAGCATTGCCTTGGCTTCCGCATCGATCACCGGGCCGATATCGGTCTGGAGCCAGGCCGGGTTGCCGATCTTCAGCTCCGCCATGGCGCCCGCCAGCATCTTCTCGAGTTTGACACCTATATCCTGCTGCACGAAAAGCACGCGCAGTGCCGAGCAGCGCTGGCCGGCACTCTGGAAGGACGAGATCAGGACGTCGCGCACGACCTGCTCGGGAAGGGCCGTCGAATCAACGATCATCGCATTCTGGCCGCCGGTCTCGGCGATCAGCGGGACGATCGGTCCATCCTTGGCGGCCAGCGTCCGGTTGATGAGGCGCGCCGTCTCGGTCGAGCCGGTAAAGGCGATGCCGGCAATGCGCGGGTCGCGGGTCAGCGGTGCGCCTACGCCTGGCCCATCGCCCGGCAGCAGATGCAGGACGTCACCGGGCACCCCCGCCTGGTGCAGCAGCCTGACCGCGAGCGAGGCGATGAGCGGCGTCTGCTCAGCTGGCTTGGCAATCACGCAATTGCCGGCGACCAGGGCAGCACTCACCTGGCCCATGAAGATGGCGAGCGGGAAATTCCAGGGCGAGATGCAGACGAATACTCCCCGGCCGTGGAGATAAAGCTGGTTGCGTTCGCCGGTCGGGCCGGGTAGCGCCTGGGGTGCTGCAAAATCGGTGCGCGCACGGGCCGCGTAGTAGCGGCAGAAATCGACCGCCTCGCGCAGTTCCGCCACGGCATCGCCGATGGTCTTGCCGGCCTCGCGGATGCAGAGCGCGATGATCTCGCCGCGCCGCTGCTCCATCAGATCGGCGGCACGGTCGAGGCAGGCGGCGCGCGCCTCGGCCCGCATGCCGGACCAATCGGCAAAGGCCCGGGCTGCGCGACCCACGGCATCCTCGACATCGGCTGCGGTCGAAAGTACGACACTGCCCACGGTCTCATGGGTGTCGGCCGGGTTTTTCACCTCCATCGCCTCGCCCGAGCGCAGCTGTCCGCCGATGATCGGCCCGGCCTGGGGACGCCCCGCGGCGGCGGCTTCGATTTCGCCCGCGAGCGCCAGCATCGCCTCGGGATCGGAAAGATCGACACCGGCCGAGTTCCGCCGCTCGGCCCCGAACATGTGGCTGGGCAGCGGAATGCCGGGATGGGGCTTGGATTTCAGCGCCCGCACCTGGGCAATGGGATCGGCGACGATGGCATCCAATGGCGCCTTCTCGTCGACGATGCGATTGACGAAGGAGGTATTGGCACCGTTCTCCAGCAGGCGCCGCACCAGATAGGCCAGCAGATCCTCGTGGCTGCCCACCGGCGCATAGATGCGGCAGGGAATGCCCATGGCATCCGCGGGCGTCACCTGGTTGTAGAGCGGCTCGCCCATGCCATGGAGGCGCTGGAATTCCAGCTTGTCCCGCGCCGCCGCCTCGCCGCCCGCCATCTCGATGACGGCGGAGAGCGTATGGGCGTTGTGGGTGGCGAACATCGGGTAGAAAGCCTGGCCGTCGGCGAGCAGGCGCCGTGCGCAGGCGAGGTAGGAAACATCGGTCGAGGCCTTGCGCGTGAAAACAGGGTAATTGGCAAGCCCCCGCTCCTGGCTCCACTTCACCTCGCTGTCCCAATAGGCGCCCTTCACCAGGCGGACCATCAAGCGGCGACGGTTGCGCCGCGCGCAATCCGCCAGCCAGTCAATGAGCGGCAGGCAGCGTTTCTGATAGGCCTGGATGGCAAGGCCAAGTCCGTCCCAGCCCGCGAGGCTGGGGACTCCGGCGACCACCTCGATGATGTCGAGCGAAAGATCGAGGCGGTCGGCTTCCTCCGCATCGATGGTACAGCCGATGCCGGCGGTCTTGGCGGCCTCGGCAAGGGCCACAACCTTGGGCACCATCTCGCCCATGACGCGTTCGCTCTGCGCGAATTCATAGCGCGGGTGCAGGGCCGAGAGCTTGATCGAAATGCCGGGCGCTGCGACCGGACCCTTGCCCCTGGCGGCCTTGCCGATAGATTTGATCGCCGCCACATAGGCTTTGAAATAGCGCTCGGCGTCTTCCATCGTGCGGGCGGCCTCGCCCAGCATGTCGTAGGAATAGCGATAACCCTTCTTCTCGAGGGCCTCGGCGCGCTCCAGCGCCTCGCCGATATCGCGCCCCATGACGAATTGCCGGCCGAGGATCTTCATCGCCTGGGTCACCGCCTGGCGGATCACCGGTTCGCCGCTCCGCGTCACCAGGCGCTTCAGTACACCCTTGAGATCATTGGCGCTCTGGTCCAGTTGCATGATGCGCCCGGTCAGCATCAGCGCCCAGGTCGAGGCGTTGACGAAAAGCGAGTCCGATTCCCCCAGATGCGCGCCGAAATCGGCTTCCTTCAGCTTGTCCCGGATCAGCTGGTTGGCCGTGTCGCTGTCCGGGATGCGCAGCAGGGCCTCGGCCAGGCACATGAGGACGACGCCTTCCTTCGACGACAACTCATAGGCATGCATGAAGGCATCGATGCCGCCCTGGCCGACGCGGTTCTTGCGCACTTCCTCGACCAGGCGCCGGGCGCGCGCGGCGATGCGGTCCTGCATGTCGGGCGCCAATTCCGCCTGGCCCAGCAGCATCTCGACAATGGCCGTCTCGTCGGCCCGGTAGTGGCCGCGCAGGCGGCGGCGCAGGGGGGTAGGTTCGGCGGCGGGCGCGCAGAAGATCATGGTCATGTGCTGGCGTCGGAATCCGGAGGTGACGGGGCAAAATCGGCCGCAGTCTAGTCCCAACGGCCCGCAAACCCAAGACCGGGAAAATCCGGAAAGTTCAGCAGCCCTGCTTGTCCGCGAGTTCGATCAGGCGCGCGTTGCGGGCCCGGAGAACGTGGATTTCCTTGTTCGGCTGGTCACGGAAATCCAGCGTCAGCAGGGCCGGCGGGAACATGATGCCGTCCACCACGGTGTAATGCACATTGCGGCGGTGGATCTGGTCGTCGCGATCGACCAGACGCGCGATGGCGAGGTCGTTCTGGCTGGTCTCCGCCAGCAGATCCATGCAGCTCAAATCGGGATCGGTCGGCCGGATGACCTCGACCAGTTGCGGGTTCTCGCCGCCGCAGGCCGCCAGCAGCATCAGGCCGGCCAGGGTCAGGAAGCGCCTCATGACCGCACCCAGTGATCCTTGCCCGGCCAGCAATCCCCGCCCTGGTTCTGGGCCATGGAGATGAGGTGCCGGTTGCGCGTGGCAAGGGCGCTGTGCTCGATCTGCTGCGGCGAATTCGGATAGTCTTCCTCGACGCCCATGTCGAGGCCGAACCAGCCGGGTGGGAAGGCCAGCGACAGGCCCATGATCATGTCGTTCTTCTCTTCCTGCCACACCTGCTCGCGCACCAGGGCCGACTGCTTGGCATAATTCCGGGCCACTTCGTCCCGAATCTGTTCGCAGGTCATGTAGCGATCGGTGATGGTGGCTTCCTGCACCGGTACAGGCGACCGCCCGGCGCAGCCGGCAACGACCAGCATTCCTACCAGCAGGCTCATCGGCAACATTGCGCGCATGACTCGACCCCCGGGTCCCATGGCAGACATGCGGTCCCGTCCGTCCTCGCCAGGAGCCGCCTCCATATTCTACGCCACAAATAGGTTAACACAACCTTTCTGGCAGCGGCGAAAACTCATGCCTATCAAAGGATTGCCAGCCGCATTTAGGTCAATTTGCGATGAAACTTCCCTAACCTGCCTGTTTCACAGGACTTCAGCGGGAGCCAGCATCATATCGCGGCCAAGCGCGCTCGGTCCGGCCGGCTGGTTGGCCAGGCCGGCTAGTTGGTCAGGCCGACCAAGCGCTCAGGCCGGCCGGGTGGTCAGGCCGACAATTTTGCCCGCAGCCTTTCGTTCAGCATGGCGGGATTCGCCTTGCCGCCCATGGCCTTCATCACCTGGCCGACGAAAAAGCCCAGCAGCTTGTCCTTGCCGGCCTTGTACTCCGCGACCTTGTCGACGTTGGCGGCCATAACCTTGTCGATCTCGGCATCGATGGCGCCGGTATCGAGGACCTGCTTCAGCCCCTTCGCCTCGACGATTTCCGCCGCCCCCTTGCCGGTCTCGAACATCTCGGCAAACACATCCTTGGCGATGCGGCCTGAGATCGTGTTGTCGGAAATCAGGCCCACCAGTTCACCTACTGCCGCAGCCGAAACCGGGCTTTCGGTGATGTCCAGGCCGGCCGCATTCAGCTTGCCGAAGAGCTCCGAGGTGATCCAGTTGGCGGTCAGCTTCGGGTCGCGGCCCTTGGCCGCCGCCTCGTAGAACGCCGCGGATTCCTTCTCCGCGACCAGCACGCCGGCATCGTAATCCGAAAGGCCGAATTCCTTGATGAATCGCTGGCGCTTGGCATCGGGGAGTTCCGGCAGGCCCGCCTTCAGCCCGTCGACCCATTTCGGATCCAAGTTGAGCGGCAGCAGGTCGGGGTCAGGGAAATAGCGGTAATCATGCGCGTGCTCCTTGGAGCGCATCGAGCGGGTGACGCCCTTGCCGGGATCCCAGAGCCGGGTCTCCTGCTTGATCGAACCGCCCTCCTCCAGGATTTCGATCTGGCGGCGCGCCTCGTATTCGATCGCCTGAGCGACATAGCGGATCGAGTTCACGTTCTTGATCTCGCAGCGCGTGCCCAGGCCATCGCCGGGCTTGCGCACCGAGACGTTGACGTCGCAGCGCATCGAACCTTCGTCCATGTTGCCGTCGCAGGTGCCGAGATAGCGCAGGATCGAGCGCAGCTTCTTCAGATAGGCTGCCGCCTCGTCGGAGGAGCGCATGTCGGGCTCCGAGACGATCTCCATCAGCGCGACACCGGCCCGGTTGAGATCGACATAGGTCTTCGACGGGTGCTGGTCGTGCAGCGACTTTCCGGCATCCTGCTCGAGATGCAGCCGCGTGATCCCAACCTCGCGGTGCTCGCCGCCCGGGAGGTCGAGAATGATGGTGCCCTTGCCGACGATCGGGTCCAGATACTGGCTGATCTGGTAGCCAGCCGGCAGATCGGCATAGAAGTAGTTCTTGCGATCGAAGACCGAGCGCAGATTGATCTGGGCGTTGAGGCCGAGGCCCGTCTTCACGGCCTGCTCGATGCAGACCTCGTTGATCACCGGCAACATGCCCGGAAAAGCCGCATCGACCAGGCTGACCTGTGTATTCGGCTCGGCGCCGAAGGCGGTGGCGGCGCCAGAGAACAGCTTCGACTTCGAGATCACCTGAGCGTGAACCTCGAGGCCAAGGACCATTTCCCACATGCCGGTCCGGCCTTCGATCAGGTTCTTGTTGTTGGTCATGTCGTTCATGGCCTTATACTCCCGCCGGCAAGGCGGTGAAATTGGCGGCGCGCTCCAGCACCTGGGCCGAACGCAGCAGCGTTTCCTCATCAAAGGCGCGGCCGATCAACTGCAGGCCGAGCGGCAAGCCGTTCGCGTCGAGACCGGCCGGCACCGAGATGCCGGGCAGGCCAGCCAGGTTCACGGTCACGGTAAAGACATCCTGCAGATACATCTGCACCGGATCGCCCTCGTTCTCGTTGAAGCCGAAGGCCGCAGACGGCGTGGATGGCGTCAGGATAACGTCCACGTCCTTGAAGGCGTCGGTGAAGTCCCTGAGGATGAGGGCGCGGATGCGCTGCGCCTGCAGGTAATAGGCGTCGTAATAGCCGGCCGACAGCACATAGGTGCCGATCATGATGCGCCGCTTCACTTCCTTGCCGAAGCCGGCCGCCCGGGTGAGCTCGTACATCTCGTCGAGGGAATTCCCCGGCACACGCAGGCCGAAGCGCACGCCATCATAACGGGCAAGATTCGAGGACGCCTCGGCTGGCGCGATGATGTAATAGGTCGGCAGCGCATATTTGGTATGCGGCAGCGAGATTTCGCGGAGTTCCGCGCCCTGCGCCTTCAGCCATTCGGCACCCCTGGCCCAGAGTGCGTCGATCTCCTGCGACATGCCGTCGACGCGGTACTCCTTCGGGATGCCGACCTTTAGCCCGCGAATGTCGCCGGTGAGCGCCTTGCGGAAATCCGGCACCGGCATTTCGACCGACGTCGAATCCTTCGGATCATGCCCGGACATGGCGCCCAGCATGATCGCGCAATCCTCGACCGAGCGCGCGATCGGGCCGGCCTGGTCCAGAGACGAGGCGAATGCGACGATGCCCCAGCGCGAACAGCGGCCATAGGTCGGCTTGATGCCGACCGTGCCGGTCAAGGCCGCCGGCTGGCGGATCGAGCCGCCAGTGTCGGTGCCGGTCGCCGCCATGGCGATCCGCGCCGCAACCGCGGCCGAGGAACCGCCCGACGAGCCGCCGGGGACGAGGTCGGTTTCGTCGCCCCGTCGCTTCCACGGATTGATGACATTGCCGTAATACGAAGTCTTGTTGCTGGACCCCATGGCGAACTCGTCGAGGTTGAGCTTGCCCAACATCACGGCGCCGGCGTCGAACAGGTTCCGCGTCACGGTCGATTCATAAGTCGGCCTGAAACCGTCGAGGATATGCGAACCGGCGGTGGTCAGGACACCCTCGGTGCAGAACAGGTCCTTAATGCCGAGCGGTATGCCCTCAAGGGCGCCAGCTTTGCCGCCGGCACGGCGCTGGTCTGACGCGTCGGCCTGCTTCAGCGCGATCTCCGGCGTTTCGGTGATATAGGCATTGAGGTTCTTGTGCTTCGCCATCGCGGCAAGATGCGCCTCGGTCAGCTCGCGGGCCGAGAACTTCTTCGCGGCGAGGCCGTCGAGGGCGGCGGCGATGGTGAGGTGGGTGAGTTCGCTCATGATATCCGGGCCGCCTTACTCGATGACCTTGGGAACGGTGAAGAAGCCGTGGGCCGGTTCCGGCGCATTGGCCAGCACCTTGTCCGGATTGCCACCGTCATTGACCACATCGGCCCGCCGCGGCAGGTCGCGGGCAAGCACGCCCGACATCGGCTGCACGCCCTTGGTATCCACCTCATTCAATTGCTCGATCCAGGCCATGATACCGGTGAGTTCCTGGGCGAGTCCCGGCAAGTCGGATTCCGGCACGCGGATCCGCGCCAGGGTGGCGATATGGGCGACGGTCTTGCTGTCCAGTGACATGGGGCGCGATCAATCCGATTTGTTGCGTAAAGCGGGAAATTCGGGGCGGAAACTAGCATCCAGCCCCACCCCGATCAACCGGCCCGGATGGCGGCAAAATCCGCTCAGACCGGCCAGAAGTAGACCGCCGTTACATGGGCGAGGGTGTAGAAGCCGAACGCCACCAGCAGGCCGCCGGCAATGCGGTTGAGCCAGATCAGGGCATTGCGGGAGATCATGTGGCGGATGAAACCGACGCCGAGACTTAGGCTCAACCACCAACCGGCAGCCCCCACCAGCACACCGCCGATCAAAATCGGAACCAGGCCAATCTCCAGCCGGACCAGGCCGGGAACCCCGGCGAAGACCGCCATGAAGGACAGGATGGTCACCGGGTTGGCCAGGGTCAGTGCCAGGGTCTTGCCAAAATCCGCAATCAGGGTCTGCGGTACCTCGCCGCTGGCCGACGGCGAAATCGGCTGCTTGAGGCCCAAATGGACCCCGAAGGCGATCAGGAACAAGCCGCCGCCCAACTCGAACCATTGCCGCTGCGCCTCGATCAGTCCGGAAAGAGCGGTGATTCCGATGATCCCGCAGATCGCGAAGATGGTATCGGCCACGGCCGCGCCGAGGCCGCCGCAGAACCCGGCCAGTCGTCCCTTTTCCAGCGTCAGGCGAATGCACAGCATGCCGATGGGGCCGACCGGGGCCGCGACCGCAAAGCCGATTCCCATGCCCTTGGCCAGAAGAATGATGTCCCGCAGCAATAGATCCACGTTCAACACCGCCTTCGCAGGGCATCGCCACCCGGGTGCAGGGTCTGCATAGGAATCAGCATGAAATGACAATCCCCCGGGTGTTTCGTTTGCCCGTGCGTCCTGGGGCGGGTCGGATGTATGGTGACCGGGCAGCCATGTCAATCTGCCCCACTTGCGGCGAAACGTGGCGGCATGGTCCCTGGCAAGAGGCAAGGATAAAACATGGCGGCCCTGTGGCGATTTTTGCACGCGACCGTGCTGGCATTGGCTTTCATTGTATACTTGGCCGGATTGGCCCCCTCGGCCTTGGCCGAAACGACCACGACGTGGCAGGAGGTCGTGCCCGATCTGGCCCCGGATGCTACCGAAGTCACGGATGACGCGGAAATCCGACGTATCCTCGAAGATCTGACGATTTTCGGCCGCTATGTCGACGGTGAAGACTGGATCGAGTACCACGACCGCAGCGGACGTACGGCCTATAACGAGAAGGGCTGCACCTATCCCGGTACCTGGTGGATCGAAAACGGCAGCATCTGCTACGCCTATCCAAACTACCGCGACAACGCCCCCAATTGTTTCGTCATGTTCGTGCGCGCCGGCGGGGGCATTCAATTCGTTGCCTTCGACGCCGGCGGAGCCCCATATCTTGCCTCCTCCTCGATCAACATCGCCCCGGGTAACGTGGCCCATCTGCCGCTTGGGAATCTTTCCCCCTGCGTTGGCGTGTAGGATTATTTCCATTTGATGTGATCGATTGGCCGCCCCTGGGTGCCTGCCACCGGGCGGAATTGCCTCGCCCAAACCAAATTCCGGGGTTCTCGAGGCGGTATTCTAAATTGTAGTTAATTTACTGTTAATCTGATACTCTCCTTGTTAGGAATTAGGCTCTATGTCCTAATCTTGGCCGCCGTGGAGAGCAGCGACCCGGCCGTCCTGGCAGCAATGGGGGTAGGGCTTGATATTGAGGAGTTGGCGCCGCCTGACAGCGCTTGCTGTCGTCAGTGGTGGTGCCTATGGCGGGCTTCTGACACAGGGCCAAGGCGGGCTGAGTGCCGGGCTCGCCATTGCTGCGGTCGGGCTGGCCGGTGCGGCCCTGGCCTTGCGCCAGGAAACCAGCTCGGCAGCTTTGCCGTCGGGGTTGCTGACAACGTCGCCACGCCTGCCGGCCGGGATCCGGCAATCTTCCGACACTTTGGTGCCCCGGGACCGGTCGCGGGATATGGAACTCGCCGATTTGGCGATCGAACATGCCCAGACGCCGATCGTGATCACGGATGGCGCCAATCGAATCCTGCGCTTCAACCGGGCCTGCGTGGCGTTGTCCGGATATACAGCCGAAGAACTGGCTGATCCGGCCTGCTGGGAAAAGCTGCTGCTGCCGGAGGAGATGACCGCGGTCCGCCACGCCGTCGATGCCACCGCCGCCGAGCCGTTTCCCCGCGTGGTCGAGAATGTCTGGGCAACCAGATCCGGCCAGCGACGACTGCTACGCTGGACCAACTCTGCGTTGCACGGCCTCGACGGGGAGATCCGCGCCGTCGTTTCCGTTGCCACCGACGTGACCGACAGCCGGCGCATGGAGGCCCAGTTTCGCCGCATCGAGAGCACGCTGCGGCGGGCGCATCGGATCGCCCAGCTGGGCCATTGGCTGTGGTCGCCGCATGCGGGTATCAGCCAGCCAGGGTCGGAGGGCGACGGCACCTACTTCTACTCGGCCGAGGCGGCCGCCATTTTCGGCGTTGACCAGGACGCCCTCAATCTGGGTGGCGACGATCACTACGCGTCCCTGCTCCACCCGGATGATCGGCAGGAAGCGATGCTGGGCTATCGCCAATTCTTCGCCTCGCCGGAAGAGCATCTGACGCAGGATTATCGCATCAGGCGTCCCGACGGCAGCATCCGGCATCTGCGCGTGGTATCGCAGAAGGTCCGCGATCCCGCCGGCGCGATTACCGAGATCACCGGGACGATCCAGGATCTGACCGAGATCCGCCGCGCCGAACTCGCCATTCGCCAGATTCAGCTGATCCTGACTGCCGCGCAGCGGCTGGCGGGCGTCGGCTACTGGTTCTGGGAACAGGCCGACGGCGACGATGCGGACTCAGATGGGCCGGACACCCGATTTCACTATTCGGCCGAAGCCCAGGCCGTCAGCGGCATTTCCGAGCAGTTGATGCAGACGCTGTCGACCGAGGATTTCTGCCAGCGCTTTGTCCATGAGGCAGACCGCGCCCGCGTGCTCGAGATTTTCATGCGCTTCGCCAGGGGTGCGAGCGACCAGTACACGGTGGAATACGCCTTTCATCATCCCTATCGTGGCGACCGGATTCTGCGTGCCGTGGCCCTGCGCGAACGCAATGCCGCCGGCCAGCCGCTGCACGCCATCGGCATGATCCAGGACATCACGGATCTCCGGCGCGACGAGGCAGCCTTGCGCGACCAGCAGCATCAGCTCGCCGCCGCGCACCGTCTGGCGCGCCTCGGCTACTGGTCCTGCACCGGCGGCAATGACGGCACGCCCATCCGGAAGGCGATCTGGTCCCGGGAAGCGGCGGCCATTACCGGAATCGACAGCGATATGGCACAGGCAGCGTTGCAGGCGGACGACTTCGAGCACCGTTTCACGCATCCGGACGACCGGTTGCGGGTGATGAAGGCCTATGCCGACCTCAGGGCGCAGCGCATCAAGCAATACGACATCGATTATCGCCTGCGGCAGCCGGGGGGCGGCGAGATCTGGCTCCGCTCGCTGGCATCGTTGCGGCTTGACGCCGAGGGACGGACCATTGGCCTCTTCGGCATCCTGCAGGACATCGGTGACCGCAAGCGCGCCGAGGCGGAACTGCGCCTCGCCAACCAGAGCCTTGCCAATGCGCAGCGGATCGCACATGTCGGCAGCTGGTCCCGGGATATCGCGAGCGGCCGAGTCGTCTGGTCGGACGAGACCTACCGGATCTTCGGATATGAGCCCCGCAGCCTCGATCCGAGCCTGGACCTTCTGATGGCCTCGGTGCATCGGGATGACAGGGGAAAGCTTTCAGCGGCGATCGAAGCGAGCCTGCGGAACCATACCGACTACGTCATCGAGCATCGCATCGTCCGGCCCGACGGCAGCATCCGCCATGTGCGCGAACAGGGCGAGGTGTCACTGGACAGTGACGGCCAGGTCCTGCGCCTGGAGGGTGTCATCCTGGACATCACCGAAATCAAGGCGCGGGAGCTTGCCCTCAACGAGGCGCGCTTGCGGGCCGAGACAGCCGATCGCGCCAAGACCGAGTTTCTCGGCAACATGAGCCATGAACTGCGCACACCGCTCAATGCCGTGATCGGCTTTGCCGATGTCCTGTCGCAGCAATTGTTCGGCCCGATCCCGGCAACCTATGGCGAGAGCATCGCCGCAATCAGCCAGAGCGGGCGGCATCTCCTGGAGATCATCTCGGATCTGCTCGAGATGTCGCGCATCGAGAGCGGAGAGCGGCGGCTGGCCGAGCACTCCTTCGATCCGCTGACGGCCATTGCGGAATGCTGCCGCATGATCCAGGCCCAGGCAGAGGCTGCCGGCATTCGGCTCGTCATCGACGATACCGGCCAGTTGCCGGTCCTGCTGGCCGAGGAACGCGCCTTCAAGCAGGTGCTGGGAAACCTGCTATCCAACGCCGTCAAGTTCACGCCGCGTGGCGGCGCGGTGGCGGTCACGGTCGCGGCCGATGTCAACGCCGGCATGCTGGTCGTCGTCAGCGATACCGGGCGCGGCATCGAGCCGTCGGTCCTGCCGCAACTGGGCAAGCCATTTGCGCAGGGCGAATCGACCCTGACGCGGCGCCACGGCGGCATCGGATTGGGCCTTGCCATCAGCCGACGCCTGATGGAACTGCATGGCGGGCGCCTCGAGATCAGCAGCCAGCCTGGCCAGGGGACGCGGGTAACCATGATGTTCCCGAAGGAACGGCTGTCCCTGCCCTAGCCGCGTTCAAGCATGGCGCGCAGTTCGTCACCGGTCAGGGTCTCCTTCTCGATCAGCCGACGCGCCGCCCGCTCGAGATCGTCGCGCCGGCTGCGCAGGATCTCGCTGGCCTGGGCAAAGGCGCCTTCCACCAGGTCGCGCACCGCCTGGTCGATCTCGCGCGCCGTCTGCTCGCTGTAGCGCCGCCCGGCCGGCATCATCTGCTGGATGCCCAGAAAATTCTGCGGTGTCTCGTCGAGCGAAACCTGCCCCAGTGTCGCATCCATGCCGAAGCGGGCGACCATCGACCGGGCAATGTCCGTCGCCTTGGCCAGATCGTCGGCCGCGCCGGTCGACAACTGCTCGAAGACCAAGCGTTCCGAGGCACGGCCGCCAAGCAAAACGGCCATGCGGTTGATCAGCTCTTCCCGGGTCATCAGGTAGCGGTCTTCCGTCGGCCGCTGGATGGTGTAGCCGAGCGAACCGATGCCGCGCGGTATGATCGACACCTTGTGCACCGTCTCGCTGCCGGGCAGGCTCGTAGCCACCAAAGCGTGCCCGATCTCGTGGAATGCGACGATCTCGCGTTCCTTCGGATTGAGCAGCCGGTTGCGCTTCTCGAGGCCGGCGACGATGCGCTCGATCGCGGCGGTGAAATCAGCCATGGTGACGCTGTCGCCACCGCGCCTGGTCGCCAGCAGCGTCGCCTCGTTGACCAGATTGGCAAGGTCGGCGCCGGTGAATCCGGGCGTCAGGGCGGCGATATCGTCGGCCTTCACGTCCCCGGCCAGCTTGGCCTTCTTGAGATGCACGCCAAGAATCTGCACGCGCCCCACACGATCGGGCCGGTCGACAAGGACCTGCCGGTCGAAGCGACCGGCGCGCAACAGGGCGGGATCGAGGATTTCGGGCCGGTTGGTGGCCCCGAGCAGGACCAGGCCCTGGCTGGAATCGAAACCGTCAAGTTCGGCCAGGAGCTGGTTCAGCGTCTGCTCCTTCTCGTCATGGCCGCCGCCAAACGGAAAGGCACCACGGGCCCGGCCCAGGGCGTCGAGTTCGTCGATGAAGATGATGGCAGGCGCATTGGCGCGTGCCTGCTCGAACAAGTCGCGCACGCGGGCAGCACCGACGCCGACGAACAATTCGACGAACTCCGAGCCGCTGATCGAAAAAAACGGCACACCGGCCTCGCCCGCCACCGCGCGCGCCAGCAGCGTCTTGCCGGTACCGGGCGGCCCCACCAGCAGAATGCCTTTCGGCAGGCGCCCGCCGAGGCGACCATAGGTCGTCGGGTCCTTCAGGAAATTGACGATCTCCTGCAACTCGGCCTTCGCCTCGTCGACGCCGGCGACGTCGGCAAAGGTCACCTTGATGTCGGTTTCGACGAACACCTTGGCCCGGCTCTTGCCGATCGACATGAAGCCGCCGCCGAAGCCCTGTTTCTCGATGATCTTGCGAAAGACGATGAACCAGAGCCCGAAGAAGATCAGGACCGGCAGCACCCAGGAAAGTATGCTGCGAAAAAGCGTATTCTCGGTGGCGCCGGTGAACCTGGCACCATATTGCGACAATTCGGCGGCGATCTGCGGATCGACCCGGTTGGTGACGAATTGCTGCTCGCGGCCACTGCCGTCATCCTTCAGCCGGCCCTGGATACGATTCTCGGTAACCACGACTTCGGCCACCTTGCCCTCGGCGAGCAGGGTGCGGAATTCGCTGTAGGGCAGGACCTCGACCGCCAGATAGCTGGACAAAAGCGACTGCAGGGCGAGTACGCCCAGCATTGCGATCACAATGTACCAGGCGTTGAACTGGGTCTTCTTGTCCATTCCGGATTGCCCTGCATGCCGTAACCATCCCGGGCATGCTGGATCAATCCTCAGACCAGCGTCAAGGCAAGGCTGGGTCGCAGCGTCAATTCTGGCCGATCTTGACCGCCACCCACTGGAAATCGCCCTGCCGGTTGATCAGCAGCGTCACCAGTCGGTAGCCATTGTCCTGTGCCGACTTCACCCGGTCGCGCACATCGCCCGGACTGGCAACCGCCTTCTGGTCGACCTCGGCGATGATGTCGCCCGGCCGCAGGTCCTTTGCCGCCGCCGTACTGCTCGGATCGACCTCGACGATAACGACGCCCTCGGCATTCTCGGGCAGATCGAACTGCTCGCGCAGGGCGTCGGTAATGCGCGCGACGTCGACGCCGAGCAACTCGATGCGATCGCCCTTGCCTTCGTCCTCGGTCGCCTCGTCGCCGTCTCGCTGTGTCACCTGCGCCGCGGCCTCGGCAGCTTCGTCGAGTTCGCCCAGTTCGACCGTCACCGTGGTCCTGGCGCCCTGACGCCAGATGGCGACGGCGACCTTCTTGCCGAACTGCGTATCGGCGACGATGCGGGGCAGCGAGCGCATCTCCGTCACCTCGCGCCCGTCGAATTCCAGGATCACGTCGCCCTGGCGGATGCCGGCCTTGTCCGCCGGACCCGCGGCCGAGACGCTGGAAACCAGCGCGCCCTTGGCTGCCGGCAGGCGCAGGGCCTCGGCGAGTTCGGGCGATACCGTCTGTATTCGCACACCCAGCCAGCCGCGCCGCGGGTGGCCGAATTCGCGGATCTGGTCGATGACCCCCCTGGCAAGATTGGCGGGAATCGAGAAGCCGATGCCGACCGAGCCGCCGGAGGGGGAATAGATCGCCGAATTGATCCCGACCACCTCACCCGCCATGTTGAACATCGGCCCGCCGGAATTCCCGCGATTGATCGAGGCATCCGTCTGGATGAAATCGTCATAAGGCCCGGCATTGATGTCGCGCTGGCGCGCCGAGACGATGCCGGCCGTGACGGTGCCGCCAAGGCCGAAGGGATTGCCAATGGCCAGCACCCAGTCGCCGATACGCAATGAGTCGGAATCGCCCCATTTGACCGCCTGCAGCGGCTTCGTGGACTCGACCTTCAGCAGCGCCAGATCGGTCTTTTCGTCGCGCCCCACGAGCGTCGCCTTCAACTCCTCGTTTTCATGGGTGATGACCGTGATCTCCTCGGCGTTCTCGATCACGTGGTTGTTGGTGACGATGTAGCCGGCGGGATCGATCACGAAGCCAGAACCCAGGGACGTGGCGCGCCGCGGCGGCCGCGGCTGGTTGCCCTCCTGCCGGTCCAGGAACTCGCGGAACATCTCGTCGAGGTCCTGGATCTGGCTGTCGGCCGAAACGGTCTGTGTGGTCGAGATATTGACCACGGCCGGCAAGGATTGTTCGGCCAGATCGGCGAAGCTTTCCGGCGCCGAGCGAGCATCGGCGGTCCTGGCGGCGACAACGACGCAAGTCAGCAGGATCAGGAGGCTCAGAACGGCGAGTATTTTCGGTTGGTGCGCGGCGATGTCGGCGGCACGGGCTTGGCGGCGGGCTAGCATGGGGATCTACCTCGTCTCAACAGCGGTCGCAGGCACTATAACGCAAAAACCGACCGGTATTGCACCCGGTCGGTTTGCGCAACAATCATTCAACAATCGGTTCTGTCATTGCGCCTGGGCGTCGCCCTGGTTGCCGAAAAAGCGGAAAAAGTCACCCGCCGGCGGCCCGACATAGGTGGTGGTATCGCCGGCAAGGCCCTGCTGCATCGCCTGCAACGAGCGGTAGAAGTCGAAGAAGGCGGGGTCGCGCCCAAAGGCCTCGTTATAGATGGAGATCGCCTCGGCATCGCCTTCGCCGCGCAGGATCTCGGCTTGGCGGCGCGCATCGGCGACCAGCACCACACGTTCCTTGTCGGCCTCGGCCCGTTTCTCGCGCGCCTCGCGGGCACCCTCTGCGCGAATTCCCGCAGCCTCCTGGGCGCGCTGGGTGCGCATGCTGTTGAACACGGCCTCGCTGTTCTGCACCGGCAAATCGACACGCTTGAAGCGCACGTCGACGATCTCGATGCCATAGGGCTCTGCCGCCTGCCGGGTCAGCTCGTCCTTCACCTGCCGCATGATGTCGGCGCGCTTCGGCGTCAGCGTGTCGGTCAGCGGCACGTTGCCGATGACGCTTCGCAGGGTCGCCAACAGCACGCTCTGGATCTGATTCTCCGCATTCTCGAAGGTGCGGCCGACCCGGAAGAAGGTGAGCGAGTCCTTGATGCGATAGCGAACAAAGGCCGACACCACGATGTACTTCTGGTCGCGCGTCGGCAGTTCGGCAACCGGCGCCTCGAAGTTGCGCACGCGCCGGTCGAAGGTCGTGACCTGATCGGCGATCGGAACCTTGAACTTGAGGCCGGGTTCCTCGATCACTTCTTGCGGATTGCCGAAGCGCAGCACGATTGCGGTCTCTGCCTGCGGCACGATGTAGGTCGAGTTGTAGACGCCGATCAGCACGGCGCCCAGCAACACGATGATGGCGACGATCTTGCCCTGGCTCATTGCGAGGCTCCCGGCTGGCTGGTGGCGGGCTGGGCTGACGTTGGATTCTCGACCGTTTCACCGGATTGCGGCCGATTCTTGAGCAGCTGATCCAGCGGCAGGTAGGGAACCGCACCGCCACTGCCCGAACTCGCCGGATCGATCAGAATCTTGTTCATGTTGGCAAGGATGCCGCCCATGGTTTCGAGATAGAGTCTGCGTTCGGTAATGTCGGGCGACTGGCGATACTCTTCATAGATCGAGAGAAAACGCTGCGCATCGCCCTGGGCGATCGAGACCTTCTCTTCCTTGTAGGCCTCTGCCTGGCGGACAAGCTGTGCCGCCTGGCCCTGGGCCTCCTGGGTCACCTGATTAAAATAGGCCTGGGCGCCGTTGATCGCCGCCTCGCGATCGGCCCGTGCCTTCTGCACGTCACGGAACGCCTCCATCACCTCGGCTGGCGGTTGTACCTGCTCCACCGACAATTGTTCGATGCTGATGGCGCCATTTTCGGCGCCGGGCAGCTTGTAGCTGTCCAGCATCTGCTGGGCGAGGTCGCGCGCCTCGGACTCGACCGCGCTCTTGCCCTGGGTGATCGCGTATTCGAAGCTCGAACGGCCGATGATTTCTCGAATGGCGGCCTCGACCGCGTTCTTGACGCTGGCATTGGGGTCGCTGAGGCCGAACAGGAACTGCTCGACGTCCTTGATCCGCCAGAAAACGGTTGCCTGCAGGTCGACAATGTTCTCGTTGCCGGTCAGCATCTGGCTTTCTTCCGGGATGGCCCTCTTGGGGCCGCCAGGCACCTCCGTGCGGTAACCGACAGTAACGCTGTAGCGGGTCGAGACGTCCGGCGTCTCCGAAGCGCCGATTGGCGCCGGCCAATTCCAGCGCAGGCCCGGCGTTGTCTGGCTGACAAAGCGGCCGAACACGATATTGACGCCGACCTGGCCCGCATTGACGACGTAGAAGCCGCTGACCAGCCAGAGCGCGATCGCGACGATCGCAATCAGCCCAATGGCACGTCCGGAACCGAAGCCGCCCGGCATGATCGATTTCATGCGGTCCTGGCCGCGACGGATCATTTCCTCGAAATCGGGCGGCTGATTCCCGCCGCCACCGCCACCGCCACGCCCCCATGGGCTCTGCCCATTGCCCCATGGGCCGCCCTGATTGTTCCACGCCATAAGGACCCTCGAATCTTGTGGTATTGACGACCGTTCCCGGCCGGCCCGTTTGCCGGTGCCATCCTCGGCACCGCTCCCTGCCTCGCCCTTCTTTGGCCGCGGCCCTTTCTTTGCCCGGGCCAAAGCCTTATATGACAGCCGCTGCAGCGCCGCAATCAATGCCGGATCCGCTCGTGTCGAGCCAGCATCCGGCTATCTCCTGCGGGCGCCGCTTATATCGGGGCCAAGACGAGGGATTTCAAGCATGGCCGGTACAACTGAGGGCGAGATTCGGGCCGCCCTTGCTAGCGTCGCGGCGCCGAATGGCGGTGACATCGTCGGTCGCGGCATGGTCCAGGGCCTGGTACTGCGTGACGGCCATGTCGGCTTTTCGATTGAAGTCGACCCGGCCCTGGGTGCCCAGATGGAGCCCCTGCGCAAGGCGGCCGAAGCGGCCGTGATGAAGCTGCCGGGGGTCCTGTCGGTGACCGCCGTGCTGACCGCCCACAAGGCGCCGCCGCCCACCCCGCCGCGCCAGCCGGCCGCCGCCGGCCGGCCCGCCGGCTCCAAGGCGATGGTTCCCGGGGTCAGGCACATCATCGCCATCGCCAGCGGCAAGGGCGGGGTCGGCAAATCGACCACCGCCACCAACCTGGCCCTTGCCTTTACCACGCTCGGCCTCCGGGTGGGCCTCCTTGATGCCGACATCTACGGCCCTTCCCAGCCGCGCCTGATGGGCCTCTCCGGTCGCCCCGAGAGCCGCGATGGCAAGACCCTGGAACCGAAGGTCAGTTTCGGCGTCAAGGTGATGTCGATGGGTTTCATCGTCGAAGAGGACACGCCGATGATCTGGCGCGGCCCCATGGTGATGAGCGCCATTACGCAGTTGCTGCGCGAGGTCAATTGGGGCGAACTCGACATCCTGGTCTGCGACCTGCCGCCGGGCACCGGTGATGCGCAGCTCACCATGGCGCAGAGTGTGCCGCTCGCCGGTGCCGTCATCGTCTCGACGCCACAGGATATCGCCCTTCTTGACGCCAAGAAGGGCCTCAACATGTTCCGGAAGGTTGACGTGCCGGTCCTGGGGCTGATCGAGAACATGAGCTATTTCAGCTGCCCCAATTGTGGCCACCGGAGCGAAATTTTTGCCCATGGCGGCGCCAGGCGCGAGGCAGAAAAGGCGGGGGTCGAGTTCCTTGGCGAAATCCCGCTCGACATCCAGATCCGCGAAACGTCGGATGCGGGCAAGCCGATCGTCGCCAGCGAGCCCACCTCGGCCCACGCCCTTGCCTATGGCGAGATCGCCGCAAAAATCTGGCGCAAGCTGGACACTGCGCCACAGCGCGCGGCGCCGCGAATCGTCCTACAATAAAAATTAGGCGATCATGCAGCGAAAGGCCGGTCGAGAGGAATTGCCATGAAAGCGAGCGTCACCTGGATTGATGGTGGAACCTATGCCGCCGAAAGCGGCAGCGGCCATGGTCTGCTGATGGACGCGCCGATTGTCGCTGGCAAGCCGACCATTGCCCCGTCGCCCATGGAACTGGTGCTGATCGGCACGGGCGGCTGCACGTCGGTTGACGTCGTCTCCATCCTGCAAAAGGGCCGCCATGACGTGCGCGGCTGCGTCTGCCGGCTGGAATCGACTCGCGCCGAGACGCCCCCCAAGGTCTTTACCCGGATCAACATGCATTTCATTGTTACCGGCAAGGAATTGAAGCCTGAGGCCGTCCAGCGCGCGATCGACCTTTCGGCCGAGAAATACTGTTCAGCCTCGATCATGCTGGCCAAGACGGCCACGATCACCCACAGCTTCGAGATAGTCGCCGCCGATTGATGGGTCCGGCGCGGAGAGATTGACTCTGCCGCCGGGGCCTGCCCCAATATCCTTCATCGCAATCCCTGGAAGGGACCAGCGTGACTGAACGGGGATTATTGGCACCCGCAGGGATGCGCGGCGTCGCCCTCAGGCGGGGCCTGATCCTGCTTATTGCGCTGGCTATCTCCGGCACTGCCCTGCTGGGTGGCGAAATCCTGCTGCAACGTGACGTCAACGCCGGTGCGCGGGAGCAGATGCGGGCGCAACTGGAATTTCTCGCCCGCCGCATCACGACCGAGATCGAAGCCAGCGAATATCTCGGGCGCGGCATTGCCGCCATCTTCGCCGTCCAGCCTGGTCTTTCCCGCAGCGAATTCAACGCCGCTTGCGACCTGCTGATGCAGGATGAGCCGAAAATCCGCAACATCGCCCTGGTCGTCGGCACGGTGATCACCTACAACTGTCCGGAAGCCGAGAACGGCCAGACGATCGGCGTCGATCTGCGCGATCGCGTCGACCAGTGGCCGGCCTTGCAGCGCATCATGGCCACCGGAAAGCCTGAAATCGCCGGGCCGGTCAATCTGGTCCAGGGCGGTTGGGCGATCATCACCCGCACACCGATCATGTCGGACAAGGGCGGCAAGCTTAGCTATTGGGGTGCCGTCAGCATCCCGCTGCGGCTGGACGGCGTGCTGGAGGCGGCCGGAATCGCCGAATTGGCGCGACAGACTCAAATCGCCATCCGCAGCAACCGCGCAGCCAATTCCGGGCCCGAGATCTTCTTCGGCGAAGAGAGCGTCTTCGACAGCAACCCGGTCATCGTGCCGGTCACCCTGCCGGAGGGCGTCTGGTCCCTGGCCGGAATCGTGCCGCGGGAATGGCTCGGCACGGCTCAACTCATCCGGCAGCACGTCATGATTGTGGCAATCGCCCTGCTGCTGGGCGGCCTGTTCCTGGTTGTCGCCTTCTATGCCGAACGGCGCCAGCGCATGGAGGCGGAAACGAGCCGCTTCCGCGACCTGCTCCGCGCCTTCATGGAGAATTCGCCCATTGCGATGTATGTGAAGGACCTTGGCGGCCGCTACATCGACCTCAATGCCGAGGCGCGCAATGCGTTCAATGTCGGCGACCGGACCTATGTGGGCGCCACGGCCGACCGATTTTTCCCGCCTGAGTTCGTCGTCACGCTGGACGAAGAGGATGGCCGCGTCAGGAGCGGTGACGTGGTTCGCTCGGAGCGCGCCGCGCCGACTGGCACCGGCTATCAGTTCGAGCGCGAGATCAAGTTTCCTGTGACCGACAACCAGGGGCGCGTGGTTGCCATCGGCGGCTACGTGATCGATATCACGGCCAACAAGCAGGCGGAGGAACGGCTGATCCAGGCCCTGCACCGGGCCGAAGCGGCCAACCGGGCGAAGTCCGAGTTTCTTGCCACGATGAGCCACGAGCTGCGCACGCCGCTCAATGCCATCATCGGTTTTTCAGACCTCATCCGAAACGGGATCTTCGGCAAGCTGGAAAACGCCCGCTATGTGGAATACATCGACAGCATCCACCAGAGCGGTCTGCACCTCCTGGAACTGCTGGGCGGGCTGATCGATCTGTCGGCCGTCGAATCCGGCCACCTGGAGGTTCGTTTCGAGCCGGTCACGCCAGCCGAGGTGATCGCCGATTGCCGCGCCGTCATGGAATCGCTGGCGCGCGAACACCAGCACCTGCTGGTGTTCAGCGAACGCGCAACCGGCACCTGCCTCGGCGACCGCCGGCTGCTGCGCCAGGCGATTCTCAACCTGGCCAGCAATGCCGCAAAATATACGCGCAAGGGCGGTCGCATCGAATGTGCGACCGAGGACCGCAATGGCATGATCGTATTCCGCATGAGCGACAACGGTATCGGCATGTCGCCGCAGGATATCGAGCGTGCCCTGCAGCCGTTCACCCGCCTGGGCGATCCGATGCGTGCGGAAGTGGGCGGTTCCGGCATCGGCCTCACCCTGGTGAAGCGGCTGGTCGAGGCCATGGGTGGCACATTGCAGATCGACAGTGCGCGCGGTCAGGGCACGCGCGTCGAAATACTCATGCCGCGCCGCTGAGATCGTCAGGCCACCAGCGGCAGCAGTGTCGCTGCCAACAGCAGCCCCATCACCGCATTGAACCATCTGAGGCGGCCGGGATCGGCGAGGAAGCCACGCAGGGTGATTCCGAAGCCGGCCCAGCAAGAAACACTGGGCAGGTTCACGAAGGCGAAGGCAAGCGATATCAGGGCCACCGACAGGAACGGCGCGGCTGGATTGGTGTAGACTGCCATCGCCGTCGTCGCCACCACCCAGGCCTTGGGATTGATCCACTGAAACAGCGCCGATTCCCAGAAACTGATCGGCCGGGTGCCACCCTGTGTACTGCCGATTGCGCCCCGCGACGTGGCGATACGCCAGGCGAGATAGAGTAGATAGGCACCGCCCGCCACCTTCAATCCCCCTTCCAATACGGGCATTGCCGCAAGCAATGCGCCAAGGCCAAGCCCCACCGCCAGCAAGAGGAGCTTGAATCCGACCGTGATGCCGAGCACCTGGGGCAGCGTCCGCCGGAAGCCGAAATTGGCGCCGGAGGCCAGCAGCATGAGGTTGCTGGGGCCCGGAGAGATCGAGGTAACGAAGGCGAAGACGCAAAGCGCCAGCAAGGTGTCGACGTTCATGGTTTCCTCTTCAAAGATGCGTCACCTTGAGTGCGCCGCCCCAGCGGTCGTTAAGGTAGTCGCAGACGAGTTGTCGGTGACAGTGATGCGGCCTGGCTTCGGAGCACAGCAGGCAGGAGTCGTCGAACACGGCCGGTTTCAGCTTCTGCTCGACCTGCCGGGACGCCATCAGTTGCAGGAACTGGCGGCTGAACTCCTGCCACTCGCCCTTCTCCTTCTTGTACATGGTCATCAGCGCCTCGCTCGGCGCCAGCAGCGGCTCGTGGCGGTAGCCGGCGCCACAGATCTCACGCAGGAAGAAGGCGAGGTCGTCGGCCTTGGCAAAGCCGGCCAGTTGCGACGTATTGTGCAGGCGCACATCCACCACTTGGCGCACCTTGGCCAGCCTCAACCGGTCGAAAAAATGGCTCGCGCTGGTCTTGGTAAACCCGATCGTGGTGACGTTGACCGTTTTCTTGGCCGTCGCCATGTCGCCCTCCGCTTGTCTGCCGTCTGTCAAAATGGCCCGCGACGGCAATGCTGGCCATTGGCAAGCTTGACATTCTTGGTATCATTCTTGCCATGAAATTGCAGATCCTCGCCCTCGACGGGGTGTTCGACACCGGGCTCGCCGCGCTGCTCGACGTCTTTGCCACGGCAAACGAGTTGGTGGGGCACCTCGCCCTCAGCGTGGCGCCGTTCGAGGTACGGGTGGTCGGATTGCGCCGGCGCGTGAAGACGGCGCTCGGCTTCTCGGTCCCGATCGCCGGCCCACCGGCGCCCGCGGCGGCCGATTGGATGGTCATGCCGGCGATCGGCTACAAGATGCCCCAGACCCTCGTCCCGGCTCTCGCGCGTGCGGATGTGGGTGAGGCGACCGCCGTCCTGCGCGAAGCCCGGGCTGCGCACCGCCCAGTCGCTGCCGCCTGCATCGGAACCTTCGTGCTGGCGGAATCCGGTGCCCTAGACGGTGAACGGGCAACCACGACCTGGTGGCTGGCGCCGCTCTTTCGCGAACGCTATCCCAATGTGCGGCTGGACGAGGGGCGCATGCTGGTGCGCTCGGGCGATGTGGTCACCGCCGGGGCTGCCTTGAGTCACATGGATCTCGCGCTCTGGCTGGTGCGGCAGGCCAGCCCCGAACTGGCCGGTCTCGTGGCGCGATACCTCATCGTCGATTCACGACCCGCACAATCGGCCTATGTGGTCAGCGACCACCTGGCCCACAGCGATCCGCTGGTCGAGAAGTTCGAGCGCTGGGCACGGCGTCATCTGGCGGAGGGATTCTCGCTGGACGCCGCCGCCGATGCCATCGGCGCCAGCAAGCGCACCCTCGCCCGCCGCCTGCAGGCCGTGCTCGGCAAGACGCCACTCACCTATGTCCAGGATCTGCGGATCGAGCGTGCCTTGCACCTGCTGCGGACCAGCAGCCGAAGCCTCGGCGAGATCGCCGCCGCCGTTGGCTATGCCGACGAAGTAACATTGCGCAACCTTCTGCGCCGACGCCTCGGGCGCGGCATCCGCGAAATGCGCCTGTCCGATTAGGGCTGCTTGAAGAAATCCTCGGGCAGATCGCCGATATCCGGCGGCGCCACCGGCTTCGGCTTGAAGGCAAGCGAGCGCTTCTGCGCTGCCTCGAGCTGGGCCGGTGTCAGTTGGGCAGCGACCGCTTCGCGCAGATCGATCATGTCGGTGCGCTCCTTGCTCTGGGGCAGATGCGCGACCGCGATGTTGTACCAGGCATAGGCCCTCCCGGGATCCGGCAGGGCGCCTTCGCCACGGTCATAGAGTTGTGCGGTCGGCGCATAGGCCGAGAAGCAGCCCTGGTTCGCCGCGCTCTCGAAATAGAACAGCGACATCCGGAAATCCACCGGCACACCCTGGCCGAAATAGTAGACCACGCCCATCAACCGCTGCGCCACCGGATGGCCGATATCGGCCAGCTTCTTGAACAACGGCACCGATTTGGCGAAGTCGCCGGCGGTATAGGCCTCCCACGCGGCGTCGACGCCCTTCTCCAGCGGATCCCATTTCAGCGGAACATCATCGACCACGACATCACGCTTGCAGGCCCGCCGGTCGATGGCGGCATCCGATAGGATAAGCTCCCTGGGCGGTCCGGGCGGCTGCGCCGTCGGGTCGGCAAGAACTTCCTGATCCTGGGCAGAGGCCGGCCCGCCCAGGGCCAGGATGGCCAGGACCGACAGGGTTGCGAGCCTGACAAGGGGTTGCCGCGTCGGGAAAAATCGTTTCATGCCCGGGAAGCTAGCATGATCCGGGCCAGTTCTCCACGCAGGGCCTTGCCCATGACCGCCGGCCACCCCATCTGCTGCCATGGCAGCCTGGTCCATGTTGGCATGGGCAGTGGCGGCCTGGCGGGAGGCATGGATGGCGGTGTCGGACGAATCTCGGCCTGGCGAGGGGATGGCGGAAAACGGCAAATTCGCGCGGGACCGGGCGCGGGTGATGTCAGGTTTCTGGCCCAAGCTGCGTCGCCTCGCCGCCCGGCTGCCGTTCCTGGATGAGCTGGTTGCCGCCTATTACTGCGCGCTCGATCCCGCGACCCCGTTCAAGGTGCGGGCGGTCCTGATGGGGGCGCTGGCCTATTTTGTCATGCCGGTCGACCTTATTCCCGATTTCATCGCAGCGCTTGGTTTTGCCGATGACGCCACGGTGCTCTACGGCGCCGTGAAGACGGTTGCCCAGCACATCACCGCCGCGCATCGCGAGAAGGCGGCAGCGGCAATCGAGAAGTTGCGCGGCTAGTCCCGGCGCCGCCTTGCCTCGCGGTGCGCGATGTAGATCGTGCTGCCGATGATGAGGGTGGCGCCCATCAAGGTCCATTTGTCGGGCAGTTCCGCAAAGGCAACGAACCCGATCATGCCGGCGAACAGCAGGCGCAGGTAGTCGAAGGGCGCCACCACCGAGGCGTCGCCGGCCTTGAAGGCGAGGATCCACCAGTATTGCGACAAGGCGCCGGTCGCGCCGATGATGCAGAGATAGAGCCATTCCAACGGGCTCGGCCATTGCCAGAACCAGATCGCGGGCGGCGCCACCAGTGCGGTCGCGATGATGCCGTAATAGAACAGCATGACCAGCGGCGTCTCGCTCGCCGGCAGGCGCTTCAGGATCGTGATCAGGATGGCGATCGAGAACGCATCGCCCAAGGCCAATAGCGCCCAGGCGTCGAAGGCCTGGCTGCCCGGCCGCATCATCACCAGCACACCGAGAAAGCCAACAAAGGTCGCCGCCCAGCGCCGCCAGCGCACGTCCTCCTTGAGGATGATAACCGCCAGCACCACGGCAAACAGCGGTTTGGTAAATGAAAGCGCCGTATAGGTCGCCAGTTCCAGCTTGGAAATGCCGAGATAGGCGCAGGCCATGGCGACGATACCCAGCACCGAGCGCCAGACATGGGCCTTCATGTGCTGCGTGTGCAGCGCCCTTGGCCCGGCATAGAGGATGAAGGGCAGCAGCGCCACGAAGCCGAACAGGCAACGGAAAAAGGTGATCTCGAAAGTATTGATTCCGGCCTGGCCGGCCAGCTTGACGAAGGTCGCCATGACCGAAAAGCCGAGCCCGCACAGTGCCATCCACAGGCAGCCGCGGGCATTGGGCGACAGCGCGTTGAAGGCGGCGATCATGAATCCTGGTCTTTGGAATAGGCCCCCCTGGGCAGGACAGGCGCGGCGCCGGCCTGGGCGCTTTCCGCTGTCGCTGCGGTGGCAGCGGCGCGGGTTCCGCGCTGGTGGCGCAGGCGCGCCTCGCGCTGGGCGATGTAGAAGCCGGCCGCGACGATGATTGCGGAGCCGACCCAGAACCAGGAATCCGGCACCTCGCCGAACCAGAACATGCCGAGCAGCACGGTGAAGATGAGGCGCGAATAGTCGTAGGGCACGATGGCCGAGGCTTCCGCCATGGCAAAGGCCCTCGTCCAGCACAGGTGTCCCAATGTCCCGAACAGGCCAAGCGCCACCACATATGGCCAGGCGGCAAGGCTTGGCCAGGACCAGACGAAGAGCGCTGGCACCAGCGAGATGGGTGTCGCAAGCAGGACCATGTAGGTCACGATTGCGTTCGAACTCTCCGAGCGCGACAGGGTCTTCACGATGATAGTCACGGTCGCGGTCAGAAACGCACTCGCGATAATCAGCGTCTCGCCGGTGCCGATACTGCCGAATCCGGATTCCGCCCAGGGTTGCAAAATGACGAGAACGCCGCCAAAGCCCATGAGTGTCGCCGACCAGCGGCGGAAGCGGACCCGCTCCTTGAGGATCAGCGCCGCGAGGATGGTGGCAAAGAGCGGCGCGGTAAAGGAAAGCGAGGTGGCGTTGGCGATCGGCAGATAGGCAAGGCCGGTGAAACCGCACATCATCGAGACGACGCTGATCGAGGAGCGCAGCAGGTAGGTACCAAACCGCCCCGTGCGCAAACTGCCGAAGCCGTGCTGCCACAGCCAGGGGATCATGAACAGGAAGCCGAACAGGTTGCGCCAGAAGGCGGTGACGAAGCCGTGCAATTCGCCGGACAGGTGCTTGACCGTGGCGCTGAGGCAGGAAAAGAAGACGCAGGCTGCCAGCGCCAGCAGGGCCGCCAGCAGGGGCTCCGGAAGGCGGCTGCGGCTGGGGTCGGAACTCGTCATGCGGATGTCGGGAATCGTCTTGCCAGGATGTGCGCAGGCCCAGAAGATGCGGCCGAAAGGCACAGTAAAAGCCAACAGGCGCAATAAAAAGGCTCGACAACGCGGCCAAGCCTTGCATTTTCCGCAGGGCCGGGCAGTTTGACGTTGTTGCAGCGCGGCATGGTGAGGGGAAGGATCAAATGGACGGATTGCTGTGGCAGCCCAGCGAGGAGGCGATCGCGGCTGCCAACATGACCAAGTTTCGCACCCAGGTGGCCCGGGACTGGCAAGTCAGCCTGAAGGACAGCGCCGAACTCTGGCAATGGTCGGTCGACGAGATCGAGAAATTCTGGCTCTCGCTATGGCGTTTCTGCGAGGTGATCGGCGACGGGCCCGGTCATGCCATCCTCGCCGAGGGCGACAGGATGCCCGGCGCGCGTTTTTTCCCCGAGGCGAAGATCAACATTGCCGAGAACCTGTTGCGCTTCTCGAAGCCGGGCGACGATCGGGATGCCATCGTCTTCTGGGGCGAGGACAAGGTGAAGCGCCGTCTATCCCATGGCGAGGTGCATGACAAGGTGGCGGCGTTGGCGGCCCATTTCCGCAGCATCGGCCTTCAGCCCGGCGACCGCATCGCCGGGTTCGTCCCCAACATGCCGGAGAGCTTCATCGCTGCCATGGCCGCCGCGTCACTGGGCTGTGTCTGGTCCTCCTGCTCGCCTGATTTCGGCGTCCAGGGTGTCCTCGACCGCTTCGGCCAGATCGAGCCTAGAATCCTCATCACCGCCGACGGCTACTGGTACAACGGCAAGAGCCACGACAGCCTCGCACGTGCCGGCGAGTTTCTCGCCAAACTGCCGAGTGTCGAGGAAGTGCTGGTCATTCCCTATATCAGCGACGATCCGGATGTCGCGAGGCTGCCCAAGGCGCGCAACATCAATGACGTGATCGCCGCCAATGCAGGCGCAGAGCTCGCCTTCACCCGGGTCGATTTCAACCATCCGCTCTTCATCATGTTTTCGAGCGGCACCACGGGCGTCCCGAAATGTATCGTGCACGGCCAGGGCGGTACATTGCTGCAGCACCTCAAGGAGCACCGCCTGCATGCCGATGTGAAGCCGGGCGACCGCATCTTCTATTTCACCACCTGCGGCTGGATGATGTGGAACTGGCTGATCTCGGGCCTCGGCTCCGGCGCCACCCTGCTGCTTTTCGACGGTTCGCCCTTCGCGCCCGACGGCAACATCCTGTGGGATTTCGCCCAGGCCGAGAAATGCACCTTTTTCGGCACGTCGGCGAAGTATATTGACGCCTGTGCCAAGGCCGGCGTCAACCCGATGAAGACCCACGACCTGCCCCATCTGCGCGCCATCGGCTCCACCGGTTCGCCGCTGGCGCCGGAAAGCTTCGATTACGTTTACGAGAAGATCAAGCAGGACGTCTGCCTCTCCTCCCTCTCCGGCGGCACCGACATCATCTCCTGCTTCATGCTGGGCAATCCGACCGGCCCCGTCTGGCGTGGCGAGATCCAGATGCGCGGCCTTGGCATGAAGGTCGAGGTCTGGGACGACAACGGCAAGCCGGTCAAGGGCGAAAAGGGCGAACTTGTCTGCACCCGCCCCTTCCCCTCGATGCCGATCGGCTTCTGGAAAGACGAGGGCGGCAAGCGCTACAAGGCTGCCTATTTCGAACGCTATCCCAATATCTGGCATCATGGCGATTATGTGGAACTCACCGAGCATGACGGCATCATCGTCTATGGTCGCTCGGATGCCGTGCTCAATCCCGGCGGTGTGCGTATCGGCACGGCCGAGATCTACCGCCAGGTCGAGCAACTGCCGGAGATTCTCGAGAGCATCGTCATCGGCCAGGATTGGCAGGGCGATGTGCGCGTAGTCCTGTTCGTGCGCCTGCGCGAAGGCGTCGTGCTTGACGACGATCTGAAAAAGAGGATCGCCGGGCAGATCCGTGCCAACACGACTCCGCGCCATGTGCCGGCCAGGATCGTCTCCGTTGCCGATATTCCACGCACCAAATCCGGTAAGATCGTCGAGCTTGCGGTGCGCGATGTGGTGCATGGCCGGCCGGTCAAGAACCAGGAGGCACTTGCCAACCCCGAGGCCCTGAAGCTCTACGTCGATATTCCGGAGCTGCAATCGTGAGTCTTGTCGCCAATCCGTGGCTCCGCGCTGTCGCGGTCCCGCCCATCGCCGAGGCCCAGGGCTGGATAGAGGGGCGCAGCTTTCCTGCAGACAGGCCGCTGATCGATGTCTGCCAGGCGGTACCGGGCTATGCCCCGCCGGCGGAACTGACGCAACACATGGCCGCGGCGCTGCAGCAGCCTTCGACCCACCGCTATACCGATATCGTCGGGCTCGCGGACCTTCGGGCTGCGTTGGCGACCGACATCGTGCGGGCCTATGGACTGGCTCCGGGCTCCGTCACGGCCGACAACGTCATGATCACGGCGGGCTGCAACCAGGCCTATTGCCTGACCGCCGCCGCTCTGGCAAAGGCCGGGGACGAGATCATCCTGCCGCTGCCCTATTACTTCAATTACCAGATGTGGCTGGAGATGATCGGCGTCACCGCGCGCCATGTCTCGTTCCGGCCCGATTCCGGCGGCGAGCCGGATCTGGCCGAGATCGCGGCGGCAATCAATCCGAAGACCCGCGCCCTCGTCCTCATCTCGCCGAACAACCCGACCGGCGCAGTCTATTCGCCGGCATATCTGGCGGCAGCGCTCGATCTCTGCCGCCGACACGGGATCGCGCTCGTCCTCGACGAGACCTATCGCGATTTCATGCCCCATGACGAGCCGCCCCACGCCCTCTTCAAGGACGATGCGTGGGCCGACACTCTGGTCCACCTCTACAGCTTCTCGAAGGTTTTCTGCCTGACTGGCTACCGGGTCGGCGCCATCATTGCCGATCCGAAACTGGTGGACGAAATCGGCAAGGCGATGGATTGCGTCGCCATCTGCGCACCTCGCATCGGCCAGATCGCCGCGATCCACGGACTCTCGACCCTCGGCGCCTGGCGCGGTGGCAATACGCTTCTGATGCGCAACCGACTCGAGAGCCTGCGCCAGGCCTTCACCCGCAACGATCTCGGCTACGAAGTGGCGAGCGCCGGCGCCTATTTTGCCTATCTGAGGCATCCGCATCGCGGCCGCAAGGCGACGGAGGTAGCGCGACGCCTTGCAGACCGGCAGAATATCCTCGCATTGCCCGGCTCCATGTTCGGCCCGGGCCAGGAAGACTACTTGCGCGTCGCCTTCGCCAATGTCGACGCGTCGATGATGCCGGAGATCGCGGCGCGGCTGGCGGCGGATGCTGCGGATGGAAAGTGGTAATCCGGCTTTTATTGTCATGGGCCGCGCAGGCGGGCCATCCGCGAGATTGTCTGCTGTTGAAGAAAGGAACCTGGTGGTTCCTCGCCTTCTCGGGGAATGACTATCGGGGAAGCCCCTAGGGCCTGATTTCGATCGGCGCGCCGAGCTCGACCGCGTTCCAGACTACGTCCATGGCAAAGTTACTGAGGCCGATGCAGCCATTGGTGAGTGGCGAGCGGGTCAGGAAGCGCCACCATTGTCGCTGGCCGTGGATCATGATGCCGCCGCCGGCATCCTCGCCCTTGGCGGCCGCGGCTGCCGCCTGCTTCTTCGACGGGTAGGAAATCAGGATCGCGCGGTAGTGGGTCGAGTCCGGATTGCCCCAGATCAGGCGGTACTTGCCTTCCGGCGTGCGCTCGTCGCCCTCGCGCTGCTTCTGACCTTGGGGACTCTTACCCAGCGAAATGTCTGCGGTGAAAACCGCCGCGCCATCGCGCAGCAGGGTCAGCGAGCGTGCCGATTTGTCGACCACCACCTTGTCGACCGGGCCGAGGGCCAGCGCCGTCACCGGCCCTGCCAGGGCGAAAACGGCGCCCGCAGCCAGCGCCGCGCAGAGCGACCAGGTCAGGGCGCGATGCAGAAACCGTCGCGGCCGCGCCGCCGGAAGCGCGAGTTCGAGGGCAAACTCAGTCACCGAGCATCGCCTGCAATTCGATCCATTCGCGCTTGCCGAGGCCGCTCGATTCCTGGGTCACCTTTTCGCCGGCAAGGCGTCGCTTGACGACCGCAAGTGCGTTCTTGGACAGCGTCGCCGCGCCCAGGCGGTGCTGCACGAAGGCCTCGTAGCACATCGGCACCCAGCGCTTCAGCACGTCCAGCATCGCCTCGGCATAGACGCGGATCTCGTACTGCGCATGCGCATCGGCACGGAGCGAGAGGAAATGCATGAAATTGTGGAGGTCGATCTTCCAGTACCATTGGGTATAGAAGTTGAGACTCAAATTCATGCGGGCCAGTTCGCGAGCGAGGCCGGGGCGAGTGGGGTCGACGGGCTCGCCGCTCTCGGTCTCGTTCAGCATGTCGACATAGTGGTCGTAGACCTGGGTCGAATCCGCTTTCAGCAGGTCGAGCACGCGCTTGGCCTCGGCCCCCTCCAGCACGTCGCCGCGTCCTTGGCGATTGACAGCGGACTGGGCCGCCAAGTGCTCCGGCGCCGGAATGTAGAACTCCCGGTCGAGGATCGAGTAGCGGGCCGAATATTCATTCACATTGGCGGTGCGGTGGCGGATCCATTGCCGCGCCACGAAGATCGGCATCTTGACGTGGAACTTGATCTCGCACATCTCGAACGGGGTCGAGTGACGATGGCGCATGAGATAGTGGATGAGGCCCTGGTCTTCGGTCACCTTCTTGGTGCCGCGGCCATACGAGACGCGCGCCGCCTGCACGACCGCATTGTCATCGCCCATGTAGTCGATGACTCGGATGAGGCCGTGATCCAGCACTTCGATCGGCTGGTAGAGGATATCCTCCAGGGCCGGGGCGACGGAGCGCCGGGTCGGGCGCTGCTCCGCGCGCTGTTCCTCGATCTGGGCCAATTGCTCGCGGGAAAGAGCCATGCCGGGTCCTGCCTGTGTTCGGGAATACATGCCGCCAGCCGACTCGGGCAAGCGGGCCATGCCCGGTCGGGTGGCGGTTTTACCGGGAACCGGGGGACGCAACAAGATCGAAGCACCCATGCGGCGGCAGGCCTTTCACATCCTGCCCGGGGGGCCTATATTAAGCGTGTCGGGCAACCGACTATGGCGATAAACGCCGTGTGGAATAAGCGTTACGGACCCGGGGGCGGTACCCGGCGCCTCCACCATAAACCCTTTTGGTACAGTCGCTTACGGGCGCCTGTGCGGGGCTTCATGGGGGCGAAACAGGATCGACGTGCGCGGTAAAGACGCGGTTTTTGCTCGGTATGGTACCCGCCGTTATCGGGCCAAACCTAGAGATGCCAACGACAACGTTGCATCCGATCTCCGTATGGCTGCCTAACATCCCTAACGGGCTGTAAGTAGCTGACGAGAACGCGGTACCGGGGGGCGCCGGGCAACAGAAAGCCCCCCACCCGTTTCCGGTGCCGGCGAAAGACCCGGCGGAGCCAAGAATAATCGGAATCGGGCCGGACCAGGCGGGAAACGGGGCGTTACGATGGCGAAGGATTGGTTGCGCTATGACCAGATGGTCGAGGATGCGTTGCGCGGGGTTGTACGGCGCGCGCTGACGGAGGCGGCCATGAGCGGGCTGCCGGGCGACCATCACTTCTACATTACCTTCCGCACCGACAATCCGACCGTACGCATTCCGGGTCACCTGAAAGCACAATACCCACGCGAAATGACCATCGTCCTGCAGCACCAGTTCTGGGATCTGCATGTGGCCGACGAAAGCTTCGGCGTGACGCTGAGCTTCGGCGGCAAGCACGAGCCGCTGCATATTCCCTTTGCCGCTGTCGTCAGTTTCGCCGACCCATCGGTCAAATTCGCCCTGCAGTTTGATGCCGGCGAAGCGGAGAATGACGACGAGATCCTGGATGGGGATGACGGAGAACCGGCGGAGCCGTCGCTTGCGCTGGAAAAACCAGCCGAGAAGCCGGCCCTCGCCGACCAGCGCGGTGACGCTGACAAAGGTGAGGCAGTCGCATCCGGCGGCGCTACCGTCGTCGCCCTCGACGCCTTCCGCAAGAAGCAGCCCTAGGCACAGCCGCAATCACAGCCGCAATGCGGGGCGGCGTTGCGGCAATCGTGAAATTGTCGCGATACGTTTCTGCACTTGACGCGATCAAATGTCGCACTTATTTTGCGCCCACCTCTCGAACGAGGAGGAGGACCGTCGAATGACCCAACGCTACCGAAAGAGCTGCAACGCAGCCTGAGATTCGACTTCGGCCGACGCGCCGTTGTCGCGTCGCTGATCCCCTGGTCTTCCGGACTCACCTCAACTCCAACCGCGTAACGCTGGCTGTTTCCTGCAGCAGATTGCTGTCTCGTTGCTGAGGCACAATTTCGCCGCCTCGCCGCCGGCCATATCCGGAACCCGCTAGGCTTCACGCCACGCGCCATCGGCAACCCCTTCGCGGGGAGCGTCGTGCAAAGTCGCGCCTCATCACCACCAACCCCGACCTGGCCGCCGGCCGTTCGCCCGCTATCGGTGCGTTCGACGGATCGGATGAGCTTTGCCGCGCGCCAGGCAAATCGACGACAAGAAGGAAATCCGACATGCCGATCAATCTCAACCTCTGGAGCCTGATGCTGGGTCGCTGGCTGGACCCATCCGGCGCGGCGGCGCGTACCGCCAGCCCGGTGGAGGGCCGCGCCGGAACCGGCGAACTGCCGGGCGCCGACAAATGGCGCAACCGGCCGCCGCCATACAATCTCGCCCGGCTGTCGTCGCATCTCAGACGCGACATCGGCCTCGACTGGGACCGCATCTAGACCACGTCTGTCAGATGGCTGGCGCGCCAAGGCGTGCCAGTCGCTGACTGGCGCAAAGGGCAATCTGCAGAATCTGCGCGCGCCGACGGTTGCCATTAAGGGGCACCATCGGTGCCTCACGCAGGATGGCGCCGCCATGGCGGTCGGCGACGATGAGGCCGCAGGTTTCAGGCAGGATCTCGCGTGGAAAATCAGCCGCCACGGCAAAGAAAAACCGGTCGCAGAAACTCCGATATTCCGGCCATTTCTGGTCGGCTCGGAAATCGGCGCGCGAGGATTTCACCTCGACGATGACGATCTCGCCGGCATCGTTGAAGGCGACGAGATCCGCCCGACGCTTTGCCCGCAACGGGAATTCCGCCAGGCTGGCAAATCCGAGATCGGCAAAGAGCCGCGCGACGCCGCGCGCGATTTCCCCGGCCTTGTCCGGCTCGCGCGCCGCCACGTGCTCCGCAAAAACGGGTCCTGTTGCCATCCCCACCTCCTGCACCACCGACAGATTGCCGTGATGTTCACTGTTTGTCCATGGCATGCCAATCCCGGTGCCGCGTGCTCGGCTTGCGGCAGCCGTTCCGGATCAGTATCCAGAACGGGCAGCGCAGGCAGGAAAGGCTGTTGGATGAGCGGCGACAACATCGGGCGGCGACCAGGATTGTTCCGTCGCCTGTGGCGCGCCCTGCTCCAACTCGCGGCACTTTTTTTCCTGATCTCCGTCGTGCTGACCGCCGTCTACGCCTGGCTGCCGCCGCCGGCGACCCCCCTGATGGTGCTGCGCCTCTTCGACGGCAACTGGATCCACAAGGATTGGGAAGCCTACGAGAACATCTCGCCGCATCTCGCCCGCGCCATCATCGCCGCCGAGGATGCGAAATTCTGTTCGCATCGCGGCTTCGACTGGCAGGCGATCGAGCAGGCCTGGGAACGCAACCGTCAGGGCAAGCGCATGCGCGGCGGCTCCACCATCACCAACCAGACCGCGAAGAACGTCTTTCTCTGGCCCGACCGGACCTATGTCCGCAAGGCGGTGGAGTTCTATTTCAGCGGCCTCATCGAGCTTGTCTGGAGCAAGAAGCGGATCCTCGAGGTCTATATGAACGTGGTCGAGTTCGGCCCCGGAATCTACGGTGCCGAGGCCGCGGCGCAGGCGCATTTCGGCAAACCGGCGAGCGAGCTGACGCGACGCGAGGCGGCATTGCTCGCCGCCGTGCTGCCCAACCCGATCCGCTGGTCGGCGTCGAATCCGACGAATTATATCCGCAACCGGGCCGGGACCATCCAGGCCCGCATGAACGACGTGCCGGACCCCACCGGCGATCCCTGCCCGCGGCCGACAAGGTAAACGCCAATTAACCAAGACAGGCGTCTGTCGCCGCGCGAGAATGCCGCGTCATGCCCATGATCGGCAGCATCATCGATGGCGGCCAGGGTCAGGTCATCGCCCGCGTGCCGGGCGGTGCGCCGGGGACCGAGAGCTATCTGGTCCGCCGCCGCAGCGGCGATGCCGGCAGCGCGCCTGCCGATGCCGCCGCGCGCCCGGGCGGAACGCCGGCCCCCGAGACGACCGGCCAGCTGAGCCCCGAGGAAAAGCGCATCATTGCCGAATTGCAGGCGCGCGACCGCGCCGTCCGCAACGAGGAGGAGCGCCACGCCAACACGGCCGGCCAGTATGCTGGCGAGCCGCAATACACCTTTCGCCGCGGACCCGACGGCAAGCTCTATGCGGTCGAGGGAAGGGTACCAATCCGCCTCGGCAACGCCGGCGGCTCGCCGGAAGAGCAGGAGAAGGCGCTCCGCCGCGTCCAGGCTGCGGCGGTCTCGGTGCAATCGCCCTCATCGGGGGATTTCAGGGCCCTCGCCGGTGCCGCCGCCAGTCTTGTCGCCCAGGAAAGTGGCGAAACGACCACTCCGGCTGAACGCCGGCAGGAGGCCGAACGCGCCTATCGCGATGCCCAAAGGAATGCTGCGGCCGCCGAAGATGCCGCAAACCTTGCCCGTGAGCTTTTCGGCGCCATTGCCGACCAGCGGATCTAGCTCAGGCGGCGTCGCCCACCACGTCGAAGCCGGCGCCCTCGATGGCCGCAACCACCTTGGCGCGATCGGCCTGGCCTTCGACCTTCACTTCGCCGCCTTCGATATCGACCGCGACATTGCTGCCGGATGCGACCGCGGCCAGCGCCTTCTTGATCGAACTGGCGCAGCCGCCACAAGTGATGCCTTCGACCTTCAAATGCAACATGGTCCGGAACTCCGTTTTCGTGACGGTCGAAATATGGGGCTTCCCACCGTGGCAAGGTCAAGCCGCGACTCTGAGCCGGAGGATTTTCTCGCCGAGTACCCTTGAAATCGAACATATTTAGATATATCTAAATTCTATCTAATAACAACAAAGCAAGAGGTTTTCATGTTTTTCAAGCAGTTACACAAACGCTGCGAGGAGCGACATGCCCGAGGTGACTGGGGCATGGGCGGCCGCTGGAACCGGGAGCACGGTTTTGGCAAAGGATTTGGGGGGCGCCATCGCCATCATGGCGGGGGCCGCGTCTTCGACCATGGCGATCTGCGCCTGGTGATCCTCCACCTGATCTCCGAGAAGCCACGCTATGGCTATGAAGTGATCAAGGCGATCGAGGAAAAGGTGGCGGGCGCCTATACCCCAAGTCCCGGGGTCGTCTACCCGACGCTGACCCTGCTGGAAGAGACGGGCCTCGCCACGGTGAGCGAGGTCGAAGGCAACAAGAAGCTCTATGCCGTCACCGAATCCGGCAAGTCGCATCTGGCCGAGAACCGGGTCACGGTAGAAGGCATCCTGCGCCGGATCGAGGAAACCCATGCCGCCCATGGCGGCGGGCCGTCTCCGCAGATCATCCGCGCCATGGAGAATTTCAAGATGGCCCTGCGCCTGCGCCTGTCCCAGGGGAAGTTGAGCGAGGAACAGAACCGCAGCATCACCGCGGCCCTCGACGAAGCCGCACGCAAGATCGAACAGGCATGAGGTCTCTGACATGACCCCGAGGACATCCCTCGCCCGCGTCGCGACCGCCTCGCCGGCGCGCTATCTGGGCCAGTTGTGCAAACATTTCGCCCACAGGATCCCGGCTGCCCACGATGCCGAAAGCGGCTGGATCGAGTTTCCCTTCGGACGCTGCGACCTCGCTGCTGATGGCGAGGTTCTGGCAATGAGCGTTGCTGCCGCGAACGACGAAGATCTGGCCAGGATGGAAGATGTCATTGCGCGGCACCTTGTTCGTTTCGCCTTTCGCGAACCGCCCGAGATTGTCTGGCAACGCGGCGAGGGGTGATGCATCGCCGCAACCGCTCTCAGTGCGGCTGTTCCTTGACCTTCAGGAACTTCACCTTGGGGTGATCGGCTTGCGCCCGGTCGAGATGCCAGGCATTGCGGGCAAGGAAGACGGGATCGCCGTTATGGTCCTTCGCCATGCTGGCCCGGGTCTCGTCCAGGAACGACTTGAGAGCCGCGGCATCGTCGCTCTCCACCCAGCGCGCGGTATGGAGGCTGGTCGGCTCGAAGCGCACCGGCAGGCCGTATTCCGTGCGGATGCGGTCGGCCAGCACTTCGAACTGCAGCGCGCCGACCACGCCGACGATATAGTCCGTGCCGATCTCCGGGCGGAAGACGCGCGCCGCCCCCTCCTCCGCCAACTGCTCCAGCGCCTTGCCGAGATGCTTGGCACGCAGCGGATCATCGGCGCGAACGGATTGCAGGTATTCCGGCGCGAAACTGGGAATGCCGGTGAATTGCAGCGCCTCACCCTCGGTCAGCGTATCGCCGATCCGGAGATTGCCGTGATTGGGTATGCCGAGGATATCGCCGGCAAACGCCTCTTCCGCGATCTCGCGATCCTGCGCCAGGAAGACCACCGGATTGTGCAGGTTGATCTGCTTGCCGGATCGGACATGCAGCATCTTCATGCCGCGCTGGAACTGGCCGGAGCACAGGCGGAAGAAGGCGATGCGGTCGCGATGCTTGGGATCCATGTTGGCCTGGATCTTGAAGACGAAACCGGTTGCCTTCTCCTCGGTCGGCGCCACGTCGCGTGTCGTCGTGTGCTGCACGCGGGGCGGCGGCGCCATTTCGGCAAGACCCGCCAGCAGTTCGCCAACGCCGAAATTGTTGACCGCCGAACCGAAATAGACCGGCGAGAGGTGGCCTTCACGATAGGCCTGAAGGTCGAACGACTTCATCAGGCCGCGCGCCATCTCGACATCCTCGCGCAGGCGCGCAACCTCGTCGGGTTTCAGATGTGAGTCCAGCGCCGGATCGTTGATGCCCTTGATCTCGATCTCGGCCTCGTCCTGCTTGCCGCCGCGCTCGAACAGGAACAGCCGGTCGCGCAGCAGGTCGAAACAGCCCTTGAAAGTCTTGCCCATGCCGATCGGCCAGGAGGCCGGCGTCACGTCGAGGGCCAATTGCTGCTCGATCTCGGAAAGTAGATCGATCGGCTCGCGCCCTTCGCGGTCCATCTTGTTGATGAAGGTGACGATCGGCACGTCGCGCAGGCGGCAGGCCTCGAACAGCTTGAGGGTCTGGGATTCGATGCCCTTGGCCGCATCGATCACCATCACGGCGCTGTCGACAGCGGTGAGGGTTCGGTAGGTATCCTCCGAGAAATCCTCGTGGCCCGGCGTGTCGAGCAGGTTGAAGGCGCAGCCCCGATACTCGAAGCTCATCACCGAGGCGGTCACCGAGATGCCGCGCTCGCGCTCGACCTTCATCCAGTCGGAACGTGCGCGCCGCTGTTCGCCGCGCGCCTTGACGGCGCCGGCCAGCTGGATGGCGCCGCCGAACAGCAGCAGCTTTTCGGTCAGCGTGGTCTTGCCGGCGTCCGGGTGGGCGATGATCGCGAAGGTGCGGCGCCGCGATACTTCGTTGGGCAGGTTGGCCATGGATATCCCAAGCTTCAATTTTGCCGCAATCTACGCATTCCGGCGGGAATTTCCACCCCTATGATCGCGGCGACCCGTATGATTCTTCAGGCTTTTTTCGAACTTACCAGCATCACGCCGCCAAGCACGAAGGCGCCGCCCAGAATCTGCTCGAGGGAAACACTTTCCCCCAGCAGCGCCCAGGCGAAGAAGATGGTGGCGACCGGACCGATCGAGCCGATGATCGAGACCTTGGCGGCCCCGATGAGCTGGATCGCCCTCGCCGTCAGGAAGATCGGCAACAGGGTCGAGACGACCGCCATGGCCAGCGCATAGGCATAGACCTGCCATGGCTGGCCGAACGCCGTGGCCAGCGGGCTCTGGATTGCGAAATGGCCGATGCAGGCGATGGCTGCCACCGTGGTGGCTAGGGCCGCGAAACGCGTGGAGCCGATCCGGGTCATCATCTGTCCCGACCCCACCAGATAGATCGCATAGGTGATCATGCACAGAAAGACGAGACCGCCGCCGATCAACGTCGCCGCCTGATCGCCGGTCACCCGCACGTCATGCACGAAGGCGATGGCGATGCCGAGATAGGAGAGTGCCATGGCGGCAATGGCGCGACCAGTGATCGGCTTCTTGAGGACATAGACCGAGATCAGCACCACGACGGTCGGGTAGAGGAACAGAATCAGGCGCTCGAGACCGGCCGAAATATACTGCAGCCCCAGGAAGTCGAGCAGGCTGGACAGGTAATAGCCGAAAAACCCCAGGAAGAGGATCGCCCGCCAATCGCGCGGGCTGAGTGCCGTCGTCGATCCGCGTCCCGACCACCAGGCTGCCGCCAGCAGCACCGGAAGCGAGAACGTCATGCGCAGCGCGAGCAGCAGCACGGCATCAACCCCGTACTGATAGGCAAGCTTAACAAAGATCGCCTTCATCGAGAAGGCGGCGGAGGCAATGAAGGCGAGCCAGACGCCGCGGTGGATTGTCATGAGGGTAGTTCCGACCACGGACGCGGGTTGGGCAGATGGCGTCCTGCCCGCCAAGCTATGGCGGCATCATGCCGGCGACCAGCCGCATTTTCGGCATCGGCCGCTTTCGTTTCTGCATGGCCGGCAAAACGCCGGCCGGCTGGTCTAGCCGACCGCCTGCAGCGCTTCCGGCTCCGGCAGGTTCACGCCCCACATCTTCTCGAGACCATAGAGCGTCCGGATTTCCGGCCGGAACAGGTGAACGATGATATCGCCACCGTCGACCAGCACCCAGTCACCCTGGCTCAAGCCCTCGATACTGATCGACTTGACGCCGGCCTTCGAGAGTTTTTCAGCCACGTGCTGCGCCATCGCCGCCAATTGCCGCGTGTTGCGCCCGGTTGCGATCACCATGAAATCGGCAATGGCGGATTTCTCGGCAAGGTCGACATGGACGATATTCTCGGCCTTGTCCGCATCCAGCGACTTCTCGACCAATTGCAGCAGGTCATGCCGGCGCGCATCGTTTGCGGCCGGGACAGTCTGCTTGGGCTTCCTCGCCTTGCCGGCGGATTTGGGAGCAGCCTTAGGCTGCACGGCCGATTTCGGCAGGGGCTTCTTGACCGGGGTCTTTTTCGCGACCGACTTCTTGGCGGCTGAATTCTTGACGGCTGTCGCCTTCTTCGACGCAGATTTGGCACCAGTCTTGGCCGCGGCCTTGCCGGCCGCTTTGACCTTTGTGCCCGTGGCTGGCTTCTTGCCGGTCGATTTCACTGCGGATGTCCGACGCCCCGCGCTGTTCTTTTCAGGAATGGCTGCGATCCTCCATCCGGCGCTTCATTTGGTGCTCATCAGGGCGTCGCCGGCTGTGCCGCCCGTTGTTCCGGTTCCGCCCCAATTCCGCTTGCGGCGGATCTCGGTCGCAGAAATCGGATTCAATCGATGATGCACGAAGGTCCATGCCGGCGGTGACGACATAACCAGTGTCCGGGCAGCTTGCTCCCGCGCCCGAAAACAGGCGAATCGCCGTGCCGCCAACGCGGCCAATGCTTGATAAGTATAAGTCGGGCGGTCAAAAACCGCAATTGGCACGAGATGAAAGATCTGTTGCCAATCTTTCCAGGCCGCCATGCTGGCCAGATTGTCGGCCCCCATCAGCCAGACGAAGCGATAGGCACGGTACTGGTGCATGAGGCGCTTCAGCGTATCGGCAGTGTAGCGCGTCCCCGCCTTCATTTCGAAATCGGTCACCCGGATGCGCGGATGGGCGGCCACGCGCTCGGCTTCCTTCATGCGGACGGCAAAGGGGGCCATGCCGGCAGCGCTTTTAAGCGGGTTCTGCGGCGCCACCAGCCACCAGACCTCGTCGAGCCCGAGATAGGCCAGGGCCGCCAGGCTGATATCGCGATGCCCTTCATGGGCGGGATTGAAGGAACCGCCCAGCAGGCCGATCTTGCGCGCGACGACCGACACGGGTTACGGCCGCACCTGGCCGTTGCCGCGCACGATATACTTGTAAGAGGTGAGCTGCTCGGCGCCGACCGGGCCGCGCGCGTGCAGCTTGCCGGTTGAGATGCCGATCTCGGCTCCCATGCCGAACTCGCCGCCATCGGCAAACTGGGTCGAGGCGTTCCACAGCAATATGCCGGAATCGATTTCGCTGAGGAACCGCCGTGCCGCCGTCTCATCGGCCGTGATGATGGCTTCGGTGTGGTGCGAGGAATGGCGCGCGATATGCTCGATCGCCTCGCCCACGCCATCGACCACCTTCACGGAGAGGATGGCATCGAGATACTCGGTATCCCAATCCTCGGGGCTTGCGGCGCTCACCCGCTTGTCGAGGGCCTGGATCTCGGCATCGCCGCGGATCTCGCATCCCGCCTTGATGAGGTCGTCAAGGATCGGCTTGGTGAAGGCGAGTGCCGGGCGATCGATCAGCAGGGTCTCGGTCGCCCCACAGATGCCGGTGCGGCGCATCTTGGCGTTGAGCACGACCTTCCGTGCCATCTCCGGGTCGGCTGCGCGGTCGACATAGGTATGGCAGATGCCGTCCAGATGCTTCAGGACCGGAATGCGGCTCTCGCTGGCAACGCGCTCTATCAGGCCCTTGCCGCCGCGCGGAATGATGAGGTCGATATATTCGACAAGCCCCAGCATGATGCCGACTGCAGCCCGGTCGGTGGTAGGGAGGCGCTGGACCGCGGCCTTGGGCAGACCGGCGGCGCAGAGCCCCTCCTGCAGGCAGTCGAGAATGGCAGCGGCGGAATGGGCGCTCTCCGAACCGCCGCGCAGGATCGCGGCATTGCCGGATTTCAGGCAGAGGCCGGCGGCATCCGCCGTCACATTGGGGCGGCTTTCGTAGATGATGCCGATGACACCCAACGGCACCGCCACGCGCTCGATCCTGAGGCCGTTGGGTCGCTCCCAGGCACCGAGACTGCGGCCGACGGGATCGGGCAACTGCGCGACTTCCTCGAGGCCCTGAGCCATGCCGTCGACGCGCTTTTCATCGAGCAGCAGGCGATCAAGCAAGGCGGCGCCGAGGCCGCGCGCCCGCGCCGCCGCCATGTCCCTTTCATTAGCGGCAAGAATCTTCGGCGCCTGCGCGCGGATTTCGGCGGCCATGGCCTTCAGTGCCAGATCCTTCTTCTCGCGCGGCGCCTGGGCAAGCTTCAACGAGGCTGCCTTGGCTGCCCGGCCGAGCGCCAGCATCTCGTCCATGAGTGCGTCGCCAGTATCCTTCTTCAGCGCGGTCATTGCGTCTCCATGCCCTCAGTTGACCACCAGATCGTCCCGGTGGATCATCTCATCACGGCCGCGATAGCCGAGCAAGGCCGTGATCTCCTTGGATTTGTGGCCCATGATCCGCTTGGCATCCGCGGCATCATAGGCGGCGAGACCACGCGCCACCTCGTTGCCCTCCCGGTCGACCACCAGTACGGCATCGCCGCGCTCGAAACGGCCCTCGACGCCGACAATACCGGCAGGCAACAACGAGCGCCCGCCCTTCAGGGCATTCAAGGCGCCGTCATCCACGATGAGCCTGCCCTTGGCCTTGAGCGACCCGCCGATCCATCTCTTGCGCGCGGTCTTTGGGCCGCTGGCAGGCAGGAACCACGAGCAGGTGCCGCCATCAAGCACGGCCTGGAGCGGGTTCATCTTCTTGCCGCTGGCAATCACCATGCGGCAGCCGGCTGCCATGGCAATGCGCGCCGCCGCGATCTTGGTGACCATGCCGCCGGAGGAATAGCCGGCCGGCGCCGCCCCCGCCATACCCTCGATTTCGGCGGTGATCTCCGTCACCTCGCCAATGAAGGCGGCGTGCCTGTCCTTGCGCGGGTCCGCGCTGTAAAGCCCGTCGATATCGGAGAGCAGGACCAGCGTGTCGGCGCTGATCATCGCCGCGACACGCGCGGCAAGACGATCATTGTCGCCAAAGCGGATCTCGGAGGTCGCCACCGTGTCGTTCTCGTTGATCACTGGCACGGCGCCGAACTGCAGCAGCGTATTCAGGGTCGAACGGGCATTCAGATGTCGGCGCCGTTCCTCGGTATCGTCGAGGGTGAGCAGTACCTGCGCCACCGTGATGCCATGACGCGCCAGCGTCTCCTGATAGGCATGCGCCAGGCGGATCTGCCCGGTCGCCGCCGCGGCCTGTTTCTCCTCGAGCCTCAGCACACCGTCGAGGAGACCCAGATGCCGGCGCCCGACGGCAATGGCACCGGAGGAAACCAGCACCACTTCCTGCCCGGCCGCACGCAACGTGGCGACATCGTCAGCCAGTGCGTCCAGCCATTTCCGCCGGATGCCGCCGGTCTCGTCATCGACCAGCAGGGCCGAGCCGATCTTCACCACCACGCGCTTCGCGGCAGCCAGCGAGCGTTCCTTCGGCGGTGCTTTCTTCTTGTCACTCATCGAGCGCTTTCCCCCTCGCCCCAAACCCTCAGGCGTCGATCTCGACGCCCGCCTTGTCCTTGGCCTCTTCCGCCTCGCGCGCCTTCTCGGCATCGATGATCGCGAGCAGTGTGCGCATTAGTTCCGTGATACCGATGCCGGCGGCCCCCGAGACGCGATGCACGACCTGGCCCTTTTTCAGCTTCGCGGCCTTTTTCAGCTGCGCTGCCTTTTCCTCGATCTCCTCCTCTATGAGCGCGTCGCATTTGTTGAGCGCCACGATCTCGATCTTGGTCGCCAGTTCCTTGCTGTAGGCCTTCAGCTCCTTGCGGATGGTCTTGTAGGCGCCGGCCACATCCTCCTGCGTGCCGTCGACCAGATGCAGCAGCACCCGGCAACGCTCGACATGGCCGAGGAACTTGGTGCCGAGACCAGCCCCTTCATGGGCACCCTCGATCAGGCCCGGGATGTCGGCCATGACGAACTCGCGCTCGTCGACATGAACGACGCCCAGCTGCGGCTTTAGGGTGGTGAAGGGATAGTCCGCGATTTTGGGTCGGGCGCGCGAGACGGCGGCCAGCATGGTCGACTTGCCGGCATTGGGCAGACCCACCAGCCCGGCATCGGCAATCAGTTTCAGGCGCAGCCAGATCCAGCGCTCCTCGCCCGGCCATCCCTGGCCCGCCTGGCGCGGCGCCTGGTTGGTCGAGGTCTTGTAATGCGCATTGCCGAAGCCGCCATCGCCGCCCCGGCAGAGCACGATGCGCTCGCCCGGATTGGTCAGGTCGAACAACAGCGTCTCCTTATCCTCGTCGAAGATCTGCGTTCCGATCGGAACCCGCAGGACGATGTCCTCGGAATCCTGGCCGGTCCGCATCTTGCCCATGCCGTGATAGCCGCGCCGCGCCTTGAAATGCTGCTGGTAGCGATAGTCGATGAGCGTGTTCAGGTTGGGCACCACCTCGACGATGATATCACCGCCGCGCCCGCCATTGCCGCCATCCGGTCCGCCGAATTCGATGAATTTCTCCCGCCGGAACGAGACACAGCCCGCCCCGCCATCGCCGGATTTCACGAAGATCTTGGCCTCGTCGAGGAATTTCATTTTGCCGGCCTTTCACCGAGATGCTGGCAGAAGCGCAGCAGATATCCGTCCGGGTCCTGCACCAGGAACTGGCGCTGGCCGGTCTCATGCTGGTCGACGCGATACCAGGCGTCATAGGGTTCACGATAGAGAATGACATCGGCCGCCCGCAGCCGCGCAATCAGGTCGTCGAGATCATCTACTTCGATCTGCAGGTTGATGCCGCGACCGAAGGGCGGCTGCATCGGCCCGGTCAGCCAGGAATCTTCTGCATCGATCTGCTCGATCATGATCTGGGCGCGACCCTTCTCGAGATAGGCGAAGCCTGACTCCGTCCGATCATAGAGGCAGGCGAAGCCAAGCAGATCGACATAGAACATCCGGCTTGCCGCGAAATCGCGGCAGAGCAGTTCCGGCACCAGGGCGTTGTAGGCGATCTCTTGCGGCTTCATGTTGCTGGCTTCAGGACAAAGAAAAAGGGGAACGGCGTTTCCGCCATTCCCCTTTTCGAACACTTCAGCGAATGGCCGCGCCCGTTACCGGGCGCCGATGCTCATTCGGCCGCCGGTCGTGCCGCGGGCAGGACCGAGACGGTGGTGCGACCACCGGCACCGGTCTTGAAGGTCACCTTGCCTTCCGCCTTGGCGAACAGGGTGTGATCCTTGCCGATGCCGACATTCTGGCCGGGGTGGAACTTGGTGCCGCGCTGCCGGACGATGATGTTGCCGGCGATCACGCTCTCGCTGCCGGCCTTCTTCACGCCCAGGCGACGGCCAGCGCTATCGCGGCCGTTACGCGAGCTACCACCGGCTTTCTTATGTGCCATCTGGGTCTCTCCCTAATTCCTGACCAAGCCGGCCCTTCAGGCCGCCTTGATACCTTCGATCTTCAGCACCGTCACGAACTGGCGGTGGCCGCGCTTGCGGCGATAATTGTGGCGACGGTTCTTCTTGAAGATGATGACCTTGTCGCCCTTGCGCTGCTCGAGCACCTTGGCGGTGACCGAGGCGCCCTTCACCACGGGGGCACCCACGGTGATGTTGCCGCCTTCGCCCACCATCAGCACTTCGTCGAGCGAAACGCTGGCGCCTTCCTCGGCCTCCAGCTTCTCGACCAGGATGATGTCGTTGGTGGCGACCTTGTACTGCTTGCCGCCGGTCTTGATCACTGCGAACATGATTGCCGTCCTATGAGCGCTCGGCACGAAAGCCGCGTTCCGCCGCCCAAATTTGAATTCCACACGTCAAAAAACGTCGGGCCGCCGAAGGGCGACCCGTTCGGCGTGGGAAATAGACGTTATCGCCCCTGCCTGTCAACCTGAATCGGCCGGGCGCGCCTCGGCGCCTACGGCGTCCTTAAGTGCCTGCTTTCAAGCCATTTAACCGCAAGGTTCGGGTGGCCGGCAAGGCACTTTCCCCCGCCTGCTCCAGCCCCAGCACGGCGAGGCTGCCGGCGACACAATCTGCCATCACCGCCAACCTGCTGTATTTGTTGAGAATCGGGTATCGGAGCCAGGCAAAGTCGCCGGGCAGACCGTCAAGCTCGGCCGCCAGCGCGCAGGCGTCGCGGAAGCGCCCCGGGCTGTCGACGCCCCGGGGATATCCTCTCGGCCAATCCCCGGCTTGGCCCGGTTCCGGCCAGTGGTTCGAAATCGCGACTGGGCCGGGCCGCAGCCGCACCCGCTCCTCCAACCGCTCGACCACCATGCTGCGGCCGTCCACGCCGGTGAGGCTGAAAAGGGCCGGGATCGACAGGGGCGTGCCCGCCAGCAATGCCAGCGCCTCGTCAAAATCCGCAGCTTTTTCAAATACCTGACGCAGAAGATGGGTCGGCGGAATGGCACGGCGGCGGTGGACCCGAATCCGCTCGAGGACCCAATCGACCGGCTTTACCCCACTGGTCCGGCGGATCGGCGGCTGGTTATAGGCTGCGGCGAAGCGCCCAGGGGCAAGGCCGGTCAGCACGCCGACAAAGCCGGGCCAGGTAGCCTGCCACCAGGCGCCATGCGGCGATTGATGGCGCGTCACGGTAAGCTCATCGCCCAGACCGTTGAGCGGCCAGTCCAGCACCCGCATCAGCCGACCGCCATTGACCATGCTGGAGCAGGCCCATTCGGTGCTGAGATTGAGTGCATAGACCCCTGAAATGCCTGGCATCCCGGCGATCGCGGCAATTTCCACGGCATAGGGCGTCACGTTCCGTGCAAGCCAGCCGCGCGAACGCCAATCCATGGCGGCCTGGACCGGGCCGGTCACCAGTGCCCGGCCGGCGGCGGCAAGCCGCGCCACCTTTTCCGGCGCCATCAGCGCCAGGCGGTCGAAACCGGCCGCGCCCAGATCAATGACGGCGATTTCCGGCAATCCGCGGCTCTCCGGCACGAGCATCCCTCCACAGCACGGCTTTCGGACAGGATCGGGGCGGTAACGGCCGGGGGTCAAGCCGCACTTGCGAAGAGCGATTCACTTCGTTAGGTTCCGCGCCGTTCGACCGGCCCGGATCCTCCTGCGCGAGGACCCCTGCGGAGGGGTGCCAGAGTGGCCGATTGGGGCAGTCTCGAAAACTGTTGTACGTGCAAGCGTACCGTGGGTTCGAATCCCACCCCCTCCGCCATTTTCCCGACGCGCCCTGCAGTTGGAAAATTCGATGGCATCGAATTCGAACCGGGCTCCGGCAAAACTAAGCCAAATCGGACGCAAGCAGCGCACGCAGCGCGGCGGCATCGATGGGCTGCATGCCAAGCTGTCCCATCGTTTCCGCAACCGAGTGGACGAGATCCGCGTTTGACGTGGCCGTGCTGCCATCGGGCCGCAGCAGATTGTTCTCGAAGCCGACCCGAACATGGCCGCCCATCAGGGCCGCCGCCGTGACGCAGGCCGCCTCCCTTCTGCCAAAGGCACAGACACTCCAATGGGCAAAGCGCGGCATGTCCGGGGCGATGAAAGGCAGCAGGTCGCCGGGCTGTGACAATTGCCCCTTGCTGTAGCGGCCCAGCACGAAGAGGACCGGAATATCCGCCCAGGGAACAGCGCCGCTTTCCACCAGCTCGGCCAGCCGCCGCGCCTCGGTTGGGTCATAGAGAATGATTTGTGGCATCACATGTTCCTGCTTCATCCAGGCGAGAAGCTCGATGAAACGCGGCTCGGCGGCCGCGTCGGGAACGAACTCCCGCAGCGCCAGCGAGGCCGATTCCGGCCGCACGGCCTTCAGCACCGCGATCTGTTCTGCCGGCCGATAGATACCGAATGATTCGGTGGTGATCTGGATGACCAACCGGTCGCCGGTCGCGCGGCGGATGGCGGCGATGGCCTCGCGATAGGCATCCGCATCCAGCAAATGGGAGCCATCGGCCTTGCGTACATGCACATGGATCATGGCGGCGCCGGCCGCCACGCATTCGGCCGCATCGCGCGCCAGTTCGGCAGCATTCAGCGGGATGGCCGGATGATCGGCTTTCGTGCGCCGGCCGCCATTCGGCGCCACCGCGATCGCCACGCGGGTAGGAAGGAAACCGTCCGTCATGATACACGCCCCCGTTTTATGAAGCATTTAGATCATAACTATCATTATTGAAACAAGTGTTGCAGTTCGGCGACAAGGGGTGTAGAGGAGGGACATGCAGACCGCCCCCCTCTCCGACAAGATCGTCCACGCTTTTGACGGCATGTCCCGGCAGTTGCAGGTCGCCGCGCGCTATCTCCTTGAGCATCCGCGCGAGGTCGCCCTTCTGTCGATGCGCGAACAGGCGCGCCAGGCCGACATCCAGCCCGCCACCATGACGCGACTGGCAAAACATCTGGGCTTCGAGGGGTATGACGATATCCGCCAGCTTTATGCCGATGCCATGCGACAGGACGGCCTCGGCTTTGCCGGACGCGTTGGACAGCAGGCCAAGAGCCAGAAGCTGAAGGGCGACCAGGTTCTCGCCGCCGACATGCTTCGTGCTGTCGGCACCCATATCGCCGCACTGGCGCAGCCGGCGATGCTGGGCGATCTCGCCGAAGCAGCCCGCTATCTCGAACGCGCGCGGCGCATCCACTGCCTCGGCCTGCGCTCAAGCCATTCCGCGGCGTGGCATCTGCATTACATCCTCTCTATTACGGGCAAGCACTCCATCATGCTCGACGCCATGGGCGGGATCGGCGCCGATGCGCTGGGCAGTGCCAGCCGCGATGACGTGCTGGTCGCCGTCAGCGTGATGCCCTATACGCGCCAGACCGTCGACATTACCGAATACGCCCGCGCCTGCGGCGTCCCGGTCATCGCCATCACCGACAGCCCGGTGGCGCCGCTGGCCCAGAGCGCCGCCGTGGCGCTGATCGTTCCGACCGACAGCCCCTCCTTCCTCCACACCATGTCGCCGGCCTTCGTGGTGGCGGAGATCCTGGGCGCACTCGTGGCCGGGCGGAACGGCAAGGCGGCCGGCGAGGCGCTGGCCCGGGTGGACCGGCAATCGGCCGCGCTCAATACCCATCTCAAGAGCCGCGGCAGGCGCTGATGACCCGGCTGCTACACCGCGCCATTCGCGGAACCATGCCCGTCGCTATCGGTGGCGCGGGGATAACCCTCAACGATGCCGACGGCAAATCCTATATCGACGCCTCCGGCGGGGCTGCCGTCTCCTGCCTCGGCCACGGCCATCCGGACGTGATTGCCGCGCTGCATCGCCAGGCCGACAGGCTGGCCTATGCCCATACCGGATTCTTCACCAGCGAACCGGCCGAGGCGTTGGCCGAGCGGCTGATCGAGGATGCGCCCCCAGGGATCAGCCATGTCTATCTGGTTTCCGGCGGCTCGGAAGCGGTCGAGGCGGCGCTCAAGATGGCGCGGCAATATTTCGTCGAAAAGGGCGAGCCGCAGCGGCGCCACATCATCGCCCGCCGGCAGAGTTACCACGGCAACACCCTGGGGGCGCTGGCGGCGGGCGGCAACGAACTGCGCCGCGCCCAGTTCAAGCCGCTGCTGATCGAAACCCATCACATCGATCCCTGCTACGCCTATCGCCTGCAGAAACCCGGCGAGAGCGACCAAGCCTATGCCGCGCGCGCAGCACAGCAGCTTGAAGACAAGATCATCGAGTTGGGGCCGGACCAGGTCATCGCCTTCGTCGCCGAGACCGTGGTGGGCGCGACGGCGGGCGCCGTGCCGCCGGTCGCCGATTATCTGGCGCGGATCCGCAGCATCTGCGACCGCTACGGCATCCTGCTGATCCTCGACGAGGTGATGTGCGGCATGGGCCGCACCGGCACGCTCCACGCCTGCACGCAGGATGGCGTCGCCCCGGACCTCATGACCCTCGCCAAGGGTCTCGGTGCGGGCTATCAGCCGATCGGCGCCGTTCTTCTGTCGCAGCACATCTTCGACGCCTTTGCCGGCGGATCCGGCTTCTTCCAGCACGGTCACACCTATATGGGCCATCCGATGGCCGCCGCCGCTGCCCTGGCGGTACAGGACGTCATCCGCCGCGATAACCTGCTCGCCAATGTCGCTGCCATAGGCGCGGAACTCGACCGCCGCCTGCAGGAGCGCTTCGCCGATCATCGGCATGTCGGCGACATCCGCGGCCGCGGCCTTTTTCGCGGTCTCGAACTGGTCGCCGACCGGGCGACGAAACAGACCTTCAACCCGGCGCTGAAACTCCATGCCCGCGTCAAGCAGGCAGCCATGGCGCATGGTCTGATGGTCTATGCGATGGGCGGCACGATCGACGGCCGCCATGGCGACCATGTCCTGCTCGCGCCGCCCTTCATCGTCACCCGTGCCGATATCGAGGTCATCGTCGAACGGCTCGGCGCCGCCATCGATGACGCCATCGCCAGCATCCCTGCCCCGGCCGGGGTGCACGGATAGAAGGACTTTCACAACGACCGCCACACCAGGACAGGGAGAGAATCATGAAACGCACCAGCCTTCTCGTCGCCGCCTTCGCCGCCGCCATCGCCATCGCCCAGCCATCCCAGGCCGAAGACCTCATCGTCGCCACCGACACCGCTTTCGTGCCGTTCGAGTTCAAGGAGGGTGACAAATACGTCGGCTTTGACATCGATATGTGGGACGCCATCGCCCAGGAGATCGGCGTGACCTACACGCTGCAGCCGATGGATTTCAACGGCATCATTCCGGCCCTGCAGACCAAGCAGGTCGATGTTGCGCTGGCCGGCATTACCATCAAGGAAGAGCGCCAGAAGGTGATCGACTTTTCCGACGGCTATTATGACAGCGGCTTCCTGCTGATGGTCCCGGCCGACAGTTCGATCAAGGGCGCCGAGGATCTGAAGGGCAAGATCCTGGCGGTCAAGACCGGCACCTCGGCGACCGATTACGCCAAGGAGCACTTCACCGAAACCGAGTTGCGGCAGTTCCCCAATATCGACAACGCCTATCTCGAGCTGCAGACCGGGCGCGTCGACGCGGCGATGCACGACACACCCAACGTGCTCTATTACATCGCCACCGCCGGCGGCGGAAAGGTCAAGGCGGTGGGCGAGCAGATGATGGCGCACCAATACGGCATCGGCTTCCCGAAGGGCAGCGAGTTGGTTGCCAAGGTCAATGCCGCCCTCGCCAACATGAAGAAGGACGGCCGCTACAACGAGATCTACAAGAAGTGGTTCGGCGCCGAACCGCAGAGCTGATCACCCGCGTCAGGCGCGCCGGCATCGCCGGCGCGCCTCACACCTCACCAGGATGGTCGCCATGGAATTCGACTGGTCCGTTATCGTCGATGCCACCCCCGCATTGCTCGGCGGCGCTCGCCTCACGGTTCTGATCACGCTGGTCGGCCTCGCCGGCGGCCTTGCGGTCGGCTTCGTCGCCGGCCTGATGCGGGCCTATGGCGGTCGCTTCCTGAGCGCCCTCGCCTTTACCTATATCGAGCTCATCCGCGGCACGCCGATCGTCGTCCAGGTGATGTTCATCTACTTCGCCCTGCCGGTGCTGGCCGATATCCGCGTCAATCCGATGACCGCCGCCATGACGGCCATCATCGTCAATGCCGGCGCCTATATCGCCGAAATCGTGCGCGGCTCGTTCCTCTCGGTCCACAAGGGCCTGAAGGAGGCCGGGCTGGCAATGGGCCTGCCGATGTGGAAGGTGCTGCTCTATATCATCGGCCCGGTGGCGTTCCGGCGCATGATTCCGCCGCTCGGCAACCAGTTCATCGTCAGTCTGAAGGACACCTCGCTGTTCATCGTCATCGGCGTCGGCGAATTGACGCGCCAGGGCCAGGAGATCATGGCGGCGAATTTCCGAGCGGTCGAGATCTGGACGGCGGTTGCCATTCTCTATCTGCTGATGACCGGCACCCTGACCCTGATCCTGCGGATCACCGAGAAGAGGATGCGGATGCTATGAGCCTCGTCAAACTCTCGAAAGTGACCAAGACCTTCGGCACCGTCGTCGTGCTGCAGGAAGTCGATCTCAGCATCGAGGCCGGCGAGGTGGTGGTGCTGGTCGGCCCGTCGGGGTCGGGGAAGTCGACCCTGCTGCGCTGCATCAACGCGCTGGAGCCGATCAATGGTGGGGACCTCATCGTCGACAATATCAGCGTCCGTGCCGGCCGCTCGCAGATACGCGCCATCCGCCAGGAAGCCGGCATGGTCTTCCAGCAGTTCAACCTGTTTCCCCAGATGACCGCGTTGCAGAACGTCGCTTTCGGACCACGGCATGTCCGGGGTGCTGGCAAGGCCGAGGCGCTTGCCCAGGCCCAGGCCCTGCTGGCCAAGGTCGGCCTGGCCGAGCGCGGGCATCACTATCCCAGCGAACTCTCGGGCGGCCAGCAGCAGCGCGTCGCCATTGCCCGGGCGCTCGCGGTCAAGCCCAAGCTGATGCTGTTCGACGAGCCGACCTCGGCGCTGGATCCCGAACTGCGGCACGAGGTGCTGCAGGTCATGAAATCGCTGGCCGAGGAGGGGATGACCATGATCGTGGTCACCCATGAAATGGCGTTTGCCCGTGAAGTCGGCACGCGGCTGATTTTCATGGAGGACGGCAAGATCTCCGTCGATGGCGATCCGGCCAGCCTGCTCAGCAATCCCGACAACCAGCGGCTGCGCGAGTTCCTGCAACATGTCCACTAGGGTCATGCCGGACCTTGCGGCGCTCGACATCTCGGGCTCGCCCTATGAGGTCGGCCTGCAGCTTGGCCGCTTCGGCGCGCGGATCACCCACGACTATCTCCGCCATTCCCCGGCATGGCTCGGTGTCATGGCACACCGTGCCGACCCGAAGCTCGAAGAGATGCGGAGGTTGACCCAAACCCGTTACGCGGCCTATTGGCAGGAACTCCAGGGACTGGCGGACGGCCTCGATCTTCCCTTTGACGACGTCTTTCTCTGGAACTGTCGCGGCGACATCTGGGCGCTGGCGCCGGACGGGTGCACGACCGTGCAGATTCCGGGCGACATTCCCGGCGCAGCGCACCTGATCGCGCATAACGAGGACGGCGATCCAGGTCTGCGGAGCCATTGCGCGATAGCACGGATCGCGCCCGGCGGCGGGGCTGGCTTCCGCAGCTTCATCTATCCCGCCTCGCTACCCGGGCATACCTTTGCTGTGACCGATCGGGGATTGGTCCAGACCGTCAACAATATCCGCGCCGGCGCCGGCGCTGCCGGTCTGCCGCGCATGGTGCTGGGGCGCGCCGTGCTCGATTGCCAGGATATCGATGACGCCATCGCGCTACTGAAGGCTGCACCGCGCGCGGGGGCCTTTCATTTCACGCTCGCGCAAGCGGGCGATCCGCGGATCTTGAGCATCGAGTTCACCCACAATCAATGCTCGGTCGCGGGTGTGACGGGCGCTGATTGCCACGCCAACCACCTGGTGCATCCGCGGATGACCGGCGAAGCCCAGACGATCACCGCTTCTTCCCAAGCTCGTCAGCGGCGCGCGCGCGAGATGATTGCCAAAGCCAGCACCGGCCGGGAGGTTGACGCCCTCGCCATCCTTTGGGATCAGGCGAACTCCACCCTGCCGATCTATCGCGCACAGCCCGACGATCCGGATCAAGAAAATACGCTGGCGACGGCAGAGTTCGTGGTAGCCGAAGACGCCGTCGACTGCCGGATCCACGAACGCGACGGAAGCGCGCCCGTGATGACCTTCCGCGTACCGGCCGCGGCGGCGGCCTAGAGCGGCCAGACCAGCAGCAGCATCGGCAGGGCTACCGCCACCACGATCACCTCCAGCGGCAGGCCGAGTTTCCAGTAGTCGCCGAAGCGAAAACCGCCGGGGCCAAGGATGAGTGTGTTGTTCTGGTGGCCGATTGGTGTCAGGAACGCGCAGGAGGCACCCACCGCAACCGCCATCAGGAAGGGGTCCGCGCTGGCGCCCATCGAGTTTGCCGTCCCGATCGCGATCGGGCACATCACCGCCGCCGTCGCCGCATTGTTCATGAAATCGGACAGCGTCATGGTGACGACCAGGATGAGGCCGAGCGCGACAATGGCATGCCCCCGTGCCACGCCGTCCAGCAGCAGGCGCGCGATAAGGTCGGCCGTCCCGGTGGTCGCCATTGCCTCGGCCACGGGGATGAGGGCGCCGAGCAGCACGATCACGGGCCAATCGACGGCGTCATAGACGCGGCGCGGCGATACGGTCCGGAAAGCCATGCTGGCGAGCACGCCGCCGGCAAACGAGATTGCCGCCGGCAATAAGCCGACGGCCGCGCTGCCGACCGAGGCCAGCATGATCGCAGCCGCGATGAAGGCCTGGCGGCTGTCGGGTAGTCGCAGCGATCGTTCGGCCAGGGGAACGCCGCCGCATTGCGCGGCAAAATCGGCAATCGCGTCCGGCGTTCCCTGCATCAGCAGCACGTCGCCGGGCTGGATCGGCATTGTCCGCAAGCGCGCAATCGAGCGCTGGCCCTGGCGCGAGATAGCAAGAAGGTTGATGCCATAGGTCGAACGCAACCGGATGTCGCTGGCGGAACGGCCGGCCAGAACCGAATTCGGCAGCACAGCAATTTCCCGCAGCAGAATGTCCTCGGGCAGTGCCGCGGCTTCTGCTGCCCCTTCGGCCTTCTCCGTCTCGCCCTTCTGGTCGGTGACGGCCTCTTCCAGGGTGAGGTTGAGTGTGGACAGGACCGCTGCCAGCGCCTTGGGTTCGGCCTCGATGATGAGAATGTCCCCGGCCTGCACCTTGCGCGCCGGGTTGGGGGCTGTCACGCGAAACTCCCGCCGCACCAGGCCGACGATCTGGGCGTCGGCTTCGTCGAGCACCCGCTCGATTTCGCGCAGGGTCATGCCGACGGCCTTTGCCTTGTCGGAGACCCGCGCCTCGGTGAGGTAGGCGCCGGTGTCAAATTCCTCCGCGCCGGCACCCTTGCGTGCCGGCACCAGTCGCCAGCCGACCAGCGCCACGAAGCCGAGGCCGGCCGCCGCCACGGCCAGGCCGACCGGGGTGAAATCGAACATCGAGAAAGACGCATTGCCGAGGCCGCTGCGGAAGCTGGACACGATGAGGTTTGGCGGGGTTCCGATCAGTGTCGTCATGCCGCCGAGGATGGAGCCGAAGGCCAGCGGCATCAGCACCTTGCCGGGCGGCAGGTTCTGGCGTGCCGCCATCTGCAACGCCACAGGCATCAGCAGGGCTAGCGCCCCGACATTGTTCATGAAGGCGGAAAGAATGGCGGCGAGGCCGGTCACTGCGGCAATGGCCAGGGTCGGTCCGGCCGCTTCCGGCAGGACCCGCTCGGTCAGTATGTCGATGACGCCGGATGCCTGCAGGCCGTGACTGAGCACCAGGACACAAGCCACCGTGATGACCGCGGGATGCGCGAAACCGGCAAATGCATCCGCGGCCGGCACAACGCCGGCGACGACGCCGGCGAGCAACGCGGCAAGCGCCACCATGTCATGCCGCCAGCGACCCCACAGGAACATGGCGGCAGCGGCGGCCAGGATGGCAAGGATGAAAACCTGATCTTCCGTCATGATTCCGCAGTTTCTGAAGTCGAAAAAGATTGCCGCGCCGGCCTGCGGCCGTTCCACGGCCGGGTCATCTTCGTGCTAGGGTCGCTTGTTGCCGCGATATCAGCATGGGAGCCGGAAGGATGAAAGCCTATTGCATCGTCTATGAAAACATTGACGACCCGGAGATGTTCCAAACCTATCGCGCACAGGTGATGCCGACGATCGAGGCCCATGGCGGCCGGTTTCTGGTTCGGGGCGGGGCCTTCACGGTACTGGAGGGCGAAATGCCGTACTCGCGCATCGCCGTGCTGGAGTTTCCGTCGCGCCAGGCAGCTGAAGATTGGTACCATTCGCCGGATTACCAGCGCATCCTGCCCTATCGCCTCAAGGCCGCCCGCTGCCAGTTCGTGGTGGCGGACGGGATCGGCTGAGGCAAGGCATCGATCCACCCACCGGATAGCAGCAGCAATCCCCTAGCGCGCCGGATTGAGTTGATAGCCGGAGCCGGCTGCCACCATACTGGTAGCGAAGCGGAAATCGGTCGGGTGCGCCGCATGGATGCGGTAGAGAGGTTCGCCCTTCTGCACCGGGTCGCCAACCTTCCTGAAGAGGTCGATGCCGGCGCCCTTGTCGGTGGGCGCCCCGGCAATGCGGGCAAGCCGCGCCAAGCGATAGCAATCGATCGACGCCACGATGCCGTCGGCCTCGGCAGGGACGTCATGACGCAGGGGGCCCAGATCGGGTCTTGCCGGCGGCGATCCCTGGGCGGTCATGATCAACTCCATCTGGCGAGCCGCAGCGCCGCTCTCGAGCAGTTCGAGCGCACGCGCATGCCCCTTGCCGCCACGCAGCCCGGGATCGAAGTCGAGAATATGTCCGGCCAGCAGCAGGGCCCGGGCGCGCAGGTCCCGTGGCGCCAGCGGATCGTTTTCCAGCACCCGCATCACATCGCGCGCCTCCAGCATCGGGCCGATGCCATTGCCGACCGGCTGCGAGCCGTCGGTGATCTCGACCCGCACAACGAGGCCCAGCTGGTCGCCGACGAATTCGAACAGCTTGCGCAAGCGGATGGCGTCGGCATGGGTTCGCACCTTGGCCGTGGGTCCGGCGGGAATGTCGATCACCAGATGGCTCGACCCGGCGGAGAGCTTCTTCGACAGAATGGATGCCACCAATTGTTCGCGCGTATCGATGCCGAGCGGTCGTTCGACCGAGATCAGGATATCGTCGGCCGGTGCAAGATTCACATGGCCGCCCCACACGATGCAGCCATGGGTGGCGCGTACGATGTCGCGCATCTCGTCGATGTCGATTTCGACCCTGGCCAGCACCTCCATCGTGTCGGCGGTGCCGGCCGGCGAGGTGATCGAGCGCGACGAGGTCTTCGGGATGGTGAGGCCGTGCGCCGCCACGATCGGCACCACGATCATCGAGGTGCGGTTGCCGGGAATGCCGCCGATGCAATGCTTGTCGACCACCAATTGATCCGGCCAGGTGAGCCGGCTGCCAACGGCGGCCATGGCCCGGGTCAGGCCCAGCACCTCGTCGGTGGTGAGGAAACTCGCCGAGGCGATGAGAAAGGCCGCGATTTCCATCTTGGAATAGCGGTTGGCGGCGATGTCGCGGATGATCGCCTCGAAATCCGCCGGCGACAATGTTTCGCCCAGGACCTTCGCGCGCACCGCCTCGCGGCTGGCCGGCGGCAACGCCTGTGCCACCTGTACGATCTCGCCTGCCGGCAGGCCGAGCTGGCGGAACCCGGATTCAGAGAGGCCCAGTTCGTCGGCGCCGAGCAGGCCGGCATCGTCGATGATGTTGAGCACGGCGAGGATGGAGCGGCCGTTCCTGGAGACCTCGATCTTGGCGAGGCCCTGGAACTTCTCCGCCCGATAGAGCGGGCAGTCGCGCGAGAGATAGGCGACGTTCTCGCGATAGGTATCGATCGCCATGGGTTTCAGTTTGAGCACGCGCGCAAGTCTCCATCGCCGCTGACGGAAATCATTTGCCAGACCTGCCCCTGATCATACTTGATTCAAATCAAGCAGGGACAGGGCGATCCCGGTTATTCGTTATATGCGGCGAGGACACGGGACCATGCAGCAACCATCGGCGGCCGGCCGGTTCATTTATGTGATGGGCGCCTCGGGCGCCGGCAAGGACAGCGTCATGTCGCTGGCCCGGCAGCAGCTCGGCCCTGCCGACGCGGTTGTTTTCAGCCATCGCTATGTCACGCGCCCGGCCGAACTCGGCCACGAGAACTACGTCGCCCTGACACCGGCGGAATTTACCCTGCGCCGCGACAGGGGGCTCTTCCTGTTCGACTGGCGGGCCCATGACCTCGCCTACGGTATCGGCATCGAGGCCGATCTGTGGCGCCGGGCCGGGCTCGACGTCGTCATCAGCGGTTCCCGCGCCCATTTTGCAACCCTGCCTGCGCTGCCGCACCTCCTCCCCGTGCTGATCGATGCACCGCCGGACGTGCTGCGGCAGCGTCTGCTGGCGCGCGGCCGCGAGGGAACGGCGGCGATCGAGGCGCGACTTGCCCGCGGCCAGTCGCTCAGGCCGGCGCATCCAAAGCTGGTGACCGTCGAGAATGCGGGCCTGCTCGCCGCGGCGGCCGGGCGCTTCCTCGCCTTGCTGCGCGGCGCGGCGATCAGGTAGCTGGCGGACGGCCGAGCATCTCGCGGCAGGTTCCCAGCAGGGCAACCACCTCGGCATCGGCGACCTGCGGGAAATGCCGGTAATAGGCACCAACGGCACCAAATCCTTCGGGGATCGACAGACAGACGAGGTCGTCGACTTCCCTGCGCAGCATTTCGACCGTGTCGCTGGGCCCCACGGGCACGGCCAGCACGACGCGCTTCGGCCCCTGACGGCGCAGGGCACGCAGGGCAGCGCGCGCCGTCGCCCCGGTCGCCAGGCCGTCATCGACCACGATGGCGACCTTGCCGGCCGCGGAAAGCGGTGCATGGCCACAAAGGTAGACCTGCCGCCGCCGGTGGATCTCCTTCAACTCGCGTTCGCTCGCTTGCCGCAGGAACTCGGGCGTGGGCTGGAGTAGCCGCACGATGTCTTCGTTCAGAACGATCTCGGGCTCGGCCCCGTCCACCACGGCGCCAAGTGCCAGTTCCGGCTGGAATGGCGCCGAGATTTTCCGGACCATGATGAGATCGAGCGGGGCCGACAGAGCCCTAGCCACTTCGAAGGCAACCGGCACGCCGCCCCGCGGCAGGGCGAAGACGATGCAATCCTGGCCGCGATAGGCGTCGAGTGCGGCAGCAAGCTGTCGACCGGCCTCATTGCGACCCTGGAACATGCTCAGCCTCCCCATGCCTTGGGATGGCTGGAAACCTAGGGCCTCCGGCCGGACGATATCTTGACCTGAATCAAGTCGGGGCGGCGGCCGCCCTCAATCCGCGCCCTTCATCTCCTGAAGGATATTGCCGCCATCGACCACCAGCATCTGACCGGTGATATAGGAGGCTTCGCTGCTGGCGAGAAAAACGGCCGCGGCCGCCACTTCCGCCGGCCGCCCCGGGCGACCCAATGGCGTATGCCGGCCGGCCTCGATCTCCCTGGCCGATGACGACGCAGTTTCGATCCAACCCGGGCCGATGGCATTGACCGTGACGCCCTTGCTGCCGACCTCGACCGCCAGCGCCCGGGTCATCCCCATCATTGCGGCCTTGGCGGTCGAATAGCCGGCACTGCCCGGATTAGTGACCAGCGGACCGGTCACCGAGGAGATGTTGACGATGCGGCCATATTGCCGGCGCAGCATCTGCGGCAGCACGGCGCGCGTCACCAGGAAACAGGTATCGAGGTTGATCTCCATCGTGCGGCGCCAATCCGCCGTCGCGATCCTGTGGAATAGGGCGGTCTTCTCGCGCCTGCCGGTCTGGATCATGCCGGCGTTGTTGACCAGGATGTCGATCCTGCCCACCGATTTGTTGACGGCAGCGACGAGGGCGTCGACCTCGGCCTCGACAGTGAGATCGGCGATGAATGAGGCATGGCCGTCGCCAGCCAGTTCGCGCCGGCGGTCATGGATACGACGGGTGGTCGAGGTGATGGCGACGCGCGCACCCGCCGCCGCCAGCGCCTTCGCGGTTGCAAAACCGATCCCATCCGAACTGCCGGCACCCGTTACCAGCGCGATCCGGCCTTCCAAGCTCAACATGGCAGTGCTCCCCGCTCTTCATATTCCTCAAGACCTTACCCCTGTTCGGCAGGGATTTTCGGCTCTCCCCCTTGCTTAACCGGGGGCGCGGTCGCTATCAATGGCGCCCTCGACAACAGCGAAAGGGGCACGTGCGCGCATCATGGCATCACTGGAAGCCGGCCTGCCGATCAAGCAGGTCGACGCGATGATCAAGCGAGAGAGAGACCGTTACATCCAATCCAATCCCGTTTCCCGGAAGCTCGGCGAAGACGCCCGCAAGAACTGGGTCAAGGGCGTTCCCCATCACTGGATGCTGGACTGGTCGACCCCCTTCCCGCTCTTCGTCGCCGATGCCAAGGGTACGACCCTCACCGATGCCGACGGCCACACTTACGACGATTTCTGCCTGGGCGATACCGGCTCGATGTTCGGCCATTCGCCGGAACCAGTGGCCAGAGCCATCGCCGCGCAGGCGTCCCACGGCCTTACCTACATGCTGCCGACCGAGGACATCATCGCGGTGGGTGCGGCACTCGAGAGGATGTTCGGCCTGCCCTTCTGGCAGGTGGCGACGACGGCAACGGATGCCAACCGCTTCGTGCTGCGCTGGTGCCGCGCCATCACGAAACGACAGAAGATCCTGGTCTTCCACGGCTGCTATCACGGTGCCGTCGACGACACCTTCGTGCGATTGAAGGACGGCCGGGCGATCCACCGCCCCGGCCTCATCGGCCAGGTCTACGACCTCACCGCCAACACCAAGGTGGTCGAGTTCAACGACGTGCCGGCACTGCAAGCAGCCCTCAAGGATCGCGACGTCGCCTGCGTCATCACCGAACCGGCGCTGACCAATATCGGCATGGTGTTGCCGCAAGCCGGCTTCCTCAAGGCGCTGCAGCAGGCCTGCCGTGATACCGGCACGCTGCTGGTGATCGACGAGACGCATACCATCTCGACCGGCTATGGCGGCTATACCCGCACGCACGGACTGAAGCCGGACTTCCTGACCCTTGGAAAACCGGTGGCGGGCGGCCTGCCCTGTTCGGTCTTCGGTTGCACCGCTGAGATCGCCGAGCGGATGCGCGCGGCGGAACAGGAAGCGGGGCCCGGCTACAGCGGCATGGGCACTACCTTGTCCGCCAATGTGCTGCAGTTCAAGGCGATGCGCGCCAACCTCGAGGAAGTGATGACGCCGGCGGCTTATGCGCACATGCTGCCCCTGTCGGAAAAGCTGGCCCGCGGCATCGAGGCGGAGATCACGCAACGCGGCCTGCCCTGGCATGTCTCGAATGTCGGTGCGCGGGCCGAATTCGTCTGCGCGCCGGAACGGCCGAGGAACGGCAGCGAGGCGCAGGACGCCATGCATGGCCCGGTCGAGCTGGCGGTCCATCTCTATCTCTTGAATCGCGGCTTGCTGATCGCGCCCTTCCACAACATGACCCTGGTCAGCCCGGCGACGACGCCGGCCCAGGTGGACCGCCTGGTGGCGACGATCGGCAACTGTCTCGACGAACTGGCTGCCTGACCGGCGCCGCAACTTCTTCCTGGAGAACATGATGAGCAATTACGTGGCCGATATCGGCACCTGCGACGCGTTCCTGGCGGCGCATCCCGAAGTCAGGTTCGTGCAGATCTATTTCACCAACCAGTCGGGCGTGCCGCGCGGCAAGAACCTGCTGCGCCATGACATCCGGCCGATCTACGAATACGCCCGCTTCCTGCCGGGTACCATGCTGGCGCTCGACATCACCGGCATGGATGTCGAGGAATCGGGCCTGGTCTGGACCGATGGCGACGCCGATCGCCTCGGCAAGCCGACGCCCCAGGGCCTCACCCTCGCGCCATGGCTGGGGCCGGATTTCGCCCAGCTGATGCTGAGCGTCTATGAACTCGACGGCAGCCCCTGCGATGTCGACCCGCGCCACGTCCTGCAGGGCGTCATCGACCGATTCAAGGAATTCAACCTGACCCCGGTCATCGCCTGCGAGATGGAATTCTACCTGATCGACCGCGAGAACCGCGCCGATGGCGGGAAACAGCCGCCGGCCTCGCCCGTCACCGGCAACCGGCCCTGGGACATCCAAGTCTATGGCCTGCGCGAACTCGACGATTTCGAGCCCTTCTTCCGCGACGTCTATGCCATGGGCGAGCAGGTCGGCCTGCCGCTGGAATCGGCGATCTCGGAATATGCGCCGGGGCAGCTGGAACTCGGCCTTCAGCACCGGGCTGACGCCTTGCGCGCCTGCGACGAGGCCATCATGTACAAGCGCCTGGTGAAGGGCGCCGCCGTGCGCCACGGCTTCGAGGCCAGCTTCATGGCAAAACCGCACAGCGACATCGCCGGTTCCGGCATGCATCTTCATGTCAGTCTCGGCAATCCGGATGGCAGCAACGCCTTTGCCAGCGACGACCCGGCCGGCAGCCCGCTGCTGAGGCAGGCGATTGGCGGCATGCAAGCCCTGCTGGATGAATCCATGGCCGTTTTCGCGCCAAACGCGAATTCCTATCGCCGCTTCAGATCAAATTCCTATGCACCGGTGGCGCCGACCTGGGGCATCAACAACCGCACGGTCAGTTTCCGCGTGCCGGCCGGTCCGCCCAAGTCGCGCCATATCGAGCACCGCATCTGTGGCGCCGATGCCAATCCATATCTCGCCGTGGCCGCGCTGCTGGCGGCGATCCACTGGGGACTGAAGCAGAAGCTCGACCCCGGTGCGCCCGTCGAAGGCAACGGCTATGAAGTGGCCCGGGAAATGGGCCTGACCCTGCCGACCAACTGGCAGGCTGCCATCGACATGTTCCGCAAGTCTGCGCGGATGAGGGAGTATCTCGGCACCCGTTTCCATCATGTTTACAGTTCCGTGAAGCAGGCCGAGCACGACCGCTTCAATGCCCGCGTCACCGAACTCGACTATGCTTGGTATCTGCGCAACGCCTGACGGTCCGCGCCGGAATGCAGGGGCCGGCATTCCCGACGTCGACCGCTTGTGAGAGTCCCGGCCAAGTGTTAACTTCCCGGGCGACTCGAGATGATGGCATTGGCGCGTCCCATGCGGCGTCTCGAGAAATGTTGCCTGAATCGGCTGTAGGGATCTGACGAGCGCTGCATATGGGTCTGTTCCGTTCCAAGAAGGACAACCGGGTCGTCGTCGGCAACCGGTATCGCTCAGCCGATACCAATCTCATCACATGGGAAGTCGCTTCGGTCTTCAACGGCATCGATGGCACACCCTATGCGCACATCTTCTGCGTCCAGGACCAGTCGCGCCGCAAGACCGTCGCCCAGAGCTCGCTCGAAGCCAGCAGCCAGTATATCCGCCTGCCCAACAAGCCGGCCTGAGCGCCCGACGGCATGGGCAAGCATCTGCAGCTGACCGACCGGCTCGATCGCTACCTTCTCGACTTCGCCTTTCGCGACGACGATCTGCTGCGCGCCTTGCGCGACGAGACGGCGATGATGCCGAACGCACAAATGCAGATCGCGCCCGAGCAGGGCCAGTTCATGGCGCTGCTGGCCCGCATCGCCGGCGTCAGGAAGGCGCTCGAGATCGGCACTTTTACGGGTTATTCCAGCCTCAGCGTGGCACGCGCCCTGCCTGCGGACGGCCGCCTTGTCTGCTGCGACATCAGCAAGGAATTCACCGATGTAGCCCGCCGCTATTGGGACAAGGCCGGGGTCACCGCGAAGATCGACCTGAAACTGGGTTCGGCGCGCGAAACCCTGGCTGCCCTCGAGAAAACCGAGGCCGGCAGTTTCGACATGGCCTTCATCGACGCCGACAAGCTCAATTACCCGCATTATTACGAATCGGCGCTGGCGTTGCTGCGGCCGGGCGGCGTGCTGCTGATCGACAACGTACTCTGGGGTGGCGATGTCGCCGATCCCGCGGCGACGGATGCCGAGACCGTGACCCTGCGCGAGCTCAACGCCAGGGTGAAGGCAGATGAACGCGTCGATTTCTGCCTGCTGCCGGTGGCCGACGGCCTCACCCTCATCCGCAAGCGCTGAGCCTTACGGCTCGGGCGGGGTTTCCCGCTGCGGCCATGTGATCCGCGCCCCCGGCCCGATGCCGAGCATGGCCGCAAGCCCGCCGCGAATCTCCAGCGCCGCCTGGGCCGGCTCGATGGAAGGAATCATGGTTTCGTCGAAGGGCCGCGCATCGGCCGCCACATGCACCACCCTGCCATCGGCGGCGATGAAGATGATGTCGAGTGGAAGCGGCGTGTTCTTCATCCAGAAGGTCCGCAGCCGCTCGTCGGGATAGAGGAACAGCATGCCCGCATCATCGGCCAGCCGATCGCGGTACATGAGTCCCAGCGATCGCTCGGCGCCGTCATCCGCCACTTCGACGGCGAAGTGGTAGGTGTTGGCGCCGGCCTCGACAGTCAGCGGCACGATCTCCGGCGAGGCATCCTGGGCCACGGCTACGGCCGCCGCCAGCCATTGCCCACAGAGCAGGAGGATTGCAACAACAACGCCGGTTGCCCGCATCGGTCCGATGACCTCGCCGTTTCGACCGGCCGAACTTGGCCGCCGCCGATCCGGTTGACAAGGCCAAATGTAGGATCCTCTATGCTTACCCGAGAATAACGCGGAGGATTCGACCCCATGGACATGACCGGCGAATACACGATCAAGGCGCCGCGCCAGGCGGTCTGGGATGCCCTCAACGACCCCGAGGCGCTGAAGGCCGCCATCGCCGGTTGCGAGGAGCTGGTCCGGGACGGCGATGGCTTCAAGGCGACCGTGGTGGCCAAGGTCGGGCCGGTGAAAGCCAAGTTCGGCGGCCGCGTCACCCTCTCCGACCTCGATCCGCCCAACGGCTATACTATCTCTGGCGAGGGCCAGGGCGGCGCCGCCGGCTTTGCCAAGGGCGGCGCGAAGGTTCATCTGCTGGACGATGGTGCCGGAGGTACAATCCTCAAATACGAGGCCCAGGCGCAGATCGGCGGCAAGCTCGCCCAGATCGGCTCGCGGCTGATCGACGGTGCCGCCAAGAAGATGGCGGACGATTTCTTCAGCGCCTTTGCAGCCGGCGTCGAAGTCAAGGCCGGCAGCGCCGCAGCTCCGGCCGCAGCCGAACCTGTGGCCGAGCCTGGCACCACCGACGTCGCGGCACCCGGTGCCGCCAGCCCGGAGGCGCCGGCAACGGGCCTTTCGCCGGTTGTCTGGATCACCGGCCTGGTCGTGGTGGTGGGCGGCATCCTCTATTTCTTCACCCGGAACTGAGCCGGAAGATCCCATGGGCCTACGCATCTCCAGGGAAGCCAATCTGGCGCTCAACTGGATCCTCAACGAACTGGTGCCACCCTTCATCCGCGACCGCCGCTGGTTCGGCTGGCTGATCACGCGGGCGCTCTACGGCGACAAGGCCCGCCATTTCATGAACTTCCACGCCCGCGTCTACGAGATGAGCGAGGCGGAATATCGCGGCGTCTATGGCGCCACCCGCGCGGCGGCCATCGAGCGCGACACGGATCTCAACGATGCCTGCCTCAAGCTGATCCTCGAACACGCGGTCGGGCCGAGGGTCCTTGAGGTCGGATGTGGCGGCGGCTTCCTGTCGAAACGCCTCGCCGAAAGGTTCGAGGTCACGGCGACCGACATCGTCATCGGCGAGCGCACCAGGGCTGAAAATCCGAAAATCACGTTCCAGGATGCTTCGGCCGAGAGCCTGCCCTACCCGGACCGCAGCTTTGATACCGTCGTCACCACCCATGTGCTGGAGCATGTGCGCGACATCCGCCGCGCGATCGACGAGCTGCGCCGCGTAACGGCCCGGCGCCTTATCGTGGTGGTGCCGAAGGAGCGGCCGCATTTCTATACGCCGAACCTGCATCTGCACTTCTTTCCCTACCCATTTTGCTTCTATGCCGTGTTCGGGCATCAGCCTGGTCACATGCTGCAGAATGCCGGTGGCGACTGGTTCTATGTCGAGGACCGTCCGCCCGCGGCGTGACGCGCCGCAACATTGATGAATATTTGAGCAGCAGCGCACGCTGTGCATTGCCACAGATCAATCCGACCAAGGTCGTAACCCCCCGTCATGCATTCAAAACTTGACATTCATTGAGGGGCATCAGCTTAATTCTGCCACGCGATCTCGACCGCTGAAGTTGACGATGCCGGCGGTCACGTGAACGCAAAAGGCAGCTAGTGGCACAAAGCCACAGCAACTCATGGGAGGATCGGAATGCCCACCGTTAAGATGACGGTGAACGGCAAGCCTGTCTCGGCCGAGGTCGAGGCGCGCACCCTGCTCGTTCATTTCCTGCGCGAACATCTTGATCTCACCGGCACGCATGTCGGCTGCGACACGGCGCAATGCGGCGCCTGCACCGTGCATGTCGGCGGCAAGGCGGTGAAGTCCTGCAACATGCTGGCGGTCCAGGCGGATGGCGCCGAAGTGACGACCATCGAGGGGCTTGCCACTGGCGACACCCTGCACCCGATGCAGGAGGCCTTCCGCGACCATCACGGCCTGCAATGCGGCTTCTGCACGCCCGGCATGGTGATGAGCGCCATCGACCTGGTGAAGCGCAAGGCCGACCTCTCGGAAGCCGAGATCCGCGCCGGGCTGGAAGGCAATATCTGCCGCTGCACCGGCTATCACAACATCGTCAAGGCGGTTCAGGCCGGTGCCGCCGCCACACGGGGGAGGTGAGCCATGGCTGACACTGGAAACCCCACCGGGATCGGCGCCTCCGTCAAGCGCAAGGAGGACTTCCGCTTTCTGACCGGCCAGGGCACCTATACCGACGACATCAAGCGCCCCGGCCAGGCCTATGCCTATATCCTGCGTTCACCCCACGCCCATGCCGAGATCGTGAAGATCGACACAGCCAGGGCAAAGGCGATGCCCGGCGTGGTGGCGATCTTCACCGGCGCCGATTACGACAAGGGCGGCGTGCCCTGCGGCTGGCAGATCCACAGCAAGGATGGCAGCCCGATGGTGGAGCCGCCGCATTTCCCGCTGTGCAAGGACCGCGTGCGCCATGTCGGCGACCAGGTCGCCCTTGTCATCGGTGAATCGCTCGCCCAGGCCCGCGACGCGGCCGAGGCGATCGCGGTCACTTACAAGGAATTGCCGGCGATCGTCTCGACGGCGGATGCGGACAAGCCGGGTGCAGCCCAGGTCTGGCCGGATGCCAAGAACAACACCTGTTTCGACTGGCATCTGGGCGACAAGGCGGCGGTCGATGCCGCCTTCGCCAAGGCCCATCACGTCACCAAGATCGACATCGTCAACCAGCGTCTGGCACCGAATGCGATGGAGCCCAGGGCCGCGATCGGCGATTACGACCGGGCGACCGGCGAGTACACACTCTACACCACCAGCCAGAACCCGCATGTCATCCGCCTGCTGATGGGCGCCTTCGTGCTGCAAATTCCGGAACACAAGCTGCGCGTGGTGGCACCGGATGTGGGCGGCGGCTTCGGCTCGAAGATCTTCCATTATTCGGAAGAGGCGCTGGTCACCTGGGCCGCGGCCAAGGTGCGCCGTCCGGTCAAATGGACCTCGGATCGGTCCGAGGCCTTCATCTCCGACGCGCAGGGGCGCGACCATGTCAGCCATGCCGAGCTGGCGCTCGACAAGGACGGCAAGTTCCTGGCCTTGCGCGTCAGCACCAAGGCCAATATGGGCGCCTATCTGTCGACCTTCGCGCCCTGTGTGCCGACCTATCTGTCGGCGACGCTGCTGGCCGGCGTCTACACGACGCCCGCCATCTATGCCGAGGTGAAGGCGGTTTTCACCAACACGGTCGCGGTCGATGCCTATCGCGGCGCCGGCCGGCCGGAGACAACCTATCTCCTCGAGCGGCTGGTGGAGAAAGCGGCGCGCGAGACCGGGATCGACCGGGTCGAACTGCGGCGCAAGAACTTCATTCCCAAGGACGCCTTCCCCTATCAGACGCCGGTCGCCCTGCAATATGACAGCGGCGACTATTTCTCGACCCTGGATATCGCCCTGAAGCGAGCGGACTGGGCCGGATTCGAGGCGCGCCGGGCGGAGGCCAAGAAGCGCGGCAAGCTCCGAGGCATCGGCATCTCGACCTATATCGAGGCCTGCGGCATCGCACCCTCGGCCGTGGTGGGGTCACTGGGCGCCCGCGCCGGGCTTTACGAATGCGGCTCGATCCGCGTGCATCCGACCGGCTCGGTGACGGTCTTCACCGGCACCCACAGCCACGGCCAGGGCCACGAGACAACTTTTGCGCAGCTGGTTTCCGACACACTCGGCGTGCCGTTCGATAGCGTCGAAGTGAGCCACGGCGACACCAACAAGATCCCCTTCGGCATGGGCACCTATGGCTCGCGTTCGCTGGCGGTGGGCGGCTCGGCGCTGGTCAAGGCGATGGACAAGATCATCGCCAAGGCCACCCGGATCGCGGCGCATCTGATGGAGGCATCCGCCGCCGATGTCGAGTTCAAGAACGGGGAGTTCTCGGTGAAGGGCACCGACAAGAAGGTGCCGTTCGGCCAGGTCGCCTTGACCGCCTATGTGCCGCACAACTATCCCATCACCGAACTGGAACCGGGCCTCGAGGAGACGGCGTTCTACGATCCCCTCAACTTCACCTATCCCGGCGGCTGCCACATCTGCGAGGTCGAGATCGACCCCGATACCGGCGTCACCCAGGTGGCGAAGTTCACCGCCGTCGACGATATCGGCCGCGTCATCAACCCCATGATCGTCGAGGGCCAGGTGCATGGCGGCGTGGTCCAGGGGATCGGCCAGGCGCTGCTCGAGAATTGCGCCTATGACAACGAGTCCGGACAGCTGCTGACCGGTTCCTACATGGACTACACCATGCCGCGTGCCGACGACGTGCCCAGCATCGATGTCGCAACCCACAACACCATGTGCACGCACAATCCGCTGGGCTCCAAGGGGGTCGGCGAAGTGGGCGCCATCGGTTCGCCGCCGGCCGTCATCAACGCGGTACTCGACGCCCTGCTGCCGGTCGGCGTCAAGGATATCACCATGCCGGCGACCCCGGTGAAGGTGTGGCAGGCGATCCAGTCGGCCGGCTCCGCCAAGGCCGCGGAATAAGGGAGGAATGAGCCATGAATAATTTCGGTTATCACCGCCCAGCTTCCGTCGCCGACGCCGTCAAGGCGCTGGGTGGTTCCGGCGATGCCAGGATCGTCGCCGGCGGGCAGACCCTGCTGCCGACGCTCAGGGCCCGCCTCGCCACGCCGAGCGATCTGGTCGATCTCCGCGCAATCGCGGAGTTGAAGGGCATCAAGGCGGAAGGTGACGGCATCACCATCGGCGCCATGACGCCGCATGCCGAGGTCGCGGCCTCGGATGTGGTGAAGGGCGCGATCCCGGCGCTGGCCTATCTCGCCGATCATATCGGCGACCGGCAGGTGCGGACGCTCGGCACGATCGGCGGATCGCTCGCCAACAATGATCCCGCCGCCTGCTATCCCTCGGCCGTGCTGGCACTCGGCGCCACGATCCGTACCAGCAAGCGCGAGATCAAGGCGGACGATTTCTTCCAGGGGCTGTTCACCACGGCGCTGGAGGATGGCGAGATCATCACGGCCGTGCACTTCCCCAAGCCCGAGAAAGCGGCCTACGAGAAGTTCGTCCAGCCGGCCTCGCGCTTCGCCCTGGTCGGCGTGTTCGTCGCCAAGGCCAGAGAGGGCGTGCGCGTCGCCGTCACGGGGGCCGGCCAGGAAGGCGTCTTCCGCGCCAGGGAACTGGAACAGGCCCTGTCGGCGAACTTCTCTCCCGATGCCGCGAAGGGCGTCAAGGTCGCTGCCGGCAACCTGATCAGCGACCTGCATGGCACGGCGGAATACCGGGCCCATCTGATTCCTGTCCTGACCGCCAGGGCCGTTGCGGCGGCAAAATAACCCGATCACCGCCGACCTGAAGAACGGGCAGCATTCCCATGCTGCCCGTTTTCTATTTTGGGGCAGGCCGCATGCTTTTTTGACGCGGATCAAGCGCTGTCGCGCTATGATTTCTCCCGGGCGCAGACAGCCGCCGCAGGTTGCCGGTTGCGGCCGATCTCTTCCGGGGAGTGGGCATGACCGATCCGCCAGCATGGAGGGAATGGCGCCGACGCCTAGCCGGCAGAGCCGGTGCGACCCTGCGCAACGAGCCGCGGCTCGTGACCGTGTCGGCCATTCTCGTGATCGCTGCCACCTGGATCTCGATCGGGCTGCATGTCACCGAACAGCGGCGCGACCTCTATCTTGCCGCCGAACGGGAACTGCGCGGCGGCATCCTTACCCTGAGTTCGCATGCAAGGCGCACCTTCGAGGCGGTGAATACGACCCTGCATGCGGTAGATTCCTGGCTCTATGAAACCTCGCGGAACACCCGCTCGGCGCCGATTTCGGAACTGGCGAAAGTGATCGACGACGTGCAGTCGTCGAACGAGGACTATGTCGATATCCGGCCTATCAGCAATGACGGCTTTCTGTTCCGTTTCGCAGCCGATGACGACTTCCGGGCCTTTGTCGGCGACCGGCCGTATTTTGAGGCTCTCTATCTGGCCGAGCCGGGAACCATCGAATACTCGACCCCCGTGGTCAGCCGCGATACTGGCCGCCATGTCCTGCCGATCGCCATGAGGGCGCGACCGAACCGCTACGGGGTGGGCTATCTGGTCGCGGCGGTTACGGTCGACCAGTTCGATGCCGCCTATCGCGACCTGCTGATCTCGGCGACGGGCCAGATCGGGCTGGTTCGCAGCGACGGCAAGGTGCTGGTGAGCGTACCCGAGGATGTCATGCGGAACGAGGCGTCGGGGAGCGCCTTTATCGGCGCGATTATGGCCAACAGCCACACCGAACCCGGGATCATCGACGCCGCCTCGCCCAGCGGCGGCAGTGGCGCCATCGCGGCTACGCTGCGCCTGGCGCGGCATCCGGTCATGGTCTATGCCGCCTTCGAACGGGACGAACTCGACCAACGCTGGCAGGCCGAGGCCCTGCCTCACTTCATTGCCGGGGCCATCGCCACACTTTTGACCATTCTCATCGCCGGCTGGCTGCGGCATGTCATCCGCCTCAGGGAAGGCGCGGCTGCCGCCACTGCCGCGGCCCTTGAGACGGCCAACGCCGCCAATGAAGCGAAACGGCAGTTCCTGGCCAACATGAGTCACGAACTGCGGACACCGCTCAACGCGATCCTGGGATTTTCTGAAGTGATCGCGCGGGCGATGTTCGGCCCGCTTGATGCCCATTACCGGACCTATGGCAAGGACATCCACGACAGCGGCAAGCACCTTTTGCATCTGGTCGACCAGTTACTCGACATCTCGCGCATCGAGGCCGGGGCGGTCGCCCTGCAGCCGCAACCCTGCAACCTGGGCGAGATCGTCGACGAGGCAATGCGGATCATCGAGCCGCTGCGCGCGCAGCGGGAACTGTCGCTAACGACCGATCTGTCCGGGGTGAAAGGGCCGGTGCTGGCCGACCGCGGCGTCCTGCGACAGATCTTCATCAACCTGCTGGGCAATGCGGCCAAGTACAACCGTCAGGGCGGATCGGTTTCCGTCACCGCACGGCGCAGCGACGGGAACGTCTTCATCGTTGTCGCCGATAGCGGCCAGGGCATTGCCGAGACGGATCTCCGCCACATCTTCGAACCCTTCAGGAAGGGTGACGCCCATGTCGCCGAGCCGGCGGAGATGGGTCTCGGTCTTGGCCTGCCGATCGTCAAGGCCCTGCTGGATTTGATGCGCGGTGAGATCAGGATCGAATCCACCGCCGGCGAGGGTACCCGGGTCCTGCTGCGCCTGCCTGATGACACAGCGGTCAACAGGCAGGCCAGCTAAAATTTGCCAGCTGAAGATGGCGGGCGGAAAACGGGCCGTCTGGTCCGAATCACCCGGCGCGGATGCGGGCGATGAAGCTGTCGACCTCGCGCCGCAGCGCCTCCGACTGGCGCGACAGTTCCGACGATGCGCCAAGGACCTGGCCGGCCGCCTGGCCGACCTCGCTCGCCGCCTGGTTGACACCGCCGATATTGCGCGACACCTCGTCGACGCCCTGTGCCGCCTGCTGGGCATTGTTCGAGATTTCCTGCGTCGCGGCAGACTGCTCCTCGACCGCCGCGGCGATGCCGGAGGCGATCTCGTTGATGCGCGCGATGGTCGAGCGGATGTGCCCCATCGCCTCGGCGGCATCCTTGGTGACCTGCTGCATGTTGGAGATCTGGACCGAAATGTCCTCGGTCGCCTTCGCTGTCTGGCTGGCCAGGTTCTTGACCTCGCTGGCCACAACGGCGAAGCCCTTGCCGGCCTCGCCGGCGCGGGCCGCCTCGATGGTCGCATTCAAGGCCAGCAGATTGGTCTGACTGGCGATGTCATTGATAAGCTGCACGATGCCGCCGATCCGGTCGGCCGCCGTGGCGAGGCTTTCCACGGTCTGGCCCGTTTTCTCCGCTTCCTGCACGGCGGTCTGCGCCACGGTCGAGCTGTCCGACACCTGCCGGCTGATCTCGGTGATCGAGGAGGAGAGCTCCTCCGCCGCGGCGGCCACCGTCGTCACATTGGCCGAGGCCTGGGTGGTCGCTGCGGCGACGGCCGTGGATTGCTGCGTCGCCTCCTCCGCCGTACCGGACATGGAACTGGCGCTGGATTGCAGCTCGGTCGCCGCCGACGAGACTCCTTCGACCACGCCCTTGATCGCCTGTTCGAAAGAATCGGCGAGGCGCAGCATGTCCTGGCGCCGCTGCTCCGCCGCCCGCTGTTCCGCGATCTTCTGTTCCTCGCGCAGGCGGTCGACCTCGATCAGCTTCTCCTTGAAGAAATCGATCGCCCGCGCCATGACGCCAAGCTCGTCGCGCCGCGCTGTCATCGGCACGTCGAGCGCCGTGTTGCCGGCGGCGAGACTCTCGACCGCACCGGTCAGCGCCCGCACCGGCGATACCGCGACACGGCGGATGAGCAGGGTGACGACGATGCCGAGAAGGAAGATGATGACTGCCGCGGCAATCAGCAATCCCTGGGTGAGGGCGACAACCGGCGCCTCGATCTTGTCGAGCGGCAGGTTGACCATCACCGACCAGGGGGTGGTGGACTTGCCGGCTTGGACCGGCAGGAACAGGCGGTGTACCTCGCCGCCCATCGACTGCGAATTGTCCATGAGATCGGCCGCCTCGCCGGCCTGGATGGCCGCGCGCACCGCGGCCATCTGCGGCGCGCCTTCCTCGATCGGCTTTGCCAGCAGGTCGACCGTCTCATGCGCCGCCCACAGGCCACCATTGGATATGAGCGAAACGGAGCCGGTTTCGAACGGCTTGATCTCTCCCAGCATCGCGTTGAGACCGGAAAGCAGCATGTCGATGCCGGCGACGCCGATGCTCTTGCCGTCATGGATGATCGGCACGGCGACGCTGGTGATCAGCTGGTTCACACCGTCGATCTCGTACATGTATGGTTCGAGCAGCTGCTCTTCGCCGCTGTTGCGCGCCAGCAGGTAATAGTCACCGAGACCCGGCGTTTCGTAATCCAGCAGCGGCGTGATGACGATGCCCTGCTCCTTGCTGCGCGCGACATAGGGGATGAAGCGCCCGGTCGCGTCATGCATGTCGGTTGAGACAAACGCGCCGTCGCGGCCATCGAAAGCATTGGGCTCGAAGGCAATCCACGTGCCGACCAGCGCCGGATTGTCGGCCAGCAGCTTCTTCAGCAGTGCCAGCACCGTGTCGCGGTCGGCCTTGCCGGTCTGGATCTGGGCGAGACTGGCGGCGCCGATCGCCCGCGCGACCCCGAAGGAATTGGCGAACTCCTTCTCGACCTGCTGCGCGGCTTCACTGGCAACCTGCGCGCCGAGATCGTCGCTGAGTTCGTTGACGGTGTCGCTGCTCTGTGAAACGCCGAACCAGGTCGAGATGCCGAAACCAAGGACGAGAACCAGCAGGACCGGCAGCACGATCTTGAGCGCCAGCGAGCCGCCAGCCACCTTTTCACCCGACATGATACTTCACTCCACAGGAAAGATTTCTTTACTGGAGTGAAACTATGATGATGCCCGGTTAACAAGTGATGAAATTTTGGGAATTACATCCCTTGGCGACAGAGACGACCGGCCGGGGCCAGTGGAACAACCACGCCCGGTTTTGTCAGATGGTCACGCAAGGCATTGAGATCATTGTCTCCCTGGACCCGGTTGCGGCCTTCGCGCAGGACGGTGAAACGGTCGCCGCCATCGGCCAGAAAGGAATTGACCACGATTCGATAGGTGTCTGCCGGGTGCAGCAACTGGCCGTCGAGAGTTATGGTCTCCGCCAGGACCTTGTTGCCATCGGTGCGGCCTGCGTCATAGCAGTAGCTGAAGCCTGCCGAGACCTGCAGCATGCGCGGCCGGCGGTCTTCGGGCTGATCGATCCATTGCTGCTCCAGCAGGGTCTTGATCTCGGCCCCGGTCAGGTCCATGGCAACCAGATTGTTGCCGAAGGGTTGCACGGCGAAAAGATCGCCCAGTGACACATCGGTCTTTGCCGGATCGCTCGGCAGATCCTGGCGGATGCCGCCCGGATTCATGAAGGCGATGCGCGCACCCAGCAACCGGCCGCTGGCGAGCTGCGCATCGGCGATGAGGTCGCCGAGGGCGGATTCGCCGCTGCCGTCCGGCGACCGCGTCACCTGGCCGGGCAGGCCGGCGACGGGCTGGGCCCGAATGGGGGCGGTCGCCGCCTCGGCCTCCGCCACCAGTGCGGCGATGTCCGGGTCCGGCGCCACGTCACGCGTCACCGGCTGGTTTCTCACGCTGGCGGCCACGACATCGCCCCCTTTCAGGGTGAGATCGATGACGCTCAGCATGCGGCCATAGCTTGCGGTCTGGGTGACCAGCCGCCCGTCGAGGCGGCAGGCATAGGCCTGGTGCGTGTGACCACTGATGAAAAGGTCGATGGCCGGATCGGCGCCCTGGACGATGTCGACCAGGGCGCCCGACATGCCCTCGCAGGGCCTGCCATCCTGGGCGATCCCGGCTGGCACCGTAGCGCCCTCGTGCAGGATGGCGACGATGGCGTCGACCCCGTCCGCACGCAGCGTCCGGGCGACGCTGTTCAGCGACTCCAGAGGATCCTGGAACGTGAGCCCCTTGATCCCGGAGGCAGCAACGATGCTGGGCGTCTCGGCCGTCACGGCGCCGATGAAGCCGACCTTGACGCCGTCAAATCCCCTGACCGACCAGCCGGGAAAGGGTGGCGACAAGGCCGCCGGATTGAGGACATTGGCGGCAAGATAGCCGAAGCGGGCCGCGCCCATCTTCTGCTTGAGTTCGGCCAGCCCGTAATCGAATTCATGATTGCCGACGGCGTTGAGGTCGAGGCCGATCTCGTTCATCACATCGATTGTCGGCGCGTCTTTCAGCAAGGCGGAGACCAGGGGGCTGGCGCCGGTGAGGTCGCCGGCGCTCACCAGGATGCTGTTGGCATGGCCCGCCCGCTCCCGCGCCACATGGGCGGCGAGATAGGCGGCACCGCCGGTCTCGACCATCTCCTCCTTGCCGTCGATCGTCAGCGTCAGGCGGCCGGGGCTGGGGTCGCTGGCCTGGATGTTGCCGTGGAAATCGTTGAAGGCGAGGATGCGCAGGCTGACCAACGCCTTGTCCGCATCGACCGCCGCGCCGTCGGGCCCGGCCGGCGCACAGGCCGCCAGCATCACGGCAAATAGTACCGGCATCCATCGGCCGGTGCGACGGGCACTGTGCGTTGGCGGGCCGGCGTTCACTCATCCCTCCTTTTGCCGGTGGGGGTCGACTTGCCGGACGGGGTTTGCGGCTGGGTCGCCTGCCCGCCATCGTCGCCGTCGAACTCGTCCGGCAATTCGGTGCCGTCGTCGGTGAACCAGTCGCGGATGAAGCCGGGGGCCAGCGCCGACCATTCGTTGACGTTGATCCTGGGTTCGTTGAGGCCACCCTCGATCGAGTAGGTCGCCGCGAACATGCCCTCACCCTCGCCGCCCTGCAGCAACGGCCCGATCAGGGGAATGTTGCCGAACACGCTGTTGAGGGCATAGGCCGGCACCAGCGTTCCCTTGACATTGACGAGGTTGCGGTCGAGGTCGATCTTGCCCTGTGCCGTGACGCCGATGGAGGGGCCGGCGCTGCGAAACCGGCGCACATCGATGAGGCCCCTTGTCTTCACGAAGCGGCCGCTGGCGCCGCCGAATAGGAAGCCCTCGCCGGTCACCGCATCGACCACCCCGGTCAGGGTGGCGACACTGAGGAAGCGGGCGATGAAGGGTGTGTTGACGAGGCGAAAGGACGACATCTCGATCCGCCCGCGCAATGGCCGCCAGGGCTGGTTGTCCTTCACCTTGCCGGTGATCGACAGGGTCCCCCCCTCGACCGAATCATAGAGGCCGAGAGCGCGCAGCGCGCCGCCGCCGTCGCTGGTCGTTATGCTGAGGGCATGCTCGCCAGGATCGCCCGGCCGATAGTCGAAGGTGATTGGCTCGCCGCTGGGCAGTGTCGCCTGGAAGGCGACCAGATCCCACCATTGCGGTTCCCGTACTGCCTCGATCGTGACACCGGTCAGTTCCTGTCCCTCGCCCAGGCTGAGCCCGCTCAGCTTGCCGCGCAGCGTGAAGGGCCGCTGTCGCTCCGGTTCGGTCAGCGCCAGTTCCTCGGGCGTCAGTGGATCGTCATCCTCCATCCAGGGCGAGGCGTCGAGATAGCCGTCGTCCACCGTTGCCAGGGTCCAGCCGTCGCGCAACTCGACGTCAACCCCGGCCAGTTGCGATCCGCCCATCCTGAGATCCGGCAGGGTCACGCGCGAGACGTTGCCAGCGGCGTCGAATGTCAGCGCGCCCCTGGCCGCGAGATCGTCTGTCGCCACCTCGAAGCTCGGTATCGCGACCGGCCGGTCGCCGGCGATATCCAGCACCAGCTCCGCCCTCGCCGCCGCACCGGGGTCCTTCCACCATTTGGCGGCCGGCAGTTCGAGCCTTGCCTGGGCTAGGTCAAGCTTGCCTTCCAGCCGCGCCTTGCCATCGGCAAAGGTTGTATAGAGGAAATCGCACATGCACTGGCCGGTGACCCAGGTGCGATAATCGAAGCCGAGCAGGGCCAGCTGGTCGGCGTCGATCGTCCCTACCGCATGCAGCCTCTCATCGAAGGCGGCGCTGTCGGTGAAGGTCTGTGTCCAGTCCAGCTGCAACGGCGCCCCGGCAAAGACGATTGGTCCGGTGATGTTCATCCCGCTCTCGTCCAGCGAGATATCGAGCGTGCCGTCGGTGACATCCTGGTCGAAGCGCATCTTGCGGATCGCCACCTTCTCCAGCCGGGCGTCGACCTTCAGCTTTACGTCATCGAAAGCGAGGTTCTTTGCAGCCGGAAAGTCGAACAGGATGCTCGCCTTGGCGTCGCCGGCGGTCGTTTTTGGATCGATGCCGAGTTTCGCCGCATAACCCAGGCGCGGGTGGTCGAGCAGCACCAGCGCGTCCGAAAGCGGCGCTTCCAGATCGCCGCCGACCTTGATGAACTGGTCCTCGACATCAAGACCGGTTATTTCCAGCGCGCCCTTGGTGACCTTCACATTGCCGACCGCGCCGCCCGAGATCGTCGCCCGGAAGGTCTTGGCGTCGAACTCGGCCGTTGCCACGCCATTCTCGATGGGGGGCATCGGCCGCAGGTAATGGACGGTCAGGCCGGTGGTCGACAGGGTGCCGCTGACCGATTGCAGGGCGATCCCGGACCCGCCGATCGGCAGGCGCATCAAGAGGTCTGCGCTCGCCTCCTCGACCATCCCCGCCGGGATGTTCGGCACCACCCAGGCGCGCGTGTCGGCGGCGACTTCTTCCGGCCAGAAGGGATCCAGCCGGTCCGCCGGCAGTTTCGTCACCTGCAAGTCGGCGGCCAGAAGCGGCGCGCCGCCGTCCCAGGCCTGGCCGGTGAAGGCTCCCTGCCATTGCGCGTTTGCCTCGATTCGCGGCCCGCCGAGATCGATGTTGAGCGAGCTCAGCATGATGTCGCTGCGCCGGTCGAGCCGACCTTCGGCTGCGAGGCTCATGATCGGCAGCGGTTCCTTGAACCAGCGCGGCAGGTCGAGTTCGCCGGCACCGCCCGACAGGCTGAAATCGATGACGCCGACATCGCCGACATGATCCTCCGAGACCGTGATCGCAGTGGTGACCTTGGCCGAGACCGCGAGGTCAACGGTCGACAATTCCGAGAGCGCCGGCTCGATCAGGCCGAGGGCCGACAATTGCAGTGCGCCGACGCTGGATTCCAGGCGCAGCACGCGGGTATCGCGGTTGTAGGACAGGCTGGCGCTGAGAATCGCCGGATCGCCCAATTGCGGCAGTGCCGCAAACATGTCGCCCACCAGGCCGTCGACGTCGCGCCTGGCCTCGGCACCAAAGCCCTCCGCCTGCCAGGTCAGGCCGGTGACGTGGTCGATCATCTGCACCGATCCGTTGAGGATCGCCGCCGAGGTCAGATATCCGGTCGGGCGGTTGTAATCGGGCGGCCCCAGCATATCGTTGGCGAAGAGGAACAGCGCCTCGAAGCTGCCGTCGCCGCCGGCTGTCACCGCTTCCGGCGCCAGAATACCGCCCGGGCCGAAGGCGATCGACCCGTCGGCATTGCGTACCAGGGTCAGGCGGGGCCCGATGATCTCGATCTTCGACGGTGCGACCAGGCCCTTCAGCATGGCCCGCGCGCTGAAGGTGAATGAAACTTCGGGCAGTGTTGCCAGTTCGCGGCCGTCGCGGTCACGCACCCGCAGATTGATGGCACGCACGTCGAGATTGCGGTCCCAGCCGGCCCAGGTCAGTACCGTGTCTTCGATCGAGATCAGATAGGGCTGATCGGCACGCGCCAGCGCCTGCTCGACATAGCCTGACAGGAAGCGCAGGTGGATCGGGCCTTCCTGGGTCAGTCGCCAGGTCAGGAAGGCAAAAAGGATCGCCGCGCCGGCAAGCACCGCGCCCAGCACTTCGAAGGTCAGCCGGACCGTGCGGCGCATCAACGCGACACCGCCCCGGCACCTTCTGCCGTGCAACCGGTTGGCCCGGCCTCCCGTTCCGGCCGGCGATTCGCCGTCTCCGGCCGAAGCGCAGCACCATGCATGTGCTTGACCGGAACGCTCAGCCTCATCACTCTCTCGCCAGTCCTTGCCCGTTCCAGAAGCGCCATCCGTGACGATATCGCCGCTTGCCGCACTTGATCCTTCCAGTCTGCCACGACCCAGCGACCCGCGTCAGGTGGAGTTGCACCGCGACATGCTGCGGCAGAACCTGTCGGCTGAGGACAACGCGACGCTGGCCGCTTCGCCGATCGCCGCCTCGCTCCTGGCGGCATTGTGCGGAAATTCGCCCTTCCTCGGCCGATGCCTGCTGGCTGAAACCGGAACCTTCCTCGAACTTTTAGCCCAGGATCCCGATTCTGTCTTTAACAATGTCGTGACCGCTGTCACACCCAAGTCATTGGAAGGGCTGGCAGAAACGGAACTGATGAGTGCCCTGCGTCGCGCCCGGCGGCAGGTGGCGCTGATCGTCGCCACCGGTGATGTGAGCGGCCTCTGGCCGCTCGAGAAGGTGACGGCGGCCCTCACCAGATTTGCCGAAACCGCCCTCTCGGCGACGCTCTGCCACCTCCTGCGCCAGCTCGCCGCCAGCGGCGAAATCGAACTGCCGCATCCCGACGACCCGGAGCTGGATTCCGGCTTTATCATCCTCGGCCTCGGCAAGCTGGGGGCCCGGGAACTCAACTATTCTAGCGACATCGACCTTATCCTGTTGTTCGAACGGGAAAAGGTCCGTTACACCGGGCGCAAGACGGCGCAGGAGTGCTTCGTTCGCCTCGCCCGCAACATGGTCCGCATCCTCCAGGACAGTACCGCCGACGGCTATGTCTTCCGGATTGATCTCCGCTTGCGGCCAGACCCCGCTTCCACACCTTTGGTGATCTCGACGCTCGCCGCCGAGACCTATTACGAGGGCATGGGGCAGAACTGGGAGCGTGCCGCTATGATCAAGGCTCGCGTCGTTGCCGGCGACCAGGAGGCGGGCTCGCTCTTTCTCTATCGCTTGCGCCCCTTCATCTGGCGCAAGCACCTCGATTTCGCCGCCATCCAGGACATCCACTCGATCAAGCGGCAGATCCACGCGGTCAAGGGTCATCGCCAGGTCGCGGTCGGCGGCCATAACATCAAGCTGGGGCGCGGCGGCATCCGCGAGATCGAGTTCTTCGCCCAGACGCAGCAGCTGATCTGGGGTCGACGTGCCAAGGAACTGCGCAACCGCACCACCTGCGGGGCCATCGAGGGCCTGGTCCAGGTCGGCAAGTGCAGCCGCACCGTCGCCGACGAACTTATCCGCGCCTATCGCTATCTGCGCCAGGTCGAGCACCGCCTGCAGATGATCGACGACCAGCAGACGCAAACTCTGCCGGATTATGGACCGGCTCTCGACCGTGTCGCCATCTTCAACGGTCACAGCGACACGGCCGAGTTCGAGGCGACCCTGCGCTATCATCTGGGTCGCGTCGAAGATCACTACGCCGAATTGTTCGAGGAAGCGCCGAGCCTCGGGGCTGCCGAAGCCGGCATTGCCGGCAGCCTGGTTTTCACCGGCACCGAGGACGACCCGGAGACGGTCAACACCCTGCAACGCATGGGCTTCGGCGACGGCAGCGCCATCTCGGCCCAGATCCGCGCCTGGCATCACGGCCGCTATCGCGCCACCCGAAGCGCCCGGGCGCGCGAATTGCTGACGGAACTGATGCCGCGCCTGCTGGCCGCCCTGGCCAACAGCGCCGATCCCGACATTGCTTTCCGTCGCTTCGACGATTTCCTGCGCGCCCTGCCGGCCGGGGTGCAGTTCTTCGCCCTGCTTTACTCCAATCCGGCGCTGCTCGACCTCATCGCCGAGGCCATGGGCATGGCGCCGTTCCTCGCCGAACAATTGGCGCGCCGCCCCGCTCTGCTGGACGGGGTGCTGGCGGCCGGGCTCTATGATGTCAGCAGCGACAAGGACGCCCTCGTCGCCGACCTCGATCGGCAGCTCGAACTGGCGGCCGACTTCCAGGACGCGCTTGACGTGCTGCGGCGCTGGACCAAGGACCAGCAATTCCAGATCGGCGTCAGGTTGCTGCGCGGCCTGATCGATGGCGATGCCGCAGGCCCGCGACTTTCCGATGTCGCCGATTGTGCCCTGCAAGCCCTGTTCCCGCGCGTCATGGCTGAATTCCTGCAGCCGCACGGCCGGCTTCCCGGTCGCGGCCTGGCCCTGCTGGCTCTTGGCAAGCTCGGCAGCCGCGAGATGACCGTGACGTCTGACCTCGACCTTGTCTTTCTCTACGACGTCCCCGGTGACGTCGAGAACTGGGACACCCTGCTGTCGAGCGGCGCCAAGCCGTTGCCGCCGATCCAGTACTATGCCCGCCTCGCGCAGCGCCTGATCAGTGCGATCACGGCGGCGACCGGCGAGGGACGCCTGTTCGAGGTGGATATGCGCCTGCGCCCCAGCGGAAATTCCGGGCCGATCGCCAGCGGCCTCGCCTCGTTCGAGAAATACCAGGCCACCGAAGCCTGGACCTGGGAGCACATGGCCCTGACGCGGGCCCGGGTGATCGCCGGCGATGCCGGTTTTGCGGCCGATGTCCGGGCGGCGCTAGACCGCATCATCTGCCGGGAACGCGACCCGGAGAAACTGCGCCTCGACATCCTCGACATGCGCCGGCGCATGGCACAGCAGCATCGCACCGACGATGTCTGGGACCTGAAGCATTGCCGCGGCGGCCAGGTCGACATCGACTTCATTGCGCAATACCTGATCCTGCGCCATGCCCGGGGCGATGCCGCGATCATCGCCGGAGATCCGGTGGTGGCTCTGACCCGTATCCGCGACCAGGGTTTGCTGGAGCCCGGCATCGCCAATACGCTGATCGAGACGGCAAGGCTCTGGCATTGCCTGCAGCAGATCATCCGCCTGGTGGTGGAGGGCAGGCTGGTAGAGGCGAAGTTGTCGGAGCCGACGCGTCGGCAACTCGCACAGAGCGCCAGCGAGCCGGATTTCAATGCCCTGAAGGCCATGGTGATGGACCGGCAGGCACAGGTATTCGCCCTGTTCAACAAGATTTTCGACGTGGATTCCAGCGAGGAGGGAGACAGACAAGATGGCAGCCAGGACCGCGATGCTTGAGATCGGCGACAAGGCCCCCGCCTTCAACCTGAAGACCGATGGCGGTGGCAAGGTTTCCTTGAGTGGACTCAAGGGCAAGAACGTCGTGCTGTATTTTTATCCCAAGGACGATACCAGCGGCTGCACCGCCGAGGCCTGCGGTTTCCGCGACAAGCAACCCGCCTTCAAGAAGCTGGATGCAGTCGTGATCGGCGTTTCGCGGGATTCGGTCGAGAGCCACGACAAGTTCAAGAAGAAGTACGACCTCAACTTCACGCTGGGGGCCGATGACACCGGCAAGGTGACCGAGGATTACGGCGTCTGGGTGGAAAAGAGCATGTACGGCAAGAAGTATATGGGCATCGAACGCGCCACCTATCTGATCGACGCCAAGGGCGTCATCCGCGGCATCTGGCGCAAGGTCAAGGTCCCCGGCCATGTCGAGGAGGTCGCCAAGGCGATCAAGGAACTGGATTGATGGACGATCTTGCCGGCGCGGCGATCGCCGTCCTTGCAACGGCGGATGCCGCTGCAAAGGCCGCGCTGGCACGTCAAGCAGCCGCCGCCTGGCGCGCCGGCGCGCTTGCCATGCCGCTGGCAGTGACGCCGCCGGACCGTCCGGCGCGGCCGGTTCGGCCGGCCCTCTGCCGGCCGGGCGACATGCCGCGCCGCAAGGGCGGCGGCAATGCGGAAAAGCGCATCGCCCTGCTGCATGCCCTGGCCCATATCGAGTTGAACGCGATCGATCTTGCCTGGGACATGGTAGCGCGCTTCGGCGCCACGGATATGCCGCGCGCCTTTCTCGACGATTGGGTCCGCGTCGGCGACGAGGAGGGCCTGCATTTTTCGCTGCTGCAGGCGCGGCTCGGCGATCTTGGCGCCGCCTATGGCGATCTCCCCGCCCATGACGGGTTGTGGCAAGCCGCAACCGAGACCGCGCATGATCTGCTGGCGCGCCTCGCCATCGTGCCGCTGGTGCTGGAGGCGCGCGGCCTCGACGTGACCCCGGCGACGGTCGCCAGCCTGCGCCGTGGCGGCGACGACGCCAGTGCCGACATCCTCGGTATCATCTATCGCGACGAGATCGGCCATGTCGCCATCGGCAAGAGATGGTTCGATCACGTGGCGAACGCGCGCGGCCTGGAGCCGCGTGCTGTCTGGCAGGACCTGGTCCGCACCCATTTCAAGGGCCGCCTGAAGCCGCCCTTCAACACGGAGGCCCGCGACGCCGCCGGCTTTTCCGCGGCGTTCTACGGACCGCTCGCCGAGATCACCTACTGAGGCAGCGGGCCGAAGAGCAGGTTGTCGAGCCCGCGCACCAGACCCTTCAGCGCAACGACGCGCCGTGCCGCCAACAGGGTGCCGGCGACATAGGGGCCGGCCGAGGTGCCGGCATCATGGCGGATCGTGAGGCGCTCGCCCTCTTTGCCGAAGATGGTTTCGACCGCCAGCACATAGCTGGGCAGCCGCACCGCATGGACGCGGCCGCCGCCGACATCGGCGCCGCGTGTTTCCTTCGGTCCGATGATCTCATCGATCGGATGGCCCGGCACACTTTTCTGGATGGCGCCCATGCGCTCGGCCAGTTCCCGCGCCGTCCCCGAGGGCACGTCGGGCTTGCTCGCCTTGGCGTAGTCGATGATCTCGTAATCGGCGACGTGTTGCGCCGCCAGCAGGGAGAAGCGCGTCAGCAGGCTGGCGGTGATCGAGAAATTGCCGCTGGCTACCACACCCAGCCCCTGGCGCTCGGCCGCGTTTGCAATCTCGGCATAATCCTCGGCGCCGAGGCCCGATGTGCCGACCACTGCGGGGACACCCAGTGCAAGCGCTGTCAGCACATTCGCTTTTACCGCCGACGGATGCGTGTAATCGATATAGACGTCGGTGGGCTCGGCCTTCAGCGCCGCCGCCACATCGCCGGCGACGGCCAGACCAAGGGGCTCCAGCCCGGCCACTGTTCCGGCATCGGCGCCGGCCGCCTTGCGCGCGACAGCGCCCGCCAGCGCCAGATCCGGCGCTGCCACCACGCCCGCCACCAGCGCCTTGCCGGTCCAGCCAGTGGCACCCCCGATACAGATTCGCAACGACATCGCTAACCCTTCCCCAGTCCAAATGAGTTCTGCCCGGGTGCGACGGCTTGCCCCATCTGGGGTGCCGACCCGGCTTTGACTTGCATCATCCGACATAGGATATTGCGCCTTGATCCCCAGAGCCAGCCGCCAGGGATGCGCGGCAGGCATGCCTGACCGGAAAGAAATCATGTCCGCGAGACCGAATTCGCTTGCCGCACGCGACGGCGCCTATCATTTCCACGGCTATACCAACGCCCTCAAGAACGAGCAGGAAGGCGGCTTCGTCGTCACCCGCGGCGATGGGCCCTTCATCTATACCGAGGAAGGCAAGGAGTATTTCGACGGCCTCTCTGGCCTGTGGTGCTGCGCCCTCGGCTTCGGGCCGCAGCCGCGCCTGATCGAGGCGGCGAGGCGGCAGATGGAGATCCTGCCCTACTACCACACCTTCACCCAGAAGGTGGCGACGCCGACGGTGGAACTGGCCGAAAAGCTGGTCGGCCTCGCTCCGGTCCCGATGTCGAAGGCCTATTTCTGCAATTCGGGTTCCGAGGCCAACGATACCGCGATCAAGATGGTCTGGTATTTCAACAATGCTCTCGGCCGCCCGCAGAAGAAAAAGATCATCGCCCGCAACAAGGCCTATCACGGCGTCACCATTGCCTCGGGATCACTCACCGGCCTGCCCGCCGTCCACGCCGATTTCGACTTGCCGGTTCCCGGCATCCTGCGCACCGACTGCCCGCATCATTACCGCTTTGCCGAGCCGGGCGAGAGCGAGGCGGATTTCGCCACGCGCTGTGCCGAGAACCTGGAGAAGCTGATCCTCGCGGAAGGGCCGGAAACGATCGCGGCCATGTTCGCGGAACCGGTTCAGGGTGCGGGCGGCGTCATCATCCCGCCCGCGACCTATTGGGCCAAGGTGATGCCCATCCTCAGGAAGTACGAAATTCTGCTGGTCGCCGACGAGGTCATCTGCGGCTTCGGCCGTACCGGCAATTGGTGGGGCAGCCAGACCTACGGCATGACGCCCGACCTCGTCACCAGCGCCAAGCAATTGTCAGCCGGCCAGGCGCCGATCGCGGCCATTCTCATCAACCAGCCGGTCTACGAGACCCTGCGCGACCATTCCAATCGCCTTGGCAGCTTCGCCCACGGCCTGACCTATTCCGGCCACCCGCTCGCGGCCGCGGTAGCCCTGGAAACGCTCCGCATCTACGAGGATCTCGACATTGTCGCCCGCGTCCGCGCGCTCGCCCCGCACTTTGCCCGCGGCATGCAGGCCTTTGCCGGACACCCGCTGGTGGGCGAGGTGCGCCAGATCGGCCTGGTCGGCGCCATCGAACTGGTGCGCGACAAGGCAAGCCACGCCAGCTTCGATTCCAAGCTCGCCGTTGGGCCGAATCTGGTCCGGATTGCCCACGATCATGGCCTGATCGTTCGGCCGGTGGTGGATTCGATCTGCTTCTGCCCGCCGCTAGTCTCGACCGAGCAGCAGCTTGACGAAATGTTCGCGCGCTTCGGCAAGGCGCTGGAGGAGACCCACGCCTGGCTCCGGCGCGAGGGCCAAGTCTGACATGTCGGGCCGTTTCGACAGCCTGTTTGCTGACAGGCTCGGCGCCCTGAAAGACGAAGGGCGCTATCGGGTCTTTGCCGATATCGAGCGCCTCGCCGGCCGCTTCCCTAAGGCGCTCTACCGCGGCAGCCCGGATGCCGCGCCGGTCGAAGTCACGGTCTGGTGCAGCAACGACTATCTCGGCCAGGGCCAGCACCCCGCCATCATCGCCGCCATGCAGGCGTCGGCCGGGCGCTGCGGGGCCGGGGCCGGCGGCACCCGCAACATCTCGGGCAACAGCCATGAACTGGTCGAGCTTGAGCGCGAACTGGCCGCCTGGCACGGCAAGGAAGCAGCCCTCACCTTCACCTCCGGCTTCGTCGCCAACGAAGCCGCACTCAGCGTCCTGGCGCGGCAGATTCCGGGCTGCATCGTCTTCTCGGATGCCGATAACCACGCCTCGATGATCGCCGGCATCCGCAACAGCCGCGCCGAGTATCAGATTTTCCGCCACAATGACGTCGCACATTTGCGATCCCTGCTGGCCGCCGCGCCGGCAGACCGGCCCAAGCTGATCGCCTTCGAGAGCGTCTATTCGATGGATGGCGACATCGCCCCCATCGGCGCCATCTGCGATCTTGCCGACGAATTCGGCGCCCTCACCTATCTCGACGAGGTGCATGCGGTCGGATTGTATGGCCCGCAGGGTGCCGGTGTCGCTGCCCGCGACGGCCAGGCGCATCGCCTCGACATCATCCAGGGAACGCTCGGCAAGGCATTCGGCCTGATCGGCGGCTACATCGCCGGCTCCGCCCTGCTGGTTGATTTCGTGCGCAGCTTCGCCCCCGGCTTCATCTTCACGACTGCCCTGCCGCCAGTCATTGCGGCCGGCGCCCGCGCCAGCCTGGCGCTGCTTTCGGCAGCCGACGATCTGCGCACCGCGCATCAGGCCCAAGCGGGCAAGCTCAAGACGATGCTGGCCAAAGCCGGCCTGCCGGTGCTGCCCAGCGCCAGCCATATCGTGCCGGTCATGGTCGGTGATGCCGATTCCTGCCGCGAGGCTGCCGGATTGCTGTTGCAGCGTCACCGGATTTATGTCCAACCGATCAACTTTCCGACCGTTCCCCGTGGCACGGAAAGGTTGCGCTTCACGCCGAGCCCCTATCACAATGATAGGTTGCTGTCGGAACTGGTGACGGCTCTTGGCGCGGTCTGGCGCGAGCTCTATCTCCCCATAGCGGCCTGAGCGCAGATCGTCGCGCCGTGACGCGTTCTCCGGGCCGCTCGACCCGGAGCGATCCCATGGCTCGCCTCCTGCGCGGCGCTTGGCTGTGCGCCGGGCGTTTTGCGTTGACTCGCTCTGCGCTGGTGCATTAAACGCGGATGGTGGCCGTGAAAATGCCACTGGCGCTGCAGCGCACAAGAAAAAATGTTTCGCATTCACGTGACCTGTCAGGGTTGCTGAGCGGGGGCTGAGTTTGGGAACGATGGGTACGAGCACGGATCCGTTTGTCGTTTTTTCAGATGTACAAAAGACCTATGACGGCGAGATTCTCGTCGTTAAGAACCTCAATCTGACCATTGAGCGCGGCGAATTCCTGACCCTGCTGGGGCCGTCAGGCTCCGGCAAGACCACGACCTTGATGATGCTGGCCGGTTTCGAGGTTCCGACCCATGGCCGCATCGAGATCGACAAGGTCGAGGTCAACAACGTCGCGCCGCACAAGCGCAATATCGGCATGGTGTTCCAGAACTATGCCCTGTTCCCCCACATGACGGTGGAGGAGAACCTCGCCTTCCCGCTGCAGGTGCGCAAGGTTCCGAAAAGTGAAATTGCCGCCAAGGTCGAGCGCGCCCTCGACATGGTGCAGATGCCGGCCATGGGCAAGCGGCGACCGGCCCAGCTCTCGGGCGGACAGCAGCAGCGCGTCGCCTTGGCCCGCGCCCTTGTCTTCGACCCCAAGCTGGTGCTGATGGACGAACCGCTGGGCGCCCTCGACAAGCAGCTGCGCGAGCACATGCAGATCGAGATCAAGCACATCCACGAGCGGCTCGGCGTCACCATCGTCTACGTGACCCATGACCAGTCGGAAGCGCTGACCATGTCCGACCGTGTCGCCGTGTTCAATGACGGCATAATCCAGCAGCTGGCGCGGCCGGCCGACCTCTATGAACGGCCGGAAAACTCCTTCGTCGCCCAGTTCATCGGCGAGAACAACCGCCTCAACGGCAAGGTGACGTCGATCGGCAACGGTGCCTGCACCGTGGCGATCGAAGGTCAGGGCCAGGTCGCGGCGACCCCCATCAGCGTGCGGGATGCAGGCAGCCCGACGACGCTTTCCCTGCGTCCCGAACGCGTGCGGATCAACCCGGAAGCGGGCCAGTATCCCAACCAGTTCGAGGCCGAGGTGCAGGAACTGATCTATCTGGGCGACCATACGCGCTGCCGCGTCTCGGTCCTGGGCAATGCCAACTTCATCGTCAAGGTGCCCAATGCCGAGGGCGTTCCCGCCATGTCGCCGGGCCAGAAGGTCAGGGTGGCGTGGAAGGCCGAGGATTGCCGCGCACTCGACGCGTTCTGACGAATTCGTGTGTGGACCGGGCGTGACGCCAGTCGTCATGATCGGACTGCACCAGCAATTGGCTACCGGGCCCGGGCTTCACACCGCTCCGGCCGGGACCCCGGGAAGGCGAGCGGTAGAAATCGTGTTTCCAAACCGAAAATCCGTTTCGGGTGGCACACGCAGGGAAGGTTCAGAGACATGAAAAAGCAGATGATGATTAAGGGGTCCGTCGCGGCATTGGTCGCGGCCGGCGTCCTGGCCACGGCGGCCTACGCCTCCGGCAGCCTGACTGTGGTCTCCTGGGGCGGCGCCTATCAGGAAGCGCAGCGCAACACCATCTTCAAGCCCTATGCCGACAAGACCGGCGCCGCGGTGAAGGAAGAGGAATACACCGGCGAAATCGCCAAGATCCGCGCCATGGTCGAGAGCGGCACGGTCAGCTGGGACGTGATCAGCGTCGACACCCCGACCGCCCTGCAGGGCTGCGACGAGGGTGTGCTGGAGGAACTCGACTATTCCCGCATCGTCGACAAGTCCAAGATCCTGCCCGGCGCCGCCCTGGATTGCGCCATCGGTTCGGACGTCTATGCCACCATCTTCGCCTACAACACGACCAAGTTCCAGGAAGGGCCGAAGACGATTGCCGACTTCTTCGATCTCGAGAAGTTCCCGGGCAAGCGCGGCATGCAGAAGAACCCGATGAACAACCTGGAATGGGCCCTGATCGCCGACGGCGTCGAGAAGGACAAGGTGTATGAAGTGCTCGGCACGCCGGAGGGCGTCGACCGCGCCTTCGCCAAGCTCGACACCATCAAGAGCCAGGTTGTCTGGTGGGAAGCCGGCGCCCAGCCGCCGCAATGGCTTGCCGATGGCGAAGTGGTGATGAGCACGGCCTGGAACGGCCGTATCGCCAATGCGATCAAGGAAGGCGCACCGCTCCAGATCGTCTGGGACGCCCAGGCGCCCGACCTCGACATGTGGGCCATCGCCAAGGGCACGCCCAACATCGACGCGGCCTATGACTTCATCGCCTTTGCCAGCACGCCGGAAGTCCAGTCGGCCCTGGCGCCGTCGATCCCCTATGGCCCGACCCATCTCGACGCGGTCGCGCTGGTCGAGCCGGAACTGGCCAAGACCCTGCCGACGCATCCGGACAACCTGGCCCTGGCCTATCCGTTCAGCGCCGAGTTCTGGGGCGACAACATGGAAGAACTGCGCGCCCGCCTCAACACCTGGCTGGCCCAGTAACGCAGATCGTCACGGCCGGCGGGAAGCCAACTTCCCGCCGGTTCCTTTTTTTAGTCCTTGCTTCAATCTCGAGCGTCGGCCCGCAGCATGAGTGTTACCACCTTCGATCTAGTGCAATCCTCGCTGAAGGCGAGGCTGCGTCGCGCCGAACGCATGCAGCGCTTGCGCGCCGGTCTGCTGGTCTTGCCGCTCTTCCTGTTCGTCCTCCTCGTCTTCCTGGTGCCGATCGTCATCCTGATGACGCGCGCCGTGGACAATCCGGAAATCGCCGACAACCTTCCCCGGACCATCGAAGCTCTCGCTGAGTGGGACGGCACCGATCTTCCCGGCGAGCCCGTCTTCGCCGCCTTTGCCGAGGATCTGCGCGAGACCCAGAAAACCAAGAATACCGGCCTCGTCGGCAAGCGGCTCAACTACGAAATCTCGGGCGCCCGCAGCAAGTCATTGCAGGCCGGCCGCGCCGCCGAGAAGATGGAAAGCGGCCCCTACAAGGAGGCCTTCCTCGCCCTCGACCCGCTTTGGGGCAAGACCGAGACCTGGAGCGCCATCAAGCGCGCCGGCAGCCCCACCACCAGCTTCTATCTGCTGAAGGCGGTCGACCTGCAATGGAGCCCGGCCGGCGAGATCGAGCAGGTGCCGCCCGACCAGCGCCTGTTCGTCGACATCTTCATCCGCACGCTCGGCATCAGCACGCTGGTAACGCTCGCGACCCTGCTGCTCGGCTTTCCGCTCGCCTATATCCTGGCGACGCTGCCGCCCAGGCACAGCAATATCCTGCTCATCTTCGTGCTGCTGCCGTTCTGGACCTCGCTGCTGGTCCGCACCACGGCCTGGGTGGTGGTGCTGCAGACGGAAGGCCCGATCAACAACCTGCTGCTCTGGCTGGGGCTGACCGACGAGCCCCTGCAGCTGATTTTCAGCCGCTTCGGTACCGTGGTCGCGATGACCCATATCCAGCTGCCCTTTACCCTGCTGCCGATCTACAGCGTCATGAAGACGATCTCGCCCAGCTATGTGCGCGCGGCGCGCTCGCTCGGCGCCGGTCCGTTCCGCGCTTTCTGGACAGTCTATTTTCCACAGACCGTCCCCGGCATCGCCGCGGGCTGCCTGCTCACCTTCATCCTCTGCCTCGGCTATTACATCACGCCGGCCCTGGTTGGCGGCCCGTCCGACCAGATGATCAGCTATTTCGTGGCCCTCTACACCAACCGCGAACTCAACTGGGGCCAGGCATCGGCCCTGGGTGCCGTGCTGCTCTGCGCCACCCTCATCCTCTATGCCGTCTACAACCGCCTTGTCGGTATCGACAAGATGAAGCTCGGGTGATCGCGCCATGCTGAACCTGCCACCCTACGCCTCGCCCCTGGAGCGCCTCTGGCGCGTGGCGCTCATTCTGCTTTGCGCGATGGTGCTGCTGTACCTGATCTCGCCGATCATCGCGATCATGCCGCTGAGCTTCAATTCCGAGCCCTATTTCACCTATCCGATGCCGGGCCTCTCGATGCGCTGGTATGAGGATTTCTTCACCGATCCGCGTTGGCTTGATGCGCTGAAATCCTCGCTCATCATTGCCATTTCGGCGACCGCTCTCTCGATGGTGCTGGGGACGCTGGCAGCACTCGGCCTTGCCAAGGCGAATTTTCCCTATCGCGCCTGGGTAATGGCCTTTCTGATCTCGCCGATGATCGTGCCCGTGGTGATCACCGCGGTCGGCATGTATTTCTTCTTCGCCAATCTCGGCCTCAACAATACCTATTTCGGCATCATCCTGGCGCATACCGCATTGGCGACACCCTTCGTGGTCATCACCGTGACGGCGACGCTGATCGGTTTCGACCAATCGCTCAACCGCGCCGGGGCCAGCCTTGGCGCACCGCCGCTGACCGTCTTCCGCAAGATCACCCTGCCGCTGATCCTGCCCGGCATGATCTCCGGCGCCCTCTTTGCCTTTATCACCTCCTTCGACGAGGTGGTGGTGGTGCTGTTCATCGCCAGCCCCGACCAGCGTACCCTGCCCCGGCAGATGTTCAGCGGCATCCGCGAGCAGATCAGCCCGACCATTACGGCTGCCGCCACCATGCTGGTCCTGACTGCCGCGGCAATGCTGGTGACGGTCGAATTGTTGCGCCGCCGCTCCGAACGCCTGCGCGGTATCCGCAGCTAGGAATACCGCCCGCGGTCCGCCCCTCCGGCGGCCGGGGCTTGCGGAGGCCGGGTTCGGCGGCTAAGACAGCCCCCATGTCCCGATCCTTTCCTCTCGCTTCCCCGCGGGCCCTGCGCGGCACCCTTGCAGCCTTTGCCGGTCTGGCAGCGGCGGCCCTGGCGGCCTGCCAGAGTCCCGAACCGGTACGCCCAGCGATGCTGGCAGAACTGCCGGCACTGGCGGAGCAGGTCGCGGCCGGTCGCGTTACCGCCGGGGAAAGGCAGATGGTCGTGGCCGCGCATCCGCTGGCAGCGGCCGCCGGGCGCGACATCCTGCGGCGCGGCGGCAGCGCCATCGACGCCGCCATCGCCGTGCAGATGGTGCTTACCCTGGTGGAACCGCAATCCTCCGGCATCGGCGGCGGCGGCTATCTGCTGCATTACGGCATCGAGGACGGCCGCATCGACAGCTATGACGGCCGCGAAACGGCGCCCGCCGCCGCGCGGACAGATCGATTCCTGCAGCCGGACGGCCAGCCGATGCCGTTTCGCGAGGCGATGGCCGGTGGGCGATCTGTCGGCGTGCCGGGCGTGCTGCGCATGCTGGAACTGGCGCACCAGGATCACGGCCGCCTGCCCTGGCGCGACCTGTTCGCAGCGGCGATCGCCCATGCCGAACAGGGCTTCCCGGTTTCGCCGCGCCTGTCCGGCAGGATCGCCGGGGACGCATTGTTGGCCACACAGCCGACAACGCGCGGCTATTTCTTCACGCCGGACGGCAAGCCGCTGGCGCCGGGCGCCATGCTGCGCAACCCGGAATTGGCCAGGAGTCTGCGCGAAATCGCTGATGGCGGTGCCGACGCCTTTTACCGCGGACGCATTGCCCGCGAGATCGTGGACGCCGTCAACGCGGCTGTGCCGCAGCCGGGCGATATCACACTTGCCGACCTCGCCGGCTATCGCCCGGAACGCCGCGCCGCGCTCTGCCTTGATTACCGGGCGCGCCACGTCTGCAGCATGGGCCCGTCCAGTTCCGGCGGCCTCGCCGTGCTGCAGATCCTCGGCATCCTGCGCCAGTTCGATCTGGCGCCACTCGACCCTGGCGGAATCGATGCGGCGCATCTCTTTGCCGAGGCAAGCCGCCTCGCTTTTGCCGATCGCGATCGCTATGTCGCCGACCCCGCCTTTGCCACCATACCGGTGGCGCGCCTGCTCAGCGGCGACTACCTCGCCATGCGCGCCGCCGAGATCGACCCGACCGATGCCATGGACGAGGCCGAACCCGGCCAACCTTCGGATTCGGCCCAGATCGGCGCCCTGCCACCCACGCCGCCGCTGCTGCCGGAACTGCCATCCACCAGCCATATGTCGATCGTCGACGCGACCGGGAACGCCGTCAGCTTCACCAGTTCGATCGAAGGGCCATTCGGCAGCCATGTCATGGCGGCGGGCTTCCTGCTCAACAACCAGCTGACCGACTTTGCCTTCCTGCCGGCCAGTCGTGGTCGCGCAACGGCCAATCGGGTAGAGCCGGGCAAGCGGCCGCGCTCCTCGATGTCGCCGACGCTGGTGTTCGACCGGGTCGACGGCAATCTCATGGCCGTCGTCGGTTCGCCGGGCGGCGCCAACATCATCGGCTATGTGGCACAAGCCCTGCAACGCCTCATTGACTGGCATCAGGACCCCTACACCGCGATCGCCGCGGCGCATGTCATCAACCGCAACGGCGCCACCGTCATCGAGGCCAGTCCCGGCGGCGAGGCGCTGTTCGAGTTGCTGCGGGGGCGCGGCCATCAAGTCCAGACCCAGGCGCTGGAAAGCGGACTCAACGTCATCCTGCTGCAGGACGGTCGCCTCTACGGCGCCAGCGACCCGCGGCGCGAGGGCGTCGCCCTGGCTGATTGACGCCGACGGCCCGCGGGGACAGAACCATGAGCAAGCGACCAACCATCCACCTCAAATCCGGCGAGGATCGCCGCATCCTCGGCGGGCATCCCTGGGTCTATTCCAACGAACTCCAGATGACGCCGGAGGCGAAGGCGATACCGGCCGGCAGCATCGTCACCCTGCGCCATGCCGACGGCAGGCCGCTGGCCCTCGCCTTATTTAATCCTCGATCGCTGATCGCCGGTCGCATCATCACCCGCGATTGCGGCGCCGTCATCGACAGCACCTTCTGGCAGGCACGGCTGGAGAGGGCGCTGGCCTTGCGCGAGCGGCTGATCGGGGTGCCGCACTACCGTCTGGTTCACGCCGAGGCCGATGGCTTCCCCGGCTGCGTCATCGACCGCTATGACGACGTCTTCGTGATCGAGGCGTCGAGCGCCGGCATGGACCGGGAGGCGAGCGAGATCGCCGCCGCCCTAGACGCCCTGTTCCAGCCGCGTGTCATCCTGCTGCGCGGCGATGGCCCGGCACGCGAGCTGGAGGGATTGCCGCCTCGCCAGGAATATCTGAAGGGGTCGCTTGCCGAGGCGGTCGCCGTAAGCGAGAACGATTGCCGCTTCGTGGCCGACCCGGCTGCCGGGCAGAAGACCGGCTGGTTCTTCGACCAGCGCGACAACCGGGCGCTGGTGGCGCGCCTCGCCCGTGGCCGCAGCCTGCTCGATGCGTATTGCTATATGGGCGGGTTCGCGGTCACCGCGCTCAAGGGTGGCGCTGCTTCCGCCCTCGCCCTCGATCGCAGCGCGCCGGCACTCGAACGAGCCGGCGAGGCGGCCCGCCTCAACGGCGTCGCCGCGGCTTTCACGGCACGCCAGGGCGAAGCCTTCGACGTGCTGGAGGAACTGGCACGGGCCGGCCGGCGGTTCGACGTCGTGGTCGCCGACCCGCCCGCCTTCGTCAAGTCGCGCAAGGATTTCCATCAGGGCGCGCGCGCCTATCGCAAGCTGGCGCGCCTCGCCGCCGCCTGCGTGGCGCCCGACGGCATCCTGATGCTGTGCTCCTGCTCGCACAACATGCCGGCGGACGAATTGCTGCGCCAGGCCCAGCGCGGCATCCATGAGACCGGCCGCCATGCGCGCCTGCTCTACCAGACCGGTGCGGCGCCGGATCATCCGGTCCATCCCGGCCTGCCGGAAAGCGCCTATCTGAAGGCACTCACCTTCGCCATCGAGTGACTGTCAGGCCGCTGGCAGGTCGAGGGCAAAGACCGCACCCTCGGCGTCGCTGCGCGAAAGGCGCAGCTCACCGCCCTGGCCGCGGACGAGTTCGCGCGCGATGGCCAGACCAAGCCCCGTCCCGCCGGCCCGCGCCGAGCCCCTGAAGGGTTCGAACAGGTTCTCGACCGCCTTGGGTGGCAGACCGGGCCCGTCATCGCCGACCTCGACGACCACCCGCCCCTCGTCATGCCGCGCCGTGACGGTCACCTTGCCGGCACCGGCCAGCAGGGCGTTGTCGCCGAGATTATGGAGCACGCGGAACAGCTGGCCGTGATCGGCCAGCAATCGGCAATCCGGCGCCACCTCGTTCCGCCAGACGCCCGCGCGACCGGCGCCGAGGCTTTCGCCGACCTCCTCCACCAGGGCATGCAGGTCGACCGCCTCCAGGTTGGGTTTCGGCGGGCCCTCGCGGGTGAAGTTGAGCGTATCGGAGCAGAGTTCGGCGGCTCGGTCGAGCGAGCGCAGCAGGGCCGGGGCGGCCTTCTTGATCTCCGGGTTGTCGCTTTCGGCGAGGCGATCGGTGACGAGCCGCGCCGTGGAAAGGATGCCGCGCAGATCATGGTTGATCTTGCTGACCGCGGTGCCGAGTGCCGCCAGCCGCGCCTTCTGCACCAGCGCCTGTCGCACCCTTTCCTGCATCTCGGCAAATTCGCGCTCGGCCAGGCCGATCTCGTCGCTTCGCTTCGTGCGGCCAAAGTTGAGGGATACCTGTTCCGGATCGCGGCGGAAGGCGACCATGCCGCCGGTCAGGCGACGCATCGGCCGGATGATCAGCCATTGCAGCGAGGCAAAGACCAGCCCCGCGGTGGTCAGCGAGATGACGACCGAAATGCCGAGGATGCGCCAGGAATAGGCGATCATCGCCTGCCGCAGCGGCCATTCGTCCAGCACCATGTCAACGACGATATCGGCAGCCCGCGGCGAGAATCCCTTGGCGCGCAGGACGCGGTTGCGCGGCTGGCGCAATGTGTCGAAGGCATCCTCGGCCAGTTGCAGGAAACTGCGCTCGCCGAGGTCGAAGCTGGCCTGCACCAGCAACGGTGGCGATGTGCCGCGCAGCAGGAGGTTCTTTCCGTCGGAGCTGCGCAGCGCGATCAGCCTGGCCCCGACATGGCTCAGCAGGCGCACCTCCAGTTCGGGGTCGATCATGTAGTCGGGCGTCGCCTCGAGGGCCAACACGGCCAGATGGGCCATGTTGAGCTTTTCCTCCAGCCATTCCACGCGGAACCGCACGATCGACGGGGCATAGATCAGGACGGCGCTCACCATCACGAACAGGATGGTGAGGGCAAGGACACGCGCCGACAGGCCGCGGCCGAATCCGGGCAGCTTGACGTCCTTATCTCTCATCGGCCTTCCGCGACACTGGCATATGCCACCACTATGGACAGCCTGCCCGGCAAGGCAAGCAGGTTTGCCCTAGGCGAGGTCGGCGATGCGGCTGGCCGACCAGAAGCCCAGCAACTGGTCGCGCCCGCGCACCCGCCGCGCCGGCTGGGCTGCAAGCCCGGCGAGGAGGTCATGCCGGCCGAGGGCCCGCAATGCGTTTGCCATGTCGTCGGACAGGGTAAGGATGGCACCTACTTCCTTGGCGATCGCCTCCAGCCGGCTGGCGACATTGACCGTATCGCCGGCAGCGGTCAGTTGCAGTTGGTTCTGCCCGCCCAGCTGCGCCATCGCGACCGGCCCGAAATGCACGCCGATTCGTGCCGTCATGTCCGGCTGCCAGTTGCCCAACCGGCACAGCATGTCGCGGGCGCAGGCAACCGCGCGGGCGGGGTCGTCCGGCGTGGGTTGCGGCAATCCCCACAGGATGAAGGCGCCGTCGCCCAGGAACTGGGCGATGACGCCGCCATGCCGCGACACCACCATCTCGAGCTGGGCGTGGAAGTCTTTCAGGAAATGCGCCGTTTCCGAAGGCGAGCGGATTTCGCTGGCGCTGGTGAAACCCTGCAGGTCGACGAACAGGATGGCTGCCATCTGCTCGCGGCCGTCAAATGCGTCCCCGGCCCGCTCGGCCAGTGCGTCCGCCAGGCTTGGCGGCACGTAGCGGGCAAGATTGCCGCGTTGCCGTTCCGCCTCGGCGCGGAGGCGCCGCTCGCGCACCATTCGGCTGGCTACACCCAGGGCTGCCCCCAAGATGATGGCAATGCCGGGCGCGCCCACAGCCAGCCAGCGCAGGGGCCAGATGAACAACGCCTGGGCGAGCAGAAACCACGCCAGCAGCAGGGCAAGGTTCAGCCAGAGGCCGAGGCGCGGGCCCGGCGCCTGGCCCAACAGCCAGGCCAGCAGGGCAAGGCCGACCACAACGGCCGTTTCGAGCAGGATCTGATCGGCCGATCGTCTGAGAAAACTGTCATCCATCAGGTTGGCGACCGCGGTCGCCAGGATCTCGACGCCCGGCAGGGCGGGGTCGAACGGCGTCACGAAATCGTCGCCGAGTGCCGTCGCCGTGCCGCCGATGAGGACGATGCGCCCGGCGAGTGCAGCCGGCGGAACCTTGCCGTCGATGAGATCCGTCATGGAATGACTGTCGATCGTGCCGCGCCCGCCGAAAAAATTGAGCGGAATGCCGAGACGGGGACCAAGCCCGATCCGCTGCATCGCCGCGGCGGCATCGCCCGGCAGGCGCAATTCACCCTTCAGCGACAAGGCCAGCGAATCGCGGCCGAACCCGCGCTGCGCCGCCGCCAGCAACAGCGGAAAGGAGGGCAGCATCTGCCCGCCGACTTCCACGGCCGGAAAGTGCTCCCGCGGGGTGCCGCCGGCGTCGCGCAGGAGATTGACGTGGCCGATGCGCGCCACGTCGACGAATTCCGGTATCGGCAGTAGCAGGGTCTGGAACTGCGGCGGTGTCAACGCCCCGGTCGCGGGTCTTGCGACGGCCGGCAGGGCAAGCTGCCCCATGACCGCTTCATCGGGCGTCGGCAGCGTATCATCCGGCAACGCCGCCATCGCCAGCACCGTGTTGTCCCGCTGCGCCAGCGCCCGGCGCAGCACAGCATCGCCATCGGGCGCCGCAGCGTTCTCCGGCTCCACCATCAGGATGTCGATGCCGATGGCGCCGGCTCCGGCAGCCTGGAGCCGGTCGATCGCGCCGGCGATGGTGGCGCGCGGCAGCGGCCAGCGGCCGCGCGCGGCGAGGGTCCGGTCGTCGATCCTGATGATGGCCAGATTGTCCGGGGCGGCCAGCGGCCCGCGCAGGCCGAAGCGCCAATCCAGGGTGATGCCTTCGATCCTTTCCAGCACGGGGTTGCCGGCAAGATGCAGCAACGCGACGAGCCCGCCCAGCAGGCCCGCCAGAACCGGACCGAGCCAGCCGCGCGGCGCCCGCCCCTTCCCCGCCATATCCGATGCCATGTCGTGATTACCGTGCGGGGTCGATTACGGGAACGTGACCCGCGCCAATGCGGCGTCACGCCGCTTGGCACCCCAGACCCTGACCGCCAGCGGCGTGTATTCGGCCGTGACGTCAACCCCCTGCCCTTCGCGGATGACGACCGTGCCGGCGCCGACCCGGCTGGACACCGCGACCCGACCTTCCGCCACGAAGACGGCACTGGCCGCACCCGTATTCTCCACCAGATAGTCCGTGCCGCGCACCGAGGCGACGGCGGTGGTGGTGCGGACCTCGAAGCGTTTCCACCCGGTAGCCGAATTCACCGTGGCTCGGACGATGCCGGATAGCAGTTCGAGGACCGCATTGGATTCCTCCGGATTGGGCGCAAAGGCGATGACGGCGATGTCGCTGTCCGGTCCCACCGTCAGGACCGAGCCGTCGCTGAAGGTCACCTCGACGCGGCTGTCCGCCCCGGTGCGGATGCGGTCCTCCGGCATGACCGGCAGTTCCGGCACGACCGCTATTGCGGCGCCGGCACGCAGGATCGTGGCCGTTCCGGCGAGACGGCTGATCTGGCCGGCGGCAGTCCCGGCCATGGCGCGGCCGGCGCCCCCGAGGCCGGCACCGATCGCGGCCAGCAGGGCCGCCCCTGAGTTGGTCAGGAAATCACGTCGGTAGATGCTGATCATGTCATTCTCCGTGTCAGATTGGACCCGGTCCAATCGACACCGCGCGGACCGGCCGTTTATTCCGAGGATGGAAGACATTTGGCCGCGCCCGGCTGCGCGCGTTGTGAACCGGTTCACGGAATTCGCGACTGCAATCTCAACCTGCTGATTTGCCTGCTTTCTTGTGCCAACCGCAGAGCCGCGGCCCACGGCCTGCGCCGCCCGGCGACCATGCTCGGCACGCCCCCGCCGGTCGATTGGGAAAATCTATCATGTTCGGATTGAATATTTGTCAATCTTTCGTAAACCGCTTTTGGATAGGTTGCACCCGAGAAGCCAGTGATGCGGATTCGGCACTGAAACCGCGTCAGCGACGTTAAATTACATCGGATTGCACATGAAACCGCAGAGTTCACTCACCGGCCACGAACGCAGTTTTCCGGCCGACGATGTGATCGTCACCAAGACGGACCTCAAGGGTCGCATCACCTACGCCAACCAGACCTTCCTCCGGATCTCCAGCCTGACGTCGGCGCAGGCCCTTGGCGCGTCGCACAGTATCATCCGGCATCCCGACATGCCGCGCTGCATCTTCAAGCTGCTGTGGGAATACATCGAGTCCGGCCGCGAGATATTCGCCTATGTGGTCAACCGGGCCACCAATGGCGACCACTACTGGGTACTGGCGCATGTGACGCCGTCCTTTGGCCCGGACGGCAAGATCGTCGGCTATCACTCGAGCCGTCGCGTGCCGAAAAAATCGACCGTCGATCAGGTGATCAAGCCGCTCTACGACCAGCTGCGGCAGATCGAATCGCTGGAGGCCGACCGCAAGGCCGGCATGAACCGCGCCTATGACGCCCTGCAGGAAAAACTCAAAAGCCAACGGATGACCTATGACCAGTTTGTTTTCTCGATTTAGCCTGGCCCTGCCGATCATCCTCGCGATCCTAGCCGGCGCTGTCGCGGGTGCCGCCAGCCTCGCCGGCCTGCCCGCCTGGGTCGGCCTGGCCGCGGCGGCTGTTGCGATCCTGGCAGGGCTCGGCGCGCTTGCCATGCATGCCCGCCAGAAGAGCGCGATTGAGGCCACCACCACCGTGCTCAAACGCCTGCAGGCAGGCGATTTCGAGGCGCGGCTGACCCGTATCGAGTTGGGCGGGGAGATCGGCGAGCTGATGTGGGCGGTCAACGATTTTGCCGACCGCGCCGATGCCTACGTACGCGAATCGCGCGCCTCGCTCGATGCCGTGACCCAGCGCATCTATTACCGGCATGTCATGGAGACCGGCATGCTGGGCGCCTTCCGCCAGGCGGCGCAGACCATCAACAACGCGACCGGCGCCATGGAAGCCAAGGTCAAGGATTTCGGCGCCGCAACCGATCGGTTCGAGGGCATGGCTGCGGCCGTGGTCGAGCGGGTGCGCGCGGCGGCGGAGCGCCTCAAGGCCACTGTCTCCCAGCTGACGAATGCGACCACCCAGACCAACCAGCGCGCGGCGGCGGTCGCCACGGCCTCGGCCCAGGCCTCGGCCAGCCTGCAATCGGTGGCGGCGGCGACCGAGGAACTCACAACCTCGATCGGCGAGATCAACCGCCAGGCGCGTCATTCGGTCGAGATCGTCAAGACTGCCACGACCAGCACGGATTCGGGCCACCGCCAGGTCGAGGGCCTTGTCACCAGCGCCGACAAGATCGGCGAGGTGGTGCGCCTCATCCGCGAGATCGCCGAGCAGACCAATCTGCTGGCCCTCAACGCCACCATCGAGGCGGCGCGGGCCGGCGAAGCCGGCAAGGGCTTCGCCGTCGTGGCCAACGAGGTGAAAAGCCTCGCCAACCAGACGGCGGGTGCCACCGACGACATCACCGGCCAGGTCGGTTCCATCCAGAGCGCGGTCGACCATGTCGCGACGGCGATCCGTACGGTGAAGGAGATCATGGGCAGCATCAACGACGCCTCGGCCGCGATCGCCTCGTCGCTGACCGAGCAATCCTCCGCCACGGGCGAGATCGCGCGCAATGTCGAGCAGGCCTCGGCCGGCGCCAGCGAGGTCGCCCACAACGTCGCCGACGTGCGCCAAGCCATGGGCGAGATCGACCTTTCCACCCAGGAGTTGCTGGCGGCGACGCGCGATCTGGAGGCGCAATCCGACCATCTCGGCGCCGAGCTTGGCAGTTTCCTGGTTGAACTGAAGAAGGTCGTTTGAACGCCACCCCGGCCAACTAGCGATTTTTCCACAGAAATTCGCCTGCCCGCCCGGACGAATCACGCGTTCGCCGCTTCTCATGGCCGGAATCGCTCGCTACACTGGCGCCCGGCCGGGCAAGTCAGGATGACCCTCGGCTCGTTTGACGGATTCCCGGGGGGTTTCAGATGATTCGACGCGGCCTGCTCATCCCGGTGCTGATGGGCGCCCTTCTGCTGTCCGGGTGCGCCTGGGAAGGCGGCGCCAGCCAGCCGGTGCAGCCGGGTGGGACACCGCAGAAACAAGGGGGTACGCCGCCCAAGCCGGCACCGGCCCATGGCACCATCCCGGCGCCCAAGGCGGCCACGCCGGCCGCCACCATGCCGGCCGCAACCACGCCGGCGGCACCGCCTGCGGCGCCAGGCGCGGCCCTGATGAACCCGGCCCAGCCCGGCGACGTGATCGGCTCCTGGCAGATGGTGCAACTGCCGCCCAATTTCATGCAGCCGACGCGACCCACCGCCCCCTTCAGCAACCCCTGGCAGTGGTTCATCTTCAGCCCGGTGGATGGAACCGGCACCGGACGCATCGGCATCGTCTCGCGCGCCGACCCGCCGCGCGGCGTCGTCACCGACGTCGCCCTGGCCGATGCCTGGGCGGAACATCCGTCCTTTGACACCTACAACATCGCGCCGGGAATCGTTTCGGTGACACCTGTCGCCATTACCGGCTGGTCGGCCCAGGGAACGCAGACCTGGCGGACCTATGTCGTGACCAGCGGCGGCACCATGCTGGGCATGCAGGCCATCCCCGGCGACATGCTGATGGTATTGACCGGCGAGCAGGGCCAGCCACTTTATTACCGCATGCTCCGTCGCGTGCCGCGCGCGCCGCAGTAGCAATCACCTTTTCTTCGGTGCGGCGCGCAGCAGGCGGTCGGTCAGCGCCGGCGAAAGCGCGCCGAGCGCCCAGGCGATGACCGCCATCGGCCACGGGAAGGCGATGCGCGCCCGGTTGGCGGCAAGGCCCTTCCGGATGATGGCGGCGGCACGATCGGCCTGCATCAGGAAGGGCATCGGAAACTCGTTGACCGCCGTCATGGGGGTTACGACGAAGCCCGGCATGATGACGCTGACACCGACATTGCTGGCCGCCATCTCGCCACGCAGCCCCTCGCCCCAGACCTTCACCGCCGCCTTCGACGCGCAATAGGCCGGGGCACCGGGAAAGCCGCGATGCCCGGCCAGCGAGGCCATGATGCCGACCTGGCCGCTCTTGCGTTCGGCAAAGCGCGGCAGCAAGGGAAGAACTGTGTTGAGGACGCCGTCGACATTGACGCGGAGGACGGCACGGGTTTGCGCCGCGCTCTCATGCCCGCCATGGGTACCGCCCGATATGCCGGCATTGGCGATAACCAGATCGAGCGGACGGCCCGAATCGGCCGCCAGCAGCCAGGCCTCCATCGCCGCCGCATCGGTGACGTCGATACTGGCGACGCCCACTTCCGCGCCTCTGGCACGGCATTCGGCGGCAAGCTCTTGCAGCAGATCGCCGCGCCGGGCGCCAAGATGCAGGAACACGCCGGGGGCGGCATAGGCCCGCGCCAGTGCCGCGCCAAGGCCCGAACTCGCCCCCGTGATGAGAATGGAACGGAACGAGCGCATCGCCACCTGCCCAGTTGAATCGCCATAGCCTGCCTTGCCAGCGCGGTGAGCATCCCCGATGATGGCGGCCGGATGCAACGGGGGTTTTCGAGGGGGATGGTTTGTCTATTGCCAGCATGACCGGCTTCGCTCGCGCCAATGGCGCCGTCGGCGAATTCCTGTGGACCTGGGAACTGAAGAGCGTCAACGGCCGCTCGCTCGACGTGCGCTGCCGCGTGCCGCAAGGTTTCGAGGCACTGGACGGCCTGGCGCGGCAGGTGGCGGCCGAATTCCTGAAGCGCGGCAATCTCGCCCTGACACTCGGTGTCGACGATGTCGCGAGCCGCGGCCGCCTCGCCGTCAACCGGCCGGCCCTCGACCAGATCCTGGCCCTGATGAAGGAGTTGGACGGCAACGTCGCGGCGGCCCAACCCAGCCTCGACGGCATTCTCGGCCTCAAAGGCGTGCTCGAGATCGAGGTGCCGCAGGTCGATGCCGAACTGATGGCGACCCGCCAGCGCGCGATCGAGGATGGCCTGCGCCAGGCGATGTGCGAACTGGATGCCATGCGCCGGCGCGAGGGCGGCCGGCTGCGCGAAGTGGTCTTCGCCCATCTCGACGAGATCGAGCGCCTGACCCGGGCGGCGGCGGCCTGTGCCGGCGCGCAACCCGGACAGATCCGGGCGCGCCTGGAATCGCAGGTCAAGGAGTTGATGCCCGATGGCATTGCCGTCGATCCCGATCGTCTGGCGCAGGAGATCGCGCTGCTGGCCGGCCGAGCCGATGTGCGCGAGGAGCTGGACCGCCTGCATGCCCATATCGGTGCCGCGCGCGAGCTCATCGCCGCCGGCGGCGCGGTCGGCCGCAAGCTCGACTTCCTCTGCCAGGAGTTCAACCGCGAGGCCAATACGCTGTGCTCCAAGGCATCCGATCTGGCCTTGACCAATATCGGCATCGAGCTTAAGGCAGCGATCGAGCAATTGCGCGAGCAGATCCAGAACATCGAGTGAGTATCGCCCTTGAACGCCCCTAGCAGCGAATCCTCCGGCTTCATCGAGATCCGCCGTCGCGGGCTGATGCTGGTGCTCTCCTCGCCTTCCGGTGCCGGCAAGACCACGATTTCGCGCCGCCTGCTTGAACTCGAGCCGCAGCTGGCCTTGTCTGTCTCGGCGACGACGCGGGCCAAGCGGCCGGGCGAGGTGGCCGGCAGCGACTATCATTTCGTCGATTTGACCGAATTCAACCTGATGATCAATCGCGGCGAATTCCTGGAATACGCCAAGGTGTTCGACAACTACTACGGCACGCCGAAGGCGCAGGTCGCCAGGGAGATCAATGCCGGGCGCGACATCCTGTTCGACATCGACTGGCAGGGAACCCAGCAGCTGGCCCACAACGCGCGCGAGGATCTGGTCAGCGTCTTCGTGCTGCCGCCCTCGACCCGCGAGCTGGAGCGGCGCCTGCATTCGCGCGCCCAGGACAGCGCAGACGTGGTGGCGCGGCGCATGGCCAAGGCCGCCGACGAGATGAGCCACTGGGCGGAATATGACTACATCATCGTCAACCACGACATCGACGCCAGCGTCGAAAGTGTGCGTGCCATCCTGCGCGCCGAGCGCCTGCGTCGCCAGCGCCAGATCGGCCTGACCGATTTCGTGAAGGGCCTGCGCGAGGGGCAATAGGCCCGTCAGCGATTCTTGAATGCGCGCGCCAGTGCGCAGAACTGTTCGATCGACAATTCCTCGCCCCGTGCGGTTGGGGCGATGCCGGCGGCAAGTAGCACCTCTTCCGCCAGCGGCGAGATCTGGCGCAAGGACTGCCGCAGCATCTTGCGGCGCTGGCCGAAGGCGGCGGTGGTGATGCGCTCCAGCATGGCCGGGTCGGCGGGATAGAGCGGCTGCGGACGCGGCACCAGCTGCACCACGGTCGAGGTCACCTTGGGCGGCGGCGTGAAGGCGCGCGGCGGTATGTCGAACAGCCGCCTGACCTCGGCCCGCCACTGCGCCGCGATGGCAAGGCGACCGTAATCCTTGCTGCGCGGCTGCGCGACCAGCCGATCCGCCACTTCCTTCTGGAACATCAATGTCAGGCCGGCAAAGGCGCTGCCCGCCTCCAGCCAGTCCATGAGGAGCGGCGTCGCCACGTTATAGGGCAGGTTGGCGACGATGCGGCGCGGGGCAGTGCCAAGCCTCGCGGCATCCACCTTGAGCGCATCGCCCTCGACGATTTGCAACCGGCCCGGATATGCGGCGGCGATCTCGGCAAGCACCGGCAGGAAGCGGCGATCGCGTTCGATCACGATCACCTCGCGCGCACCGTGGTCGAGCAGCGCCCGGGTCAGGCCGCCGGGGCCGGGGCCCACCTCGATGACGCTGCCCTGGTCGAGGGCCCCCGCCGCACGCGCGATCCGGCCGGTCAGGTTGAGGTCGAGCAGGAAATTCTGGCCCAGCGCCTTGTTGGCGGAAAGGCCGTGCCGGGCGATCACCTCGCGCAATGGCGGCAGGACAATTGCCGCGGCGCCCGTCTCGCTCACAGGCGGATGTCGATGACCGCTGCGCGCCGCAGGTCGGAGAGATAGCCGCGCGCCAGTGTCTCCAGCCGCTCGCGCCCCAGCCGGTCGGCGACGCCGACGCGCGACAGCGCCGCCTCGTCACCACCGCCACGATCACAGACCACGTAGATGCCGACGCCGCGGTTGGTGCGGATCGGCGGTGTCGGCACGCCGATCGGCTGGTTGAGCGCATAGGGCTGGAGGTTCTCGGGCAGATCGCTGACCGGCACGTTGCCCAGATTGCGATAGACGCCGGGACTGGCTTCCGGCGCCAGGCGAGACATGTCGGCACAGGACTGGATCCGCGGCGACAGCGTGCTGGCCTGGGAAACGGCCTTGTTGACCTCGGATTCGGCTGCGTTCTCCGGCATCGACCACAGGATCTGCTCGAGCGACACCGTACCCGCCGCAACCGCACGCACGTCGATCACCCGCGTCGCGCGCACCAGCGCGATGTAATAGCCGCCGGTACCGCGAACCGGACCGCCGACCTGGCCGGGCGGCAACGACGCCACCAGTTCGGCAACCTTGGGATCCAGCATATCGAGGCGCACCCAGCCCCAGTCGCCGCCGCGGATGGCTCCCTGGTCCTGCGAAAACTCGGCGGCAATGGCAGCAAAATTGGCCCCCTGCTCGATCTGCTCCTTGAGCCGCCGCGCCGCCTGCGAAAGGGTTGCCTCGTCCTCCATGCTGCCCGAGGCCAGGAAGATCTGCGACAGGCGGTATTCCGTCTGGCCCTGCGCGGCCTGGATCTGCGCCAAGGCCGCATCTATTTCCTCGTCGGTGATGTTGACCTGCGGCCGCAGGCGGCGCTGGACCAGACGCGCCCAGGCAAGTTCGGTCTGGATCTGGTCGCGCAATATGTCGATCGAGATGCCGTTGCCGGCCAGCGCCTGAGCCAGTTGGTCCGGCGTCAGGTCGCTGCGACGGGCCATCTGCCCGATGCGCATATTCACTTCGTCGTCGGCGACCTGGATATTCTGCCGCGCCGCCTCCTGTCCGCGCAGGCGCTCGTCGATCATGGTCCGGAGCAATGTCGGCAGCAGGCGCTGGCGCGTCTCTGGCGTGTCGTTGAGCCGTGCCGTTACCATGGCGAGGCGCAGGCGCATGTAGAGATCAAGCTCGGTGATCACCTCTTCGTTGACCACGGCGACGATCTTCAGCGCATCCTGCGCAAGCGCGGGACGACCCGGGGCGAAGGCCAGCAGGGCAAACAGAAACAAGGCAAGGCAGGTGGCAAGACGCCGAAGGTCGACCCGCGGAGAAATCACTCGATAGCTCATCGTCACATCAAAAACCCCAAGCACCTGGACCAGCGACGGCAGCGCGCCGGCCGCGACGGGCGGTTTGTGTTTCCGTTGCCGGCGGCAATGCCAGCCGGCCTGCCCACTGGCAAACCTCCAGTGGAAAGCCTCTCGTGGCAAGCCTCCCGCCCCTTCTCTTGCGCGAGCCGAGCACGGCTCCCGACAGGGGGCTAAACTATCACGCTGCGCCCATTCGTCTACATTTTTCAGTGGGTTGGCTCCATGTCGATGCACTTTGGCGTGAATGGCGGAAGGAATTTCTTTGTGCTAAGCCTTGGCCAGTCCGGCAGGCGCCGATTCCAGGACCGGCCGGCCGGATCCTCCGCGCGGCCCAACCCCGCCTCGCGCAAAATATTCGGGAGAAATCAAGATGAAGGTTACCTTTGCCAAGAGTGACGTGCCGAGCCAGGGCGCCTATGCCGTCGCCGTGCTCGAAGGTCGCAAGCTCTCGGCGGCCGCCACCCAGGCGGAAAAGGCCAGCCGGGGCGCCGTCGCCCGCGCCCTCAATGCCAGCCGGTTCAAGGGCAACAAGGACGAACAACTGGTGATCCTGGCCCCGCAGGGGCTCGAAGTCTCACGCCTGGTCCTGGTCGGCTTCGGCAACCCGGCCAAACTGACGGCCCTTGATTGCGAGGCGATCGGCGGCCGTCTGGTCGCCGCCCTCAATCAGGCCGGCGACCGCGAAGGCACCATCGCCGTCGAGGCTCCTGCCGGCGCAGCGCTGGGCGAGGCCGAAATCGCCGCCAGGATTGCCGCTGGCGCCCGCCTGCGCTCCTATCGCTTCGACAAGTACCGCACCAAGGAAAAGCCCGAGCAGAAGCCCAGCCTGAAGAAGCTCACCATCACCCTTGCCGACCCCAATGCGGCGAAGAAGCTGTTCGACCCGCTCGACAAGGTGGTGGATTCGGTCGTCGTAACGCGCGACCTCGTCTCGGAACCGGCCAATGTGATCTACCCCGAGACGCTGGCGCGGGAAGCCGGCGAGTTGGCCGGCCTCGGCGTCAAGGTCGAGGTACTGGGCGAAAAGGAAATGAAGCGTCTCGGCATGGGGGCGCTCCTCGGCGTCGGCCAGGGTTCCGAGCGGGAAAGCCAGCTCGTCACCATGCAGTGGAACGGCGCCGGGAGCGCGAAGTCGAAGCCGATCTGCTTTGTCGGCAAGGGCGTCACCTTCGATACCGGCGGCATCTCGATCAAGCCGGCCGCCGGCATGGAGGACATGAAGTGGGACATGGGCGGCTCGGCCGTCGTCATCGGCGTCATGCGGGCCCTCGCCGCGCGCAAGGCCAAGGTGAATGCCGTCGGCGTCATCGGCCTGGTCGAGAACATGCCCTCCGGCACGGCGCAGCGCCCCGGCGACATCGTTACCTCGATGTCGGGACAGACCATCGAGGTGCTCAACACCGATGCCGAAGGCCGTCTGGTGCTGGCCGATGCGCTCTGGTACGCGCAGGAGAAATTCGGCCCCGGCGCCATTGTAGACCTTGCCACACTGACCGGTGCCATCATGGTGGCGCTGGGCACCGAACACGCTGGCCTCTTCGCCAATGACGATACGCTTGCCGACCAGCTGGCTGCATCCGGCAAGGCGGTGGGCGAGTTGGTCTGGCGCATGCCGCTGGCCCCGGCCTATGACCGGCTGATCGATTCACCCGCGGCGGACATGAAGAATATCGGCGGTCGCTATGGCGGCTCGATCACCGCCGCGCAGTTCCTGCAGCGCTTCATCCAGAAGGGCATCCCCTGGGCGCATCTGGATATCGCCGGCGTCACCTGGAGCGACAAGGACCGCCCGACCATCCCGAAAGGCGCCACTGCCTTCGGCGTGCGGCTGCTGGAGAACCTGGTCGCGCAGCATTACGAGGACAAGTAGGGAACCGCCTGCAAAAGGGTCCCCCGCGATGGCGGAGATCCGCTTCTACCATCTCACCCGTTCCCGGCTGGAGGAGGCACTCGTGCGCCTGCTTCAGCGGGTGCTGGAGCGTGGCGATCGGGCTGTCGTCCTTGCGGGTAGTGGCGAGCGGGTGGAGGCGCTGAACGCGCATCTCTGGACCTTTGACGCGGCCAGCTTCCTGCCGCACGGCACCGCCCGGGACGGCAACAGCGCCGAGCAGCCAGTCTTTCTTACCAGCAGCCTCGAAAACCCCAACGGCGCCCGCCTGCTGATGCTGTGCGACGGGGCCGACGCCCCCAATGCCGAGACGCTGGCAGCCCAGGGTTTCGACCTCGTCTGCGAACTCTTCAACGGTCAGGACGAAGCGGCGCTTGCCGCGGCCCGGGAGCATTGGCGGCGCTATCGTGATTCCGGGCAAAATATCGCGTATTTTCAACAAAATGAAACAGGCGGCTGGGTAGAGAAGGCGCGGCAATAAACCTCGTCGCACCCCCATTTTTCGACATATAATAGTGTGATTAGATGCGATCTGTGATGGCGCGCATCTGGACTTGCGCGCTGGTTGTCTTAAGCTTTTATCGATGTATCCGGCGCAGAATGCGCAGCCCGGGAACCGTGCTGGAAATGCAGCCGGCGATCCGCCGCGGAAGACCATGCGGCCCACCCGGCAGGACAGAAAGTTGCCGACCAGGACCATGCGACACTTTTTGGATATTCGCTCGAGACTTTCCGGCGCCCGGCGGCGCCGGCTCGCCGCCCTGCCGCGCGACGAACGCGGTGCGGCCGCGGTCGAGTTCGCCATGGTGCTGCCGATGCTCTGCCTGCTCACCTTCGGTGTCATCGAGATGGGCATGATCATGGCGACGCTGACCAGCCTCGAGGGCGGCCTCAAGGAGGCTTCGCGCTACGGCATCACCGGTCAGTCTCCGGACGATCAGACCCGCATCGATAAGATCCGAGCCATTCTCGACCACCACACCTTCCATCTGGTCGATTTCGACGAGGCCGAGTTCTCGGTCAAGACCTATCCCAGTTTCTCGGGTGTCGGCCAGCCGGAACCCTTTACCGACCTCAACTCCAACGACAGCTATGACGAGGGCGAGCCCTATAGCGACATCAACCAGGACGGCTCGTGGAGCGCCGACCAGGGCGCCAACGGCGCCGGCATGGGCGGCGAGGTCGTCTCCTATACGGTGATCATACCCTGGCACATCCTGACCCCCTTCGCCGGTACGCTGATTGCCGGTGATGACGGCGTATTGCCGCTGAAGGCAACCATCGTCGTGCGCAACGAACCCAATCTCTACAAGGAATAGCGCGAATGAAACGGCTCGCTGTCCTTGTCGCCGGGACGTCGCTGAGAGGGATGCGGGACGACCGTGGCGTCACCGCCATCGAGATGGCCTGCGTCCTGTTCTTCCTTACCGTCCTCATCCTCGGCACCTTCGAACTGCCGCGCATGCTGCTGCTGGCGCAGAAGCTGGAACGCGCCTCGGCCTCGATGGCCGATCTGGTGGCCCAGATCGATCCGGCCGACGGCAACGTCCAGAACAAGATCGATGACCTGATGCTGGCCGCCTCGGGATTGCTCTCGCCCTATGACCTCGGCACCAATGGTCGCGTCATCATCTCCTCGGTCGGCAATCCCAGCGGCAGCCAGGAGACAATCCTGTGGCAGCAGACCACCGGCACCATCGCCGCGGTCAGCAAGGTCGGCGTGGCCGGCAGTGCGCCCACCATGCCCGGCGGCCTCATTGTGCGCGAAGGCGAGAACATCATCGTTGCCGAGGTCGCCTACCATTACGAGCCCCTGTTCGGGTCGCTGATCTATGACGAGAAGACGCTCTACAGCAGCGCCTTCACCCGCCCCCGCTTCAGCAATCTGACGGCGGCCCCGAACTGATCGCCAGGCCGCTCCGGACCTGGTCCGCATTCAAGGAAGGCGCGGCCGCGCCGGCTGGCGCCAAGGAATAGCCGGGCCGCCCAGCACCCGTCGCTGCAGTTATGTCTCGCTGCCTGGGGGTCGCCGGAACCGGCGCGGCAGGGTCGAGCCTGGCCGGACTGAATAGGGCCGACAGCGGCAATCACGGCAGGTCATATCCCAAAGGCCCGGGCCACGCCGATGCCTGCTGGCAGGCGCCGGCGGACGCAGGATGCGGGGTGGCGTCGGGCGCAGACGCTTGCCTGCAAAGGCTCCCCGGAACCGCCAACGCCCTAATTGGCGAGGCGCAGGACCGAGAGGCTGGCTGCGATCTGCTTGAAGGCGTCTTCCAGTTCGGCGTCGCCCGGGGCGTAGAAGTAATAGGGCGCGTTGGGCTCGGTCGCCACCTGCTTCAGCAGGGTGGCGAGCGAGTTGTCGTTGATGTTGTACTGCACGACGAAGATCTTGACGCCCTGAGCCGGGTTCGAGCCCTTGATGTTCTTGGCGAGCTGCAGCAGGCGGTTGTCGAGGTTGTTGTTCTGGCCGTTGGGCAGCGTGCCGTTCTGCGAGTTGGTGCGCGCCGCCGTATCCCAGCCAAAGACGCCCTTATAGGCGTCGCCATTGCTGCCGAAATTGGCGCCGTCGGTCAGCAGCACGATCGCCTGGGTGCGCTTGAACGGCACCGACACCTTGGCCTGGTTGAAGGGTTCCCCCGGCATCAGCACTTCCCAGGCCCAATAGAGGCCCTGCGGCACATTGGTGCCACCGACCGGGAAGTTGGACCCGGCATAGAGGTCGTCGATGGAATCGGTGACGACGGATTTGCTGGCGGCGTCCTTCACGCCGGTCAGCGGCACGATGCCCACCGACAGGGTATCGACGCATTCCGAATGCAGGCTCTGCGTCGGGGTCGAGCGCTTCCAATAGCTCGGCGCCAGCGGCACGATCGGCTGGCCGGCTAGGGCATGGCCCACCGGATAGACGCCGTCGGGCCGGTAGGGGTCGTTACGGCTGTCGTTCCAATAAGCCTCGTGGCAGGCGCGGCTCTGGTTCTGCCAGTTGTAGGGCGAGGTAGTCGGCGCCTCGCCGGACGTCCAGCGGCCGCTGTTGTTGGAAAAGGGCGGGTTGTTGGTGCGCGATTCGCCCTGCAGGGTCGGAATCGCCTCGAAGGCCTGCCATTGCTTGTTGCCGACCGAGGCATAGCCCAGCGTCATGTCGGCGTCGTTGGTCTGGTCGTTGTCGCCGATATAGCGGGCATAGACGCCGCCCCTCCAATCGGAATCCGGCGGATCCATGAAGCGGACATGCGAGACATTGGTCTTGTAGACGACGCTGCGCGCCTCGCCGGTCAGCGGGTGGGTGAAGGCGACCGGTTCGGTCGTGGTCAGGGCCGGATTGTAGGTCGTGGAATCGACGATCTTGTTGGTGGTCACGTTGACCTTGCTGTTCCACGGCACCATGCCGATGTTCAGGAGGTCATAGGTGATGTTGTTGATCTCGACCGTCTTCGGGTTGGGATCGTTGTAGAGCGTGTCGACCATGGTATTGGCCGCGTTGATCGCCGCCTGGATCTTGGTGCAGGGGTTGCACATCGAACCCGACATGTCGATCGAGATGACCACGTCGAGGCCGTTGATGGCCCTGATCGCGGTCGCCTGGGCCGCCACCTTCATGTCCTTGAAGCCCAGCACGCTCATCAGCGTGGTATCCAGCGTCGCCACGGCCGAAACCTTGACCGTGTTCTTCTCGGTATCGGCCTCGATCACCGGGCCGGCCACCGTGGCGCCGAATGAACTGGCGTCGAAATTGGCCGCGAAGAACATGTTGATGTCGGCATCGCGGCTGTCCGACAGCAGCGACTTGGCGCCGGCCAGCGCCGCGGCATCGAGCGCCTGGGACATGCGCGCCTTCACCATGTAGCCGCGGGCGGTGTCGATCGCCATGCCGGCGCAGCCGACGAACATGATCAGCGACAGGCCGACCCAGATTGCGACCGAGCCGCGCTCGTCACTGACAAGGCGGGCAAGCGGGCCGGCCGCGGCCACTGGGCCGGCCGGGAAACGCGATGTGGCATGACGCCAAAATGACTTGCGCATGATCCGGATCCTTCGCAGGAAATCCATCCGCCGTCGCGGCTGTGGCCGGGCCGGAAGGTGCCCGGCGCCGCTCGGGCAAAAAACGTCCCGGGCGGAACCTGTCCCGGGCCAACCCCCAATAGGGCAGACCCCCGTCAGGGCAGCCCCCCCGTCAGGGTAGACCCAGGGCACCCGATGCGCCGACGGCACTGGCCCCCTTGGCTGCATCCTGGTTCATCGTCTGCACGCCGCCGGCGGTCTGTGCCGCCCCTGCGGCAGCTGCCGCATTGGCGCCGCCGGGTGTGGCACCGGCGCTGGCGGGCGCTGCCTTCGGCGCCTTGTAGTCGATGGTGCCGGGGCCAACCACCTGGACGCAGCGGCCGGAACAATTCCAGGTGCGCTCGGTATAGGCCGTGGCCGAAGGCGAGATGACCGAGACATGGCGCTCGTCCTGCGGCGTCACCACCACGGCCGTGTCGAGCAGGACCTCGCCATTGGCCGCGAGCACGGTCAGGCTGGTTTCACCCGGTACCTTGCCGAAGATGATGATCTTGCCGTCGCCCTCGATCGAGACGTCGGTGACGCCCGGATCGCCGATGATGATGCTGGCCGGTTCACCCGGCACCGGCAGGAACTGCGCCTTGCGCCAGATGACCTTGATGAAATCCTCGGCACTGGCCGGACCTGCCAGCACGCCCAGGGCGAGCGCCGACAGCAGGAACGACCGGGCAATCACAGAAATCGCGCGCATGGCGCACCTCGCGATCATGAAATGGCGGCAAATCCGAGGAAGCATGGTATCGTTTGTCCGTCAGGCCGACAATCAATTTTTCCAAGTACTATTTGGATTTAGCTAATTTTTATGCGAAACTGGTTTAGATTGATTCGGGCTGTGTCGATGAAGGGAGCTACCAGATGTTGACGGGCCGAAAGTGGGTATATGCGATTGCTGCGATTGCCCTGGTGTCGGGGCTTGGCGCCTGCGGGTCCTCGGGTCCCGGCGACCACGCGGTACCGGCGGAAGCGGCCTCGAAGCAGTTCGATCCGCAGCTCTATGAAGCGGCAAGGCGCGCCGAATCGCAGCACAATTACCTCGAGGCGGCGCAGCATTATCAAAGCCTGCTGGCGCGGGACGGCGAGAACACCGAACTGGCCCTCGCCTTGGTCCGCAACCTGCGCTACGGCGGCAGCGGCCAGCAGGCGGCCGAGATCGTCAATTCGCTGATCGCGCGTGAGGGCCGGACGGCCCCGCTCCTGGTCGAACTGGCCAAGGCCTATGTCGCCGGCGACCAGATGAATCTCGCCGTCCCCGTGCTCGAGGAGGCGGCCGGCCTTGCCCCGGACCAGTGGGACATACCGGCGACGCTGGGGGTCGCCCTCGACTACCAGGACCGCTATCCCGAGGCACAGCAGGCTTATGCCAGGGCGCTGCAATTGTCGCCGCAGAATCCGGACGTGCTCAACAACATGGCCTTGTCCCAGGCGCAAGCGGGCGACCTTGACGGCGCCATTGCGACGCTGAAACAGGCCGTCGACCAGCCCAGCGCCACGCCGCAGGTGCGCCAGAACATGGCCCTGCTGCTGGCCTTCCAGGGCGACGTCGAGGGCGCCGAGCGCTGGGCCAGGAAGGATTTGCCGCGCGAGGTCGCCGACGAGAACGGCAAGTTCTATCGCTACGTCGCCGGCGCCTATTGAGCCCTGCGACCGGGCACCCTCAGCCGAAGATATCCTGCGAGACCTTGATCCAGATCGGTCCGATGATGACGATGAAGAGGACCGGCAGGAAGAACACGATCATCGGCACGGTCAGCTTGGCCGGCAACGAGGCCGCCTTCTTCTCGGCCGCCATCATGCGCTCGTCACGGTTCTCCTGGGCGATCACGCGCAGACCGACGGCGATCGGCGTGCCGTATTTCTCGGACTGAACCAGGGTCGTCGCCAGGGACTTGAAGGTGCGCAAGCCGACCCGGTCGGCCAGGTTCTGGAAGGCCTGGGCGCGGTCGCCGAGAAAAGCCAGCTCGGCAGCGGTGAGGCCGATCTCCTCAGCCAGCTGCGGCGCCGATTCCGCCATCTCCTCCGTCACCTTCTGGAACGCGGCCTCGATCGACATGCCGGCCTCGACGCAGATCACCATCAGATCGAGGGTGTCGGGGAAACCGCGGCGCAATGCCTGCTGGCGCTTCTGGATGGTGTTGGCGAGGAGCAGGATCGGCGCGTAATAGCCGATCACGGCCGCCACCAGGGTGACGCCCAGACGAGTCTCCATCGAAGCCTCGGGCTCGCCGACATACATGTAGATGAAGGCACCGAGGGCGAGGCCGATCGGCAGCGCGATACGCGCGAAGATGAACTTGACCGGGGTCGATGGGTGCCGCCAGCCGGCCTGCATCAGCTTCAGGCGCAATTCCCTGGCCTGGAGCAGGTTCTCCATCTTGAAGGTGTTCACGATCGCTCGCATCATCCCTTCGTGCCGGGCCGGCAAAAGGGTGCGGCGCTGCTGGAACTTCTCCTGCTGCTTGGCGCGCAATTCCTGGCGCCGCTCGGCCACCGAGCGCAACCGGTTGGCGAAGCTGTCGCGCATGACGAAGGGCAGCGTCACCGCCATCACCGAAGCAAAGGCCGCCAGGAAGACGACGAGCGCGATCAGCGAGGGAAGGTTGAAGCCGAGTTCGATCTGGTCCATCGCCCGGCCGTCAGAAATCGAAGTTGATCATTTGACGCATCACCAGCATGCCGATGACCATCATGGTGGCGCCGACGCCCAGCAGCATGTGCCCGGTCGGATGCGTGAACAGCAGCATCAGCATGTGCGGCTGGCTGAACGACATGCCGGCCATCATGATGAAGGGCAGCGAGCCGATGATCGCCGCCGAGGCCTTGGCCTCGCTGGACAGCGCCTGCACCTTGTCCTTCATCTTCTTGCGCTGGCGCAGCACGTCGGACAGCTTGGCCAGGGTTTCGGCCAGGTTGCCGCCGGTGCTCTGCTGCGTCGTCAGCACGATCGCGAAAAAGCGCACCTCCGGGGTTGGCACCCGGTCCGAGAGGCGCTGCAGCACCTCCGACGTGGTCATGCCGAGGCGCGTGCCCTCGTTGACCAGGGCGAATTCCGAACCGACCGGCGCCGGGATCTCGCGCGAGACGATGGCGAGGCACTCGCCGACGGTGAGGCCCGAGCGCACGCCACGCACGATCACGTCGATGGCATCGGCGAAATTGGCGGTGAACTTGCCGAGGCGCCGCTTGACCAGAAAGTTCAGCACCAGCTTGGGAATGCCGAAGGCGCCGATCGGGGCGGCTGCCAGCAGGAAGATGCTGGGCATGCCGCTCGCCCATACCAGCGCCGTTAGCACGAGGCCCGAGATCAGGGAGATGATGATGAACTTCCTCGGCTGCATGGTGAGGCCGGCATGAATCAGCGCCTGCTGCAGCATGGCGCCGCGCCGCTTCTTGCCCTCCTGTTCGGCCTCCTTCAGCTTCTCGGCCACCTTGCGCTTGCTGCCCTGCAGCTTCTTGGCATTGCCGGCGGTGGTCGGATCGACCGCCAGGATCGGGCCATGGCCGGCCACGGCGGCGATGCGCTTCTTGAGCCGGGCCCTGGGCGCCCCCAGCGCCATGATGATGGTGACGATGATGATCGCGGCAACCACCGCGACCATGAGCGCCAGCAGCAGGGCTTGCGGTCCCAGCGCCCCCAATTGCTCAAGCACCGCCGGCCTCCATCACTTCCACCAGCTCGCGCTCCTTGCCGAAATAGCGCACCCGGTCGTAGAAGCCGGGGCGCAGGCCGGTGAAGCGATGGCGGCCGACGATGCGTCCCTGGGCATCCTCACCCTGGATCTCGTAGAGGAACAGGTCCTGCAGCGTCACCACATCGCCTTCCATGCCGACGATCTCGGTTACATGGGTGATCTTGCGCGAGCCGTCGCGCAGGCGCGAGGCCTGGACGATGACGTTGATGGCACCGGCGATCTGCTCGCGCACGGTCTTGGCCGGCAGGTTGTAGCCGCCCATGGCGATCATGTTCTCGATGCGCGAGATGCATTCGCGCGGGTTGTTGGCGTGGATGGTGCCCATCGAGCCGTCATGGCCGGTATTCATCGCCTGCAGCAGGTCGAACGCCTCGGGCCCGCGCACCTCGCCGACGATGATGCGCTCGGGCCGCATGCGCAGGCAGTTCCTGACCAGGTCGCGCATGGTCACCTGACCGACGCCTTCGAGGTTGGGCGGCCGCGTTTCCAGTCGCACCACATGGGGCTGCTGCAGCTGCAGTTCGGCCGCGTCCTCGCAGGTGATGACGCGCTCGCCGCGGTCGATATAGTTGGTGAGACAGTTGAGCAGTGTCGTCTTGCCCGAGCCGGTGCCGCCCGAGATGATGACGTTGATGCGGCAATGGCCGATGATCTCAAGAAGCTTGCCGCCGGCGCGCGAGATCGAGCCATAGCCGATCAGCTTGTCAAGAGTCAGGCGGTCGCGCTTGAACTTGCGGATGGTGAGGGCCGGCCCGTCGATCGAGAGCGGCGGGGCGATCACGTTGACGCGCGAGCCGTCAGCCAGGCGCGCGTCGCAGATGGGGCTGGCTTCGTCGACGCGGCGGCCGACCGCCTGCACGATGCGCTGGCAGATGTTCATCAGCTGCTGGTTGTCGCGAAACTTGACATCGGTCAGCTGGATGATGCCGTTGGTCTCGATATAGACCTTGTTGTAGCCGTTGACCATGATGTCGGCGATGTCGTCGCGCGCCAGCAGCGGCTCCAGCGGCCCGAGGCCGAGGATGTCGTTGCAGATCTCGGTGATCAGCGCCTGCTGCTCGGCGGCCGAGAGCATCAGGTTGCGCATGTTGATGATCTCGGCGACGATTTCGCCGATCGCCTCGCGCACCGCCTTGTGGTCGAGCTTGGCGAACTCGCCGAGGTCGACCGTCGCCATCAGGTCGTTGAAAACGCTGATCTTGATGTCGTTGAGGCGCTGGTCCATCTCGGCGCCCTTGGCCGCGCCGGGGGCAGCGCCGGTTGCCGTGGCTGCCACCGCCGGGACGGCAGGTGCCGGCGTGGCCGCGACCACGGCATTGGCCGATGGCGCGGGTGCCGCCTTTTCGCTGGTGCCGATTGGTGTGCTGCGCTTGCCGAACATCACGATTTCCCTGGGCAACTTCCCTGACCGGCCCTTGCCGAAACGGTCCCGAAGACCTGGCCGACGCTACTTCGTCGTGGCCTTTGGACGCTTCAGCCAGGACATCAGATTGAGCCCTTTGCCGGCCCCTTTCGCAACACCCTTCTTGGCGCCCAATTGCCGCGCGAACTGCCGCAATTGCTCGTCCAGCTTGTGGCCCTTGGCGCCCTCGGCGATCATCTGCCCGTTATTCATCAGCTGGGCGAACAGGGTCGCGTCGAAACCGACCGACAGGCTGGGGGCGATGCCCAGCGTATCCTGGAAATCCTTGACCGACAATTGGTTCCGCTTGGCGGCATCGGCCTTGCTCAGCACCAGGCGCAGGCTGGTGCCGCCGCGCTTGGCACGCAACCATTCCACCAGCTGCTTGGCGTCGCGCAGGTTGGCAAGGTCCGGGCTGGCAACGATCACCACTTCGTCGGCCTGCGTCAGCGTGCCGGCAACCCAGGCATTCCAGCGCCGCGGCAGGTCGACCACGACGAAGGGCGCCATGGTGCGGCACATGTCGATCAGGCGCTCGACTGCCTCGGGGCTGGGCTGGGTCAGTTCCTTGAGCGATCCCGCGGTCGACAGCACGGACAGGTTGTCGCCATGCTCAATCATGATGCGCTCGACCAGAACGGTATCGATCCGGTCCGGATCGGTCAGCGCATCCGACACCGATTGCTTGGGATCCAGGTTGAGTGACAGCGCCATGGTGCCGAAATTGAGGTCGAGATCGACGCCGATGACCGCTTCCTGGGTCAGTTCGGCCAGGGTCCAGGCCATGTTGACGGCCAGCGTGGAGACGCCGACGCCGCCGCGCGCGCCGATGAAGGCGATCATGCGGCCGCGCGGCGTGGCGCTCGGATCCTTGACGCAGGCGATGATGGCGGCGGCAACGTCCTCGCTGCTGACCGGCGACACCAGGTATTCGCTCACCCCCTGGCTGATCAGGCGGCGATAGGCCTGCACATCGTTGACCGAGCCGATGACAATGACCTTGCGGCCCGGCTCGACCACCTCGGCCAGCGCTTCGAGGCCCTTCTGGATCTCCTCGGGCCCGCCCGCCTCCTCGACGATAATCACCTGCGGGCTGGGGTTGTCGACATAGTGCTTGACCGCGCGCGCAAGCCCGCCGGCATGAACCGCAACCTTGGCACGCGAGAATTCGCGCTGGCCGGTCAGTCCCTCGAGCGCGGTCTCGGTTTCCTTGCCCAGTGGAAAGGCGTCGATACTGAGCCGGTAGAGCACTTACAACCCTCCGGTCGTCGACTGCGTCGAGAGGGCCGGCGCTTCGCCCGGCGGGCCGGCGCCGATCTTGACGCCGGCGATATACTTGCCAACGACCACGTCGGAACGCGCGGCAAGGCGCCCGGTCGGCGACTGCATGTCGATGAGGTCGCGCGGGTTGACCACCATGGCCGCCAGGTTGCGCTGATTGGCGCAGCCGAAACCCCCGGTGTTCTCGTTGAGCGGGGTGAAGCCCGGCTGGTCCTTGAAGGTCCCGCATTCATGCGCGATCGCCACGTAGATCGGAAACTGCATGATCGCACGGCCGTATTTCGCCGCCGCCGGATCGGTATCGTATTTGAAGGTGATGTGGCTCCGCGGAATGCCGCGCGCGCCGAGAATATCGACGATCTGGCGCCCGAAATTGGTCGCCAGCGGATCGGTGCGCGAATTCGCGCCGATCTCCACCGTGATCGTGCCGGCAGCGCGCTTGCCGTAATCCAGCGAGAATTCGTCAATGGCACCCAGGTCCTGCGACATCACGCTGCCACCGGGTCCGGGGTCGAGGATCAGCAGCGCGGTCCGTTCCTCGACCTTGATCGGATAGCGCTCGCGATAGTCATAGTCCGCGATGTTCGCCTCGCAGGCGGCGAGACCGGCAAGGCAGATGGCGGCAATGGCGAAGCGTCGCAGCATGGGACGGCCTCCTAGCGGATGATATAGCCGATCGGGCCCTGCAGTTGCGGGATCTGGTCCCGTGCCGCGCCCTGTCGGTTGGTATAGATGTTCTGCAGATGGCCGAGCAGATACAAGTCCAGATCGCTGGCCGGCGCGAACCCGTCGGTCGGCAGCGAAAGCGCGCCCGGATCGGTCGGCTGCACCAGGAAGGCGCGCGCGACGATGACCAGTTCCGATTCGTCCTGCTGGAACGAGGTCGAGCGGAACAGGGTACCCAGAATCGGGATGTGCATCAGGCCAGGAACACCGCGCATCGACTGGGTGATGTCGTTGCTGAGCAGGCCGGCCATCATGATGCTGCCGCCGCTGGGCAATTCGACGGTCGAGGTCGCGCGCCGCACCACGAAGCTGGGGATCGAGATGTCCGGGCCAAGCGAAACGGCATCCGATGCCGTCGGCGCGCTGACCTCGGTGGCGATCTTCAGGCTGATGCGCCCCTTGTCGACCACGATCGGCAGGAAGGTCAGTGACACGCCGAAGGGACGGAATTCGATGGTGATGGTATCCGCGTCCTGGTTGACCGGGATCGGCACCTCGCCGCCAGCCAGCATGGTGGCGTATTCGCCCGACACGGCGACCAGGTTGGGCTCCGCCAGCTTGCGGGCAAAACCGTGCTGCTCGAGGATTCGGACCACGGAATCGATGGCACCCGGACCGTCGACAAAAAGGGCGCCGGCCGGGGTCGAGGTAATCGCCGACCCGCTGATCAGGGGGCCGAAGCCGCCGCCGACGATGGCACTGGCTCCGCCGGTGACACCGGCGATGGCAAGGTCGCCGATCGTGGTCGGGCTGATCAGGTTCTCCAGCCCCAGTTCCTTGAGGGCCGATTTCTGCACCTCGGCGACCGATACCTTGATCAGGACCTGCTGCTCGGAATTGATCCGCATGGCGTTGATGATCTGCTCGTCGGTGCCGACGAAGCGGCGCACGATGGTGGTCGCCTGCTGCGACATGGCGTCGGAACTTACCGAACCCTTCATCACCAGCGCATCGCCGGCACCCTCGATGATGATCCGCTCGTCGGGGAAGGCCTTGCGCACTGCGTCCTCGGCGGCCTTGAAATCGGGATGCACCGACAATTGGAAATGGTCGATCATCCTGCCGTCGGCATCGAGCAGGAACAAATTGGTCGAGCCGATCGTCTTCCCGGCCAGGAACAGCTTGGTGGGTGAGCGGATGATGACGTCGGCAATATCGGGGTTGCCGATGATGATGTCGCGGGCGGGCACTCCCAAAGTGTATTCCCGGGTACCGTTGATCGGCACCTCGATGCGCTTTTCGGCGGTCACCAATTCGCCCGCACCGAGGCTGGCCTCGATCTCCTGCGCGAATGCCGCCGCCGGCGCCAGGACCAGGCCGATTGCCACCAGCGCGCTGCGGATGATGTCCAGACGGTCAATGCCGCGCATGCGACCGACCCCTTCCCTGCTCGTACTCATTGCGCTCCGCCAATGCTGTGCATGCGCCCCTGCTCATTGTCCGATGTTCTGGATCGAGACTGCGCCGCCGCGGTTGATGCGGATCGACCGCACCGACATCACCTGCGGCAGACCGGGCGTCTCGACCACATCCTCGGTCTCGACCACCGGCATCTCGTAGATCCCGCTGTCGAGCCCGCCCTGCATCAATTCGTCGAGCACGCGGCTGACTTCGCGATCGGTGACATAGAGCGGCGCCTTGGCATCGGCCTCGGCGGCGACCTCGTCGCGGGCCCAGCCCCTGAGCGACAGCACAATGGAGCCGAGCTGGCTCGCCACCATGATCTTCTGCGCCTGCTCGGCGGTGACCTCGAAGGTGACGGTCTGGCTGTTGATGCCCGGACCGGTGCCGGGTTCCTTCGCCAGCAACTGGTTGACGGCGATCACCTTGACGTCGCGCATGATCGCCTCGGCGGCATAGCGGCTGATGGCGTCGCGCCCGGTCGTCTCCGGCACGCCGGCGAGGTCGCGTGCATTGGTGATCAGCATGATGTCGACATGGTCGCCGGGCAGGATCAGGCCGGCAGCGCCCGAGCGCGCCGAAACTTCGACCGTGACCGAGCGCATGCCGGGCGCCAGCACCGCCGAGGTCATGCCGGCATCGCCCTGCTTGATGACCATCGCCGCTGTGACCGGTTCGCCCAGCATGACGGCGCGGCGGGTCATGGTATCGCGGAAGGGGGCCAGCGGATCCTCGCCGGCCGCGGCTTTCACCGTGAAGCGCTGGTCGATCACCGCCTTCGGCCATTGCTCCCAGCGCAGATCGGCTTCCGCCAGGATCTCGCCGGGACCGATGTCGCGCGCCGCCACCAGCACTTCCTCGACCCCGCCCACCGCTTCGGTCGGCGTCGCCTGCTGCTGTTGCTGAAGCTGCAGGTCGCTCAGGAAGCGCATCGCCAGAAAGGCCGTCAGGCCGGCGGCACCCAGCGCTACCACGATGAGGATAATCACAATCGGACGCATCAGGCCCCTCGCCATCCCGTCGCCGCGGGCCAACTGGCCCAGCCGGAGCGATCAGGAATCTCACAACGACGGCCGCACCCCTTCGCGGATCGAAGTTCGGGTTGCGCCGTCACTATGCCCCGTAAAGCATTATTACCAATTTTTGGTTAAGACTCCAGCCGAAACGCGCAAATGAGTCAGCGATTCATGCCTTTGAGTCAGTAACTTGGACGTGAGTCTGAAGAAAGTAGTTTAAATAAGAATAAAACGGGAACAAATTCTGTGACCAAGTTGTGACTTTTCTTCTCCGCTCCAGCTCGTCGCCTCATCCGGCGAACCAGCCGATCAATTCCTGTCCGAGATGCCCCCGACGGCTCAAAAAATCGAGGCCCGCCGCCGCGATGGCCACGCCATAAGGCAGGTGCATCCGGCCCTCGGCACGCCCGTAATCCGGCCGCAACCGGCCGATGACGAAGATAATCCCGGCCAGGACGCCACCCGCCAGGCCCATGATCAGCAGGAAGCGGACGAAATCGAGGTGCGGCCCGATCCACAGGGCGAGCGCCGCGATCCACTTGATATCGCCGCCGCCCAGCAGGTTGAAATGGAAGGCGGCCAGCCCGGCCAGGAAGACGGCCAGCCCGAAACCGGCATGGGGCAGCAGATGGGAGGGCGCCGACAGCGCCACCAGCACCAGCGCAACTGCGGCGGTGGTCAGCGTCAGCCAATTGGGCAGGCGAAAGCTGAAGACATCCTTCGCGGCCCCCAGCAGCAGCAGCAGAGCGAGGCAGGCTTCGCCGAGGGTCAAGGAAATCATCATGGGCGGAGAGAAAACAAAAGCGCGCTGGCTTTTGCAAGGCCAGCGCGCTTCCAGGGATCAACCCTGAGGTCGATTACTGATTGATGTTGGTGGCGGCTTCGTTCAGCTTGGTGCCGACCGTGTTGAACATCGTGTCGAGGCCGTTACCGGCGACCTGGGCGCCGACATAGATGGCGAGGGCGATGAAAGCGGCGATGAGGCCGTATTCGATCGCGGTCGCACCGGATTCCGACTTCAGCAGCTTGGCAAACTTACGCATGAGCTCTTCTCCACGAAATGAATGATGACGTTGCAACCGTGCGACGGCTCTTTGTCCGCCGCCTCGTTTCTTGGTACATCCGCCGCCTTTCGACGGAGCGGTGCACTGCGGGCGATAATCCACCCCGTGGCCGCACAGCGCAAGCAAAAGGCGGCGGCCCGACAACATGATGGTGTGCGAAAATGATTGAGAAACCTTTAATTTTAGACATCTTTTTCGCATCGCCCTCGATTGAAACCACTTGTTAACCGGTCGAAACGGCAATATCCCAAACCTATTCCGGAACTGCTTCCCATTTCCGCATCGCATGCACCCTGTAAGCCGCACCGCGCATCCTCTCATCGATCTCGCAGCGCTCGCGGTGGCGGCCGGCGCGCTGCATTTCGGCCTCGCCACTCACAACGCGATGCTCGCCGCCGGCGGCCTGCTGGATACCGATTCCTACATGCGGCTCATCCGCGTCGAGGAGTTGTGGCGCTCGGGTGACTGGTTCCAGACGCTGACGCCAAAGCTCGGTGCGCCGGATGCGCTTTCACTGCACTGGACCCGACCGCTCGACGTCATCATCCTGCTGCCGGCGATGTTGCTGCGCCTCTTCGGGTTCGACATGCACCAGGCGATCTACTGGGTCGGCGTGGTGGTGTCGCCGGTCATCCACCTGCTCGCCTGCATCGCCATTGCCTGGGCGGCGCGGCCGCTTTTTCCGCAGCATGGCGCCTGGCGCATCGCGGCCCTGATACTGCTCCTGAGCGGCGCCTCGCTCAGCTATTCTCTGCCCGGCCGGCCGGACCACCATACCCTCAGCATCTTCATTATGGCGGTGGCTGCGGGCTATGCCATTCGCGGCCTTCTGTCGCCCGATGACGCCCGCCCGGCCTGGCTCGCCGGCGGCTGGTCCGGCTTCGGCATCTGGGTGGCTCCCGAGGTGGTTCTTTCGATCGCCCCCTTGCTCGGCACGGCCGGGCTCGCCTGGCTGCTGTCTCGCGACCGCGGCGTCGTCTGGGCGCGGTTCGGCGAGCGCATCGGGCTCGGCATGTTGGGGATCATCGCTCTCGCCATCGCCATCGAGCGCCCCCCGGGCGCTTGGACAATTGTCGAATACGACAAGGTGTCGCTGCTGCACCTTTCGCTGGCCCTTGCCGTCGCCATCGATTTCCGCCTTGCTGTTCTGATCGGCTGGCGCGGCTGGCGCCGCCTCGCCGCGGGCGGCGTCATTGCCGGCGGTTCGTTTGCCATTCTGCTGCTGCTCTTTCCCCGCTTCTATCTCGGCTCGCTCGGCAACATCGATGCCGAGACCTCGGCCGTCTTCATCGACAATGTGGTCGAGATGCAGCCGCTCTGGCCGCGCGATTTCGATTCCGCCATGTTGCTGCTGCGCTTCATCGGAAATACACTGCTGGCGATTCCGGCCGGGCTCTATTTCCTCTGGCGCTACAGGACCGAAGCCCGCGCCATACCGATCGCCTATCTGCTGGCCGCCTATGCCATCGCCCTGGCGGCGGCGCTGCTGCACCTGCGCCTCTCGACCTCGGTCAGCGTGTTCGGCGCCATACTCGGCTGCGGCCTCTTTGCGCTGCTCTGTGATCTGGTCGTCGGTCGCCATCGCCTGGTGATGCTGGCGGTGCGCCTGTGCGGCTATTTCATCGTCGCCATCGGCCTGCAGTTCGTCGGCATGTGGTTCAAGTCGGCCGATGCCAATCTCGGCAAGAACGCCTGCGACGCCATTGCCATCGCCAAATGGCTGCAGGATGCGCGCCCGGCCATCTCGGCCGCCAATCCGGCGCCGATCATCATGACCGATACAATCAACACGTCGCCGGCCATTGCCTATTTCACCGATTATCGCCTGGTGGGCGGGCCGTATCATCGCGGCAACCACGACGTCGCCGACATGGTGGCAACCTTTACCGCCACCTCATTGGCGGATGCGCGCGCGATCATCACGCGGCGGCAGGTCGATCTGGTCGCAATCTGCGTCGACACGACGCTCGAGGCGATCCCGGAATCGGCGGAAGAATCGCTCTACAATCGCCTCATCGATGGCCGCCCGCCCGACTGGCTGCGGCCGATCGCCATCGCGGACGAAAAGATGGCCGCCTTCCGCCTCTTTGCCGTGGTGCAATAGGCGACCCGGCCGCCGCACTTTCCGGCAGCGGCGATCAATGTTAGAAATTGTCCGGGCGAAGGCCGCCACAGCCTTGCCCAATTGCCGCGAGAACAAGGACCTGGGGCCAGATGGCACGCGACAAGGAACGCATCCTGGTGGTCGACGATTCGCCCACCAATATCGCCATCCTCAACGTCCTGCTGCGCGATGCCTACCAGGTCATCACCGCCGGCAACGGCACCGATGCCCTAGCCCTCGCCGCTTCGGAGGAACCCGATCTCATCCTGCTCGACATCATGATGCCAGGGATGGACGGCTACGAGATCTGCGACCGATTGAAGGCCAACCCCTTCACCCGCGAGATCCCGGTCATCTTCGTCACCGCCATGGACCAGGAGCGGCAGGAGGCGAAAGGACTGGCGCTCGGCGCCGTCGACTATATCGCCAAGCCGGTGAGCCCCCCCATCGTGCTCGCGCGGGTACGCAACCAGCTGGAACTGAAGCGCCAACGGGACATGTTGCGTCGCCTCGCCGCGGTCGACGGGCTTACCGGCATCGCCAATCGACGCGCCTTCGAGGAGGATCTCGACCGAGAATGGCGCCGGGTCGTGCGCCTGAAGCAGCCGGTCACCCTGTTCCTGGCCGATATCGACCATTTCAGGGCCTATAACGAGGCCTATGGCCATCTCGCCGGCGATGATTGCCTGCGCCATCTGGCTCAGGCATTGACCAAGGCGCTGATGCGGCCCAGCGATCTGCTGGCGCGCTATAGCGGCGAACAATTCGTCGGCCTGTTGCCGGACACCGATGCGACCGGTGCCGCCATCGTCGGCGAACGCCTGCTCGCCGCCGTGCGCAATCTCGCCCTGCCCCACAGCCATTCCGACGTGGCGCCCATCGTCACCATCTCGATCGGCGCCGCGCAGTGCCGCCCGAATGCGCAGACCGACCGCGCCCAGCTCTTCAAGCTGGCTGGCGATGCGCTCTATGCGGCGAAGAAGGCCGGGCGCAACCAGATCCGCATCTTCGAGATGCCGGAATCGGTATCCGCCCTCTAGCGCGTCCCCCGTTCCTCATATTCCGGCGCCGGAATGGCGGGATTGCCCGCCAGCCAGTCGCGCACGGCGATGACTTCCGGCGTCAGCTCCGCGCCATGCGGCCAGACGATGTGGAAGGCAAGCCCCGTCACCCAGGGCCGGTCCCAGGGATGTACGAGGAGGCCGCGTTCGACCAGATGATCGGTCTGGTGGCGCCAGCCCAGTGCGATGCCCTGGCCCTCGAGTGCTGCACTGATGACGAGGGCGTAGTCATTCATGTGGAGGCCGGGATCCTGGAGCATTGCCGCGCTGCCGCCGGTGGCCTTCAGGTAGTCCCCCCAACCGGGACGCGGCCGGTAGGGCTCGTCCAGATGGATGAGGCGGTGACGGGCGAGATCGGCCAGCGAGGCGACCGGCCCCGTGCGCTGGAGATAGGCCGGGCTGCAGATCGGCAGGATCACCTCCTCGACCAGTTCGACCGCATCGCAGCCGAGATAGCGGCCATTGCCGCGCCGGATGCCGAGCGAGACGTTCTCGGCGGCGAGGTCGAGGTCCCGGTCGGTGGTCTGCAGCCGAAGGTCGATCCCCGGCACCTCGGCCCGGAACCGGGCGAGGCGGGGCAGCATCCACCAGGAGGCGAAGGCGGTCGAGCAGGACAGGGTCACGTGCTGGCCCCGCCGGCGCTGCGTCAGCGCCTCGGTCGAGCGCCTGAGATGTTCCAGTGCCAGGGTGACGTCCTGGTGATAGCGCCGGCCCTCGGCATTGAGACGCACCCGCTGGTGCTCGCGCTGGAACAGTGGCAGCCCGAGGGCGTCTTCGAGTTGCTTGACGGCATAACTCACCGCCGCCTGGGTCATATTGAGTTCCCGCGCCGCCTGCGTGAAGCTGGCGAGCCGGCCGGCCGCCTCGAAGACGACCAGGGCATTGAGGGGCGGCAATTGGTGGCGCAACAGAGTCATAAGTTCAATTTATCAAGTTCCCTACGATTTTCCAGGATTACATGGGATATCCGGCGGATATCATGATCAGGAAAACAGGCATCTGCAAAGCGCATCAGCACAGGGAAAAGCGGCCATGACCCAGCCAGCCGAGAGCAGCCCCCAGCCAGGCCGCCAGCGCAATCGCAGCCGCACGCGGCCTGCCATCGCGGCACCGGCCTTCCTGCGCCGCGAGATCCCGACCTATGAATTGCTGCAGCCGGATGGCCTCGCCCGGCTCCACGCCCAGGCCGAAGAGATCCTGGCCGAGATCGGCGTCGAGTTCCGCGGTGATGACGAGGCGCTGGAATTGTGGCGCCGCGCCGGCGCCAGGGTCGAAGGTGTCCGTGTCCGCTTCGAGAAGGGCCATGTCGAGGAGGTGATCCGCAAGTCGACGCCGAAGACCTTCACCCAGCATGCGCGCGATCCCAAGCATTCGGTCGAGATCGGCGGCAATGCCGTGGTCTTCGCCCCGGCCTATGGCTCGCCCTTCGTCTATGACCGCGACAATGGCCGTCGCTATGGCTCGCTCGAGGATTTCCGGAACTTCGTCAAGATGGCCTGGATGTCGCCCTGGCTGCACCATTCCGGCGGCACGGTCTGCGAACCGGTCGACATTCCGGTCAACAAGCGCCATCTCGACATGGTCTATGCCCATATGAAGCATTCGGCCAAGCCCTTCATGGGCTCGGTGACGGCGCCGGAACGTGCCGAGGATTCGATCGAGATGTGCCGCATCCTGTTCGGCGCCGATTTTGTCGACCAGAACTGCGTCATCCTCGGCAACATCAACACCAACTCGCCCCTCATCTTCGACGGCGTCATGTCGAAGGCGCTCAGGACCTATGCTGCCGCCAACCAGGCCGCTGTGGTGGTGCCCTTCATTCTGGGCGGGGCCATGGGTCCGGTGACGACGGCGGGCGCCATCGCCCAGGCCCATGCCGAGGCGATGGTAGGTGTTGCCCTCACGCAATTGCAGCGGCCGGGCGCCCCGGTGATCTACGGTAATTTCCTCTCCTCCATGTCGCTGCGCTCGGGTGCGCCGACCTTCGGCATGCCGGAGCCGGCGCTGGCCTATCTCGCCATCGGCCAGCTGGCGCAATGGCTGGGTGTGCCGCTGCGTTGCGGCGGCGCCTTGACTGCGTCCAAAGTGGCGGATGCGCAGGCGGCCCAGGAAAGTGCCGATTCCCTCTGGCCGGCCCTGATGGGCGGGGCCAATTTCATCCTGCATGCGGCGGGCTGGCTCGAAGGCGGCCTCGTCATGGGCTATGAGAAATTCGCGCTCGATTGCGACCATCTTGGCATGATGCACAAGCTCCTCGGCGGGCTTAATCTCGATGCGAACCAGATGGCCATGGATGCCTTCCGCGAGGTCGAGCCCGGCAAGCACTTCCTCGGCTGCGCGCACACCATGGCGAACTACCAGACCGCCTTCTACGATGCCGACCTCGCCGACAATGATTCCTTTGAACAATGGCGCGATGCGGGCTCACGCCCCGCCGATCTGCGCGCCGATGCGCGCTGGAAGGCGCTGCTCAAATCCCATAGCGATCCCGCCCTCGCCCCCGCCCTGGACGAGGCGCTGCTCGACTTCATGAATCGCAAGAAACAATCCATGGCGGATGCCTGGTACTGATCTAGGACGGAAAAAATGGAAACCCATGCAAAGGTCGTCATCATCGGTGGTGGCGTCGTCGGCTGCTCGATCCTGTTCCATCTCGCCAAGTTCGGCTGGAAGGACGTCATCCTGCTGGAGCGCAAGGAACTAACCTCGGGCTCCTCCTGGCACGCCGCCGGGCAGATCCACACAATTTCGTCCGATCCCAACATCTCGCGCCTGCAGGGCTATACGATCAACCTCTACAAGGAGATCGAGGCCACCTCCGGCCAGTCGGTCGGCATGCACAACACCGGCGGCTTCTATCTCGCCTCCAACCAGACCTGGTACGACTATCTGAAGCGCGAGCGGTCGAAGGCGCGCTATATGGGCCTCGACCAGGAATTCATCAGCGTCGAGGAAGCGGCGCGCCGCCATCCGCTGATCGATCCCAGCCGCTATATCGCCGCTTTGTGGGACCCACTGGACGGCGACATCGATCCTTCCGGCGTCTGCTATGCCTATGCCAAGGCGGCCAAGGTGCATGGCGGCAAGTACTACACCAACACGCCGGTGATCGAGACGACGCAGCGCAAGGACGGCTCCTGGGACGTGGTGACGCCGGGCGGCACCATCAATGCCGAGATGATCGTCAACGCGGGCGGCCTCTGGGCGCGCGAAGTCGGGCATCTGGCCGGCATCCACCTGCCGGTGCAGCCGATGGAACACCATTACCTCATCACCGAGGCGATCCCGGAGATCGTCGAACGCGGCGAGGAGCGCCTGCCGGCCGGCATCGATTACGAGGGCAACATGTATTTCCGCCAGGAACGGCAGGGCATGCTGCTCGGCACCTATGAGCCCCGCGCCACACCCTGGTCGGTCCGCGGCACGCCGAAGGATTTCGGCCACGAATTGCTGGAGCCCAAGCTCGACAACATCGCCGAGCGGCTGGAACTCGGCTTCCAGCGCATCCCGGCGCTTGGCCGCGCCGGCATCAAGAACGTCATCAACGGCCCGTTCACCTTCGGCCCCGACGGCAACCCGATGATCGGCCCGGTGCCCGGCATGAAGAACTACTGGGTCGCGGTCGGTGTGATGGCGGGCTTCTGCCAGGGCGGTGGTGTGGGCCTCTGCATGGCGGAATGGATGATGGAGGGCGAGCCATCGATCGACGTCTGGGCGATGGATGTGGCGCGCTTCGGCAATTTTGCGACCCCCGATTGGGGCACGGTCAAGTCGTCCGAGAATTACGAGCGGCGCTTCGTCATGACCTTCCCCAACGAGACCCTGCCCAAGGGGCGCCGGCAGAAGACCACGGCGCTTTACGACCGCCTCACCGCCAAGGGCGCCGTCTGGGGCCAGGGCTTCGGCCTCGAGCACGCGCTCTGGTTCGCCGACGGGCCGGCCGATGCGCACGAACAGCCGACCTTCGGCCGCTCGCGCGCGCATGCCTATGTAGCTCGCGAGGTGAAGGCGGTGCGCGAGGCGGTGGGCGCCATCGAGATCGCGAACTACGCCAAGCACGAATTCAAGGGACCGGGTGCAGCCGCCTTCCTCGACCGGGTGCTGGCCGGCCGCCTGCCGAAGCCGGGGCGCCTGACCTTGACGCCGATGCTGACGCCGAAGGGCAAGCTCTATGGCGATCTGACCGTCGCCTGCCTCGGCGAAGAGCACTTCATGCTGTTCGGCTCCGGCGCCATGCAGGAGGCGCACCGTCGGTGGTTCGAACGGATGCTGCCGGAAACCGGCGTTGCCTACCGCAACATGACCGACGATCTCCACGGCATCGCCATCGCGGGGCCGAGATCGCGCGATCTGCTGGCGCGCCTCACCCGCGAGGATGTCTCCAACGAGGCCCTCAAGTTCCGCGACATCCGCCGGACCTTCATCGCCGGCGTGCCGGCGATCATTGCCCGCGTCTCGTTCTCGGGCGAGCTCGGCTACGAGATCTATGTGGCGCCGCCCTATCAACTGCGTCTCGGCGAGGCGATCGAGGAAGCGGGCGCCGATCTGGGTCTGCGCTGGTACGGTGCCCGCGCCCTCATGAGCCTGCGCCTGGAAAAGGCCTGGGGCGCCTGGACCCTCGACTTCCGCCCCGATTTCACGGCGGCCGAAAGCGGCCTCGATGCCTTCATCCACTGGGACAAGGAGTTCATCGGCAAGGAGGCGGCGCTGAAGGAACGCGCCACCGGCCCGAAGAAAAGGCTGGTCACCCTGGTCATCGACACCAAGGATATCGACGTCTCCAATGACGAGGCGGTGCTGCTGGGCGACAAGGCGGTGGGTTACGTCTCCTCCGGCGGCTTCGCCCATCATGTCGGCAAGTCGATGGCCTTCGCCTATGTGCCGACCGAGCTGGCCAAGGCCGGCACCAGGGTCGACGTCGAGATCAACGGCGAGCGCTATCCGGCCGCGATCCAGGGGGCGCCACTCTACGATCCCAATGGCGGCAAGATGCGGAGCTGAGCGGAACACCCATCATGGCCGATCCCCTGCTGCAGCCCTATCATCTCAAGCACCTCAACCTGAAGAACCGCATCTTCTCGACCTCGCACGAACCGGCCTATTCCGAGGGCGGCATGCCGGGCCTGCGCTATCAGCTCTATCACGAGGAGAAGGCCAAGGGCGGGGCGGCCATGACCATGATCGGCGGCTCCTCGGTCATCGCCAAGGATTCGCCGCAGGCCTTCGGCAACCTCTATGTCCACGACAACGCCATCATTCCGCATTTCCGGGAACTGGCGAAGCGCGTCCACGCTTATGACTGCGCCGTCATGTGCCAGATCACGCATCTGGGGCGGCGAACCTCCTGGCACAAGGAGCATTGGCTGCCGATCATCTCGGCCTCGCACGAGCGCGAGCCGGCCCATCGCGGTTTCCCGAAGATGATGGAGGATCACGACATCGCCCGCGTGGTGAAGGCCTATGGCGAAGCCACCGCGCGCTGCCGCGAGGGTGACCTCGATGGGGTCGAGATCGAGGCCTATGGGCATTTATTCGATTCCTTCCTCTCGCCCCGCACCAACAGCCGCACGGACGAGTATGGCGGCAGCCTGGAGAACCGCATGCGCTTCGGCATCGCGGTCCTCACCGAAATGCGCCACGCCGCCGGGCCGGATTTCATCATCGGCCTGCGCATGGCGGTGGACGAAGCGGCCGAGGACGGTTTCGGTTTCCAGGAAGGCGTCGAGATCGCGCGGCGCCTGCGCGATGCGAAGCTGATCGATTTCCTCAACGTCATCGTCGGCACCATCGACAGCGACGAATCCCTGTCCCACATCATCCCGCTGATGGGAACGCCGGCTGGCCCCAATTTCGCCAAGGTGAAGGCGGCCCGAGCCGCCCTGCCGGGCCTGCCGATTTTCCACGCGGCGCGTGTCAATGATCTTGCCACCGCGCGGCACTGGGTGGCGGACGATGCCGTCGACCTCATCGGCATGACCCGCGCCCATATGGCGGACCCGCATATCGTCGCCAAGCTGATGCGTGGCGAGGAGGAGCGCATCCGCCCCTGCGTCGGCGCCGGCTATTGCATCGACCGCATCTATCAGGGTGGCGAGGCGCTCTGCCTGCACAACCCGGCCACGGGGCGCGAGGCAACGATGCCCCATGTCATCCGCCCCGGCGACGGCCCCCGCAGGAAGGTCGTCATCGTCGGCGCTGGACCGGCGGGACTGGAAGCCGCTCGCGTCTCGGCCCTGCGCGGCCATGACGTCGTGCTGTTCGAGGCAACCGACCGCCCCGGCGGCCAGGTCGCCATTGCAGCCAAGGTGAACCGCCGCAAGGAATTGATCGGCATCACCGACTGGCTGTTTGCGGAAGCGACCCGCGCCGGGGTCACGTTTCGCTTCAACACCTATGCCGAGGGCGCCGATATCCTGGCGGAAAGGCCCGACATCGTCGTCATCGCCACCGGCGGCACGCCCAACACCGCCCCCTTCCGCGAGGGCGGCGAGCTTGCCACCTCGACCTGGGACGTGCTGTCGGGCCAGGTGGCGCTTTCCGGTGATGTCCTGCTCTATGACGATGAATCCGGCCACGAGGCGCTCTCGACCGCCGAGTTCCTCACCGACAAGGGCATCAGGTTCGAACTGGTGACACCCGAGCGTGCCATCGGGGTCGAGGTGGGCGGGCTGAACTACCCCGCCTATTACAAGGCGTTCTATCAGGGCGGCGTCACCCTGACGCCCAATCTGCGCATGACCGCGATCCGGCGCGACGGCAACCAGCTGGTCGCCAGCCTGTTCAACGCCTATGACAAATCCAGGCACCAGCGGCGCGCCCAGCAGATCATCGTGGCACACGGCAACCTTGCGGCGGATGCCGTCTATTTCGACTTGAAGGACCAAAGCCGCAACCGCGGCGAGATCGACATCGACGCCTTCATCGAGGGCAGGCCGCAGGTCCTGCGCACGAACCCGGCGGGAACCTTCCAGCTCTTCCGCATCGGCGATGCCGTCGCCACCCGCAACATCCACGCCGCCATCTATGACGGCCTGCGCCTCTGCAAAGCATTCTGATCCGCATTTTCCGATACAGGTTCTTTGGCGCTCAGCGCGGCGTCGCGCCGCATTCTGCCGTCTTGAAATGACGCTGGGCCAATCCCAAAATCTTCAAGCGAACCCCCGTGCCGAGACCGTCGCGATCACCCGCCATCGGCGCGGGGTGAAGCCTGATATCTGGATGGAGGCAACATCATGGCATTTCGCGCATTGACCCCGTTCGGCCGTGGCGGCGTCGCCCCGCGTCCTGAACGCAATGATCCGCTCGCCTGGCGTGGCGAGTTCGACCGCCTGTTCGACGACATGTTCAAGGGCTTCGGCGCCCTGCCTTCGGTCTGGGGTGAAGGGGCCGCGGCGCCGAAGATCGACGTCAAGGAAACGGATGCCGGCATCGAGGTGACCGCCGAACTGCCCGGCGTCGACGAGAAGGACGTCACCGTGGAACTGGCCGACGATCTGCTGACCATCCGCGGCGAGAAGAAGATGGAGCGCAAGGAAGAGGACAAGGAGAAGGGCTATCACCTGATGGAGCGCAGCTATGGCAGCTTCCAGCGCTCGCTCCGCCTGCCCTATGCCTGCCCCGGCGAGAAGGTCGAGGCAGAGTTCAACAAGGGCGTCCTCAGGATCACCTGCCCGCGCCCGGCCGAGGTCGCGGCCAAGACCCGCAAGATCGACATCAAGTCGCGCTGACCGGAAACGCGCCGGCGGGAAAACCGGGCCGGTGACGGATCATCCGCGCCGGCCCGGCCCTGTTGCTTCGTCACGCTTCGACGAGGTCGGCGCCCAGCGCCGGATAATCGGTGTATCCCTCGGCGCCACCGGCATAGAAGGTTTCCGGCCGCGGCGCATTGAGCGGCGCGCCCAGCCGGAAACGCGCCGGCAAGTCGGGGTTGGCGATGAAGGCCTTGCCGAAGGCCACGGCATCGACCTCGCCGGCGGCAAGGGCCGCCTCGGCGCTCTCCTGCGTGAATTTTTCATTGCCGATATAGGTCCCGCCGAAGGCCTTCTTCAGCCGCGGCCCCAGCCAGCCATCGGCCTTGAACTCACGCGCGCAGAGGAACGCGATGCCGCGCCGGCCCAGCTGCTCGGCGACATAGCCGAAGGTGGCGGCGGGGTTGCCGTCACCCATGTCGTGGGAATCGCCGCGCGGCGCCAGATGGACGCCGACGCGGCCGCGGCCGAACACCCGGATCGCGGCGTCGGTCGCCTCCAGCATCAGCCGGGCGCGGTTCTCGACCGGCCCGCCGTAATCATCCGTCCGGCGGTTGGTCTTGTCCTGCAGGAACTGGTCCAGCAGATAGCCGTTGGCGCCATGCAGTTCGACCCCGTCGAAGCCTGCCTTCTTGGCGTTCTCCGCCCCATTGGCATAGGCCGCGATGACGCCTGGAATTTCGTCGCGTTCGAGGGCGCGCGGGGTCACATAGGGACGCTGCGGCCGCAGCAGGCTGACATGGCCGGCGGGTGCGATGGCGCTGGGCGCCACCGGCAATTCGCCATTGAGGAAAGAGGGATCGGAGATGCGCCCGACATGCCAGAGCTGCAGGAAGATGTGCCCGCCTTTCTCATGCACCGCGCGCGTCACCTTCTGCCAGCCGGCGACCTGTTCCTCCGACCAGATGCCCGGCGTATCGGCATAGCCCACACCCTGCGGCGTCACCGCCGTCGCCTCGGTCAGGATGAGGCCCGCCGAGGCGCGCTGGCGATAGTATTCCACCATCAGTTCATTGGGCACGCGGCCCTCGCTCGCCCGCGAACGGGTGAGCGGCGCCATGAAGATTCGGTTGGGTAAGGTAAGGTCGCCGACCGTGATCGGCTCGAGGAGCGTTGCCATCTGGGTATCCCTGAGATGAAGTGGCGGACAGGCAATGAATCGGGATTGCGGCATTCCGCCTTCCCCGTCATGGCAAGCTAGGCAGCCCGCCCAGAGACAACAACGGGCGGCTTCGACAGATCTCCCCTGCTTGCTGTGCAAATCCCTGTTTCACACGCGGTTTGTGCCCGGTTTTTGGGCAGAACAAGGGGGTCATCCCGCGCGCAAGCCGGCTGTACCGGCCGTCCGGAAGTTGATAAGCATCTCGCCGCCCGGGTCGAGCATGCCGGGGCGCCCAAACCATTCCAAGGAACTTCGCCATGCCGGCCTTCATGACGCCGCAGATCTCGCCCATTGTCCTGCTGGTCCTGTCCAACGTCTTCATGACCTTCGCCTGGTACGGGCATCTCAAATTCAAGGCAGCACCGCTCTGGCTCGTCATCATCGCCTCCTGGGGCATCGCCTTTGTCGAATACTGCCTCGCCGTCCCGGCCAACCGGATCGGCCATGCCGTCTACAGCGCGGCGGAACTGAAGACGATGCAGGAGATCATCACCCTCATCGTCTTCTGCGTCTTTTCCTGGGCCTATCTGGGCGAAACCATCCGCTGGAACCACGCGGTCGGCTTCGCCCTCATCGCAGCTGCCGGATTTTTCATATTTCATAAATGGTAAGAATGGTTTGCAGGACCCCGGCAGGGTTAATCGGTCGCAGCCCCGCATGCTTGACTTGACCAAGGTCAAGGAGCAACCATTGCGCTAGCCAAAGGGGATGCCATGACATCGAGTGTGGAAGCCAAGAGCAGCGACCATTCCAGTCAGAACAGTCTTTCCCGCGCGGAGAGCACCCTTCACGACTGTGCGCATTGCGATGTCCGCGCCCTCGGGATCTGTGTGGCCTTGGGTGACCTGGAGCAGAAGCGCCTGAAGGGCATCGCCACGGCGCGGCATTTCGGCGAGGGCGAGACGATCTTTTCCGCCGAGGACCCGGCCGATGTCGTCGGCACGGTGGTGCGCGGCGCGGTCAAGACCTACAAATTGCTGCCCGACGGCCGCCAGCAGGTGGTCGGCTTCCTGTTTCCCGGCGATTTCGTCGGCTCGGCCATCTTCGGCACCAACCGCTGCTTCGCCGAGGCCTTGTCGCCGGTGGAGCTGTGCGTCTTTCCCTATGCGCCGCTGCAGCGGTTGATGAAGGAGCTTCCGGTGCTGGAGCATGAATTGCTGCGCCGGGCCCATGACGATCTCGACCTGGCGCAGGAATGGATGCTGCTGCTGGGTCGCAAGACGGCGCAGGAACGCGTTGCCACTTTCCTCTGTCTGCTGTTCGAGAAGGCGAAGAAGCGCGGCCATTGCGGGGCACCCATCGATCTGCCCATGAACCGCAGCGAGATCGCCGACTATCTCGGCCTCACCATCGAGACAGTCAGTCGGCAGCTGTCGAAACTGAAGAGTGCCGGCGTTATTGCCATCCATGGCAGCCATGCCATCGAACTGCGCCGCCCCAACCAGCTCGCCGAACTGGCCGCCGGTGCCGATTGAAGGATCGCCGGGCGTGACCGACGGCAATGGGCAGCCGCAGAGCGGATCGGTGGAAGGCCTTGGCATGCTGTCGCCCGCCGACGGGGAACTGACCGAGGCGGCGATCCATTTCATCCAGCAGCGCTATATCGAGAACCGGCACCATATCGGGGCCGCCATCCGCGGCACCTCGGGGCGGATCTATCTCGGCCTCCATCTCGACACCTATGTCGGCCGCTGCTCGGTCTGTGCCGAGGCGGTGGCGCTGGGCAGTGCCCTCTCGGCCGGCGAGACCGGGATCGAGGCGGTTGTCTCGGTACGCCATCCAAGGCCGCGCGAATTGCACGGCGAGCCGAAAGTCGTCTCGCCCTGCGGAATCTGCCGCGAAATGCTGACCGATTTTGCGCCCGGCGCCGCCATCATCCTGGCCGGCCCGGATGGCCTGCGGCGTCTGCCGGTGGCCGATTTGCTGCCCGAGAAATACCGCCGCCAGCCCTGAATTCGCCCGGCATCGAGGGCCTTTCAATTTGCCCCCCGATGGCTATGCTCCCGGCGCCCGGAACCGCAGCGCGGGTCCCGGCGAGGAGCCCAAGCAAGAGAGCGACATGACACGCATCCTGACCGAACCCCGTGCCGCCGGCATCGCCCCGACCGGGCGGGTACAAGCGGCCGGCCGCGCGATCGGCCACTGGCTGGTCGCCATGTGCGGCATGGTGATCGTCATGGTGCTGCTGGGCGGGATCACGCGCCTCACCGATTCCGGCCTTTCCATCATGGAATGGAAACCGATCATGGGCACCCTGCCCCCGCTTTCGGAGGCGGAATGGGAGCGCGTCTTCGCCCTCTATCGCGAGATCGCGCAATACAAGCACGTCAATGCCGGCATGGACCTCGCCGGTTTCAAGGCAATTTTCTGGTGGGAGTATTTTCACCGCCTCTGGGGCCGGGTCCTGGCCGTCGCCTTTGCTGTGCCACTGCTCTGGTTCTGGTTCAAGGGACATCTGGGCCGCGCCGATCTGAAGCGCCTGGTCGGGCTGTTCCTCCTCGGCGCGTTGCAGGGCTTTGCCGGATGGGTGATGGTCGCCAGCGGGTTCCAGGACCGCGTGCAGGTAAGCCAGTACCGCCTGCTGGTGCACCTGATGCTGGCCGTGGCGATCTTCGCCCTGATGCTGTGGTACGCCCTCGACTACCTCGACCGCCGCGAACTCGGCGGCAGCCGGCAGGACGCCGGTACCCTGTTCCGGCATGCGCGCTGGATGAACGCCGTCATCGCGGTGGAGATCGCGCTGGGTGCCCTCGTTGCCGGCACCGATGCCGGCTTCATCTACAACGACTTCCCGCTGATGAACGGGCACTGGCTGTCGCCCGACCTCTTCACCCTGTCGCCCTGGTGGATCAACTTCACCGAGAACGTGGCGACCATCCAGTTCCAGCACCGCCTGTTCTCCGGTTTCGTCGCCATCGCGGTCATTTCATTCCTGGTGCGGCTGCGGCGGCGCGATGTCGACCGCGTGCTGAAGCTGCGCGCCATCGCCCTGCCCTGCGCACTGGCGGTCCAGGCCTTCCTCGGCATCGCCACGCTGATGCTGGTGGTGCCGATTTCGCTCGCCGTGTTGCACCAGCTGGGCGCCTTCGTGCTGCTGGGCTCGGGCCTGGTGCTGCAGCATGGCCTCAAGCGGCGCCTGAAGGGCGAGGCATGAGCGAGCGCGACGGGACGCCGCCGGAACGCCTGCCGGTATCGATCATCACCGGCTTCCTCGGCAGCGGCAAGACGACCCTGCTGAAGCATCTTCTCGCCCATCCCGACATGGGCGAGACGGCCGTCGTCATCAACGAGTTCGGCGAAACGGGCCTCGACCACCTGCTGGTGGAGAAGGCCGATGACGACACCGTCCTGCTCTCTTCCGGTTGTCTCTGCTGCACCGTGCGGGGCGACCTCATCGATGCGCTGCGGCGCCTGTTCCGCCGCCGTCACAAGGGCGAGATCCCGGCCTTCCGCCGCGTCGTCATCGAAACGACGGGCCTCGCCGACCCGGCGCCGATCCTGCATACCCTGATGCAGGACCCGGTGCTGACCGCGGTCTATCGCCTGGACGGCATCATCACCACGGTGGACGCGGTGAATGGCCAGGACCAGATGGACCGCCAGGCGGAATCGGTGAAACAGGTAGCGGTCGCCGATCGCCTGTTACTGACCAAATGCGATCTCGCCGGTGAAGCGGCGCTGCAGGCGCTGGAAGCGCGCCTGCGCAAGATCAACCCGGCCGCCCCCATCCTGCGCGTGGCCCATGGCCGCATCGACCCCGGCCAGCTGTTCAATGCCGGGCTCTACAATCCGGAAAGCAAGAGCCTCGACGTGCAGCGCTGGCTGCGCGAGGAGGCCTATGCCGATCAGCGGCACGGGCACGGGCACGGGCACGACCACGGACATGACCACGGGCATGACCACGGACACGATCACGGGGATGACCACGGGCATGATCCCCTCGACCGCAACCGGCACGACGATCACATCCGCGCCTTCTGCATCACCCGCGATGCGCCGATCGACTGGCAGCGCTTCTGCAACTGGATCGACATGCTGACGGCGACCCGTGGCGCCGGCCTGCTGCGCATGAAGGGATTGCTCAATGTCGCCGGCGAAGCGGCGCCGGTCGCGGTACACGGAGTACAGCATCTGTTCCACCCGCCGGTGGTGCTGCCCGCCTGGCCGGATGGCGACCGCCGGTCGCGGATCGTTCTCATCACCCGCGATATCCCGGCCGCGACGATCGAGGAATCCCTGGCCGCCTTCCTGGGCGACGATGCCGCAGCGCAACCCGCCGCGGAGGCGCGCCCGGAATCGCCCACAAGCGGCGTCAAATGACTGCTTTCCGCCGCTTTTTAGTTTTGCAATTTCGTGAAGGTTGCTAGGCTTTCGCCTGATTGAGGGGGCCTTGCGGCCGGGTGGCATCGATCGGGGGCGACCTTGGCGAACCCGCGGACTGACAGGGCCGACCCCCTCCATCAACAACCAAATGGAGAGGCTATCATGTCTGTCAAATCACCGCTGGCGGTCACCGGAATCGCCGCGACCCTGCTGTTGGGCGGCGGCATCGCCCAAGCCGACATGCTGCAGAGCATCGGTGCGGGCGAAGGCGAAGTCGCCATCGTCGCCTGGCCCGGCTATATCGAGCGCGGCGAAACCGACCCCAATTTCGACTGGGTGACGGGCTTCGAGAAGGAAACCGGCTGCAAGGTCACCGTGAAGACGGCCGGCAGCTCGGACGAGATGGTCTCGCTGATGAATGGCGGCGGCTTCGACCTCGTCACGGCCTCGGGTGATGCCTCGGTCCGCCTGATCCGCGGCGGCACGGTGCAGCCGATCAATCTCGCCCTCATCCCGGAATACTCCAAGGTCGATCCCAAGCTGCAGAATGCACCCTGGCACACCGAGGGTGGCCAGCATTATGGCGTTCCCTGGCAATGGGGCGCCAATGTGCTGATGTACAATGCCGACGTGTTCGAGAACGCCCCGCAGAGCTGGTCGGTCGTGTTCGAGGAGCAGGTTCTGCCCGACGGCAAGTCGAACAAGGGCCGCGTCGAGGCCTATTACGGCACCATCTATCTGGCCGATGCGGCGCTCTATCTGATGGTCAACAAGCCGGAGCTCGGCATCAAGGACCCGTATGAACTCAACCAGGCCCAGTTCGATGCCGTGGTCGATCTGCTGCGCCAGCAGCGCCAGCTGGTCAACCGCTACTGGTCGGACGTGGTCGCGCAGATGGATGATTTCGTCAACGAGGGGGTGGTCGCTTCCACCTCCTGGCCGTTCCAGGTGAATACCCTGCGCGGCAGCGACAAGATCAAGATCGGCTCGACCGTGCCGAAGGAGGGCGCCACCGGCTGGGCCGACACCACCATGATGCATGTCGACGCGCCGCATCCCAATTGCGCCTATATGTGGCTCAACCATTCGCTCACCAACGTCGCCCAGGCCGGCACCGCCGCCTGGTTCGGTAGCGTGCCGGCCGTGCCGGCCGCCTGCGACGACCCGATGCTGGCGGAGACCAATGGCTGCATCGTCAACGGCATCCAGCTCTTCAACCGCATCCATTTCTGGCGCACGCCGGAGAAGGATTGCCCGACCCAGGGCGGCGAATGCGTGCCCTATCGCGACTGGGTGAGCGCGGTCCAGGCCGTGCAGAGCGGCCAATAGGCGGGCCGCTGGCGAGGCCATCGCCGGCATCCGGCACTTGACGGCGGGGGCGGATCCTGCTTGATCCGCCCCCGTTCGCTTTGCGGCGGACCGTGAAAATAAGTTAACGACGTGACGGACGGAATCATGGGCGGTGTGAACCAGGACGGCGTGGCAGTCTCCTTTCGCGAGGTTTCCCGCCATTACGGTGCGGTGAAGGCGGTCGACGGGGTCAGTTTCGACATCCTCGATGGCGAGTTCTTCGCCATGCTGGGCCCCTCGGGCAGCGGCAAGACCACCTGCCTGCGCCTGATCGCCGGCTTCGAGCAGCCGACTTCGGGCATCGTTTCGATCCACGGCAAGGACATGGCCGGCGTGCCGCCCTATGACCGTGACGTCAACACGGTATTCCAGGACTACGCCCTGTTCCCGCACATGAACGTGCTCGACAACGTCGCCTACGGCCTGATGATCCGCAAGGTGCCGGCGGCCGAGCGGCGCCGGCAGGCCGAGGAGATGCTGGAGATGGTGGCGCTGGGCGGTTTCGGCGGGCGCAAGCCGTCGCAATTGTCGGGCGGCCAGCGCCAGCGCGTGGCTCTGGCGCGCGCTCTCGTCAATCATCCCAGCGTATTGCTGCTGGACGAGCCGCTGGGTGCGCTCGATTTGAAGCTGCGCGAGCAGATGCAGGTGGAACTGAAGGCGATCCAGCGCCGTGTCGGCATCACCTTCGTCTATGTCACCCACGATCAGGGCGAGGCGCTTTCGATGAGTGACCGCGTCGCCGTGTTCAACCAGGGCCGCATCGAACAGATGGCGCGGCCCAACGAACTCTACGAGAACCCTGCCACCGCCTTCGTTGCCGGCTTCGTCGGCGTTTCCAACCTGCTGGCGCCGGCGGTGGCCGAACGCCTGACCGGTCGCAAGGCCCACTGCTCGATCCGCCCGGAGAAGATCCATCTCGCGGCACCCGGCGCGACTGCGCCGGCCAATGCCATGGCGGTCGAGGGGCGCGTGGCAGCCATTCTCTATCTCGGCGCCAGCACCCGCTACGACGTGGCGCTCGATGGCGGCGGCGAGATCACCGTCAATGTGCAGAACCGCGACCAGCACGCGGAACCGGCCGAGGGCGAGCGCGTCCTGCTCTGGTGGGAAGCACGCCACCTGATGCAGCTGGCCGGCTGACCGCGCCATGACCAGCGCCAGCCTGTCCAACCGGACCTCGACCTATCTGTTCAACCACCCGAGGCTCGTGCTGCTGCTGTTGCTGCTGCCGCCGCTGCTGTGGCTCGGCATCATCTATCTCGGCTCGCTGTTCAGCCTGCTGGCACACAGCTTCTTCGCGATCGACGACTTCACCGGCAAGATCGTCTATGACATCAGCCTCGACAATTTCGTGCGGCTGTTCTCTGACGCCAACCGCGCCATCATCCTGCGTACGGTGCTGATGGCCAGCGTGGTCACGATCATCTGCGGCATCATGGCCTTCCCTCTGGCCTATTATGTCGCGCGCTATGCCAGCGGCCGCGTGAAGGCGCTGTTCTACATCGCCGTGATGCTGCCGCTCTGGTCCAACTATCTGGTGCGGGTCTATTCCTGGAAGCTGATCCTGGCCAAGGAAGGGGTCATCCACTGGCTGTTCGAGGCGCTTGGCCTGGGTTGGCTGCTGAACTGGATCCTTACCCTGCCGGTGGTCGCCGGCTCGTCGCTCTCGACCTCCTATATCGGCACGGCGCTCACCTTCACCTATATCTGGCTGCCGTTTATGGTGTTGCCGATCCAGGCGTCGCTGGAGCGCGTGCCGCGCTCGCTGCTCGAGGCCTCCAGCGATCTCGGCGCCAGGCCGGGCGAAACCTTCCGCAAGGTGATCTTCCCGCTGGCGGTTCCCGGCATCGCCGCCGGCTCGATCTTCACCTTCTCGCTGACGCTCGGCGACTACATCATTCCGCAGCTGATCGGCTCATCGAGGCCGTTCATCGGCCAGGCCGTCTACCAGCTCCAGGGGACTGCCGGCGACATCCCGATGGCCGCCGCCTTTGCCATGGTGCCGATCCTGATCATGGCCATCTACCTCACCATCGCCAAGCGCATGGGGGCCTTCGATGCGCTCTAAGGCAATCGCACCCGACCGCTCGAAGGGCTCGGCCAGCTGGGGCCTCAAGGCCGCCGCCTGGTTCGGCGTGCTCTTCCTCAACCTGCCGATCCTGTTCATCGTCCTTTACGGCTTCACCACCGACGATGCCAGCTACACCTTTCCGCCGCCGGGCCTGACCACCGAATGGTTCGTGGTGACCTGGAACCGGCCGGATTTCTGGGCCGCCTTCTGGCTGTCGGTCCGGGTCGCCTTCGCCGCCATGGCGATCGCCATCGTGCTCGGCACCTGTGCCGCCGCCGCCATGTACCGCTTCAGCTTCTTCGGCAAGGAATCTGTGACGCTTCTCATCCTGCTACCGATCGCACTGCCCGGCATCATCACCGGCATCAGCCTGCGCTCGGCCTTTGCCCTGGGCGAGATTCCCTTCTCCTATTTCACCATCGTCCTCGGCCATGCCACCTTCTGCATCGTGGTGGTCTACAACAACGCGATCGCGCGGCTGCGGCGCTCCTCGCCCGCCCTCATCGAGGCCTCGATGGATCTCGGCGCCAACTCCTTCCAGACCTTCCGCCACGTGATTTTGCCCAATCTGGCAACCGCGATCCTGGCTGGCGGCATGCTGGCCTTCGCCCTTTCCTTCGACGAGATCATCGTCACCACCTTCACCGCCGGCCAGCAGGAAACCCTGCCGATCTGGATGTTCGGCGAACTGGCGCGGCCGCGCCAGCGCCCGGTCACCAATGTTGCCGCCATCTTCGTCATGATCATCACCTTCGTGCCCATCCTGCTGGCCTATTACCTGACCCGCGATACCGACGATGTCGCCGGCAGCGGAAAGTGAGCCGGCACCGGTCACCGGCACCGTGCTGTGGTTCAAGCCGCAGAAGGGCTATGGCTTCGTGAAGCCCGATGACGGCGGGGCCGACGTCTTCGTCCACCTGGCGGACCTCGCGGCCAGCGGCCTCGACAGCCTCGCCGAGGGCGAGCGCATCAGCTTCCGCCGCGCCAGCCATGGCGACGGGCGCTATTACGCCATAACCATCGGCCGCATCGGCCCGGCTGATTGATCCCGGCCGATTGCCCCCAATTCGATGACCGCTGCATGACGAAGCCTGCGCTTGCGCGGGAACGCCCAACCGGGCGATAAATCTGCGCCAATTCTGCCGGGGAGAAGTGCCTTGCGTATCACCAAGCTGGAGAGTTTCTGCAACCGCTATGTCGGCTTCCTGCGCATTACCGACGAGAGCGGAGCGCAAGGTTGGGGCCAGTTCTCGACCTATCACAGCGACATCACCGCCCAGGTCTTTCACCGCCAGGTCGCCCCCTATGTGCTGGGCAAGGACGAAGCGGATCTGGAATCCCTGATCGAACTGGCGCTCGAGCGCGAGCACAAATTCCCCGGTTCCTACATGAAGCGGGCCGTCGGCGGCTATGACACGGCGGTCTGGGATCTGCGCGGCAAGCGCGCCGGCAAGCCGGTGGTCGAACTCCTCGGTGGCACCCCGGGCAGGATCCGCGCCTATGCCTCTTCGATGAAGCGCGACATCACGCCGGAACAGGAGGCCGAACGCTTCCTGCGCCTGCGCGACGCCCATGGCTTCGACGCCTTCAAGTTCCGCGTCGGGGCCGAATGCGGCCACGATGTCGACGAATGGCCTGGCCGCACCGAGGCGATCGTGCCCGCGATCCGCAAGGCGCTGGGTCCCGAGGCTACCCTGCTGGTCGACGCCAATAGCGGCTTCTCGCCGAAGCGCGCCATCGACGTCGGCCGCATGCTGGAGAGCGAGGGCGTCTCGCATTTCGAGGAGCCCTGCCCCTATTGGGAGCTCGAACAGACCAAGGAAGTGACCGAAGCGCTCAACCTCGACGTCACCGGCGGCGAGCAGGATTGCGAATTCCCGGTCTGGCGCCAGATGATCAGGGACCGCGTCGTCGACGTCCTGCAACCCGACATCCTCTATCTCGGCGGCATCGCCCGGACGCTGACCGTCTGCCGCATGGCGGCGGAGGCCGGCATGCCGGTGACGCCGCACGCCGCCAATTGGGGCCTCGTCACGCTATTCACCATGCACCTGCTGCGCGCCATTCCCAATGCCGGCAAATATCTGGAATTCTCGATCGAGGGGCCGGACTACTACCCTTGGCAATACGGCCTTTTCCGCAGCTTCCCCTACGAGATCAGGGACGGCCAGGCGACCGTCACCGATGCCCCCGGCTGGGGCATCGAGATCGAGCCGGAATGGCTCGCCAAATCGACCTATCAGGTGAGCGAACTCGCCTAGGTCGCGCCAGCCGCTCTGGCGGCTACGTCCGTGCCTCGGGAGCGCCGTGATCGCCGGCGCCCAGCGAGATCACCGGCTCCATCGCCCGCAGGGTTTCGACGTCGAGATGGCACATGATGCGGTGCCCGGCGCCGAGGTCCCGCACCGGCGGCGTCTGCGTCTCGCAGATCTCGCCGATCTTGCGCGGGCAGCGCGTCTGGAACGGGCAGCCGCTGGGCGGGTTCATCGGCGAGGGCATTTCGCCGCTCAGCACGATGTGCTTCTTGACGACGCTGGTATCGGCGATCGGGATCGCCGAGAGCAGCGCCTCGGTATAGGGGTGATAGGGCGGCGAGAAGATCTGGTCGGTGGTGCCCTGCTCGACGATATAGCCCAGATACATGACGATGACGCGGTCGGCGATGTAGCGCACGACCGATAGGTCGTGGCTGATGAACAGCATGGTCGTCTTGTTGCGGCGCTGGATGTCCATCAGCAGCTCGGTCACCGCCGCCTGCACCGACACATCGAGGGCCGATACCGGCTCGTCGGCGACCACCACCTTGGCGTTGCCGGCAAAGGCGCGCGCCACGCCGATGCGCTGCTTCTGGCCGCCCGACAGCTGGCGCGGCCGGCGGTTCTCGAAGGCGCGCGGCAGCTTCACCAAATCGAGGAGTTCCAGCATGCGCTTGCGGCGATCGGCCGTGTCCTTGCCGACCTTGAACTTCTCCAGCGTGCGGATGATCTGCGCGCCGACCGTATGGCTGGGATTGAGCGTGTCGAACGGGTTCTGGAACACCATCTGGATCGAGGCGACCGTGTGCACGTCGCGCAGGCCGACCCCGGTCGACTGGATCTCCTGTCCGGCCAGGGTGACCTTGCCGCTAGTGGCGGTCTCGAGGCCGAGCAGCACCTTGGCCAGGGTCGACTTGCCGCAGCCGGATTCGCCGACGATCGCCACCGTCTCGGATTCGCGCGCCTCGAAGCTGATCGTCTCGTTGGCCTTGACCACCCGGTCCTCGCCGCCGGCGAAGACCTCGTTCGCGGCCACCCGGTAGTATTTGCGCAGATCGTCGATCTGCAGCACGGGTTCGCCGACCTTGACCGGCTCGCTCGCCTTTGCCGCCCCTTCCGGCAGGGCCTGCCAGTCGATCTCGTTGAAGCGGACGCAGCGGCTGAAATGGTTGTCGTGCCCTTCCACCTTGACCATGGGTATCTCGGCGGCGTCGCACCGGCCCTTGACGAAATGCTGGCAGCGCGGGCCGAAATTGCACCCCTGCGGCCGCTCGTGCGGCAGCGGCAACTGGCCGGGAATGGCGATCAGCGGCCGCTTGTTCTTGTCGGCGCCCGGCAGCGGGATCGAGCGGAACAGGCCCTGCGTGTAGGGATGCCGCATGCGGTCGAACACGTCCTTGACCGATCCGGTCTCCACCGCCTCGCCGGAATACATCACCGTGATGCGGTCGCAGGTTTCCAGAATCAGGCCGAGATTGTGCGACACGAAGATCATTGAGGTGCCGGTGCTCCGGCTCAAATCCTTGACCAGATCGACGATGCCCGCCTCGACCGTCACGTCAAGGGCGGTGGTCGGCTCGTCGAGCAGCAGCAGCGCCGGCTTCGACAGCAGCGCCATGGCAATGACGATGCGCTGTTGCTGGCCGCCGGAAAGCTGGTGCGGATAGGAGCGCATCATGCGCTCGGGATCCGGCAGGCGGACGGCATTCAGCATCTCCAGCGCGCGCTGATGGGCCTCGGCCTTCGACACCTTCTCGTGGATCAGCGGCACTTCCATCAGCTGCTGGCCGATCTTCATGGCGGGATTGAGGCTGGCCATCGGCTCCTGGTAGATCATCGCGATCTTGGAGCCGCGCAGGGCACGCAGTTCCGCCTCGGACATCTCGCCCATATCGCGGCCCTGGAACTTGATGCGCCCGCCGACGATGCGGCCGATCCCGGGCAGATCGCGCATGATGCCAAGCGAGACGGTCGACTTGCCGCAGCCGGATTCGCCGACGATGCCCATCGCCTCGCCGGGCATGACGGTGCAGGAGAAGTCCATCACCGCAGGCATCTCGCCAGCGCGGGTGAAGAACGAGATCGAGAGATTCTCGATCTCGAGGATCGGGGTCGTCGCCTGACCGGCCGCTGCTTCCATTCCGCCCTCCATCCCTAATCCCGCAACGACTGCTCGCGCAGCGAATCGGCCAGCAGGTTGAGGCCGAGCACCAGCGACATCAGGGCGATGGCCGGCGCCAGCCCCTGCCAGAAATAGAGCCGCAGCTGCGCCACATTGCTGCCGTCCTTTATCGCCGTGCCCCAGTCGGGGCTTTCCGGCCCCATGCCGAGGCCGAAGAAGCCCAGCGTGCCCAGCAGGATGGTGGTATAGCCGATGCGCAGGCAGGCATCGACGATGAGCGGCCCGCGCGCATTCGGCAGCATCTCCCACAGCATGATGTACCAGGGGCTTTCGCCCCTGGTCTGGGCCGCGGCGATGTAGTCGCGCGTCTTGATCTCGAGGCACAGGCCGCGGACGATGCGGAACACGCCCGGGCTGGAGGCGAACACCACGGCGATGAAGATGTTGAGTTCGTTGGGCTCGATCGCGATGATGCCGAGCGGATCGCTGTCGAACACCAGCCCGGCATAGATCCAGCCGCCGATGACAAGGGTCAGGCCGAGATAGAGATATAGCCGCTCCGGGCGCGCCTCGTAACCCGTGTAGAACAGCACCAGGAAAAAGATGATCGGCACCAGCAGCATCACGCCGGCCATGGCATAGGGGATGGGCGTGTCCATGATGCCCGGCGTCACCAGCAGGTAGAACAGCAGGATCACCGGGAAGGCGAGGACGAGGTTGGCCAGGAAGGACAGCACCTGGTCGGTGCGCTGGCCGAAATAGCCCGCCGGCAGGCCGAGCGAGATGCCGACCAGGAAGGCAATCAGCGTCGCCGCGGGCGCAATGGTCAGCACGATGCGCGCGCCATAGACCACGCGACTGAAGACATCGCGCGCGAGCAGATCGCCGCCGAGGAGGAACAGCATCCCGCTCTCCGGTTCGGTGGCGCCGGGCACGGCGTTCTTCATCACCGCCACCTGCACCCGCGGATCGAGCGGGGCGACGACATCGGCGAAAATGGCCGTGAACAGCCAGAAGCCGCAGATGAGAACGCCGGCGATTCCGGCGCGGTCATCGAACAGCCGGCCGAACAGGCCGAGGCGCCGCTTGAACTTGAAGACCATTAGCACCACCAGCGCCAGCGCCAGCCACACCGGCCACAAACGCCCGGCGATGCCGATTGCCACTCCCAGGATTCCGACTGATTCCATCCATCCGCTCCTAAGAAACCCGGATGCGCGGATTGAGCAATGCGTATCCGACATCGGAAATCAGCTGCGTCAGCAGCACGACGGCAACCGAGACGAGACCGCAGGCCAGCACCAGATCGATGTCGTTGTTCGACGCGGCCTGCACCAGCAGCCAGCCGAAACCCTTGTAGTTGAAGATCGATTCGACGACGACGACGCCGGTCAGCAGCCAGGGAAACTGCAGCATGATCACGGTGAAGGGTGCGATCAGCGCATTGCGCAGGGCGTGCTTGACCACGATCGCGCCGAAACTGAGCCCCTTCAGCCTGGCGGTGCGGATGTACTGCGCCGTCATGACCTCGGCCATGGAGGCGCGGGTCATGCGCGCGATATAGCCGATGCCGTAGATGGCCATGGTCATCACTGGCAGGGTGAAATTGTTGAAGCTGATGCCCTTCGTCAGCGCGGTCGCGGCCGAGCCGTTGAGCCAACCCAGCCAGGAGGCGAAGATTGCGGTGAAGATCACCGCCGAGACGTATTCCGGTGTCGCCGTCGACACGATCGAGGCGACGGAAAGCGTTCGATCCAGCCGGGACCCCTCGCGCATGCCGGCCAGCACGCCGATCAGGAGCGAGACCGGCACCATCACCACCATCACCCAGAACATCAGGATCCCGGTCGCCGCCAGGGCCTCGCTCAGGCGATCCGCGACCGGGGTGCGGAAGGCGGTCGAGCAGCCGAAATCACCCTGCAGCACGCCGGAGAAGCTGGTTTCCGTGGATTCGTCGCAATAGCGGAAGCGCGGCACCGGCTGGCCGGTCGACGGGTCGATCACGGGCTCCTTCGGCCACACCCCGATCCAGCGGCCGAAGCGGATGGTGAAGTCATCGCGATAGCCGTTGCGCTGCAGCCAGTTCTCGAGGTCCTGGTCGCTGGCCCGCATCTCCGTCTGGAAGATGGCGAGCTTGCGCAGGTTCGGCTCCAGGTTGACGAAGGCGAAGACAACGAGGCTGAGGCACAGCATCGTCAACAGCATGACGCCGAGGCGCCTCAGGATGAATGTGAGCACGACCGCCCCCTATACCCATGCGTACCGGCATGCCAGTCGCCTGGCGGCTACCGCTGGGCCGGAAGGGGAGGAGCCCAAGGAGGCTCCTCCCCTTCTCGACGTAACGAGGCTACTTGTCGAGCCAGACGTTCTCGAGCTGCACTTCGAACGTCTGGTGCATGAACAGACCCTTCACATAATCCGCATGGTGCCGGTAGAGCGAACGCCAGAACGGCTGAATGATGATACCCGAATCCTGCAGGATGGCTTCGATGTCCTTCATCAGTTCGCGCCGCTTGTCCGCATCGGCGACAGCCAGCGCCGCGTTCAGCTTGGTGTCGAATTCCGGGTTCGAATAGGCCGCCTCGTTCCAGGCCTCGCCGGTACGATAGGCCAGCGCCAGAACCTGGACGCCGAGCGGGCGCATGTTCCACTCGGTCGTGGACCATGGATATTTGGTCCAGTCGTTCCAGAAGCTGGAGCCCGGAATCACGGTCCGCTTGATCTTGAACCCGGCCTCGCGGCACTGCGCGGCGATGACGTCGCCGGGGGCCTTCACGTATTCGGCGTCATAGGAAATCAGCTCGAATTCATAGTCCATCAAGCCGGCCTCGGTCATCAGCGCCTTGGCCTTCTCGAGGTCGCGCGGCACCTTCGGCAGTTCGTAGTATTCCGGATGGATTGGCGCCACGTGGTGGTTCTCGCCGACGCCGCCGGCATCGTTGTAGCCGAGCTTGAGCACGGTCGCATTGTCGACCGCCAGCTGCAGGGCCTGGCGCACGCGCTGGTCCTCGAACGGCTTGTTGTTGACGTTGGTGCGCAGGACGATGGTGGAGGCGGTGAGCACTTCCTGCTTCATCAGACCCAAGCTGTCCAGCAGCGCCACCGACTCGCCGACGGTCTGGTAGTTGGCATCGATTTCACCAGCCTCGAGGGCGCTGATCGTGGCATTCGCCTCGACGCCGTAATCGAGGAACTCGACACCGTCCAGATAGGTCTCGCCGCCCCACCAGGTGAAATTCTCGCGGCGCTTGAGGATCGCAGCCTTGCCCACATCGTAGGAGACGACCTCGTAGGGGCCGGTGCCAGGCGTCTTCAGCATGTCGCTGCCCGACTTCTCGAAGTCGCGGTGCACGACGATGGCCGGATAGTCCGCCATGCCGGGAATGATGGTGATGTCCGACTGGCTGGTCTTCAGCTTGACGGTGTGGTCGTCGACCTTGGTGATGGCGCCCTCGGCTGCCTTGCCGGTCTTCTCGTCGATCAGGGTGCTCATGCGCCCGGCCATCGAATTGCCTTCGGCCGACTTGTCGCACCACCGGGTCAGGTTGAAGATCACGTCATCGGCGTTGAAATCGTCGCCGTTCGACCACTTCACGCCCTTGCGGACATTGAGGGTATATTCGGTGGCGTCATCATTGACCTCCCAGCTCTCGAGCAGGTGGCCGTCGAAGGTGAAATCCTTGGTATAGCGGACGAAATAGTCGTTGCACTGGCGCATGACATTGGCCATTTCCGACCAGTCCCAGGTGCGCGGGTCCTTCATCTCCTTGATGATCATCTGCATCTTGAGGACGCCGCCCTTCTTGCCGCCCTCGGCCCGGACGGGCTTCGGCGCGGCAAGGCCCAGCATGCCATAGGCGACGGCGGTGGACGCGCCCATCACGCTGGCCGTCGCCAGGAATTCACGGCGGCTCATCTTGCCGGACTTGGCCTCCTTGGCCAGTGACTTGATCGCATCGGGGACGCGATTGCCGTTGCTCTTGAAGATCATTTCTTCCTCTCCCTGTTGCTCGATCTGTTGGTCGATATTTGCGCTTGTTTTCTTTGCAGTGCCTGATGCCGGATGAGCCGCTGACGGGGCATTGCCCGCCGGCCCTTCCGCCGCTCTGCCGCCATGAGGCCGGATCGGCTCCGCTCGGCCCGCTTCTCCGGCGCGAAGCCGGCGGAACAACGTCACGACCGGAAGGTGCCGCACCTAGAGCGGCTTCACCAAGGCCGGATCGTCCGAATGATGGCTGTCACCCTTGTCGGGTCGGAAATGAGCCATGCTTGAGCCTCCCTGTGGTAACGACATCCCTGTGCGGGGCAGGCGCGCCGCGGACGACGGCCTGCTGCCCTTTGATGACCGCCTGTTATTGGCGGAACGCCCATCCTGGGTCGTTCCTTTTTTTCGCACCCGCAGAACGGGCTGGCGGCGTCGCGTTAATCTTAGTTTCATACAGTGTCGACCGAAAATCCTTCCAACGTCAATCACGCATGCAAAAAACGCATCATGGCCTGACGCTGGCTCATCAGCCCGTCTCTCCCCGACGGTCCCGGGACTTGCGGCGACATGCCGGACGCGCTATTGCCGCCCGGAAACCCCAACCGTCACAATCCGGGCCAGGGCCCGGCCCCGAGGCCGCATGACCAGTCAGACGACCAGCCAGACGACCAGCCAGCTCGACAGGATCGAAGACGCCATCGCCGCCATCGCCGCCGGACAGGCGGTGATCGTGGTGGATGACGAGGATCGCGAGAACGAAGGCGATTTGATCATGGCCGCCTCGAAGGCGACGCCGGAGCAGGTCGCCTTCTTCATCCGCCATACCAGCGGCATCCTGTGCACACCGATCACCCGGGCCGATGCCCGCCGCCTGCACCTCACACCCATGGTGGCGGACAATGTCGCGCCCCATGCCACGGCCTTTACCGTTTCCATCGACTACACCAAGGATCTGACCACCGGCATCTCGGCACAGGAGCGCTGCGCCTGCATCCGCGCCCTGGCCAATCCCAATGTCGGCGCCGAGGATTTCGTGCGCCCGGGGCACATCTTCCCGCTGATCGCGCGGGAGGGCGGCGTCCTCATCCGCTCGGGCCATACCGAGGCGGCGGTCGACATGGCGCGCCTCGCCGGCCTGCCGCCGGTTGGGCTGATCTCGGAACTGGTTAATGACGACGGCACGGTGAAACGCCTGCCGGAGATCCTTGCCTTCGCGGCCGAGCACAAGCTGCTGGTGGTCTCGATCGACGACCTCATCGCCTATCGCCAGCAGCGCGAATCCCTCATCACCCGCGCCAGCGAGGGCGAGGTCCAGACCGCAATCGGCCCGGCGCGGGCAATCGTCTATTCCACCGCCTTCGACACGGCGCACCATATCGCCACCGTGTTCGGCGATATCGGCGACGGCGGCAACATCATGATCCGCCTGCAGCAGGAGGATGCCGTCACCGACGTGTTCAATCCGGGCGAAAGTGCCGTGCACCGCGCCATGGAGCGGATCAAGGCCGAGGGGCGCGGCATCATCATCTATCTGCGTGAAGGCGCCGTCGGCGTGCAGCCCAGCTCGCGGCCGGCTGCCGGCAGCGAGGCCTCGCGCCTCGAGCAATGGCGCGAGATCGGCCTTGGTGCCCAGATCCTGCGCGATCTCGGCATCCAGTCGATCCGCGTGCTGGCGACGCGCGAGCGCCAGTATATGGGCCTCTCCGGCTTCGGCGTCGAAATACTGGCGACGGAGCGGCTCTGAACCATGTCGGCGGCCGCACGCATTGCCCTGGTCACCGGGGGCGCCAAGCGCCTCGGCCGCGAGATCGCGCTGAAACTGGCCGGCGACGGCTGGGACATTGCCCTGCACTACCATCGCTCCCGGGATGCCGCGGAAGCGACCGCGGCCGAAATCCGCGCTCTGGGCCGGCGTGCCCATCTCCTCCAGGCAGATCTTGGCATCGAGGCCGAGGTCACACCGCTCATTCCAGCGGCGGCCGAGGCCCTCGGCCCGGTCAACTGCCTAGTCAACAACGCCTCGGTCTTCGAGATGGACAAGATCGACACCGTGACGCGCGAAAGCTGGGACCGGCATCTCGAGACCAATCTCCGGGCCCCCTTCGTGCTGTCCCAGGCCCTGGCGCGACACCTGCCGGCCGACGGCGGCGCGAACATCATCAACCTGCTGGACCAGCGGGTGTGGAAGCTCACCCCCTATTTCATGTCCTACACGGTGGCGAAGATGGGCCTCTGGACCCTGACCCGGACCATGGCGCTGGCGCTGGCGCCGCGCATCCGGGTGAATGCCATCGGCCCCGGCCCGACCCTGCCCAGCCCGCGCCAGTCGGATGAACAATTCGCCGCACAGGCAGCCGCCATGCCGCTGGGTCATGGCGCGACGCCGGGTGAAATCGCGGAGGCCGTTCTCTACATCTTGCGATCGCCGTCGATGACCGGACAAATGATTGCGCTGGACGGGGGCGAACATCTGGGCTGGCAGGTGCCGAACAAGGGGTTCCAGCCACGCGAATAGCGCAGGCGGGGCAACCCCCGGCGCGATAGCCAGGAACCGCGCTCCTGCCTATAATGTTGATCATTCATGCGGGCCCCAGGGTGCGGCCCTCCGATCCACCGGTGACGCTCCAGAGTGCAGCGCAACGCGGTGATGCAGCAGGATCCGGGAGGTCCGACGTCATGAATATTGCAGAAAAACTCGACAGCATCGGCAAGCTTGCGCCACTGCCGGAGCAGGCGCCGACCATGCGCGTCTTCATCCGCGATCTGGTCCTGCCCTGCTCGATCGGCATCCACCAGCACGAGCGCCTGGCCCAGCAGCGCATCCAGATCAACGTCGAAATGACCTGCCTCGAGCACCCCAACATCAATGACGATGTGGACAATGTGGTCTGCTATGCCACTGCGGTCATGGGGATCAAGGCAGTGGTGGCGGACGGCCATACCAATCTGGTGGAGACCCTGGCCGACCGGATCGCCGAGATCTGCCTGCGCGACCACCGGGTGCTCGGCGTCAAGGTGCGGATCGACAAGCTGGAGGTCTTCAAGGAGGCCTATAGCGTCGGTGTCGAGATCGAACGGCGCCGCTAGGACGCGGGTCGCGAATCGGTCAGGTTTTTTCGACTCGGCTTCGGATTTTTTCACCAGGAAAAGACCAAAAGTTAAGCCTTTCAGGACTCTAATGACCGAATCCTGAGCCAAGTTGTTCACAACGCCGGAGCCGAGTCGCAACCCGCCGAAAGAGTCAAGCTGGATTCCCATTCGTGACGATCGGGTTGCATTTACTTTCCAAGAAACATTTATAAATCAAAGCGATAGTTTTTATGCCTGTTTTTTGGGCAGATTGAGGGAGCGGTTGATTCCGGGACCGGCCACTCTCAAGGTCCGGGGATATCGACAGAGTTATCCACAGATTTGGTGGATATCCGTAAAGTTAACGCGCCCGACGAACCATGCTAGGTTTCGTGCCGCCTTCGTTCCAGGCCGCCCGCCGAGGCGCGGACCGGGCAGAGTGCGGATTAAATCCCTTGATTAACAACCCGATGGGCATGATCGCAGACCCCAAGACCGCGCCGGGCCCCGCCGACGAGAAGGAACCGGCAGCCGAAGAGGAGCTCGGCATCGAGATCGATGAAGCGCCCGACGGAGCGGCGGCACGGCCCAAGGGAATGAGCCGCCTCGCCCATGGCGCCGCCATCATCCGCGCCAAGGTCCGTACCCTGCCCGCCTCGCCCGGCTGCTACCGCATGATCTCGGCCGCCGGCGAGGTACTTTATGTGGGCAAGGCCAAGGACCTCCGGAAGCGGGTCACCGCCTATACCCTGCCCCGGCGCCAGCCCAACCGCATCCAGCGCATGATCGCCGAGACGGCGACCATGGAATTCGTGACGACCCATACCGAGGTCGAGGCGCTGCTGCTGGAAGCCAATCTGATCAAGCGCTACCGCCCGCGCTTCAACGTGCTCCTGCGCGACGACAAGAGCTTTCCCTATATCCTCATCACCGCCGACCATCCGGCGCCGCAGATCACCAAGCACCGGGGCGCCCGCAACCGGCCGGGACAGTATTTCGGTCCCTTCGCCAGTGCCGGTGCGGTCAACCGCACCATTATCGCCCTGCAGCGCGCCTTCCTGCTGCGGCCCTGTTCCGATTCCATCTTCGCCAGCCGCACGCGGCCCTGCCTGCAGTACCAGATCAAGCGCTGCTCGGCGCCCTGCGTCGGGCGCATCTCGGAGACCGACTACGCCGAACTGGTCGAGGAGGCGCGCGATTTCCTGACCGGCAAGAGCGACAAGATCAAGCAGCGCCTGACCGTCGACATGCAGGCGGCCTCGGACGCCCTCGAATTCGAGCGCGCCGCCAAGCTGCGTGACCGCATCCAGGCCCTCGCCCTCATCCAGAGCCGCCAGGACATCTATCTGGAAGGCGTCGAGGAGGCCGACATCATCGCCGCCTATCACGAGAGCGGACATACCTGCATCCAGGTATTCTTCTTCCGCAATCACGGCAATTACGGCAACCGCGCCTATTTCCCGGCCCATGACAAGAGCGCGGAGCCGCCGGAGATCCTGGCCGCCTTCATGGCGCAGTTCTACGAGAACAAGACGCCGCCGCGCCTCATCCTGGTCAACGAAATGCCGGCGGAGATCGACCTCCTCACCGAGGCGCTGTCGATGCGCGCCGGAGCCAAGGTCGAGATCCTGGAGCCGAAGCGCGGCGACAAGCGGAAACCGGTCGAACATGCCCTCGCCAATGCCAAGGATGCGCTGGCCCGCCGCATGGCCGAGAGTGCAAGCCAGAACAAGCTGATGGCCGGCATGGCGGAGGTGTTCGGCCTGGAGGCGCCGCCCGACCGCATCGAGGTCTATGACAACAGCCATATCAGCGGCACCAACGCCTATGGCTGCATGATCGTGGCCGGCCCCGACGGCTTCATGAAGAACCAGTACCGCAAATTCGCGATCAAACCCGCCAATCTGGCAGCCGGCGAGGCGCCGATCGAGCCCGGCGACGACTATGCCATGATGCGCCAGGTGCTGACCCGCCGCTTCGCCCGCGCCCTCAAGGAGGACCCGGAGGATGCACGCGACACCTGGCCCGATCTGGTGCTGATCGACGGCGGCCAGGGGCAGTTGACCGTGGCCGAGGAGGTCTTCGCCGAACTGGGCATCGACGACGTGGCGCTGGCCGCCATCGCCAAGGGGCCGGACCGCAATGCCGGGCGCGAGCGCTTCTTCATGCCGGGGCAGGCGCCGTTCAGCCTAGATCCCAAGCACCCGGTGCTCTATTACCTGCAGCGCCTGCGCGACGAGGCGCACCGTTTCGCCATCGGCACGCACCGCGCCAAGCGCTCGGCCGATATCGCGAAGTCACCCCTGGACGAGGTCGCCGGCATCGGCGCCAAGCGCAAGAAGGCGCTGCTGCTGCATTTCGGTTCCGCCCGGGCGGTGGCGCAAGCCGGCCTCACCGACCTCGCCGCGGTCCCCGGCATATCGGCAACGGTCGCCCGCAAGATCTACGACCATTTCCACCAGAGCTGAAGCTGCGCGGCTTCAATGCGGCACGCTCTTCGAGAGCAGGTTGATGACGACGACGCCGGCCATGATCAGGCCGAGGCCGACCACCGCCCAGAAATCCAGCTTCTGCCCAAAGACGAAGAGCCCGATGAGGGTGATGAGAACGATGCCGAGGCCGGACCAGATGGCATAGGCGGGGCCCATCGGAATCACCTTCAGCGCAAGGCCGAGGAAGAAGAAGGTGGCGGCATAGCTCGCCACGGTGCCGAGCGTCGGCCACAGCTTGGTGAAGCCGTCGGCATATTTCAGCAGGCTGGTCCCCAGAACCTCGAAGACGATGGCAAGGACCATATGGACGAAATGCATGATTTTCCTTCCGGGCGGCTTGCGGCCCCCGATCGAGCCGGTTGAGAGCGGATTTGATATCAGTTGGGCTGCGGACCGCTTGGCAAAAAGCGACATGGCGCCAGTCCCCCGTAGGAATGTGACAGGGGGGAATGTGACAGGGGGGAATGTGACAGGGGGGAATGTGACAGGGGGGAATGTGACAGGGGGAAATGTTCCTGCTAGTGTCACATCCACCCATCAATCCAGCATTCACGCAAATCGCCGTCCACCCGGCACCGATTGTCACGCCAGACCCGCCATGCCGAATATCGCCAATACCCTGACCCTGTCCCGGATCGCCGCCATCCCGCTGATCGCCGGCCTTTTGTTCCTGGAACAGCCGGTCTTCCGCTGGTCGGCGCTGATCCTGTTCGCCATCGCCTGCATCACCGATTTCTTCGACGGCTATATCGCCCGGCGCATGGACCAGGTCTCGGCGCTGGGGCGCTTCCTCGACCCGATCGCCGACAAGCTGGTGGTCGGCGCCATCCTGATGGCGCTGGTCGCCACGCAACAGGTCAGCGGCTGGTCGGTGTTGCCCGCCCTCATCATCATGTGCCGCGAGATCATGGTCTCGGGCCTGCGCGAATACCTGGCCGAACTCAAGGTCGGCGTTCCGGTGACCATGCTGGCCAAGTGGAAGACCACCGCGCAGATGCTGGCGCTGGGTTTCCTGATCGTCGGTTCGGCCGGGCCGCAATGGCTGCCGGTGGTCGAGATCGGCGACGGCCTGCTATGGCTGGCGGCGGCGCTCACCGTCGTCACCGGCTATGACTATCTGCGCGTCGGCATCCGCCACATGGCCGATGACCCGTCGGCCCGCAAATAGCCCGCCTGACGTGACGGCACTTTCATGAAGATCCTCGGCATTGCCGGCTGGAGTGGTGCCGGCAAGACGACGCTGCTGGCGCGGCTCATTCCCGAACTGATCGGGCGGGGCGTCAGCGTCTCCACCATGAAGCATGCGCACCACGCCTTCGACGTCGACACGCCGGGCAAGGATTCATATGTCCACCGCGCGGCCGGCGCCACCGAGGTCATGGTCGCCTCGGGCCGGCGCTGGGCCTTGATGCACGAATTGCGCGACGCGGCCGAACCGGATGCCGCCACCCTTGTCAGCCACATGACGCCGGTCGACCTGCTGCTGGTCGAGGGATTCAAGAACGAGCCCCACGACAAGCTGGAGATCTATCGCGCGGCGAACGGCAAGCCGCTGCTCTCGGACGGCGACGCCACCTATGTCGCGGTACTGAGCGACGGCAAGGTGCCGGAGACGCCCCTGCCGGTGCTCGACCTCAACGACATCGCGGCGATCGCCGATTTCGTGATGGCCCATTGCGGCCTCAAGCCCCGCGCCTGAAATGTCCGCGGCGGAGAAAGCCATCGTCGCCGGGCTGGAGCGTAAGCTGACCCCGCTCGGCCCCTTCCGCGCCAAAGCGATGTTCAGCGGCTATGGCCTCTATCTGGATGGCGTCATCTTCGGCCTGGTGCTGAAATCCGGCTTCTATCTCAAGGTCGATGACGGCAACCGGCCGGATTTCCGGGCGGCCGGCAGCGAACCCTTCCGCTACATGAAGCGCAATGGCGAGGTCACCATCGACAGCTATTGGCGCTGCCCGCCGGCAGTCCTTGACGACACCGGAACGTTACAGGAATGGGTGCGGCGAGCCGCGGCCGCCAGTCGTCGCATCGCCGCCGCCAGGAAGCCCCGCGCCAACAGGTCGCGCCCGGCAGCGCCGAAGCGGCGGCGGAACCCGTTCCTTTAGACCTTCGCCGCCCTTTCATCGGGTGGTGAAACTGGCTAGAACGGGTCCGACCCTTTTCCGACGCCTTTCCCGATGGAGACCAAGATGGCCAAGAAGGCAGCAGCCCGCGCCCGGACCGCGAGCACCAGGAGCGCCACCCGCATCGAGACCGATTCCATGGGCCCGATCGAGGTGCCGGCGGACAAGCTGTGGGGCGCGCAGACCCAGCGCAGCCTGCAAAATTTCCGCATCGGCGGCCAGCGCATGCCGGTCGGCGTCATCCGCGCCTTCGGCACGCTGAAGCAGGCGGCGGCCCTTGCCAACATGAAGCTCGGCAAGCTCGACAAGAAACTCGGCAAGGCGATCGCCGAGGCCTCGGCCGAGGTGGCGGCGGGCGCCCTCGACGATCATTTCCCGCTGGTCGTGTGGCAGACCGGCTCCGGCACCCAGACCAACATGAACGTCAACGAGGTGATCGCCAACCGCGCCAACGAGATGCTGGGCGGCAAGCGCGGCGACAAGAAGCCGATCCACCCCAACGACCAGGTGAATTACGGCCAATCCTCGAACGACAGCTTCCCGACCGCGATGCATATCGCGGCGGTCGACCAGATCGCCGAGGAGGTGATTCCGGCACTCGACCACCTGGCTTCGGCGCTGGAGAAGAAGGCCAAGGAATTCCAGAAGATCATCAAGATCGGCCGCACCCATCTGCAGGATGCGACGCCGGTGACGCTGGGCCAGGAATTCTCGGCCTTTGCCGCCCAGGTGCGCCTCGGCATCGAGCGCGTGCAGGCGACGGCGCCGCGCCTGCTTTCCGTGCCGCAGGGCGGCACCGCGGTCGGCACCGGCCTCAATGCCGCCAAGGGCTTCGACAAGGCTTTTGCCAAGGAACTGGCCAAGCTGACCGACCAGCCCTATCGGACCGCCGACAACAAGTTCGAGGGCATGGCGGCGCATGACGCCTTCGTCGAGATCTCCGGCGCCTACAACGTCATCGCCTGTTCGCTGATGAAGATCGCCAACGACATCCGCCTGCTGGGCTCGGGCCCGCGTTCGGGCCTGGCCGAGATCAACCTGCCGGAGAACGAGCCCGGCTCGTCGATCATGCCGGGCAAGGTCAACCCGACCCAGGCGGAGGCCATGACCATGGTCTGTGCGCAGATCATGGGCAACCATGTGGCGGTCACCGTGGCCGGGTCCAACGGCCATCTCGAGCTCAACGTGTTCAAGCCGGTGATCATCCACAACGTGCTGCAATCAGGGCAATTGATCGCCGATGCCGCGATGAGCTTCACCGACAATTGCGTCGCCGGCATCACCCCCAACCTGCCGAAGATCAAGCAGTCGCTGGAGCAGTCGCTGATGCTGGTCACCGCCCTCAACACCCATATCGGCTATGACAACGCCGCCAAGGTGGCAAAGAAGGCGCACAAGGAAGGCACCAGCCTGAAGGAGGCGGCGCTGGCCCTCGGCCTGCTGACCGCCGAGCAGTTCGACAAATGGGTGCGCCCGCAGGACATGCTGGGACCGAAGTAACGCAACCGCGCGACTCATGACGGCAACGACTTGACGGCGGAATCCGTGACGTCGCCAGCGCCGACCAGATTGCGGAAACGCTCGGTCAACATCGCCGGGCATTCCACCTCGGTGACGCTGGAACAGATCTTCTGGGACAGCCTGCGCGACATCGCACAGCGGCGCGGGCAATCCGTCTCGGCCGTGATCGAGGAAATCGACCAGGCCCGCGCCGAGGATCCGGGTGCGCCCAATCTCTCCAGCGCCATCCGCGTCTTCGTGCTGCGGGCGGCGCTGGAGCTCTGACCGGTTGCGGCCGCTTGTTCCCTGCCCGCGTCGTTTTCCCCTTTTCCGTTCGCTCTCCGTCTCTGGCCTTTTTGTCTTGCCGCCGCAGATGGAATGACCCGGACATCAATGCCTTCCCCTGTTACGACGGGCGGCTGCCGGGATCCTTGTCCCTGGAACCGGGGGGAGCGCCGACACCCGCAGCGTCCATCGGGGAACCGGCATCCGCCCGGTCCTGGGGCCCTGGCGTTATCCGGCCCTGGCCGAGGCCAGGACTCACGCCGCGAGGGGCGCGTTCACCGCCATGCCGGGCCTGCCGGCCGGAGGGGGCGATCACGCGCCGCCATCGACCGGCAGGGGCGAACATGGGCATGCCACGCGCCGAGGGGACGCCGGCAACCCGCCGGCCCGGAGGGGAGCCGCTGACCCGCTGGCTCCGGGGGACCGGCTGCTGCCGGCCTGTAGGCGCTGTGGCTCCCCGGGTGCAGGCGCGAGGGGATCTCCCTCGCGGCTGGACC
>NZ_SNYW01000013.1 GCF_004363235.1 Dongia mobilis
GTCACGTCGGCTTCGCCCACCGCCGCGATATAGCCCTGCAGGATCACCGTGATGTCGCCGACGCGCACCGCCAGATTGCCGTTGCCGTCGTCAAGCCGCGCCACCATCGCGTCCTGCGGGAAGGGCAGCTGGATCGTCTCGCCCGGCGTCACCTGGATGCGCACCACCGGCTCGCCCGCCGGCAACTGGACCTGGGTCACCCCCTGCGTCAGCGTCGCCCGCTCGACATCACCCTCATGGGCAATGCCGGTCGTCTCGGTCGGGATGTTCGTGGTGTCGGTGGCCATGGTTCGCTCCCTGTCGGCGAGGGTGGAATTCAGCAGCGGTCGCAACCGGCGAAATCCAGGGCGCGGGGCACCGAATTTTCCGGGAACCGGCAGTCCCCGAGAAAACGCGCCAAAAACAGGCAATATTCCTTAAATTTGATGGGTATATTTCGAAAAGCCTACACCTTGATGTGGCCACAACGAGTTTTAATCGCTTGACGCAACTTGCCCGATGCAATGCCAATGCGCGGAAGGGATGCGGCCGGACGATGCGGGTTGATGATGCGGGAGACGGCGCCCGGTTTCAGGGTTTTGCCGATTTGGAGTAATGATGCCCGGGGGAATACCGAGTAGCGGCATTGTGCGGGCGGATGTGAAACACAAAAACTCTGCTGTCCCCGATCCTACCGGAAAGGCGACTGGAGCGGATTGAGTGGCGGGACGGAAGGATTTCGAAGCCAAGTTGATCAGCCTGCTGCCCCGATTGCGACGCTTTGCCATCGGGCTCAGCGGGTCGATCGACGAAGGGCATGACTTGGTTCAGGCTGCCTGCCTGAAGGCGATCGAGAAGCGCCATCAGTGGAATCCGGACAGCAAGCTGGACAGCTGGATCTACCGGATCGTGCTTACGCAGTGGCTGGACCGCCGCAAATCCGCAGCCATGCGTCTGAATGTGCCGGGCGATCAGCACTGGGACAATATCGCCGGCCCGTCCATGCAGAGCGAGCTGGAATCCCGCGAGGAACTCAAGAAGACCTGGAGTGCCATCCGCGAATTGCCGGAGGATCAGCGGCAGGTCTTGCTGCTGGTCGCAGTCGAAGGCCTTAGTTACCAGGAGGCCGCCGACCTTCTCGGCATTCCGATCGGAACCGTGATGAGTCGGCTGGCGCGCTCGAGGCTGGCCCTCGCGCGGAATGTGCAGAACGACAGGGTTACCGGCAAGACAGGATCCGGAAAGCCGGACACGGAGAACACTGGATAGGCTCCAGGGAATATTTTCATCCTGGAATCGTTAGGTGACACATGACCGGCATTGAACAACAGATTGGCGACGAAATGATCGAGCGCATCATGCGATACTGCGACGGGACCTTGCCGCCCGACGAAGCCGCCCGCGTGGCTGACGAGATCGCAGCGGACCCGCTGCTGCAGCAATTGGCGCAGGACCTGACAACCGGAGCGAACCTCGCGCGCGAGACGATGTCCGGCCTGATGAACGACCCGGTTCCACTGCATCTGGCCAGAACCATTGTCGAGGCGCCGGAACCGCTACAATCGCACTCGCGCCACCACAGGTGGTTTTCAGCACGCGAAGCCACGGCTGCAATGGTCGGCCTGCTGCTGGGTGGAGCCGCGATAGGTCTGTTGGCACAATGGCCAGGACAGGATGCCGGCCTGCGCCTGGCCAGCCTGCCGGAAGCAAGTGGAACCGACATCCAGTCCGGGGCAATGAAATCGGCCTTGATGGGCCTCCTGCAAACTCCAGGCGAGATTCGCACACAATCGTATCAGGATTCTGATCATTTAAATCAAATTGCGTCGGTGAGTCTGGTATCCTGGTTCCAGATGGCGGATGGTTCCGATTGTGCGGAGTTTCACGTGCGACGGGGTCAATCCGACAGAACGGCCGGCTTCGCCTGCCAACGCGACGGCCGTTGGGATATCGTCATGCTGCAGGACGCTGCCGAGCAACAATAGACCCGGTTTAGACCCGGTTTCTTGCAGGCCGCGCCGGACGGAGATTGTTCTGGGATCATGTGGCGCCGCCTGATCATCTCTGCCTTCGTTGCGACCAGCCTCGCTACCCTGCATGGGGCGTTGGCGGGCTCGCTGTTGATTGCTTTCACATCCGCCGCCATGGCCAAGAATGAAAAAGCCGACGGCAATGGCAAGGCTGGTGGCAACAACGCGGGCGGCAATGGCGGCAGTGGCAGCAACAACGGAAACAGCAACGGCAACGCTGGCGGAAACAATGCCGGCGGCAACAGCGGGAACGGCAATGCTGGTGGCAACGCCGGTGGAAACAGTGCCGGTGGAAACAGTGCCGGTGGAAACAGTGCCGGTGGAAACAGTGCCGGTGGAAACAGTGCGGGCGGCAACAACGGCAACGGCAATGCCGGTGGCAACAATGCGGGCGGCAACGGCACCCAAAACATCGGCGGCCCCTCAGGCCTGCCGGCAGCCGCTGCGCCGGCCGATAACCCGGTGACCAATACGGACGGCACTGCCGCCAGCGTCGGTGCAATCGCCACCGAAATCGTCGAAGTGCCGACGCCGAACGGCGGCGCAGGCAAGGCGATTGCGGTCAAGGGCGAGATCGTCGCCGCCATCGCCGGGATGGACCTCGCGGGCTATGCTGCGCAAAAGGGTTTTAAGGTGGTGGACAGCCAGGCCTACCCGGCGCTGGACATGTCGGTCACGCGAATGGCGCCACCGGAGGGCGTCTCCCTGGCGGCTGCACGCGACATGATCCAGTCGGCGTTTCCTGGCGCGTCGGTGGATTTCAACCATGTCTACAGGCCGAATGCCGGCTTTGCCGTCGCGTCGCTGGAATATGCCCACCAACAGATAAGCTGGAACCCGACGTTGACCGGCTGCGATGCGAGGCAGGACCGCATCGGCATGCTGGATACCATGGCGGATCTGTCGCAGCCGGCGCTCGCCAGTTCGGTGATCGAGCAAAAGTCCTTCGTGGATCACGGCGCGACAGAGGCCGCCAATCTTCACGGCAGCATGATCGCAACACTTCTGGTGGGAACTGAATTCGGCCTTCTGCCAAACCGGCCGCTGTCCATCGGCGGCATTTTTACGATCGATCAGACAGGCGCGCCGATAGCCAGCACATCCAGCTTCATCGCCGGGCTCAACTGGCTGGTGGACAATGGCGTGCGGGTCGTCAATACGAGCCTGAGCGGTCCCGACAATCGCCTGTTGAAACTGGCGGTCGATGCCGCCGCCGCACGCCAGACCCGGATTGTTGCGGCGGTCGGCAATGATGGACTGGATGGTGTGGCTCGCTATCCCGCGGCCTATCCCGGCGTGGTCGGTGTGACTGCGGTGTCGCCAGACCGCAAGGCGTTCCAGGCCGCCAATCGCGGCAGCTTCGTTGCCCTGGCCGCACCCGGCGTCGATCTATGGATTCCCTATACATCAGCACAGAATGTCGGCGGGGTTGTCGTCAGCGGCACGTCCTTCGCCTCGCCTTTTGTCGCGGCAGCCCTCGCTGCCAACGGGAACAACCTCGATCGCCTGTTGGCATCTGCCCTTGATTTGGGTCCGGCCGGCCCCGACCCGGTCTTCGGGCACGGCCTGGTTCAGGCCGGCAATATCTGCGCCGTGGCTGAGGCCCAATAGCCTGAGCCCGGGCAACCGGAGCGAGGCAAACCAGTCAGTTAGCGATTAAGTGATGGTGCCGAGGCTGGATCAGTCGCGGCCAAGCCCCTTGCCGTTACCATTGCCATTACCCTGCCCCGAATTGTCCTTGCCCTTGCCCGGATTGTCGGGGTCGCGCCCATTGTCATTGTCGCCATGGCCGGAATTGCCGTCACCATCCGCGCCGCCAGAACCACCACCGCCAGAACCGCCGCCGCCAGAACCACCACCGCCGGAACCACCACCGCCAGAACCGCCGCCGCCAGAGCCGCCGCTGCCGCCGTCCGAACCGCCGCCACCAGCGCCAGAGTTACCGCCAGCGCCGCCGCCACTGCCATCACCTTGGGAGCCACGGGCCTGGCCAGATTCGCCCTGAGATCTTCCTTCGCTGTCCAGGTTGGAATTGCCGAATCCCGGCCCGGTTCCAGGCGCCGGCCCTGCCGCCGTGGCAAAGTCACCGATCGCCCCGACCTGCGGCGGCATCTTGCTGTTGGTGATCAGAATGCTGTCGCCCTCCTCGCCGCCAACCGATTGTTCATGCTCCTTTGGCTTGGCAACGACGCTGCCCGACAGCACGTCCACAACGGTCGATCCATCGGCGCCCACGGAGATTGCAATATCGGTACCGCGAATGCCGACGGTCGCGACCGGTGTTTCAAAGACGATACCCTCGTCATTGATGCCCGCTTCTTCATCAGTGGTGAAACGCATCAGACCCGAATTCAGGTTGACCTGAGCCGTCGTTGCGGCGCCATCGGGATCGTATACGTAAGAATCCAGCGTCATCTCGCTTTCCGCCTCGAGCCGCAATACGGCTCCGTCGGGGAAGCTCATCTCGACCGCCGAATCCGCGGCGGTACGGACCACCGAATCCGACAGCAACCGGTCGCCGAGTGAAATCGGGCCCTCCTCACCGTCGGGCGGTGTCTGGAATGCCTCGTTGACCAGATCGATCACATCGGCGATCGGATCCGTTGTCGTGGCGGCCAAGGCGGTAAACGCAACGCCGGACGCTGTCAGACACGCCGCGATACCGGCCAGCACCGCGATCCGGCGGGATATCCTTTTCATAATGCCCGACCTTTCTAGCCCCCCGACTGCGTTGGCAGTGACGGTGTTGTGTCGCCGTTCGCCTGTTCCACCGGCATGCCGGTGAATGGATGGAATTCGGGTTCTACGCACCAGTAACGACCGACCTGCCGTTCTTATTCCGTGACATGGGAAATTTTGACTCCGGCAGGGGAAGCAACTAGCGTCCGCTGACACCCCGCCCCAGGAAGCGGCCCCAGGAAGCGGTTCCATGAAGCATGTCCTGCATCGCCTGTTGCCGCTGTTGATGCTCATCGGCGCTGTGATGCTGCGGGCCGAGGACCCCGCTTTTCTCTCGGACATGCGCCTGCGCGTATTCGATGTGTTCCAGCGCCTCAGTCCGCGCACCTATGCCGCGACACCGGTCCGGGTTGTCGATATCGACGAGGAATCTCTGCGCCGATACGGCCAATGGCCGTGGCCGCGCAGCCGCATCGCCGCCATGATCGAGCGACTGCAGGTAGCCGGCGCTTCGGTCGTCGCCTTCGACATGGTTTTTGCCGAGGCCGACCGCACGGCGCCCCGCCGGGCCCTGCCGGAATGGGGGATCGAGCCGTCGGATCCGGTCTTTGCCGATATCGTCGGACGTACCGCCGACCCCGACGCGGCACTTGCGGCCGCCATCGCCCAGATGCCGGTGGTCCTGGGTTTCGTGCTGACCAGCAACCCGACCGAGCAGGACATGCCAAGGCGCAAGGGCGGCCTTGCCGTCCAGGGTGCCCCGAAGGGTCTCAAACTCGGCGATTATGTAAGCCCGCGCTTTACCGGTGCCGTCGTCAACCTGCCGGATCTGTTACGGCCGGCCAAGGGTCTTGGCAGCATCAATGTCATCCCACAAAACGACGGCATCGTCCGGCAGTTGCCGTTGCTGCTAAACGGCGACGGGACGCTTTATCCGAGCCTGGTCGTGGAGGCGCTGCGCGTCGCCGAGAAGGCGTCCACCCTTGCGGTGAAATCATCCGGCGCAAGCGGCTATCAGCATTGGTGGCAGGAACTCGGTGCGCGGCTGGCGGGTGCCGAGGTCATCGCGGAACTGCGCATCGGGCGGCGCGTTGTCCCCACCGACGGCATGGGCCGGGTGTGGCTGCATGACAGCGGCCGCATCGCCCAGCGACAGATTCCTGCCTGGCAAATCCTCTCCGGCGAAGTGACGGATCTGACCGGTGCGATCCTCTTTGTCGGTACCAGCGCACCAGGGCTTCTTGATCTGCGCGCGACACCGCTCAATCTCGTCACACCTGGCGTCGAGATTCATGCGCAAATCGCCGAACAGATTCTGACCGGAGTTTCGTTGCAGCGGCCCTATTGGACCATCCTGCCGGAACTTGCCCTTCTGATCATCCTCAGCATTACCCTGGTGTTGCTGCTGCCGCGGCTCGGCCCGCTTGGCTGCACCCTACTCGGTGCCGGCACGGGGCTGATCGCAATCGGCCTCGCCTGGCTGGCTTTCGCTCATTTCGGCCAACTCTTTGACCCGGTCTACCCCTGCCTTTCCACTTTCGCCATCTTCGTTACCGGCGTGCTGACGTCATATTTCCGGTCGGATATAGAGCGGCGCGGCATCCGCGAGGCGTTCGGTCATTACCTGGCACCGGAAATGGTCGAGCGTCTTGCCGACGATCCCAGCCAGCTCCGCCTCGGCGGTGAACTGCGCGAAGTCACGATCATGTTCTGCGACATTCGCGACTTCACCAGCATCGCGGAAAGAACCGATGCAACGCGCCTCACCCGCCTGCTCAACAGTTTTCTGACGCCCATGACGGATGCGATCCTGCGTCGTCATGGCACCATCGACAAATATATCGGCGATTCGATCATGGCATTCTGGAATGCGCCGCTTGACGATCCCGATCATGCCGAGCATGCCTGTTCCGCCGCATTGGACATGCGCCGCAGTCTGGCGGAACTGAACACCCAGCGCGCTGCCGAGGAGCCCCTGCGCATGGGAATCGGGATCAATTCCGGCACCTGTCTGGTCGGAAACCTCGGCACGCAGAAGCGCTTCAACTATTCGGTCATCGGCGACGACGTCAATCTTGCCTCGCGCCTGGAGACGCTGACCAAGAGTTACGGGATCGACATCCTGGTTGCGGATCCTGGCGACCGGCTGGCAGCCAAATTCGCCCTGCTCCCGCTGGGCGAAGTACAGGTCAAGGGAAAGCAGGTGTTTGTCAGGATCATGGCGCTGGTCGGCGGCGCCACGCTTGCCCGCGATCCCAGGTTCAAGCTGGTGCAGACACTGTTGCAGGAGGTGATCGCCGCCTTGCGGATTGGCGACACACGTGCTGCGCGACGATTCCTGGCGGAGTGCCCAACCATCGACGAGGCAAGCGAATTGCGGCCCCTCTACGACCACATGGCCTTAGCCATCGAACGCCTGGAGGGGGAGCGCGGCGCCAATTGATGGCAGTGCGTCAGATCGCACGATCGGTTCCAGCGCCAATCAGCTCTCCACCTCGCCGGCTGTCTCGCCGGTCGTATCGTCGGCCGTATCGCCGGTCACACTGTCTGTCCCGTCGCCGGGATTCTCAAACCCCTTGATCTCGTTTACCTTATCCGCGAGTGCGTCGGCGAAAGATTCCTCGCTGTCGTCATCCGGCTCGCCCTCCGCCGTACCGTCGTTCTCTTCCGGCTCATCCTGCGAACCGATCAGGCCGGAATAATCGTCGCCATAGGTCTCGCTCAATCGGCCAAGGACATTTTCCACGATCTCGCCGGTCATCGGCTTGTTCACCGCCTCGGCTAATGCTTCCGCTAGATCGTCAAGATCCACTGGTTCCGCGGCGCCTTCTTCGCCTTCGCTGTCCACAACCCCACCCACATACTCGTTCAGGAGGTCACGAAATTCCTGGCTGACGGCGCCGATCGCGGAATTCGGTGCGGCGTTCTGCATGGCTGCCGGACTGGCATGCATGAAGCCATTGAGCTTTCCGTAGTCACTGGGCGTGGGCGAGTCCGTATCGCCGCCCGCCTTGGCGTTGCCGGCAGCACCTTGCGCGGCGCCACCACCGCCGGCCCTGCCGCCCGCGCCATCGGCATTGCCGCCACTCCGCTCGCTGCCACGGTCGGCGCCATTTCCCTGGCCGCCGCCATTGCCGCCCCCGTTGCCGCCCCCGTTGCCACCGCCATTGCCGCCCCCGTTGCCGCCGCCATTGCCGCCGCCGTTTTTCGCCTCGGCGATATTGTCGAAGGGTGACGCGACAAGGCCGATTCCCGCACCGGCCACCAGACCGGCGACCGCCATAACCCTGACAAATTCGGAAACGCGACGCTTCATGAGCTTTTCTCCAGAAGGGCAGTGTTGATACCGGGGCAAGGGCCCGAAGGCAGATCCGCGGTCAGGCCTGTTCCTGAGCGTCAACGAAGCTGCCAGTTGAGTTATTCCTTCCAGGGAACGGGCGTGCAGCCTGGTCACAGTTTTGTCCCGGGTAAGGCCGTTTCTCCCCGACGAGCCGGCGACGCAGGGCAATACGGCATAAATTTGCCGCTGATTCGTTCAGCTAAATATGACGATTGCAAACCGCACCGGGAAAAGGGACATGCGTCACGCCGCTCACTTCGCTGCCGACACGACGCCTCCAGCCGGCATGGCGGCGGGGTCACGCCGTCCGGCCATGGAAAAGGTCGAATTCCACGATTCCCGCGGTCGCGCCAACTTCGTTTCCCTGTCGCTCCATGACCTGGTACCGGACGACCAGGGCGCCCTGGTGATCGAGACCGGCGGCGATGTCCTGGTGATCGAGCTTTCGGATTTTCAGGAAGTTGTCCGCCGAGGGATTGCCCCCGAAGGATCCCAGACCCAGTACTTCAACGTCTCCGGCATGGATTTCTGCCAGTTCCTCGACGGTACCGTGCTCTATTTCTCGGCCGAAGACGTGCGTCTGGTGCTGGCGCCCGAGTGACGGCAGGGCCGGACGCGGGATCATTGATTTCCCGGCCGGTTTCTGTTTGTCCCGGTCCAACGATCCATCCTCCGTGCCCGAAAGGGGGATTCTACGCAGGTTGTCTTGCGAGTCCGGTCAATTCTGCGGGCCCAACCAATCGCCCACATCCACCAATGCCCTTCGCCTTCCAGTGCACGAGATCGCGGACACATCGACGAGGAACGGACTTTCCTGGGAAATAATCAGCCGGTCAGGCGCTGGCGTCCCAGCGGTGATGAAACTGATAACTGGCAATTGGTCGACGACCTAACCTCCGACCAGGGCGCCAGGGATCGTAGCTGATTTGGGCAATAGCCCTAACCAATTGGAATAAAAGGCCCGGATATCATCGCTGGCTGCGAATGTGTCACAGCTTTGTGTGACGTGGAAGTGAAGATTTGGGCGCCTGCATCGTAGCCGGTCCTGCGTTCCAGTGCCCGCATCTGTTTCCGGGTTTTCAGCATTTGTATCAAATGCTAGACGCAAGATTGTCCATAGGCTGAGGCATCCCTGCGATCATTCTTCAGCAAATGCGCACGCCGTCTGCCGCAAATTTGTGGACTGCCGAGATGGGCACCACAACCTCAATTTCACTATTTGGCGAAATTCCAGGATCACGCCATTCGGCAAGGGCGATAAGGGGCAGGTTCCCGCCGACAGTTTTGAGGTCAATTATCATTGTAGCACCCAGAGGCTGCACATCGACTAGCCGGACTGGAAAGCTCAGAGAAGCCTCCGTCGTCGCACTAGTTCCAAGGCGAATGTCCTCCGGCCGGATACCCAGCTTGGCGACCTGGCCGCCTGACAAATCAAATCCAGCCGGGACCGTCAGAGGTGCCCCGCCCAGCCGCAAGCAGCCAGCAAAGTCCGTATCGAGAATATTCATGCCTGGGCTACCGACGAACTGAGCGACAAAGTCGTTCTTCGGTTGCTTATAGATCTCGAACGGGGTGCCGTTCTGCTGGATGGAGCCCTGCCGCATGACGATGATGCGCTGCGCCATTGTCATGGCCTCGACCTGATCATGCGTAACATAGACAATCGATTTGCCGGTTTCGCGGTGAAAGCGGATCAGTTCCGACCGCATTTCCTCGCGCATGTTGGCATCAAGATTGGAAAGGGGTTCGTCGAACAGAAAGACCTTGGGATCGCGCACCATGGCGCGGCCAAGGGCAACACGCTGGCGCTGGCCACCGGATAGTTGCTTGGGCTTTCGCGTAAGCAGTTCTAGCAGCCCCAGCATGCCGGCAACCGACCGAACCTTCGCTGCTATCTCGGATTTCGGGAGGCCGCGCACCTCCAGCGGAAAGCCGATATTGCCGGCGACATCAAGGTGCGGGTAGAGAGCATAGCTCTGGAACACCATCGCGATGTCTCGCTCGCTGGCGTGGAGATCGGTAACGACGCGGCCGTCGATCGCGATTTCCCCTTCGGTAACCTCTTCCAGACCTGCCAGCATGCGCAGCAATGTCGTCTTGCCACAACCTGACGGTCCCAAAAGAACGGTGAACTCGCCACTCTTCAGCGTCAGATCGAGTGCCTTCACGACCGGCACATTTCCGTAGGATTTCGAAAGATTGGAAAAGGTAACGCCCGCCATCTTGCTGCTCTGCCCTCTGGTCGTTACGCGGGCCGGTGGAGTCCGGCCCGCGTTCTTGCGTCCTGGATATTGTCAGGGCTTTTGGTAACCGAGATCGACCATAAGCTTGTTGAGGTCGGCATCCGCTGCGCTCATCGCGTCTCCAGCGCTTTTCGAGCCGACCCAGGCGGCAAAGATCTGATCATAGATCACGCGCTGCATTTCGACATATTCCGCGAAATCGGCTGTAAGCGGCAGCATTTCCCCAGCCTCAGCCACAGGGCGCAGGAAGGGATAGCGCTCGATCCATTTTTCGCTTTTGTAGACATAGCTGCGATAGGCGCCCGGCGCGCCGTTCTCCAGCATGGTCTCCTGCCCTTCATCGCTGGTGACGTAAGCGATGAAGTCGTAGGCGGCCTGCGGTTCCGGGGCATGGGTCGCAATCGCAATCTGGAAGCCGCCCAGATAATCGCGCCGCGGACCTTCCAGCTTTTCGCGTGGCGGCAGTGCATAAGCGACCTTGCCGGCGACCTTGCTGGTCGAGGGATTCTCCACGTCGGAGAAGAAGGCGTACCAGTTCACATACATCGCCGCCGACCCCTGCATGAAGGCGTTGGTGGCTTCCGCATAGCCCATTTCATTGGCACCGGGGGCGGTGAAAGGCTGGATTTCCAGCCAGCGCTCGAGCGCCTTCTGCCCATTGCCGTTATGGGCGATCATTGACTTAAATGACTTGTCCCAGACGAACTGGTTGGCGTTTGGTGGCATATCGAGCCCTGCCAGGCGCACGGTCCACTCCGAATAGGCACCGTCCTGTTCGCCGGGCATGGTGGCGACGCCGTACACGCCGCTCTCGATCTCATTCAGCTTTTCGGCATAATTGCGGAACTCGTCCCAGGTCTTCGGCGGTTCCGAGAGGCCTGCCTTCTCGAACAGGTCCGGGCGATAGGCGAGAAGTTCGATAAAGAAGTCGATGGGCGCTGCATAGTGCTGGCCGTTGAACATGTCGTAGGCATCGACGATGCCGGGAACGAAGCCGGCCCAATCAATCTTGGTTTTCGCGGCTGCCTCCAACGGCTCAAAGGACTGGACCCATCCATTCTTGGTGAAGATCGGCAGCCAGATGCAGTCAACCACCATGATGTCATATTCGTCCGACCCTGCCGTGCTCAGCAGGACCTGTTTGTTATAGGCGTCACCATAGGGCAGCTGATCGATCACGACCTTGACGCCCGTCTTCGCGGTATAGGCATCGGCGGCAACCTTCATGGCGGCGCCATAGGCTTCGCCGGTCGCAAGAATGCGAATCTCCGTGTCGGCAAGTGCGCTCCCGCTGTACATCGACAATGTGATGGCAGCTGCCAGAAAGGCAGCACCGCGCTGTATCTTTTCTCCAATCATCTTCCTCACTCCCCGCCCTGTTCGCTTCGTTGGGCCGCTGACTTCTCAGCAGCTGAGGATAAGATTATGCCAAAGTGATCGTTTGAAGCAATCATTTTGATCGTTTTTGATTGCTTTCAGGTATTCAGGTGAGTAAATTTGAAAAATGAGCCGAAAAACACTGACCCCCGCACAAAGACGTTCTGAAATTCTCCGCCTCCTCACCGCACGTCAGGGGGCGTCGATTGAGGAACTCTGCGAATTTCTCTCCGCTTCGCCAGCCACCATCAGGCGCGACCTCGATCTGCTGGAATCCGAGGCGCCGATCCAGCGCACCCATGGCGGTGCGATGATGCGCACGCTCCGCCCTGCGGATCAGGATTTCGCCCAGCGCGAGTCCCTGGATATCGACGAGAAACGCGCGATTGCCGAGAAGGTTGTGAGCTTCATTCAGCCGGGCAGTACGGTGTTCATGAATGACGGTTCCACCATCATGGCCATCGCCCATGCGATCGTCGCCGCCGATCTTGAGGTTTTCGTGGCAACTCCCGCAGTGAATGTGGCCACTCGCCTATCTGCAGGGAGCAAGGTGACGTCTTGCCTGCTCGGCGGCATCGTGCGGCAGAGCTCGCTCGCGACAGCCGGAAATTTCACGGCGGCGATGGCAGCGCAAATCAACGCGGATATCGCGATCATCTCCCCCGATGGGGTTCATGCCGAATCGGGTATTACCTTTCAAAGCGGTGATGACGCTGCCCTTGCCCAGCGCATGTCGACGCAATCCGCCGATACAGTGATCGTCGCCGTGGCCAGCAAGCTGCAACAGCGCCAGCGCATCAATGCGATGCCGCTCTCGAAGAAGTATTCACTGGTAACCGGCGCCGGTGAGGATCGGCTGGTTGGCCTGCGCGAGGCCGGTATCCGCGTCATCCGTATTGGCACGTCAGGATAGCGGGATGACCGCGCATACGGGCGATAAAGCGCAGATCCGGCCACAGATCCGGCGCCGCAACAAGGCGGCCTGGTACGGGGCCTATTTCCTGTTGCCGGCGCTGGTCTACATCTTCACGATCATCATTTACCCGCTGTTCTATTCGCTTTATGCCAGCTTTACCGATTTGCGGCTGACCTTCCCGGTTACGCGTTTCGTGGGGTTTGACACCTATGCCCAGACATTGGGCAATGACGTATTTCACGATTCGATTATCGTCACCGGTATTTTTCTGGTGACGGCGATCGTGGTCGAAACCATCCTCGGATTCCTCCTGGCCTTGTCATTCAGCCGCATGACCGGCACGCATCCCGTCATGCGGGCGCTGATCATGCTGCCGCTGATCGCCACCCCTGTGACAGTGGGGCTGATCTGGAAGCTGATGCTCAATAGCGATTTCGGCATCATCAACCAACTGACGGATTCCCTTGGATTGGCACGGATTCTCTGGCTGGCCGATCCGAAGATGGCGCTGGTATCGATTGTTCTGATGGATGTGTGGCAGTGGACGCCCTTCATGTTCCTGATCATGCTGGCCGGGCTTGAAGGTTTGCCGCGCGACGTTTTCGAAGCAGCCGAGGTCGATGGTGCGTCTGCACTGCAGATCCTGCGCCGCATCACGGTGCCTCTGATGAAGCGAATCATCGCCGTTGCCGTCGTCTTCCGCTTCATGTTCGCTATCGCCACCTTTGACACCGTATTCGTGCTTACCAAAGGCGGCCCGGCCCGAGCGACCGACATCATCACCCTCTTCATTCAACGCGAAGGCCTCGTCAATCTCAACGTTGCCTCTGCGTCGGCAGCGTCCTTCCTTCTCCTCATCATGGTCCTGGTGCTGACATTGATACTGTTCAAACGGGGTCTCGCTGATGCCAGGTAGAGCTGTCAGATGGTATCGCCATGCCCTGCTGGTGGCAGCCAATGCCGTCATCGTCGGCTTGTTTGTCTTTCCCCTGATCTGGATGTTGCTTGGGGCATTCAAGAGCGAGGCCGATCTGCTGTCACCGGATCCCGTCTGGTTCTTCAAGCCGACGCTGGAGCATTGGCGCTTCATTCACGACAATTGGGCGGTGGAACGCCATCTGCTGAACAGCCTGCTGATCAGTGTGGCCACCACGTTCCTAACACTGGTTCTGGCCCTCCCCGCCGCCTATGGCCTGTCGCGCTTTCCCATCTGGCAGAAGGACGCGATCCTGTTCGATATCCTCAGCCTGAAGATGATCCCGCCGATTGCCTCGATCGTGCCGCTCTTCGTGCTGGTGCGGTCGGTCGGTGCCTATAACACGCTGGCCGTCCTGATCATCCTTAATGCAGCCTTCCAGCTGCCTTTCGCGATCCTGGTGCTGAAATCCTTCATCGACGAGATCCCCCGCGAGATCGACGAGGCGGCGACGGTCGACGGATGCCGGCCGTGGCGGGTGCTTTGGAAAACCATTCTGCCCCTGTCGGCGCCCGGGCTCATCTGCTGTGCACTCTTTGTGTTCATGTTCACCTGGAACGAATTTCTTCTGGCCAATACGATGGTGAGCGGCGATACCCGCCCGCTGCCACCGATCGTGGGCCTCGCCCTCACCCATCGCGGCATCCTTTGGGGACCGGCAATGGCGCTGGGCGTTGTCGTGGTCCTTCCGGTCCTGTTCCTCACCTTCGCCCTCTCCCGCTACATGGCGCGCGGCCTGACCTTCGGCGCGGTGAAAGGATGAGCACCGCCAAGAACCTTGCCGAACTGCCGATCTGGCAGGGCACGCCGGAAATCAAGCCGCTCGCTGCCGGCAGGACAAACCAGAACTACCTTGTCTGGGATGGTGATCGCCGCTTCTTTGCGCGCATCGGCAGCGACCGTCAGGATCTCGGCATTGACCGCGTCAGTGAAGCCATCTGCTGTCAGCTCGCGGCTACCCATGGCATCGGTCCGGCGGTGATCTATGCCGGGGATGCCATTCTTGTTCAGGACTATCTGCCCGGCGAAACACTTCATCTCGAAGAAACGCCAGACAGGAACGTACTTCAGGAGCTTGCCACCCTGCTGGGACGCTTGCACCAAGTACCCGTGCCAGCCAATCTTCCCGCATTTGACCCCGTCGCGGTTTCGAGGCGGTACCTTGCAGATCTCACCGACCTGGAACTGCCGGAAGAACGGCATCGCGTGGCAAACACACTGGACCGTCTGCGGCCTGGCAGAGGTCGATCCGTAGTGCATGGTGATCTTATTCCCGAGAACATCCTTTGCGACGGCGGGCGGCTCTATCTGATCGACTGGGAATATGCGGGTTCCGGCGCTCCGGAAACCGATCTTGCATTGGTGCTGGCCAATTTCGGCCTTGGCGAAGGGGACGCAGCACATTTTCTAGAAGCCTACGGCGACTATGACACCGGCGTTCTGTACGATATGAAAATCGCCTGCGTCATCCGCGAAGCATTGTGGTGCCTGTTGCAGGCAAGGCAGAACCGGTTGAAGGGCGAGAAATCAGGTGACCTTCCCGCCTATACCGCACTTTGCTTTCAACGCCTGCGCGACGTGCTGACCTGACCATGCAATTCGATATCGCTATCATCGGGGCTGGCGTGGTGGGAACAGCCATTGCGCGCGACCTCTCGCGTTTCGACCTTCGCGTCATCCTGCTGGAAGCACGCGCCGATTTCGGCGACGAATCCAGCAAAGGGAACTCGGCGTTGATGACCGCTGGCTTCGATACACCGCGCGGCACACTGGAACGCCAATTGGTGACTCGCGGCTTCATTCGCTATCAGACGGAGGCGCCCGCCATGGGCCTGCCGATCCGCCGGGTCGGTGCCCTGACACTTGCCTGGAGCGACGAACAGCGAGCCATCGTTGAACACGAAGTCGCCGGCGCCCGTGCCGATGGTTTCTCGAGCGTGACTTTGCTGGATGGCGCCGACGTGCTGCGACGGTGGCCACATTTCAGCCCTGGCATTCAATGTGCCATGTGGGCGCCGGAAGAATGTATCGCCGACCCATTCTCTACGCCCTATGCCTATGTGCTGGACGCGGTGGCAAACGGGGTGGTCTACCGGCCGTCTTTCGCCGTTAAGCGTGCGGATCGACTGACGAATGGCTGGCGGCTGGAGGAGGCCAAGGGTCAAGCCGTCACGTCGAGGCTTGTGGTGAATTCCGGGGGCTTGCGGGCCGACAAGGTCGAAGGACTGGCCGGCTACAGCGATTTCGTCGTGCGGCCCCGACGGGGGCAGTATCTTGTTCTCGACAAGGCGGCGCGCAGCCTGCACGACGTGATCGCCCTGCCCACGCCGACGCCGACCACGCGCGGAATCCTGATTGCCCCAACCATTTTCGGAAACGTGATCGTTGGCCCCACGGCCGAGGAAGTATCTGACCCGGATGACCGGCGCACCACCCCGGAAGGTCTCGCCAAGCTGCGCGAGGCCATGCACCGCATGGCACCGGCGCTGGAACAGTTTCCAGTAAACACGGTCTTCTCTGGCATGAGACCGGCCACCGATCGAAGCGAGTATCAAATCATCCCGCGCCTCTCCGAGCGGTGGGTGACAGTGGCGGGCATCCGTTCGACAGGCTTCTCCGGCGCTCTGGGAATCGCCGAGCACGTTGCATCCCTGCTCGTTCCGCTTTTTGTCGATGCACGCCGGAAGACAACAACAAACGCCATTGTGGTTCCGGATCTTGCAGAAACCTCTCAGCGGCCGTGGCAGGACAATGCCCGGATCGAAGCTGATCCGCGCTACGGCGAAATCATCTGTCATTGTGAGAGAGTTACGCGTGGTGAGATTGAAAACGCCATGGCCTCGCGCATTCCTCCCCGGACCTTGAAGGCTCTAAAACGCCGGACACGCGCCATGTTCGGTCGCTGCCAGGGCTTCTATTGCGGCGCCCGGATTGATGCAATATTCAATTCCGGCCGGAACAGCGAACACACATGATTTCAACAAGTCCAGACGTACTGATTGTAGGTGCGGGTGCCGCCGGCCTTGCTGCCGCCATTGCTCTGGCGGATGCGGGCGTTGCCGACATCGTGGTCATTGACCGGGATGATGCACCGGGCGGCCTGCCGCGCTTCTGCCATCATCCCGGATTCGGTTGGGAGTATGCGCATTACCCGCGCACGGGCCCCGGCTTCGCAAGGTATATGCTCAACGCGGCTGACCGACCCAACATCCGCATTCTCTGCAAGACCACCATGATCAGCATTAACGCTGGGCCGTCGGTACAGATAGTCGGACCCGAGACCAGTTATACAGAGTTGCTGCCGAAAGCCGTGATCCTGGCTACTGGCATCCGCGAAAGCAATCGCGGCAATCTCTGCGTGCCCGGCATTCGTCCGGAACGCGGGATCTTCACGACCGGCATGCTGCAGCAGTTGGTGGCGCGACGCGACGGCCAGCTTGACCAGTTCCGAAACCTGACCGTGATTGGCACCGAGCATGTTGCATTTTCTGCCCTTCTGACGGCAAGGCACGGTGGCGCGACGGTCCGGCACATGATTGGCTGCGAGCACCGTATTTTCTCCTTTCCGATCATGCGGCTGTTGGCTGGTGTTCTGGCCGCACGTATCCATCTGGATACAGAGTTATTGGAGATTGACGGCAGCTCCGAACGTGTAGAGGCGTTGGTGGTGCGCCAGGGTGGCACAACGCGCAGGATTGCTTGCGACGGCATCGTGTTCTCCGCCGGATGGACCCCCGAGACCGCGGCTTTTGTCGGCAGCGCGGTGGAGGTGGACCCGGCGACCGGCGGCATCGCCATCGACCAGGCCATGCGCAGCTCACTGCCTGGCGTCTTCGCCGCCGGCAATGTTTTGCGCCCTGTGGAGAGTAGCGGCTGGGCAGCGTGCGAGGGACGCCGGGCTGGACAATTGGCGGCAAAGTATCTCGCGGGCGAACTGTCCGGTGTTCGTGGCGCGCTACATTTGCGCCCCGGCAAAGGTCTCAAATACGTAGTTCCACAATACTGGGATGGCCCATTTGTCAGTCCCGCAGGGGTGGAGCCTCTCCGACCGAGCGCCAGGGTCGCCGGGGACACGAAAGGCGCGCTGACCTTACTGTCGGATAGTGGTCGCGAGAAACTTGGCAAATTTCAGCGGCTTCTGCAGACGCGGCGGATCAACTTTAGTCTGGCCAAACAAACGTTAAACTCGGACGCCGTTATCGACGTCAGCTGACCAAACACCACCTCGCTGGAACTTATAGCAGCCACAGACCAGAACGCGCAACGTCCCGTCCACTCCACCCACTTTCTCAGAAGTTGGCTGCCGGCCTCGAGCAGCCGACTATTTCCATCCCATCCCGGTTCGCGTCTGGAACATCCCGTTGCAGTTGACTAATTTAAGACGTCAAGAAGGTGGGCAATGTCCTCGTCTGGCTCGAATGAGACATTTCCGCTGTGTCAGCGTGCGTCTCTATGTGGAGAAAGAGCGACATACCGCCGCCGCTGCGTTAGGGTCGAGCTTGACCCGTTGGGGACCGTGCAGCCATTCGATGATGACCGTCCGCTTAGCGATGCCTGGTCCGCCTAACCGCGACTTTTACTGGAACGTGCAGCGGCGCAACGGTCTCGGAAGTCCTGGGAAGAAGGATCCACGTCGCCGAACCGGTCAGGGCGGTAGCGTTCGATGTCGATGGTCATCGGAGAACCGTTGATGAGTTCAGCAATCGACAGTCCGAACCCACCCGATGCTGCAACGCCGGAGCCGCAACATCCGCCCGCAACGAGAAAATTCGACAGGCTTGGAACCGGCCCAATCAAGAACTTTCCGTCTGGCGTATAGGTCGAAAGTCCCGCTATGTGATGCGCAAATCGCCAGCTGTCGATGGTGGGAACTACTGTTCTCAAGGCGCCGGATTGCTCTAGGAGCAGGTCAAGGTCATCTGTGTGGTTGCTCAGCGGCATCTCCGCCATGTCGCTGGTGATCTGCAGCGGGTCGTAGGTAAGGGAACGGGGCTCCTGCATACCGATCAGCAGGCCGCCGACCTCCGGCCGCAGATATGTACGCATGTCCGGGAGTTGGACTACGGGACATGTCTCGGAGCCTGATCCGTCCGGCGCTGTTATCCAATAATGGCTACGGGTCGACGCCGCCGGAAGGCCCCATCCAGCCCAAGAGGCTACTTCGACGCCCCAAGCGCCGGCGGCGTCGACAACCCAGTCGGCCTCCACCGTTCCCTGATCTGTTCTAACGCCAACGGCTCGCCCGCTTTCCGACAGGATTGCCGATACCGAGACACCTCGTCGAATTCGTGCGCCCAGCATGCGCGCCGCCCGGGCGTATGCGGCATTGAGCCGGGCTCCATCAATGTATCCATCCGCCGAGACATAGATGATTCGCCTGCTCGCCTTGAGCTCAAGCCATGGGCAGATCTCCCGGGCAGCCGGAGGATCGAGGCTCTCGGCGGGAATGCCAGCCTCGGCCAAAACCCGCACCATGCCGACGAATTCATGTTCCCGCTCTTCGCTAAACACCGCGCGGATGCATCCCACTTGCCGGAAGTCCAGCGATTCTCCCAAGAGCTCCTCAAGTTCAGCCATTGCCGCGCAGGTGCGAGAGACCATCTGTGTCGTGCTGAGATCGGAGCGAACGTGCAAAACACATCCAGCCGACCTGGCGGTGGCGCCGCTGGCGAGCTCGTTCCGCTCGAGCAGCAGAACGTCTGTGACTCCCAAACGGGTAAGATGATAAGCGATAGAGCAGCCGACTACGCCACCGCCAATGATAACGACCTGTGCTCTGTCGATCCTTTCCGTGTCTCCTGGCATCGACGAACGGTTCTTTCGTGACGTTGCTTCAGCGGGCGCGTGAGCGGTAAGGCAGGCGATCACGGTTCTTCACATGCACATACATCTCCCTTGCTGTGCTGTGGGCACTGCGGTCCATGCGCTCAGAACGCCCAATAGCTCATAGTCACGCGGATTACATCCTGAAAAGCAGATGCGAAGCCAATGACGTCGCTGGAAGATGAAGGTGGAGTTCGCTGCAATTGCTTGCCTCAGATTTCGCGATCCGTGGACAGGAAGATAGCGATCACTGTCCTTCAGCGCGCAACATTGGCAGATGACCGGATATACAGCCAATGGTAATTTTCAATCCATTGTATTGATCGTTTCAATAACAATGGTCGCGGGAACAGGTCGGGTCGCGCCTAGCTGCCAAAATCATACTGACATGCGGCCGTCCAATCTGATGAATTCACATGCTGTTAGTAGGCACCGAAGTTTGCCCCCTCAATTGTCGATCGATCCAGTGAGTTATCGGTGTCGATCGGCGCCAAAACCCCACGCCGAATCACATAAGGAGATTAATCCGTCGCGAGTTGCTGCAAAATCGCGGCATTGAGATCACTTGCTGCTTCCATGTGAAGCATATGGCCCTTGCCGTCGATGACCGAAATATCGAAAGCAGCATAAACAGCGTCTGACTGCGGCGGTGGGATCACCTTGTCCTCGGCGCCCCAGAAAATACGCACCGGGCAGCCAAGACCAGAGAGTTGCGCAGCAAGGCCACCCGCCTCCGGTGCTTTCAGCGCGTTGCTGGCAAGCAGGCCCAGCGCCGCATTGACGCCGTCGATACGCTTGTATTGTAGAACGTCGTTGACCATGTCGCGCGTGACGACCGAAGGCTCGGCGAAGAGATCGCTCAAGACTCGCTTCATCTCCTTGCGGTCGTCTGCCGCGATGAAGGAAGCGAGATAGGCTTCATTCACCGGCGTCGTGAAGCCGGCCGGAGCCAGGAGTGTTAGCGAGCCTGCCACCGCCGGCCGGCCGATCACCGCCAATGCGGCGACCATCCCACCCATGGAATGGCCGACGAAGTGCACCGCCTTCAGGCCGAGCGCATCGATGACGCCATCGACCGCCGCGATCAGATTGACCGCGGCGCCGTCGCCGACATCCTTGGAAGACTGGCCATGACCCGGCAGGTCGATAGCGATGGTGCGCTCGTGTTTGGCCAATTCCTCGAAGTTGAATAGCCAGTTGTTGAGATCGCCGCCGAACCCATGTATCAGCAGGAACGCTTTGTCGGACTCGCCGCCGCTATCCATGATATTTACGGTTCTCCCATCCACCTGGATCTTCGAGATCAGGCTGGTTTCGCCATCGGCATCGACCGCGACCACACGATTGGCATCGACATACTGGTCAATCTCGCTGTCCGCGACCGACGCATCGGCAAGAACGGCAAGGAGGGCGCCGACCGGCAGGGTCTCATCCTCCGCCGCCACCCTGCGACGCAGGATCCCTGCATCCTGCGCCTCGACCACATTGGTGATCTTGTCGGTCTCGACCTCCATGATCTCCTGGCCCGGCTTGATAGCGTCACCTTCGCTGACCAACCATTTGACCAGCTTGCCTTCGCTCATGGACATGCCCCATTTCGGCATGTTGATGGACTGAATCGACGCATTCAAGACTCAGTTTCCTTTCTTCTTGGCCGGCACGGTCGCCTGGACGGCGGTCACCACGTGCTCGGCGCGGGGAATGTAGAGATCCTCGAGAACCGGTGAAAACGGAACCGGCGTATGCGGCGGCGTGACCATTTTGATGGGGCCACGCAGGGCATGGAACGCCTGATCGGCCACCTGGGCGGCAATGTCGGTCGCGATGTTGCATCGTGGGCTGGATTCATCGACGATGACAAGGTGCCCGGTCTCCTCGACACTTTCCACGATGGTTTCGAGATCCAGGGGCGAGGTCGTCCGCGGATCGATCACGGTCGCCTTAATACCGAGGGTATCGAGTTCCTTGGCCGCATCCATCGCCACCTGCACCATCAACCCCAACGCCACGATGGTGACGTCCTTGCCCTCGCGCAGCACATTCGCCTCACCAAAGGGAACGGTATAGGAATCGTCGGGAACTTCGCCGGTGACGCCGTAAAGCAGCTTGTGCTCCAGGAAGATGACCGGATCGTCATCACGGATCGCCTGGATGAGCAGCCCTTTGGCGTCATAGGGGTTGGACGGAATGACGACCTTCAGCCCGGGAATATGTGTGACGATCGGATAGAGGCATTGCGAGTGCTGCGCCGCCGCCCGGAAGCCGGCGCCGATCATTGCCCGCACCACCACCGGCGTTACCGCCTTGCCACCAAACATGTAGCGGAACTTGGCGGCCTGGTTGTAGAGCTGGTCGAAGCAGACGCCGATGAAGTCGAAGAACATCAGGTCAGCGACGGGTCGCAATCCCTGTGTCGCGGCACCGACGGCGGCGCCGATGAAGGCGCTTTCGGTGAGGGGGGTGTCGAGCACGCGGCTCGGGCCGAACTCCGTGTAGAGACCCTTGGTGGCACCCTCGGAGCCACCCCAGGCATCGGCCTCGCCGCTGGCCCCCTGTCCACCCGCAACGTCCTCGCCCATGACGATGACCCGGGGATCGCGTCGCATTTCGAGGAAATGCGCCTCCGTGATGGCTTGTTTGAATGTCTTCTTGGGCATGATCCGTGTTCCTTGTTTCCTGGGCCGCGCCGGTCAGTAGCGGACGTAGACGTCGGTGGTCAGATCGGCGACGGTCGGCAGGGTGCCGGCCAGGGCTTTTTCGATGGCTTGGTCGATCTGCGTTGCGACCTCGCCGTCGATGGCGTCGAGATCGGCCGTGGAGAGCAGGCCCGCCTCAGTGACGCGCTTGCGGAAGTGGACGAGGCAATCCTTCTCTGCCTTCACCTTCTCGACCTCGCCAGGTGCCCGATAAGTCTGTGCATCGCCCTCGAAATGGCCGTAATAGCGATTGGTCGTCGCTTCGATCAGACTTGGCCCCTCGCCCGCCCGTGCCCGCTCGACGGCTTCTCGCACGGCCTCCCAGACAGCGAAGAAGTCGTGGCCGTCGACCCGCGCGCCCGGCATGCCGAAGGCGTCGGCCCGTTTCACGATTTGCTTGCTGGAAACCGACCAATGGCTGGCGGTCGATTCCGCATAGCCGTTGTTCTCGAAGACGAACACCGCCGGCAGTTTCCAGACGCTGGCGAGATTGAGCGCTTCCAGTGTGGTCCCTTGGTTCGACCCGCCGTCACCGGTGAAACAGACCGCGACCGCGCCGGTACCCAACGTCTTGGCGGCCAGGGCCGCACCGCAGATCAGGGGCGGGCCGCCGCCGACGATGCCGTTGGCACCCAGCATGCCCTTGGAGAGGTCGGCGATATGCATGGAGCCGCCCTTGCCGCCGCAAAGCCCCTCTTTCCGGCCGTAGATCTCCAGCATCATCCCATCGATGTCGCAGCCTTTGGCAATGCAATGGCCGTGCCCGCGATGGGTGCTGGAGATGGTATCCTGGTCGGTGAGGTGCATGCAGACGCCGACGGCGCTGGCCTCCTGCCCGGCATAGAGATGGACGAAGCCGGGAATCTGGCCCCGGGTGAATTCAAGATGCAGGCGATCCTCGAAAACGCGAATCTGCCGCATCCGCTGATAGGCGAGCTTCAGTTGTTCCTTGCTGAGCTGCATGTAACTTCTCCCTTGAGCAAATCTCGTGTCAGATCAAGACGGCCCATTTTCCGGGCTGCAATTCGCCAGCCGTATCATCATCGTCGGAAAGGTCGACGGCGCCGCGCTGATCCTCCGGCACGTCGATAAGGGCGACGCGGCAATCGTTCTGGTCCAGCCAGCCGAGATAGGGCTCGTGGGTCTTGTAGCCGAGCAGGTCCTGGATCTTGCGCGGCAGGGTCTTCGCCTTCTCCGGCGGCACGGCGAGGAATTGCTCCTCCTCCTGGCGCAGCCAGCCGACGATATAGCCAAGGATCATGCCGTCACGCGGAATACCGGTGCGATTGGCGCCGCCGCCATGGAAGGTGTCAGCCCAGTAGATCAGCGCCGAGCCAGCCGGCATCACAGCCTGCGTCCACTCACCCTCTTTCGGTTCGCGCCCTTCGCCCCAGAGATGGCTGCCCGGGGCCACACGCGTCGCGCCGTTTTCAGCGGAGAAGTCTGTCACCGCCCAGATGCAATGGATCAGGCGGTGGTTCTTCACCGGGTGCTCGAACGGCCATAGCGCATCGTCGCGGTGCATGTGCTGCACGGTCTCACTGGCGCCGATGCTGATCACCTGCGACACCGACAGGCGATAGCGCGTGCATTGCGGCAGCAGCACTCGGTCGCACAATTCCAGGATCTTTGGATGCGTCGCGATCTCGCCAGCCATAGCCGATTTGCCGAGCACACCGCAGCAGCGCTTGGTCTTGTAGCCGACAAAATCGCCATTGCCGTTGGGCGTCTTGTCGATCCACGGGCGCAGCTCTTCGCTGAGGGTCGCCATCTGCTGCGGCGTCATCAGATTGCGCACGATCAGCGCGCCGTCGCGGTGCAGGACCGCCAGAATTTCATCGACAGATGCCGTCGGCTCTAAGGTTGTAATATCAGGCATTTTTTCCTCCATAAATAGCATAACTGTGTAAGGCGCTTTCGCTCGTCCGCTTGGCGCGTCTAATGCCGCCCGCTATTGCCCCTCGACAGACGCAGACCGATGGTGACCAGCACCAGGGTCAGGGCGATCATCACGGTGCCGGCGACGTTCACCAGTGGTGTCGCCTCGCGCCGCAGGATCGACCACAGCACCATGGGCAGCGTGTTGTCGCGCCCGGTCAGCAGGAAGGTGACCGCGATTTCATCCAGCGACAGCGACAGGATGATTAGGGTGGACCCGATCAGCGCAGTCTTGATGTTGGGCAGCGTCACCTTGACGAAGATCTCGAACTCGCTGGCGCCTAGGTCATAGGCGGCCTCGTATTGCGACCGGCCCAATTGCTGCAGGCGGGCGAAGACCTCGGTCACGGTGATGCAGATCAGCGCCGTTCCCTGGCCCAGCATGATGGTAGTCAGCGACAGCGGCACCTTCAGCATGACATAAAAGTTCAGCAGCGAAATGCCGGTGATGATGCCGGGGAGGACCAGGGGCAGCAGCACCAGGCGGCGGAACATGTCCTTGCCGGGAAAGCTGAATCGATCCATCGCGATCGCCGCCATGAGGCCAATCGGCACGGCGATCAGGATGGTGCCACCGGCGACCAGCACGCTGTTCCAGATGGCACGCACGATCTGCCGGTTGGAAAGTGCGGCCTCGTACCAGCTCAGCGTGAAGCCGGTGAAGGGCAGACCGGCATTGCGCCCCTCGTTGAACGAGAAGACGATGATGACCAGGATCGGCAGATAGAGGAACAGCATGATGGCACCGGCCACCGACCAGATCAGATAGGGTGAGCCGAGACGCGTCATAGCCGCACCTGCGTCCGCTTCTCGAGATATTGCGAGACGGTCAGCAACGCCATCGCCATCAGGATGATGGCGACGCCGATAGCGGCGGCCAGCGGCCGGTCATTGGCAACACCCAGCAGGCTGATGACGACGCTGGAGATCATGATCGAATCCGCGCCACCGAGCAGGGCCGGGGCGATGAAATCGCCGAAGCCGAGCGAGAATGTGATGACGCCGCCGGCCAGCACACCGGGGATTGAGATCGGCCAGATCACCTTGATAAAGGTCTCCCAGCCGGTGGCACCTAGGTCGCGTGCTGCCTCGATAAGGCTGAGGGGCAGCCGCTCGAGCTGCGCATAGATCGAAAGAACGGCAAAAGGCGTGAAGATATAGGTCAGCGTCAGGATGATGCTGAAATCATTGTAGAGGAAGACGGTAAGTGGCTCGTCGATGACGCCCAGCCAGATCAAACCTTCATTGAGCAGGCCGTGGGTGCCAAGTATCGTTTTCCAGGCATAGGCCTTGACCAGATAACTCGCCCACCATGGCAGGATCACCAGGATATAAAGGATATGCTTGGCGCATTCGCTGCTGAGATAGAAGGCCATGGCAATGGCGACCGGGTAGGCGAGCAGGGTCGACCAAAACGCGGTCAGCAGGCCGATCTTGGCCGAGCGCAGGATCAGCCCGGCATAAGGCTGCACCGTCAACACCTTGACATAATTGTCGAGGCTGAAGCCGGCCACGAACTGGACGTAATCCATGCGACCGAAGCTGTAGAACAGGGTGATCGCATAAGGGACCAGCATGAAACCGACGAACCACAGGATCGGCGGCAGCAACCAGAACAGCGCCCGGCGCCGCTCGATGCGGCGCATGTCAGGTGCATTTTCGGTCAGGATGTCGGCTTGCACTGTCATCTAGACTGCCGTCTACTTCGTCAGAATTTGGACGTGCTGCGGCCGTAACGCGAATTGTAGCGGGCCGCCATCGCCAGGCAGGGGCCGAGCTTGGGCATCGTGGATCGTCACCTCGCTGCCGTCGACCAGCCGCACGATATGTTCCATGCGGTTGCCGAGGAACATGCTTTGCACATGGATGCCCGACACCAGGCTGGCGTCCGTATAGCCGTTGACCTGCATCAGCGCCCGGTCGGCACGAAAGACAGCGGTAACCTCCTGGCCTGGCACCAGTGATTCCTCGGCATGGGCACCAAGATGCGTTCCATCGGCGAGCCGCAGCAGAACTTCGCTGCCGGTAACCTTCTCCACACGCGCCGAAATCAGGTTCTTGGCACCGATGAACTGGGCAACGAACCGCGTCCGCGGGCGCTCATAGATTCCCTCCGGCGTGTCGTACTGGATCAGCCGGCCGCCGCTCATCACCGCCACCATGTCGCTCATCGACAAGGCCTCGTCCTGGTCGTGGGTGACATAGATGAAGGTCTTGCCAAGCTCGCGGTGGATCCGCTTCAGCTCGGCCTGGGTGGAACGGCGCAGCGATGCATCGAGGGCACCCAGCGGTTCGTCGAACAGCACCACCGGCGGCTCCGTCGCCAGCGCTCGCGCCAGGGCCACGCGCTGGCGCTGGCCACCGGACAATTGATGCGGCATCCGCTTGCGCATCTCGCCCAGACGCACGATGTCGAGATAGGTGGCGACCCGCCGCCTGATTTCGTCCGCGCTCAGCTTGCCGCGCATGCGCTTCAGCCGGAGACCGAAGGCGACATTTTCCTCGACGCTCATATGCGGAAAGAGCGCCAGGTCCTGGAACATCATCCGCATGTCGCGATGCGAGGCCGGCAGATGCGTGATGTCCGCCCCGTCGAACAGGACCCGGCCGCTGGTCGGGCTTTCCAGCCCCGCGACAATGCGCAGGGTCGTCGTCTTGCCGCAACCGCTGGAGCCCAGCAGGGATACGAATTGCCCCGCGGCGATTTCCAGACTGACATCGTCCACGGCCAGGTGGCCAGACTGGCCGTCGCCGAAGGTCTTCCTAAGGTTCTGGAGTGAGATCGTGGCGGACATCGTCGCTGCTTCGTGTTTTCTGGTCGTTGTTCAGGCCATCATTACTGGGCGGTCTCGGCCTTCACCTGATTCCAGATTTCGAGATAAGCACCGCGCCGCGGCACCGGTTGCCACCACGAGATGCTCTTCTGGACTTCCGGATCGCCGGTCCCCAGCTTGGTGAGCAACGCGAGCGCTTCCGGCTCAAGCATGTCGAAGGATTTGGCGTTGGCAAAGGCATAGCCGGTCAGCTTCGAGGCCAGCGCCTGGGATTCCGGCGACGAGATCCAGTCAAGCCAGGCATAGACGCAGGGATTTTCGCTGGCGCCCTTGACGATCATCCAGCTGTCGGACCAGCCACCGCTGCCTTCCTGGGGCAGCACTTCCTTGAGGCTGTCGGCACTCTGCGCCCACAGGCCGGAGACGGCCAATTCGGTGGTGTTGCCGCCGACCACTTCTTTCTGCATGTAAAGCTGCTGGAACTCGGCATCGCTGGTCCAGAACTTGCGAATGTTCGGCTTCAGGGCGATGAGCGCATCGCGCGTCTTCTGCAGCTCCTCATCGGTCATGTTGTAGACGTCCTTCACGCCGATATATCGCGCAGCGACATATAGTGTCTCTAGGTTGTCCCACATGGCGAGCTTGCCCTTGAGGCGTTCGTCCCACAGCACCGAAACCGAGGCCGGCGCGTCCGGAATAACATTGCTGTCCAACACCAGGCGCAGGAATCCGTAACCATACGGCACGCCGTAGAGATCGTTATCCTTGACCAGCCAAGAGGGCGACTGGAAGACCGGGAAGTAATCGGCAAGATGCGGTAGTTTCGACTTGTCGATCGGCTCCACCGCACCGGCATCGATCAGCGTCATAGTGGCGTCGTTGGACGGCGAGACCAGGTCGATCGTGGCCGAACCGGATGCCAGGGTCTTGGCGATGATTTCATCATTCGAGCTGACATAGGTGGGCTCCACCACGCAGCCGGTCTTCTCGGTGAAAGGCGCCACGACCAGGTCGTCGGAATAGCCTTCCCAGGTGAGCAGGGCGAGGCTGCCCTCGGCGGCTGCATGCTGCGATGCAGCAAGAACGCCCAACGTTAGGACAGCGCCGGCGGCCAGACCTTGAATTTTAACGTTTCCCATCGAGTAGCACTCCTGTGACTAGGGGCGTTTTTAAGCCATTGTTATTACGCGTCTTTCATCAGAGAAACCATCACCCAAGGAGTTGGGAATGCTTCTCCCTGATCACGTTCAACGCAGATTAACATTGAGTTTTGCGGTGTGTTTTGCATTCTACGCAGTATTTTTTGCATAGAGCGCACTAACTGGCACCAAATTCTGCTGCAATGCAGCATACCTAACCTACAAGGAATGGCATGCAGTCAGTTGTTTACGTCCTGGTTGTGCCCCCCGTCAGCGATCTCGATTGTGCCCTGGTCCTGGACATTCTGCGGCTGACGAACCGCGTTGCCGGCGAGGCGCTGTTCACCGTCAGGATTTTGACGCCGAACAGCCAGCCGGTGATGGCGACCAATGGTCGGCCGATCATTCCAAATGCCACCTATCCGGAGGATTTCCGCGACCTTCTCATCGTCCTCAACAACCTCAAGCCAAGCGACCAAGACGAGGACGCGACCGTGCGCGTGCTGCGTCGTGCCGCACGCAGCGGCGCAATCATCATGGGGATCGAATATGGCGCATTGCTGATGGCGCGCAGCGGTATCCTCGACGACCATCGGGCTACCACGCATTTCGATTGCCTGCCGATGGCACAGGAGAGCTTTCCAAACGTCCATTTCGGCGAGGAGCTCTACGTAAAGGATCGCAATTGCTTCACCTGCGCCGGCCATCTTGCGATCGTTGACATGATGTTGCACTACATCAAGAGCAATCTCTCCGAAACGGTGGCCGCGACGCTGGCTTCCGAGCTCCTGGCTCCCGAGATCCGGCAGCCGCAGACGCCGCAGCGCGTCAGCCTGCTGGATCCCTTCAGCACGCAACGCGATCCGCGACTCAAGAAGGCGATCATCGAGATGCAGAACAATCTGGAATCGCCCCTATCCCTGAACGAAATCGCCGACCGCGTCGGCATCTCGGCTCGCCAGCTGCAGAATTTGTGGCGCACCAAGCTGGGTTCCTCGCACAACGAATACTACCAGGATCTGCGCCTCGATCGCGCTCGGTCGCTGCTGCTAAATACCGACATGCAGATCGGCGAGATTGCCATCATCAGCGGGTTCTCGTCGTCGGCGACCTTCTCGCGCGCCTTCAAGAGTCGCAGCGGCAGTAATCCGCGCGATTTTCGCGCCGAACACCAGAACTCGCTCTCGCCGATGATCCAGCGCAATGCGCTGCGCACCATCAGCAGCATCGCCGAGCGCAATGCCGGCTTTCTCTACCGCTGCCTAAACGACCATCCCTATACCGTTCTCTACGTGACGCGGGGAATCGAACGCCTGCTGGGATACTCGGCGGCCACTTTCATCAACAGTCCCACGCGCAACATGTCGTCCGTGATACACCCTGACGATCTCGAGCCGATGCGTCGAATTGTCGACACCGCACTTGAGAGCAACAATAACTGGGATATCGAGTTCCGCTACCGACATAGAGACGGGCACATCGTCTGGGTGCATGAGGTCGGCTGCGGCGTGTTCGACAACAATGGTCGACTGATTTATCTCGAAGGCATGATCGTCAGGAACCTCAATCCACCGGACCAGTATATAGACGCCTTGAGTTCAGATTAATAGGGGCATGCACCCTGCTTGCACAGGCAGAGTGAAGACGACGTGTGGCTGAGAAGCGGTGAAACTGCAAATAGATCTCTTACCGGCAATTCCGAGGTGGATCCTGAGTGAGAGGCGGAGAGACTGAATGAAGGCAGACGACGAGCACAAGCTCAAAGAGACTGCAGACGCAGCGCGCCGCCACTGGCTGGCGATCCGGCCGCAGATCGAGCGGCAGTTCCAGGCTTTGTGGCAGCTGGCCGAGCTGCCCAACATGGAGTTCCGGTCCGCCACAATTCTGGCCGACTGGCTGGAAGAGCATGGCTTTACCGTTTCACGGCACGTCTGCGGCATCCCAACGGCCTTCACGGCAAGCTATCGGCACGGCGACGGACCCTGCATAGCCCTTCTGGCTGAGTATGATGCCCTGCCCGGCACCGGCAATATGGCCGTGCCGCGGCGCGAGGCGACAGGCCTGCCAGGCGGACATGCCTGCGGCCACAACCATATCGGTCCGGCAAACATCGGCGCAGCCATCGCCGCTGCCCATGCCATGGCAGAGACCGGCATCGACGGCCACATTCTGGTGATCGGCTGTCCGTCCGAGGAAATCGTCTGGGGAAAGATCGCGCTGCTGCGGGAAGGCGCTTTTGATCAAGCCGATGCAATACTCACCTCCCATGGCGATTACCAGAACGGCGCTGTGTCGCGGCCCTGCCAATCGGTGGTAAGCGGTGAGTTCGTGTTCCTGGGCGAGTCCGGCCATGGCGGCACCGTAAGGCGCCAGAATGCGCTGGATGCCGCCGAACTGGCGATCCAGTCGGTCGAGCGCCTGCGGGCGCATCATTTTCCGGACACGGCGGCCGAGCATGTCATGCGCCTCGGTGGCCGCATCCCCAACGTGACCCCCGACGAGGCTCGCGTCTGGATGACGACGCGGCAGGTGGATTTCGAGCGTGCCGAAGCCGTCTATCAGTTCATCCGCGGCATCTCCGATAAGGCCGCAACCATGTGCGGCGTCGGCTTCCGCGAACAGTTCATCACCGCGACCCGAGGCTACCTTGCCAACGACACACTGGCTGAGCTGCTGCAGCGGCGCATGGACGAGATCGGACCGCCGCGCTGGTCCGATGCCGACCTTGCCTGGATGCAGGAACTGGTTCACGCGATTCGCCCAGGCGAGCGGATGAAGCTCGACCGCGATACGCGCCTGCATCGCGTCGGCCATGATCTTTATGGCCAGGATGATGGCGAGGCGAGCTGGCGGATTCCGCTTGGCCGGGTGAATTGGGCCGTGCCGGAACAGGTGCCGCTTCACAATTGGTCGTTCGCCGCCCTTTCAGGGCACACCGCGAGCCATGCGGGTCCGTTGATGGCGTCGGAGGTCCTGACCCTGGGGACACTTGACCTTATTCAGTCTCCAGCCACCGTCGCACAGGCGAAGGCCGAGCTTGCACGCCGTATCGCCGGACGCACGATTGGCGAGCCGAGAATCGGCGCCTGGCACACCATGACGGAAGCGCCAGACTCGTTCTGGGACGCGACATGGGTGGAAAGTTGAGCCAGACCCTCCCGGATCCAGCTGCGGTTCCACTGTTCCGCCAGGCGGCAATTCCGGTGGTCATTGTCACCGGCTTTCTGGGCAGCGGCAAGACGACTCTGATCCGCGACCTGCTCACCAATGGCGGCCTGACGGATACCGCAATCATCGTCAGCGAATTCGGCGAAATCGGCCTCGACCACCTGATTGTCCGCGAAGTCGGCGACCAGATCGTCCTGCTCGAGAATGGATGCCTGTGCTGCGGGCAATCCGGCGATCTCGCCCAGGCATTGAGGATGCTGCTCGAAGAGAGCGAACGTGGTGGCATCCCACCCTTCGCGCGGGTCGTCATCGAGACCTCCGGACTTGCCGATCCGTTGCCGATCCTGCAGACTTTCCTGGCCGATCCGCTACGCTTCAGCCGCTACCGGCCCGCGTCGATCGTGACGGTGGTGGACGCGGTGCTCGGCGTCGGCATCCTTGCAAGCCATGATACAGCGCGCCGCCAACTCGCGCTGGCCGATCACGTCATCGTGACCAAGCTCGACCTCCCCGCCGCTGATCTCCGTGGAACGACAGCGGCGATCAGCGGACTGACTGATACCGGTATGTTCCATTCAGGCAGGGACACTCTGCCCTGGCAGGAATTTTTTGCGACAATACCGAGTGGGATCGGCAATGTGTCAATGGAAGGGTTACAGCCTCATAGCCAACTCTATCATACGCGTTCAGCACGGATCGAGACGGACCTGGATCCTGTGCATTTAAGTCGCTGGATCGCCCGGTTGACCGGACAGCACGGTACCGAGGTGCTACGCGTCAAGGGTTTGCTGCCGATTGTCGGCGAAGAGCGCCCGGTGATCCTTCAGATGTCGCGGCATCTGGTTCATCAGCACCAGCGCCTGACCGAGTGGCCAGAGGCTAGGCGCCAAGGTTTCGTGACCATAATCTGCGATGGTGCCACACCCGACCTACCGGCGCACCTGATCAACGCATTGGACTTGGTCTGCCACTGAAAAACTATCATCGGCAGCATTTGTCATCCGTGCGCAGAACATGCAGGATATAGGGCTCGCGGAGCTTCGACGATTCGATCGAATCTTCCCGATCCGGCCCAACCATCGTAACTGGAATTTTCGAGCTATCCTTGACCTAAATTCCGGGGAGCAGATCAAGCAGCAACTCGTCCACGATGACAGCGACTTGGTGGTCCTCGTCTTCAACAAATATGTGAGCGCACTGTCCAAGCAACTTTCCCACGAAGAAGTCGTCGGGACCTGGGACTTGGATGGTTTAGAAGTGGCCGAGCTCTGGCAGTTTACCTAATTCCCGGTCGCGAGGTAGTTCACATCCACCTCGCCTCTTCTCGCGATGGCTTGGCAGTTCACACCCCTCGCACGCAGAGGTTTTTACGCTCCGCCAACAGCACTTTAAGCGGCCAATGCCCAGTCTGATGTTCAATCTTTTCCCATGAAATTGACGACCTTCAGAATAGCGACGAGGTTGTCGTCGCGGATGCGTTCCATTTCGTGGATAGTGAGGTGGCCGGATTGGGCATCGGACTGGTCAGAGATGGTTTTGACAAGGGCGTCGTCCAGTGTCGGTACGTCCATGAGCTTGCTGAAGGGGGCTTCGAGATAGGGGCCGAACTGGCTGAGGAAATGGGCGAAGCCGCCTTCACCGCCAGCCATGCGGCAGGTGTCGAAGGGACCCATGATGGCATAGCGCAGGCCGAAGCTGTAGCGCACGGCGTCGTCGACTTCCTTAGTTGTAGCGAAACCGTCCTTCACCATCCAGAGCGCCTCGCGCCAGATCGCTTCCTGCAAGCGATTGGCGATGAAGCCGTCGATCTCGCGCTTCATCGCCAAAGGCTTCATGCCAATTTTTGTCATGATGCAGGTGGCGAGATCTATTGCCGCGGGCTTCGTATGTGGCGAGGGGACGACCTCCACCAGCGGCAGCAGATATACCGGGTTGAAAGGATGGGTGACGAGGAAGCGCTCGGGGTACTTCCTGCCCTCCTGTAGCAGTGAGGGGGCGAGGTAGGATGTGGAAGAACCGATCACGGTATCCTTCGCCCCATGCTTCTCGATCTCGGCATACATCGCGCGCTTGATCTCGAGTTTCTCCGGCAGCGATTCCTGGATCCAGTCGGCGTCCTGCAATGCCTCTGCAAGCGAGGTGAAGATGAACCGGCCTTCGGCGGGCAGGCCGGTCTTCTCGTAGAGGCGCGGCAGGCAACGGCGGGCGCTTTCCAAGATCGCCTCGACCTTGCGCGCGGCATCTGGCGCCGGGTCGACGATGGCGACGTCCCACCCGTTCAATATGAACCGCGCGGCCCAGCCGCCGCCGATAACACCGCCGCCGATAATGGCTGCTTTCATTTATCCCCTTGCGCTACAAAAAGGGCGTCCACAGCGACGACGCCGGTTTCAGACACGATGACCGGATTGACATCCATCTCGGCCAGTTTATCGCCTAGAGAAACGCAAAGTTCCGAGAAAGTCACCAGCGCGTGAGCCAACGCCTTCACATCCTTCGGCCCCGCACCGCGCGCACCGGCAAGGAGCTTGGAGATGGGAAGGCCGGCGATCATCTGCTCCGCTTTCTCCAACGAGACTGGCGCCAGGGCGAATTGACGGTCGTCGAAGAGTTCCACCAGCGCGCCACCGGCGGAGATCATTACGAGGGGACCGAAATCGGCGTCATGGACGCAGCCTATCGCCATTTCGACGCCCGGATTCGCCATGCTCTGAACGATGACCCGCGAACCGAGCCGCGCGCTGATGTCGTCATAGGCCGCGAGCAGCGCCGCTTCGTCGCCGAGGTTAAGGCGGACGCCGTTAAGATCGGATTTGTGCTCAATCCCTTGCGCGGCAGTCTTGAGGACGATGGGATAGCCGATCCGCGCGGCGACCTTGGCGAGATTTTGCCGGTCGTCGACCGTCTCGCTCCGTATGGTCGGTATGCCAGCGCGCGCGAGCAGATCCAGTGCCTCTCTTTCATCCGCGTTATGCCCCGGCCGCAGGCTGGCGCGCCAATCGGCGACAATCGCGGAGAAATGCTGTCTGGGGGCGGTGGCTTTGAGGGCGGGTTTTGCGACACGGTCCGCCCAAGCCTGGAGCTTTTTCACGGCGGTAAGCATCTCGGCGGCCCCATTGATGCAAGGCACATTGTGTTCCGCCAGCGCTTCGCCGAGCTGACGATTATGGGTGCGGGCGAAACTTGTGTAGAAGAAGCAGGGCTTGCCCGAGATCTTCGGCAGGGTCAGCGCCAATTGCTTGATGTCCTCGAGATAGATGTAGTCGTCACGGAGGTCCGCCTCGAGGCCGATCATGGAAACCTCCGGCGCCCGCCCCAGGACAGCGAGGCCACGCTCGAACACCCGCGCATATTCATCGGTGAGGTCGGCGGCGCAGTCGAGTGGGTTGGAGGGTTCGAGCGAGGGTGGCATCGTCGCCCGCAATGCGGCTACGGTGTCGGCAGAGAGGGTTGCTAGTGGGGCACCGAGTTCGCCAGCGCAATCCATGACCAGTTCGCGCAAGCCCCCTGAGTCCGTCACCAGCCCGACGCCGCCGGCACCCGGTAGCCGCCCCGCGGCACAAAGCTGTGCGACATTCATTAACTGGTCCACATTGTCGACGACGATGGCACCACAATCGTCGATGGCCGCCTCGTAAGCCACGCGGGAGCCGGCAAGCGCACCGGTATGCGAGCGCGCCATGCGAGCACTTTCGGCGGAGCGCCCAACCTTGCAGACGACGACCGGCACGCCCGCCGCCCGCGCGCGCCGCAGGCTCGCCATGAACCCCGCCGGGTTGCGCGCGGCTTCCATAAAGACCGCGATGACACGGGTGGTCGACCGCTGCACGGCATAATCGATGTATTCGTCGACCGTTGCACCGATTTCCTGGCCGGAAGATATGATGAGATCGAAGCGATAGCGGGGGTCGTTCATGGCAAGCGTCGTGAACACCGAGCCCGAATGCGCGATCAGGGAAATGCCACCGGGCTTCAGATGGCCGGCGGGGTAGAAGCTGGCGACGCAGCCGGTCGCGACATTGATGAAGCCCATGCCGGCACCGCCGCAGACCGGCAACCTCGCTTCGCGAGCGATGTCGCGCAATCGGGGGAGCAGTGGCAGGCCGGAGGCTGTCTCGCCGTAGCAAGCGTCAAAAATGACCGCCGCGCGCACGCCCCGGTCAATTGCGGAAAGCATGGCCGCTTCCAGATTTCGCGCACCCATGCCGAGAATGGCGAGGTCCGGCACGTCGTCGATATCGGCCAAGCTGGCATGGCAGGGCCTGCCGAGGATCTCGCTCTGCCGTGGGTTGATGAAATCGATTCGCCCGGCGAACTTTGCGCTGGTGACCGACTGGGCGAGCCGTTGGCCGAAAGACCCCTCCCGGCCGGAAGCGCCGAGAACCACCATCGAACGCGCGTTAAACATCGGTGCTAGGCGGCTCTTCACCTCAACATTGCGCTCCATCACATCCGACATTTCAGGAGCCCTTGAAGTTCGCATTGCGCTTCTCGGAAAAGGCGACGGCGCCCTCATTGAAATCGCTGGATTGCAGCATGCGTTCGTAGTTGGTGAGGTTGCTCTTGCCGACCCAGGCCTTGCGCGTGACCTTGTGTGCCTCCTCCGGTGAGGTCATGGCGTTGTAGCGCATGTATTCCTTGAGCGCTCGCGTCACCAGTGGCGCTCCACCCGCGATATTGCGGGCGACATCGCGTGCATGCTCCAGCAGCTTTTCCTTCGGCACGACATCGCGCACGAGACCCCAATGTTTCGCCTCCAGCGCGCCGAGGCGGCGGCCGGTCAGCATAAGGTCGATCGCGACATTGTAGGGTACCCGGTGATGCAGTTTCTGAACGGCGCCGCCATCGGGCAAGAAACCGCGCTGCATCTCGGGCAAGGAGAAATAGGCGTCTTCGGAAGCAACGATGATGTCGCTGGCGAGCGCCATCTCGAATCCGCCGCCGACGGCCGCGCCATTCACGGCGGCGATGACAGGCTTATAGAGGTCGAAAAACTCGGTGAGGCCGCCGATGCCGCCGGGACCTAGATCGAAGCCCAGTTCCTCGTCGCGGCTTTCTCCACGTGCGACGGCTTTCAGGTCCCAGCCGGCACTGAAGATATTCTTGGGGTTGGGGGCAGCCGTCAGGATGGCCACGCGCAAATCCTCGTCGTCATTGAAGCGCTTGAAGGCTTCGTACAACACGGTGCTGGTCTCGGTGGTCAGCGCGTTGGCCGGCGGCCGGTTGAGGGTCACCGTCATGACCCGTCCTTCAATCTCGACGCTTACTTCCTGGCTCATCTGGACTTCCCCTGGCTTGATTGAACAGCATGAGAAAATCCAAGCAGCCAGGCGAGTTAGGCGCAGCCCTTGGAGCATGCTGTAATTGTTTATTCTGGCGATGAAAATTGCTAGGCTTGAATAGGGGATCGGCTCATCACAGCATGAAGAAAATTGATAATGAGATATTGGAAGTACATTCCGCCACTAAAATCGCTACTGGCCGTCGAGGCGACAGCTCGCTGCGGCAGCTTTTCCAAGGCGGCAGATGAGCTGAATGTCACGCAATCCGCGGTCAGCCACCTGGTCGGTCAGGCGGAGACGTTGCTGGGCACGCGTCTGTTCGACCGCACCAGCCGGCCGATCCAGCTGACGACCGAGGGCCAGCGCTACGTTAATTCGGTGATCTCGAGCCTCAATATCCTGAAGGCCGAGGGACAGTTGCTGCATGAGCGGCACGGCTCATCGGCGCTGACTGTATCCTGCAATCTGGGCTACGGCAATTTCTGGCTATTGCCGAAGCTGAAGCATTTTCACGACGCCTATCCGGATATCACCGTCAACATGGTGACGACCTATCAGGGATTACCGGAACTTGGTGAGGGTATCGACGTCGCGATCCGCTTTGGCAGTGGCGACTGGCCGGATTGCCACTCCAGACTGCTCTTCAGCGAGCGCATCACGCCGGTGGCGAGCAGCATGTATATCGAACAGGCGCCGCAAATCCGCCAGCCGAAGGATTTGCTGAAGCATACGCTGCTTCACGCTCATGCCAGGGATAAACGGTGGTTTGACTGGGAACAGTGGTTCGATCATTTCGGGATCGCTCGGCCGCCGACTCTGACCGGACCCAGCTTCGACAATCATGTGATGATGATGCAGGCGGCCCTGACCGGCAGCGGCGTGGCGCTTGGTTGGAAAGGCACTGCCGGCGAATTTGTGCGACAGGGGCAGTTGATCGAAGTGCTGCCAGAGCAGATCCAGGTCGAAGGCAGCGTTTATCTGGTCACGCGTCAAGGGGGATACCCGCACCGCATACTCGATCTGTTTTCCGAATGGCTAGTAGAGCGAGCCGGTGCCGATCGCTGAGGGGTCGGCACCGCTCGATATTGGCTATTCCTTGAACCAGGTCGTGCGCAGCATGCTGATATTGTCGAGCCCGTAGGCACCACGGAATTCGTTGTGACCGAGCTTGTCGCTGGCGGCATGCAGATGGCTGGCGAAGAGCGGCACCGGCACTCCGCCGTCATCGCGGGTAATCTCCTGCAACTCCCAGTACATCTCCCGGCGCTTGTCGGTATCGGGCTCGCCGCGCGCTTCGGCGAGGATATTGTCGAAGCGCTCTTTGGTCCAATAGGCCTCGTTCCAGGTCGAGGTGGAGACGAAGGCTGTATTAAACATCCAATCCGCCGTCATGCGGCCCGACCAGTAGCCGAAGATGAACGGTTTCTGCCGCCAGGTGTCAGCCCAGTAACCGTCGTCGGGAACGCGGGTCACCTTCACATCGATCCCGGCAGAGGCCGCTGATTCTGCAAAGAGGATGGCGGAGTCAATGGCGCCGGTAAAGGCCGCGTCCGCGGTAAACAATTCCACCGGCAGACGATCATGGCCGGCCTTCTTCAAATGAAATCTTGCTTTCTCTGGGTCGTATTCCCGCTGCGGCAAGTCCGTGTTGAAGAATTGCTGATTCTTGCCGATCGGATGATCGTTACCAATATAGCCGTAGCCGTTGAGGATCTTCTGCAGCATCTCCTCGCGCTTGATCGCGTATTTGACTGCGAGGCGGACATCGACATTGTCATAGGGCGCCACGGTCGTGTTCATTGGCATCGTGTAGTGCTGCAGCCCCTTGGCCTCGATCAGTTCGACACGGGGCGCGGTCTTAAGGCGGTCAGCGAGCTTCGGCTCGACGTTCGAAATGAAATCTACATCTCCGGCCTGCAGCGCGGAGATGCGCGCCGCTGTATCCGGCACGTTCATGATCTCGACCGCGTCGAAGAAACCGTCATCGTCACGGTAGTAATGCGGGTTCTTGGTGAGCGAGATCTTCACGCCGGGCTCGAAGGTATTCAGCACATAGGGACCGGTGCCGTTGCCGGGCTTGCCCCAGCCATCCTTGCCCATATCGGCGGGCGCCACCATAAGGGCGTGGTGCGAGAGTTTCAGCGGCAGGTCGGAATCGGCGGAGGAGAGTTCGAACACGACGGTGTCGCCGTCGGCCTTTACGTCTTTCACGCTGGAGAGGATCTGGCGTGGCTCAGAGTATTTGGATTCTTCCGCGGTTACGTAGCGGTAGGAGGCGACGACGTCCTCGGCGGTGAGGGCGCGGCCACTCTGGAACAGAACGCCCTTCCGCAGTTTGAAGCGCCACACCAGGCCGTCCTCCGAGGTCGACCAGGATTCCGCCAGCATCGGCGCTGGCGCGCCGGAAAGATCTACGTCGATCAGTCGGTCATACATGCCAGTCATGGCGAGGGTGATGTGATACGTGTAGATAAAGACATGCGGATCGAAGCTGTCGACGGTGGCACCGCCCGTGGTCGCGATGCGCAGCGTACCGCCCTTGCGCGGCGAGGCGAAGGCCATGGACGAATACGTGAAGGCGGCGGCGCCGAATCCGAGCGCGAGCGCGCGACTGAGGAACGTACGTCGGTCGCAGCCCCAAGTGTTTTTTAATGCCGCAAGCTGGTTCTGTACCGTGGTCAATTCCGACTTCATGACTTTCCCCCCTGTTGATTAGTGCTCATGTTGACCTCGGCACGGCTAAGGCGGATAGCCGGCATGCCTCTTAGTATTCGCCCAAGCCACTGGCTGGGCCGCATCGCTAACTATCTGTTTTATCGTCGTAAAAGCAGACGCCGGTTTTCTTCCCATGGCCAGACGTCATCCTGGGGATAAACAGGCGTGCGGAGAAGGGCGGAACGGTTCATTCCAATATGAAGAATTTTAATAGTGTGCACGCCGATCATCGATCCCGTTTGCGTGCTGATTGACATTCACCTGCCGTGTACTTCCCAAATTCTTCAACGCAGCCCGACTCGTTTACTTTTGACCTGCTCCCGGTTTCTTAACTCACTTTGAGCTGGAAAATTCTAATTTAGCGCCCTTGGCCGGGTTGGTGGATTTTCCATGAAGAGGTCGAAGTTCAGCGAGCAGCAGATCGCGTTCATTCTGCGACAGGCGGAGGAAGGTACGGCGGTCGGCGAGGTATGCCGAAACACACAAGAAAAGGGGGGCCGCTTTCGTGCTGGTCCAAAGAAAACCGCGTTGGAAGCGCCTTTATCTCTCGACCGAGCCTTGCCGGATTCACAAAAAATGCTAACAGCGCCGAAAGATGACCCCTCAATTTTCTCTCGATTCAAGGAATTAACGTGTCGATCGGCGCCGACACCCCACGCTGATTCAGAGTCGCCCTTCCTCCGGGAGGGTATTTCTCTCGCCTTTGTTCCAATATTCCAGATAAGAAGAATGGTAGGAATCTGTAGCGCCCGATCCTTCTGCAGGGTATTGACGCGGCATCACTTCATCGACGAAGGATGGATAATGATCAGAATCGGTTTCATCACCTTGGCGCTGGTCCTGTCGGCATGTTCGCCGGAGGAAAAAGTGATCGCTTCTGCAGCGTCATCCAACCAGCATTCCCCTGAGGACTATGCCGTTCGTCTGGCCGCCGCCGAGCAGGAGGCGATAGAGAGGAATGTCGGTTGGGGGGCGCTTCAAGAAACGCCTTGGGAGATCTATGAGGAGGCCTGCGCGACCTTCAAGAAGAATGATCAAATTAGATGGGACCTGCAGATCTGGTTCGATGATCTGACGGACTACCGGCACGGCACCGAGTATGAGATTCTGGTGTACAATTTTGCGCCGCTGTCGGTGCCGGATGGGCAGGTAGTTCCGGCCACTATCGAGATTGATGGCGTGACCTTCCGCACGGAAGCGAGCAAGGGAATTGCGGTCAATGCCGTTCATGACGTGCGCCTGAGAGCGATCTCCTTCGAGATCGAGGATCAGCGGCACCTGCTGCGCGACGCGTTTCTGAACTCGGCTGAAGTCAAGCTGTTGATCGGACGGGATCGGGTCAACTTCAAGATGGGAGATGTCAAACGGATGGCGCTCAATCTTGAAAAATGCCTTGAGCACCAGGCCGCATCGACACTGCAACCCTAAAGCGAGGCCCGGCAATCGGCCCTACTACCGACGTATATCGACGCGGCCTAAACCCACCCACCGGATAGACCGCGGGTGGGTTTTGCAATCACCGTATCGTCACCATGCCGCTGCGATGACAGGCGCCATGGCGGCCCTGGTGGCTGTCGCCAATGACGTGACGCTCGACTTCTCGCGGCCTGGCAAGCCCACGGATACGGATGTAATTGACAAGCCCCAGCGGAGGTCAGTTCATCACTTTGCTTTACTTGTGTTTCGGCATGCAATAAGGACCCCGTTTTAGGGGTTATCGGCATCCAAAAGGGACCCCTCTGACGCAGGGGTGTGTTTCAGCATCGAACCGGGACCCCCACCCAAAGGATCCCTATCGTATTGATTATGCGCGCAAAACAATTCGCGATATGGGGTCCCGATCGGCGCCGATCGGGACTCCTAGCCAATCCAGATTTACAAGAGAAATCATGTGGATGGTTAAAAAAATTGAAGGGGTCCCAGTTCGATGCTGAAACACACCCACCGCATCCATAACCCGTTTACATCCGAGAAGCTCGCCACTCTCGGCAAGGCGTTGCGCCTGGAGCCTGAGATCCGTGTGCTGGACCTCGGCAGCGGTTCTGGCGAGATGCTGTGCACCTGGGCTCGCGACTACGGGATTGTCGGCACTGGTATCGACAAGAGTCAGTTGTTCAGCGAACAAGCGAAGCTGCGCGCCAAAGAACTCGGGGGGGCTGATCAAGTCGAGTTCATCCACGGCGATGCGACCGGCTATGTGGCCGACGAAAAGGTCGGTGTGGCAGCCTGCGTAGGTGCCACGTGGATCGGTGGGGGTGTCGCCGGTACCATTGAGCTTCTGGCGAAAAACCTTCGCACCGGAGGGATAATCCTGATCGGGGAGCCGTACTAGCTGCGGTTGCCGCCGACAGAAGAGGTTGCCAAAGGATGCAATGCCAGTTCGATTTCCGACTTTCTGATGCTTCCCGATCTTATCGCATCGTTTGGCGACCTGAACTACGACGTGGTGGAAATGGTACTGGCAAACCAGGACAGCTGGGACCGGTACGAGGCGGCCAAGTGGCTCACCATGCGCCGATGGCTCGAAATGAATCCCGAGGACGATTTTGCACATGACGTTCGAGCCAAACTGACCTCGGAACCCAAGCGCTACACCGCGTACACACGTGAATACCTGGGCTGGGGCGTGTTCGCGCTCATGGCGCGATGATGCAGGTCATAGCCCCTCCCCGACCCCGAAGGGCCAATAGCGAACCCGGAGCCCAGCTTTATTCCGGATAGGTGGAAAATGGCGCGCCGGGGAGATAAAATCGGGCACCACTATCTCATTGCGATCGCTTACAATTTTCGTAGTAATCAGGTCCCCGGGCAAACGAAGCTCTTGCCTGTGACCAGGTCGACTACCTCAACGCCGGGCGCGCGGCCTGAAAGGGAGGGCCTGCAGAGAGCTGCAAAGGCATCCTCATCCACGACAAACATAAAGCGATAGTCGGCCTTGTAGGCCGCGAGGCGGGTGAGGTCCTTTATGATCTGCGTGCGCTGCGCTGCGCCGAAGCCCGGCTGATAAGGCTTGGTCGTCTTCAGCTCGCCGACAATGCTGAGGCCATCAGCGCTTACTGCCTCAATGTCAACGCCGGAGGCGCCCTGCGCCTTGCCGGCTGCATCGAAATTCACGATGCCAAAGCGCTGCTCCAGATATTGCTTTATCAGCAACGTCGCGACGAAGCCTAGGTCATTGTTGATATTGCCGAGCGCGGATTTGATGCCAATGAGATAGGCCAGCCAGTCGCGGGCGTTGTCGCTTGCGGGAAAGTCGCTGTTGGCCAGGAACAGTCGCAATCTCCGGTCTTTCTCCCGGATCGTATCGCAGAACCGAAGTTCAGCGGCGCTCATCGGTGGGTCTGCGCGATCGTTCAAGAGGGATGGCTCCCTGTGCATCAATAACCGCAGCGCCGGCGACCTAGCTGTCGCGCGGTGGGCATTGCGCGATCCAATCCCGGACTACTTCAGGGGTGGCGATCTCGCCGTACACGTAAATCGACCCGTTGCCGTGACCGGGGCCGCCTTCATAGATAATTCCAAGGATTCCGTATTCATCTTCCGTCGACCAGAAGATCGGCCCACCGCTCATGCCGGAGTACTCGATATCCGCAGCGGGCTTCACGAGTTCTGAGAACATGGTGAAACGCCGATCCGGGCGGCGCGACAGCTCTGCAAGGATTTCGACTTGGGGTATCGACACCCGATAGCCGAAGGGATCCCCCGCGTCGTGCCTGTTGTACTTCAGGGTTTCAGGAAAGCCGACAGCGTAGGCGTGGCGCATGTTCTCGGGCGGCTCACCGAGAGTATCAAGATCAAGCGGCTGCTTGCCGATATGGGCAATATGGCTGGGGTTGATCTCTCTTATGGCGATGTCCGGCGGCTCATCGCCAGGCTTGGCATGCGGCTGGATGAAGCGGTCCATCACAATGTGAAAGCCATTCAGCATCGTCCGCATGGAATGACTAAACTCCTGTCCGGACTGTTCCAACATGTCCCGGTAGTGTTGAACAACATGCTGACAGGTGATGGCGTAGGTTCGACCGTTCGATCTTACAAAGGTCAGGGTTCCGTTTCGCAAAGAGGCTTCCGGCTCTGCAAACCTCGGCAGGCCCGCCTTCCGGTCTTCAAGGGCATTCCGCGTTATGGCGAGGGCGGCGCAATGGATTGCTGGGTTCGCGTGAAGTTTGTCCGGGATCGGGTAGTCGACCATGTTATTCCTTATTGTTAGACTAGGGCTTGCGCTCGCACCGTGGCTGCCATAACAGCTAAATGTTATAGCACGAATTGGTGCCTTCCAGCTGAGACCTTAGTGTTGACGCCTGATACCAGCGCGCTCACTGGTTCATCAGCCTCGACGAAGCACGCCGAAAATGCGAGGCTTGGCGTAGAGAGTATAACGAGCTGCGGCCACATTCCGCGCTCGGACAGAAAGTGCCGAAAGAGCTGCATCCGTTGCCTGGCCAATCCGGCCAGCCAGGCCCCGGATGAAGCCGGAATTTACCAGCCGAAGTGGTCCAAGGTTGGGGGCAAGCTCAATGTGGAACGGATTCTACTTCCCAATGGATGAGCCAAGGGGCTCAGGTCACGACACACCTCCTCGGTCGCCGTACCTTCGCCCGCCTGGGCGCAGAACATCTGCAGTTGGGGATTAGCTGGACTTCGTCGCTGTCATGCTTTCCACTCCTCCCAGCCTGGGAATCGGCAGCGGAAAATTCTATCTCAGAACGATCCACGTTTTTGGGGGCAGAGCACTGTCAAACTGTAAAAGTTTCTTCCAGAAAACTAACGCTGATCGCATCCCCAACTCCCACCCTCCAAGCAAGAGCCTCTAATGCAATCCTGTTCATCAAGGATTGAGTTAGTCACGTCTTGGCAGAACGTGACACACTCGCGATAGCATTGCAGATTTAGTTCGAGCGTCGATGCGTTAGGTGACTTCTTGTTGATGCTACTGCAATCGATTCCATTTACTTCGCCTTTCTGTAAACACTCGTAGATCTGTCGATCGGTTGCCGGCAGCGGCGCATCTTGAGCTAGGCAATTCGTTGCGTCGAAAAAGTATAGAGAAAGAAGGGCCAGAACTGCTTTAGAATGTTTTGACATGCGACTGTTCCTTTCATTCGGCCACGCAGACAGTATCTGCCCCATTAGCCCCTACTCGTACATTGCACTCTTTGAACAGCTCAACTCCGTGCTTCTCGCTTCGACAAGACTGGAATGTTGCACCTCCCCACTCAGGTTTGGAGCAAACTGGCCATGATTCTACCGGATGCATTGGACTACGACAGTTTGTATAGAGTTCAACGCCGAAATCTGGGTGCCGACACGCAGATTGTTCGTATTGGGCAAAAGGCGCACGATGTTTAAAGTGAACGCCATCGGCTATTCTGGTGCACTCAGCAAGAAACGTGTTTATCGAATTAAAGTCGTTAGGATCTCTGGAGTACGGAACAATATTGATCGTCCCCGGTTTGCAGGCGACATTGTGAAGCGGTTCCCCGTACTGATTTGTGTTTCGATAGTTTGGATTCAATATGAGGCACTCACCCGATTTGTGAAGTTCCACGCCGCACTCTGGCCCTCTTGCGTATTGATAAATTGGCTGAGGGTCGCTTCCATCTGGGCCAACACATTGCGGGTCGGCACGAGTTATGTATGTCGCAATTGGGCACGCGTTAGTTACGGCCTCTACATATAACTCGGGTCCACACGCATTTGACCTACGAACTTCGCATCCGGCAAGGCTGCTTTCGAGGCGCTGCGGTAGATCAGGAATCGCCGCAATGTCTGCAGGTAATGGGCCACATTTGAGCACATCCTGCAGACAATTCGTGTCACCGGCGAGGTAGTCGTAGTATGCATTTGCTACCGCCTGCATCTCCTTCAGCGCCTCAGTAAGCTCTATACGGTCGTGCTCGGCAAATTGGTTCGGGTGAGAGAGGATAAACAGTATGCTCGCGATTGCTTGATCAATCTCCTGATAGCGCCGCGACGCTCGATCTCTGTTCTTGGTCTGGGTATCATATAAGGCGACAGGATTTTTTGTATCCGGGTAATTTTGCGCTATCGTATATGGTCGCAGCTCTACTCTTCCAATTCTAGGACTGCTAACCATCGTTTCGACGGCTTCTTGGAATGCACTAAACATTTCTTGAATACTGTTCACCTGCACAATCGGTCTTGTTCCACCTTGCACAACGACAAAGTAGCGCATCTGCGAAGTGGATAGTATTTTTCTCAGATCGTCAGAGCTTTCGGTAGAAACGTTTGGTAAGTGAATGTTGAGTTTATTGAGTCCAGCTATTACCTCATTCTCAGTTTTAGTCCGGTGGTCCTTCGACCGTGTAGAGAACGATAGAACCGCAAGAACTCGGCCTTCGTAGAATTCTGTCCAGACAAACTGATTGCCGCAGGCCCTTCGAAATGCGGATTGACCCTCCGGGCCCTGATTCAAGCGTTTCTCCCAAGCCGGCTTTATATTCACGTCCTCGATTGATCGCGACCCCATCGTGATATTGACTTCGATAACAACGTTGGCATCGTACTCGTTTATCGAGAACTCGCTGACATCGGAATTGGTGAATTTGAGCAGCTCTCCCCACGAAACGCTGTGTCCACCCGACATTCTGCGGATCATTTCTACCTTTGTGCTCACGGCATAGACGCTTGTGGTCTGGCTTTGAATGACCCCAGCCATTGAAGTAGTGCCGATTGGCTCAGCTAGGGTTCCCTGAACGCAACTAGGCTGTGTGATACGGAGCTCTGTGTCATAGCCTGCCCCGCGCTGAATGGCCTGGCTGGTCAAGACGACTAGAGAGCCTGCTTGCGTCAACTCTTGAGAAAGCGCTGCTGGTGTTGCTAGAAGGAAAAACACCAGTGATGCTAACGTTTGAGTCTTCATCTTCCACCCCTGGCTCATCGACTTACTGCAGCTCTTACAATCGCGCGATTATGTGTTGGCGTACCACCAGTCACAATCTATCTGGATTGCATCAAAGGTCGGAGTATGGTCGCCCAGACTCTTTCTCTAGACAAAGCTCGCTCCAGAAGATTGTCCGCGCTCAATCGAAGTGCGGAATTCGCGTTTGAACGGCCAGACTTTGGGCGCTGGCGAAAGTCGCGAAAACAGTAAGCAGGCAGACAACTAATCGCATTTAGCACGTCGTATGCTAGCCTTTGAGCTATTGCCGCAATTCGATACCGGCGAGGTTTCAGCAGGCGACCGGCACCCGGGCTACAACTTCGCAGCTCGTTTCTTGTGGAAAATTCTTAAAGGCAGCGCTGAGCAGACTGTCCATAACCGCAGCGAGTCGGCCGCAGCTTCCACTACTGACAAGCCGAGCCTCGTAAGCCTGAGCAACGTCGCCATTGGAGTTAACTTCCATTATGTCGATGTAAAGATAGCGCGTGAATTGTGTCGCCGTACCGGTAACCTGGTTATACCCGGTAAGCCCGTAGGATTGCTGATAGGTCGTTGAGCCCGAATATGTGCCGTAGGGTGAGATAACCCCAGTTGTCGTTGATGACGTTATGCCGGTCGGACCCCATGTGGGTACGCTATAGGAGTATGGCACCTCGCGGCCGCCATCGATGCTGAAGTCAAGGAAGGCCACATAGCGCGGTGGAGCCGCCTTTGGATCGTATGGCACAACTCGCATTCCGGCAGCAGCGAGTTTGGCTTCGAACTTCTTGGCGTGACTGGCAAACTCCAAGCTGCCCCGCTGCTCATCGTAGGGCGCAACTGCGATTGTCTCACCGCGGAAGCTGTTTTCCATTGTGCTGAAGGATTCCACGTTGGCGTGAACGCCGCCTACGCAGGAAGCCAGCAGCAGGCTCCCCGAGGCCAGTAGTGCCGCGGATAGCGATTTCCACCGCATTTGCCTTGCCCTTGCATTATCTCGCCGTCATCGCAGCACACCCGAGCGGGCAAATCAACCCAGAATTGTATGAGAGTGGCAACCTACGACCATAGGCACTTTACATGCCCAATATCCCTGGGCTGTACTTCATTGGCAGTCTCAACCCTTGGGTGGGGGGCCCGGTGGGGATCAAAGTAAGCGATGCCAAGGCCGATCCGATCATCGATTGGTACGGGCGGAGTGCCCACCCCTTGGTCTCATACCCTGCCCGCAAGCCCTGCGATTTCTTCCAGCAACCATACGTGATCGGTCACGCCTGCGGCCATCGCCGGTGTAATCCGCAGGCTCCTATGAATGCGCCCGAAACAGACGCTGGCTACCACTCGCTATCCGCCAATGCCGGGTTATCGATATAGGGGTTGCGTGTGCCCTGCAGATCCTCAATCAGGTCATTCCGCCTGCGTTCATCGGCGCTGACCCTGTCTGCCTTATTCCATGCCTTTAGCAGCGGCACTAACCTTTCCTCTATCGGCAGATCGTATTCGTGCGCCATGTAGAAAATGGACCGCGCAATATTGCCTCGGGCGATGTTTCGAGGCTCAATCACCCAGTTGGTGGGCGTTCCGTCGAATGCCGACTCCGCCTTTTCCATGTCGCAGTTCTCAAACTCCCAATCCTCGCCGGATATGACCGCGAAGCTGTGATTGGAGCGGAGCTGATTGGCATTCTTCTCGGATGGCTAAAGATTGTGCAGATCAGCTTCGATAAGGTTGAAGCGCTCACTGGTCTGTTGGTATTGCGTACGCGTTCCGCAGCCTAGCGGGGTTCCGAACCAGTTGGCCGGATACACATGCTCGACCTGCATCTCGACGTCATCGCGGGTCCGGAAATCGAATCCGCAGTAGAGATCCGAGTGAGGGCGGCCGGTCGGTTTGTCGGGATAAACATCGCGCCAGAAAATGCGACGCGCGGTGTCATAGTCAGGAGTTATCGTCTGATCGGCAGAAGCGTTGACGGGCCAGGCGATCAGAACAGCGACGACAAGGCCTACGGGCATAAGCATGGCACACCTCGCCCCACTCGGTTGAGCGACGACATGCCAGAACAGCCTTGAGTTGGGGTCAAGTTATGGTTTTGCGCCTATTCCTCGCCGCCCGCTTTCGCCAGCGCCTTCGCCAATTCCGCCAGCCGCCGCCGGGCCGCTGCCGAGGGGATCTTGTAATAGGCGCGCACCAATTCCAGCGTTTCGCGCTTGGCCATCGGGTCGGGCTCGTACTCGACCGGCTCTGGTGTGGCGGCGCCCAGCAGCTTGGCCGGCGACTTCCGCTCTACGTCCCCTGGCATATCCTCGAAGAAATAGGACACCGGCACATCCAGCACGCGGCTTAGATCGAATAACCGGCTGCCGGACACCCGGTTAGAACCGGCTCGTATTTCTGTACCTGCTGAAATGTCAGGCCGATGGCATCGCCTAGAGTGGTTTGGCTCATGCCCAACAATGCCCGGCGCTGGCGCATCCGCTGACCCACATGCACATCGATCGGATTGGGGAATCCCTTGCTCGCCATCCGGCCGCTGGACTTTCGTGGCTTCGCCTTGGTCGCAGTCTTTTTTGCCATTGTCGCGCCCCCGTGATTTTCTGCCCCACGTGCAGAGAATACGGCAAAACGTGGCAAGCAAAATACCACTTTGGGGAGTGACCGGCGGCTGGGTTGGTTGCCAGCGGCGGAGATGGCATCTTGAGTGCCGGTGGAGGGGCCACTGTTCCCTCATACGGCGAGGCGCCTAGGACACCTCCGGCGGCAGCGGACTTTCCGACCATCACCAGCACCCGGCCGGAGACTAGCCGCAACGGCTGATGCCTGCAATCAGAGGCGGCGGGCAGCCGCGAAGCCACCCGCCGCCCTGGCCGCTACCTGCCCGCCCTACGCGCGAAGTCCTGGCGCAATGCCTTCGCTTGAGCCTCAAGGTCGCCTGCCATATCCAAGAGCACTCCCGGATTCCGGCTCCTGGTGGCGAGGTCCTGGGTGATCTCCTGGACCAGTTCCCGGATTACCTGCCGGACTTCCTCGACATGCGCGGCTGCGATTTTGCGATGCTTCATAGCGTTTCCCCATTCATGCCGGGAATGCCCCGGCGGCACCGCCTGCAACTGCTGGCGGCAGGGAAATGGTCGCGCTACGACTTTCGGGATGCATTGTGTTCCTTATCCGTTCTGGCCTAGCGTTCCCCAATGAGAATGGGAGGGATGCCACCGCGCCATGCCGGAATCCTGGGACAAGCACGGCCCGCCGAAGCTTTGGGCCAAGATCTGCTGCCTGGTGCCCGGCTGCGGCGGCGAGCGCCTGTTATTCCCCGAGGATGCCGAACGCCTGGCGCGCCGGATCGAACGCGGCCTGAGTTTGCGCTACCTGATCGGCCGCTACCGATGCCAGAAATGCCGGCACCGAAACGCCAGCATCACCTTCCATCTTGCCTATCCTGGCAAGCGGCCATGGGACAAGCCGGTGATGCCTTGGCGCAATGAGGGTGAGCGCGCGGCATACTATCGAGCGTCGAAGGGGCGATAGGCCTAGAGATGCCTTGGCAGCGTCCAGGAAACGACGCTCACCGACCCCTGTAGCGGCCGCTGGAGCCGGCACCCCTTACACCCTAGGGACCAAGGCCGGGTGGCTATATCACGGCGGGTCCAGGTTGTCAGGGGCGCGCCGGAGCAAGGCCGGGCAGAGCCAGTGACCTGCCCTGAAGCGTCATCGAGTCGCTTGGATAGTTGAAAAATGGCCGGGGTCCCAGTTCGGTGCTGAAACACAGCTTGTTACCGAACGGCCACGATGCCCCAACCTTCTCTCGCGGGATCCGGGACCACTCGTAAAGCGACACGAAAGTTCCGCATATCGAGTCTGATTCATGGCAAATGATCCCTAAATCAATTATCGACCCAAATGTGGTCAGAGTCTCAGGACTACTGTTTTTGGCAAAGGAGCAATCCGACGTAAGGATTTGTCACATCGACCGGAGCACCAGGTCCGAACGCGTTCGATGTAATTGCATTCCCGTGGTCAGATACAACCACGCGGCCGTAGTAGAAGCCCGCTTGATCACGGCTATTCATTAATCCGCCCGAAATCCCTGTGCGAGTAGATGCCTCGCCTGTGTTGGTCAGCGGCAAGACGTGCGCGTGCGGAGGGAGGTTGTTTGCTGTTAGCGACACTACCTGAGAGCCGCCTTGAGCCAGGAGAGACACATTGGGTAGCCCGCTGCCAGCACTTCCGACACCGACAATGGTTCGCCCTATGCCCTCTGCGAATGGTTGCCAGCCCTTCGGACACGCTGCGGCATTGAAGGCCATGACCGCATTCTGAGGCACGTAATACTCGCGGATCGAAGGCAACAATGGGTCGATCTGCTCTACAAAGGAGATTAGAAGGCTATTGCCTGCGAGGTAGATTGCTAATGACCCGGGCTTATATCGATGGAACGATTGGCCGTCCTGCTCGATAGTTTCAGGTTCATCACGCCAACAATCAACAGTGATCCCCCTATTGGTCAGCAATCCGCCCTCCGCGGTTTGCGTTTCGATGATCTCGTCTTTGCTTCGGAAGGCCCTATAGCCGCACGTGTATCCGTGCGGGGATACGCCGCCGAACGCGATTCCTGAGCCGGCGCCAGTGTACTTCAGATTGACCAGTACGTGCCTTTGGTTGCCATCGGTCAGAATGGGGTCGATATCCACTTCCTTGTTAGCAGTGCAGGTTTCCCAAGCCCTTACGGCGGCATCGTTTATAGTACGGACTTCCTGGTACTGGTCCGTTTGATCACTGCTCGAACTCCGATTAGTCTGACACCACTCGTCCAGTTTGGTTTTTCGGAGATCATCTGACATTGAACCGTCACCCGAGCCGTACCCGAAGACTTCGACGTCAATCTGCCCCTTCTTGCTGCTGTCAAATGTCTCGTACTGTTTGCGGCAATACTTGTCGTAGAGGAATGCGGTACGGTCATAAGAGTACTTACTGACCGATATGTTGTAGAGCCCATGCTGGAGCAAAGCATCGCAGTTGCCGGCCGCGAAAGCTGTACCTGGGGCCGCGAGCATCGAGACTACGAGGATGGCTCGGAGAGAAGGCATCGGATCCTCCACCTGCTATCAAAAATCTGAGATAAGGAAAGATACAACTCTAAGGTAATGTAAATATGTTGTTCGCGCGTGTAAATAGATGAACCGAAAAGTAAGGTGGATGGTTGGACTCTGACCCAGACTAGCGCAATAGTCGTAGTGCTGAGACCGCTCGCGTTGGTGGGAAAAATGGATGCTGCCAGTTTCAAGAAAAAAAGCGTTACCCAGGTAATTGCCCGGGGGCCGATTTCAGCCCATCGGCTGTGCTGCCAAGCTGGGCACCGTCGCGCCAGGGCCTTATTTGGGAGAAAGATTGGGGCACTTCGATGGGCCAGCCAGGTAAGCCATTGATTTAATGGCGTCCCCAAAGGGAGTTGGCCGATACAGCGCATTATCGAGGAAGCCACAAATGTGGACTTATCGATTACAAATCAATAAATTAACTCACATCTTATAGCCGAGCGCTGCGCTTTCCCTGGTCACCCCTCCCCGGACAGTGTGGGGCGTTTGGTTTTGGTCTCATCTTCACTCCTGCGTCGTTACGACGAGACCAAAACCCTCCGTTCCTCAAGCCCTGCTATGTGTCTCATGGCTGCTGACGCCGGACACGCATATTGATAGTTTGCCATCAACTTGGGAGGCTAAGCACCTTGATCCATATCAAAGCGTGGGCAGCTTAACCTGCTACAAATTAACCTGCTCTAGTCAAATAGCGGCGGGAAAAGGGCGTCGAGTGCAGGCGGACATAGGATACCAGCGCCTAACGACCTCGAAGGTTCGGACCTCGGGCCAGTGGCTTTGCCTCGTGCTGATTTTTGCGCTTGTACTGTCGACGTCCAGCTTCATTCATGCTCCCGTGGAGACCCACGCCGCTGTTGCAGCGTCTCTTTCGCACGATGTCAATTTCAATTCCCTCGATCCTGGCGCCGATAGCGAGCCATGCGACTCCGAGCATGATGGCCGGTCTCATGACGCTACTTGCAGCACGGCTGGTGGATGTTCTTTCTGCGTCCCGATGCTGACGACCATGGTCTTGATGACGCCGCTGACCACGGAGCTACGCCCGGCCCTGCCTGATGCATTTCATCGCAGTCGTGTGCCGACAACACTGTTCCGCCCACCGATTCTCTCCGCGAACGCCTGATCCCGAGCGCCGTTTTCGGTGCCTTGGGATGGATCCGTTGGCCAACTTGGTACAACCAGATCTTCTCACATTCCAAAGATAGCTTCTGTCGGCGACATCAAGTGTGTCGCTCCCCCTCAAGCATCTCTGGACGAGAACACGGGCAATCGAGCGCAACGCTGCTATCACCCCGTCAAATGACAAATGGCGTGATGACGGCCCTCCGACAGCGCGATTTAGCCCCAGCCAAAGGTTATCACAATGAAGAAGATCCCATCAGATTCTTTGGGCAGCAAAGCGGTGACGCTTCGGTTGCCGATCGAGCGATCGCGCCAATTTTGGCTGACCGTACTTGCCGCAACTTTCCTAACGATTTCAGGCGTTACCGTCGCGCAGACGCAAATTACGCACTGGAAGGCAGGCACGTTTGTCTATACTGCGGACGAACACGGCAACTCGATCAGCGCCATCGACCTCGCGACTGGTAGCGTCACAACGACCCCAGTCCCTATTTCTCCGCACAATGTACAGATTACCGCCGACGGCAGCCGAATTCTGGCCGTTGGCGAACCGGCTGCGGATGGGCATGGGCATGGGCACGGTGGTACTGACGAGGGACACGGCGCAACAGAGGCCAAAGGATTCCTGCTGGTTTTCGATGCAACAGCACTCGGACTCGAGCCGATCGCTAAAATTCCCGTCGGTACACATCCTGCCCATGTCGTCGTCGAGCAGAGCGGCGCGCGCGCCTTTGTTACGAACGCCGGTGACAACTCCGTCAGCGTGATCGATCTAGCCACCAAGGCTCTAATCGCCAACATCGATACCGGCCGCTACCCACACGGTATTCGAATGAGTCCCGACGGGCGCGAGATCTATGTCGCAAATGTCGAGGACGGTACGCTATCCGTGATCGATGCAAAGGGCCTCACCGAAATTGCGCGGATCCCTGTGGGAAACACGCCAGTGCAGGTGGGGTTCACGCCAGACGGAAGCTGGGTCTATGTCTCCCTGCGAGAGGAAAACAGGGTGGCGGTGGTCGACACGTCTACGCGGAATCTGATCGGGTCGATCGAGGTTGGTCGAAACCCCATCCAGGTTTACGCAACGCCCGACGGACGATCTGTCTACGTTGCGAACCAAGGCAGCGCCGACGAGCCGGCCGACACAGTGTCGGTGATCGATGTGGCGAGCAGAACGGTCGTCAACACAATCCGGACAGGCATGGGCGCGCATGGTGTCGTTGTCGCCGACGACAGCGATTGGGCGTTTGTCACTAACATCATGGATGGAACGGTATCCGCCATCGAAGTGGCGACAGGAAATGTGATCGCGTCCTTCCCTGTTGGGCGCGGGCCCAACGGCATTACCTATCGGTCACCGAAGCAGTAGCTGTTTCTCCAGAAAATCTCGAGGGAAATTGATGCCATGGTACATCACCACGACAATTCGCCCGACCCGAAACGCGATGAGGGCGTACGGAGAACATTCCTGCGGACCCCAGCTGGGCTCGCGCTCTGCCTATTCCTCGCAATCGGGGGCGTGCTTCTCTGGCTGGATCACCAGGCCCATATTCTCGGCGTTTTGCCTCTTTTCCTGCCGCTACTGATCTGCCTCGGTATGCATTTTTTCATGCATCGAGGACACGGTGGAGGGCACCATGAACAGTGACGCCCCTGCATATGGGCTGTGGCTGCTGGCGGTCGTCAATGCAGGCCTCTTCATCCTGTTTGCCTTCAGTTTCTTCAAGCCAAGAACCGCGCGCGACTGGAGGACTCTGGGTGCTTTTTCCGCCTTTGTCGTAGCGCTTTTTGCCGAAATGTACGGCTTTCCCCTGACGCTCTACTTGCTGGCCGGTTGGCTCGGCAGTCGCTTCCCCGCACTGGACCCCATGTCACACGATGCAGGTCATATCTGGCCCGCTGTCTTCGGCTGGTCTGCCGATCCTCATTGGTCGCCCTTCCATTTGCTGAGCTTCGTTCTCATCGGTGGCGGCTTCATCCTTGTCGCTAGTGCATGGCGGATCCTGCATGAAGCGCAGCGCAAAGGAAGATTGGCGACGACAGGCCCATATGCACATCTGCGCCACCCTCAGTACGGCGGCTTTGCACTCATCCTGATCGGCTTCTTCCTGCCACGCTTGAGTCGCCTCACAAAACGCAGAATACCGTGACGAAGCAGTCACCTAATCTCTCAATCTGACAAGGAGTAAGATCCATGATGTCCAACAAGACCCTCTCAATCCTGTTTGGCGGGCTGCTCTTCATTGGCACGACAAGCACTGCTCTTTCGCAAACGGATACGCAAGATCACGATGCACACCATCCAGAGGAACAGCAGCCCGGTCCAACCGCGCCACCGGCGGGCGCCACATCTCCTTCGGGTATGCCAGGCAATATGCCCGGCATGGGCATGATGACGCCGGAGATGATGCAGATGATGCAACGGATGATGGGTCAGGGTGGAATGCCCGGCATGATGGGAGGTATGCCTGACCAGTCGATGCCGGGCGGTGGCATGGGTTCCGGCATGATGGGCCCGAGTATGATGGGACAGATGTCGACGATGGACGGCATGATGATGTGTCCGATGATGCGTATGATGACGACTGGTCAAGCAGCAAAGAGTATGCTTGGCACAATGGAAAACCATGGCAACCTCATCGGAACTCCGCTCAGTGCACCAGTGCAAATCACCGAGGCTCAGGTCCGCGCTTTGCTGGAGCAAGATCTGATCCGCCTCGGCAATCCGCGCCTGAAGCTGGGGGAGGTAGCCGGTGCTGCCGATGGCAGCATCACTGCCGAGATTGTGACCCTGGACGGCTCTTTGGTCCAGAAGCTCGCCTTCAACCGCTATCCCGGTCTGGTACGCCAGATCGAGTGAGGGTATCGAACGTTTTCTCACGGTAGCCGTGACGACCGTGAGCAGGTAGGTGATGCCGAAAGCAGCTTCCAACTTTCGTTGGATTGGTACGCCAGTCCGAGCCGCAACCGGCCAGAGCAGGACAAGGCAGAATGACAACAGAGCGACCACACGCCCATTCCAGTGATCACGGTCATGATCTACCTGGCACAGAAATCCCGCATCCCGGATCAAACGCTGGAGCGAAGGTAGTATCGGCCGGCAGTCCCGCTAACTCTGAACACGCAGGACATGCCGGGCATGATCATGGTGAGATGGTCGCCGATTTTCGGCGCCGCTTCTGGGTGGCCTTGATACTAACACCACCGGTTCTCCTGCTTTCGCCCATGATTCAGCACTGGTTCGGTATAGCTGAAGCACTGTCTTTTCCGGGAGATCGCTATCTTCTTTTCGCGCTTTCCACCATTGCCTATGCCTATGGTGGGTGGCCGTTCCTGACGGGCTTCATCGCGGAACTGCGCAAAGGCCAGCCCGGCATGATGTCGTTGATTGCCCTCGCGATCTCGGCAGCCTACTTGTTTTCTGCCGCTGTCACATTCGGTTTCCCGGGCGAGGAATTGTACTGGGAACTGGTAACCTTGATCCTCATCATGTTGCTCGGCCATTGGGTCGAGATGCGCTCGGTGATGGGCGCCTCGCGGGCGCTGGAGGAGCTTGTCAGACTCCTGCCCGACAGTGCGACCAGAATCGATGCGGATGGCTCGACGCACGAAGTTGCGATCGCAGCCCTACTACCTGGAGATCGCGTTCTGGTGCGCCCCGGCGCAAAAGTGCCTGTGGACGGCAAGATCATCGAGGGTTCGTCGGGGTTCAACGAAGCGATGTTGACTGGCGAATCCCGGCCGGTCTCAAAGACCGTTGGTGCAACCGCAATCGGTGGCGCGATCAACGGCGCCAATGCCGTGACGATCCAAGTCACCGCCACTGGGGATGCAACCTATCTAGCTCAGGTCATCGACCTTGTGAAAAAGGCTCAGGCTACCCGGTCCCGCACCCAGGATATCGCCAACCAGGCGGCCTCATGGCTAACTTATATCGCGCTCATAGTCGGGTTCGGCACACTCTTCTTCTGGTGGCTGGCACTCGATGCACCACCCGCATTTGCGATCGAACGGATGGTAACGGTGATGGTCGTTGCCTGCCCTCATGCACTCGGCCTTGCAGTCCCGCTTGTCGTGGCGGTCAGCACCTCGCTTTCGGCCGGCAATGGACTCCTGATCCGGGACCGCGCCGCCTTTGAGCGAGCCCGAAATCTCGACGCCGTAATATTCGACAAGACCGGAACACTGACCGAGGGCCGATTTGGTGTCAGTGACATTGTGCTGCTGAACGTTGGCGACGAGAACGAAGAACTCGCCTATGCGGCCGCGGCCGAAAGCCAGTCCGAACATCCCATTGCCAATGGGATCGTTGCCAAGGCGAAGAGCCGCAACCTCGCTGTCCCCAAGGCCGCAGAGGTGAGCAATATCACCGGAGAAGGCATCGTCGCGCGGGTTGAAGGCCAGGACGTTCGCATCGTCAGCCCCGGACACCTCGCTCGGCAGGGCCAACCCATTACCCATGACAGCCTCAGGCGACTGGAGGAACAGGGCAAGACTGTTGTCGTTCTGGTTCGCGATGGCGTACCTCGCGCACTTCTGGCGCTGGCCGACATTGTTCGCCCGGAATCGAAGGAAGCAATCGCCGAACTCAAATCCCTCGGCATCACCTCTATCATGCTCACCGGCGATGCCCAGGGGGTCGCCAGGGCGGTGTCTGAGGAGCTCGGCATTGTCGAGTATTTTGCCGAGGTGCTGCCCGACCAGAAGTCTCGGAAGATCGAGGAGTTGCAAGCCCGGGGGCTTTCCGTCGCCATGGTTGGCGATGGCGTGAACGACGCCCCTGCCCTGGTGGTCGCCGATCTGGGGATTGCGATCGGTGCTGGTACCGACGTCGCCGTTGAGTCCGCCGACGTCGTGCTGGTGCGGAGCGATCCGCGCGATGTCGCCGCGATCCTTGGGCTCTCTCGCGCCACATATCGAAAGATGGTGCAGAATCTGATTTGGGCAACTGCCTATAATGCGATCGCTGTGCCAATGGCGGCAGGGATCACTTTTGGGACCGGATTCATGATGACGCCCGCTGTGGCAGCCGTCTTCATGTCGGCCAGCACTGTCATCGTCGCCATCAACGCCCAGTTTCTGCGCTCCTACAGGCGGCGCAGTTAGCTGCCAATGTTCAATCGGGCCCAATCTTATCCATCATGGCATAGCGATAGACAGTACCAAAAACCAGAATCTCACTCCGTCACGAAGGCGCGCAGTGTTCCATCCTGGATGACGTAGAACACGAAAGGTTCGGTCTTCTCGCCACTCATGCCTAGCGACCCTGCGGGCATGCCTGGCAGTGAAATCCCGTTGATCATCGGTCGATCGGCAAGGAGCTTCCTCATCGCCGCTGCGGGAGAATTTCCTTCGATGACTTCACCGGTGGCCAGAATCGTGTGACACCCAGCCATCGGGTCCGGGACGCCGTACTTCGCCCTGACCGCGCCGAGGTCGGCCGACTCCTCGAACCCGGCTGAAGCCATGCATTTGATTCGAGGGGTTGATCGACCGGATCATTTTACGACCAACCGAGATAGGGCGCGGGATGGAAGCCGAAACAGTCGGACAGATAGCCGCACTTGCCGCGATCGGAAGAAGCGCCGACAGAATTGCGCCGATTGGAAGGACCGGCCCGGGATGTACTGTATCGATGGCGTCCCAGCGGTGATGAAACTGATAACTGGATGCTGGTCGCTGCGATTTGTTGATGGCAGCACCAAGCTATCGATGCAACGACATCCAAATTCGCATGGGTGGCTGAAATGCGGCCACGTCAGCGGAACCAGTCGTGTCGAAATCATGCGTCCTTCCTTGCTATCTTGCGCTTGACGGCAATGAAAATTGCAGTTAATACTTCTTCTGCAATGATAATTGCCCGAGAAAATCCGGGCTGCTGGGGAGGCTGGCCTTGGATTTCCTGGAGCGGCTGACGGGGACAGCGGTGAAATTGACCGCCACGGACCAGAAGATCATCCGGGCGCTGCTCGATCACCGCGACGAGACCATGTTTCTCTCCGGGCCCCAGCTCGCCGAGCGCCTCGCGGTACATGAGGCGGCGGCGACGCGTCTTGCCCAGAAGCTCGGCTACAAGGGCTATCCGGAGCTCCGCGCGCAATTGCAGCGCGAGGCGATGGCAGGGCAGGACGCTGCCAACCGCATGCGCCGCTCGGTCTCGCAGGTCCAGGGCGGCGGCTATCTCGCCGATTTGATCGCGACCGAAATGACGGCGCTCGAGAATTTGCAGCGTTGCGTCAGCCAGGAGGAAATTGACCAGGCGGCGGACGCGATCGTGGCCGCAAAGCGTATCTTCCTGTTCGCACAAGGGCATGCGCAATCGGTGGCCTCGTTTCTCCACCGTCGCCTCGACCGTTTCGGCATGACGACGATCGCGCTGACCGGGCGCGGCCGCGACGTTGCCGAACGCCTGGTGGGGTTGCGGTCGGGGGACCTCGTATTGGCGCTCGCCTTCCGCAAGCAGCCGCAGGGCTATGCGCCGCTGATGGAGCACGCGCGCGAAATAGGCGCCGCCTCCATAGTCATCTCGGATCTGGTCGGCGCCACGCTGGAGCCGCGCGCCGATCTGATGCTGGCCGCCCCGCGCGGCCGCTCGGGCAGCGAGTTCCAGACGCCGACTGTTCCCCTTGCCATCGTGAACGCGATCCTGCTCACCATCGCCGGCCGCCACGAACGCAAGATCATGCCGAACCTCGAACGTCTCTCCAGCCTGTTCGAGAGTTTCGAATAGCGGCAGCGATTTTCCCAGGATAAGCCCGGCGCAAAGACCGGGCGACTTTACCCATAATCCATCGGAGGAAACCCATGCGCTTTACGTCATCCAGAACTCTGAAAGCCGGCATCGCCGCCGCGGCACTTGCGGCGGGCCTGGCTGGAACGTCGCTTGCCGATAGTGCCAATCTCGACCAGTTCTCGGCCGAAGAATTGCTGCCACTCGCCTTGAAGGAAGGGAGCGTCACCGTATTCTCGCTCTCGAGCCGCATCGCCAAGGTGGAAGCAGCGTTCGAAAAAGCCTATCCCGGAATCGACATGATCGGCGTCGACCTATCCTCGGTAAAGCAGATCGCGCGCGTGACGGCGGAACAGGACGCCGGCGTTTATGCGGTCGACGTTCTCTACATGGCTGACACGCCGGTTGCCTTCAAGGAACTCTACCAGGCGGGCCGCGTCCACAATTACGTGCCGCCCCGGATCGCAGCCGAGCTCGACGCAAAATTCCAGGCGCCGCTCCTCCAGCACCGCCTCTCCACCAAGGTGCTGATGTATAACGAGGCGGCCTATCCCAACGGCGCGCCGATCAGCAATCTCTGGCAACTGACGACGCCCGATTGGGAAGGAAGGGTGCTGATGGTCGACCCCATGCAGCGTGGCGAGCTCCTCGATCTTCTGACGGAGATCGCACTGCATCCCGACGAGATGGCGGCCGCCTACGAAAAGCAGTTCGGCAAGAAGATCGAGGTCGATTCCGATCTCAACGGCGCCGGCGAACAATATATCCGCGACCTTTTCGCCAACGACCTCATCCTGGTCTCCAACAGCGACGCGCTCAACAAGGCGGTCGGCGACAAGACCCTAAAGGAGGCGCCGGTCGCCTTTGGCACCTATTCCGACCGCCGCGACAACGAGGAGGAAGGCTGGGCACTGCAGATCGCGAATGATGTGGAACCGGCGAACGGCATCCTGTTCCCGGCAGTCCTCGCCATCGCCGACAAGGCGCCGCATCCGGCGGCTGCACGCCTGGCCATCGATTTCATGTTCGGCGATGACAGCGCCAATGGCGGCGCGGCGTTTGCGCCCTTCAACGTGCCGGGCGACTATGCGACACGGAAGAGCATCGCCGATGACCCGGATTCGGTGCCGCTCGACAGGCTGAAAGCCTGGACCATTGACCCCGAGAAAACGGCGGCGGCGCGCGGGCGTATCGCCGACCTCATCATCACCTTGCAGTAAACCATTTCAAGCCGGGCGGGGATGACCCGCCCGGCGCCCATGCTTTAGAGGTTTGTTCGTGACGTCCCTGGTTGCGGCCTTTCATCACCGCTCCGGCCGTGCGCTTCTGGCACCGTTGCTGCTCCTCGCCATGGTGGCGGTGCTGGTGGTGGCGCCCCTCCTCAAAATCCTGGTGGCGACGTTGAGCCCGGAGGGGCTTGCCGCCTGGAACACGGTTCTCGCCAGCCCGCTCTCGATGAATCTATGGTGGAAGCCGCTCGGCACCACCCTCATCCTTGGCGTGGGAGTGGCGTTCGGCTGCCTGCTCATGGGCGGGTTTCTGGCCTGGCTGGTCATCCTCACCGATTTGCCGGGGCGGAAATTCATCGGCGTTCTCTCGACGCTCCCATTCATGATCCCGAGCTTTGCCACCGCCCTCGCCTGGGGGACCCTGTTCCGCAATTCACGGCTCGGCGGCTCGGCGGGCTTCTTCGAGGTCAACGGAATCAGCATTCCTGACTGGCTCGCCTGGGGCCTGGCGCCGACGCTCATCGTGCTCATCGCCCATTATTACTCGCTCGCCTACACCATCATCGCGGCAGCGCTCTCCTCGGTCGGCGCCGACCTCATCGAATCCGCACATATGGCAGGGGCAAGCCGGAAGCGAATCTTTGTCGGCATCATCCTCCCCGTGGTGACGCCGGCTTTGGTCTCGGCAGCCTCGCTAACCTTTGCCGGCGCCGTCGCCAATTTCGCGGCCCCCGCCTTGCTGGGTCTGCCGGTGCGCATGCAGACGCTCTCGACGCGGCTCTTCGGTATGATCGAGACAGGGCAGAACGAACGCGGCTTCGTGTTGGCGCTCCTCCTCATCATCGTCGCGGCGAGCTTCCTCTGGGCGAGCGACCGCCTGGTCTCGGGGCGCAGGGCGTTCACCACCGTCACCGGCAAGGGCGGGCGCACCAAGCGCTTTGGCCTCGGCCCCTGGCGCTGGCCTTTGGCGATCCTTGCCGTCGCCATCGGTATCGGCACAACGATCCTCCCCGTCATCGTGCTCGCGGCCTCCAGCCTCGCCCCGCAATCGGGCGCCCTGTTCTCGAACTGGAACCTGCATTTCTGGCTGGGCGAGGCGGGCGGGCAAATAGCGCAAGGCCAGGCCGGGATCTTCCGCAACCCGGTCCTGATCGAGGCGATGTGGAACACGATGCGACTTGGCCTCACCGTCGCGCTCCTCACCGTGGCGATGGGCCTGCTGCTCGCCCATACCATTGTGAAGCGGAAGGGGACGCTGATCGCCAATCTTTTGTCGCAGCTCTGCTTCACGCCGCTCCTGGTGCCGAGCATCGCCTTCGCCGCCGCCTATATCGCTCTTTTCGGGGCGCCGCTCGGGCCATTGCCCTCGCTCTATGGCACCTTTACGCTCCTTGTGATCGCGGCGGCTGCGCACAACTTGCCCTTCGCGGTGCAATCCGGGCGCTCGGTGCTGGGGCAGATCTCTAACGACCTCGAGGAAGCGGCGCGATTGACCGGAGCCGGCGCGCTCAGGCGCATGGCGGTGATCGTCTTCCCGCTCGCCATCCGCGGCGTGCTCGCCGGAGCGATCCTGGTCTTCGTGAAGATGGTGCGAGATCTTTCCCTGGTCGTGCTGCTCTTCAGCGCAACCTCGCCGGTCCTCTCGATGGTCGCCTATCGCTATGCCTCGGAGGGTTTCATGCAGTTTGCGAACGCGATCACCCTCCTCATTCTCGTAATCTGTCTTGCCGCCGCTTTGCTCTCGCAGGCATTGCAGGCGCGTGTCCAGAAGTGGAAGCAGCCATGAACCTGCATACCGGGGAAGCGGCGATCCGCCTCACCCATCTGGTGAAATCCTTCGGCGATGTCGCCGCGGTTGACAATGTGAGCCTTGCCGTGCCGAAGGGCGCCTTCCTGGTGCTGGTGGGGCCGTCGGGCTGCGGGAAATCGACCTTGCTCCGCATGCTGGCGGGGCTCGACGCGCCAACCAAGGGCGAGATCGCCTTCATGGGGCGCGTGGTTTCGAGGGATGGCGCCGTGGTGGCCGAGGCGAAGGACCGCGACGCGGGCCTCGTTTTCCAGAGCTATGCACTCTGGCCGCACATGACCGTGGCGCAGAACATCGCTTGGCCCCTGAAGGTTGCGGGCTGGGACAAGGCCAGACGCGCGGCAAGGGTCGACGAGGTCTTGCAACTCCTCGGCATCGCGGCGCTGGCCGCGCGCTACCCGGCTGAAATCTCCGGCGGGCAGCAGCAGCGCGTCGCCATCGCGCGCACCATCGCGCCTAAGCCCAGCATTCTCCTATTCGACGAACCCCTCTCCAATCTGGATGCCAAATTGAGAATCGAGATGCGCTGCGAATTGATGCGAATCCACCGGGCGACCGACGCCACCTCGGTCTACGTTACCCACGACCAGGTCGAGGCGATGACCATGGCGAGCCATGTGGCGGTGCTCAATCACGGTGTCGTCGAACAATTCGGGGCGCCCCACGAATTGTTGCGAAACCCGGCCACGACCTTCGTTGCGACCTTCCTGGGGACACCGCCTGCCAACCTCGTACCGGTCGAGCGCCAGGGCGATCACTGGGTTGCGGACGGGGTGAGGTTCGGCAATGGCGCGCTGGCCTCGGGCGAGACGCGCGCGTATTTCCTCTACCGCGCGGAGAAATTGGCCCTAGGTGAAGCGCCCGGGCGGCCGTCGCTCGTGGCGCAGTTCTCGGAAGCAGCCCCCATCGCCGGGCAGATCATGGTGACGGCAACGCGGGGCAATCTCCGTTTGACCGCGATAGTACCGGGCCATGCCGCAGCCATGCCTGGTGACAGTGTCACGCTTTCGTTCCCGCAACAGCCGGAAGCGATCTTCGCCGCCGACGGCCGTCGTTTGGCGGGGGTTCAATAGTGCGCCTCATCATGCTGCGCCATGGCGAGACCATGTGGAACGTTGATCTCCGCTTGCAGGGCCAGGACAATTCGGAGCTTTCCCCGCGCGGGATCGAGCAGGCGAAGCGCTTCGTCGGTTTCGCGCGCGCGCTGAAACCCTACCGCGTCGTCGCGTCCGACCTCGGCCGCACAAGAAAGACCGCCGAGATCATCGGCCATGGCGACGCGCCGACCGATCCGCGCCTGCGCGAGCTCAGCATGGGAAGCTGGACGGGACTTTTGAAAGCCGACCTCATCGCGCGTGAACCGGAGAAATACCATGCCTGGCGCGCGGGGCATTTCACGCCGGAAGGCGGCGAGACCTGGGACCAGTTCCGCGCCCGGACGGGCGAAGGCTTCCGCCACTGGCTGAAGGCGGGCGAGGGTGATCTCCTGGCCGTGGTTCATGGCGGCGTCATTCGCGCCGCCATGCACGAATTCATCGGCCTACCGCCCGCTCGTGTCATCCCGGTGACCCCAGGCACTGCGACCATCCTCAACTTCACGCATGCCGATGCAAAGGAAGCCCAACTCGAAGGCTACAATATCGGCGCCGTCGTACCGGACCTAGCGGTCGCGGATTAGTGAGGGGAGCCTTTCTCACTATTGTCATTCCCGCGTAAGCGTGTGATTCGGTGTTGGGCTTCGGCGCCTCCTCACGGGAGCAGGTGGTGTGTCGATAGCCTCGCCGGCTCGGCGTTGGGCCAGCAACCCGTCTGCCTTCACCTGCGCGCTCAACAGGGCGAACGCCAGTTCGCGATATGACAGGCTGTCCTTCGGTAGGTTCAGGCCGTTTCGTTCGAACAAAACCTCTACCACGAACTCGACAGGCCTAGTGCGGCCGCGTGCCCGTAGCCTCCCGATGGCCGGGATGACGATGGCCAGCCCTCGCCTTGCATCTCGATCACTCGGTTAGAAAGGCGGTGCGGCCGGGCTACTTCGTAGGCGGTGGGCAGGTGGCAGCTTTGGTGGGAATAGCCCTCGGCGAGAACAAGCCGCAGTCAGATGAGGGCATTGCGCCTACAAAAGGCTCGATATCGATGGCGTCCCCAACGGGAGTCGAACCCGTGTCTTCACCGTGAAAGGGTGGTGTCCTAGGCCTCTAGACGATGGGGACGTCGAAAAGGCGGTTGCGGGCGCCTTTTAGCTTCTGGTGGGCCAGAAATCAACCACACATTGGGGTTGTTTGCGCCGGCTCCGCCGCCCCGGCATAATGCGCCGCCGACGCGGTGGCCCCACGGCCCTGCCGGACCGATTTTCGTCCTGAAAATCCGTTTTTTCTCAAGCAATTAGAGGTTAACATGTCTTTGAAGCGCCTGGGCGATCCGACCACCATCAGCGATGCCGTCATTCACAACAACATCGTCTACCTCGCCGGCCAGGTAGCGGAAGAGCCGGTTTCCCCCTCGGTCTATGAGCAGACCAGGAACATCCTCGGCCAGATCGACGCCCTCTTGAAGGAGGCCGGTACCGACAAGACCAAGATCATCAAGACCAATATCTGGCTTGCCGACATCTCGACCTTCGCCGAGATGAACAAGGCCTGGAAGGAATGGGTCGCGGTCGGTCACGCCCCGGCCCGCGCCACCGTCGAAGCGAAGCTGGCCGACCCGAAATGGAAGGTCGAGATCATGATGACGGCGGCGATCTGACGACGGCGCCTGCCTGCCGCCCGGCGCAGCGCTAGCTGCCGGCCTGGGTGCGCATTTCCTCGAGCTCGAGCCAGCGCAGTTCCGCTGACTCGAGCTCGCTGCGTTTCTGGGCCAGGAGCACGCTCGCCTTCTCGAACTTGGCGGCGTCGCGGGCATAGAGATCGGGATCGGCCAGCGCCGCCTCGATCGTGCGAATATCGGCCTCCAGCGTCGTCATGCGGTCGGCCACCTGGTCGAGCGCGCGCTGGTCCTTGGACGACCAGCGCAGTGCGGCGGCGGCTGGCTTTACAGCCGGCCGCGCTTCGGCAGCCTTTGCCGGCCTTGCCTTCACGGCATGGCGTTCGGCGGCCTTGCGCTGGTCGAGATAGTCGGAATAGCCGCCGGGATATTCCTCGACCACGCCGTCTCCCTCGACCGCGATAATCGAGGTGGCGAGCCGGTCCAGGAAATCGCGGTCGTGGCTGACCACCAGCACGGTGCCGTCGAAATCGGCCAGCACCTCCTGCAGCAGGTCCAGCGTGTCCATGTCGAGATCGTTGGTCGGCTCGTCGAGGATGATGAGATTGGCGGGCTGGGCGAACAGTTTCGCCAGCAGCAGCCGCGCGCGCTCGCCGCCCGAGAGAGCACGCACCGGCATGGTGGCCTGCTTTTCATCGAACAGGAAATCACGCAAGTAAGCCACGACATGGCGCTGACGACCCTGCGCCATGATGGAATCGCCGCCGCCCGGCGCCAGGGTCTGCCACAAGGTCTGGTCGAGATCGAAGCTCTCGCGCCGCTGGTCGAGATAGAGCCTCGTCACATTGGTGCCGAGGCGGATGCTGCCTGAATCCGGCGCCAGGTCACCGGTCAGCATCTTGATGAGCGTGGTCTTGCCGGCGCCGTTGGGGCCGATGATGCCGATGCGGTCGCCGCGCTGGATCCGGGTCGAGAAGCCTCGGGTGATCCAGCGCATGCTGCCGTCGGGCGCCAGAAAGCTTTTGCTGAGTTTCTCGGCCTCGATCACCAGCTGGCCGCCCTGCACGGCGTCCCCCAGTTCCAGCTTGGCGCGACCGATCGCGCGCAGCGCCTCGGCGCGCTGCTTCCTGAGCGCCATCAGGCCGCGTCGTCGCCCCTCGTTGCGCGAGCGCCGCGCAGTGACGCCGCGCGCCAGCCAGTACTCCTCCTGTTCGATCCGTTTCTCCAGGCGCCGCGCTTCCGCCGCCTCCTGCGCCATGATGGTTTCCGACCATTCCTCGAAACCGGCAAAGCCGCCATCCATTTCGAACAGACGGCCGCGGTCGAGCCACAAGACGCGGCGCGAAAGGGCATTGAGGAAGGCGCGGTCGTGGCTGATCATCAGGATGCCACCTGGAAAGGCACCGAGTTCCTGTTCCAGCCATTCGATGGTGGGCAGGTCGAGATGGTTGGTTGGCTCGTCCAGCAGCAGCACCTCCGGCTCGGCCACCAGGGCCCGGGCCATGGCAGCCCGGCGCCCCTCGCCGCCCGATAGCGTCGCCGTATCGCGGCCGGGGTCGAGGTCGAGATGGTCGAGCACACGGGCAATGCGGTAGTCGTCAGCCTCGGCCCCCGGCAGAGCGGCCGCCACAAAGTCGGCGACCATGCCGCCCCGGGCGAGGTCGGGGTTCTGGTCGAGATAGCCGATCCGCGTGCCGGGCTGCAGGAAGCGGGTGCCGGCATCCAGTTCGATGCGACCGGCCAGCGCCTTCAGGATGGTCGATTTGCCGGAACCGTTGGCGCCCACCAAGGCGACGCGCTCGCCCTTGCCGATGCTGAGCGTGATACCGCTGAACAGCGGCTTGCCGCCGAAGGTGATGGCGGCATCGCGCAGGGCGACCCAAGGGGGCGTATTGGGTAGTGGGGCGGGCGGCATGGAACGGGATCTCCTGTTGCGGCCGATCCCCTACTTGATGCCGCGCTCCTTGGCAATCCTGTCATAGGCGGCATTGATCGCCGCCATTTTTTCGTTGGCAAGCTCGACGAACTCCGGCGGCAGGCCGGCGGCAATCAGCCGGTCGGGGTGGTTCTCGCGCGAGAGGCGGCGCCAGGCAGCGCGGATTTCATCGTCCGATTGCGTTCGCTGGACTCCCAGCAGGGTATAGGGGTCGCCCTCGTCCGGACCCAGATTGGCCTCGCGGATGCGGGCGAAACCGGCATCGTCAAAACCGAAAATGTCGGCCACGTCGCGGATGAAGGCGATTTCGGCCTCATGCACCTCGCCATCTGCGCGGGCGATATGGAAAAGGCCGTCCAGCAACTCCTCGAGCACCGCATGGCCTGGCTCGAACATCTGCGCCAGCTGCCGGGCATAAGCGTCGAAACCGGCGACGTCGCGTTTCGCCTGGTCGAAGACGCGGGCGACGTTCTGGACCTCGTCCGGCGGAATCTTGAAGACCTGCTTGAAGGCCGCAACCTCGGACCGGCTGACCCTTCCATCGGCCTTGGCCATCTTGGCGCCGAGAGCGATGACCGCGATGGTGAAGGCGATCTGCCGGGTGGCGGCGCGATCATCGGTAGGTTCCGGCGCCTCGGCCCGCTGCCGGTCGACGGCATGGCCGGCGATTGCCCCCAGCAGCGCGCCCAGAGGGCCACCCATGGCAAAGCCGGCGGCACCACCGATGATCTTGCCCCATATGCTCATGATTTGACCGATGGCCCGTTCGGATGTGCTTGGCGGCGTGGTTGTCGAGGAACTCATGCGCCAACCATACCCAGCGCCCGCCCGGCTGGCCAGCGCCCTTGCCGCCGCACCCGCAATCAGCCGTTTCTCTCGCCCAGGATCAGCGCTGCCCCCTTTTCCGCCGCCATCATCGTAGGCGCGTTGAGATTGGCGGAGGGAATGGTGGGGAAGATACCGGCATCGATCACCCGGATGCCATCGATCCCATGCACCCTGAGGCGGGCATCGACCACCGATTGCCGGGGGTCGCGGCCCATCCGGCAGGTGCCGGCAGGATGGAAGATGGAATAGGTGTAGGAGCGGATATAGCGCTCGAACTCGGCATCGCTGGCAACCTCCGGCCCCGGCTTGGTTTCCCGTGCCGCAACCGCGGAAAGCGCCCGGGTTGCCGCCAGGCGGCGCAACAGCGCCACCGCCTCCAGCATTTCCTTCATGTCCTCGGGATGGGCCAGCAGATTGGGCTGGATCTCGGGCGCCGCTTCCGGCTGCGGCCCGGTCAGTTTGACGTGACCCCGGCTCAAGGGTCGGCAGGGCGAGACGCTGAGGCTGAAGGCGGGGGTGGGATCGACCTTCATCAACTGCTTGCTGTCCGGTGTCGTCTTCTCATAGGCGAGCGGGCAGAAATAGAGCTGGATGTTGGGGCGGGCCCGCCCGGGCGAGGAGCGGACGAAGCCGCCGGCCTGGTTGAGGCTCATGGAGAGCGGGCCGCGCCGCAGCAGCGCATATTGCAACCCGGCGAAGCCGCGCCCGATCAATGTGCCGAGGGAGGAATTGAGCGTCGGTACCTTGGCCTCGAACATGTGGTCGTAGCAGATGTGGTCCTGCAGGTGCTGGCCGACGGCAGGCGAGTCCAGCCTGACCTCGATTCCCATTTCCCTGAGATGCGCCGCCGGGCCGATACCCGAGCGCATCAGCAGCATCGGCGAACCGATGGCACCGGCGGAGAGGATCACCTCGCGCGCGGCCCGCGCCACCCTTTCGACGCCGTCGCGGCGATAGCGCACCCCAACGACGCGGTTGCCTTCGATCACCAGGGCGAGGACCAACGCACCGGTCTCGACCGCGAGATTGGCGCGGGAGAGTGCGGGGCGCAAATAGGCCTTGGCCGAGGAATGGCGCTGGCCGTTCCTGGTGTTGATCTGGTAATGGCCAACACCTTCCAGTTCCGCCCCATTCAGGTCGCGCAGATGGGGGAAGCCAAGTTCCCCGGCGGCAGCGAAAAACGCCCGGCAGATGGGATGCGCGTCGCGGCCGATCTGGGTCACATGGAGGGGACCGCCGGCGCCGTGCAGGTCGCTGGCACCGAAATCGTGATCCTCCATGGCGCGGAAATGGGGCAGCACATCCGACCAGCCCCAGCCGGTATTGCCGGCGGCCGCCCAATCGTCGAAATCCCCCGGCTGGCCGCGGGCGTAGACCATGGCATTGATCGAGCCGGAACCGCCCAGCACCTTGCCGCGCGGGTAATAGATGACGCGGTTGTCGAGCGAGGGGACCGGCGCGCTCTGGTACATCCAGTTGACGCGCGGATCGAAATAGGTGCGGGCGTATCCCACCGGCACGTCGATGTCGAAGCGCCGGTCGCTCGGCCCCGCTTCCAGCAGCAGCACGCGGGAGGTGCCGTCGGCGGTCAGGCGGTTGGCGAGGATGCAGCCCGCCGAGCCGCCGCCGATGATGATGAAGTCGCTATCGGGCATGTTGTCGGTCTTGCTGGGCATGTCGGGTCCTTCGGCGCGGGGCCGTTTCGGGGTGGGGCGGCGAACGTTCGGCAATGAGGGCCTGCTGCAGCCAGTCGCAGAACAACATGGTCTCGGCGCGGGGGGCATCAATGCCGTCGCGCAGCAGCAGGTAATGTGACTGGTCCTGGGGCAGCAGCAGGTCAGGAACCTGGCGGATCCGCCCCTGCGCCACGAAGGGTCGGGCAAATCGCTCCAACACCAGGGCGACGCCCGCCCCGGCGGCCACCATCTCCAGGGCGGCGAGGCTGGTATCGACCGTGATGCCGACCTGGTCGAAAGGCGGTGCCCGGTCGGCCGTAGTAAAGAGGTGCTGCCAGTCGCCCTCGACGCCGAGGATGTGGATCAGCTGCCCGGGGCGAATGTCGCCCGGGCCATTGATGACGGCACCCGGCGGCGTCACCAGCACGACGGGGTCGTTGATCAGCAGCCGTGCCGAAAAGCCGGACCAGGCGCCGTGGCCAAAACGGATGTCTACATCGGTATTGTCGGCTGGCAGCGCGTCGCCCCAGATGGCGGAAAACAGCCGGATGCGGAAATTGCGGTGGTTCGCCAGGAAATCGCCCAGACGCGGCGCCAGCCAAAGCACGCCGAATGAAACCGAGACGCGTACATCGATGGCGATATCCCCCTCCGGCCCGAAAATCCCGAGGGTTGAGACCGAAAGCTCGCTGAACGCCTTGCGGATGGATGGCAGGTAGGCCTTGCCCATGTCGGTAAGGCGCAACCCGCGCGGCAGGCGCTCGAAAAGCGGCCGGCCCAGCAGTTGTTCCAGCGCCCTGACCTGATAGCTGACCGCCGCCGAGGTCAGGCCCAATTCGCCCGCCGCCGCCGAAAAGGAGCCACGGCGCGCCGATGCCTCGAACGAGCGCAGCCAGGGCAACGGCGGCAGGTGGTAGGACATGACGGGGTTGACCGACAAAAATTTTATGGCCTAAGGGCCATAATACATCGTTTGATTTTTGTCTCTGTCAAGCGCGGAATGGGGATAGCGCGCGGTCGTCAGGTTTACCATGATGGGGAAGCTGCTGCCCGCGTGTGCAGAAGCCGACAAATCGTACTCGAAGAGAGAAAGACGGGAGGATCGTTGCAATGGATCTCAAGACCATGAAGCATTTCGCCGCGAAGGGGAAAATGTCCCGCCGCGAGTTCGTACAACTCGCCATGGCCGCCGGCGTCACCGCCGCCGCCGCCGAGGGCATGTTCATCAAGGCGGCCCGCGCCGAACCTAAGAAGGGCGGCCGCTTCCGGGTCGCGGTCGGTAGTGGCGCCACCACCGACACACTTGATCCGGCAACCTTCCCGGATACGTTCAACGGCTTGTTCGGCTGGGGTTCGATCCGCTCCAGCCTGACTGAGGTCACCGCGGACGGCAAGGTCATCCCGGATCTCGCCGAGAGCTTCGAGGCGGCCGATGATGGCAAGACCTGGATCTTCACCCTGCGGAACGGCAGCGAATTCCACAATGGAAAATCGGTCGACGCGGATGACGTCGTCGCCTCGATCAACCATCACCGCGGCGAGGATTCGAAATCGGCGGCGAAGTCGCTGCTGACCGCGGTCACCGACGTCAAGGCCGACGGCAAGAACAAGGTGATGGTGACGCTGGACGCCGGCAATGCCGACTTCCCCTTCGTCATCGCCGACTACCACCTGCCGATCATGCCCGCCTCGGAAGGCAAGGTCGACTGGCAGTCGGGCGTCGGCACCGGCCCCTATGCCATGACCGCCTTCGAGCCGGGTGTGCGCGGCGAGGGCAAGCGTTTCGCCAATTATCACCGCGAGACCTATTTCGACGAGATCGAGGTCCTCACCATCATCGATGTGGCCGCGCGCATGAATGCGCTAACCTCGGGCAATGTCGACTTCATCGACCGCGTCGATCTGAAGACCGCGAACCGCCTGGCCGGCGGCGGCAATGTCAGCCTCGCCGAAGTCGCCGGCTTTGCCCACTACGTAGCACCGATGGACGTGCGCGTGGCACCCTTCGATAACAAGGACGTCCGCCTCGCTCTGAAATACGCGATCGACCGCGAGGAGATCGTGAAGAAGGTGTTGCTGGGTCATGGCAAGCCGGGCAACGACAATCCGATCGCGCCGGGCGTCCCCTACTCGCATGACCCGGCTACCAAGCATACCTTCGACCCCGAAAAGGCTAAGTTCCACCTTAACAAGGCTGGTCTTTCCAGCCTCAAGGTCGACCTCTCGGCCGCCGACGCCGCCTTTGCCGGTGCCGTCGACGCAGCCCAGTTGATGAAGGAATCGGCCGCCAAATGCGGCATCGACATCAACGTGATCCGTGAGGCCGACGATGCCTATTGGGACAGCGTCTGGATGAAGAAGCCCTGGTGCCTGTCCTACTGGTCGGGCCGTCCGACGCCGGACCTGATGTTCAGCACGGCCTACACCACGGGCGCTGCCTGGAACGACAGCTTCTGGTCCAACGCCCGCTTCGACGAACTGCTGGTCCAGGCCCGTTCGGAACTCGACCAGGTCAAGCGTGCCGCGATGTATGCGGAGATGCAGGAACTGGTGGCCGATGATGGCGGCGTCGTCGTTCTCATGTTCTACAACTACGTCAATGCGCATGCGAACAGCGTCGGCCGCCCCGAGGTGATCGCGCCCAATTGGGATGTTGATGGCCTCAAGGTGACCCAGCGCTGGTGGTTCGCCTGATCCATCGAGACCTCTCCCGTTAGCGACCAGGCAGCGGAACCGTATGCGGTTCCGCTGCCGCTTTTCTCCCCGCAGCCAGGCACCCCAATATGAAAATCAAGGGCCTCAAGACCTTTGTCGTCGGCAATCCGCCACCTTCCTTCGGCGGCCAGTACTTCATCTTCGTGAAGCTTGTCACCGATGACGGCATCGAGGGTTTGGGCGAGGTCTACGGCACCGCCTTCGGCCCGAAGGTAATGGTGGCGGCGATCGAGGACATGTTCCAGCGTTATGTCGAGGGCATGGACCCGTTCCATATCGAGAAATTGTGGCGCCTCGCCTACGGCTCGGGCTACACGCTGCGCCCCGATGTCACGACGATGAGCGTGCTCTCGGCGATCGAGATCGCGCTTTGGGACATCAAGGGCAAGGTGACCGGCAAGCCGGTCTATGAATTGCTGGGCGGGCGCGTGCACGAGCGCCTGCGCGCCTATACCTATATCTATCCCGATGTCGCGAAGGGCCAGGACAGCTCGATCTATTGGAATGCGGAAGCTTCGGCCGAGCGGGCTGCCCATTATGTTGGCATGGGCTTTACCGGCATCAAATTCGATCCTGCTGCCCCCTATTCCCCTTTCGATCCCCGCCAGCCCTCGCTGGAATCAATGGATCTCTGCGAGAAATTCTGCCGCCTGATCCGCGAAGCGGTGGGATCGAAGGCCGATCTACTCTTCGGCACCCATGGCCAGTTCACCACGGCAGGCGCCACTCGTTTGGCCAAGCGACTGGAGAAATACGAGCCGCTCTGGTTCGAGGAGCCGACCCCGCCCGAGAAGCCGGAGGAGATGGCACTCGTCGCCCGCGGCACGTCGATTCCAATCGCCACCGGCGAGCGACTGGTGACAAAGTACGAATTTGCCCGCGTGCTGGAGAATCGTGCCGCCGCGATCCTGCAGATGCAGGTGGGCCGCGTCGGCGGCCTGCTGGAAGCGAAGAAAATCGCCAGCATGGCGGAAAGCTACTATGCGCAGATCGCGCCGCATCTCTATGCCGGGCCGGTGATCGGCATGGCGAACGTGCATCTCGCCGCCGCCGCGCCCAATTTCCTGATTCTCGAGAGCATCGAGACCTGGAGCGGCTTCCACGCCAAGATCCTGAAGCAGCCGGTGCGCTTTGAAGCAGGCTATGTCATTCCCCCGACCCTGCCTGGCCTCGGCATCGAGCTTGATGAGGATGTCGCCCGGGCGCATCCCTATACAGGCAGGAACCTGCACCTCGAGATGACCAACAAGGTCATCCAATAGCCACAAGAAGACGACCTGGGAGTAAAGGCATGCGCTACGGTTTCATCGGCCTCGGCACCATCGGGCGACAACTGGCGGCCAATCTGCAACGCGGCGGCTTCCCCCTTGTCGTCCACGATCTGCACAAGGATTCCGCCGGCATGGTTCTGGAACTTGGCGCCAGCTGGGCGGATTCGCCACGCGCCGTGGCGGAGGCCTGCGACACTGTCATCACCTGCCTGCCCAGCCCCGGTGCCACCCAGGAAGTGCTGGCCGACAAGGACGGCATCCTGGCCGGGTTCGACCAGAAGGACACACAAGGTGGCAGCACCTGGATCGAAATGGGCACATTGGGCCGCGACGAGATCCAGCGTTTTGCGGAATTGGCGCAGCAGCACGGCGTGCGCACGCTGGAATCGCCGGTGACCGGGGGCGTGCATCTGGCGGCACAGGGCAAGATCACCATCCTGGCCGGCGGCGACAAGGATCTGTTCGAGACGCACCTGCCCGCCTTCAAGGCAATGGGCGACCGGATCTTCCACATGGGACCGCTGGGTTCAGCCGCGGTGATCAAGGTCATCACCAACATGCTGGCCTTCATCCATCTGAAGGCCGTCGGCGAGGCGCTGATGCTGGCCAAGCGCGGCGGGCTCGACCTCGCCCAGTCCTATCACGCCATCGCCGCCTCCTCGGGCAATTCCTTCGTCCATGAAACCGAAGGACAGCTCATTCTCAACGGCTCCTATGACATCGGGTTTTCGATGGATCTGGCCCTGAAGGATCTGGGCTTTGCCCTGCATTTCGGGCGCGAGTTCGGCGTGCCGCTCGAGCTTGCCTCGATCACCAACCAGACCTATGTGCTGGCCAAGGCTGCCTATGGCGGCAGGGCGGAATCGCCGATGATCGTGAAGCTGCTGGAGGATGCGCTGAGGACCGACCTGCGGGCGCCCGGCTTTCCGGCAAAGCTCAGCTAGCCGGCGAACGGCAGGCGCCATGACACCACGTGAGAGGATGGATGTGAAGGTCAAGGACGCCGCCGACTACATCGACCTTGGACGCTACCCGATCGCCAATGCGGGCCCAGCTCGCGGGGCTCTTATTGCCGAGTTGCGCGCCGCCATCAATCTGGATGGCTGCGCCGTGCTCAGGGGATTCGTCCGGGCGGAGCGAATCACCGATCTGGTGATGGAATGCGACCGCACCGCCATCCATGGCCACCGCAACTTCAATCGCACCAATGCCTATTTTACCCAGGATCGCCCCGACCTGCCGGCCAGCCATCCGTTGCGGCGCTTCTTCGATCGCTCCAACGCCTTTGTGCCTGCCGACAATTTCGGGCCCGACAGCATCCTGCGCGCGATCTACGAATGGCCGGCCTTCGCGCCGTTCATCCAGGAAGCACTGGGTGAAGAGCGCTTCTTCCGCTACGCCGATCCGCTGGCCGACGTGATCGTTAACCTGGCGGAAGAAGGCGGTGGCTTCCCCTGGCACTTTGATACCAACAACTATACCGTGACGCTGTGCATCCAGAACGCGGAGCATGGCGGCGCCTTTGAATACAGCCCCTATCTGCGCTCGCCGACGGACGAGAATTTTGCCGGGGTTGAAGCCGTTCTCGATGGCGACAAACGGTTGATTCAAACCCTGCATCTGGAGCCGGGCGATCTTCAGATCTTCAAGGGCCGCTACTCGCTGCACCGCGTGGCGCCGCTGGCCGGCGCCAGACCGCGTTATGTCGCCATTTTCAGCTTCACCGAGGATGCCGACATGGTCGGCAGTCCCGAGCGTACCCGGCAACTCTACGGTCGGACCCTGCCGCTTCACCTGGAGCGCGCCGGCCTACGCCGCGACAAGCTGGTGGATTGAGTTCGCATGTCGGCTATACCGCCCGGCGAGGGTGCAAATCTGCCCGCCACCATGAAGGCGGTGGTCACCATCGGCAATGGCGGCTATGACAAGCTGGTCTATCGTGACGTAGAGATGCCACTGCCAAGAACCGGGGAGGTTCTGGTCCGTGTTCTCGCAGCCGGCATCAACAACACCGAAATCAACACGCGCCTGGGCTGGTATTCGGCCAGCGTCACTGAAAGCACGGCAGACGTGGCAGGGATTGCCATCGAAGCCGCGCGCCCGGATGGTGGCTGGAACGCAAAGACGCCGTTCCCGCTGATCCAGGGGACAGATTGCTGCGGTATCGTCATAGCCTGCGGACCTACCGCCAATACCGGCCTGATCGGTCGGCGGGTCCTGGTCCGGCCCTGCATGCGCCCGCATGGATTCGGGTCACCGGAGAACATCTGGATGGCGTCGGATTTCGATGGTGCTTTCGCTCAGTTCGTCAGGGTACCGGAGAAAGAGGTATTCGCCGTCGAGTGCGGCTGGAGCGATGCCGAACTGGCCACCATTCCCTGCGCCTATGGCACGGCCGAGAATATGCTGCACAGGGCCGGACTCAGGGCCGGCCAGCATGTGCTGGTTACCGGGGCATCGGGCGGTGTCGGATCGGCGACCCTCCAGCTCGCCAAACGACGCGGCGCGTATGTCACGGCTGTCACTACGCCGGCAAAGGCAGATCAATTGCGCGCGATCGGTGCCGACCGGATCCTCGATCGCGACGCCGACCTCGTGGCACAGGCCGGGGAAAGCATGGACTTGGTGGTCGACAACGTGGCCGGGCCGGCATTCGGATCTGTTCTGCGGACCCTGAAACGGGGCGGCCGCTACGTATCCTCAGGCGCCATTGCCGGACCTGTGGTCACGCTTGACATGCGTGACTTCTATCTCAGGGATCTGACACTGATCGGCTGTACGGCCTGGGACGAGCCGGTCTTTCCCAACCTCGTCACCTACATCGAACGTGGCGAGATCCGGCCGCTGCTTGCCGGAACATTCCCGCTGGCCGAGATTGCCAGGGCCCAGAGTGTCTTCCTCGAGAAGAAACATGTCGGAAACTTCGTTCTGATACCGCCGCCGGTGGGTGGCTGACAGAACAGTTGCGGGATCCTGCCCATTGGTCACGGCAGCAACTTCTTCACCTGCTGTACCTCGTGCCGGAGTTCGGCGAGAAGCCTTGAGCGGCGGCGCGGTGTGAAGCGTTCGGCGGGCCCGTGCACGCTCAAGGTCGCTTGGACGATGCCGGCGGAATCCAGGACCGGCACGGCGAGGGCGAAGGTATCGGGCGTGTATTCGTCTTCCTCGGTCGCGTAACCCTGGGCGCGGATGCGCGCCAGATCCTCCTCCAGTCTCCTCAAATCGCCAATGGTGCGCCGCGCGAGGCGGGTGAGTGGCAGGGCTTCCAGGAAGGCCGCGCGCATGGCCGGGGCTGCGAAGGCGAGGAAGCATTTCCCGGACGCACTGCCGTGCAGCGGCAAATCGCGACCCTTCAACGGCGTCTCCTTGAAGACAATGTCGCCGGCAAGGCTCTCCACCACCACCATGGCGCCGGAACCGGGCACGGTCAGGTTCACCATCTCGCCGGTCTGCTGACAGAGGCGGATGAGGGCGGGGCGGGCCAGATCGACAATGTCGCGCCTGGCCTCGACCCGGCGCCCCAGTTGCGCCAAGCGCCGGCCGAGGCGATAGCGGCCATTCGGCTTGATCTGTTCGGCATAATTCAGCGCCACCAGGCTTTGCAGCAGCGTCACCGTGGTGGTGGGGGCAAGGCCGATCGCGGCGGCGATGTCCGTGAGGCGCAGGCCGTCGCGCGGTGCCGCTGCCAGCACCGCCAGGATGGAATCGGCGCGTTTCAGGACCTGGATGCGGATTTCAGCCATGCCACAATATTCGATATTGTCGAATAAATGTCACTTTCGCTTTGCCGGCCATCCCGGCGCCGATGGAAGATGGTGCGACCGATAAACAGGAGATGTCCGATGCCGCTGCATTTCACCCGTGACGAGCTTGCCGGCCGCCGCCAGGCCACCATCGCCGCCCTGGAGGCGCGCGGCCTCGACGGACTGCTGATGTTCCGCCAGGAGAGCATGTATTACCTCACCGGCTACGACACCTTCGGCTATGTCTTCTTCCAGTGCTATTACCTCGGCGCCGATGGCAGGCAGTTCCTGCTGACCCGCGCCCCCGATCTCAGGCAGGCCCAGCTCACCTCGGACATCGCCGATATCCGGGTCTGGGTCGACGGACCGGAAGCCAACCCCTCGGCCGAGCTGCGCGACATGCTGAAGGCTTGGGGATTGTCGGGGAAGAAGCTTGGCGTCGAATGGGAAGCGTATGGCCTCACCGCCCGCAACGGCATGCGGCTTGCCGCTGCCTTCGACGGCTTCGCCAAACTGGTCGATGCCAGCGAGATCGTCTCGAAACAGCGCCTGGTGAAATCGCCGGCCGAGATCGCCTATGTCGAGAAAGCGGCGCATCTCGCCGACCTCGCCCTCGACGAGGCGCACCGCCTCGCCGCACCGGGCGCCGCCGAGGCCGAGATCCTGGCCGCCATGCAATCCGTCATCATCCGTAATGATGGCGACGACCCTGCCAACGAATTCATCATCGGCTCGGGGCCGGAGGCCCTCCTCTGCCGCTATCACACCGGCCGCCGGGTGCTGGATGCGCAGGATCAGCTGACCCTGGAATTCGCCGGCGTCTTCCGCCACTACCATTCGGCTCTCATGCGCACGATTCCGATCGGCAAGCCGCCGGCGCGCCAGGTGGAGATGCACAAGGTCGCGGTTGACGCGCTGGAGGCCTGCAAGGCGGCGCTGAAGCCCGGTCGTCCAATCGGCGAAGTGTTCGACGCCCATGCCCGCGTGCTGGACCAGGCCGGCTACCAGAAGCACCGCATGAACGCGACCGGCTATTCCCTCGGCACCACCTTCGCGCCGAACTGGATGGATTACCCGATGTTCTATCACGGCAATCCGGAAGTGGCGGCACCCAACCAGGTCTATTTCATCCACCTCATCATCTTCGATTCCGAGGCCGGCCTCGCCATGACCTCCGGCCAGACGGTGGTGGTGACCGAGACGGGCTGCCGCGTATTATCGAAGCGCGGCACGGAATTGGTGACGCGGTAGGTAGCGTTCTCGCTTGTCATCCCCCGCGAAAGCGGGGGGTCCACGAGTTTGCCGGCATCCGAAGAAAGTCGTGGATGCCCCGGCCAAGCCGGGGCATGACAGCAAGAGAAGGGACATCAAAACGTGACCTGGCAGTTCTGGATCGATCGCGGCGGCACCTTTACCGACATCGTTGGCCGGGCACCGGACGGGCGGCTGGTGACGCACAAGCTGCTGTCGGAAAACCCCGAGCGCTACCGCGATGCGGCCCTTGCCGGCATCCGCGCCATCCTGAACCTTCCTGCCGACGCGCCCTTACCCGCCGATGTGACGGCGATCAAGATGGGCACGACGGTTGCCACCAATGCGCTGCTGGAGCGCAAGGGCGAGCCCGTGGTGCTGGCGATCACCAAGGGCTTCCGCGACGCGCTCCGCATCGCCTACCAGAACCGGCCGAAGATCTTCGCGCGCCGGATCGACCTGCCCGAACTGCTGCACCGGGACGTGATCGAGATCAATGAGCGGGTCGATAGCCATGGCAATATCCTGCATCACCTCGACGTGGCGACGGCTCGGCGCGATTTCCAGGCGGCCTTCGACCAGGGCTATCGCGCCATCGCCATCCTGCTGATGCACGGCTATCGCCATCACGCCCATGAGATCGCGCTCGCGCGCATCGCCCGCGAGATCGGCTTTACCCAGGTGTCGGTCAGCCACGAAATCTCGCCGCTGATGAAGCTGGTGAGCCGCGGCGACACCACCGTGGTCGATGCCTATCTGTCGCCGATTCTCAGGCGCTATGTCGACCAGGTGGCAGGCGAGATCGGCAACCGGACCACGCGGCTCATGTTCATGCAGTCGAATGGCGGCCTCACAGATGCGCGCCAGTTCCAGGGCAAGGATAGCATCCTATCCGGTCCTGCGGGCGGCATTGTCGGAGCCGTGGAAACGGCGCGGCAAGCGGGTTTCGACCGCATTATCGGCTTCGACATGGGCGGCACCTCGACCGATGTGTCGCATTTCAACGGGGCATTCGAGCGCTCCTACGAGGCGCAGGTGGCGGGTGTGCGCATGCGGGCCCCGATGATGCTGATTCACACGGTCGCAGCCGGCGGCGGCTCGATCCTGCATTTCGATGGCAGCCGCTACCGCGTCGGGCCAGATTCCGCCGGCGCCAATCCCGGCCCCGCCTCCTACCGGCGCGGCGGGCCGCTTGCGGTCACCGATTGCAACATCATGTTGGGTCGCCTCAATCCCGACTATTTCCCCAAGGTGTTCGGACCGAATGCCGATCAGCCGCTCGACCGCGAGGTAGTGGTGGCAAAGTTCCGCGACCTCGCCACCGAGATCGAAAAGGCTACCGGCAAGGAACAGCGGCCGGAGGATGTGGCGGAAGGCTTCCTCGACATCGCCGTCGCCAACATGGCGAACGCCATCAAGGAAATCTCGATCCAGCGCGGCTATGACGTGACCCATTACACCCTGGCCTGCTTCGGCGGAGCCGGCGGCCAGCATGCCTGCCGCGTTGCCGATGCTCTGGGGATGACGCGGGTTTTCCTGCACCCGCTGGCCGGCGTGCTCTCGGCCTATGGCATGGGTCTGGCCGATATCCGCGCCATCCGCCACAAGACGGTGGAAACGCCGCTGGGCGATGCCATGACCGCCTATCTCAGCCGCGAACTCGATGCCATGGCCGGCGAGGCCCAGGCCGAGATCGCGGCGCAAGGTATTGCCGCCGGCGACATCCAGGTGCTGCGCCAGGTGCATGTGAAATATGCCGGGACCGACGCCCCGCTGGTGACGAGCTTCGGCAGTGCCCTTGAAATCCAGGCGGGGTTCGAGGAAGCGCATCGCCAGCGCTACGGCTTCATCGTCAAGGGCAAGCAGCTTATCGTCGATTCCATCTCGGTCGAGGCCATCGGCAAGTCCGAGCGCGTGACGGAGCCGAAGCTGAAGGCAGGCGGTGATGCCACCGGCCCGCTTGCCGAGGTGCCGTTCTATGGCCAGGGCCGGCATATGACGGCGCCGGTCTATGACCGCGCCGAACTTGTCCCTGGACAGCAGATCGACGGGCCGGCGATCATCCTGGAGCCGATCTCGACCAATGTGGTGGAGCCCGGCTGGCGCGCGATCCTCAACGATCGCGGCCATCTGATCCTGGAACGCTACATCGTCGCCCAGCGCCAGAACGCGATCGGCACCTCGGTCGATCCGGTGATGCTGGAAATCTTCAACAACCTCTTCATGTCGATCGCCGAGCAGATGGGCTCGACGCTGGAGAAGACCAGCCATTCGGTCAATATCAAGGAGCGACTCGACTTCTCCTGCGCGCTCTTCGACCGCTTGGGACATCTCATCGCCAACGCACCGCATATGCCGGTTCACCTCGGCTCCATGGGTGAAAGCGTGGAGAGTGTCATCCGCGCCCATGCGAAGAAGGGCGGCGGGACCGACATGCAGCCCGGCGACGTATATGTGCTGAACGCGCCCTATAACGGCGGCACGCATCTCCCCGATGTCACCGTGGTGACGCCGGTCTTCGACCAGGACGGCGGCAATATCCTGTTCTTCGTGGCGAGCCGCGGCCACCATGCCGATATCGGCGGCCTCACCCCCGGCTCGATGCCGCCCACCAGCCGCACGGTCGAAGAGGAAGGCATCCTGATCGACAATTTCAAGCTGGTCGATCGCGGCATCCTGCGCGAGGCGGAGTTGCGCGCGCTGCTCGCCGGCGGCAAATATCCGGCCCGTAATCCCGACCAGAACGTCGCCGATATGGGTGCCCAGGTGGCCGCCAATGAAAAGGGCGTGCAGGAGCTTCGCCGCATGGTGGCGCAATTTTCGTTGCCCGTGGTCGAAGCCTATATGGGTCACGTCAAGGACAATGCCGCCGAACAGGTGCGCCGGGTCCTCGACCGCCTCAATGATGGCAGCTTCGCCTATCCGATGGACGACGGTGCGGTCATTAAGGTCGCCGTCACCGTCGACCGTGCGGCGCGACGCGCGAGGATCGATTTCACCGGCACCTCGGCGCAGCTGCCGACCAATTTCAACGCACCCTCGGCCGTCGCCAAGGCCGCCGTGCTCTATGTCTTCCGCACATTGATCGACGACGAAATCCCGATGAACCAGGGCTGCCTGGAGCCCCTCGACATCGTGATCCCGGATGGCTCGATGCTGAAACCCGCATACCCGGCCGCCGTCGTCGCCGGCAATGTCGAAACCTCGCAATGCATCACCGATGCGCTCTATGGCGCCATGCGGGTGATGGCGGCGGCGCAGGGCACCATGAACAATTTCACCTTCGGCAATGAGCGCTATCAGTATTACGAGACCATCGCCGGCGGCTCCGGCGCCGGGCCGGATTTCGACGGCACCGACGCCGTGCAAACCCACATGACCAATTCGCGCCTGACCGACCCGGAGGTGCTGGAATTCCGCTTCCCGGTCCTCCTCGAAGACTTCCATATCCGCCGGGGCAGCGGCGGCAGGGGCAAGCACCGGGGCGGCGACGGCGTGGTGCGGCGCCTGCGCTTCCTGGAGCAGATGACCGCCGGCATTTTGTCCGGCCACCGCATCGTCGCCCCCTATGGCTTGCACGGCGGCGGAGATGGCGCCACCGGCCGCAACCATGTCATCCGCAAGGATGGCAGCATCCAGGAACTCAAGGGCACCGACGGCACCGAGATGATGCCGGGCGATGTCTTCGTCGTGGAAACCCCGGGCGGCGGGGGGTATGGTAGGCCCGACTGAAATTTGTTCGGGAAACGGCCATGAACGCACCAGCCGCACCGCAGAAAGCGCCCCGTAACCTCGACCTCCCGGCGCTCCTTGCCGCCCTGGGCGAAACCCTGCCGCCGGACCAGATCTCGACCAATGCCGGCATCCGCGACCGCCATGGCCGCGACGAATCCTACCACGCGACAGAAATGCCGGATGTCGTGGTTTTTCCGCATTCAACCGAGGAAGTGGCGGCCATCGCCCGGGTGGCGCAGCGTTTCCAGGCGCCGCTCATCCCGTTTGGAGTCGGCACCTCGCTGGAGGGCCATGTCGCCGCCACTCATGGCGGCATCTCGGTCGATATGGGCCGCATGAACAAGGTTATCGAGGTGAACGCCGCCGATCTCGATGTGATGGTCGAGGCCGGTGTCACCCGCAAGCAGCTGAACGCCTTCATCAAGGACCAGGGCCTGTTCTTCCCGATCGATCCGGGCGCCGATGCGACCCTGGGCGGGATGAGCGCCACCCGTGCCAGCGGCACCAATGCGGTGCGCTACGGCACCATGCGCGAGAATGTGCTGGGCCTGACCGTGGTGCTGGCCGATGGCCGCATCATCCGGACCGGCGGCAGGGCACGGAAATCGGCGGCTGGCTATGATCTCACGCGGCTTTTCGTCGGCTCCGAGGGGACGCTCGGCATCATCACCGAAGTGCGGCTGCGTCTCTACGGTATTCCGGAAGCCATGGCGTCGGCGACGGCGAACTTCCCCGATATCGGTGCTGCCGTGAACACGGTCATCCAGGTGATCCAGAGCGGCATTCCGGTGGCGCGCATCGAGCTCATCGACGAGGTGCAGATCGACGCCATCAATCGCTATTCGAAACTCGATCTGCCGGTGCGGCCCACCCTCTTCTTCGAATTCCACGGGTCCGAAGCGGGCGTCGCCGAGCAGTCGGAAAGCGTGAAGGCGATCGGCGAGGAATTCGGCATGAGCGATTTTGCCTGGAGCCTGAAGCCGGAGGAGCGCAGCAGATTGTGGCAGGCGCGGCATGACGCCTTTTATGCCGGGCTTGCCTTGCGTCCCGGCGCCAAGGGTTGCCCCACCGATGTCTGCGTGCCCATTTCACGTCTTGCCGATTGCATCCTGGAAACCAAGGAAGATCTGATTGCGACCGGTTTGCTCGCCCCCCTGGTCGGGCATGTCGGCGACGGAAACTTCCACCTCAACATCCTGCTCGACCCCGACAACGCGGCCGAGTTCGCCCGCGTCAAGGATTTCACCGGCCGCCTCGCCCACCGCGCCATCGCCATGGGCGGCACCTGCACTGGCGAACACGGCATCGGCTCCGGCAAAATCGCGTTTCTGGAAGCGGAGCACGGCGCGGCGGTCGCGGCGATGCGCCAGCTGAAAGCGGCACTCGATCCGGACAACCGAATGAATCCGGGGAAGATCTTCCGGGCTTGACGATGCGGGTAACCGCGGAGATCGCCGCGCGCAACAATGCCGAGCTGTGTCATGCGGTTCTCGCGGCGCATGCTATCGCCGCCACCTTCGTCAGCGATTGCTGGTACAGCAACACCGATTTGCCCGAGCTGTATCCAAACCTGGTAACGTTCTCTCCGGCCTTCGATCCGGACGGGCTCTCGCGCGTGAAGATTGGCGGTGCCTGGGCGATCAAGGACAGCTTTGCGACACTCGACCTCACCTCGCATAGCTTTACGCCGATCATCGAGGCAAGCTGGCTTGTCCATCCGGGACCGGATGCGGCCACGCATACGGGCGACATGACCTGGGAACGGGTGCAATCGCCGGTCACCTTCGGCGCGTGAGCTGCCCTCTGGGACCTCGACAATCCAGGCCTGGTCAGATCGCCCATGACGCTTCGCCTGCTCACGCAGCCGGCGTTGCGGCTTCTCGCCGGCATACATGATGGCCGCATTGTCGCCGGCTGCGTTCTCAACCTCTCGGCGGGTGTCGTCGGTCTTTCCAATCTCTTTCACACGCCGGATGCGCCGGAAGACTGGCTCAGCACCTGCCTTGCTTTCGTGGCACGGAATTGTCCGGATCTACCGATCGTCGACTATGAAACCGAGGATGACGCGTCGTTGCTGCTGGCGCATGGCTTCGAGCGACTGGGGCCGTTGCGCATCTGGCTGCGGTCGGCTGACGATGCGAAAACGTGACATGACCACCGGCATCAATCCGCCGACCTAGCCAGTCCGCGCCTCCTCCTAATCCTCCTCTACATTGAGAAGAGGGGGTCAAATCGCCCGCGTCGCCTCGATCAGCCAATCCTTGTCGGCACCGTCGAGTTGCGGGCCGATCACCTCGCGCACGCGCGCGTGGTAGGCGTTGAGCCAGGCGATCTCATCGGGCGTCAGCAGGCTCTTCTCGATCGCATTGCGGTCGATGGGTGCCAGCGTCAGCGTCTCGAATTCCAGCATGTTCGGATGCTGGGCGCTGGGCTGCACCACCACCAGATTCTCGATGCGGATGCCGAACTCGCCTTCCTTGTAATAGCCGGGTTCGTTCGAGATGATCATGCCGGGTTCGAGTGCCACCCGGTTCGGCATCTTGGAGATGCGCTGCGGTCCTTCATGCACCGAGAGATAGGAGCCGACGCCATGGCCGGTGCCGTGGTCGTAATCAAGTCCCGCATCCCAGAGCGGGCGTCGCGCCAGCGCATCGAGCGCCGAACCGGTGGTGCCCTTCGGGAAACGCGCGGTCGCCAGCGCGATATGCCCCTTGAGCACGCGGGTGAAGCATTGCTTCATCTCCGGCGTCGGCGTGCCAATAGCCACCGTGCGGGTGATGTCGGTGGTGCCGTCGAGATACTGCCCGCCTGAATCTATGAGATAGAGCGAGTTCAGCGGGATCTCGCGCTGCGTTTCCGGCATCGCATGGTAATGCGGGATGGCGCCGTTGGGCCCAGCGGCCGAGATGGAATCGAAGGAGAGATTGCGGAAGAGGTCGGCCGGGTGGCGCAGGCTGGCGAGCTTGTCGGAGGCCTCGATCTCCCTGAGGCCGCCCTTGGGCGCGCGCCCGGCGAGCCAGGCCAGATAGCGCGTCACCGCCGCCCCGTCGCGGGCATGGGCGCGGCGCGCGCCTTCCACCTCGGTTGCGTTCTTCGCCGCCTTCGGGAGCGCACAGATGCACTCGCCCGGCTGGACCTTGGCACCGGCCTGGGCGAGGCGGTCATGGATCCAGGCGCTGGTGGTCGCGGCATCGGTCGCGATCGCCGCCCCAGCGCCACCCAGAGCCTGCAGCGCATCGGCAAATGAATCAGGCTGGGCGATTGCCACCTCATTGCCGAGATGGGCGATGGTGCGCGGCGGCAGCTTGCGCCGGTCGATGAAGAGGTCGACCCGCGCGTCGTCATGCAGGATCGCATAGCCGAGGGCAAAGGGCGTGCGCGGCACGTCGGCGCCGCGGACATTCAAGAGCCAGCAGAGCGAATCCGGCGCCGAGATCACGGCCGCCTTGCGTCCCTCCTGCTTCAGCCGCGCGGCCAGCCGGCGCCGCTTGTCGCCAGCCGCCTCGCCGGCATAGGCGATGTCATGGGGCAGCATGGCGGAGAGCGGTTCGGCCGGGCGACCGTCCCAGACCGCATCCACCGGATTGCGCACAACGGCCATGAGGTCGACGCCGATCTTGGTTCCCGCCGCGCGGAAACGCTGCGCCTGGTCATGGGTGAAGAGGCGGGGGTCGAAGCCCAGCTTCTGGCCGGCAATCATCGCCTCGCCGATATAGGCCTCGACCGGCTCGGTCACGAGGTGTCGGTATATATAGAGCGACGGGTCGACCTGTTCCTTCACCTGGATGGTGTAGCGGCCGTCGACAAAGATCGCGGCGCGGTCCTTGAGGATTAACGCCATGCCAGCCGAGCCGGTGAAGCCGGAGACGAATTGGAGGCGCTCGGCCGCCCGGGGCACATATTCCCCCTGATGGTCGTCGGCCCGGCCAATGACGAATCCGTCGAGACCCTGGGCGGCCAGCTCCGCCCGCAGGCGCTGGAGCCGCGCCGCAATCGGCGGCTGGGCTGCGGCTGGCTGGCCGGCCAGCCAATGCTGGCGATAGGCGCGCAGCTGGGCCACCAGGGCTGGGCTGGGGTTCTCCGCCACCAGATCGATCCAGGCATCCGGCCGTTCGTCGACCGGCGCCGCAGCAACGCCCGGCATCAAGTCAGCCAGCATGGTTAAATTCACATGCGCCTGGTGTTTTTTAAGCATTACAGCGAGGGCGTCATCCCCTTGATAAGCCTCGCGGCAGCCTGAATCCGGCGATGTCGCCATATCGAACCCCAAATTAACCATAATTCCTGTAACGGCTAAGTCTCTAAAGCATCTTCATAAAGTCTTAGTGATATGCGTCACACTGCCATCTCAGCCGACTACCATGCGCCCACTGCATTGCTGCGATGCAGCGAAAACACTACTAAATGGGTCGGGTTAAATCTATATATCGTTCGTCCACAAACAAGAGCGATGGCAATGGTGCCATCTGGAAGAGAAAGCCGGCCAGCCGGCATGGAAGGTTACTATGAATCGGATCGTGAGCAATGAGAAGGTCCTGAGCGCTGCGATGTCGCCGGTTGCTCCCTCTCGCGAAATCGGATTGGCGGCATTCAAGCGGTTCGGCCGCGCCCTGGTCGCTTCGGCCAAGCGCGCCCATGCCCGCACCCAGCTCGAGAACGAGCTTTATGGTCTCGATGACCGCTCGTTGGCCGATATCGGCGTCAGCCGCGGCCTGATCCCGGCCATCGCCCGCGAGGCGATCCCGGACGAGGTGACTGGCTCGCTCTTCGCCGAGTTCAGCCGCATGATCGTCAACGGCGTGCTGCGCCCCTCGATCGACTGGAACCGCCGCCGCAAGGCGCGCGCCACTCTGGCCGCCCTCGATGACCGCCTGTTGGCGGATATCGGCCTCGCCCGCCACGAGATCGACGCCCATGTGGCCCGCCTCTCGGGTGCCATCAACGGTCCGCTGCCGGTGACCGTCGCGGCGATGGAGCAGGACGTCACCGCCCCGCTCAAGGCCTGGAGCGCAGCCCGCGCCACGGTGAAGGAACTCTCGCGCCTGACCGACCGCCAGTTGATGGATATCGGCGTCATCCGCGGCGACATCTCCGAACTGGCCGACAATCTGGCCGAAACCGGTCTCGCCGCCGCCAACAGCAATCACCGCGCCCCGAAGGCCGCCTAAGGCCGCGGGCTCGGTAACAGAGCTAGCACGAGCTTCCCCTAAGTAGTGCGCCGGAACGGCGGTCTGGATTTGCCCCTCGCGGGCTGGTCCAGGCCGCCGTTTCATTTTTGACCCGGCCCACGCGTCCTATTTCTTGCCGGCCGGTGGGCGGGCCGCCTTCTTCAGCACCAGAACTGACCAGTCGTTCTGGCGGATGCGGAAATCGAGTTCCAGCCCGACTGCCCGATGTGCCGCAATTACATCCTTCTCCTGGGCGACCAGCAGGCCGGACAGCACGGCGCGGCCGTTGCGCGCAAGATGCCTCGCCAAGTCGGGCGCCAGCGAGATCAGCGGATTGGCCAGGATGTTGGCCGTGACGAGATCATAGGGCCCGCCCGCGCGGATCGCCTTGGCGCGATAGCCGTCGGAAGTGACGATGCGGATCGCCTTCCTGAGGCCGTTGATCGCCGCGTTCTCGCGCGCGACGCGGACCGCGTCCTTGTCATTGTCGCCGGCCGTCACCGGCACTTTGAAGAGATGCCAGGCAGCGAAGGCGAGGATGCCCGTCCCGGTGCCGATATCGAGCGGCCGCTTGAACTTGTGCGACTTGGCGAGGCGCAGCAGCGCCTTGACACAGCCGCTGGTGGTTTCGTGCCGCCCGGTACCGAAGGCCATGCCGGCATCGATCTCCAGGGGAATGACGTTCTTCGGCGCCTTGCCGCGATCATGTTCGCCATGGACAAAGAAAGGCCCCATTTTCAGCGGTGCCAAGCCCTTGCGGCTCTCCGCCAGCCAATCCTTGTCCGGCACCGGGGCGATCACCGGCGTCAACCCGGCAAAGGGTTTGAGGGCCGCCTTGACCGCCGCGGCGCTCGGTTTCTCCTCGCCGATCACTTCCATGTGCCAGCCCTTCCCGCCATCGGTCTCGAAACTGACCAGGGCGGCTCCGAAGGGCTCCAGCGCCTCCTCCAGCGCCAGGCGCCAGCTTTCCTCCGGCTTGAAGGCGAGGTCGAGGCTGACCGCGTAGAGCTTTGGATTCTTCATGTCCCTCACCAGAAATCTCGTCAGCCCGCCTGATCCGCCGGCACGACGAAGCCTGCCATGACCTTTTTCACCCCGGCCTTGTCGAAGGCGATTTCAAGCTTGTCGCCCTCGGCGGTCAAGACCTTGCCATAGCCGAATTTCTGGTGGAACACGCGCATACCGCCGGGATAGACACCGCCGGACTTCCTGACCGGCACCGCCTCAAGGTCGATGGTGGGCGCCATGCGCCGCTGCGGATAGCTGCCGCCACCGCCGAATCCGCTGCCATAGGAACGGGCCGGCCAATCGAGACCGCCAGCAAGTGCCCCCCCTTGCGGCGGCCGGAAGCCCTGATGGTCCTGGCGCTCGATATGTGCGGCCGGCAGTTCGGCGAGGAAGCGCGAGGGCAGCGCATTCTGCCACTGATTGTGGATGCGGCGGCTGCCGGCATGGCAGATGATGGCGAGCCGGCGCGCGCGGGTGAGGCCGACATAGGCTAGGCGCCGTTCCTCCTCCAGTCCCTTGATGCCGTTTTCGTCGAGCGAACGGGGATGCGGGAACAGGCCCTCCTCCCAGCCGGGCAGGAAGACGACATCGAATTCCAGGCCCTTGGCGCCGTGCAGGGTCATGATGGAGAGCTGGTCGCGCGGGCCGGATTCGGCATTCTCCATCACCAGCGAGACATGTTCGAGGAAGCCTTCCAGGCTGTCGAAATCCTCAAGGGCCCGCACCAGTTCCTTGAGATTCTCGAGCCTGCCCGGCGCCTCGATCGACTTGTCGGCCTGCCACATGGCGGTATAGCCGCTTTCGTCGAGGACGATCTGGGTGAGCTCGGCATGATGCAGGGTCTGGGCAAGGCCGCGCCAGCGCGCAACGTCGTTCATGAACGATCCCAGCGCACGCCTTGCCGCGGGCTTCAGTTCGTCGGTCGTCACCACCTGGCGCGCCACTTCCGGGACCGAGACACTTTGCGCGCGCGCCAGTTCGTTCAGCTGCTTCAGCGTGGTGTCGCCGATGCCGCGCCGGGGCAGGTTGACGATGCGCTCGAAGGCCAAGCCGTCATCGGGCTGGTGGATCAGGCGGAGATAGGCGAGCGCGTCGCGGATCTCCTGCCGCTCGTAGAAACGGGGGCCGCCGATGACGCGGTAGGAAATGCCCAGCGTGATGAAGCGTTCCTCGAACTCGCGGGTCTGGAAGCCGGCACGCACCAGGATGGCGATGTCCTTCAGTTCCGTGCCACGCCGCTGCAGCGTCTCCACCTCATCGCCGATCTGGCGCGCTTCCTCGGCGCCGTCCCAGGCACCGAGGACGCGCACCTTTTCGCCCTCGTTGACATCGGTCCAGAGCGTCTTGCCGAGGCGCCCCTCGTTATGGGCAATGAGGCCGGAGGCGGCCGCCAGGATATGCGGCGTCGAGCGGTAGTTCTGCTCGAGGCGAATGATGGTGGCGCCCGGGAAGTCCTTCTCGAACTTCAGGATGTTCTCGACCTCGGCACCACGCCAGCCATAGACCGACTGATCATCATCGCCGACGCAGCAGATGTTCTTGTGCTGCTGAGCCAGCGCGCGCAGCCAGAGGTACTGCGCCACATTGGTGTCCTGGTATTCGTCGACCAGGATGTAGCGGAATTGGCTTTGATAGCGCGCAAGCTGGTCCGGCGCCTTCTGGAAGATGGTGAGGTTGTGCAGCAGCAGGTCACCGAAATCGCAGGCGTTCAGCGTCAGCAGGCGCTGCTGGTAGGCGTGATAGAGGTCGAGGATGCGGCCCGAGGCGACTTCGGCCATTTCGGCGCGGCTGACCTTGTCGGGAGTGAGGCCGCGATCCTTCCAGCGTTCGATGATGCCGAGCACAACGCGCGACGGCCAACGCTGGGAATCGAGACCCTCCGCCTCGATCAGTTGCTTGACCAGGCGCAGCTGGTCGTCCGTGCCGACGATGGTAAAATTGGGCTTCAGCCCGACCAGTTCCGCCTGGGCGCGCAGGATGCGCGCCGCCAGCGCATGGAAGGTGCCCAGCCACCAGCCTTCCACCGGACGCCCGAGCAGGTGCGCGATGCGCTCCTTCATCTCGTTGGCGGCCTTGTTGGTGAAGGTGACGGCCAGGATCTGCGACGGCCAGGCAAGTCCGCTGGCGAGGATGTGGGCGAGGCGCGTGGTCAGTACCCGGGTCTTGCCGGTACCGGCCCCGGCCAGGACCAGGACGGGGCCGTCAAGTGCCAGCACGGCGTCGCGCTGGCGGTCGTTGAGACCCGCCAGATAGCCGGGTTGCGCCGGCGGAACGTCGGGTGGGAAAAGCGTCGATTCGGTCATGCGCCCTTATACCATCCGGCGCCGGGACAAGGGGCCTTTCCGAACCTTGACAGCATCGGGGGCGATGGGCCCAATGCCGCCCGAACGCCCAGGAGTGGACAACCATGGCAAAATCGATCGAGCGCATTTCCCTCAACAGCATGAGCCCCGGCACCGAGCGCTTCCTCAAGGTCCATCGCTACGGCACGAAGGGCGCGCGGCCGAAGGCCTACCTGCAGGCCTCGATCCACTCGGACGAAATTCCGGGCATGCTGGCGGCCCATCATCTGATGGGGTTGCTCGACGCCGCAGAGGCGCGCGGCGAGATCGTCGGCGAGATCGTGCTGGTACCTGTCGCCAATCCGATCGGCCTCGGCCAGATCATCAATGGCAGCCATAGCGGCCGCTATGAGTTGCGCGGCGGCGGCAATTTCAACCGGCACTGGCCGGATCTCTTCGAGGGTGTGCGCGACCTGGCAGAGCCGAAGCTGGGGCCGGATCCGGCCGCCAATGTGGCTGCCATCCGTGCGGCAATCGGCGCCCGTATCGCCCGCCTGCCGATGGATACCGAACTTGCCTGCCTGAAGGCATCGCTCGCCCGGCTCGCCTATGATTCCGACATGGTGCTGGACCTGCATTGCGACGACGAGGCCTTGATGCATGTCTACATGCAGCCGGTGCACTGGCCCGAATTTCAGGATCTCGCGGCTGAACTCGGGGCGCGCGCCTCGCTCCTCTGTGTCGATTCCGAGGCCAATTCCTTTGACGAGACCTTTTCGCTGCCCTGGACCAAGATGGCGGCGGCGGTCGGGGAAAAATTTCCGATCCCTTCCGCCTGCTTTGCCACCACGGTCGAATTCCGCGGCCAGGCCGATGTCTTCGACGAGCTTGCGGAAAAGGATGCCGTCGGTCTTTATCGCTTCCTGCAGCGCCATGGCGTCATCGCCGGCGACCCAGGCCCGGCACCGGCGCTGCAATGCGCCGGCACCGATCTCGCAGCTACCGATATCGTGCGTGCGCCAAAGGCCGGAATTCTCGCCTACAAGGTCGAACTGGGGGCCAGCGTGAAGCGTGGCGACCTCATCGCCGAAATCGTCGATCCCCTGGCCGACAGCCACGCACAGGCGCGGACACCGGTGCGCGCCGTCAATGACGGCCTGGTGCTGTCGCGCTGCCTCAGGAAACTGGTGGCCCCCGGCGAAGGCATTTCGATGATCGTCGGCGCCGAAGCCCTGGCACACCGCAGGGCCGGCGCGCTGCTCAGTGACTAGGTAAACGTCAGGTCGCCATCCGCGTCGCGACCGCCCACCAATCGGGCCGATGCCGCAGCACGGCATTGCGAGCACCAAGCGCTGCGACTTCGTTCTCGAAGAGACCGAAGCAAGTGGCGCCGCTGCCGGAGAGTCGCGCCAGCAGGCAATCCGGTGTCGCCGCGAGCGCGGCAAGCACGTCGCCGACCACCGGCGCCAGCCGGGTGGCGGGTTCGGCCAGATCGTTGCGCCTTGACGCCAACGCTGCCGCCAGTTCGTGCGCATCGCGCGGCCGTTCCAGCCAATCCGCCTTGGCCGAAAACGCGCCCGCACGTGCCTTGAACACGGCGGGGGTCGGCGTTTCGACCAGCGGGTTGACCAGCAGCAGCCAGGCTTCTGGCAGCGGCGGCAGCGGCTCGATGATCTCGCCGATGCCGCTGACCAGGCTGGCACGACCGTCGAGGCAGACCGGCACGTCGGCACCGAGCGAGGCGGCGAGATCGAACAGCGCCCGCCGGTCGGGCGTCACCTGCCAGAGTCGCATCAGCGCAATGAGGGTCGCCGCCGCGTCGGCAGAACCGCCACCAATACCCGAGGCCAGCGGCAGGATCTTGGTGAGGGAAATGCTGGCGCCCTGCGTCGTGCCGGCAAGCTGGCGCAATCCTGCAGCCGCGCGCAGCACCAGATTGTCGGAACCAGCACTCAAGCCCGCGCCGAAGGGGCCATCGATCACGAGCGAGAGGTCGTCGGCCGGCGCCACGCGAATCTCGTCGCCGATCTCGGCGAACACGACCAGCATGTCGAGCAGGTGGTAGCCGTCCGGCCGCCGCCCGACTACATGAAGAAAGAGGTTGATCTTGGCGCGCGCTGGCGCGCACTCGAACCTGCTCATGACCAGCCGGCCCGCTCAGTTGCCGGTGGCCGGGGCGGCGGGCGTCTCGGCGGCGCCCAACCCGTTCTCCAGCTTGTCCTCGATCGGCTTCACCAGATCCGCTTCCGGTTCGAAAGAGAGGGCGCGATGCCACTGGAAGCGCGCCTCGTTCTTGCGGCCCACGCGCCAATAGGCGTCGCCCAGGTGATCATTGAGCACGGGATCCGTCGGCTGCAATTCGACCGCGCGTTCGAGATAGGTCACCGCCTGCTCGAAATCGCCGAGCTGGTAATAGGCCCAGCCGAGGGAATCGACGATAAAGCCTTCTTCCGGTCGCTGGTCGACCGCGCGGTGCAGCATGTCGAGCGCCTCGTCGAGGCGCTCGCGCCGCTCGACCCAGGAATAGGCCAGGTAATTGAGCACATAGGGCTGGTCCGGCGACAGATCCAGCGCTTTCAGGAAATCCGGCTCGGCCTTTTCCCATTGCTTGGCGCGCTCATGGGCGACGCCGCGTGCATAGAACAGGGTCCAGTCGCGGGTTGCCGGCTCCTTGATGCCTGCGATGACCCGGTCGTAGGTGGCGATCGCTTCCGTGAAACGCTGGTCACGACGATAAAGATCGCCCAGCTCGACGATTGCCTCCATCCGGTTGGGCCGCGCGGCAACCAGTCCCTCCAGGGTCGCTATGGCGCCGTCGGTATCCTTCAGCTTCTGCTGGCAGTCGGCCACGGAAATCTCGGCCGACCAGCGATAGATCGATCCGGCCGGGATGCTGCGATACATCGCGATCGCATCCTGCCAGCGCTCACCCTCCTGCATCAGATTGCCGAGCAGCAGGCGCGCAATGTCGAGATCGTCCTTGAGCTCGAGGGACAGCCGCGCCAGGATCTTGGCCTGCTCATTGACGTTCTCGGAACTCAGCAGCGAGCCGAGATCGAACATGGCGACAGCCAGGCCGCGGCGTGCGTCCTCTACCACCGGCCCCTTGGGTGCCGGCTGGGCAATGCGCTCGAGCAACGGGTCGCTGATCGCGGCAGCTATGCCGGATTCATCTGCCGACAACCTGGTCAGGTAGTCGCGCGCTGGCGCCGCGTCGCCCTGCCGGTGCAGAATGTCAACGTAGAGCTCGATGAAGCGGGCACTGCCATATCCCGATTCCGCCGCCTGGCGCAGGGTGGGCAACGCCTCGGCGCCCTTGCCGAAATGGTCGAGGATGAGCGCCCTGTGCATGACGGCAATGCCGCCAAGACCGTTGACCGCGTCGAGCGCGTCAAGCTCAGCGAGTACCGCCGCCTCGTCCTTGCCTTCGCCCAGTGCCACCCAGGCGCCGAACATCGGCTTGGCGACCCGGCTGATATTGTCGCTGCCAAAGGCGGAGAGGGCCGCGCGCGCCGCCTTGAAGTCGCCGCGCTGCGCGGCATCGGCCAGTTCGACCAGCGGAACCAGCGGCGTGCGCGCACCGCTCTGTTTCAACTTTGCCGCCAGTTCCACGGCGGACGCGAAGTCGCCGCTGCCGACCATCGCCGCCAGCGCCCGCGAGGCGGTCACCGGGTCGCCATCCGTCTCCTTCAGGATCATGCCATAGAGTTTTGCCGCCATGGCGTCGTCGCCGGTCTCGAAGGCATGGCGACCCGCCAGGATGGCGCCGGACAAGGACCATTCCTGCGGCTGGGCGTCTGGGGCGTTGCCGGGGACCGTCTCGGCCCGCGCGGCGCCATGCCCCTGTTCCTCGCCGGCGCAGGCGATCATGGCCGGCAGCAGGGCCAGTGCGAACAGGGCGGGTCGCAGGCGCGGCACGGAAAGGCGGATCTTCATGGGCGGCGGCAGCCTTTAAGGTGTTGAATTGACGTGTTCAAACACCACTCTTAGCAGGAAGTGCCCGAACCAGAAAGGGGCGCCTGTCACAGGCATAAGCGGCGCCGGACCTGGCGCGTCGGCGTCGCGGCCATCGCAATCATTCCCGTCGCCTAAGTGTGCCGTGGCATTTCGCCGGCTCCCGCCGATCCCGCGTTCCCCGACTGGCGCCGCCAGGACGAAGGGCGCCACCAAGACGAAGGGCGCCACGCGGGCGCCCTTCTCGAAGCTACATGTTCGGATAGTTGGGTCCGCCGCCGCCCTCCGGCGTCACCCAGTTGATGTTCTGGGTGGGATCCTTGATGTCGCAGGTCTTGCAGTGGACACAGTTCTGCGCGTTGATCTGCAGCCGCGGATTGGTGCCATCGCTTTCGCGCATGATCTCGTAGACGCCGGCCGGGCAATAGCGCTGTTCCGGCGCGTCATAGAGAGCCAGGTTGACCTCGATGGGAACTTTCGGATCCTTGAGCGTCAGGTGGCAGGGCTGGTCCTCCTCGTGGTTGGTTGAGGAGAGGAAGACCGAGGAAAGCCGGTCGAAGGACAGCTTGTTGTCGGGCTTGGGATACTGGATCGGCTTGAAGCCGTCTTTCTTCTTGATCTTGGCGTTGTCGGGCGTCTTGTTGTGGAGCGTCCAGGGCGCCTTGCCGCCGAACAGCTTCTGATCCATGCCGGCCATGATGGTGCCGAGGAGCAGGCCCTTGCTCATCCAGGGCTTGAAGTTGCGCGCCTTGTAGAGTTCCTCGTGCAGCCAGGATTTCTCGAAGGCCTCCGGATAGGCGGCAAGTTCGTCATGCTGGCGCTCGGCACCCAGGGCCGAGAAGGCCGCCTCCGCGGCCAGCATGCCGGTCTTGATCGCGGCATGGCTGCCCTTGATGCGCGGCACGTTGAGAAAGCCGGCATTGTCGCCGATGAGGGCGCCGCCGGGGAAGGTGAGCTTGGGCAGGGCCTGCAGGCCGCCCGTGACGATGGCGCGGGCACCATAGGCGACACGGCGGCCGCCTTCCAGGAATTCGGCCACCGCCGGGTGGTGCTTGTAGCGCTGGAATTCCTCGAACGGATAGAGATAGGGATTCTGGTAGCCGAGGCCGATGACGAAGCCCACCATCACCTGGTTGTTCTCGCCGTGATAGAGGAACGAGCCGCCATAGGTCGAATTGTCCATCGGCCAGCCGGCGGTGTGCATGACCAGGCCCGGCTTGTGCTTGGCGGGATCGATGTCCCACAATTCCTTGATGCCGATCGAATAGCTCTGCGCATCCTTGCCGTCATCCAGGCGGAAATGGCTGATGAGGCGCTTGCCGAGCGAGCCGCGGCAGCCTTCGGCAAAGAGCGTGTACTTGCCCATGAGGGCCATGCCGGGCTGGAACTCGGCCTTTTCGCTGCCATCCTTGGCGCGGCCCATATCCCCGGTGACGATGCCGAGCACTTTCTTCTTCTCGTCATCGAAAACGATGTCGGCAGCGGCGAAGCCCGGGAAGATCTCGACGCCCAGCGCTTCCGCCTGGGTCGCCAGCCAGCGGCAGACATTGCCGAGGCTGATGATGTAATTGCCTTCGTTGTGCAGGCTGTCCGGCAGCAGCGCATTCGGGAAGCGGATCGATTTCTGCTCATTGGTCAGGAACAGGAAGCGGTCCTCGGTCACCGGACAGTTGAGCGGCGCCCCGTCTTCCTTCCAGTTCGGCAACAATTCGGTAATTGCGCGCGGGTCCATGATGGCGCCGGAAAGAATATGGGCGCCGATTTCGGAACCCTTCTCGATCACGACGACGGACACCTCCTTGCCGGATTCGGCCGCCATCTGCTTGAGGCGGATCGCGGCGCTCAAGCCGGCGGGGCCGCCGCCAACGATCACCACGTCATATTCCATCACTTCGCGATCCATCTCATCCCTCCCCAGGCTGACGGACGACCGGCACCCAAGCGCTGGTCCTGGCGTCCGTTGGCAGCGATCTCGCTGTACACTTGTACAGTTGTCAAATAACGCCCGTGTGCTTACACCGGCGAACCCATCAACGCAACCGTGCCGGCGCTATCGACGGCATGCAGATTGGCGCGTCAGCCGGTCGGCCAAACTCCCCTTTTGTGGACCCGGGCAAGCCCCGGATGCTAGCCTTGCCGCATGAGCAGCGACGGCCCATTTTCCGACACTCACGCGTCCATTCCCGACGCCGCATCCCTGGATGACGCAGCCGCGCTCCGCCTGCTCTCTTTATATACCGCCTTCGGGGCGGATGCCGCGATCGCGGATGAGCCGCAGGATCGCTTCTCCGAATCGGCGCGGCCAGAAGGCAATCGCCCCGGCCCGATCGCGCCCCGGCCGGCGACAATGCGGGAACCAGCGCCGCCACGCCAGGCCGAGCCGAGGGTGCCACGGTCGATCCCAGCCGGAACCGGCATTGGCAGGGGTGGTGGTGAAAGCCAACTGGCCCAATCGGCCCGCGAGGCTGCGCGCAGTGCCGCCGATCTCGACGCCTTGCGCGCCGCCCTCCTTGCCTTCGACGGGCTTGCCGCCCTGCGCCAGCGGGCGACCAACCTGGTGTTTGCCGACGGCAATCCGGAAGCCAGGGTGATGCTGGTGGGCGAGGCGCCAGGCGCCGACGAGGACCGCATCGGCAAACCATTCGTCGGGGTCTCCGGCCAGTTGCTGGACCGGATGCTGGCGGCAATCGGCCTCGACCGCAGCCGTTTCTACATCACCAACACCTGTTTCTGGCGGCCACCGGGCAACCGCAAGCCGACCGAGGCGGAACTGGTGGCCCAGGCCCCCTTCGTCAGCCGCCATATCGAGCTCATCAACCCGGCCATCCTGGTCCTGGTCGGCGCCAGTGCTGCCCATACCCTGCTCGGCACCCAGGACGGCATCACGCGACTGCGTGGGCGCTGGTTCGACTATCGCTCGGACGGGCTCGCCCGGGCGATCCCAGCCCTGCCGATCTTCCATCCCGCCTTCCTTCTGCGCCAGCCGGCCCAGAAGCGCGAAACCTGGGCTGATCTGCTCAAGCTAAAGGCGCGGCTGGCCGCACTCGCCATGCCGGCCTGATGGGGCTGGCAGTGTTTTGGGCAAGAATGCTGTCCCATTAACGAAATTGTGCCGCGTCAAGTCCCCGCGACGATATTTCACGTCGGCTAAAATTTTAGGCGCTTAATCAATATATTGTAGGACGCGCCCCACCAGGCACCATATCTGTAGATCGGTCACGGTTTTTTTGCTGGACTGGCTGGGTTTCAGACGCTAACGCTGGAACCCGCAAACACGCTTCTTGTTAACATTCGGCGAGGATGGGACGCCGAAGCCCGCGGGACTGAACGATGGGCACTCGCTCTTAAGGGGGGCGACAGGTTGAAGATGATTATTCGGCAACACGGCTGGCGCCGGATCCTGGCGTCGACCGCGCTGGTGGCCCTGTTCACGCAGGGGCTGCCGGTCGCTGGTACGAGTCTCGGGATCAAACCCGCAGCGGCGCAGGAAGCCGCCGAGGAACTGAGCGCCGCCACCTTGGGCAATGGCAGCACCGCCTCGCTGCCCAGCGACATGCCCGAGATGTTGGGTGCCGCCCTGCCCAATCCGCTCGATCCGGTCGATGCCGACCGCTATCGCCAGATTTTCCGCCGTCAGGCCGCGGGCGATTTCGCCGGCGCCGACCGCCTGATCGGCAGCCTCACCGATCCGCTGCTGCTCGGCCACGTTCTGGCGGACCGCTATCTGTCGCCCAGCTACAAGAGTCGGGCCAAGGAACTGACCGAATGGATGGCGGCCTATCCGGGTCATCCGCAGGCCAAGTATATCTACCGCCTCGCCCTGAAGAAGGGCGCCAGCGAGGGCGCGCTGAAATCGCCGAAATTCGACATCACCCGGGTCGGCACGCCGGACGAGAGCACCAAGGATACCGACCAGAACTGGCGCGCCGGTCTCGCGGCCTGGGGCAAGCGCGATTACGCGCGCGCTGCCGCGCTGTTCGAGAAGGCCGCCGGACAGAAATCGCTTTCGGACTGGGAACGCTCGGCAGCCGCCTATTGGGCGGCGCGCGCCCATGTCCGCGCAAAGCAGCCGCAGCAGGTCAGCGAATGGCTGAAGCTGGCGGCCGCCGCCCCGCGGACCTTCTATGGCCATCTTGCCACGCGCGCCCTCGGTCTTGAGCCCAGCTATGACTGGCGCGTGCCGACACTGAATACCGGCCATGGCGACCAGTTGATGCAGAGCCGCACCGGCCAGCGCGCCCTTGGCCTGCTGCAGATCGGCCAGACCGATCTGGCCGAGAAGGAATTGCTGATCCTGCAGAGCGAGGCCGGAAGCAGCTTGTCCGACGCGCTGCTCGCGATCTCGCAATCCTACCGCCTGCCCTCGCTGGCCCTGAAGATCGGCACCTGGCATGCCATCAAGGGTGGCGAGCGGCGCGATTCCGCGCTCTATCCGCTGCCCTCCTGGAAGCCGGCCGGCGGCTTCAAGATCGATCCGGCGCTGCTTTATGCGATTATGCGCCAGGAATCCGGGTTCAATCCCAATGCCATCTCGAGCGCCGGCGCTACCGGTCTGATGCAGCTGATGCCGGCCACGGCCAGGGCCATCGGCGCGCCGGAATCCGCCTCGCTCAAGGATCCGCTGGTGTCGCTGAAATATGGCGAGAAGTACATCGATCGCCTGCTCGCCGAGCCTTCCGTCGGCGGCGACCTCTTCCTGATGGCGATCTCCTACAATGCGGGACCAGGCAACCTCATCAAGTGGAAGAAGAGCATCAAGGGCAGCGACGACCCGCTCTTCTTCATCGAGAACATCCCTTCGCAGGAAACCCGCAATTTCGTCGAACGCGTGATTGCCGCCTATTGGGTTTATCAGGCGCGCCTCGGCCAGCCGCAGCGCTCTCTCGAAGCCGTCGCCAACGGCGCCTGGCCCACCTACCAGAAGAGCGGCGCCACGGCGACTGCGGCGAACTGATCCTCGCGACCGCCGGCATCTGGCCTGTATACTGATCGCGGCTTTAACATCGAGGCAGCGACCATGTCCCGCATCGACGAGCAGCGCCCCTTTCTTCCCGTCAACATCGCCATTCTGACGGTCTCGGATTCGCGCGGACCTGCCGATGACCGGTCAGGCGACGCACTCGTCGAGATGCTGACCCGCGACGGCCACCGCCTTGCCGACCGGGCTATCGTCAAGGACGATATCCCGGCCATCGTCGGCAGGCTGACGCAATGGATCGCCGACCCCGCGATCGATGTGGTCATCTCCACGGGCGGCACGGGTGTGACCGGCCGCGACGTGACGCCGGAAGCCTTCGAACGCGTCTTCGAGAAGAAGATCGACGGTTTCGGCGAGCTCTTTCGCTGGCTCTCCTACCAGAAGGTGAAGACCTCGACCATCCAGTCACGCGCCGTGGGCGGGGTCGCCGGCGGCACCTATCTCTTCGCCCTGCCCGGCTCGCCTTCCGCCTGCCGCGACGGCTGGGAGGAGATCCTGAAATGGCAGCTCGACAACCGCCACCGCCCCTGCAACCTGGTCGAGTTGATGCCGCGTCTGCAGGAGCATCGGCGCTGACTCTCACCTGATTCTTTGTTCTTGAAATGTTCCATTTCGCGTGGCAGGTTTTTGCCATGCGCTACGAACGTGACCTCAGCCAGTTGGAACCCGATATCGCCCTGCCGGCGATGGCCCGCAAGGGGCGCGGCGCCGTCACCAACAAGGCCGGACGCTTCGAGCGCGGCCAGCGCCCGCTGGAGGATGACGGCTGGCAGCAGGGCGACGCAGCGGAAACCCCGGTCGCGGCCCTGACCTTTCGCGGTACGCCAGTGAGGCTCGACAGTGCGAAACTCGGCAGGAATGAGCCGGCCGACGAGGACGCTCTGCCGCCGCTCAGGACCAGCGTCGCGCTCGATTCCGCCAAGTCGATCATCAGCCGCAACCAATCGCCCGACATTCCCTTCGACCAGTCGATCAACCCCTATCGCGGCTGCGAGCATGGCTGCATCTATTGCTACGCGCGGCCGAGCCACGCCTATCTCGGCCATTCGCCGGGTCTCGATTTCGAAACCAGGCTCTACATGAAGGCGGATGCCGCGCAATTGCTGGAGCGGGAATTGCGCCGCCCCGGCTATCGCCCAACCGTCATCGCGCTCGGCGCCAATACCGACCCCTACCAGCCGATCGAGCGGCGCTATCGCCTGACGCGGGAAATCCTGGAAGTGCTCTCGGCCTACAACCATGCCGCCGGCATCACCACGAAATCGGCCAATGTCACGCGCGACGTCGGTCTTCTGGCCGACATGGCCAAGCGAAAGCTGATGAAGGTCTATATCTCGGTGACGACGCTGGATCGCGATCTCGCCCGCGTGATGGAGCCGCGCGCCTCGGCGCCGGCGAGAAGGCTGGAGGCGATCCGCACCTTGAGCAATGCCGGCGTGCCGGTCGGCATCTCCGTGGCGCCGATCATCCCCGCCCTCACCGATCACGAGATCGAGGCCATCGTCAAGGCAGGCGCCGAGGCGGGAGCCAGCAGCGTCTCCTGGACGGTTCTCCGCATGCCGCTGGAGATCAAGGAACTGTTCACCGAATGGCTGGAGGCGCATCACCCCCTGAAGGCCAAACGCATCATGGATCTGGTGCGCGACTGCCATGGCGGTGCGCTCTACAAATCCGATTTCGGCAGCCGCATGAAGGGGACCGGCCCCTATGCCGCCCTCATTCGCCGCCGCGTCCTCACCGCCGCCCGCAAATACGGCCTCGACGGCTATAAATGGGACATCGATACCGGCCGCTTCGCCATTCCGGGCGACCGCCCGGCCCCGCTCTCGGGTCGCGATTCCGGCCAGCTCAGCCTGTTCGGCTGAGGAGAGCGGAACCGGGTCGCGTCAACGGGGTTTGGCCCATGGCCCGCCGGTGCCGTCAGCAAAGGGAGAGAAGCATGACCCGCGTCATCCTTGAACGCCTGATCGCCGCCCGTATTGTCCTTGCCATCCTCGCGGCGCTGTCGATCATCATCCTCTCCGCCATGATCCCTGCATTTGCGCAGGATGCACAGCCCAATCTCCCCAGCGGCAACAATTGCACCGAGGGCGAGGTGATCGACAGCTCGACCCCTGAGGATGCCAAGAGAAAATTCGAGGCCGCCGGCTACAGCAATGTCGTTATCACCAGCAAGGGCTGCGACAATTTCTGGCACGCGACGGCGGTCAAGGACGGCATGCCGGTCAATGTCGTGCTCGCGCCCGACGGCCTGGTGTTGACCGAAGGAAACTGAGGGATTGGTCCAGGGCACTACTGCCTGTAGATCCCGCGCTATTCAGGTGGGGCTTTTCCGATTGTGGCAAGGGCGCGGTCCCGGCAGAATTGCCGCGCGATTGAATTCTTGCTGCCGCGTGCGGAGACGATGCCCGACTGGACTTATGAAATGGCCGCCGGCCTCGCCAAGGGCCAGCTCGTCTGCGGCGTCGATGAGGTCGGGCGGGGTCCCTTGGCGGGACCAGTAATTGCCTGCGCCGTGATCCTGGACCCCGCGCGCCTGCCGAAGGCGCTGGAGAAGCGCCTGGATGATTCCAAAAAGTTGAGCGCCGGGGCGCGCGAAGATATCGCCGCCGCCTTGCAGGAAGTGGCCATCTTTGCCGTGGCGGGGGCGAGCCCGGCCGAGATCGATGCCGTCAACATCCTCAAGGCCACCCACCTTGCCATGCGCCGCGCCGTCGAGGGTCTGGCGCTGGCGCCCGCCCATGCCCTCATCGACGGCAACCGGCCACCCGCCCTGCCCTGTCCCGGCACCTGTATCGTCAAGGGCGACCAGAAGAGTCTCTCCATCGCTGCCGCCTCGATTCTCGCGAAGGTGGAGCGGGACAAGATCATGAGTCAGCTGGCCAGCGTGCATACCGTATATGGGTGGGAACGCAATGCCGGCTACCCGACGCCCGAGCACTTGGCTGCCATCCGCGCCCATGGCATCACCCCACAACACCGACGGACATTTAGACCTGTTTCTGAGAACATTCTGATAACCAGTTGACTCAAATCACTTTCTCGTTGACACGCGGAATCGCGTGACTCAGGATCGGCCCATCAGAAATGGGGGCCGAACTTGAAACCGATGCCGAAAACACCGTCCTTGCCGCTGGATTCCATTGTCGGCGGTGACAGTATCGATGTGCTGAACGCCTTGCCGGAACGCTCGATCGACCTGATCTTCGCGGATCCACCCTACAATCTACAGTTGAATGGCGAGCTGCACCGGCCGAACAATACGCGGGTCGACGGGGTCGACAACGATTGGGACAAGTTTGCCGATTTCGCCACCTATGACCGTTTTACCGAAGGCTGGCTGAAGGCGGCGCGGCGCGTGCTCAAGGATGACGGCTCGCTCTGGGTGATCGGCTCCTATCACAACATCTTCCGCGTCGGCGCCAAGCTGCAGGATCTCGGTTTCTGGATGCTGAACGATGTCATCTGGCGCAAGACCAACCCGATGCCGAATTTCCGCGGCCGGCGCTTCACCAACGCCCATGAGACCATGATCTGGTGCGCGAAATCGGCCGAGAGCCGCCACCAGTTCAATTACGAGGCGATGAAGACGCTGAACGACGATCTGCAGATGCGCTCGGACTGGCTCATTCCGATCTGCTCCGGCGCCGAGCGCCTTAAGGGCGAGGATGGCGCCAAGAGCCATCCCACCCAGAAACCGGAGGCGCTGCTCTACCGCGTCATCATGGCGGCGACCAAGCCGGGCGACGTGGTGCTGGACCCCTTCTTCGGCAGCGGCACGACCGGTGCCGTCGCCAAGAAACTCGGCCGCCGCTGGATCGGCATCGAGCGCGATCCCAATTACATCAAGGTGGCGCGCGCCCGCATCGCCAAGGTGAAGACGGTGCCAGAGGAAGAGGTGCTGCGCATCACCTCGAAGCGCGAGGAGCCGCGCATCCCCTTCGGCTGGCTGATCGAGCGCGGCCTCCTCGAACCCGGCACGGTGCTGACCTCGACCAATGGCCGCTTCACCGCAAAGGTGCGCGCCGACGGCACGCTGATCTCCGCCGACCATCGCGGCTCGATCCACCAGGTGGGTGCGGCCGTCCAGGGGGCGCCCGCCTGCAATGGCTGGCAGTTCTGGTGCGTGCCGCGCGAGGGCCAGTTGATTCCCATCGACTATTTCCGCCAGCAACTGCGTGCGGAACTGCACTGAACGACGGCAAAGCGCTTTTTGTGTCATGGCCCGCCCCGTCAACCAATGTCGACATGCGGGCCATCCACGAGTTTCACTGCAAGTGACTGACCTGTTGCGATAAACTTGTGGATCCCCCGCCTGCGCGAGGGATGACAACAGAAACTGCGACGAAGCAACGCGTCTTCTTCGCGCGCGACTCGAATCATTCTTTTATGATCCCATGATTCACGTTATCCACAGGCACGGATTGCTTCGTGCCCTGCTAGGGTCGCGCCCATGGAATCGACACAGTCAAACAACATTGCCCATATTCGCGGCGGTCCCACCACGCCGACGCGGATCCCGCCGGTCAATTACGAGGCCGAGCAGGCGCTCCTCGGCGCCATCCTCGCCAACAATCTGGTCTTCGACCGGGTCAACGAGTTCCTGCGGCCCGAACATTTCGCCGACGCGCTGCACGGGCGCATCTTCGCCGCCATCGCCAAACTGATCGAGCGTGGCCAGATCGCCAACCCGGTGACGCTGAAGAATCTGTTCGACCAGGACGGCGCGCTGGCCGAGATCGGCGGCGCCGCCTATCTCGTGCAGCTGGCCCAGGCCGTCGTCACCGTCATCAATGCCGAGGATTACGGCCGCACCATCCATGACCTGTACCTGCGCCGGCAATTGATCGATCTCGGCGAGGCAACGGTCAACGAGGCCTATATCCACGACACCGAAGTGACGGCGCTGCAGCAGATCGAATCCGCCGAAGCCAAGCTTTTCGCCCTGGCCGAGACCGGCCAGGTGGAGGGCGGGCCGAAGGATTTCAAGTCGATCGTCATCTCGGCGCTCAACATGGCCGAGGCTGCGTTCAAGCGCGACAGCCACCTGACCGGCGTCACCACCGGATTGACCGATATCGACCGCAAGCTGGGCGGGCTGCAGCCCTCCGACCTCATCATCCTCGCCGGCCGCCCCTCGATGGGCAAGACGGCGCTTGCCACCAATATGGGCTTCAACGCCGCCAGCGCCTTCAAGGAGGGCGATACCGGGACGCGCTACAAGGTCGCCTTCTTCTCGATGGAAATGTCCTCGGAACAGCTGGCGCTGCGTATCATGGCGGAAAAATCCGGCGTCTCCTCCGACCGCATCCGCCGCGGCGACATCAAGGGCGATGACGAGTTCACCCGCATCGTCGAGGCCTCGACCGAGATGAGCTCGGCCGGCTTCTTCATCGACGACACGCCGGCCCTCACCATCCCGGCCCTCCGCACCCGCGCCCGGCGCCTGAAGCGCCAGCACGGCCTCGACCTCATCATCATCGACTATCTGCAGCTGATGCGCTCGGCCAACAACCGCGGCTCGGAGAACCGGGTCCAGGAAATCTCCGAGATCACGCGGGGCTTGAAGGCCATCGCCAAGGAACTGAACGTCCCGGTGATCGCCCTCTCGCAGCTCTCCCGCGCCGTCGAGCAGCGCGACGACAAGCGCCCGCAATTGGCCGATCTGCGCGAATCGGGTTCGATCGAGCAGGACGCCGACGTCGTCATGTTCGTCTATCGCGAGGAATATTATCACGAGCGCAAGAAGCCCGGCGACCACGAGGCCGAGAAGATGTCCGAATGGCTGCGGGAGATGGAGCGCGTCCACAACGTGGCCGAAGTCATCATCGCCAAGCAGCGCCATGGTCCCATCGGCACCGTGCCGCTGCAATTCGAGGGCATGCTGACCAGGTTCAGCGACCTGGTGCGCAGCGACTACCTGCCGGCACAAACGGAATAGCGCGGCCCATGCCGGACAGCTATGCGCCGCTCCTGAGCGTCGATCTCGGCGCCGTTCTCGCCAATTTCAATCTGCTGTCGCGTCGTGCCCTGCCGGCTGTCGCCGGCGCCGTGGTCAAGGCCGATGCCTACGGCCTCGGCGCCGCCGTCATCGCCCCGCTGCTGAAGCGCGCGGGCTGCAGCGATTTCTTCGTGGCGACGGTGGATGAGGGCATGGCACTCCGCCAGGCCCTGCTGCCCGGGGTGCGCATCTATCTCCTCGGCGGTTTGCCGCCGGGATCGGAGCGCGAGATCGACGCCGCCGGCCTCATCCCCGTGCTCAACACCTTGGCTGAAGTCGACCGCTGGCAGGCCTACCAGAAGGGACCCGGAAGCGACGGCGCCTTGCGCCGCCAGGCTGCGCTGCATCTTGATACCGGGCTCAACCGCCTTGGCCTCACCCTGGGCGAATGCCGCGCGCTCGCCGCGGATCCGCGCCGGATCGGCGCCGGCAATATCGGCCTCGTTCTCAGCCACCTCGCCTGTGCCGACGACCCGGAGCATCCGATGAACCGCCGCCAGCTCGCCGCCCTGCGCGAGTTGCTGGCGGCCCTCAAGCTGCCGCCGGTCCAGGGCCGAAAGCCGCTGGTCTCGCTTGCCGCCTCTTCGGGCATCTTCCTGGGGCCGGATTATCATTTCGACCTGGTGCGCCCAGGGGCCTCGCTTTATGGCATCAACCCGCTCCTGGGTGCCCCGAACCCATTGCGGCCGGCCTTGCGTCTGCAGGCAAAAATCCTGCAATTACGCGACGTTGACTTGGATATGACCGTTGGCTATGGTGCCTCGCATCAAGTCCGGGGGCCCACCCGCATCGCGACTTTGGGGGTCGGATATGCGGATGGGATTTTCAGGTCGCTGGGTAATCGCGGCTGGGTCGTCGTGGCCGGCCAGCGGGCCCCGATCGTGGGGCGCATCTCGATGGATCTCATGACGATCGATGTTGGTCACCTGCCGCCCGAAGCGGCGACGCCGGGAACGCTGGTCGACCTCATCGGCCCGCAGCAATCGATCGACCAGTTGGCCGCCGATGCCGGCACGATCGGCTACGAGGTGCTCACCAATCTCGGCGCGCGCTTCCAGCGCCGCTACAGCGGCGGCTGAGGCATGGCTGGCGAGATGGCGACGCGCATCCTGCAACCGATCGGGCGGACCTTCCTCGCCGGCCTCGAATCCGCGGGCCGGCTCGCGCTCTTCACCCTGCAATCGGTCATGCATTGCCTGGTGCCGCCGATCTATCCGCGGCTGATCGTCAGGCAGATGATCGAGATCGGATTCTATTCCCTGCCGGTGGTCGGCATGACTGCGGTCTTCACCGGCATGGTGCTGGTGCTGCAGACCTATGTCGCGGTGTCGCGCCTCAATGCCGAATCGACCATTCCCTATGTCGTGGTCATCTCGCTCACCCGCGAACTGGGCCCGGTGCTGGCCGGCCTGATGCTGGCGGGGCGCGTGGGCGCCGCCATGGCGGCCGAGATCGGCACCATGCGCGTGACCGAGCAGATCGACGCGCTCCGGACCCTCTCGACCAATCCGTTCAAGTACCTGATCGCCCCCCGCCTGATCGCCGCCATCCTGATGCTGCCGGTGCTGGTTGCTATCGCCGACATCATCGGCGTCTTCGGCGGCTATCTGGTCAGCGTCTACCGTCTCGATTTCAGCCCGGCGATCTACCTCAAGAACACGGTCGATTTCGTCGAGACGATCGACATCGTCTCCGGCCTCGTCAAGGCGGCGGCCTTCGGCTTCATCGTGGCATTGATGGGCACCTATAGCGGCTTTCATTCGCGCGGCGGCGCCCAGGGCGTCGGCAAGGCGACCACCGATGCCGTGGTCTCGGCCTCGATCCTGATCCTCGCCGCCAATTTCATCATCACAGGGCTGTTCTTCACGCGATGAGCGATCTCAAGATCAAGGTGCGGGATCTGCGCAAGTCGTTCGGGCCGAAGAAGGTCCTCAACGGCATCGATCTCGACGTGCCGCGCGGGGAATCGCTGGTGGTGATCGGCGGCTCCGGCACCGGCAAGTCGGTGCTGATCAAATGCATCCTCGGCCTCATGGAACCCGATTCCGGCTCGATCGAGATCGACGGCCAGGAAGTGGTCGGCATGAAGGCCTCGGAGCGCGAGGAGATCATGCGCAAGTTCGGCATGCTGTTCCAGGGCTCGGCCCTGTTCGACAGCCTGCCAGTCTGGGAGAACGTGGCCTTCGGCCTCATCGCCGGGCGCGGCATGGGCCGCAAGGCGGCCAAGGACGTGGCGCTGCGCAAGCTGGCCGCCGTCGGCCTCGGCCCGGAAGTGGGCGAGCTTTTCCCGGCCGAGCTCTCGGGCGGCATGCAGAAGCGCGTCAGCCTCGCCCGCGCCATCGCCGCCGAGCCGGAGATCATCTTCTTCGACGAGCCGACCACCGGGCTCGATCCGATCATGGCCCAGGTGATCAACGAACTCATCGTCAAATGCGTCAAGTCGCTGGGCGCGACGGCACTCTCCATCACCCATGACATGCATTCGCTCCGCGCCATCGCCGACAAGGCGGCGATGATCTATGAGGGGCGCATCATCTGGGAGGGCGACGCCCGCGACATCGACCGAACCGGCAATGCCCATGTCGAGCAATTCGTCCAGGGCCGCTCGGAAGGGCCCATCCGCATGCCCGTGCGGCCGCTCTGAGGCGCCGGGGCGATGGCACGGCCAGCCCGCAACTATGTCTGCCAGTCCTGCGGCGCCGCCTTTCCAAAATGGGCCGGCAAATGCGAGGCCTGCGGCGCCTGGAACTCGATCGTCGAGGAAGCGCCGGTCGAGAGCGTGCCCAAGGGGCTGTCCGGCAAGCGCGGCAAGGGTGTCACCTTCGTCACACTCGACGGCGATGTGCCGCAGACCATCCGCCGGCCGACCGGCATCGCCGAATTCGACCGCGTCACCGGTGGCGGCCTAGTGCGCGGGTCGGCTGTCCTCATCGGCGGCGATCCCGGCATCGGCAAGTCGACCCTGCTGCTGCAGGTCGTGACCGCATTGAAGAACACCCGCTCTGCCTATATCTCGGGCGAAGAGGCGGTCGAGCAGGTGCAATTGCGGGCGCGGCGCCTGGGCCTTGGCCCGGATGACAGGATGCCGGGCGGCAAGGCGGGCGAGATGAAGACCGAACTGGCCGCGGCGACATCCCTGCGCGACATCATGGCGAGCCTCGACCGCGACGACGCACCCGAGATCGTGGTGATCGATTCCATCCAGACTCTCTATCTCGACAGCCTGGATTCCGCCCCCGGCACCGTCGCCCAGGTCAGGACCTGTGCTGCCGAGCTGATTCGCCTTGCCAAGAGCCGGGGCTTCACCCTGCTGCTGGTCGGGCATGTCACCAAGGAGGGCCAGATCGCGGGGCCCCGCGTGCTCGAACATATGGTCGATACCGTGCTCTATTTCGAGGGCGAGCGCGGGCATCATTTCCGCATCCTGCGCTCCGTCAAGAACCGCTTCGGCCCGGCCAACGAGATCGGCGTCTTCGAGATGTCGGACCGGGGTCTCGCCGAAGTGCCGAATCCCTCCGCCCTGTTCCTGGCCGAGCGCCACGGCAATGTCAGCGGCGTTTCGGTCTTTGCCGGCATCGAGGGAACGCGGCCCGTATTGGTGGAAGTGCAGGCCCTGGTCTCGCCCTCGCCCCTCGCCACCCCGCGCCGCGCCGTGGTCGGCTGGGATTCCGCGCGCCTTGCCATGATTCTGGCGGTCCTCGAGACACGCTGCGGCCTCGGCCTTGCCGGCAGCGAAGTCTATCTCAACATCGCCGGCGGCCTCAGGATCACCGAGCCGGCGGCCGATCTTTCCGTGGCACTGGCCCTCGTTTCCTCGCTCTCCGACCGCTCGGTGCCGGGCGATCTCATCGCCTTCGGCGAGATCGGCCTCTCGGGCGAGGTGCGCATGGTGGCCCAGGCGGAAACGCGCCTCAAGGAAGCCGCCAAGCTGGGCTTCAAGCGCGCCATTCTGCCAAAGCGCATGACCCAGGCCGGCGGCAAGCCGATCCGGGTTCCCGGCCTCGCGCTCGTCGAAATCGGCCATCTGCAAGAAATGATCGATTGGCTCTATAATGAAGTGCGCTCCAATGCCCTCCAGGCAACGGTGAGCGCCAGTCGACAACAGCACAACAAAGGCTAAGGGACGAGCCGCAACAGGAGCGCCCGCGCGTTGAACTTTCTCGATCTCATCATCCTTGGCGTCCTCGCCCTGTCGGCGCTGCTCGCTTTCTCGCGCGGCTTCGTCAAGGAGATGCTCTCGATCCTGGGCTGGATCGGCGCGGTCGTGGCGACCATCATGCTGTTCGCCCCGGCCCGGATCCATGTGCGACAATACATCACGGAGCCGCTGCTGGCCGACATCGCCACCGGCATCGGCATCTTCGTCATCACTCTGTTTCTGTGCGGCCTGGTGAACCACTGGCTGTCGGGGCATGTGCGCAATAACGGGCTGGGGGCCCTCGACCGGTCGCTGGGCCTGGTCTTCGGCCTGGTGCGCGGGGCGGTGGTGATCTGCGCCGCCTATATTCTGATGGCCTGGGTCATGCCCGATCGCGAGGAACGGCCGGACATCGTCAACGAAGCCCGGACCCTGCCGGTGGTCGAACGGGGGGCCGCCTATCTCCTCACATTGCTGCCCGAAGATATTCTCAAGCAGGGCGAGGAAGCGCTGGGCCAGGGCCTCAAGGCAGTGGAACAGGGCCAGGCGATCGGAAATGCGATCGGCACCATCCAGGGCAGTCCTGCGCCGGATGCGCCCCTCCCCGGCGCGAATGCCGGACCTCAGTCCCAAGAACCCGGTGGACAAGATGCCGGATCAGGGTATAAGGACGCCGAACGCAACGACCTAAACCGACTGATCCAGGGCACCCAGTAACGCTGTGAAAGCCCGGCCGGAAAAAGGTAACTGCCGATGCTGACCACGCACCCCTTCGATGACGACCATTTGAAGGAAGAGTGCGGCATTGTCGGCATTTTCGGGGTCGACGAAGCCGCCACCCGCACCGTCCTCGGTCTCCACGCTCTGCAGCATCGCGGGCAGGAAGCCGCCGGCATCGTCGCCCATGACGGCGAGAGCTTCCACGCCCATCGCGCCATGGGCCATGTAGCCGACAATTTCTCGGCGGAAAGCGTCGTCGGCCAGTTGGCGGGCCGCGCCGCGATCGGCCATGTGCGCTATTCGACCACCGGCGAGACGGCGCTCAGGAACGTGCAGCCCTTCTTTGCCGAGCTTGCCTTCGGCGGCATTGCCGTCGCCCATAACGGCAACCTCACCAATGCCTCCGCCATCCGCCGCGAACTGGTCAAGCGCGGCTCGATCTTCCAGGCTTCCTCGGATACCGAGGTCATTCCGCATCTGATGGCGACCCATCTCAGGGGCAATGTGGTCGACCGCCTGATCAATGCCTTGCATCAGGTCGAGGGCGCCTATTCGCTGGTCGTTCTCGCCAAGGACATGGTGATTGGCGTGCGCGATCCCTTGGGCGTACGACCGCTCGTACTTGGCAAGCTCGGTGACGGCTACATCCTCGCCTCGGAGACCTGCGCCCTCGATATCGTCAGCGCCGACTATGTGCGCGATATCGAGGCGGGCGAGATGGTCATCCTGGACGGCAAGGGCGTCACCTCGCTCCGGCCCTTCTCGCCGGCGCCGCACCGCTTCTGCGTGTTCGAATACATCTATTTCGCCCGGCCGGATTCGGTCATGGAGGGGCGCAGCGTCTATGACGCCAGGAAGGCGATCGGCGCCGAACTCGCCCGCGAGGCCGCGGTCGCCGCCGATGTCGTCATTCCGGTGCCGGATTCCGGCGTGCCGGCGGCACTGGGTTATGCCGAGGGTTCCGGCATTCCCTTCGAATACGGCATCATCCGCAATCATTATGTCGGCCGAACTTTCATCGAGCCGACCGACCAGATCCGGCATCTCGGCGTCAAGCTGAAGCACAATGCCAACCGCGCCAAGGTGGCCGGCAAGAAGATCATCCTGGTCGACGATTCGATCGTGCGCGGCACCACCTCGAAGAAGATCGTCGAGATGATGCGCCAGGCGGGTGCCACCGAGGTGCATATGCGCATCTCGAGCCCGCCCACCTCGCATTCCTGCTTCTACGGCATCGACACGCCGGAACGCAGCAAACTGCTGGCGGCACAGATGAGTGTCGACGAGATGGCCCGCTTCATCGGCGCCGACAGCCTCGCCTTCATCTCGCTGGACGGACTTTACCGCGCCATGGGCCACAAGGGCCGCGATGCCGCGGCTCCGCAATATTGCGACGCCTGCTTCACCGGCGACTACCCGACCGAATTGACGGATCACAGCAACGAGAAAGTGGCCCAGTTGTCGCTGCTGGCGGAAAAGAGCGCATGAGCCAGGGCAATTCGGGGCGACTCGCCGGCCGCATCGCGCTGGTGACCGGGGCTTCGCGCGGGCTTGGCGCCGCCATCGCCCGCGCCTATGCGCGGGAAGGCGCCGATCTGGTCCTGACCGCCCGCACCGTGGGCGGGCTGGAGGAACTCGACGACGAGATCCGCAAGATCAACGGCAAGACCAGCCTGCTGGTGCCGCTCGACCTGAAGGACGGCGAGGCCGTCGACCGGCTGGGTGCCGCCCTCTACGAACGCTATGGCCGCCTCGACGTGCTGGTGGGCAATGCCGGCCAGTTGGGCACCCTGTCGCCGCTCGGCCATATCAAGCCGGCGGAGTGGCAGGACGTCATCGACGTCAACCTGACCGCCAATTGGCGCCTGATCCGCTCGCTGGACCCGTTGCTGCGTCAATCGCCGGCTGGCCGTGTCATCTTCGTCACCTCGGGCGCGGCGCGGGGTCCGCGCGCCTATTGGGGGACCTATGCCGTCTCCAAGGCGGCACTGGAGATGCTGGCCGGCATCTATGCCCGGGAAGTCGAACAGAGCAATCTGCGCGTCAACCTGATCGATCCCGGCCGCGCCCGCACGCGCATGCGCGCCAGAGCCTATCCCGGCGAGGATCCGATGTCGCTCAAGGCGCCGGACGAGATCACGCAGGCCTTCGTCGACCTAGCCAGCGCGGATTTTTCCGGCAACGGCCAGCTGGTGATGGCGCAATAGCCGCGCCAGCCCGCGAACATGCCCGCCTGCGATCGTGCCGATCACTGCGATGGCAAGTCATGCTATAGTGGCATTGGCCGCTTGTCGCCGGCCGAACTCGACCGGGCAAGACCATGACCACCGAGGAGCAATTCCCCGAATTCAGCAACAGCCCGGACGGCATAACTTCGCCGCGGATTCGCCGTCTGCTGGACTACTGGTACAGCAAGCGGCATGGCAACGCCTTGCCACGGCGCGACGATATCGACCCCGGCGAGATCCGCGACCTGCTGCCCAACCTCGTGCTGGTGGATATCGAGCAGCCCTTCCGCATCCGCTATCGTCTGGTCGGTACGCGGGTCGCCGATTTCAATCGGATCGATTTTACCGGGCGCTATCTCGACGAACTGCGTTGGGATGGACAGGGGCGCTATACCCGCGCCTACCAGCTGGCCAGCACGGCGCGGGAACCGGTCTTCGGGTTCGATTCATGGCCGCTGGCCCGCGACCATACCGGCCGCAGCGAGATTGTGCTGCTGCCGCTGTCCGCCGACGGCAAACGGGTCGACCGCTGCATCGGGCTGGAGGATTTCCTGTTCCCGGAACACCAGTTGCTGAAGCAGGATTATCTGGAAACCGAGCGCGATACTGGCCGCAATTCCTGACATCAGGCGATGGCATCGATATCGCGGGCCAGCCGAAGGTCGCGCGCACTCAGGCCACGGCAGTCATGGGTCGTGAGCCGGATCGAGACGCGGTTATAGACATTCGACCATTCCGGATGATGGTCCTGTGCTTCGGCCAGCAGGGCAACGCGGCTCATGAAGGCCCAGGCTTCGCTGAAATTGCGGAACCTGAAGTCGCGCTGCAAGGCGGTGCGGTCCGCGCTCACCTGCCAATGCCCGAGTTCCTGGGCGGCGGCGGCGATCTCGCTGTCGGTCAGTCTGGCAATCATGTGCACCTCATGTTTGTTTGCGGCATCAGCGCATGAGCGGACCGAGATGCTGGCTGATGCGCTGCTCCAGCCGTGCATCGAGATCCTTCATGGCGGCATCCAGCATGTTGTAGAGTACCGCCTCGCGCTGGTTGAGGGTCAGGTCCTCGAGTACCGTCTGGCTGCGCGTGACGCGCTCGGTCAGCGTGCCACTTACGCCAATGACCGGGTTGAAGGCGGTGATCCTGACCTCCAGCGCCAGATCATAGCGGTCGGATTGTTCCTTGCGCAGCGCCGCGTCTAGGCCACTCGATCGCGGCAGCGGCGTCCGGATCGCCCGTGCCTCGACGATCGTCACATCGGCCTGGCCGCGGATACCAACGGCACGCAGCCGATCCCCCGCCCATTGATTGACCGCCGCCGCCGGGGATTGCGGAAACTCGGCACTGACATCCTCGGCGCCGCTGGGCAGGGCAGCCGCCGGCTCCGTCTCGACCTGCACGGACGCCACATCGAGGGAAATGGCTGGCCGATGCTGGAATGTCATGTCGGCGAATTTCTGGCGGTTGGGCGGTGCGTCGCAGGCCGCGAGAAGAAGCAGCGACAGGGCGCCAAGACAGATGCTAAATGATTGGAATGTATTCATTTTTCCTCCCGTTCCGGGGATTTCACTTGGGGGCGAGAGTGCCAGCGGCAGCGCCCTGAGGCAAGCAAGGCAAACATGCGATTGCAAATCATTTGCAAATAAATCTGGACAGCATTAGACTGCCCGCCATATCCAAAACCATCCAAAGCCGCCCCCCGCTCATGACCGCCAACGACAATCACTGCGCCGATCCGGACCTTCGCGACACCACGGAAAAGCCGGCCGAGACCTGTATCGAGCAACTCGGCTTTGCCAGCCAGTTCGTCATCTGGGTTGCGCGCGCCTGGGTAACGGCCCTGAAGAGCGAGCGGGATTTCGCCGTCGTGAGCGGTGGCACCTTCCTGCAGCTCGGCCTCGATGCGGCCGAGGGCGCCCTCGACGAGTTCTTTCTGGTGGTCGCCCATTCGGCCAACCGGCAGATCGATATCCGCTGTCTGAAATGCCGTCAGGTCAGCCCGGACGAGTTGGTGTTCCACCGCGCCGTTGCAGCCGCGCAGAACGGGCTTGCCTTTCAGGCCTATCATGAACTGCGCTGCTGGCTGGCGCCGGCTGCCGCGCGTCTGGCCTTCGCGCCCCTGATGCGGCTCGGGATGGCCCTGGCGCGCGGCAAGCTGCTGCTCCCTGCCCCCGCGCCGGAAACCGCATCATCGGCGCTGCCAGATTTGCCGATGCCATCCCGCAGCCTGCATTGATACATGAACACCTGCCGGCATTTGTGCCCATCTTCCTAATGCGGCTGCATCCTTTAACAGCAAGAAACTATTAACCTTGCGCTTTGACATCCGGGCGGCCACCATTCCGCCCGGTCGCGCAAGCAATCTGCGTCCGGGGCCGCCGCCGCGAATTCGCGGTGCGCCAAATATCTGCCCTTGTTGTCACTGCCGGAACCACCGCACAGGTCTTGCCTGATGAGTCTCGTCGCCGAGCATGAGACATCTCCGATCGGCCCCGATTCGGATGATCTGCAGCAAGGGAACGCAAGTGAACCGCGCCACAGCCTGATGCTACTGATCGCCGTGCCGATCGTGACCCTGGTCATCGGCGTTCTTGCCACTGTGGTGATCTATGGCGAGCTGCGCCAACGGGCCGACGCGGTCTGGCTTGGCAACGTTGAAGGCGCGCTGGCACGGCTCGACGACGCCTTTTCCGACCTGGTGAGCGCCGAGATGGTGCCGCTGCGCACCATGACCGGCCTGTTCCTGGGTTCCGAGAGCGTCACGGCCGAGGAATTCCAGCGCGTCGTCGACGGCATGTCGCGCAACGGGACCGCCAACCGGCAGGTGGCCCTGGCCTATCTGGAGGAAATGCCGGATGGCGGGCATCGCCTGGCACTGGATGCCGGCCTCCCTCGTTTCGGTGACATCGCGCGGGACGCGGCGCAGTGGCCGGGACTGGCTGCCGCTGCCGCGCTTGCCCAGGCGCAGCCGCATCACATTCTGCTCAGCCCCGAGCCGCTCTTCAATGACGGCACGTTCGACCGGTTCGGCCTGGTCCTGGCACTCGACCAGGGTTCGATGAAGGGGTTGCTGGTCGCCCCGCTGGAGCTCGAAAGGCTGCGCGCCAGGTTTGTCGAGCAACGCGTTCCCGGCGATCTGTTCCTTGACCTGTCGGTGCGCCCGGACAACGCGACGCGGACCTGGTCGGTTTCCCGCACGGGCGATGCCGTGCCGGCGGCCGGGGCGGAGCAGGTCCACCGTGCCGTCTCACTTGCCGGCAGCGATTGGATGCTGCTCTGGCATGTGTCGGACAGGTTCCAGGGTGGGCCGGATCGCAGTTTCCCGCACGCCGTCCTGGTCGGCGGTCTCAGTTTCTCGCTGATGGGCGCCCTGCTGTTCCTTCTGGCAATCTACGAGATCCGGCGCGAGCGCAGCCAGACGCTGATGGCGCAGCGCACTGCCGCACTGTTCCAGCGACACGCGGTCGAACTGGCTCTGGCCCGCGACAGCGCCGAGCGGGCGAACCGCGCAAAATCCGAATTCCTGGCCAATATGAGCCACGAATTGCGGACCCCGCTCAATGCCATCATCGGCTTTTCCGACATGGTGCGCCTCGGCTTGTGCGGACAGCTTGCCAACCAGCGGCAGCAGGAATGCATGCAGCACATTGCCGAAAGCGGCGCCCATCTGCAGCACCTGATCAGCGACCTGCTTGACACGGCCCGCATCGAGAGCGGGCAGATCGAGTTGAACGAGGAGCCCCTGGATGCAGCGGCGATCGCGCGCGAGGCGGCCGCGTTCCTGCAACCGGAAGCCGCCAAGAGGGGTATCGGAATAGAGCTGGATGTGGGCAACCATCTGCCGGTCTGGCAGGCCGACCGCCGCGCCGCCCTGCAGATTCTCACCAATCTGCTCGGCAATGCGGTCAAGTTCTCGCCAGCCAACGGCGTGGTCGCGATGCGTCTGCAGCGCCTGCCCGATGACGGCCTCGGCATCGACATCGTGGATCAGGGGCCGGGAATCGATGCGTCAACCCAGGCGCGCATCTTCGAGCGCTTTGCGCGCGGTGACCCGATGATATCGCGCGAAACCGACGGGCTGGGCCTCGGCTTGTGGATCGTCAAGAGCCTGGTAGAATTGCATCGCGGCCGGATTGATATCGAAAGCGCGCCGGGCCGGGGAACCACGGCTCGCCTTGGATTCCCGCCGCCCAGTATCTAGCCGGCAGTGCCGCCCGGTCCTGCCAGGATAGCGGTCAGCGGAAAGCGATAGGTCGAATTGCAGAACTCGCAGGTGACGTCGAGCGCACCGTCGATCGCGAGGTCATGCAGTTCCTCCGGGGCCAGGGAATAAAGGACGCGCTCGACGCGCTCGGCCGAACAGCGGCAGCGCGCCTGCAGGGCGTGGCCCGGAAAGACGCGCACGCCGTCCTCGTGGAACAGGCGATAGAGCAGGTCCGTGAAACCGACTGCCGGCCCGGTCAGTTCGTCATCGCGGGCACTCGCCATCAGGACCATGGCGCGGCGCCAGGCATCCTCCTCGTCCAGGTCGCCACCTCCGCCCGGGGTGCCACCCTCGCTCGGCACGCGCTGCAGCATGATGGCGCCCGCGCGCCAGCCGCCGGCATGGCGCTCGACCGCCAATTTGAAGCCCGCCTGCATCTGCTCCGACTGGCGGAAATAGTGGTGGATGCACTCGACCAGATCCGGCCCGTCCAGCTCGACAATGCCCTGATAGCGATCGGCATGATCGCCCTGATCGACGGTGAAGGCGAGATAGCCGCCACCGGTGAGGCGCGGGAGGCTGGCCTGTTCCGGCGGAATCGCCGCCACCGCATCGGCATCGAACTGGGCATAGCCGCGTATGTCGCCATCCGAGGTGACGTCGGCAACCATGAGGCGGAGCGCGCCGTTGCCCTTGGTCTGCAGGGTAAAGACGCCGTCATACTTCAGCATCGCCGCGAGCGTCGCCGCCAGCACCATCATTTCGGCAAGCTGACGGGCAACCGGCAGGGGATAGGCGTGTCTGGCGATAATCTCGCTGGCGGCACGATCGATGCGCACCATGCGGCCGCGCACGCCATGACCCTCGATCTGGAATGGCTGCACGAAATCGCTGGCGGGGATGAAGCTCCCGGGATCTGCCATGTCCGACATACTAGACGATCACAGCAGGCCGAAGCACCAGTAAAGAATTCCCTGCTGGGCATGAAGGCGGTTCTCCGCCTCGTCCCAGACCACCGATTGCGGGCCATCGATGACGCTGGCCGTCATCTCGTCGCCGCGATGCGCCGGCAGGCAATGCATGAAGACGGCGCCCGGATTGGCTTTGGCCATCAGCGCATCATCGACCTGGAAGCGACGCAGTTGCTCGTGCCGGTCCAGGGTATCGGCATCGCCCATCGAAACCCAGGTGTCGGTGACGACACAATCGGCGCCCTTCACGGCTTCCGAGGGGTCGGTCATGATGCGGACCTTGCCGCCCTGCTGATGGGCCCAGTCGATCACGTCGCGGGGCGGCGTCAGATTGGCCGGGCAGGCGATGTTCAGCTCGAAGTCGAACCGCACGGCGGCGTGAATCCAGCTGGTTGCCATGTTGTTGCCGTCGCCCGACCAAGTGACACGCTTGCCCTGGATCGGGCCCCGATGCTCCTCGAAGGTCATCACATCGGCCATCAGCTGGCAGGGATGGGTGCGATCAGTCAGGCCGTTGATGACGGGTATGGTGGCGTATTCCGCCAGTTCCATCAGTTTCTGTTCCCTGGTCGTGCGCACCATGACGCAATCGACATAGCGCGAGAGCACGCGCGCGGTGTCGGCCACCGTCTCGCCGCGACCCAGCTGCGAGCTTTCCCGTTCCAGCACGACCACGTCACCGCCCAGCATCTTCATGCCGATCTCGAAGGAGACGCGGGTGCGGGTGGACGGCTTCTCGAAGATCATGGCCAGTGACTTGCCGGCAAAGGGCTTGCCGTTGCCCTGGGGAAAGTTCTTCGCCTTTACCGCCTTGGCGGTTTCGATGATGCGCCGCAAATCGGCGGCACTCATCACGTCGAGATCGAGGAAATGTTTCGGGGTCTTCGTGCTTGTCATGATCAGGCAGCCTTGGCTTCGGCCGCGGCGGCGGCCAGCATGTCGATGGCGGAATCCACTTCCGCATGGGTGACGATCAGCGGCGGCAACAGGCGCAGCACGTTGTCCCCGGCAGCGACCGTCAGCAGACCGAGGCCCCGCAGCTGGGTGACGAGGTCGGTATTGGTAATGCCGTCGGCGCATTTCAGGCCGCGCATCAGGCCCTTGCCGCGCAGGCCGACGAAGGTCGCCGGGAACCGGCGCAGCAATTCATGGATGCGGGCATCGAGATGTGCGGCGACTGCATTGACCTGGTCGAGGAAGCCGGGCGCCAGGATCACGTCGAGAACCGCGTTGCCGATTGCCATGGCGAGCGGGTTGCCGCCGAAGGTGGTGCCATGCGCGCCCGGCTGGAAGGCCGCCGCGACCCGGTCGGTCGCAAGGCAGACGCCGAGCGGAAAGCCGCCGCCGATGCCCTTCGCCGTCGCCAGGATGTCGGGCGCGATACCGGCCCATTCATGGGCGAAGAACCTGCCGGTACGGCCGACACCGCATTGCACCTCGTCGAACATGAGAAGCAGGCCGAATTCGTCGCAGACCTTGCGCAGGCCCTGAAGGAACTCGATTTCGGCGGCGCGCATACCGCCCTCGCCCTGCACCGGCTCGACCAGGATCGCCGCCGTTTCCGGCCCGATCTTGGCGCGCACCTCGTTGAGATTGCCGAAAGCGCAATGGTCGAAGCCCTCCACTGCCGGGGCATAGCCCTTGGAATATTTCTCGTTCCCGGCGGCGGCCAGCGCCGTCAGGGTGCGGCCGTGGAACGAACCTTCGAAGGCGATCACCCGATAACGGTTGGGATCGCCGAAATCGTCGTGATACTTCCGGATCAGCTTCACGCCGCATTCGACCGCCTCGACGCCGGAATTGGCGAAGAAGACCTTGTCGGCGAAGGTGGCGGCCGCCAGTCGCTCGGCAAGGCGCTCCTGCCCCGGTATCCGATAGAGATTCGAGGTATGCCAAAGTTTCCGGCCCTGCTCGATCAGCGCCTCAACCAGATGCGGGTGGCTGTGACCGAGGGCGTTCACCGCGATGCCGCTGGCGAAATCCAGGAATCGTCGACCGTCCGCCGTGAAGAGATAGACCCCCTCGCCCCGCTCGAAAGCAAGGTCGCAACGGCCATAGGTCTGCATCAGCGCATTCATGGACAGCCTCTTCGGGTGATGGCCCGGGCGCAACGCCCGGTGAAATGGGCCCAACAAGGCCCGGGAAAGCGGCGACTATCGGGAGATGCCTCCCGACTGTCAACCGCAGGCGAAAGATGCGTTCGGAGTATCAGGGCACGGCTCCGGCCGAGGTGTTCGGCCTCGATGGAATCCTCTTTTTGATCAACGGCATATCCGGGTTCGCACAGGGCATCGCACAAGCTTGAAAAACCCCGCCGACCGATCCGGTGGGCAGGGCGATTTGACTTAACGAGAACGGGAACTAGCGGCTGCTAGGCCATCCGGTTCGCGCGACAAGTCGATCGCTCCGCACCAAGGGGCGGAGACGACGTCGTTCGCGGATGATGGTGTAAGCAGCCGACATGGCGGCGACCCTAGGGGACTATCGCCGGGCGGTCAAGTTCGGCCGCGGCAAGCTCTCAGGACATCAGATATCAGGGTTTCAGGCGATAGCCGCGCCGCAACCAGACCCAGGCGAGGACAAAGAGCGCCAGATTGACCGCGACCAGCACCACCGCCCCTTTCCCCAGCGACGCCGCGGCCTCGCCGCTGACGCCGTAGCGGAACCCGTCGATGACATAGAAGACCGGGTTGAACAGCAGCAGCGCCTGGCCCAGCGCCGGCAGATCCTGGACGCGGTAGAAGAGGCCCGAGAGAAAGGCCAGCGGCAGCAGCAGAAAAGTATGGATGGCGGCATAGGAATCCCACTTCTCGGCCCAGATGCCGACCAGTATGCCGATGAGGCTGTGCAGCACCGTGCCCATGAGCCCGAAGAAGACCAGCGCCAGCGGGTCGTGCAGCCCCAGAGGGGCGAACAGCAGGGCGGCGATGGCGACGGCGGCACCCACCACCCAGCCGGCGGCGCAGGCGCCGCCGAGATAACCCAGCACCCGCTCGATCGGCGAGAGCGGCGCCATCAGGAGATCGGCGATCACCCGCTCGTGCTTGTCGAAGATGAGCGAGCCGCAGGCATTCTCGAACGCCTTTTCACAGGCGACAAAGACGACCAGTCCCGGCGCGATGAAAGCCAGCATCGCCGCGGCCCCGCCGGCGCCGATGGTTGACCAGGCAAGGTGAAAGATGGCGAGATAGAGCAGCGCGGAGACGATCGGCCCGAGGAGCTGGTAGTTGTAATCCTTGAGGCCGCGCCGACCCTCGCGCCAAGCCAGCGTGGCGAGACCCAGCCAGTTGACGGCACCAAAACGCCGCGGCTGCGCCAGAAGGCTCATGCCTTCAACCGCCAGCCACGGGCGAAGGCGCGGTAGTTGACCGCGAGCAAGGCCAGATTGACGCCGCCGAGGACGCCGATACCCAGTACCAGCGAACCGTCGGCATGGCCGATCATGCCGTAGCGGAAGCCGTCGATCATGTAGAAGAACGGATTGAGATGGGCGAGCAGCTGGCCGAATTCCGGCAGGCGTTCGGTCGAATAGAAGGTGCCGGAGAGGAAGGCGAGCGGCGTCACCACGAAATTGGTCACCGCCGCCATGTGGTCGAATTTCTCGCACAGGATCCCGGCGAGGACGCCGAGCTGCGCCAGCATCAGGCTGGCCATCACGGCATGGAAGACCAGGAAGAAGGGCTGCGCCGCGCCGAGCGGCACGAAGACCCCGATGGCGGCGGCAGTCGCAATGCCGACGGCCAGGCCTCTGGTAAGCCCGCCCAGCGCGACGCCCAGGGTCAGTTCCAGCGGCGACAAGGGCGGCATCAGGAGATCGACGATATTTCCCTGCACCTTGGCGATCAGCAGCGAGGAGGAGGTGTTGGCGAAGGCGTTTTGGGTCATCGCCATCATGATGAGGCCGGGCGCCAGGAACTCCATGTAGGAGACGCCGCCGATGGTCCCTGCCTGCCGCCCCAGGGCCAGCACAAAGATGGCGAGGAAAAGCAGCCCGGTCACCATCGGTGCCAGGATGGTCTGGGTGGCAACCGCCCAGAACCGCCGCACTTCCTTGCGATAGAGGGCGGCAAGGCCGATCCAGTTGATGCGGCCGTAGCGCCGCGGGGCAAGTCGGGTGGAAACCATATCGCTCATGATGGCGCGGACCTTAGGCGCCACCGCCGCCGCCGGCAATTGCGATCTGCGCATTCCCCCCTATACCCCTACAGGCGCCGGGGGAGCTTGAGCGCGAGTCCGGCGCAGATCAGGGCAAAGCCGGCGTTGACCAGGAACACGGTCCAGAGCGGGAAGAAGGTCAGCAAGACGGCGAAGATGGCGGGCGGGATGAGGGCAGCGGCATCGCGGAATATGCTGAAGACCATGGTCATCTGCGGCCGTTCGAAAGACCGCACGGCACGCAGGAAGGTGACCACGGCGACGGAATCGAGCGAGACGGCGCCCACCGCCGAGACGATCAGCAGGGCGCTGGCGATATCGGGCCGGTCATGAAACCAGACGACGCCGAAGGTGGCGGCCGATACCCAGAGGAAGGCGCCGGCGATGAAGCGCCGGAGCCCGATGCGCCGGCCGAGCCAGCCGAAGACGAGCGCCACGAACAGCATCGCTGTGCAGGCCGACAGCAGATTGCCCGCCGCCACCTGCGGCATGCCGTTCTGCACCAGATAGATCGGCGCATAGGTAAAGAGCGTCACCCACCAGGTCTCGCGGCCGAAATTGAGGATCCAGGCCAGCGTCAAGCGCTTTTGGCCGAAATAGCGCCGGATATTCGCGACGGGGTTGGAGCGCTGGGCGATCCCGGGTACCGGTGCCTGAAGCCGCAACCGGCGGAAATAGAGAAAGAGCAGCAGCGCCGTTCCCGCCGAGACGACGAAGGGCAAGGCCGGATCGATCTCGTAGAGGCGGATGCCGAGAAAGGGCCCACCGGCCCAGGCGGTGGCCGAGAAGAAGGTACGCAAGGGTTCGGATTTTGCCAGCGCCTTTTTCCCGATGAAGGCGGCGATGTAGATATTGAGGAGGCCGAGGAGCCCGGCCGCTGCCATCGCGCGCAGCATCCAGCCGAGGCCGAAGCCGGCGATATGTGCCGTCATCATCGCCAGCGAGGCGATGCCAAGCAGTGCGATGGAGAGCAGATAGGTGGCACGCGGACGCCAGCGCAGGATGATGCCGGGCAGGATCAGCGCCGCGACGACGCCGGCAATGCCGACGATCGTCACCATGATGCTGACATCGCGTGCCGAGCCCAGCAGGCGCAGGGCCTCCAGCGGCAGCACCGGCGCCACAATGGCGCGGGCGATGGAATCGACGGTGAAGAGCGTTGCGAAGAGGACCGGGCCAGGTTGCGTCACCGGCGCGTGCCACGGCCGGTGCACCGGACTGCGAGGCCCGGCCAACGGCGGAACGAAGGTGGTATCGGTGGGCATCGGGATGGCGAAAGGGTCTGCAGCTGGGATCGCGGCGGATCATAGCGCGCGGACCGACCGCCCGCCGGAGCAATCGTCCGGCGGAATTTGCATGGCGGTCATCCGTTCCTGGACGAATGGACCGGAAAGCGGAACCGGCAGACCGATGGCGTCCATTGGGCGATACGCCTTCGCCGTCAGGCCGCGCGATCGATCAGGTGCATGAAGGAACCCATCACCGGCCCCACCCGGCGGCCGGCAGGACCAAGATCGCGGCCCCTGGCATCCGTCAGCCGGAAGAGCGCCGGCGCGTCGCCTTCGTGAAGGATGGTGGCGTAGTGGAACTCATGGCCGCGCAAGGTCGTGCCGGGCGTCCCGAACGGCGCAGCCGCTAGGAGTTCCGCCGCACGGTAGCCGAGATGCAGCCGACGCGTCGCGAAGGAGGTGGCGACGGGCAGCAACCCGGCCATTTGATGCTGCACACCGGCGGCATCGGTGAGATGCGACCCCAAGGTCATATAGCCACCGCATTCGCCATAGACGACGGCCCCGCGCGCAGCGGCCGCGCGCAAGCCGTCGAGAAAGCGGCGATTGCCGGCGAGGCGCCCGGCATGGAGTTCCGGATAGCCGCCCGGCAGGAAGACGGCATCGGCGCTCGCATCGGGTGCCTGATCGGCCAGCGGCGCGAAGGGCAGGATCTCGGCTCCGGCCGCCCGCCATTGTTCAAGATGGAAGGGATAGGAAAAGGCGAAGGCCGCATCCTCGGCAAGCGCAATCCGCTGGCCGAGCGGCGGCAGAAGCACTGAGTTGGCCGGGCGTGCCGCAATCTCGCCCGCCGCCGCGACGATGCCCTCGAGTTCGAGCGCATCGCCGAAGGCAGCGCGGGCGGCGGCGAAGAAATCATCCAGGGCGGCATGTTCGCGCGCCTGGACGAGGCCGAGATGCCGCTCCGGCACGGCAAGCTCGGCAACGCGCGGCAGACAGCCGAAGACCGTCAGCCCGGCCTCTGCGGCAGCGCGTGCGAGGATGTCGCGATGGCCCGGCCCGCCCACCTGGTTGAAAATGACACCCGCGAATTGCAGGGAAGGATCATGGGTGACGATCCCCTGCAGCAGGGCCGCAGCGGTCGCCCCCATGCCTTTCACATTCATGACGAGGAGGATGGGCAGGCCCAGGGCGCGGGCGAGTTCAGCGGTCGAACCGTTCTCGCGCGCAGAGAAGCCGGGGATACCGTCGAAGAGACCCATGACGCCTTCGACGACAACCAGATCGCCGCGCGATGCCTGGCGCGCCAGCAGTCCGTCGAGGCCTTCGCGCCGCATCGCCCAGATGTCGAGGTTAAAACAGGGCTTGCCCGTGGCAGCCGCGTGGAAGCCGGGATCGATATAGTCCGGTCCCGCCTTGCAGCCCACCACATCGATGCCGCGTGCCTTCAGCAGCGAGAGCAGGCTGAGGGTCGTCAGGGTCTTGCCGCTGCCCGATGCGGGGGCGGCGATGATGAGGCCGTGCGCCATGAAAGGCGTCGCTCAGCCGGTCTGGTCGCGGCGGCGCAGGCCGAGCGGATCGGGTTCCAGCCGGCGGCCCTGCAGGGCGCCCATCCAATCCATCGCCGCCCGCAGGCGCACCACCTCGCCCACCACCACCATGGCCGGCGGCTCGATGCCGGCCGCTTCCACCTCGGCCGCCGCCCGCGAGAGGGTCGTTTCCAACACCGCCTGATCGGCCGTCGTGGCGCGCGCCACGACGGCGACCGGCGTCGTCGCGGACCGGCCGCCGGCCATCAGGCGCTCGGCAATGCGCCCCAGATGCTTCAATGCCATGTAAAGCACGATCACCGGGGCACCCCTGGCGAGCGAGGCCCAATCGACCGAATCCGGCACCTCGCCTGTGGCGTCATGGCCGGTGACGAAGGCGACCGCCGAATTGACCTCGCGATGCGTCACCGGAATGCCGGCATAGGCCAGGCCGCCGATGCCGGCGGAAATGCCAGGGACGATGCGGAAGGGAATGCCGGATTCGACCAGGGTGAGCGCTTCCTCGCCGCCGCGGCCGAAGACGAAGGGATCGCCGCCCTTCAGGCGCAGCACGCGCTTGCCCTCGCGCGCCAGTTGTACGAGGCGCAGCGAAATATCGGGCTGCTTTGCAGACGGCTTGCCGCCGCGCTTGCCGGCATATTCGAGGACGGCGCCGGGGCGCGCGAGATCGAGGATCGACCGATCCACCAGCGCGTCATAGACGATGACATCGGCCGACCCCAGAGCCTTCACCGCCAGCAGGGTCAGCAGGCCGGGGTCGCCCGGCCCGGCTCCGGTCAGCCAGACCCAGCCCGGCTCCATTTCCGGCAATGTCGCAAATAGCTTATCCATAGCGGCCCAAATTAGCGCAGTATCCGCCACTGACTAGCCCGCAAAAGACATCCGCCCATACAATTGCGTCATGGCTGCCGAAACCGAGAACCCGCCCACCCAAAACACCAAGCGCCGCCCCGATGGCCCCCTGCGCAAGGGCTGGACCACCGGATGTTGCGCCACGGCAGCCACCAAGGCGGCTTTTTCCGCCCTTTTGACCGGAAAATTCGCCGATTCAGTGACGATTACCCTGCCCAAGGGCGAAAAACCCGTCTTTTCCCTGCTGGAACCGGTGCTTTCGGGCGATTTTGCCGAGGTCGGCATCATCAAGGACGCCGGTGACGACCCAGATGTCACCCATGGTGCCCATATCCGCGCCCGGGTACGGCACCTCGCCCCGGGCTCGGGCACGGTGTTCAGGGCCGGTGCCGGCGTCGGCACGGTGACCAAGGCCGGCCTGCCGATCCCGCCCGGCGAGCCCGCCATCAACCCGGCCCCCCGCGCCATGATCGAAGGCGTGCTCGAAGAAGTCGCCGCCGCCCATGCCACCCATGCCGATGCCGAGGTGACCATCTCGGTCATCGGCGGCGCGGAGATTGCGAAGCAGACCTGGAACCCGCGCCTTGGCATCGTCGGCGGCATCTCGATCCTCGGCACCACCGGGATCGTGCATCCCTTTTCCTGTGCTGCCTGGATCGCCTCGATCCATCGCGGCATCGACGTGATCCGGGCGGCCGGCCTTGCCCATGCCGCCGCCTGTACCGGCTCCACCACCGAAGCGGCCGTCGAGAAGCGCCATCACCTGCCGGAGATCGCCTTCATCGACATGGGCGATTTTGCCGGCGGCGTGCTCAAATACCTGCGCCACCATCCGATCCCGCGCCTGACACTTGCGGGCGGATTTGCCAAGATGGCCAAGCTGGCGGAAGGCCATCTCGATCTCCATTCCGGCCGCAGCCAGGTCGATCTGGCGCGGATCGCCCGGCGCGCATTGGATCTCGGCGCCAGCGCGGATGTGGCCGAGCGCATCCGTGCCGGCAATACGGCGATGGAAGCACTGGAAATCTGCGCGGCATCCGGCATCCCGATTGGCGGCGACATCGCACGGTCGGCGAAAGGCGTCGCCCTCGCCGAGGCTGACGGCAAGATCGACATCGAATTGCTGGTCTATGACCGCAAGGGCAACCTCGTCGGCGAAGCGGGGTTTGGCAGCTAGATCGAGCGCAGCCGGCGCACAGCCGAGAAGAACGCCACCACCGGTGCGAGGGCATAGCCGGCAATGGCGATCCAGAGCACCGGATCGATGCCGTAACGTTCGGCGACGACGCCGGCCAGCAGCGCGGCAAACGGTACCGGGGCATCGTTGACAAGGCGCGTCGTGGCACCGGCGCGGCCCAGCAATTCGGGCGCCACGCGCTGCTGGCGCAGGGTCCGTTCCAGCACCGCGAAATAGCCTGTGCTGCCATCGGCAAGGCATTGCTGCAGGATGAGGAGCGGCACCACCAGGAGCGGCGAGACGCCCAGCATGACACCCGCCAGCGGCACACAGGCAAGGCCCATGGTCTTTGCCGCAAAAGCCAGGATGAGACCGGGCCCGACGGGCAGGCGGGTGGCCAGGCGCGGGACCGCCGCCGCCCCGATCAGGCTTGCCGCCCCGCCCGTCGCCACGATGACGCCGAGCACCAGGGGCGAAACGCCGAGATCGCGCACCAGATAGAGCACATAGAATGGGGCCAGCATGGCGCCAAAGAATGTCCGGATGAATCGGGCATAGAGCAGCGGCCGCAACACGGAATCGCGCCACATGACGCGAAGGCCGTCGCCGATCTCGCGCCGGAAGTCGGGACGCGTTGCAATTGCCGGTGCCGTTTCGCGCACCCCGATCCGCAGCAGGAAAACGGCCGACAGCAGATAGGAAAGGGCATTGACCAGGATGGTGAGCGGCGCGCCGATCACCTGGACCAGCAGCCCGCCCAGGGGCGGCCCCACGATCTCGGTGCTGGCATCGGTCGCTTCCTTGGCGGCGTTGGCCTTGAGGATATGCCCCCGGCCGACAAGGCCCGGCAGGTAGGCCTGGTCGGCGATGTCGAAGGCCAGCGTCGCCGCCGAGACGAGGAAGGCGACGAGACAGAGTTGGGTGATGCTGAGGAGGTCCAGGAGGGCCGCCATCGGCACACTGAGCAGGACGAGGCAGCGCAGCAGGTCGCTCCAGATCATCATCGGCCGGCGCCGGATGCGGTCGAGCAGGGCGCCGGCATGGAGCGCCAGCAGGATGGTGGGGAGGGTGTTGGCGATGGTAATCGAACTCATCGCCAGCGGCCCCGCCCCCAGCGCCAGCACGGCGGTCAATGGCAGGGCCTCGCGCGCGATCTTGGCACCGAGATGGGAGATGCCGAGGGCGGCGATGAGATGGCGGAAATCCGGCCGGCGCCACAGCTCTGCGCGCGGCTCCATTTCCATGGCGCCTATTCCGGCCGGTAGAGATGCTGGTGGGCGGCGTTGTAGAGCTGGCTGTCCTTGAAATCGGCCGGGCCGAAGACGCGGCCGACGAAGATCAGCGCCGTACGCCTGATGTCGCCGCCAGCGATCTTGTCCGCGATATCGGCAAGCGTGCCGCGCACCACCGCCTCGTCCGGCCAGGAAGCCCGATAGACCACGACGGCCGGGCAATCGAGGCCATAAAAGGGCGCCAGCTCAGCCACCACCTTGTCGATGCTCTTGACCGAGAGATGCAGCGCCAGAGTGGCTCCCGATTGGCCGAGGGTCTTCAGGTCCTCGCGCGGCGGCATCGGCGAGGACGCCCCCTGCACACGCGTGAGGATGATGGTCTGACTGACCTCGGGCAGCGTCAGTTCCGCCTTGAGAAGTGCTGCCGCCGCCGCGAAGGCGGGCACGCCAGGGACCACATCATAGGGAATGCCGAGCCCGTCCAGTCGCCGCATCTGCTCGCCGATGGCGCCATAGATCGAGGGATCGCCGGAATGGACCCGGGCGACATCCTGGCCAGCCGCATGCGCCTTTTGCATCTCGGCGATGATCTCGTCGAGATGGAGCGGCGCCGTGTCGATTACCCGCGCATCTTCCCGCGCCAGGGCGACGATCGCCCTGGGCACCAGGGAACCGGCATAGAGCACCACCGGCGCCGCGGCGATCAGGCGCTGGCCCTTGACCGTGATGAGGTCGGGGTCGCCGGGCCCCGCGCCGATGAAGTGAACGATGCTCATGAGCGCCCTTATCCGCGATTCGGGTCCCTGGCGGCAATGGCGCAGGTCACGCCCCGCGCCGCCTGCTTCGCCAGGACCAGCACCGCTTCCGGGCCGGCGGCGGCCAAGGCCGCCGCCTCGGCAACGCCATGGCAGCCGATGCGCCGAAACAGATCCTCGGACGGGTGCAGGAGGCGCGGTGTCTCCAATTCGAGTCGCGCCGCCGGATAGAACGTCGCCGCGACGCCGAAATGCTGCGCCAGTCGAACGACCAGCCCGACGGCGCGACGGCTCTCGATGCTGGCAACCGCGTCGAGGTCGCGCTGGGCGCATGCCGCCCGTTTCAGGCAATCATCCGCCAGTGCCACAAGTTCGGCAAATGCAACCCCGCTTTCATGGCCGATTCCGAGAACGATCCTCACGCTTCGTCGCCGCCCCATTTCTCTTCGGGCACCGGACCGGCGGTATCATGGAGGTGGCGCGGCAGGGAATCGGCTGTGTCGAACCAGGGAATTCTCTCCGCCGTGAAGAAGTGCGCGGTCGGTACCAGCGCCTCGGGGTGATCGAAGGCACCGATGTTGAGGTGGATTTCGCCGGGGTATTTCAGTGCCTGGTAGGCAAGCGGGGTACCGCAGCGACGGCAGAACGAGCGGGTGACACCGGGCGAGGATTGGTAGCGACCGGGCTGTGCGCGGCCCGACCAGCGGAATTTTTCCGGTGCCGTTGGAAAGACGGCGAAGGTCGCAACCGCCGCCGCGGTATGCCGGCGGCAGGAGGCGCAGTGGCAGTGGAAGACCGCGCGCGGATAGCCGATCGCGTCAAAGCGAACTTCGCCGCACAGGCAGCCACCCTGGTGTTTTACGCTCTGTGGTGCCATACCGACCTCCTCGTGCCCTTGTGACACCTGCAATTCGGGGGCAGCATAGCACTCGGTGCTTGACGGAACAGCCCGGATGCAGTTCATCGCCACCCCATGTCCGATTTCATTCACCCTGCCGCCCTGCTGATTGCCATCGCCGCGGACGCGATCCTGGGTGAGCCCGGCTGGCTCTATCGCCGGATCGCCCATCCCGTCGTCGCCATCGGCGCCGTGATCGGCTGGGCCGACCGACGCTTCAACCGGCCGAGTGCCACACCCGGCCGGCAACGCCTCAACGGGTCGATCCTCGCTTTCCTGCTGGTAGCCGGTGCTTTCGTCCTTGGCTGGCTGCTGCAGGCCCTGTTGCTGGCCCTGCCCTGGGGGCCGCTCTGGCTGGGCCTCACCATGTCGACGCTGATCGCGCAACGCAGCCTCTATGTCCATGTGGCAGATGTCGCCTCGGCGCTGGAACTGTCCGGCGTCGAGGGCGGGCGCATTGCGGTGGCGCGAATCGTCGGGCGCGACCCCGAGCGGCTGGACGAGGCGGGGGTGTCCCGCGCCGCCATCGAAAGCCTCGCCGAGAATTTTTCGGACGGCGTCGTGGCGCCGGTCTTCTGGGGCCTCGTTCTGGGCCTGCCCGGCCTGCTTGCCTACAAGGCGCTCAACACGGCCGACAGCATGATCGGCCACAAAACGCCACGGCACCAGCATTTCGGTTGGGCCGCGGCCCGGGCCGATGACTGGGCCAACCTGCCGGCTTCGCGTATCTCTGCGCTGCTGCTGGTTCTGGCAGCCCTTGTCCAGCGCGGCGCCGCCGCCAGCGCTGCCATGCGGGCCGTTTGGCGCGATGCGCGGCGGCACAAATCACCCAATGCCGGCTGGCCGGAAGCGGCCCTGGCCGGCGCCCTCGGTTTCGCCATTGCGGGGCCCCGCATCTATCACGGCCAGCTCCGCCCGGACCCCTGGATGAATGACGGTGGCCGCTGGCAATTGCGGGCGGCCGACATCCGGACTGGATTGGCCCTTTATCTTCGCGCCTGCATCATTCTGGCCATTCCGGTGGCGGTTTGCGCGGCAATTGCCTGATTTAAGTCAGGAAACATGCCCTTCCCCTTTAATTCCGCGCCAATTCATGTCAGCCTGCATGTCAGCAAGCGGGGAGAGATGCTGGCGCCATGAATACCAAGAAGCCTACCATAACTGAGGAAGATGCCCTCCAGTTCCATGTAACGGGCCGGCCCGGCAAGATCGAGATCATCGCCTCGAAGCCGCTCACCACCCAGCGCGACCTCTCCCTCGCTTATTCACCCGGCGTCGCCTATCCCTGCCTCCACATCGCCAAGGACCCCAACACCGCATATGACTATACCGCCAAGGGCAATCTGGTGGCGGTCATCTCGAACGGCACGGCGGTCCTCGGCCTCGGCGATCTCGGCGCCCTCGCCTCCAAGCCCGTGATGGAGGGCAAGGCGGTGCTTTTCAAGCGCTTCGCCGACATCGATTCCATCGACCTCGAGGTCGACACCAAGGACGTCACCGAATTCGTCAACAGCGTGCGCTATCTCGGCCCTTCGTTCGGCGGCATCAACCTTGAGGACATCAAGGCGCCGGAATGCTTCATCATCGAGCAGCAATTGCGCGAGCTGATGGACATCCCGGTCTTCCACGATGACCAGCACGGCACCGCCATCATCGCGGCGGCCGGCCTCCTCAATGCGCTGCACCTGACGGGCCGCGATCTCAAGGACGTGAAGCTGGTGGTGAACGGCGCCGGTGCTGCCTCGATCGCCTGCGTCGAACTGGTAAAGGCGATGGGGATGCCGCATGACAATGCGATCCTCTGCGACACCAAGGGCGTCATCTACCAGGGCCGCACCGAAGGCATGAACCAGTGGAAATCGGCCCATGCGGTCAAGACCAAGGCGCGCAGCCTGGAAGAGGCGATGGAAGGTGCCGACGTGTTCTTCGGCCTGTCCGTCAAGGGCGCCGTCACCCAGGCGATGGTGAAGTCGATGGCCGAGAAGCCGATCATCTTCGCCATGGCGAATCCGGATCCCGAGATCACGCCGGAGGAGGTGGCCGCGGTGCGCTCGGATGCCATCGTCGCCACAGGCCGCAGCGATTACGCGAACCAGGTCAACAACGTCCTCGGCTTTCCCTATATCTTCCGCGGCGCCCTCGACGTGCGCGCCTCCACCATCAACGACCAGATGAAGATCGCGGCGGCCCATGCCATCGCCGAACTGGCCCGCCAGGATGTGCCGGACGAGGTCGACGCCGCCTATTCCGGCCGGCGCCTGCGGTTCGGCCCGGAATACATCATCCCGGTGCCGTTCGACCCCAGGCTCATCACCTATGTACCGCCGGCGGTCGCCAAGGCGGCGATGGATAGCGGCGTGGCGCGCAAGCCGATCATCGACATGGAGGCCTATGTGGCCTCGCTGGCCGGGCGCCTCGATCCTGCCGCCGGTTCGCTGCAGCTCATCTTCGAGCGCGTGCGCCACAACCCGAAGCGCGTCGTCTTCGCCGAGGGCGAGGAGGAAAAGGTGATCCGCGCCGCCATCGCCTTCCGCGCCGCCGGCTATGGCACGCCGGTCCTGGTGGGCCGGCCCGAGCGCATCGCCGAGACCATCAGGGCGCAGGGGCTGCACGATGCCCAGGGCCTGGAGATCGTCAATGCGGCGACGACGCCGCACCGCCAGCATTATCACGACATGCTCTATGAGCGCCTGCAGCGCCGCGGCATCCTTTCCCGCGACGTGCAGCGCATGGTGAACCAGGACCGCAACGTCTTCGCCGCCTGCATGGTGGCGGCCGGCCATGCCGACGCCATGGTCACCGGGGTGACGCGCAGCTTCAATGTCTGCCTCGAGGATGTCACCAAGGTCATCGACGTGCGGCCGGGCCAGACCCTGATGGGGCTTTCGATCCTGGTGGCAGGCGGGCGTACCGTGCTGCTGGCCGACACCCATGTGCATGAACTGCCCTCGGCCGAGCAATTGGCGGATTTCGCTGTGCAATCCGCCAATATTGCCCGGCAATTGGGACATGAGCCGCGCGTCGCCTTCCTCTCCTTCTCGAATTTCGGCAATCCGCCGCGCGAAAAGGCGGTACGCATCCGCGAGGCGGTCCTGGTGATGGACCAGCGCCGGGTCGATTTCGAATATGACGGCGAGATGCAGTCGAACGTGGCCTTGAATTACGGCCTGATGAAGGAGCTCTATCCCTTCTGCCGCCTCAATGGCCCCGCCAATATCCTGATCATGCCGGCGCTGCATTCGGCCAATATCGTTGCCAATCTGATGCAGGAAATGGGCGGTACGTCCTTCGGGCCGATCCTGGTCGGCCTGTCGAAGCCGGCCCAGATCGTGCAGACCGGCGCCACCGTGAACGAGATCGTCACCGCCGCCGCCTTCGCCGCCCTGGCGACGACGCCGCTCAGCACCCGCTGAGCGGCGTCAGATCGCGCCCTGGGGTATGCCGGTCATGCGCTCCACCAGGCGATGGCGGATCTGCAGGCAGGCCTGGATGGTGGGACCGATGCCGATTGCCGCGACCAGGGTGCCGAGGCCGACCGTGCCGCCGAGAAACCAGCCGATGACCAGCGCACAGACCTCGACGATGGTGCGGGCGAAGCGGATCGAGAAGCCGAATTTGCGGTTGAGGCCCACCATGACCCCGTCGCGCGGGCCGGTGCCAAGCCGGGCCGGCAGATAGAGGGCACTGCCCACTCCCATCAGCAGGATGCCGAGGAGAAGGAAGACCCAGCGCAGCAAGAGGTCGTCGATCGGCGGCAGGATCAGGAGGAAAAGATCGGCCGAGGGGCCGATGACCAGCGCGTTGAGCACGGTGCCGATGCCGGGCTTCATGCGCAAGGGAATCCAGAGCAGCAGCACGCCCACCGAGGTGACGACGCCCGCCATGCCGATGGTGATGCCGAGGCGGAAACCGAGGCCCTGGTGAAACACGTCCCAGGGCGACAGGCCGAGTTCCGCGCGCACCTGCAACGCCACGGCGAGGCCCCAGATAACGAAGCCGAGCAGCAGGGGGAACAGGCGCTTCAGGAAAAAGGCGGACATGGATGGCGGAACCCCGGGGGTTTCGCCCTGCTTTAGGGGAGGTGCCGTCGCCTGGCAACAGCCGCCCGACGCAGCCCAGCCATGCGGGATGCAATGTCTCGCGACAATGATTGGGAAACGGACGATACCGAAACGGGCCGGCCCTTAGCCGGTTTCCAGTTCGCTGTCCCAGTAAAGAAAATCCCGCCAACTCTGGTGGAGGTAGTTTGGCGGGAAGGAGCGACCGTTTTCCTGGAGTTCGAACGTCGTTGGCTGCGCTGGCCGCCGCCTGGGAAACATGCCGACCTGATGCGGCAGTTTGCTGCCCTTGCGCAGGTTGCAGTTCTGGCAGGCGGCGACGACATTCTCCCAGGAGGTGCGCCCGCCGCGGGCCCGCGGCACGACGTGATCGAAGGTGAGATCGTGCGCCGCCGAGGTCCGGCCGCAATACTGGCAGCGGAAGCGGTCGCGCAGGAAGACGTTGAACCGGGTGAAGGCCGGGCGCCGCTCTTGCGGCACGTATTCCTTGAGCGAGATGACCGAGGGCAGCCGCATCGCATGGCTGGGGCTGTGCACCACTTCGTCATATTCGGAGAGGATGTTGACGCGGTCGAGGAAGACCGCCTTGACCGCTTCCTGCCAGGGCCACAGGGACAGCGGGAAGTAACTCAACGGCCGGAAATCGGCGTTGAGCACCAGAGCAGGACATGCCTCAGGCGAGGCCAACATCATGCCATCTCCCGTGCCGCGTCAGCTGTGGATAACCACAGTGGATGCCCTAGGAATAACCGGGCGCGGCGCAAAACTCAAGATGTAGCGGTTGGCGGCCTTCCTCTTTCACCATCTTGTCATGGCCGGCGCATCGCGCCCCTCAGAGGTGGTGGTGGTGATGCCGGCAAAGGGCCTGGTGCAGGATCGAAGCGCCCAGTTCCAGCCCGCGCTGGTCGATGGAATGCGGCAGGCCCGGCCGGCCTTCCGCGAACACCTTTACCCCGGCTGCGTTGAGCGCCGCCTCGGCCTCGCCCATGGCGGCAAAGGGCAGCACCTCATCAGCCATGCCGTGGACCAGCAGCACGGGGGGCTTCGACTGCAATTCGCCGGCCAGCAATTCGGGCGCGACCAGCATGCCGGAATAGCCGACAATGGCGGCCGCCGGATTGGCGCGGCGCAGGCCGACATGAAGCGCCATCATGGTGCCCTGGCTGAAACCGACCAAAGCGAGATCGGCATCGCTGAGGCCGCGCGCCGCCAACTGTTCGTCGAGATAGGCATCGAGGATGGGGGCCGCAATGCGCGCGCCGGCCAGGCGCGTTTCGGCATTGCGTTCTTCCAGCCCGAACCATTGATAGCCGCCGAACGGATTGATCTCGCAGGGGAAGGGGGCGTTGGGCGACAGGAATTCGGCTTCCGGCACCGCCGGTGCCAGATAGGGCGCGAGGCTGATGAGATCGTCGCCGTTCGAGCCATAGCCGTGCAGGAACACGACCAATTGCTGCGGCTTCTCGCCATTGAGCGGCGGATGGCTGGGGCCGTCGAGCTTGATCGACTGGTCGGTCATGGCAGGGCTGCTTTCCGGTTGGGGGGTGGGGGCTCCCTCTTATCAGCCCGGCCGCGCCCCGTGAAGGCCCCCGGCTGTCGGCCTGCGGATGAAATCCATGAAGATCATCTCCATGCCCCAGCCCTCCCTGTCCACATGAAGCGGCAGCAGGACATTCTCGACATGGATGAAGTCCTTGTGCGGGCCGACATATTTTGGCCGTAGCAGGACTGGCTTCTGCTCGCGATCCGACAGGGTCATGGCCCGCCAGACCGCACTCTCGGGATCGTTGTAGAGCGGATCCTGCGAGAACCATTCGCCGGTATAGTCCCGGCGCAGATACTGGCGGACACGGCTGCCGACCAGGCGCCAGCGGAAATCGAGGTTTTCGCGCCTGACATCGAACAGCATCATGTTGGGAACGAGGCGCGGCACATCGATCAGCGGGTCGATGTCGCCCCTGGCTGGCATTTGGCGACCGCGCCGGCAACTGTCCCAATAGCGGAACCCGGCAATGATCAGGGGCGAATGCATGTCCAGCGCCGCCATGCTGCGGGCAAGGGCATCCGGATCGTCGGCATCAAATGACAGGATCTGATGCATGGCACCTCATATCGAAGCCGGCGCCTCCGCAGCGCGCGCGATCCAAGATTAGTGCCTCTTGCTGATGAATTCGAGGAACATCATCTGCATGCTCCAGCCGGGATTGTCGACGCTCAGCGGCAGCAGGATGTTCTCGACATAGATAAAGTCCTTGTTCGGCCCGACATAGGTCGGCCGCTGCAGCATCGGCCGGCCGCTTTCCGCCACCGCGCAATGCCGCGGCCAGATATTGCTGCTGGCACTGTAATTGGGAAATTCCGAGAACCAATGGCCGACATAGTCGCGGGCGAGATTGCGACGCACCGCGCTGCCGATGAGACGAAAGCGGAAATCCAACGGGTCGTGCCGCACGTCGATCAGGATGATGTGCGGGACCAGGCGGGGAATATCGATCAGCGGGTCGAGATCGCCGCGCGCGGGAAATTGGCGCCCCTTGCGGCGGCTGTCCCAGTACTGGAAGCCGCCTACCAGGATGCTCGACTGCATGCCAAGCGCGGACATGGCACGGGCAAGACCCTGCGGGTCATCCGGATCGAATTGAACGGCTTGGGTCACCTCGTCCCCCCGAACGAGTCCCCCGATCCTGGCGCCATTCTACTGCGGCGGTTCAGGGCAAAGGGATATATTCCGTCTCTCCTGCTATTCTGACTCCGAACTGGTCGCGTTGCCAATCCGCCTTGGCCTGTTCGATGCGATCCTGGCGCGAGGACACGAAATTCCAGAAGATGTGCCGTGGTCCATCCATGGTGGCGCCGCCCAGAACCGCGAGGCGGGTGGGTGTTTCGGCGGTAAGCGTGATCTCGGCACCCTTGCCGAAGGCGAGCAGCCGGCCCGGCGCGAAACTCTCGCCACCCACCGATACCTGGCCCTCGATCAGATAGGCGGCCCGTTCGTCATAGGTGCAGTCGAGCTGGAAGCGGGCGCCGGCAGCAAGAGTCACGTCGCCAAAAAAGGTCTCCCACAATGTCGCGACCGGGGATTCCAGCCCCTGGATCCGACCCGCGAGTACCTTCAAGCGTACACCCTCGGCATCGCCTTCGGGCATGACCTCGCCGCCGTAATGCTGGAAGGCGGGTGCCGTCTCCTCATGCTCCTTCGGCAGCGCCACCCAGCTCTGCAGGCCATAGAGTTCCTGCGGATGCTGGCGGGATTCAGGGCTGGAACGCTCCGAATGCACGATGCCGCGTCCGGCCGTCATCCAGTTGACGGCACCTGGCTCGATTGATTGCCGATAGCCGAGGCTGTCCCGGTGCACGATCGATCCCTTGAGAAGGTAGGTGACGGTCGCCAGGCCGATATGCGGATGCGGCCGCACATCCATGCCGCTGCCCGCCTTCAGGATCACCGGGCCGAACTGGTCGAGGAAGACGAAGGGGCCCACCATCCGCCGTTCCGCCACCGGCAGCACGCGCATGACGCTGAAATCGCCGATATCGCGCAACCGCGGCACGATCACGTTTTCGATCAGCTTGGGATTCGTCATCCTGGCCTACTTCTTTATGGCCAGTCTATCTTCCAAGTTTTACTGCCTCGAGTCTACGCCGCTGAAACTGTTTTCTGAAAGTTCTATAGGCGCTGACCATCGTGTCGCAGAATTAAGGCAGGCACACACGGACCCTTCGATCGGACAAGTTTGTTCGTACGGAGCCCTGATCAATGAAGAATTGCCGTACCGTTCGTCAGGTAGCGCCCAAGAGGACAAGGACAACGACGCCGATCAGAAGTGCAGCTGGCACCACAATCGGTGGTACGAACCAGCGCATCATGGTTCCGCCTGGTCAGCAGCTGACATCTTTCCGGCTCGATCAAGAGCGTTCTCGGCCCGATCAATCATCAATACCCGGTCAAGCTGACGCGGATCGGAGAGAGAGATGACTGGCATGTCGGGTTGCGGCGGGTCAGTCATCTTTTGCATGACAACGCCAACCCGGCGATAGGCCGGAAATGACACGCCCTGCAGCAATTCCTCATCGATCTCGACGCGGTAGGTACCAGCCGGAAAAGGATCGGCAACACCCTCCAGCAGAAAGGGCTGGGCGAAAGTCACGTGCGAGACCGACGTGCGCCGTATGTCACCGGACAGCGGGAGAGAAAACTGCGGAGCCTTGGTCATGAAAAACTCCTCTAAGGGGCGTGGCGGAGATGGGGAAGGGTGCGGGACACGTGGCCACGACCCTTCCCCGCCGCCGGTGAGGCGCCTACTTGTCCGATTTCTCGGCCGGAGCGGATTCCTTGGCGGGTACTGTCGGCTCGGCCTGTGGCACGGCCACGGGCACGGCGGCTGCTTTGTCATTTGCCGGAAGCGGCGACGTTTTCATATTTCCATTGCCTGACATAACTAAACTCCTTCCAAAAATATTCTTGCGATCGTTATTCTTGTTAGCTTTACAGAAATGGCTATAAATAAATGATTTGCCAAGTTTATATTTATCCACATTCATAATATATAACTTGACGATTATATTGTATCATTACAGTGACCGTGCCCAAGACTGTTCCGCTGGAACGCCTAGAGAATGGGCCTACTTATCAAACCGATGTATCGTCACCATATCCTTCGAATGCTTCACAACAGAATCGACGAAGCGCATTGCTTCACCGAGTTTAAAATTCGCTGCTGCCTTCGTTGCAACAAGAGCTTTGAGAGCGCCTGGGCTGGTGAGCGCATATGTCGTTCCTGCAAGAGCAAATCGGCGTGGCGCCAAGGGCGTCCTTCACAGATCACCGGCCACAGACGGATATCGACAAAAACTCTTGTTTGACAATGTTAGTCGGGATGAGCGCCAGCCGGCTGAAAGATGGGGGAGAGCAATGATTCGCCACGGACGGCCTAGAATGAATTTGGGCGATTTGAATGCCTTTGGGATTTCCTAATCAGAGTCGTAGCTTTGATGCGCGGCGACTCTGCGTGCGCTTCTGGGCACATGATGAATCGCTGGAAATCCCCTTCTTTATCGGGGCAGAGTCATTGTGCCACATGAATCCACGGGCAAAGTGTGATGAAACCGATCTGTTGGACACATTTGACCGGAATCGCCATCGGATCGAGTGGGCAGCCGCCCGCATCTACCAGCGAAACCGCCGTGGCTCCTATATGCTTTTCGCCACGGATCTCGACTGAATGCCCAAGCCCAAGCGTCCAGTGCAATTAAGCGCGGAACATACTAGGCATTTTAGGAACCTACTATGAGTAAAGGCCAAAAGCACAGCAGCCGTGAACACAAGAAACCCAAGCAAAACAAGCCAAAGACACTGCCGATCGGCACCAAAGGTTCCAACACGACCAAACCCGACGCCGCCAGCGGTGTAAAGAACAAGTCGGGTTATATTTTTCGGTCTGGCCGATGTGCCCACATTGGCGCCTACACATGAAACCCCTGATGCCTCACCTGCGGCACGGCGTCGCTGCGGCCGCCTGGCGGCTGGCGGATTGCTGCAACCGGGCGCAGCATTTTTTCCATTGGCGGCACTTGGAACCAAGACCGATCACGGTTGTTGCCACCCTACCGCCGATACGAGCCAACGGTACGCTGCACCTGCGAGAGGAGGGCAAGATGGACCGGCACCATGGACTGATCTATTCGCCCGAAGCTGCGTTTCGTCTGGGCTATGACCAGGGCGACGAGCGCCGCCGTGGTACGGCCTCCGGCAAGGCCGCGGCGGGGATTGCGCAGCCGCGATCGGATGTCGAGGGCTTCGAGGAAGAGTGGGAGCGCGGCTATCGCGCCGGATTGCGCGGCGAGCCGGCCCCGACAACGCTGACCTGAGGGCCAGCGTGACCCGACTGATCGCCGTTCTGCGGCGATGGACCTGACCTCAGGACGAAAGCGGGCCAGAAAGCGGTCCGGGCGCTGCAGTTGCGGTGACCGCCGCCTTGCGCTTGCCGCCACGCGCCGGCTTGGCCTTTGCCGCCAGTCGGCTGGCAAGTTCTGCGTCGATCAGCGGCGTCAGCGTCGCCGCCTGCTTTTTCTGCGCCTCACTGCCCGTCAGGCTCAAGCGAGCCGCGTTCTCGCGCAGATTGGCGAGGGCCTTGTCATCGAGGCCCGGAATCATGTCGGCAACAGCCATGACGTTTCTCCCGAATAGAACTTGCTGGAAACGAAACCGCCGCCCGCGCATGGGCGCGGGCGGCGGAAATCAGTGCAGTCCGAAGACCGCTCAGGCGGCCTTCAGGGCCACCGCGCTCTGCTTGCCCGAACGCTGGTCGCGCTCGACCTCGTAGGAGATCTTCTGACCTTCGACGAGGGAGTTCAGCTCAGACGCTTCGACGGCAGTGGCGTGCACGAACACGTCGGCGCCACCGTCCTGCGGTTGGATGAAGCCGTAACCCTTGGTGGAATTGAACCATTTCACTGTGCCAATAGACATTTTCAGACTCCTGATTGGCGTGAGACCGCGGGAACATCCTGCGGTCTATCGAGGTCTGAAAGGCAAGGCATCAATAGGCTGGTCGCCGTTGGACAGGCGTAGACGTAGAGAGCGAGGCAAGACAGTTCGACAGCCTGAACATGGGGGTGACAGCGCGCGATTACTAGGGGACCATGACCGGAACATCACGAATATCTTGCCTTTCCTCCGGGTCAGTCGCGATGAACACACACTGCGCGCCGTCGCTTTGGCTGAAACTTCCCTACACGCTCTTCATGGCCGTGCTGGTGCCGATCTATTGGCGCGATTACGGGCCGACGAATTTCCTCTATTTCTGCGATGTCGCCCTGTTCCTCGCCCTGATCTCGCTCTGGTCCGGCCAAATGCTGTGGGCCTCGGCCGCGGCGATCGGCATCCTGCTGCCGCAGGCCATCTGGATGGCGGACTTCCTGGGCAGCGCCATCGGCCTGCCGGTGACCGGCATGACCCTCTACATGTTTGACGCAGGCATTCCCCTCTTCACGCGATTCCTCTCCTTCTTCCATTTCTGGCTGCCGCTGTTCATCCTTTATCTGCTGTGGCGGCACGGCTATGACCGGCGGGCGATCTGGCTGTGGTGGCCGCTTGCCACCATCCTGCTTCTCATCTGCTATTGGATTTCGCCACCACCACCGGCGCCCGCCGACAATCCGGGCCTGCCCGTCAACATCAACTATGTCTACGGCCTCGGCGATGCGGCGCCGCAGGACTGGCTGCCGCCCGATCTCTATTTCGCGCTGCTGCTGGTGGCCATGCCGCTTTTCGTCTTCTGGCCGACCCATTGGGTGCTGAAGCGCCTTCTGGCCGTTCCAGCACTGCACCCGCCGCCGCAGGGCCTCAGTTGAATCCGGCGCGGCGCATGCCCTCTTCCCAGTGCAGGCGATCCTTCTCGCTGGCGAAGGGGTTGCGCGCCAGTTCGCTAGCGAGATCCCAATCCGCACGCGCCTTGCGCAGCCGGCCGAGCGCTTCCTGTGCCAGCGCATTGTCACCTATATAGGCATAGGCAGCCGCCAGCAGAAGCTGGATATCGGGCACATAGCCGGCATCGAAGCATTTCTTGCGCATCGCCGTGATCTCGGCGATCGTTTCCTTGTATTCACGCCTGTTGAAATGGGCCCAGGCCCGGATCCAGCGATACCAGTCGGGAACGCGCACGGCTCGATCCAGAAGCTCGAAGGCGCGGTCGCTGTTGCCAGCATAGACATAGGCCTCGGCCATCTCGACCAGCAGGTCATTGCGCCGGTCCAGCTTGTCGGTCTGCCGGTCGAACAAGGCGAGCGCGTGCTCGTAAGCCCGATAGGCTTCCTCGCCCCGTCCCAGATTGAGAAGAACGAATGCCAAATCCCAATGATTGGCATAGTCGCCCGCATCAAGGCTGATGGCTGTCCGGGCATGTCCTTCCGCCTCTTCCAGCAACTGCTTGGCCCTTTTCCGGTCGCGTTCATGCCCACCTACCACGATCTGCGCCAGGCAATAGGCGATATGGCCCCAGGCCCGGGCAAAATCCGGCGACAGGCTGGTGGCCGCGCGAAACTTGGCGAGGGCCGCATCGAGGTCCTTGCGGTCGATGACCGAGAAAAGCTGCTGGCCTTCGAGATAGAGAACGAAGGCTTCATCCGACGTATTCTTCAGCGACATTGCCGTTCCCCCCTTTTCCTGCCTCTGCCACGGACCTGTCAGGCCGCGGGCAGCCCGGCCCGTGCCAGCGCGCCCAGCCAGCGATCCTCGTCGACGCTGTGGCGGAAGGTCATGCGGGCGCGTTCCTTGACGAGCGACCAGCCCGGCCGGTAGGCCAGGAACCGATCCAGCGTGGCGGCGGCCTCCGCTTGCCGCGACAGAGCGGCAAGGATGGCGGCGCGCAGAAGGTCGGCGTGCTGCGGCGGCCGGTTCATGCGCTCAAGCTCGGCTAGGGCATCGGCGAGACGGTCGCTGTTGAACAGCGCCCAGCTCATCACCCAGTGATACCAATCGGGATGGAACGGGTTGCGCCGCATGGCCTCGGCCAATTGCTTGAGCGCCAGCGCGGTCTCGCCGGTATAGACCAGCGTCTCGGCCATCTCGGCCAGCAGATCGGCGTCATTGGGATTGAGGCTAACGGCGCGGCCATAAGAGTCGCGGGCGAGATCGAAGCGCCGCGTATTGAGGTAGACGAAGGCAAGGTCCCAGTGATTGGCGTAGTCGCCGGGATCGAGCGCCACGGCACGGCGGGCAAATTCCTCGGCCTGCACCAGGATCGCCGCATCGGCCCAGCCGGCGATCCAGGCCTGGACGGCGGTATAGGCGAGGTAGCCCCAGGCCTTGGCAAAGCCGGGGTCGAGCGCGGCCGCGAGCTCGAACTGCTGCCGGCTGAGATCGAGCGCCGCCTGGGATTCGATCGAATAGAGCGAGACCCCGCGCAAATAGGCATCATAGGCGTCGATCTCGACCACGGCCTTCTTGAGCGCACGCTGGCCCTCGATGTCGCGCAGCCGGCCGGGCAGCGCGCCGACGACACGGCGAATGATCTCGTCCTGCAACTGGAAGAGATCGCCGCGATCATGCTCGAACCGTTCCGCCCAGACGTGATGACCGGTACCGCCATCGATCAGCTGCGCATTCACGCGGATGCGTTCCTGCAGGCGCTGGACGCTGCCTTCCAGAAGATAGCGGACATCGAGCTCGGCGGCGATCTCCTGCACCTTGCGGTGCCGGTGCTTGTAGGCGAAGGCGGAATTCGCCGCGATCACGAGGAGATCGGGAAAGCGTGACAGGTCGGTGGTGATATCGTTGACGAGGCCGTCGCAGAAATATTCCTGGGCCGGGTCGCCGGACAGGTTGTCGAAGGGAAGCACGACGATGCTGATACCGGGGCGCGAACGGAGGGCGGTGGCGTCGACAGCCCTGGTCGCCTTGCTGGCATTGCCGCCGCTGGACGCCACCTGATAGACCCGCACCGGGCCGATATTCTTGAGCTGCACCTGGCCGAGATCGTCGAAGCTGAAATCGGCGCATTGCCGCACCTGGCGATAGGCTTCCTCGCTGAGGCAGATGCCGCCGGGCCGCGCGACGGATTCGAGGCGCGAGGCGAGGTTCACGCAATCGCCATAGAGATTGCCGTCATCGGTCGGAATGACGTCGCCGAGATTGATACCGATGCGGAAGGCAAGGCGACGTTCTGCGCTGTCATCGGCGTTGAGTCTCTCGAGGAGGCGCTGCGATTGCAGGGCGCACCGGACGGAATCGAGGGCGCTGCCGAACTCCGCCAGCACACTGTCGCCGGCGCCGGAGAAAATGCGGCCGCCGTGGCGGCGAATCTCCTCATCGAGCACCTGCCGTCGCTGCAGCAGGATGCTCATGCCCGCTTCCTCGTCGCGATGCATCAGCCGGCTGTAATCGACGGCGTCGGCGGCAAGGATCGCAACGAGACGGCGCGGCATAGGAGCCTGCATGCTAGGAATCTCCCGAGATGTCGGAGGGCGCATTCCTCTAAAGGACAATAGCCGAACGGCACTGCGCCAGCCAGAGCAACACAGGCGCAAGGAATAAAGTCTGGTGTGGATCGTCCCGCGTTATCAATTGGGATGCGGTTTCATACCAGAATGTGCTTTGCAGAGGCTAAAGCAGGTGCTGACCGCCGGTGAGGAAAATCTCGGTCCCCGTCACATAGGCGAAATCGCTGCCGCAAAGCTGGTAGACGACGCCTGCCACTTCCGCCGGCGTGCCCATGCGGCCCATCGGAATGCGCGGAATAAGCGCCTCGTATTCCGGGCCGATCATGGCCGTCTCGATCTCGCCCGGCGCCACCGCATTGACGCGCACGCCGAGCGGGGCAAATTCATTGGCCATTTCGCGGGTCAGCGCGGAAAGCGCCGCCTTCGAGGTGGAATAGGCGGAACCGGCGAAGGGATGGATCGCGTGTCCCGCGATCGAGGTGATATTGACCACCGAGCCCTTGCCCTTGGCCAGGGCCGGGGCGAAGCCCCGGGCCAGTTGCAGCGGCGCGAAGAGATTGAGCTCGAACACCTCGCGCCAGGCGGAGGGATCGCCGTTGAGACAGCCGAGTCGCTCCTTGAACGGCGTCTTCGGGCTGATCGCGGCATTGTTGACCAGGGCATGCACCGGCGTACCCTCCAGCACCTCCAGCGCCGTTTCAACGAAACGGATCGCGTCCTGCGGCAGGGCCAGGTCGACGGTGATGTGATGCGTCCAGTTGGGGTCGCGGCGGCACTCGTCCGGGATTGCATCGCGCGAACAGGTGATGACGCGCCAGCCTTCGTCGCTGAAACGCTTGACGGTGGCATGGCCGATGCCGCGGCTGGCGCCGGTCAGCACCACAGTCTTGCGTTGGGAAGAGTCGGACATGGAATTTTCCTGTTTCTTGCGATCAGGCGTCGCGCTGGCGCCGTTCGACGACGGATTGCGGGTCCTGGTGGATGAGGATCTCGGCGGCGGGAAAGGCCGCCTGCAACTCGGCCTCGACCGCATCCGAGATGCGATGCGCTTCCTTGAGCGAGATCTCGTCGTCGAGCTCGAGGTGGAACTGGATGAAACCGTCGAGCCCGGCCATGCGCGTCTTCAGATCGTGCAGGTCAATCACCTCCGGATGGCCGCGCACGATCGTCTTGATTTTATTCCGGGTTGCGTCGTCCATTTCGCGGTCCATCAGCATGTCGAAAGATTGCCGCCCGATGCTGACCGCGGTGTAGCCGATGAAGATGGCGACGCCGAGGCCGACCAGCGGATCGGCCCACCAGAGGTCGAACTGGCCGACCAGGACGAGCGCCAGGATGACGCTGAAATTGACCAGGAAATCGCTGCTGTAATGGGCGGAATCGGCACCCACAGCCAGCGATCCGGTAAGGCGCACGACGCGGCGCTGGTAGAGGATCAGCAATCCGGTGATGGCGATGGAGGCCAGCATCACGGCGATGCCGATCTCCGAATGCCGCACCACATGCTGATCGGCGAAGCGGTGATAGACCTCGACCAGCAGGATGAGCGAGGAGCCCAGGATGAAAGCCATCTGCATGAGGCCGGCCAGCGGTTCGGCCTTGCCATGGCCGAAGCGGTGCTCGGCATCCGGCGGAGTCAACGCCTGGCGGACGGCAATCAGGTTGACCAGGGAAGCAGCAAAATCGAGGGCGGAATCGAATAGCGTTGAGAGCAGGCTGACCGAACCGGTGGCCAGATAGGCGGCGAATTTGATGGCGATCATGACCAGGGCCGCCGCAATGGCAGCGACCGTGGCACGCCGCATCAGGCGCCCGGCTGCGGCGCGATCATTGGCAAACGGGACTGCGCCGGCCCTCCCGGTCATGAATCGGCCCTCATGGAAACAGCTTCTCCGTGCGCCAGCGATCTCCGTCGGGGGAATAGACCAACCGGTCATGGAGGCGGAACGGGCGGTCCTCCCAGAACTCGAAATAGGTCGGGCGGATGCGGAAGCCCGACCAGTATTCCGGGCGCGGAACGGTGCCGATGGCATATTTCGCGGTGAAGGCGGCGATGCGCTTTTCCAGTTCGAAGCGGCTTTCCAGTGGCCGCGATTGCTGGCTGGCCCAGGCGCCGATCTGGCTGGCCCGCGGGCGGGAATGATAATAGTCGTCGGCCTCGGCATCGCTGACGATCTCGACCTCGCCCTCGACCCGCACCTGGCGCCGCAGGCTTTTCCAGTGCAGCACCAGTGCCGCCTTGCGGGTTTCGAGGATCTGCCGCCCCTTGCGGCTTTCGAAATTGGTGTAGAAGACGAAACCGCGCGGATCGATCGCCTTCAGCAGCACCATGCGCACCGAGGGCATCCCGTCAGCGCCGACACTGGCCAGGGCCATGGCATTGGGGTCGTTGATCTCGCTCTTTTCCGCCTCGGCCAGCCAGGCCGCGGCCTTGGCGAAGGGCTCTTCCCAGGGATGCAGATCATCCGGCCCGGGCTTGCCGGTCGCCACCGACATGCTGTCATCCATGAATGTTGTCCATCACGTTGCGATGAGCCTCCTCTATAGCATTGAAATAGGGCACGGATGTCGCCATTTTCCAGTTGGATTTTCCACCCGATCAAGAGGTTGCGTCGATGCATTCGCTGATAGTCCGCCGCCATTTGGCCGGCCTTGCCCTCGCGGCACTTCTGGCAGCGGCACTGGCCGGCTGTACGCAGGGCAGCGGCGGCTGGAACAAGCAGCAGACGGGCACGGCCCTGGGTGCCGTTGCCGGTGCGGCGGCGGGTGCCGCCATCGGCGGCAAGGACAATTGGTGGTGGGCAGCGGGTCTGGGCGCCCTGGCGGGGGGCGTCGTCGGCAACCAGGTCGGCGCCTATCTCGACCGCCAGGACCAGCAGACTTCGTACCAGACGGCGACCCACGCCCTCAACAACGTGCCGGACGGCCAGACCGCCAGCTGGTCCAATCCGCAGAACAACACCAGCGGCTATACCAGGCCGGTCGAGACGGTGCAGACGGCGGGCGGCCAGACTTGCCGCACCTTCCAGACCGGCGTCACCGCCCAGGGCCAGTCCAGTTCCGGCACCGGCACCGCCTGCCGCCAGCCCGACGGTACCTGGAAGATCATGCCCTAGGGCAACGCTCGGGACACTGGCGCCGGGACACTGGCGCCGGAACACTGGCGCCGGAACACTGGCGCCGGAACACTGGCGCCGGAACACTGGCGCGATGGCCGGCCCCATGCCACCATCATTTCAGTAAACTTCACCGGTTGCGGAAGCCAAGATGGCAGATCCCTATAAGGTTCTAGGCGTGAGCCGCCTCGCCAGTGCGGACGAGATCAAGAAAGCGTATCGCAAGCTCGCCAAGAAACTGCATCCCGACCTCAATCCCGGCGACAAGAAGATCGAGACCCAGTTCAAGGAGGCAAGTGCCGCCTATGACCTGCTCTCGGATGCGGAGAAACGCCGCAAGTTCGACCGCGGCGAACTGGACGAGAACGGCAATCCGCGCGCCGGATTTCAGGCCGGCGGGCCCTGGAGCCAGGCCCGGGGTGGTGCCGGCGGCGGTCGTGGCCGGGGGCCGAAGGATTTCGGCATCGACCTCGACGAGAATGACGAGATCTTCAAGGATTTCTTCGGCTTCGGCCGCGGCCGCGCCAATACCCGCATGCGCGGCGCCGACGTGACCTATCGGCTGGAGGTCGATTTCCTGGAGGCGGCGCGGGGCGCCAAGAAACGGGTCGGTCTTGCCGACGGCAAGACCCTCGACGTCAGCATCCCGGCCGGCACGGAATCGGGCAGCCAGTTGCGCCTCAAGGGCCAGGGTGCCGCCGGCCAGGGTGGCGCCCCCAGCGGCGACGCCTTTGTCGAAGTGGCGGTGCGCCCGCACCCCTATTTCGAGCGCGACGGTTTCGACGTGCTGCTGGAATGCCCGATCAGCCTACCGGAAGCGGTATTGGGCGGCACGATCGAGATTCCCACCATCGATGGCCGCGTCGCGCTCAAGGTGCCGATCGGCAGCAATTCCGGCACACAACTCCGCCTCAAGGGCAAGGGCATCCAGAACCCCAAGACCAAGACGCGCGGCGACCAGTATGTGCGCTTTGTCGTCACCCTGCCGGCCAAGGCCGATACCGCCCTCGAAGCCGCCATCAAGGATTGGGCGAAGGCCCATCCCTATGAGGTGCGGCGGAAATTCGAGGAAAGCTAGCCGGCCGGCCCGGCGCCCTCTGCCAGGGCCTTCGCGACGACACCGTCCGGATCGCGAAAGAAGGCGGCCATGGCTTCGAAATGCGGCGTGGCGCGGAAATTGACCTCGGACATGCCACAATCGGTCAAGTGCAGAAGGGTGGCGCCCGGGAGCGCCATCAGCAGGGGCGCATGGGTGGCGAGGACAATTTGCACCCGGCCGGTCAGTGCCCAGTCATGGATGAGGCGCAGCAGTTTCAACTGGCGGCTGGGCGACAACGCGCTTTCCGGTTCGTCCAGCAGATAGAGCGCGCGGGAACTTGCCTTCAGGCGATTTTCGAACAGGGAGAGAAAGGATTCGCCGTGGCTCTGGCGCTGCAGGTGACGTTCGCCATAGAGGGAGCGCATTTCGGGCCAGTCGGCGGCCAAATTCTCCACATAGCTGGCTAGATTGATGTAGGAATCAGCGCGGAAGAAAAAACCCTGGGTAACCTTGGGCAACCACGACGCCCGGAGATGCGCCGCCAAGGGCGATCTTTCGCTGTCGGGTGCCAGATAGTTGTGATCGCGGCTGCCGCCGCCGGCGTGGAAGCCGGCCAAGGTTGCGAGCGCCTCCAGCAAGGTCGACTTACCGGTCGCATTCTCGCCGACCAGGATGGTGACCGGCCGGGTAAAGACCAGTTCAAAATCATCGGCGCCAAAAGGTCCCAGATTGAAGGGATAGGAACCGTGCGGCCGCACGGACTCGCGCCACCGAATCGATCTCAGGAACGGCGCCTTGAGGGCTGAAGGACGCGCTGCCATGCAAAGCTGCTTTAAGCGTGAATCGAGATCGCCGATTGGAGCCGCGGCCCCGCGGGACTGCAAGCCATATTGATACTGAAAATCCGACATCCGGATTGACCTGAACCGAGTGAATAGCCGGTCATGGCACGGCATATCGCCGCGAAACCGCCTCGATCCTAGCCGGCGAAGCGTCGCTTGAGATCCTCGATCCCGGTAGTGATGGAGAATTCTGCCCGCACCCGGTTGAAACCCGCCTCGGCTAGCTGCCGCCGCCGTTCGGGATGGTTGATCAGGTCCAGCAGCGCGGTCGCCAGCGCCCTCGCATCCTCGGGCGGGACAAGTAGGCCGGTCTCGCCATCACGAATGAGTTCGGGAATGCCGGAGATGTTGCTGGCGATGCAGGCGAGGCGCTGGCTCTGCGCCTCCATCAGCACATTGGGCAGGCCATCGCGGTCGCCATCGGCGGCCACCTGGGCGGCGAGGACGAAGATGTCGGCGGCGCGATAGGCGGCGAGCACCTGTTCCTGCGGCTGCGCACCGCGCCAGGTTATCCGCGGGGCGATGCCCAGTGTCTCGGCCAGCGCCTTCAATTCGCCCTCCAGCGGACCGCCGCCGATATGGGTGAGGTGCCAGTCCGTTTCCGCCGGCAATTGGGAAAGCGCCAGCAGCAAAGTGGGATAGCCCTTTTTTGGCACCAGGCGGCCGACCGACAGGATCTCGGCACGCCTGCCAGCAGCCCGTGCCGGCGGTTCCGGGAAACGGTTGAAATCAAGGCCGTGATAGACCAGCGCCACCTTGGCGGGATCGCCGCTCAGCGCCTTCAGATGCGCGTGCCCGCTGGCGGTGCAGGTGACCAGCCAGTCGAGGCTCTTGAGCTTTTCGCGTTTTTCCCAATTGGGCGAGGTCCAGATGTCCTTGGCATGGGCCGAGCACGACCAGGGCACGCCGGTCATCAGATGGGCGTAATAGGCGACCGAGGCCGGCGTGTGCAGGAAATGCGCATGCAGCCGCGCGGTATCCGCCGGCATCTCGGCCGCGAGCACGCAGGCCTGGCCGAAGCGGCGGCCGCGATTGGTGCTGGGATCACGCAGCAGGTCGCGGCCCCATTGCCGGAGGGCGCGCCAGAAGCCCGGCCGGCGACTGGCCTTCGCCACACCGCGCAGGACGCGCCAGGGTTCCTGGTAGAGATATTCGGGGAGATAGGTAACCGGTGCCTGGATCTCGCCATGCACCGGATGGCGGTGCTTGTCGGTCGGGAAGCGCAGGCTCCAGATCTCGAGCTCGAGCCCGCGCTGCTCGAGGGCGCGGATCTCCTGCGCAATGAAGGTTTCGGAAAGGCGCGGATAGCCCTTGAGGAGGAAGAGGATTTTGCCGGGCACGCGTCAGACCTGAGTGAATTCCGGCATTAGCGCTTGCGCTGGGCGAGGCGGAGGGAGGCGGGGCGCCGGCCACGTTCCAGCGCCTGCTGGACCAGCCGGTTGACGTTGTTGAGCCCGTCGAGCAGGCCGGGCACGACCACTTCGGAAGGCTGCGATTGCTGCGGCAATTGCCGCAGCGCCGTCGCCATCCGGCGCCAGTCGCGGACACCGTCATCCTCCAGCATGGCGGCAAGGCCCAGTTCCTCGGCCTTGGCGGCGCGCAGGTATTGCTCCATGCGCGGACGCGTGCGCGGGATGATGAGTGCCGGCTTGTCGAAGGAGACGATCTCGCAGAAGGTGTTGTAGCCGCCCATGGCGACGACGCCGATCGCCCGCGACATCAGATGTTCCATCTGCGCATCGAAGGTGATCGCCTCGACCTTGTCCAGCTGGGCGGCGCGCGCCAGGAACTCGGCCTGGCGGTCGGAATGCATGAAGGGACCGAGCACCAGCAGGGCCGGATAGGGCAGCCGCTTGTCGTTTTCATAGGCCCGCAGGACCCAGTCGACCACGTCCTCGCCGTCGCCGCCGCCGCCGGTGGTGACCAGCAAATAGGGGGCCGCGATCTTGTGCAGGGGCGTCGGCTTTTCCGGCCCCTGCGGCAGCGAGCGGTGGAGATAGCCGGTATAGACCATCTTGCGGCGAACCGATTTCGGCAGGTCGATGCCCTCCAGCGGGTCGCAAATTTGCGGCAGGCCATAGACCCAGATCTGGTCGTAGAGGTCGCGCAGGGAGGGGAGGACGTTCTTGCGCTGCCATTCCGGCACCAGCGCCGCCGGCTCGTCCATGATGTCGCGCAGGCCGAGGACCAGATGCGTTCCGCGCGCCTTCAGCATCTCCAGCGTCTCGGTCACCTCGCCGCGCAGGCCCAGCGGTTCCTTGTCAACGATGAAGATGTCGGGGTCGAAAATTTCGGCCGTGTGCTTGATGATGGAGGCGCGCAAGGCCAGCGTTTCCTCGGTGTCGATCAGAAGCGAGAGCGAGGTGTAATCGCCCGAACGCAGCTTGATGACGCCGGGAATGCGCACGAAATCGACCCGGGCCCGGAAATTGAAGCTGCCGATGATGGGCGAGCCGGTCAGGATGATGACCGACATATCCTTGTTCTGCTCGACCAGCCAATGGGCGATGGTGCGGCAGCGGCGCAGATGGCCGAGGCCGAAAGTGTCATGTGAGTAGATGAGGACGCGGGCGCCTCGGGTCATGCCTTCTTCCATCTGCACGCGGGCCATCCCCCGATACGTCGCGAGCGCCGAAAGGTCCGTGATACGGGCGGATTATGGCATAACCGCCGACGCGGCCGAAAGTTAAACTTTGCCCATCGATCGCGCCCGCCCCCCGGCCAAGGCATTGACAATCTGTCTTTTTTCGGTTCCGTTGGGATGGGGATAGCCTATCCGCGATCAATTTCCCGAGAGTCCGCCGCCGGCCATGGAGCCAAATCTTTTCAAATACATCTGGCGCCATTCCAGGCGTGACCAGGTCATCATCCTGGTCATCGTGGTGGCGAGCCTGCTGATCTACCTCGTCTCGCTGGAACTGCCGAAACGGATCGTCAATGACGCGATCCAGGGCGGCGCCTTCGAGAATTCGACGACGGCGGATTTCCTCAACATCGCCCTGCCGCTGCCGGATTGGCTGGGCGGCCCCATCCCCCTCTTCGGCGGCTTCCAGTTGCCGCAGATGGAGTATCTCTTCGCGCTCTGCTTCTCCTATCTGTTTTTCGTTGTACTCAACGGCTGGATGAAGCAGCTGGTCAACACGGAGAAGGGCCGCCTCGGCGAGCGCATGCTGCGCCGCCTGCGTTTCGAGCTTTATGATCGCGTGCTGCAATTTCCGCTACTGCATTTCCGCAAGGTGAAGCAGGCCGAGATCGCCACCATGATCAAGGATGAGGTGGAGCCCCTGGGCGGCTTCATCGGCGACGCCTTCATCACGCCGGCCTATCTCGGCGGCATGGCGGCCACTGCCCTCATCTTCATCTTCATGCAAAACGTCTATATGGGCCTCGTCACCGTCGCCATGCTGGCGGTGCAGATGACCGTCATCCCCAAGCTCCGCGTCAAGATCCTGCAGCTCGGCAAGCAGCGCCAGATCACCGCGCGGCAGCTGGCGGGGCGCATCGCCGAGACGGTCGACGGCGCGGTCGAGATCCACGCCCACGGCACCTCGAATTTCGAGCGCGCCGACATCGTTTCGCGCCTCGGCAAGATCTTTCACATCCGCTTCGAGCTCTACAAGCGCAAGTTCCTGGTCAAATACATCAACAACATGCTGGCCCAGACCACGCCGTTTCTCTATTTCGTGATCGGCGGCTATTTCGCCCTCAAGGGCCAGTTCGATGTCGGCACATTGCTGGCTGTCATCAGCGCCTACAAGGATCTGCCTTCGCCGATCAAGGAGCTGATCGACTGGGACCAGCAGCGCCAGGACGTGCAGATCAAATACGACCAGGTGATCGAGCAATTCTCGCCGCCGGGCATGATGGCGCCGGAGATGCAGGCGGTCGTCAGCGATGCAAGGCTGGCGCCGGCACCGCTCCTGGTGCAGCGCGTCACCTTCATCGACGAATCCGGTGGGCGTGCGGTCGAGGAGGCGAGCCTGGAACTGGCACCGGGCGAGCATCTGGCGGTCGTCGGCAGCAACAACAGCGGCAAGGAAGCGCTGGCAGCCCTGATCGGCCGGCTGGTGGCGCCCGCGGGCGGCAAGATCATGTATGGCGATGCCGACCTCGCCAGCCTGCCGGAATTCGTCACCGGCCGCCGCTTCGCCTATATCGGCGAGGAGACCTATCTGCTGCCGCTCTCGCTTGCCGATAACCTGCTCTACAGCCTGAAGCACTATCCGGTTCGGCCGCGGGACCTGAAGGATCGCGCCCTCACCCGGTTCGAGCATGAGCGGCACGAGACAAGGCGCGCCGGCAACCCGGATCTCGACATTCACGCCGACTGGCTCGACCTGGAAGGCGCCGGCGTCGGTGATCTGGACGGGTTGGAAAAGCGGCTGGGCGACCTGTTGAACCTGGTCGAGTTGTCCGACGATGTCTATCAGTTCGGCCTGCGCGGGCGGCTTGATCCCGCCTCGGCCGACAATGACGGCGCGCGCCTCGCCGAACTCTTCTTGCAGGCGCGCGAGGCGATGCGCGGCCGGCTGGCCCAGCCGAGCCTCTCCATTCTGGTCGAGCCGTTCGATCCGGAGCGTTACAACCGCAACATGACCATCGCCGAGAACGTGATGTTCGGCACCGCGCTGAAACCCGCCTTGTCCGCGGAATCACTGGGCGACAACGCGCATTTCGCCGCCACCCTGAAAACCAGCGGCATCGACGGCGACCTGATGCAGCTGGGTGCCAAGATTGCCGAAACCATGGTCGAGCTGTTCGCCGACCTGCCGCCGGGCCACCCCTTCTTCGACCAGTTCAGTTTCATATCGGCCGAGGATCTGCCGCAATACCAGCAATTGGTGACGCGCCTGCAGCGCAGCGGCATCGACGACGCCTCCGAACTGGACCAGCGCCGCCTCATCGCGCTGACCTTCCCCTATATCGAGGCCCGTCATCGCCTCGGGTTGATCGACGATGCCCTCGAGGCCCGGCTGCTGGCTGCCCGCCGCACCTTCCGCGAGCGCCTGCCTCGGCACCTGGTTGATGCGGTCGAGTTCTACGACCCGGCGCGCTACAACGCCGCCGCCTCGGTGCAGGACAACATCCTGTTCGGCCGCCTGGTCTATGGCCAGGCGCAGGCCGCCCAGAAGGTCGGCACCGTCCTCTCCGAGGTGATCGAGACCCTGGGGCTGAAGCCGCGCGTTATCGCGGTCGGCCTCGGCTACAATGTGGGTGCGGCGGGCAAGAAGCTTTCCATCACCCAGCGCCAGAAGGTCGGCCTCATTCGCGCCTTGCTGAAACGGCCCCAGCTTGTCATTCTGAACAATACGGTTTCGGCTTTCGACGAGCCGAGCCAGCGCCGCCTCATCAGCCAGATCAGGGCGGATCTCCAGGATGCGGCGCTGATCTGCGTGACGAACATGCCGGGCCTCGCGCGCGCATTCGACCGGGTTGCGGTCATGCAGGACGGGCGGATCGCCGAAATCGGCAAGCCGGCGGAGCTGGACCGCCCGGAATCGCGCTTCCGGGCCCTGGCCGAGGTATCGGCATGAGCGGCAGCCGCGGCATGCCGCCAAGTGCAGTCCGCAGGCGATGCCGGCTGTTATGGCCGGCTGCCGATCATCGTACCGATGGTCGATCGCCGATGGAATCGGGATGGGTGACATGAGCATTCAGGAAGACGTCGAGGCGCTGAAGCGCATTCCACTATTTGCCAAGGTCGAGCCGGCCAAACTGAAGCTGATGGCCTTCGCGAGCGAACGGGCGCATTACCAGCCGGGCGACATTCTGTTTAACCAGGGCGATTCGGCCGATGCCGCCTATATCATGCTGAGCGGTGCGGCCGACATCCTGGTCGAGACGCCGGGCGGCCCGCTCAAGGTGGCCACTGTCGGGCCCGGCGCCTTTGTCGGCGAGATCGGCATTCTCTGTGACGTGCCGCGCACTGCGACGATCCGCGCCACCGAGGCCACGAACACGCTGAAGATCACCAAGGAGCTGTTCTTCCGCATGGTGACGGATTTCCCCTCGATCGGGATCGAGGTGATGCGGGTACTGGCGCAGCGCATCGAACACATGAACGTGCAGTTGCGCGAAGCCGTGGCCGCCCGCAAATGAGGGGCAGCAAGTCTGAGGAAGGGCGCAGCGTGTTGTTGCGCAGACGAGATTGAGCCGTCTCGACAGTTTCATCCGGCGCCTTGAAGCGCAGCGTCAATGCCTCGGCGAGGCAGCGCGCCTGGCTGCCGACCTGCCCGGCATCGTGCTCGAACTCGGCCTCGGCAACGGCCGCACCTTCGACCATCTGCGGACATTGTGCCCGGATCGCGAAATCTATGTCTTTGACCGCCAAGTCGCCGCGCATCCCGACTGCATTCCGGCGCCGGATCGCCTGTTCCTGGGCGATTTCGACGCCACGTTGCCGGCAGCCCTGCAGCGGCTCGGCCGCGGCAGGGCGGCACTGGTCCATGTCGACCTGGGCAGCGGCGACGCGGCGGCGAGCCGCGCGCTCGCTGCCGCCATCGCGCCTGCCGTCGCCGAACTGATGGCATCCGGCGCCGTGCTGGTGAGCGACCAGGAGATGGCGGCATCCGGCCTTGGCCCGCTGCCAGTACCGCCCGGCGTCGAAAGAGGTCGCTATTTCATGGCAGTACGCGCTTGAGCGGCCGACGCCAGCTACGACCCGATGCCTTGCCGTGCAGGTTGGCATCCCTTGTCGCGGTGGCGCTCTCTCTGCTGACTGCATTCCCGGCCGCGGCTGCCGATGACGACCGCATTGCCGCCGAGCGGAAGCGCGGCACGCCGATGGGGGCTGTCGGCATGGTTTTGCGTCTCGACGCCGACGGGGCGCTGGCCGGCACCGGCTTTTTGGTCTCGCCCTGCCACATCATGACGGCGGCGCATGTCGTCGCCGACAGCAACGGCATCTCGGCCGATCAGGTGCTGCTGTTCTTCGCCGGCACCGGCCGGCTGGGCCCGGCCGATCTCGGTGCCGATTACTTCGGTGCCCGTTCCCCGGCGCGCCCCGTCGTCTGGGGCGACTATCAGCCGACCGCAGAGGGTGACGAAGCGGCACGGCCGGCAGCCTCGCGCAAGGACAGCTGGAACGACTGGGCGCTGCTGAAGCTGGACCGCTGTCTGGGCGATGACGGCTTCGGCCATTTCGACCTGCTGCCGATCGCCACGCGCGACTTTACGCGCTCGATCGGGCGACGCGCCGTCACGGCGGCCGGGCATCCGGCAGATCGCGGCAACCGGGACCTGACCATGGATCCAAGCTGCACCCTGCTGGGTCAGGTGCAGGAAGCCGGCTGGCAGCACGATTGCACCACCCTGCCGGGAAATTCCGGGGGGCCGGTCCTCGCCGCCCGTCCCGAAGCGGGCGAGGAATGGCCGCGGGTATTGGCGATCACGGTTTCCAGCGTCAGCCGGGCCAGGAATGCCGACGAGATCCTGCGTCCGCAGATTATCGACCCGGCCGACCCAAGCTATCTGGACCTGCTGGCAACGGCGGTGCCGGTTTCTGCCTTTCTGCCCCGGATCGCCCCCTATCTGCCGAAGGATCCACGGATCGATACCTATCTGGCCCGCCATGGCGACGCACCGGACACCGGCTATGACGCACAGGTGCCCGAGACCGCGATCGAGGACCTGACTGCGGCGCTGCGGCGGCAACCCGGCGATGCCTCCCTGCTGCTGCGCCGCGGCAAGTGGTACGAGGCGGCAAAGGACGAGGCCAAGGCGCTGGACGATTTCTCCGCCGCGCTGGCGACAAACCCGAACTCCGCGGCGGCACTGCAGGCCCGGGCAATGCTGCGAGCGGCGCGCGACAACAAGATGCTGGGCGATGCCAAGGCGGCCATGGCCGATATCGACCGGCTCATCCAGCGCTTTCCCGATCACGTCAACCTGCGCATCGCGCGGGCTGGATTGCTGGCATCCGCCTACGACTACGAGGCGGCGACGGAGGAATACGACCGCGTCCTGCAGGCAGAACCCGACAACGTCGTCGCCCTGCTGTCGCGCGCCAGTGCGCAGGCAGAGCTGGGAAGGTTCGCCGACGCCGACGCCGATTACGACGCGGCCATCGCCGCCGAGCCCGATCTTGCCTTCATCTATGTGCAGCGAGCGCATTTCAACGCGCGCCGCGGCGATCTCGCCGCCGCCTTCGCCGATGTCGACCGCGCGCTGGAGATCGAGCAGGACATGCCGGCCGCGATCAGCGCCCGCGCGGTGTTCTACCTTCACGCCGGCGGCGCCGAACTGGCTCTGGCCGAGGTCGATCGGGCCCTGGCGCTGGACCCTGAAAGCGGGCCGACCACGGCCCTGCGCGGCACGATCCGGCAGATCCTCGGCGATCTCGACGGAGCCATCGCCGATTTCCGCAAGGCGGGCGAACTTGATCCGAAGGAGCCCTTCGACCCGCTGCTGCTGTTTCTCGTTCTCAGTGAAGCTGGCCGGACCGACGAGGCGAGACAGGAACTCGAAACGCTGCTCGGGCGCTGGCCGGCGGATGAGTGGCCGGGACCGCTCGCCCGCCATTTCCTCGGGCGGCTGTCAGCTACTGCGCTGGAGCAGCGGGTCGACCGGGGCAACGACACCGCCCGGAACTACCAGGCCTTCGACCGGCACTTCTATCTCGGCATGGCGGCCTATATCGAAGGCGATCAGGCGACGGCACGGGCGCATCTCGCCGCGGCCGTGGCGCTCGACCTCAGCCAGTTCCTGGAATTCGACCTCGCCCGGGCCTATCTGGAGCGTCTGGGCGGCGGCGCCTTCCTCAAGCAGACCAACTGACCAGCCCGGCCGTCGCCTCGCACCGCTGCCTCAGCGCGGGGTCAGGCGGTACCAGCTCACATGGCCCTGCTCGAACAAATCGCGCGCCTTGCGATACCAGAGCGGCGGCGCATGATCGCCGACGATCAGCACCTCGACCGGCGGCATGCCGGGCTCGGTCAGCATGGCGCCGATGCCGCGCAGCAGTTCGATCCACTGATCCACCATGAGACAGACGCCGAAATCGCCGATCGGGTCCTTGCCCTCGCAATCGAGATGGCCATAGGCCTCGCTCAGCGGCACCGGGATATGGGTGTTGAGGGTAAGTAGATAGACGAATTGGGGCCCGTCCGCCCGCAGATCGGCGGCGATATGGGACAGGATGTCCGGATCGCATACGCCGACGAACACCTCGCCGCAAAGGCGCTGGCCCGATTGATGCACATCCGTTCCGAAGCGCGGATCGGTCAGGCCGATATGCGGCCACCATTGGCTGCGCTGGAACATCTCCGGGCTGAACCCGTGATAGCCGACGGTACGGTAGCCCTGCGCCTGCAGGCGGAAGGGCGTGCATTCGGTCATGTCCTGATCCAGCAGCTCGATATAGGAACGGCGTGTGCCGCACAATTCCCGCATTTCGCCCGCGGTGGTTGATCCGAAGAAGGAATTGTGACCGCTGCTGATCCGGTAGCCGGCCGTGAGTGCCGGTGTCGCCAGGGCGTCGTCGAGCAGCTTCTGATGCGCCGGATCGGCAAAGCGCCCCATCGCCTCGACGATGATGACCAGCATCTTGCGGTCTTGCGGCGCGTCGATCAGCGCCTGGTAGCCGGAATTGAGCATCGCCGAGTCAAAGGCCGGCTCCGTTCCCAGGCTGAAACCGAACCTGTTGCCGGCCTGCAGCGGTGCATTGGCGATGATATCGGTCGGGATCAGAATGAGACCGCCCAGCAGCATCAGGGACCAGCTGCCCCCCGCCGCATGCCGTCCATGGCGCAGCAGCAGGAACAGGATGCCGCCCACGCTGGCCACGACCGTGACGGTGAGCAGCGCATACAGTTGCGAGTTCAGAATGTCCAGTTCGCCGAAGAACTGCAGCGCGAAGAGAGCCTCCTGCGGCGCCAGGCCGAAGAACTGCGTCGTGCAATAGACCACATCGAACAGCAGCGCCGCGAAATAGAGCACGGCGACCGCAGCCGGTGGCAGGAAACGCAGGCTGGCCGCGATCAGCACGTAAAGGATGATCGGCAGCGTGCGCGGCGGCACGGTCAGGCCGGCGAGTGCCAGTGAGACGAAGATCAGGTTGGGAATGATGATGCCGATCAGCAGAAGCAACACCGGCGGCTTCAGCAAGATGCCGCGCAGCCAGCCCCTTTCGCCCCCGCCGCCCTTCTCCCGGCCGCCGAGCATGCTGCTATCCGCCACGCTGTTCGAATCCCATCAGCACATTGACGGTATTGACGCCCAGCGCCTCGACCGCATAGCCGCCTTCCATGATGAAGAGGGTCGGCAGATCCATCCAGGCGATACGCTCGCCGAGACGAAAATAGTCGTCATGCCTCAGCTTGAAGCGCGAGATCGGATCCTCCTCGAAGGTGTCGAGGCCGAGAGAAATCACCAGGGCATCGGCGCCGCATTGCTGGATGCGCTTGCCGGCAAGCTCCAGCGCCTCCGAATAGCTGCGCCAGTCGGTGCCCCAGGGCAGGGGAAAGTTCTGGTGATAGCCTTCGCCCGCTCCCTCGCCTATCTCGTCGGCATAGCCGAGGAAATAGGGGAATTCCTGTCTGGGATCGGCATGCAGCGAAACGGTGAGTACGTCGCTGCGCCCATAGAACATCTGCTGCGTGCCGTTGCCGTGATGATAATCGACGTCGAGGATGGCAACGCGCCTGGCACCCTGGTCGAGGAAGGCCTGGGCCGCGATGCCGGCATTATTGAGGAAGCAATAGCCGCCATAGAAGTCACTGCCGGCATGATGGCCTGGCGGGCGGCAGAGGGCAAAGACGGCGCGTTCGCCGGTCGCCACCAGCTTCTGTGCGGTCAGCGCCACATTGGCCGACGCCTGAACCGCCTTCCATGTACCGGACATGATCGGTGTTCCGGCATCGATCGCGTAGTAGCCGAGCCGGCCGTCGATGGAATCGGAGAGGCGCCGCCCGAGACCCGGCACCGGCCAGACATGGGGCAGCGCATCGAAGGTTCGGCCGGTCGCCGCCCATTCATCCCAGGCGCTCTGCAGGAAGCCGACGAGGCCGCGGTCATGCACCCGCAGGATCGGGTCGAGTCCGAAATCCCGGGCCGGCAGCACCTCGCCCAGTTTCGTGGCGCGGACACGGTCGATCACGATCTCGGCCCGGCGCGGCATCTCGTTGACCGGCACAAATTGCCCCTCGATCAACTCGCTGCGCCCGTCCTGCAGGCGATGATCCTCGCTGAATACCGTTCTCATTCCCGTAAAACCTTCTGCAAATCCGGCAGGAGCAGCCAGCAAAATCCCGGCGCCGCAGACTGCAGCGCCGGGATCATGGCAGTCAAATATTAACGATCCGGTAACTGGCCCGGCGGACTGCCGGGTAGGGTCCGCCGGAAACCTGATCGCGACAGCACCGTCGATCAGAGAACCGGGCGTGCCCTGCGGCTGCCATACCAGCCACCCAGCGCGGTCTCGTAGGCGATGCCGGCCCGGAACACGTCGGCATCGCTATAGGTCTTGCCGACGATCTGGATCGAGGTCGGCACGCCGTTGGCGGCATGGCCGGTCGGGACCGCCAGCACCGGGCAACGCGAGAGCGTGTTGAAGGGCGGCGTCATGCACCAGGCCAGCACCTTGGGCAGGGGCGAGACCTTGCCGTTGATGCGCACCTCGTCCTTGTTCTCGTCGAAATCGGCCTTTACCGCCGGCAGGGCGTTGGTCGGGCAGATGAAGATGTCGAACCTTTCCATCATCGGTCCGAAGGTCTTGTACATGCGGACCGCACCTTCCATCGACTTGTAGAAGTCGCTGGCCTTCGACTTCGCGCCCTTGCGCGCGAAGTTCTTGGCATAGGTGGTCATGATCTTGGCGTGCTTCTTGGCGGTCAGCGCCAGCTGGGTGCCGAACAGATGCTCGAGATGCCGCATCGGCGTCTCGATCGCCTCGCGGCCCCAGCCCAGATCCACTTCCTCGACGGTGGCGCCAAGACTCTTGAAGACGCGCAGCGCCTTTTTCATGTTGGCGACAACGTCGTGATCGACCTCGTAGACGCCGAGGTCGAAGGAATAGGCGATCCGCCAGCCCTTGATCGGCTTGTATTCGGTGGGTAGGCGCAGCTTCGGGCGGAGCGAGGCGATGTCATGGGGGCTCGGCCCGCACATGATGTTCTGCAGCAGGATCGCGTCCTGGATCGAGCGCGTCATCGGTCCGGTATGGCAATAGGGATCGAGGTTGAAGGGCGGATCGTCCGGGTTGCGGCCATAGGGCGGCTTGAAGCCGACGACACCGCTGGCCCCAGCCGGAATGCGGATCGAACCGCCGATATCGGAACCGGTGGCGAGCGGCGCCATGCCCGCGGCAAGTGCCGCACCCGACCCGCCCGAGGAACCGCCCGGGGTATAGCGCCGGTTCCAGGGATTGCGCGTGACGCCCCAGAGCCGGGTATGGGTGTAGGAGGCGCAGGAGAATTCCGGCGTCGCCGTGCGGGCATGCACGATGCCGCCCGCCTTCATGATGCGCTCATTGTTCGGCGAGGTGCGGTCCGGCGTATAGAATTTCTTTCCCGTCGTGAGCGAGCCATAGGAGGTCGGCTTGCCGGCGATCCAGCTTTCATCCTTGACGGCGATGGGCAGGCCTTCGAGCGGGCCGACGCGGCCGTCCTTCTTCATGAACCTGGCTTCCGCCGCCTTGGCGAGTTCCAGCGCCTCGTCGTAATGGGTGAATGTGAAGGCGTTGATCTTCTTCTGCGCGTCCTCCGAGCGGGCGATGATCGCCTTCATGTATTCGACCGGCGACAATTTCCGTTTGCGGAACAGCGCCGCCACTTCGGTCGCGGTCTTGTAGATCAGATCCTCGTCGACCATCACACTCCCCTTTCTCACGATTTGTTCAGGACATGCTTGATAGCATTCAGCGCCGCCAGCGTCTCCCTGAGTAGCGCATTGTTGCGGAAATCCGGCCAGGACGACAGTTTCACCGCCGTGAAGTCATGGGCGGGATCGCTGTAAATCAGCTGGCCGAAGACGCCGCGGCAGAGCAGTACCGGTGTCCGATGATCCTCATGCCAGAACTGGCGCTTGTAGGCGCCCATGGGCGTTGCCGCGCGGTAATCGCCGGTAAACCTGTCATGATCGCCGAAGCGGCAGCCCTGGACCCATTCCGCCGGCACGATCTGCCGACCGTTGAAGAGGCCATCGCGGGTCAGCATTTCGCCGAAGCGGGCATAATCCCTGAGCGTTGCGTTGAAGCCGCCATCGGCCAGCGCATAGCCGGCTTCGTCGACCGTGTAATCGGCGCTCTCTTCGGCTCCCAGCGGCTGCCAGAGAAATTCACTCACCAGTTCCGGCAGGCGCCTGCCGGCGGCGCGCTCGCAGGCGAAGGCCAGCACGTCGGTCTCGATCGACCGGTAGGAGAAGCGCGCGCCATGCTCGGCCTCCAGTTTCTTGAGACCCAGCACTACATCCCAGCAGGTGCGCGGCCAGTTGCGCCCGTCATCCGGGCGCGGCCGCCAGCCGCAGGCGACGTCGATCTTGGCTATGTCGGAAAAGGGGTCGGTGTAGGTTTCATCGAAGGCGACACCGGAGGTCATGTCGAGGACATGGTCGATGCGGGCGTCGCGGTAGGCGGTGTCGCTGAGTTCCGGCAGATACCTGACAAGGGGCGCACCTGTATCGAGCAGCCCGCGCGCCGCCAGGATGCCGGCGAGGATGCCGATCAGCGACTTGCCGACCGATTGGCTGAGATGCCGCGTGCGCTCGGTCATTCCGTTCATGTAGCGTTCGGCGACGATCGCGCCGCGATACAGCACGATGAAGCCGTCGGTATAGGTCTCGTCGAGGAAGCGACGCACGGTCGAGCGGCCATTGACGCCGTCGAACGGAATCTCGTCGATCTGCCGCATCGCGCGCGGCAGGTCGCTGGCCGGTCCCCTTCCGCGCCAGACCTCGGCGGTCGGCACCAGTTCCCGCACATGCTGGAACGACCAGCGGTTCCAGGGCGCCCGATCCCAGCCGTCGCGCGGCGGATAAGCGAGGTTGCTGTGGTCAACCATGGATCAATGCCCGCTTGATGGCATGGGCGGCAGCCCGCGCCTCGAGGAATTGTGCGTCGTCGAGGAAGTCGGGCCAGCTCGAGAGTTTGGCGATCACGAGATCATGTTCCGGGTCGCTATGGATCCACTGGCCAAAGACGCCGTGGCATTCCAGCACCGGTTTCTCGAAATCCTCGATCCAGAACTGGTTGCGATAGGCGCCCCTCGGCATGGTTGCCCGGTAATCGGCCCCGAACAGGTCCGGATTGCCGCGCCGCGTCTCGCGGATCCAGGCTTCGGGCACGACCTGGCGGTCATTGTAGAAGCCGTCCTGCGCCACCATCTGGCCGAACCGCGCGTAATCGCGCAGGCAGGCATTGAGCCCGCCATCGGCCAGGGCATACCCCTCCGGGTCAATGGTGTAATAGGCCCCCTCTTCCATCCCCATCTTCTGCCAGATCTCGCGGCTCAGCAGTTCCGGCAGGCGCAGGCCGGAAACGCGTTCCAACATGAAGGCGAGCACATCGGTTTCGATCGAGCGGTAGTTGAAGCGGCTGCCATGCTCGGCCTCGCGCTTCTTCAGGGTAAGAACCTGCTGCCACATGGAGCGCGGCCAGTCGCGCGTGTCGCCCTTCGGCTTTTGTTTCCAGCCGGAGGCGACATCGGTGCGGCCGACATCTGAATAGGGATCGGTGTATTCCTCGGAATAGGCGACGCCCGACCCCATGTCGAGGATGTGCTGAACAAGGGCACCGTCATAGGCGGTCGCCTTCAGTTCCGGCAGGTAATGCGTCACCGGTTTTTGCGGGTCGACCGCACCGGCAGCGGCGGCGATGCCGACCAGGGCGCCGCAGAAGGATTTGGCGACCGACTGGCTCAAATGCAGCGAGCGCTCGGTCATGCCGTTCATGTAGCGCTCGAACACCACCTCGCCGCGGTGGAGCACGATGAAGCCGTCGGTATGGGAATGGTCGAGGAAACCGGCAACCGAGATGTCGCCGCGGGCACTCGAAAAGCGGATGTCGCCCAGATTCTGCGGTCGCCGCTTCAATTCGGCGACGGGGCCGTCGCCGCGCCACACCTCGGCGCTGGGCAGGATTTCGCGCAGATGCTGGAACGACCAGCGGTTCCAGGGCGCGCGGTCCCAGTCTTCACGCGGAATGTCGCCGCGCCGGATGATCCTGGTGGGTTGTTCGGCCATGACACGAAAAACCCCGGCAGCCTCAGGGCTGCCGGGGTTCTTGCCGGACTTACTTGGTCAGTTCGGTCCAGATCGCGGTATAGAGTTCCGTCACTTCCGGCGGGCAGGCCGGCATGATGAAGGTCTTCTGGCCTTCCGGCATGACAATCTCCGGCGCCGTGGCGAAGTCCTTGTTCTGGATGAACTCGCCGCTGCCCAGGATGCCGTTGGCATACTGCGCGAAGTCGGAGATCATCGCCGCGTTCTGCGGGTCCATGATGAAGTTCTGGAACAGCTTCGCGTTCTCGACATTCTTGGCATCGGCCAGGACCGAGACGTTGTCCATCCAGACCGCGATGCCCTCCTTCGGATAGCCATATTCGATGTTCGAGTTCTGCAGACGTGCGCGCAGCGAGGCGCCGTTCCAGTTGAGGCCCGCCATCAAATCTTCCTTGGCGTACTTCTCGACATTGCCGTAATCCATCGAGATCCAGTCGGGCTTCGCCTTCAAGAGCAGGTCACGCACCTGCTTCAGCTCTTCCTTGTTGCCGTTGCAATTGGTGCTGAAGCCGAGATAGGCGAGGCCGCCGGCGATCACGTCGCTCATTTCCGGCACCACGTTGACCTTGCCCTTCAGCTCGGCCGGGGTGTCGAACAGAATCGCCCATGTGTTGATGTCGCCCTGATAGGCCTTGCGGTTGACCGTGATGCCGGTGGTGCCCCACTGCCAGGGAACCGTGTAGTTGCGGCCCGGATCGAAGTCGACATCGACCCATTGCGGATCGACGTGCTTGAAATTCTCCATCTGGTTCGGCTTGGTCTCGAGCAGCAGGCCTTCCTGGATGAAGATCGGCACGTAGTTGTGGCTGGGCACGACGATGTCGAAGCCATGGCCGCCGGCCTTGATCTTGGCCAGTGCCGTGTCGTTGGCGTCGTAGTCGGTGACCGTCACCTTGACGTTGTAGGTTTCCTCGAATTTCTTGAGGAGTTCCGGGCTGGTATAGTTGCCCCAGTTGTAGATGTTGAGCTCGCCATCGGCCAGGGCCGGTCCGCTCAGCAGCGCAAAGGTTACCGCCGTCGCGGCAATTTTCGTCTTCGAGATCATATTACCCTCCTGTTTCCCGAATCCTCGGTTCCTCGTTTTCGTTCGTCTACCGGATCCGCACCGCCAGGCACGATCCGACTGTCATGATTTCTTCCGGTTGAGCAGGAAGAACACGGTCACCATCAGGATCGAAATCGCCAGGAATACCGTCGAGATGGCGTTCATTTCCGGCGTCATGATACGCCGCATCTGGCCCAGCATATAAGTGGGCAGCGTGTCCTGTCCTGCAGATTTGACCAGTTCGGTGATCACAACATCGTCAAGCGAGATGACGAAGGCCAGCATGCCGCCGGCCAGGATACCGGGCCAGAGCAGCGGCAGGGTGACGTAGCGGAAGGTCCGCCAGGGTGTCGCGTAAAGGTCCGCCGCAGCGCGTTCCAGCGAGAGATCCATGTTTTCGAGCCTGGCCCGGATCGGCAGATAGGCGAAGGGAATGCAGAAGGCGGTGTGGGCGATCAGCAGATAGGCCAGGCCGGTATAGCCGGTCTCGATCTTGATGATGGCGAAGAAGATCAGCAGGGCGACGCCGGTGACGATCTCGGGCACCATCAGGGGCTGGTTGATGCTGGCAAAGATGAAGGTGATGCCGGTGAAGGGTCGGGTGCGCGTCGTCGCCAGGGCCGCCATCGTGGCGACGATCGTCGAGACGAAGGCGGCGAAACTGGCGATGATGACCGAGCGGATCGCGGCATCCTGGACCTGCTCGTTGGCGAAGGCGGATTCGTACCAGCGCCAGGAAAAGCCCTCCCAGATCGCGATCGAGGTACCGGCATTGAAGGAATAGACCACCAGCGTCAGGATCGGCGCATAGAGCATGACGAAGCAGAACAGGGCGATGGTGGTGAAGCCGGTCTGCTTCTTGACGTCGAAATGCGCCCTAGCCATGACGCACCCCGCTCTTGCCGGCGTTCTTCACGTAGAACAGCAGCGCCACCATGACCACCACCATCAGGGTGATGGAAAGGGCGGAGCCAAGCGGCCAGTTGCGGCCCTGGCCGAACTGCAGCTCGATCAGATTGCCGAGCATCATGTTGCGCCCGCCGCCAAGGACGCGCGGCGTCACATAGGCACCGAGCGAGGGAATGAAGACCAGGATCGAACCGGCAATGACACCGGGCTTGACCAGAGGGAGGATCACGCGACGCAGCACCTGCAGGCGATTGGCATAGAGGTCGTACCCGGCCTCGACCAGGCGGAAGTCGATTCGCTCCATGCTGGCATAGAGCGGCAGCACCATCAGCGGCAGATAGACATAGAGCAGGCCCAGCATCACCGCGGTGTCGGTGAACATGATCTGCAGCGGCTGGTCGATGATGCCGAGGCCGATGAGGATCGAGTTCACGATGCCCTCGTTGCGGATCACTTCCATGATGGCAAAGGTGCGGATGAGCAGGTTGGTCCAGAACGGGATGGTGATCAGGAACAGCCACAGCGCACGCGTCTTCTCGGGCCTTGTCGCGATGAAATAGGCGGTCGGGAAGCCGACCACCAGCGCCAGCAGAGTGGTGAGAAAGGACAGCCTGAGCGAACGCCAGAAGATCGAGAGATGGGCATCCGCAAAGCCCAGCGTGTCGTCAAAGATGTCGCGCGTGAAGAACACGCTGGCCCAGGCGTCGGTCGAGAACTTCCATTCGACGCCGCCATATCCGCCCTTGGTCAGGAATGAATAGACCACGACGATCCCGAGCGGTCCGATCGAGGCGAAGAACAGGATGGCAAGGGCCGGCGCCGAGAGCAGCCAGCGGTTGCGGGTGTCGCGGCGCTCGAAGGCGGCGGCGGCTTCCGCTGCGCTCGTCGCAGGAGGGGCAGACTTCACTGTGGCGTTGGCGGCCATGATGCGTCAGTCCCGCAGAACCTGCATCGCCTCAGGCTCAACCCTGAGGCCGACGACATCGCCTACTTGCAGCACATCGCGGTGGCCGAGCCGGTTCTGCATGCGAACCGTTACTCCCTGGCCCGATTCCAGATCGATGTGGAAGGTGGTATCGGTGCCGAAATAGACGATATTGCTGACCTTGCCGGTGAAATGCGCGTCGGCATCCGCCTTCACCAGATCGATACGCTCCGGCCGGATGGCCAGGGTGACGCGGCTGCCCACCCCGGCGCTGGTCGTCACCTTGTGCGGCACCTGAATGCCGGAGGGCAGCTTGATCCTGCCATCGTCGCCGATGCGCTCGGTGACTTCCGCCTCGATGAAATTCGTCTCGCCGATGAAGTCTGCGACGAACCGGTCGGCCGGGTGTTCGTAGATTTCGGTCGGCGAGCCGACCTGGAGAATGTTGCCCTTCGACATGACCGCAATGCGGTCCGACATGGTCAGGGCTTCCTCCTGGTCGTGGGTGACGAAGATGAAGGTGATGCCGGTCTCGAGCTGCATGCGCTTCAACTCGATCTGCATTTCCTTGCGCAGCTTGAGGTCCAGCGCCGACAGCGGCTCGTCCAGCAGCAGCACCTTGGGTCGCGGTGCCAGCGCGCGCGCCAGCGCCACGCGCTGCTGCTGACCGCCGGAGATCTGGCTGGTGCGGCGGTCCTTCAATTCCTCCATGCGCACGAGCTTCAGCATGGCGGCGACCGTCTGCTGCACCTCGGCCTTGCCCTTGCCCAGCATCTCGAGTCCGAAGGCCACGTTCTGCGCCACCGTCATGTGCGGGAACAGGGCATAGTTCTGGAATACGGTATTTACATGCCGCTTGAACGGCGGCAGATGCGCCACCTCTTCCCCGTCCAGCAGGATCGAGCCCTCGGTCGGCATCTCGAAGCCGGCGATAAGGCGCAGCAAGGTGGTCTTGCCGCAGCCGGACGGTCCCAGCAATGTGAAGAATTCGTTCTGACGGATGGTGACCGAGACGTTGTCGAGGGCGCGCACCTCGCCCACCCCGGCACCGAAAATCTTGCTTACATTCTTGGCTTCGACAGCCACCGCAGCCGACACGATATTCAGCCCCCATGCCCTGTTGGCGCGATCCTCCCGCAACGCCGGCAAAGCGGCACTGCGGGTTGGCCTCATGTCGCGGGCCAGGACTTAGCGCGGCCTCAGATTAGGGCATCGGTGGATAAGGTCAATCTCAGTCTGGCAAAAAAATGAAATATCCTTGGGGAATATTCATTCTATGACAGCGTTTAAATCTGCTCTAGCCGCCGCCTGCAATTCGGCGGTGCTGGCTTCGCCGGGGGCAATTGCGGCAGGCAGCGTGGAAATTGCCGAGGCCGGGTTCAATTTCCGGTCTTATTTCCCGCCCGCTTTTTGCTAGATTGCGCCGCCCCGCAGAACGGCGCCGCTTCGGCCGGCCGCGATTGCTTGCGGAATGCCGGCTGCCCCGGGCCGCGCACCGGGACGTTCATGAAGCAGGCCCGCCTGATGACCACCGCCCGCAACCGGACCCGTCGCCAACTGCCGCCCTTGAACGCATTGCGCGCCTTCGAGGCGGTGGCACGCTTCCTCAGCTTTACCAAAGCCGCCGACGAATTGCTGGTGACGCAAAGCGCCGTCAGCCGTCAGGTGAAGAACCTGGAGGACATCATCGGCGTGCCCCTGTTCCTGAGGAAGGCGCAACTGGAACTGACCGAGGAGGGCAAGCGCCTGCTGCCGGTCCTGACCGACAGTTTCGACCGGATGGACCAGGTCATCGGCTCGTTCCGGCGCCAGTCCAAGAAACCGCCCTTGAGCCTGGCTGTCCCGCCCACCTATGCGCGCCGCATCCTGCTGCCGCGCCTGCCGGAATTCCAGGCGATGCATCCCGATCTCGAGATCCGCATCGAAACGCCGCCCGTCAACCCGGATTTCCGCAATTCGGGCCATGACATGGCGATCCTGTTCGGCGAGACGGAGGCAGATGGGCTGGTGGCCGATGTGCTGATGCGGGAGCGCTCCGGCCCGCTGGCCGCCCCTGCCCTCATCGCCAAATCCAACTGGCCGGATTTGAAGACGATGATCGCCAAGGCACCGCTCCTGCATGTGCGCCAGGGCAACGATTCCTGGTATGACTGGCGCCTGCTGGCGCGGCAATTGGGCCTTGGCGGCGTGCCGGTCGAGCGCGGCCTGGTGGTGGAAACCGCGGACCAGGCGGTACAGGCCGCCATCGCCGGCGGTGGCGTCACCGAAGTGGATTCGCGCCTTTGCCAGGACGAGGTGAATTCCGGCAGGTTGGTGGCGCCGTTCAAGATCAACATGCTGACCGGTCGCACCTATACATTGGTCTGCCGACCGGACGAGGTGGAACTGGCCCGCATCGCCGCCTTCCGCTCCTGGGCAATCGCCGCCCTGGCGGAACAGCCGGTGCCGGAAGCCGGCGACGCCCCCGCGATTCCGGCCTGAGCAGTCTTCGCATGGACGCCGCGGAAATCCAGGCCCGCCTGCTTTATCGCGACGGGCTCGTCCTGGTGCTGGACAAGCCGGCCGGGCTCCCCGTCCACAAGGGGCCGGGGGGCGGCGACAATCTGGAGCGCCATTTCGAGCATCTGCGCTTCGGCCTGCCCAAGCCGCCGGCGCTGGCCCATCGCCTCGACCGCGACACCTCGGGCTGTCTCGCCCTCGGGCGCCAGCACAAGGGGCTCTCGCGCCTCGGCAAGCTGTTCCAGGAAGGCAGGGTCGAAAAGACCTATTGGGCGGTCACCACCAGCCCGCCGCCGACGGCTACCGGCACAATAGATGCCCCCTTGAAGAAGATCAGCACCCGGGCCGGCGGCTGGCGCATGATCGTGGTCGGAGCCGAGGACGGGGATGGCCAGAAATCCATCACCGATTACCGCGTGCTGGGGAGCGGCAACGGCCTGACTTGGCTCGAACTCAAACCCCGCACCGGGCGCACGCACCAGATCCGCGTCCATCTTGCCCATATCGGCGCACCAATCCTGGGCGAGCCGCAATATCTGGAACCGGGGTCGCCCAGGCCGACAGCACCCTTGCATCTGCATGCCCGCGCCCTGGTCCTGCCGCTCTATCCGAAGAAGGAGCCGATCCGGACCGAAGCCCCGCCGCCCGCCCATATGCTGGCGGCCCTCAGGGCCTGCGGCTATGCGGGTTGAGACGCTGCGCGCCCGAAGCTGACCTGCCATGCGCCAACTGCCTGAGAATCCGCAACATTTGCAATGATTGGCCGCCCCCGTTTCGCCTAACATCCGGCCATCATGACAGCCGCCCCCACCACTGCCCTTGCCACCGGCCAGCCGGCCGGGAACATCCTGCTCGGCGTCGCCGGCGCCCTCACCGCCGTCGCCCTTTGGGGTGGCTGGATCGTGCTGACGCGACTCAGCGTCACTACCAGCTTCACCCCCGAAGACATCGTTTTCCTCCGCTATCTGCTGGGTGCCGCCGTGCTGCTGCCGCTGTTCTGGCGGCGCCGGGCCCAGCTCGCCTGGCGCAACTGGCGGCAATACAGCTTCATGATCCTGGGCGCCGGGGCGCCATATATGCTGGCAGCGGGCGCATCGATGCAGCATGCGCCAGCCGCCCATGTCGGCGTGCTGATGCCGGGCACCATGCCGCTTTTCGTGGCCTTCTATGGCCTGCTGCTGTTCGGCGAGAGGCTCGGCCTGTGGCGCTATCTCGGCCTCGGCCTGATCGTGCTGGGCGATATCGCGGTGGGTGGCTTCGGCATTTTCCACATTCTTGAAAACGACCTCGGCCATGCCTGGGTGGGCTACCTGCTGATGCTGCTCTCGGCCGCGCTCTGGGCCGGCTTCACCCAGGCGCAGAAGCGCTCGGGTCTCGACCCCTGGATGGCGACCGCCGTGGTGGCGGTGGGGTCCTGCCTGCTGTTCTCGCCCTATTACCTCGCCACCTCGGGCCTCGCCGTCTTCCGCCTGCCTTGGGCGGAGATCGCCCTCCATGGCGTCTACCAGGCGATCGTTTCCGGCATCCTGGCACTCGCCGCCTATGGCATCGCCATCCAGCATCTGGGGGCACAGCGTGCCGCCACCTTCTCTTCTTTGGTCCCGGCATTGGGCGCCCTCCTCGCCATCCCGGTCCTCGGCGAGTATCCGGATATCGTCGCCTGTTTCGGCATCGCCACGGTGACCCTTGGCCTGATGCTGGCGACAGGGGCGATCGGTCCGCGGCGGTCGCCTCGTTGACGGCTAGCGACCGGCCGGCAATGCGCGCGACAGCAGCATCGTCAACCCAACCGCGCAAATCGCAGCGACACCGACGACGGCGGCACCCGCCGACCAGCCGAAGGCCATGAAGACGCCGCCGATCGCGACCGGCCCGACGACCTGGCCGAGATTGCTGCCCTGCATGATCAGCCCGATGGCGATGGGCATCTGCCGGGCCGTTGTGACCACCACAGGCGACGTCGCCAGCACGGTCGCCGGCAGCAACCCGCCCAGCGCCGAGAACACCAGACAGAGCAGGAAAGCCGTCATGTCCGGCAGGACCGGCAGGAAAATGCCGAGTGCTGCGATTCCCATCGCAAGGCTGGTGCCGGCAAGCAGCACCACCCGGCTGATGCCGCGACCAAGCATGATGCCGGCGGTAAGATTGCCGGCAACATTGATGCCGGTGACGGCCGCCCCTAATGCGCCCGCGGTGGCGAGCGACACGTCCAGCCGATCCATCAGCAGGACCGGCAGGAAGCTGAACAAAGCGAAGAACATCAGGCTGTAGAGCGCGAAGATCGCCGCCAGCAGAAGGGCACCCCGGTTGCTCAGGGTCGCCCAGGCATCGCCGGCCACGGTACGCCACGCAACCCCTGTCGCCCCTGCGCTCTGTCCTGCGACAGACAGGATCACGCCTAAGAAAAACAGCGCACTGATGCCGCCACTGGCCCACCAAGCCAGGCGCCAATCGACGATCATCGGCCCGATCACGAGCGCCAACGCCATGCCGGTCGGCATGAAGCAACTCCACAGCGCGAGGACGATGTCGCGCCGCGCGCCGGAGACCAGCCTGCCAAGAATGGCCGGGCCGGCGACGATAACCAGCAGGAAGCCGGCGCCTTCAATGATGCGCGACATCAGGATCATCGAAAAACTCTGCGCCACGGCGCCAAGCGCCGCACCGATGGCGAGGACCCCGAGGCCGGACAGCAATACGCGCCGGTCACCGACAGGTGCCACCAGGGCGCCGGCCGGAATCCCACCGAAGACGCCGATCACCGCGAAGATGGCCGTTACCCAGGCGAGCGCCGCCAGATCAACGGCGAAGGTGGTTTGCAGCTGCGGCCCGAAGATGGCGCCTTTCCCGACATGAACGGCTGCGACGACACCAGCGCCGGTCACCATGAGGACCGGACCCCAGGGCGAGCTGGGAACAGCCGGTCCAGGATTCACATGTCCAGGATTCACATGTCCGGGATTCTCATGTCCGGGTTTCACTGGTCACCCGCGAGCGCCATGCCGGGCATCGATTTTGGGCGCTTCGCCAACAAGGTGGCCAGCTCGGCGACATGCCGACCCTGGTAGCGCGCGCCGGCCAGCTCATTGGCACTGGGCTGACGGTCGCCGCCGGCACCGTCATCGGCAAGGGTGGCAGCACCATAGGGCGAACCGCCCGTGATCTCGTCCATGCGCAGCTGCCCCTTGAAACTATAGGGCAGACCGACGACCACCATGCCGAGATGCATCAGCACGATCTGTGTCGCGATGATGGTTGATTCCTGGCCGCCATGCTGACTGCCGGTCGAGGTGAAGACACTGCCGATGCGGCCCACCAATGCATCCCGCATCCACAGACCGCCGGTCTGGTCGAAGAAATTCTTCATCTGTCCGGCCATGTTCCCGAATCGGGTCGGCGTGCCGACGATGATCGCATCGTATTCCGGCAATTCGGCAACGCTGGCGACTGGCGCCGCCTGATCGATCTTGTAGCCGGATTTGCCGGCGATCTCGGGCGGCACGGTTTCAGGAACTCGTTTGACCACCGGCATCGCGCCGGCCGTGGCCACACCGTCGGCCACCGCCCCGGCCATCGTTTCGATATGGCCATAGCTCGAGTAGTAAAGTACGAGGACCTTGGTCATTCCCACCTCCTGTCTGTGTGTCGGGAGAAAGGTGGTGCGTATAAATGATCGATGAAAGTGATATCATTTTCATGAATTTGATCTATTTAATAGATTATGCTTGATGGCCTGACGCTCGATCAGATGCGGGTTTTCGTGGCGGTGGCGAATAGCGGAAGCTTCCGCGCCGGCGCCGGCAAGGTGGCGCGCGTGCAATCCGCGGTCAGCCACGCCATCGCCAATCTCGAGGCGGAGCTGGGCATCGCCCTGTTCGACCGCAGCGGGCATCGCCCGGTTCTGACCCCCGAAGGGCGCGCCCTGCTCGCCAATGCGCGCGATATCCTGTTGCGGGTCGACGCCATGCGGGCGCGGGCGCGTGGGCTCGGCGAGGGCGTCGAGCCGGAGCTCTCCCTGGTGATCGACACGCTGTTCCCGCTGGAGCAGGTGGGGGCGGCATTGACTGAAATGCGCGCCGAATACCCCTCTGTCGCCATACGCCTGAGCATCGAGCCTCTGGGCGGGCCCGTCGCGGGTCTGCTCGAACAGCGCTGCCAGCTGGCGGTCACTGTCGGCGAGGATTTCCGCGACCCGCGCCTGGAACTGCGGGCGCTTTCTGCCGTGCCGGTCGTCACGGTGGTGGCAGCCGGCCACCCGCTGGCTCGCCAGGCAGAGGGCAGGACGCTTGCGATCTCCGACCTGGCCGATCATCTCCAGATCGTGCTCACGGATCCGACACCGCTGTCGGAGGGACGCGATTTCGGGGTCATCTCGCCCCAGACCTGCCGGGTCAACACCCAGGAAACCAAACTGGCCCTGATCCGGGCCGGGCTCGGCTGGGGCCGCCTGCCGCTGTGGGAAGTCGAGCGCCATTTGGCAGAGAAGCAGCTTGTCCGCCTTGCCAGCCACGCGCTTGGCCGCAGCGGCCTGCTGGTCTCGGAATCCTATCTGGCCCATCGGATCGACGCGCCCCTTGGTCCGGCCGCCCGCGCTTTCGCCCAATCTCTCATGCAATTGTCGGGGCCCCGCTCGCCTTGATGTGCGCCTGGAAAGACCGGAAATCGGCTTGTTTTCCCTGGTTTCCCCCGCTATAACCCGCCGCGCACGGCATGGAATGCGGCCATGGCGAACCAGAGGGCATGCCCAACCGCAGCCGAATGCTTAATCTTATCAATAGGATAGAAAAATGCCCAAGATGAAGACGAAGAGCGGCGCCAAGAAGCGCTTCTCGCTCACGGCCACGGGTAAGGTCAAATTCAAGCCGGCCAACAAGCGTCACGGTATGTCGAAGCGTCCCACGGACATGAAGCGGCAGTCGCGCCGCAACGAAGTCATGGCCGACGCCGACGCCAAGAAAGTCATCAAGTTCTTCCTGCCCAACGGGCTTTAAGAACCGACGCCACGCTCAGGAAGGATTTGAACCATGGCTCGTACCAAACGCGGCGTTACCTCCCACGCCCGCCACAAGAAGATCGTCGACATGGCCAAGGGCTATGTCGGCCGCGCTTCGACCAATTACCGTATTGCCATCGAGAAGGTCGAAAAGGGCCTGCAATACGCCTATCGCGACCGCCGCGCCAAGAAGCGCGACTTCCGCGGTCTGTGGATCCAGCGCATCAATGCCGGCGTGCGCGAGCACGGCCTGACCTATTCCCAGTTCATCAACGGCGTGAAGAAGGCCGGCATCGAGGTTGACCGCAAGGTCCTCTCCGATCTCGCCATTCATGAGCCGGCGGCTTTTGCGGCCCTGGTGAAGCAGGCGCAGGACGCGCTGAAGAAGGCTTGATCCAGGCTTGATATCCGAGTTGCCGGGACCGCCGCGGCGGTCCCGGCGCCCCGATCCAAGGGGCAAGATCACGGAGGCCGGGTCACCCCCGCGCCTCCTTTTTCATTCATGGGGCTATTCATGCCGAACGATGCGCCGCAGGACCTCGGGAACCTTCAGCAGAAATGGCTGGACGCCGTCGGCGCCGCCGCCAGCATCGACGCGCTGGAACAGGTGCGCGTCGAGGCGCTGGGGAAAAAGGGCGAGATTTCCGGCCTGATGAAGACGCTGGGGGCCATGGCGCCGGAGGCGCGCAAGGAATTCGGCGCCCGCATCAATGTGGTGAAGGACGCGGTCACCGGCGCCATCGAGGCGAAGAAGGCCGGCCTGGCCGATGCCGCCCTCGATGCCAGGCTCGCCCGAGAGACGCTGGACCTCACCCTGCCGGCGCGGCCCGAATATGAAGGCCGCATCCACCCGATCAGCCAGACCATCGACGAGATCATCGCCATCTTCGGCGAGATGGGCTTCTCGGTCGCGGAAGGACCGGATATCGAGGACGACTTCCACAACTTCACCGCCCTCAACATCCCGGCCGACCATCCGGCGCGGCAGATGCAGGACACCTTCTATCTGCCGCCGAAAGAGGATGGCAGCCAGATGGTGCTGCGCACGCATACCTCGCCGGTACAGATCCGCACCATGCTGAAGGGCGACCTGCCGATCCGCGTCATCTGCCCGGGCCGCACCTACCGGGTCGATTCCGACATGACCCATTCGCCGATGTTCCATCAGGTCGAGGGCCTTGTCATCGACACCGAGACGAATATGAGCCATCTGAAAGGCTGCCTGCAGGATTTCGTGCGCGCCTTTTTCGGTATCGACGACCTGCCGGTGCGTTTCCGGCCCTCCTATTTCCCCTTCACCGAGCCCTCGGCCGAGGTCGATATCGGCTGCGACCGCTCGGGCGGCGAGTTGAAGCTGGGTAAAGGCAAGGATTGGCTTGAGATCCTCGGCTCTGGCATGGTGCATCCCAACGTGCTGAAGAATTGCGGCATCGATCCCAGCAAGTACCAGGGCTTTGCCTTCGGCATGGGGATCGAGCGCATCGCCATGCTGAAATATGGCATTCCCGACCTTCGCACCTTCTACGAATCCGATCTGCGCTGGCTGCGCCATTACGGCTTCGTGCCCCTCGACATCCCCACCGCGGTGGGAGGATTGACCCGATGAAATTCACGCTCTCCTGGCTGAAGACGCATCTCGAGACCGATGCGGATCTCGCCACCATCAGCAAGAAGCTCACCGACCTCGGCCTCGAGGTCGAAGGCATCGAGGACAAGGGCGAAAGCCTGAAGCCCTTCCTGGTGGGTTACGTGATCGAGGCCAAGCAGCACCCGAACGCGGACCGCCTGCGCGTCTGCAAGGTCGATACCGGCAGCGGCATCGTCCAGGTGGTCTGCGGCGCGCCCAATGCACGGACCGGGATGAAGGGCGTCTTCGCCCCCGTGGGTACCCATGTGCCGGGCACCGGCCTCGACCTCAAGGCCGGCAAGATCCGCGGCGAGGAATCCAATGGCATGCTCTGCTCGGCCCGGGAACTGGGCCTCGGCCAGGATCATGACGGCATCATCGAACTGCCCGAGGACGCGCCGGTTGGCCAGCGCTTCACGGAGTATCGCGGCCTGGGTGACCCCGTCATCGAGATCAAGATCACGCCCGACCGCGCCGATTGCCTCGGTGTCTTCGGCATCGCCCGCGACCTCGCCTCGGCCGGCCTCGGCAAACTGAAGCCGCTCGACGAGAAGCACCACCCCGGCACCTTCAAGAGCCCGATCCAGTGGCAGATCGACGAGAGCGCCAGGACGGGCGTTCCCTATGTCGCCGGCCGCTATTTCAGGGGTGTCAAGAACGGCCCCTCGCCGCAATGGCTGCAGGACCGCCTGACCTCGATCGGCCTCCGTCCCATTTCGGCGCTGGTCGACATTACCAATTTCGTCACCTTCGATCTCTGCCGGCCGCTCCATGTGTTCGATGCCGACAAGGTGAAGGGCAATGTCACCATGCGCGCCGCGAAGGCCGGGGAAAGTATCCTCGCCCTTGACGGCAAGACCTACAGCCTCGAGCCCGGCATGATCGTCATCGCCGACGAGAACGGGCCCGAAGCCATCGGCGGCGTCATGGGCGGCGAAATCTCCGGCTGCACCGAGACGACCACCAATGTTTTTCTGGAAGCGGCCCTGTTCGACCCTGTGAGCATCGCCAAGACCGGGCGCAAGCTCGGCATCATTTCCGACGCCCGCTATCGCAACGAGCGCGGCCTCGACCCGCAATCGGAAATCTGGGGCGTCGACGTGGCGACGCGGTTGATCCTGGAAATCTGCGGCGGCGAGGCATCGGAGATCACCAGCGCCGGCACATTACCGACCGCCTTGCGCGAGATCGCCTTCCGCCCGTCGCGGGTGCGCTCCCTGGGCGGCGTCGAGGTGGCGACCGGACGGCAGAAGCAGATCCTGACCGATCTCGGCTTCAAGGTCGATGAGCGGGATTTCGATTCCTGGTCGGTGACGGTACCGAGCTTCCGCGCGGATGTGGAAGGCGAGGCCGATGTGGTCGAGGAAGTAATGCGGGTTCATGGTTTCGACCATATCCCGGCCCTCTCCATGCCGCGCGCAGGCACCATGCCGCCGGTTGCCGTCAGCCTCACGCAGAAGCGCGTGCAGCAGACCAAGCGCCTGCTCGCCGTGCGAGGCCTCAACGAGACCGTCACCTTCAGCTTCATGCCGAGCGATGTGGCGGCGATGTTCGCCGGTACACATGCCCTGGTGCCGCTGGCCAACCCGATCAGCGCGGATCTCGACGTCATGCGCCCCTCGATCCTCGGCAATCTGCTGATGGCGGCGGCGCGCAATGCGGCCCGGGGTTATGCCGATGTGGCGCTGTTCGAGGTCGGTCCGACCTATCTGGGGCAGACGCCGAAGGACCAGGTTCTCGCCGCCACGGGATTGCGCACAGGTGCCACGCCGCGCCACTGGCAGGTGAAGAGCCGCCCGCTCGATGCCTATGATGCCAAGGCCGATGCGGTGGCGGTGCTGGCGGCCTTCGGCGTGCCGATCGACAACCTGCAGATCGAGGCGTCGGCCCCCGGCTATTACCATCCGGGCCAGTCGGCCACCCTGCGCCTCGGCCCCACCATTTTGGCCCAGTTCGGCGCCATCCACCCGAAGGTGACTGAGGCGCTCGACGTCAAGGGGCCGGCAATTGGTTTCGAGGTTTTCCTGGAACGCCTGCCGGCACCCCGCGCCAGGGGTACCGCGCGGCCGCTGCTCAACGCCGCGTCCCTGCAGCCGTTGGAGCGCGACTTTGCCTTCATCGTCGATGCGAACGTCCCGGCGGAGAAACTGGTCAAGGCCGCGAAAGGTGCCGACAAGGCCCTCGTCACCGAGGTGAAGCTGTTCGATCTCTTCCAGGGCGGTTCAATGCCCGAAGGCAAGAAGTCGCTCGCCCTCTCGGTTACCCTGCAGCCGCGCGAAAAGACGCTGACCGATGCCGAGATCGAAGCCATCGGTGCGAAGATCGTCTCGGCCGTCAACAAGGCGACCGGCGGGGAGTTGCGGAAGTAGGCGGCAAGAACCTTCGCTTGCGCCCCCTTGATTCCCGCGCTGCGCCGACGCATATGAGGGCCGAATTCGACCCCTCCACCAGTCTGGAGAAGATCCCATGTCCTTGGAACGTCACGGCTTTCAGGCCGAGGTGTCGCGCCTCCTGCAGATCGTCGCGCATTCGCTCTACAGCGACAAATCGGTCTTCCTGCGCGAGCTGATTTCCAATGCCTCCGATGCCTGCGACAAGCTGCGCTATCTGGCATTGACCCAGCCGGAATTGCTGGAAGGCGGCGGGGAGCTGGCGGTCACCCTGAGTGTCGACAAGGGGGGGAAGACCCTTACCATTGCCGATAACGGCATCGGCATGAACAAGGACGACCTCATCAGCCATCTCGGCACCATCGCCCGCTCGGGCTCGGCCAAATTCGTCGAGGAGCTGGAGAGTGCCAAATCGGCCGAGGCCAAGGTGTCGCTGATCGGCCAGTTCGGCGTCGGCTTCTATTCCGCCTTCATGGTGGCGGACAAGGTCACGGTCCTCTCGCGCAAGGCCGGCGAAACCCAGGGCTGGCGCTGGATTTCCGACGGGACCGGCGAGTTCACCATCGAGACCGCAGAGAAACCCCAGCGCGGCACCGAGATCACGCTGCACCTGAAGAAAGGCGAGGAGGAATGGCTGGAGGCGGCGCGCCTCGAGCACATCATTGCCAAGCACTCCGAGCATGTGGCGCTCCCCATCCATTTGAAGGACGGAGCTGAAGAAAAGCACGTCAACCAGAAGGCCGCCCTCTGGACCAAGTCGAAATCGGAAATCACGGAAGAACAGTACCGCGATTTCTATCGCCATATCGCCCATGCCTGGGACGAACCCTGGGCCACCATCCATTACAAGGCGGAAGGCAAGATCGATTACACGGCGCTGCTCTTCATCCCCAGCCAGCGGCCGATGGATCTGTTCAACCCGGACCGCAAGCAGTCGCTGAAGCTCTACGCCAAGCGCGTCTTCATCACCGACCAGTCGGACGAGATCCTGCCCGGCTGGCTGCGCTTCGTGCGGGGCCTGGTCGATTCCGAGGATCTGCAGCTCAATATCAGCCGTGAAATGCTGCAGGCGAGCCCGCTTCTCGCCAAGATCCGCGCCGCCCTGGTGAAACGCGTGCTCTCCGAACTCGGCAAACGCGCCAATGACGAGGACAAGACGTCCTACGAGAGCTTCTGGGGCCATTTCGGCGCCGTGCTCAAGGAGGGCCTCTACGAGGATCCCGCCAGCCGCGACGAGATCCTGAAATTGGCCCGCTTCCGCTCGACCGGCTCGGATGGCTGGGTCAGCCTCGCCGATTACGCCGCCCGGATGAAGGAAGGGCAGAAGGCGATCTATTACATCGCCGGCGACCAGCTGGATGCGCTGGCCCGCTCCGCCCAGATCGAGGGCTTCAAGGCCAAGGGCATCGAGGTCCTGCTGCTGACCGACCCGATCGACGAGTTCTGGATTCCGGCGGTCGAGAAATTCGGCGAAGCGGAGTTCCGCTCGGTGACGCGCGCCGGGGCCGACCTCTCCGAGGTGAAGTCGGAGCAGAAGACGGATGACTCGAAGAAGCCGGTCGCCGAAAATCTCGACGCGCTCATCTCCTTCCTCAAGGTGACCTACAAGGATGCGGTGAAGGACGTCCGCGTCTCCGAGCGCCTGACCGACAGTGCGTGCTGCCTGGTGGCCGATTCCGGCGACATGGACATGCATCTGGAGCGCCTGCTGCGCCAGCACAAGCGCCTCGAAGCAAGCCTGCCGCGCGTCCTTGAGGTGAATGGCAGCCATCCCCTGGTAGCCGCCATGGCGAAGCAGGCAACGAAGGACGGCGACTGGCCGGAACTGGCCGAGACCGCCTGGCTGCTGCTCGACGAGGCGCGCATCCAGGATGGCGAATTGCCAGCCGACCCCGCCGCCTTCGTGAAGCGCCTCAACGCGGCGCTGGCCAAGGTCGTTTGATCAGCAAGCTGCTGGCATTCTTGTCATGGCCCGACTTGGCCGGGCCATCCACGAGTTTGCAGGCAATTGAGGGAAGAAATTCTTGGATCCCCCGGCCAAGCCGGAGGATGACAATGGGGAAAGCATGACCGGCCTCACCTTCCGCCGCGCGACGCGGGCCGATCTCGAGGCGATCGTCGACCTGCTGCTGGATGACCCCTTGGGCGCTGCCCGCGAGGACGGCTCGCGGCCCCTGAACCCGCGCTATATCGCCGGCTTCGAGGCGGTCGACCGCGACCCCAACCAGTATCTCGCCGTGGTGGAGGATGGGGGACGCATCATCGGTTCGCTGCAGATCACCTTCATCCCCTCGGTTTCGCGCCTCGGCATGTGGCGCGGCCAGATCGAGGCGGTGCGCATCACCCGCACCCGGCGCGGCGAGGGCCTTGGTCGGCAGATGTTCGACTGGGCAATCGCCGAATGCCGCCAGCGCGGCTGCGAACTGGTACAACTGACCATGGACAAGACCCGCACCGAATCCTTCAAGTTCTACGAGGCGCTCGGCTTTCGGGCGAGTCACGAGGGCTTCAAGCTGTCCCTGTGACAGATTGAGGCATCACGCCTCCTTCGCCACCTCGACCTCGATGGTAAGGTGCGAGAGCTTGGCAACGCCGGTCAAGACCGCGCGGTAGAATTCGACATTGCGCTCCTTCGCCGTCACGATGCTGACGATACCGGCGAGATGCCCCGGCCCCACGCGCCAGACATGGAGATCGGTAACGCGATCGCCCAGAGCCTCGACTTCATCCCGAATTGCATTGGTGAGTTCGGCGCTGGGCTGCGCATCAAGGAGTGTCGCCCCGGACGAACGCATGAGCAGATAGGCCCAGCGCAGGATGACAAGGGCGCCAACGATGCCGATCACGGGATCGAGCCCGATCCAGCCGAAGGCCCAGGCAAGGCCGATGGCCGCAATTGCCATGACCGAGGTGGCGGCATCTGCCAGCATGTGCACATAGGCCGATTTCAGATTGAGGTCCTGGTGATGGTGCCCATGGTCATGGGCATGGTCATGCCTATGGTCAGGGTCGTGCGTGTGGCCATGATCATGGCCGTGACCGTGGTGATGGCCATGCTCGTGCCCGTGATGCTCCATCAACAGCACCGCCGCCACCGCATTGACGACAAGGCCCAGCACGGCGACGGCCATGGCTTCGCGATAGGCGATGACTTGCGGATTGAAGAACCGATCGATCGATTCCCAGGCGATACCGAGGGCGACCATGGCCAGCACCACGGCCGAGGTATAGGCGCCGAGATCGCCGAATTTTCCCGTGCCGAAGGAGAAATGGTCGTTATCGGCCTGGCGCTCGGCCAGGACATAGGCGATGAGCGAGATGCCGAGGGCGGCCAGATGCGTCGCCATGTGCCAGCCATCGGCCAGCAGCGCCATCGAGCCGAAGACATGGCCGGCCACGATCTCGCCCACCATCATGACGGCCGAGAAGGCCAGTACGATCTTCACCCGCCCGGCATTGCGCGCATGGTGGCGACCGCGAAAATCGTGATTCTTGTGCCGTCCGGCGCTGATCTCGCTCATGGCGGCAAGTTAGCATGGGGCCCGGACGTTACAAAATTACAGACCCGGCTGCCCTTTCCAGCATCCACACCTGCCTTAGGGCATTGAAGCGGGCCACCCTTTCCCGCAATATCGGCGCCGTTTCATGACTCGTCATTTCCGGAGGATTTCCCATGGATGTTCGCGCCGCCATCGCCGTCGAGGCCGGCAAGCCCCTCGTCATCGACACCGTGCAACTCGAGGGGCCGAAAGCGGGCGAAGTCCTGGTCGAGGTGAAAGCGACGGGTATCTGCCATACCGACTATTTCACCCTTTCCGGCGCCGATCCCGAGGGGCTGTTCCCGGCCATCCTCGGCCACGAGGGTGCCGGCGTGGTGGTCGATGTCGGCCCCAACGTGACCAGCCTCAAGAAAGGCGACCATGTCATTCCGCTCTACACGCCGGAATGCCGCCAGTGCGAATATTGCCTCAGCCAGAAGACCAATCTCTGCCAGGCGATCCGCGTCACCCAGGGCCAGGGCCTGATGCCGGATGGCTCCAGCCGTTTCTCGATGGGCGGCAAGAAGGTGCATCACTATATGGGCACCTCGACCTTCGCCAATTTCACCGTGGTGCCGGAGATCGCACTGGCCAAGGTGCGCGAGGACGCACCCTTCGACAAGATCTGCTATATCGGCTGTGGCGTTACCACCGGCATCGGTGCCGTCATCAACACCGCCCGGGTCGAGCCCGGCGCTAATGTGGTCGTCTTCGGCCTGGGCGGCATCGGCCTCAACGTGATCCAGGGTGCGCGCCTGGCCGGAGCCGACATGATCATCGGTGTCGACATCAATCCGGGCAGGAAGGCGATCGCCGAGAAATTCGGCATGACTCATTTCGTCAATCCGAAGGAGGTCGAGGGCGACCTCGTCCCCTACCTCGTCAACCTCACCAAGGGCGGCGCCGATTACAGCTTCGAATGCATCGGCAATACGACGGTGATGCGCCAGGCGCTGGAATGCTGCCACAAGGGCTGGGGCGTCTCGGTCATCATCGGCGTCGCCGGCGCCGGGCAGGAAATCTCGACCCGGCCGTTCCAGCTGGTGACGGGCCGCGTCTGGAAGGGGACCGCCTTCGGCGGTGCGCGCGGTCGCACCGACGTGCCGAAGATTGTCGACTGGTACATGGACGGCAAGATCAATATCGACGACCTCATCACGCATACGATGCCGTTGCAGGACATCAACAAGGGCTTCGATCTGATGAAGTCCGGTTCCTCGATCCGCGGCGTGGTGGTCTACTGATGGCGCTGCAGGAACTTTCGCGCCATCGCTGCTTCGGCGGCTGGCAGGTCTTCCTGCAACACGACAGCGCCGAGATCGGCCTGCCGATGAAGCTCGGCATCTACCTGCCGCCGGCGGCGGAGAAGGGCAAGGTGCCGGCCCTTACCTATCTTGCCGGCCTCACCTGCACGGAGGAGACCTTCCTCATCAAGGCCGGTGCCCAGCGTTTGGCGGCCGAGCTTGGCCTCATTCTCATCGCCCCCGATACTTCGCCGCGCGGCACCGATTTTCCGGGCCAGGCGGAGAACTGGGATTTCGGTATCGGCGCCGGCTTTTATGTAGATGCGACCGAGGCACCATGGCAGGCGCATTGGCGCATGTATTCGTATGTGACAAAGGAATTGCCGGCGCTGGTCGCCGAGAATTTTCCGGTCGATACCGGGCAGCGCGGCATCTTCGGCCATTCCATGGGCGGTCACGGCGCCCTCATTTGCGCCCTGAAGAGCCCGGGTTTGTTCAGGTCGGTCTCCGCCTTTGCACCAATTTCAAACCCGGTTAATTGCCCCTGGGGACAGAAGGCCTTCACCGGCTATCTGGGGGCGGACAAGGCGTCCTGGGCTGCCTATGACGCCAGCGAATTGATGAAGGCGCAGGCCCATCCCAACCCGATCCTGGTCGATCAGGGCGAGGCCGACCAGTTCCTGGAACGGGAACTACATCCGCATGCCCTCGAAGCGGCAGCGCAGATTTCCGGCCAGCAGCTGACGCTGCGCCGCCATGCCGGCTATGACCACGGCTATTATTTCATCCAGAGCTTCATCGAGGATCACCTCCGCCATCACGCGGCCTTGCTGAAATAGGCCATGGCAACGATCAGCAACTTCACGGTGCGCGATGGCGAGGGGCAGGAAGTGCCTCTCGCCAGATTCGCCGGTCAGGCGCTGCTTATCGTCAACACCGCCAGCAGATGTGGCTTCACCCCGCAATATGCCGGGCTGGAATCCCTGCAACGGCAATTCGGCCGCCAGGGCTTTTCGGTCCTCGCCTTCCCCTGCAATCAGTTTGGTGCGCAGGAACCCGGCGAGGCGCAGGAAATCGCCGCCTTCTGCCAAAAGAACTACGACATCACCTTTCCGCTCTTTGCCAAGATCGAGGTGAACGGACCTCGGGCGCATCCGCTGTTCAACTGGCTGACGACGGAAAGGCCGGGCGTGTTCGGCACACGCCGGATCAAGTGGAACTTCACCAAATTCCTGATCGACGGCGACGGACGATGCATCGCGCGCTTTGCCCCCTTCACCCGGCCGGAGAAATTGCGCCGCCGGATTGCGGCCCTGCTCGGCTGAAGGATCTCAGCCGCGCCGCACCTGATCGACGGCGAAACCGGCCGCGAGCTTGTAGCGGCGCGCGATCTCTTCCATCTCGTCACGCGGGATCACATCGTCTATCGCGGCAAAACCGTTAGGCGCCCGCTCTTCGGCCAGTTGCATCACCTGCTCGGGGCCGTTCTGTCGATTGAGCCGCACGATCCCGGCGGTTGCCGGCAGGCGGACAGCTTCGTAGGCGGCAAGAGCCGCCGAAATGGGACTACCCGCCGCCAGGCAATCGGCCAGATGGCGGGCGTCGAGGATGGCCTGCGAAGCGCCGTTGGAGCCGATCGGATACATGGGGTGGGCAGCGTCGCCCAGCAGCGTCACGCGGCCATGGCTCCAGCGCGGCAGCGGATCGCGGTCAACCATGGGAAATTCATAGACCGCCTCGGCCCCGGCGATGATGGCGGGGATATCGAGCCAGGAAAACCGCCAGTTCTGAAATGGGGCCGCAAAGACAGATGGTGGTACGACCCGGTTCCAGTCGGAACGCGGCGGCGTCGTCCCCGGCACCGCCAGTTCGGCGATCCAGTTGGTGAGCGACTGGCCGGCGTCGAGGGCCGCGCGCGAGATCGGATAACAGACGAATTTCTGGCTCTGGTGGCCGGCCATGATCATGGTACGGCCGCCAAGGAAAGGCACGGTGCGCGACACCGCCCGCCACAGCATGCGGCCGGAAAATTGCGGCGGGCCTTCGTCGGGAAAGAAAAACCGCCGGACCGTCGAATGGATGCCATCGGCGCCGATCAGCGCGTCGCCGTGGACGCGCAGTTCGCCATCGCCCGCATTGCGGTCCGCGAATACCGCCACGACACCCTGGTCGTTCTGCGAAAATCCGGTCAATGCCATGCCGGTGCGCAGATGTTCGTCACCCAGCGCCGCGCGCGCGGCGTCGTAGAGGATCATCTGCAGGGCGCCGCGATGGATCGAGAATTGCGGCACGTCATAGCCGGCGGCGCGGCCGCGCGGCTCGCGCCAGATCTCCTGGCCCCATTTGTTGAAATAGGCGAGTTCCGCCGTCTCGATCGCCTCGGCGCCAAGGGCATCCAGCAGGCCGAGGGCTGCAAGTTCCGCCACCGCATGCGGCAGCAGATTGATACCGACGCCCAAGGGACGGATCTCGCGGCTGGCCTCAAATACGCTGACCGCGATGCCGCGCCCCTGCAACATCAACGCGGTGACAAGGCCGCCAATGCCGCCACCCACGATCAGCACATGTGGCGGGGTGGTCACAACCGGCCGCTCCCGCCACTTTGCGGCGCCATGCCGCGAAAGACGATCTCGGTGATGCGCCGGACTTCCTTCGCATGTCCAGCCATGTCGGGTTCATCCTGTTGCACCAGGCGCAGCATCTGCAGATGCGAATAGTCGTTGAACAGGAAGGCGATGCCCTCGACATCGATATCCGCGCCGAGCTTGCCGCGGCGCTGCAAATCGCGCAGCAGGGCCGCGATCTCGGCCTTCAACGCGTCATTCATGCGGCAATAGGCCGACGGCAACTCGCCATCCCCGCCGGACAGCACCAGCGGCAGCAATTCGCGCCAAAGCGCTGGCGGCATGACCTTGAAGGATTCCGCCATCAGCCGGGCTTCGAGATCGCAGAGCGCGTCGACGGGATCGGCGAATTCCGGCAGGGCAAGGCATGCGCCCATGATTGCCTGGCGGTCGGCCGCAGCCAGCATCTCCAGAAGGATCGCCTGCTTGCCGGCGAAATACTTGAAGATCGTCGGTATCGAGACGCCGGCCCGGGCGGCAATTTCCTCAAGGGTCGTGCCGCCGTAACCCCGTTCCCTGAAGAGGTCGGTGGCCGCCGACGCGATGGCCCGGCGCCGCTCTTCCTTTTGTCGTTGCCGCAATCCGCTCATAAGTTCAGCCTAACACGAAACTATTACTTAATTAAATATTTTATTGACTTAATTTTTTCAGGAGGCGACGCTGGGCTCTCCACGCCAACTCAGCCGGGTCACCGAAACCATGAGCCAGTATTTCCCGCCCGCCGACACCGCCGCCCATTACGCCGAATTGCTGGCGAGCCCGCCGCCGACTGCGGCGGATCTCGGCCTGATGCAGGGCTTCCCGGCGCCGCTGGCACAGCGCGTCACCTGGGAGAACTGGATCTCACCCCCCTACAACCGCTGGGCCTTCCGCAATCTATCCGCCTTGCGCCCCAGCCTGCGGGTGTGGCGCGGCGACGCCCCGACTTCGCCCCTGGTGGCAGCGCCGCGCGATCTCGCCGGTTTCAGCTTCGACAGCGTCGCCGGCCGCAAGGTCACCCTGAACGAGCATCTCGCCGCCAGCTATACCGATGCCTTCCTGGTGATGAAGGATGATCATGTGCTGCTGGAAAGCTATTTCAACGGCCAGCAAGCGCAAGACCGCCACATCATGTTTTCCTGCACCAAATCGCTGGTCGGCCTGGTCGGCGAGTATCTGCTGCACCAGGGCATCCTGCGCGAGGACGAACTCACCGGGCGCCATGTCCCGGAACTTGCCGACAGCGCCTTCGGCGATGCCAGCATCCGGCACCTCCTCGATATGGCGGTCGGCATCGACTATGTGGAGCAATATGACGATCCCGATTCCGGCTCGTCGCATTACGGCTATGCGTCCGGCTTCCTGCCGGCCCCCGCTGGACTTGCCCGCTACGCCTCGCTCTACGAATACCTGCCCTCGCTGCAGAAGAAGGGGGCGCACGGCCCGCTCTTCCATTACGTCACCGCCGTCACCGAGGTGCTGGGCTGGGTGCTTGAGCGGGCCAGCGGCCGCAGTGCCGAGAACTGGGTGGAGACATTGCTCTGGCGGCCCCTCGGCATGGAGCAGGACGGCGCCTTCCTGGCCGATCCCTGGGGTCGTGCCGTGGTGGGCGGCGGTTTCAGCGGCAGTTTGCGCGACATGGCACGCATCGGCCAGCTGGTCCTCGGCGAGGGCAGTCTGGGCGGGCGGAAAATCCTGCCCGCTGCCGTGATCCGCGCCATCGGCCGCGGCAGTGACCCTGCCTATTTCGCCGCGGTGCCGGAATTCGCGGAATGGGCACCCGGCGCTTCCTATCGCAGCCAGTGGTACATCTGGAACGATGGCGCGCCGGAATTCATGGCCTGCGGCATCCACGGCCAGTACATCTATGTGAACAGCCGGAACCGCGTCGTCGTGGTGAAGCAGTCCTCGCTGCCGGCGGCGGAATCCCTCGCCGGTGCCGACACGGTCCGCCTGCTGCGCGCCCTCGGACGCGGCCTTTGATGCAGCTGCCCGGAATTGCGGTCATGCCCGGTCTGGCAGCGGCGATGGTGATCGACGTCGAACTGGGTCCGGAGCAGGATCTCGGCCGCGGCGAAGGCGGCCAGCGGATCGACTACCCCATCAGCGGCGGCCATTTCTCAGCCCTCGACCCGGCAGGATACGCACTTGAGGGAACGGTGCTGGCGGGCGGGGCCGACCAATTCCTGATGCGCGATGACGGTATCGGCGTGCTCGACGCCCGCTATCGCCTCGCCGGCAGCAACGGCAGCATCGTCGAGATCCACAATCGCGGCCTCTGGGTCCCCGATGCCCGTGGCCGGGCGCGCCTCGCCGCCGGCGAGGAGCCAAGGCCGGAAGAGCTCTATTGCCGCTGCACGCCGGTCTTCACGGCGCCTGAAGGGCCCTTCGCCTGGCTCAATGCCCATGTCTTTACCGGCAGGGTCGATTATCCGGCATTTCGCCGCGTGGTGATCAGCGTCTATCGCCTGCTCTAGGCCCCGGAAGCAGTTCGCCCCGAAATCAGTCCGCCGCCGTCTCGATCGCTTCCATCTCCTCGTCCGAGAAGCCGAAATGGTGGCCGATCTCGTGCACGATCAGATGGCGGATCAGGTCTTCGAATTCCATCTCCTCCTCGGCCCACCAGTCCAGGATGGGGCGGCGATAGAGAAAGACCATGTCAATGCCGACGGGGTCGTCATGGCCGCGCTCGGTCAGCGGTACGCCGCGATAGAGACCGGCCAGTTCAAAGGGGTCTTCGATGCCCATTTCCTCGAGAGTCTCGGGATCGGCGAATTCCTCGGCGCGGATGGCAACCGGGCCGCAGCGGGCGATGAAGGCGGGCGGCAGCGCGTCATAGGCGCGGCGGCCCATTTCCTCGATCTCGCCAAGGCTGGGGGGTGGGCCGAAATGGCGGAGGGAATCGGCTGGCGGCGCTGACATGGCGCGCTCCTGGCTGAGTGGTCGAAGCGGCCCGGGATTAGACCGGACCGACCGCTCAGGCGCAAGCGTCTAGGCGCAAGCGGAGGCGTCCAGACGTATGGGAAAGGGAAGCCGGCCGGCGCAGGGCCCGAACAGGCCGACCTGGTCAGGCCAGTTCGGCCTGATTAAGCCGTTCGATCAGGCGCCGACGCCGGAGAGTGCCAGCAAGAGCACGAAGAAGGAGACCAGTGTGAGGCGCGCGCCAAGGGTCATCAGTGTATCAAGCATGATCCAGTTACCTCGTCGACCAGAGCCGGAAACCGGCATTTGGTTCTGGTGTGCGGTGAAACGACTTGGGCTTTATCTAGTCCCGCCTTCGTTCCGGCGCAGTGACCAGCGTCACCGTTGGGTCCATTTTGCGCCGGGCCGCTTTATGACCGGTTAACCGGGCGCTTGTTGGGCCGGATTGAGGCAGGAAAACGACGGCCATTCGCACCCAAGGATGTGAACTCCGGTCGATTCCAGCGAGGGGAACGCTTGCGGGTGTTAACCGAAGCGGCTGGTTGCCACGGCTAACGGCGTGACGGCAGGTCCTGCCGCAGCTCTTCGATGATCCGGGTCAGGCGCTCGATCTCGCGGGCCCGCAGGAGGTCGATCTTCTGGTGCAGCAACTCGATTTCCAGCTCGGCCTTCAGGTTGACCTCATAGTCGCCGCGCTGGTTCTCGCGATCGATCGCCGCCTGCCGGTTCTGGCTCATCAGGATGATCGGCGCGGTATAGGCCGCCTGAAAGGAGAGCATCAGATTGAGGAGGATGAAGGGATAGGGATCCCAGGCCTGGATCCAGGCTGTCAGGTTCAGGACCAGCCAGGCGACCAGCAAGGTCGACTGGATGATGATGAAGCGCCAGGAGCCGACGATGGCGGCAATCCGGTCGGCCGTGCGCTCGCCGAAAGTTTCCGGTCCAGTATCTGCCGGGGCACGGTCGGCGCGGGCCTTGCGCAGATCCCTCAGCAGCTGCTGGTCTTCCCGGGAAAGCGCCGTGATCTCCTCGAGCAGCGCCTCGATATTGCCCGCCGCCTTGTTCCGCTCCACAGTGAACCTCCGCCACCTGGCCCATACTTCTCCCAAATTCTAACGCCCACCCCCGGTCTGCGGGAGAGGGCGTTTGGAACGGCGCCAGACAGGCGTCGAAATCAGGCCCGCATCCGCGCCGATTTGGGATCGTACATCGGGGCGAGGCTGGCTTGCGCCTGGCAGCGTTCCAGGGCGACGCCGATCTCGAACTTGCCCTCGGCGATGAAGGCGGCGTCGACGCCCGCCTTGTTGTGGACATAGCCCATGCCGATGGCGCCACCCAGATGGTGGCCGTAATTGGCCGAGGTCACCAGGCCGACCAGCTGGCCGTTCCGATAGATCGGCTCGTTGTGATAGAGCAGCTTCTCGGGGTCCGTCAGCTTGAACTGCACCATGCGGCGGCCAAGCCTGCCTTCTTCTTTCTGGCTGAGCACCGCGTCACGGCCGATGAAGGGCACTTTCTTGTCGAAGGCGCAGGTGAAGCCCAAGCCCGCTTCCAGGATCGTGTCCTTGATGCCGATATCGTGGCCCCAATGGCGGAAGGCCTTCTCGATGCGGCAGGCATCCATGGCATGCATGCCGGCCGGGCGCACGCCGAGATCGGCGCCGGCCTCCAGCACCTTGCGCAGCACATTGCGGGCGAACTCCGCCGGGATATAGAGCTCCCAACCCAGTTCGCCCACATAGGAGATGCGGGTCGCGCGCACCCTGGCGTCACCCAGCTCGATATGCTTCGTGGTGCCGAAGGGGAAGCCGGCATTGGTGAGATCGGCATCGGTGATGCGGCTGAGCAGCGCGCGGCTTTTCGGCCCCATGACGCCCAGCGTCGCGTAAGAGGTGGTCATGTCGACCAGTTCCACCTCCTCGCCCGGCTGGATGTGGTCCTTCATGTAATGCCAGTCGCGGATCGCGGTGGCCGCCGCCGTCACCACCATGAACTTGGTGTCGGTAATGCGGAAGACGGTGAGATCTGCCTCGATGCCACCCTTCTCATTGAGCCATTGCGTGTAGACGGCGCGGCCCGGTTGCGCGATGTCGGCGGTCGAGAGGCGCTGCAGCAGCGTCTCGGCATGCTTGCCCACCACCAGAAATTTGGCGAAGGTCGAGAGGTCGTAGAGGGCGACACCCTCGCGCGTCGCCTTCACGTCGGCAGCGGCATAGGGGAACCAGTTCTGGCGGCCATAGGAGTATTCGTATTCCGGTTTCACCCCCTTGGGCGCGTACCAGTTCGGGCGTTCCCAGCCGGCCACCTCGCCGAAGCAGGCGCCCATCGCCTTCCAATCCTCGTAGAAGGCGGTCTGGCGCACATTGCGCGAGCTCTCGAACTGGCGGTACGGCCAGTGCATCGCATAGAGCAGGCCGAGCGCCTCGGAGACGCGGGGCACCAGGAAGCTCTTGCGGCTCATATGCGGCTGCAGGCGCCGGATGTCGACCTCCCAGAGGTCATAGGGCGGCTCGCCATCGACGATCCAGTGTGCCAGCGCCATGCCGGCACCACCACCCGACTGGATGCCGATCGAATTGAAGCCGGCCGCCACGAAGAAATTCTTCAGTTCCGGCGCCGGTCCCAGGATATAGCGCTGGTCGGCGGTGAAGCTTTCCGGTCCGTTGAAGAACTTGCGGATGCCGACCTTCTGCAAGGACGGCACGCGGTGCATGGCACCTTCGAGGATCGGCGCGAAATGATCAAAATCCTCTGGCAGTTCGTCGAAGCAGAAATCCTCACGAATACCGTTCATGCCCCAGGGCTTGGCCTTGGGTTCGAAGGCGCCCAGCAAAAGCTTGCCCGCGTCTTCCTTGTAATAGGCGCATTGGTCCATGTCGCGCATGACGGGAAGGTCGGGGGTCATGCCTTCCATCGGCTCGGTCACGATATAGAAATGCTCGCAGGCATGAAGCGGGATATTGACGCCCAGCTTCTCGCCGATCTCGCGCGACCACATACCGGCGGCGCAAACTACATACTCGGCCTTGATCGTCCCTGAGGGTGTGCGTACGCCGACAGCGCGGCCGTTTTCGACCAGCACTTCCTCGACCTTGGTGTCCTCGAAGATTTTCGCACCCTTCATCCGCGCACCCTTGGCGAGAGCCATGGTGGTGTCGGCGGGGTTGCACTTGCCGTCCTTCGGGTAAAAGATGCCGCCGATCACATCATCGGTATTGAGCAGCGGCCATTTCTCCTGCACGCCGGCGCGGTCGAGCTCGATGCATTCCACCTCGAAGCTTTGCAGCATGTCGGCGCCGCGGCGGAACTCTTCCCAGCGCGCCTCCGAGGTCGCGACCGAGAGCGAGCCCGGCTGCACGAAGCCGGTCGCCTGCTCGGTTTCCTTTTCCAGCGTGGTGTAGAGATCGGTGGTGTACTTGGCGAGCTTGGTCAGGCTCTCGCTGTAGAGCGAGGCGCGCACCAGACCGGCCGCATGCCAGGTGGTGCCGCTGGTCAACTTCTTGCGTTCCAGCAGCACGGTATCCTTGCCCCAGCCCAGCTTGCCGAGATGGTAGGCGATCGAGCATCCAAGAATGCCGCCACCGATGATGACGACACGGGCTTCCTTCGGGAGTGACATGGGCGTTCTTCTATCGCTTCTAGGGTTGGCGGCGGATTATGCGGATGGTCGGGTGACTCGGCAAATAGGCGGTTTCGATGGGTGGTATAGAGACTGCGGCGACACCCCCCACCCTAGCCCTTCAACCGCTCGTTCTTCGGGTCGAAGATCGGCTCCTCCGCCACCACGGCCGGGAAGCGTTGCCCCAGGATCTCGACCTCCAGCTTCGTGCCGACGGCGGCGAGATCGAGGCGCACATAGGAAAGCGCGATCGATTTGCCGATGCGGAAACCCCAGCCGCCGGAGCCGACGATGCCCACCTTCTCGCCATCCTTGAAGACGATCGAGCAGGTCGGCGCGTCGGCCGTGTTGCCCTCGACGATCAAGGGCACGAAACGTTCCTTTTCGCCCGCCTCATGGCGCTTGACGAGCGCATCGCGACCGATGAAGTCGCCCTTTCCCAGTTTCACGAAGCGTTCGAGGCCGGCATCGAAGGGGGTGTACTCATGGGTGATGTCCTGCTTCCACGAGCGATAGCCCTTTTCAAGACGCAGGCATTCCATCGCATACATGCCGAAATCGCGGATGCCGAATTCCTGGCCGGCATCAACGACCGCGTCATAGACATGGACCAGGTCTTCCATCGGCACATGCAATTCCCAGCCAAGCTCGCCGACATAATTGACGCGGAGCGCCGTCACCTTGCGGCCCGCCACCTCGATCTGCTGGCAGGAGGGCCAGGGAAAGGCGTTGTTGGAGAAATCTGCTGCCGAGATCTTCTTCAGCACATCGCGCGAGCGCGGGCCGACCAGGACCAGGGACGAAGCCGATTGGCTCACCTCGGTGAGCTTCACCGAACCGTCGGCGGGCAGATGCTGGGTCAGCCAGTCCATGTCGTGCCACAGGCCCGAGCCCGCCGACATCAGATAGAATTTGTCGGGCGCCAATCGCGTCATGGTGAACTCGGAGAGGATCGAGCCCTTCGGCGTCAGGGTATAAGCCAGTGTCACCCGGTTCGATTTCGGCAGCGCGCCGCAGATGAGATGGTCGAGCCATTTCTCGGCCCCCGGGCCCTCGACGATGAATTTCGAGAAACCGCCCAGATCCATGATGCCGACCCTCTCGGCGACCGCCTGGCATTCCTCGCGGACCGGCTCGAACCAGGCCTGTTCGGCGCGATGGAAGGAGAGCTTCGTCTTGGCCTCTTCGGGATTACGCGGAAAGTAGGCGGCGCGTTCCCAGCCACCGCGGGCGCCCATGACGGCGCCCTTGGCCAACAACTTTTCGTAGAGCGGCGTCTTGAGGCGCGGCCGGCCGGCCGGGCGCTCCTCGTTCGGGAAGCCGATCGCATATTCGTTCTGGTAGAGCTCTTCCGCCTTCTCGATGGTGTATTTCTGGTCGGCGAAGACCGTGTAGCGGCGATGGTCGAGGCCCCAGAGATCCCATTCCGGCTCGCCATGGACGATGTATTCGGCAATCGTCTTGCCGGCGCCGCCGCCCTGGCAGATGCCGAAGCTGAAGCAATTGGCGTTGTAGAAATTGGTCAGGCCGTGCTGCGGCCCGATATAGGGGTTGCCGTCGGGCGAATAGGGAATCGGCCCGTTGATGACCTTCTGAACGCCGACCGTCCCCAGCACCGGCACGCGCGCCACCGCCTGCTCGATATAACTTTCCAGGCGGTCGAGATCGTCCGGCCAGAGCTGGAAGGCGAATTCCTCGGGGATGCCGTCATGCCAGTCGGATTTGCAGTTCCACTCATAGGGGCCGAGGATGAGGCCGTCGCGCTCCTGGCGCAGGTAATAGGAGACGTCGGGATCGCGCACCAGCGGCAGCTTCTCGTCCCGCGCCGCCAGTTCCGGGATCATCTCGGTGATGAGATACTGGTGCTGCATGGCGATGATGGGAAGGTATTGCCCCACCATCGCCGCCACCTCGCCGGCGCGATAGCCGGCAGCGTTGATGACCTTCTCGGCGACGAATTCGGCGCCGTCCTTGGTGGTGATCTTCCATTCGCCGGACGGCAGTTGCTTGATCGAGGTGACGCCATTGAAGCGCAATACCTTGGCGCCCATGTCCTTGGCACCCTTGGCCAGCGCCTGAGTCAGCTGCGAGGGGTCGATATCGCCGTCATGGGCGTCCCACAGCCCGCCGACGATGCCGTCCATCTCCATCACCGGGTATTTGGCCTTGATCTCGGCCGGCGTGAGCATGTCGTAATCCAGCCCCTGCGCCTTCGCCATGGCGCAGGCATGGGCGAATTCCTCCATGCGCGCTTTCGAATGCGCAAGGCGGATCGACCCGGTGATGTGATAGTTCATCGGGTAGTCGACTTCCTCGCCCAGCGTCTTGTAGAGCCTGGCCGAATAGGCCTGCATCTTCATGATGTTCCAGGACCCCGAGAATGTCGGCACGTTGCCGGCGGCGTGCCAGGTTGAACCCGAGGCCAATTCGTCGCGCTCGATCAGGATGCAATCCTTCCAGCCGAGCTTCGCCAGGTGGTAGAGCGCACTCGTCCCCACCACGCCGCCACCGATTACCACCACCCGCGCATGCTGCGTCATCTTGCTTCCCCGGAAATCATCGTCTCTAAAATCATCGCCTCTAACAGCGTCATGCCCGGACTTGATCCGGGCATCCAGTCTATCCACGGCACTGGATCCCCGGGTCAAGCCCGGGGATGACGACCTTCCGTCTTCAAACTATGCCTTGCCCATATGTGCCCGATCGAGGCGCACCGGGAATTTCGCGCGGATGGCGTCGTCCACCTCGCGCGAGATATGGCCCGGGAAATGATTGGCCATGATCGGCTTCAGCTTCTTCTGCGCCTTGGCGATCGCATCCGGCCTGCCCTGCTCGACCCATTCCTTCGGGTTCATGCGGTCGCCGACACCCGGATAGATGTATTCGGTCTGCATGCGCTGCAGCGTCTGCTCGGAGCCGAGATAATGGCCGGGGCCTTCCAGGCAGGTCTTGCGGATGGTCTCGATCGAGAGGCTCTCATCCGACGTGTCGATGCCCTTGATGGTACGCTGGGTGGCGCCGATGATGTCGTTGTCGATGAGGAGGCTCTCCAGGCAGAAACCCAGTAGGCTCGCCTGCATGCCGGCCGATTCATAGATCAGATTGGCGCCGGCATTGCCGACCAGGGCATGGTTATAGGCCTTCTCGGCGCCCGACTGCGCATCCGGCAGCTTCGAATCCGTCATGCCCGACGCGGTACCACCGGTAAGATCATAATATTGCGCGAGCTGCGCCGAGGCGGCCGAGAGCAGGGCCTGTTCCGAGGAGCCACCGGACATGGCGCCGGTCCGGAGATCGGAGACGAAGCACCAGGTGCCAAAGATCGCCGGCGCTCCCGGCTGGATGGCATTCACATAGACGAGGCCGGCCAGGCATTCGGCCACCTCCTGCACGATGGCGCCGGCGAGTGCTGCCGGTGCCGTGGCGCCGGCCTGGCCGGCCGACAGCAGCAGCACCGGCATGCCGCCGCGCACCGCGACCTCGAGGCAGCGGCAGGCGTCCTGGGCGAATTTCAGGGGCGGCACCACGAAGCAGTTCGACTGGCTGACGAAGGGACGCTCGCGCCACTTCTTCTCGGAGCCCGCGATCATGTGCAGCATCTCGAGGCTGGCCTCGAGATGTTTGGGATCGACCCAGCTGGCGCCCACATGTTTCGAGGTGCCGGCCACCGAGGCATAGCAGGTGTTGAAATCCATCTCGAACGGATCGGCGAGATCGCGGCACACTACCGAGCGCTGGAAGAAATGCACATGGTCGAGCGTGTCGACCACGCGGGCGATGTCGTAGAGATCCTTGGTCTCGGAATCGCGGTACTCGCCAGTGACCGGATCGACCATGTGCACGGCGGCGCCCGCGGTGCCGAAATAGACCCGCTTGCCCCAGGGCTCCATGTCGTGGCGCGGGTCCTGGCCATAGAGCGGGAAGTGCCGTGCCGCCTTGGCGATCGTGTCCTCGACGAGGGCGCGCGGGAAGGTGAGGCGGCCGTTGTCGTTAAGCTTGGCGCCAGCCCGGGTCATCACCTCGATGCCGCTGGGGATCGCATCGGCCATGCCGATCTGCTCGAGCACATCGAGGGCGGCGTTATGGATCTTCAGCACCTCGGCATCCGAGAGCGGCTTGTAGCGGCCGCCCTCGAGGCCGGGCCGCACCGGCCTTTCATTCTCGGCCAAGGGGGCGGCGCGCATGGCTCGCCTGGCCTCGCGGCCGCCACGGCGGACCGTCATGTCTTTCTGGCTGCTTTCCATCGGAATGCTGCTCATCGGGAGATTCCTCGCAAGGGCTTGTTTTATGGCCGGATAATCAGCCCGGGGCGGGTATCCCGGCAAGCGACCGTTCTTCAGCTATACATGAACTTATTTCATGACATATCCCCGGAAAATGCGATAAACAGGGGCATTATGGCAAAGAGAAATCTCCCATCCTTGAAATCCCTGCAGGCTTTCGAGGCTGCGGCACGGCATCTGTCATTCCGCGTCGCCGCCGAGGAACTGAGCCTCACCCAATCGGCCATCAGCCACCAGGTGGCAGCGCTGGAGGAGCGGCTTGGCACCGACCTGTTCCGCCGCGCCGCGCGCCGGGTCGAACTGACCGAGGCCGGTGCCCAGCTCTATCCTTACCTGCGCGACGGCTTCGACCGCCTGGCGCAGGGTGTCGGCCTGGTCGACCGGGTGCGCATTTCCGGCGATCTCGTGGTGCAGGTCTATGTGACCGTCGCCGTCCGCTGGCTGCTGCCACGCCTGCATCAGTTCCAGGCCGGGCATCCCGACATCCTGGTGCGCCTCTCCACCAGCCAGCTCGACTGGGAATTTGACCCAACCACCGGCGATCTCGGCCTTATCTGCACGCGCGCCGCCAACCGGCCCGGCCTCCATTACACGCATCTCTTCGACGCCAGGCTGGTGGCCGTCTGCGCCCCGGTGGTGCTGCAGGGGGGGCCCGGCCTGCGCCAGCCGGCCGACCTCGTCAATCATGCCATGCTGCAGGTCTATACCGCCGCCGAGGATTGGCATGACTGGCTGGAAGCGGCCGGCCTGCCGACCCTCAAGGGCCGCGCCGCGCCAAAATTCGATTCCTATCTTCTCGCCATCGAGGCGGCAGTGGAGGGCCAGGGTGTCGCCGTTGTGCCGGAATTCATGGTGTCGACCGATCTGAAGCTGGGTCGACTGGTGAAGCCCTTTCCGGAGATCGAGGTGCGCCACGGCGCCAGCTGGTATCTCGCCTGTCTCGAGGAACGCGCCGCAGAGCCGCGCATCCAGCATTTCCGCGACTGGCTCACCGCCGAGGTCGCGCGGGACCCGGCCTTCAGGGCGTGATCCGGCGCAGTCCGTCCAGCAGTTTCTGCAACCCCGCCAGCACCTGCCCGCGCACGGCAACGGCATCAGGCGCGTCCGCGATCGCCAGAGCCGCCTCGTTCATGGCGCCGGACAGAAGCAGGGTGAGCGCCTCGATGGCGGCCGGCGCTTCGACATGGCCGAGTGCCGCGACCAGCCCTTCGCGCAGCAGCACCATGTTGTGCCGGCCATCGATCTCGCGCCACTCGCGCCAGCCAAGGACCGCAGGCGCGTCGAGCAGATAGATCTGTCTGATCGACGGATTGGCGCAGGTCTCGAGATAGGCGGCGCAGCCGGCACGCAGTGCCTCCCACGGCCGCCCGGTGGCGCGCGCCAGGATGGCCTGGGCGATCTCGGCCGACACTGTCTCCACCAGGGCGCGGAACAGGTCTCGCTTGTCCTTGAAGTGGAAATAGAGGGCGCCGCGAGTGACCCCGGCCTCGGCCACAATCGCCTCGGTGCCCGTCGCGGCATAACCCGCCGCACCGAAATGCTGCCGGGCGACCGCCAGCAACGTCTCCCGTGTCGCGGCGGCGCGGGCGGCCTTGCTGCCTTGCCTCTCTTGCATACATACACCCTGTATGTTATCAATGCATACAGACTGTATGTTATAGAGGAGGCACGCCCCATGCAAATCGCCCAGTATTACCCGGTCCTGGCCGTCAAGGCGCTTGCCGCCGCCAGCGCGTTCTACCAGCAACACTTTGATTTCAAGGTTGTTTTCGAGGCCGACTGGTACATTCATCTGCAGCACGGGAAACAGCCCGATATCAACCTTGCGCTCCTGGATTGTCGCCACGAAACGATCCCGGAGGGCTACCGGAAACCGGCGCAGGGTTTGCTCATCAATTTTGAGACCGATGATGTCGATGCCGCCTATGAGCGCGCGCAGCAGGCCGGTTTGCCGATCCTGCTGAGCTTGCGTGACGAGGCCTTCGGGCAGCGGCATTTCATCACCCGCGACCCCAATGGCATCCTGATCGACGTCATCAAGGTGATCCCGCCGGCGGCCGAATTCGCCCAGCAATACCGCGCCGAGGCATAGGTCAGGGCTTTGGCAAGGCGGGTGGTTCGAGGACTGGCGCTTCGAGCACCGGCGGCGCCACTGGCGCCGGTTCAAAGGGCGGGACGATGATCTCGCCCGGCCCAGCGGGTTCCGCCGGCAGGGGCGGCTCCGCCCCGCCCGGCGCCGCCACAAGAAATCCCTCCGGACAGCGATGCGCCGGCTGGGCGGCGGATCCGGCCGGAGACCAGAGGCTGGCGGGCGCCAGCGCCTTCATCGTGCCCAATTGATTGAGGCTGACGCGGATGCCGGTCAGGACCGGTTGCTTGTATTGCTTCGAGCGGGCGCAGACCAGTTGCAGCGAGACTTCGGAATCCGGCCCGAATTGCTGCCGGAAGGCATCGGCCAATGCCTCGCGCGCGATGTGCTGGCCAACCGACCCGGCGATGGCAGCGTTGAGCAATGTACGCTGCATGTCCCTGGCGCGGGCGACCGCCCGGTCAAAATAGCGCTGCGGAGAGAGCATCGAGCAGGCGCCGTGGCGCGACCAATAGGCACGGTCGGCGCAGGTCGCCACCCCCGGCATGATGTCGGCGAGCGCTTGTGCCAATTCGGCGCCGAGGCGCAAGGGCGGCAACGAGCAATGCGTCGCCCTCTCGCCAGGACCGATCGGGGGCGGGGTGAAGGCGCGCGCCAGCGGGTCGCAATCCTGCAGTGGCGCGGAACCGGGCCGCGCCTGCGGCTTCAACCCGATCAGCGTCAAATTGCGCCCCTTGAGGTCGCGCAGCGAAAGTCCGTCACAAGCGGCGAGGTCGGGGTCGACTAGGCACTGGCCCGGCAGCCAGCCCATTTCCAGGATGTAGTATTCCAGGGTCTGGGCGCCCGCCGAAGGAACGCCGAGAAGAAGCAGGAGGCACGCGAGAACCGCGCGCACGCCTCAACCGCCCATCGGGTTGAACAGCACGCCGCCAGCGAAGGCGGCGTCGTCGATAATCGCGCGTTCGCCCTCGACCCGCACCTTGCCCTCGGCAATGAGGCGCAGGCTCAGCGGAAACAGGCGATGCTCGGCCGCGAGCACGCGCCGCCCCAATGTTTCCTCGGTATCATCGGCGCGCACCGGCACCGCGGCCTGGGCGATGATCGGTCCGGTATCCATCTCCGGTCGCACGAAATGCACCGTGCAGCCATGAAAGCGCACGCCGGCTTGCAGCGCGCGGGCATGGGTGTTGAGGCCCTTGAAGGCCGGCAGCAGGGCCGGATGGATGTTGACCAGGCGGTCCTGCCAAAGGGCGATGAATCCATCGGTCAGCAGGCGCAGGAAACCGGCCAGCACAACAAGTTCCGCGCCGCTTTCGCGGATCCTGGCGTCCATCGCGGCATCGAACTGCGCCCGCTCGGCAAAGCCCTTGTGATCCACCACGACCGCGGGTATCCCCGCCCTCCGCGCGCGCTCCAGCCCGAAGGCGTCGGGCCGGTTGGAGAGCACCAGCACGATCTCGATCGGGCTGCCGGTGATGACCGGGCCGAAATGGTCGATCAGCGATTGCAGATTGCTGCCGCGCCCGGAGATGAGAACGGCGACCTTCAGCTTCCGTCCCGACATGCGCGACAATTGTCCGTTCACCAGTGGCCGGTATTGCGGACGATGCAGCCCGCACCCGCGCCGCGCGCGACGATGCGGCCGATCTCGCTCACCGTTTCGCCATGCGCGCGCAGGGTCTTGGCGATCTGGGCGGCATCATCCGCCGCCGCCACCACGACCATGCCGATGCCGCAATTGAAGGTGCGGGCCATTTCCTGGGCATCGATCCCGGCAACACTGCGCAGCCAGGCGAAGACCGGCGGCAGTGCCCAGGTGCCGGCGTCGATCTCGCAGGCAAGGCCGGCCGGCAACACGCGGGGGATGTTCTCGAGGAGCCCGCCGCCGGTGATATGGGCCAGCGCCTTGACGCCGCCCAGGGGCGAGCACTCGGCGCGGATCGCGGCAAGGCAGGATTTCACATAGATGCGGGTGGGCGTCAGCAGCGCGCGGCCGAGCTTCTCGCCGGTCGCAAAGGGTGCCTCCGCCTCATAGGTGAGGCCGGATTTTTCGACCACCTTTCGCACCAGGGAATAGCCGTTGGAATGCACCCCCGACGAGGCGAGGCCCAGCACGATGTCGCCTTCCGCCACCTTGGCGCCGGTAATGGCCTGCTCGCGCTCGACCGCGCCAACCGAGAAACCGGCAAGATCGTAGTCGCCCTTGGCATACATGCCCGGCATCTCGGCGGTCTCGCCGCCGATGAGGGCGCAACCCGCCTGGCGGCAGCCATCGGCGATGCCGGCGATGATCTTGCGCCCCGTCTCGACGTCGAGCTTTCCGGTCGCAAAGTAGTCGAGGAAGAAGAGCGGCTCCGCCCCCTGCACGACGAGGTCGTTGACGCACATGGCAACGAGGTCGATGCCGATCGTGTCGTGGCAATCGGCATCAATGGCGATCTTCAGCTTGGTGCCGACGCCGTCGGTGGTCGCGACCAGAATCGGGTCGCGGAAGCCCGCCCGCTTGGGATCGAAGAAGGCGCCGAATCCGCCCAGCCCCGCATCGGCACCCGCGCGGGCGGTCGCCTTGGCCAGCGGCTTGATGGCTTCGACAAGGGCATTGCCGGCATCGATATCAACCCCGGCATCGCGGTAGGTAAGGCCATTGCCCATGAAGAGACTCGATTCTTGAATTTTCCAGGCTCCGAAAAAGGTAAGCCGGGCAAGGCTGTTGCTGGCTTCCCCGGAGCGGGTTTTGCTATAAGCTTCGGTCCGGACAATACGCATTTCAGGGTGGTTTGCAATGGCCCCAGCGGGCGCAGTTTCGGCCTTTTCCACGATCTTGACGGCCAGGCTTTCTTGGGCCGCCGCGATGGGAATTCTCGCCCTTGCGATCCTGGTTGGCGCCGTCGCCGCACCGGCGAGGGCGCAAGGCACCGGACAGAGCGTCTATGTCGCCTCCGGCATTCCGGTCGAGGTCACGGGCGATGCCGCAACCCTGCGCGACCAGGCCGTGATCAAGGCGCAGCGCGACGGCCTGCGCCAGGTGCTGAAGGAAATCGCCCCGGCGGACCAGGTCGAGGGCCTGCTGCTGCCCAGCGACGACGAGATCGGCTCCTGGGTTACCGATCTGGCGATCGACGAGGAGAAGATCGCCGCCACCCGCTATATCGGCCGCTACACGATCCGCTTCGCCGCTGCCCCGGTGCAGGAATTCCTCAGCCGCGAGGGCATCGCCTTCGCCGAGACCCGTGCCCGCCAGATGCTAATGCTGCCCGTCTATACCGACGAGGCCGGCACCACCGGCCTCTGGGGGCCGACCAATGCCTGGGCGCGCAGCTGGGCGCAGCCACAGAACCTCAATTCCGCCCTGGTTCCGGTGGTGACACCGCGCGGCGATCTCGACGACCAGAACATCCTGACCGCGACCGATGCCCTGGCCGGTGCCCAGGCCAAGCTGCAATTCATGGCGGAACGCTATCAGGCGGGCGATGTGGTGGTGGCCGAGGCGCAGATGAGCGCGCCCGGCGCCGACGGCAATCGCAGCCTCGCCCTCGACGTCACGCGCTATGGCCAGGACGGCATCCAGCGCTATCAGGACACCCTGACAGGGGCTGGCGGCGACCCCGACGGATTGCTGGCGCAGGGCGTGGCCACGGTGCAGCAGATGCTGGAGGGCGCCTGGAAAGTCGCCAATCTGGTGGACCCCAACAAGCGCACCAGGATCGCGGTCCACGTGCCGCTTACCAGCCTGCAGCAATGGGTGGCGATCAAGCAGCGCCTCGCCCAGGTCAATCTGGTGAAGACGGTCGACCTGAAGCAGCTTGCCCGCAGCGGCGCCGAACTCGAGATCGGCTATGCCGGCGACGAGGCGCAGTTCATCCGCGCGCTCGCCGTTGCCGACCTTTTTCTGGTTTCCAGCGGCGAGGGCATGTCGACCCTGACCATGGGTGGTGCCGGAGCCAATCCGTGAACGGGCCAAGTGGCGAACGGGGCCAATGCCCGAGGGCCCAATGACCGACGCCAGCGAAGCGCCGGACGGCAACGGCCTGCCACCAAGGATGCGGCGCTGGCCGAGCTATCTCGCCGCGCTCATCGTCTTCCTGATCCTGGTCTACCTGCTGCGCACCGTGCTGCTGCCCTTCGTGGCCGGCATGGGGGTCGCCTATTTCCTCGACCCGGTCTGCGACCGGCTGGAGAAATGGGGCTGTTCGCGGGTTCTCGCCACCAGCATCGTGACGGCCGTCTTCGCCCTCATCGTCGTCCTGGCATTCCTCGTCATCGTGCCGATCCTGATCGAGCAGTTCAGCAATTTCATCCGCGACCTGCCGGGCATGGTGGAGCGGGCGCATCAAAGGCTGATGCCGCTCTATGGCGACCTGCAGTTGCGCTTCGATCTGCCGGCACTCGATGATCTCGGCGCCATGCTGCGGGAGCGCCTCGGCGGCGCGCTGGGTTTCGTCGGCAATGCCCTGCAGGGCGTCGTTTCGGGCGGTGCGGCACTGGCCAATCTGCTGTCGCTCCTCTTCATTACCCCGGTCGTCACCTTCTACCTGCTGCGCGACTGGGACCTCCTGATCGCGCGCATCAACGCGCTGCTGCCGCTGGACCACGCCGAGACCATCCGCCAGCAGATGCGCGCCATCGACACGACCATGGCGGGCTTCCTGCGCGGCCAAGCCAGCGTCTGCCTGGTGCTGGGGGCCTTCTATGCGACCGGATTGATGCTGGTCGGCCTGCCCTTCGGCCTGTTCATCGGCATGATGGCGGGCATCCTTACCTTCATTCCCTATGTCGGTTCGCTCAGCGGCTTCGTCATCTCGATGGCAGTGGCGCTGGCCAGTTTCGATGGCTGGCACGGCCCCGCCATCGTCGCCGCCATCTTCGTCAGCGGCCAGGTGATGGAGGGCAATTTCCTGACGCCCAAGCTGGTCGGCGACCGGGTCGGCCTGCACCCGGTCTGGATCATTTTTGCGCTGCTGGCGGGTGGCGCCCTCTTCGGCTTCGTCGGGCTGCTGCTGGCGGTACCCGTGGCGGCGGCAATCGGCGTGCTGGTGCGGTTCGGCATCGGCCACTATCTGCAAAGTCCGCTTTATCTCGGCCACCACCAAGCGCCGCCGGCCCCATCCACGCAGCCGACGACGACGCCAAAATGAGCCGCAGCCAATTGCCCTTCGACCTGCCGCCACGATCGGCCATGGGTGGCAGCGACTTCGTGGAGGCGCCCAGCAACGCGGCGGCATTGGCCCTGGTCCTGGCCTGGCCGGATTGGCCGGATCACGGCCGGACCCTCGCCATCCATGGCCCCAGCGGCTGCGGCAAGACCCATCTCGGCCATATCTTCCAGGAGCGCGCCGCCGCCGCCGGCCGGGTGGTGCTCTATCTCGAGGCACCGCCCGCTCCGCCGGATCTTCCCGCCCGGCCGGTCGTGATCCTCGACGAGCCCCGGCTCGACGAGGTGGATTTTTTCCATCTTCTCAATCGCCTGCGCGGCGAGGGCGGCGACCTGTTGCTGCTGTCGCGCGAGGCGCCCGCGCGCTGGCCGGTGCATCTGCCCGATCTCGCCTCGCGCCTCAAGGCGATTCCGGCAGTCGAAGTGGCGCCACCGGACGATGCGCTGCTGGGCGCCGTCCTGGCCAAGCATTTCGCCGACCGGCAGATCGCCGTGGCACCCGAGGTGATCGACTATCTCCTCCGCCAGATGGAGCGGAGTTTCGCCGCCGCCGCCGAACTCGCCGCCCGCCTGGACCGGGCGGCACTCGCCGAGGGGCGGGCCATTACCGTGCCGCTGGCGCGCCGGGTTCTTGGCGGTTCTTGTTGAGACGGCGGGTCTTGAGTCGGGGTGCCCGCCTGCGGTAAAACGTCGCCATCCGCGCGACATACAAAGGGATATTTTTCATGGCCACGACCGACGGCTCGCTCAACGACCAGATCCTCGCCAATCGCCAGAAGACCTGGGACGGGATCGGCCGCCTGCTGTTCTGGGGCACGGTCTATGCCCTGCTGCTGACGCTGATCACGGTCCTGCATACGGTCAACGGCCCGTCGATCGGCCTTGCCATCTTCTCGGCGCTCGGCATCATCGTCGGCTTCATCGTCGTGGTGGCGATGGTCAGCCGGAAATAGCCCTTTCCCCGATCTGAATGGAAAACGGCGCCGCGCTCACGCGCGGCGCCGTTGTTCTTTTGACGCGAGCCGGAATCAACCGACGATATCGGCGCCGGCGAAGAAATAGGAAATCTCGATCGCGGCGTTCTCCGGGCTGTCGGAACCGTGCACCGAATTGGCTTCGATCGATTCCGCGAATTCCTTGCGGATGGTGCCGGGAGCAGCGTTGGCCGGATTGGTGGCGCCCATGATCTCGCGGTTCTTGGCGACGGCATTCTCGCCTTCCAGCACCTGCACGACCACCGGGCCGGAGGTCATGAACTTCACCAGGTCGGCATAGAACGGGCGGGCGGCATGCACCTCGTAGAACTTCTTGGCCTGGGCTTCGCTCATCTGGATGCGGCGCTGGGCGACGATGCGCAAGCCGGCTTCCTCGAACTTGGCGTTGATCTTGCCCGTGAGGTTGCGGCGGGTGGCGTCCGGCTTGATGATCGAGAAGGTGCGTTCGATGGCCATGATAGTCCTCGTCTCCTGGGTTTTCTGGCAGGGAAGGGCGCCGGTCATCTGCCGCGCCCCTTGGCGTAAGTCGGGCTGGCTTATATACAACTCCACCCCATGAGACAACCGAGCGGGGATGACAGCCGGCGACACCCCGCTCTCCGGTAAAATAAGCATTCTGGAACAATATGTTAACGATATCCAACCTTACCTATCGCATCGCCGGGCGCGAGATCCTGACCAGTGCCAGCGTCAGTGTCGCGGCGGGTCATCATGCCGGCCTGGTCGGGCGCAACGGAGCGGGCAAATCGACCCTCCTCAAGATCATCTCCGGCGACCTGCAGGCCGATTCCGGCACCATCGACGTGCCGAAGCACTGGCGCATCGGGCGCCTGGAACAGGAAATGAAGGACCAGGGCCGCTCGCTGCTTTCCTGTGTCCTCGCCGCCGATAGCGAGCGTACCTCGCTCATGGCCGAGGCAGAGCATGCAAGCGATCCACATCGCATTGCCGAGATTCATGCGCGCCTGGCCGATATCCAGGCGCACAGTGCCGAAGCGCGCGCGGCCGAGATCCTGGCCGGGCTCGGCTTCGATGCGGCGGCACAGCAACGACCTTTGAGCGATTTTTCCGGCGGCTGGCAGATGCGTGTGGCGCTGGCCGCACAGCTTTTCTCCGCCCCCGACCTGATGCTGCTGGACGAGCCCACCAACCATCTCGACCTCGAGGCAACGCTGTGGCTCGAGAGTTACCTCAAGACCTATCCCGGCACGATCCTGCTGGTGAGCCACGACCGCGACCTCCTCAACAAGGTGGTCAACCGCATCATCCATCTCAACCGCGGCAGCATGACCCTCTATACCGGCGGCTATGACGATTTCGAGAATATGCGCCGCCTGCGCATGGAGCAGGACATGGCGATGGCGGCGAAGATCGACGCCCAGCGCAAGCACATGATGGCCTTCGTCGACCGCTTCCGCTACAAGGCCTCGAAAGCACGCCAGGCGCAGTCGCGCCTCAAGATGATTGCCAAGCTGCAGCCCATTTCCGTGATCGCCGAGGAGAAAGGCGTCAACATCTCCTTCCCCCAGCCGGAAGCCTTGCCGCCGCCGCTCATCACCCTCGACCGCGTTTCGGTCGGCTACGAGCCGGGCAAGCCGATCCTCAGGAATCTCGATCTCCGCCTCGATCCCGATGACCGCATCGCGCTGCTGGGCGCCAACGGCAACGGCAAGTCGACCTTCGTGAAACTGCTGGCCGGGCGCCTTGCCGCCATGAGCGGCGAGGTGCGGAAATCCTCGAAGATCCGCGTCGGCTATTTCGCGCAGCACCAGACCGACGAACTGGACCTCGAGGCGACACCGGTAGAGATCATGGGTCGCGCGGCGCCCGAATTGCTGCCGGACAAGCGCCGGGCGCATCTGGGACGTTTCGGAATCGGCCAGGACCAGGCGCTGACCCGGGTGCGCGAGCTTTCCGGTGGCGAGAAGGCGCGGCTGCTTCTCGCCCTGATGAGCCGGCAATCGCCCAACATCCTGCTGCTGGACGAGCCTTCGAACCATCTCGACATCGAAAGCCGCCAGGCGCTGGTCGAGGCGATCAACGAATTCGAGGGTGCCGTCATCGTCATCAGCCACGATCCCAACCTGATCGAGCTCAGCGCCGACCGCCTGTGGCTGGTCAAGGATGGCGCGGTCAAACCCTTCGACGGCGACATGGAGGATTATCGGCGCCTCATCATCAGCGAGCGGCGTGAGCGCCAGCGCAGCGAGCGCCAGGTGACCCAGCGCAAGGGCGCCCTGCCCGAAAAGGCGGCCGCCCCGAAGAGCGCCGCAGCCCATGGCGCGGCGCCGGCGCCGAAACCGAAGGCGGCAGCACAGCCGCCAAAGAAGCCCGCCATCTCGCCGGAGAAGAAGAAGGCGCTGGCCGGGGCCGAGACCGCCATCGCCAAGCTGACCCAGGCCCTCGACCTCATCGAAGGCAAGCTGGCCGACCCCGCCCTCTACAACAATGGCGGTACGGCGGAGCTCGCCACCTGGCAGACCAAGCACGCCGAGGTGAAGAAGAAGCTGGCTGAGGCCGAAGAGAAATGGCTTGAGTTGAGCGCGGGGTGAGGCCGCGAAGATCCAGCCCTACCCCGCCCGTTCCATCAACAATCTTGCCGCCGCCAGATCCTCGAGCGCGGTGCCGACGGATTTGAAGAGCGTGATCTCGTCGGGCGATTGGCGGCCCTTGGCCGTACCGCGCGCGAGGCCGTGAAGATCGGCGACGATGTCCTCGGGCGTCAGGGCGCCCGATTTGATGGCGAGCACGATATCGCCCGCTTCCTTGAGGGCACCCGCCATCGTATCGACATAGACCCTGGCGCGGCGCACGGCCTCGTCATCGCTCTCGCGCATCTCCGGGAGGAACGCACCGACCAGGTCGAGATGCTGGCCGGGCCGGAGCCAGGCACCCTTCACCAGCGGCTCGTGGGAGAGCGTGCCGGTGCTGATGATGTCGGCGGCGCGCACCGCGGCTTCGAGATCCGGCGCCACCTCGACCGCGATTCCGGCGGCCTTGAGTTCCTCGGCCTTGGCCGCGGCCTTCTTGGGATCGCGCGCCCAGAGCAGCGAGCGGGTTATCGGCCGCACCGCCCGGTGCGCCTCGATCAACGGCCGGGAGAGGGCGCCGGCACCCACCATCAAATGCGTTGCCGCATCGGGCCTCGCGCAATAATCGGCGGCGAGGGCCGAGGCCGCCGCCGTGCGCCGGACCGTCAGCGCCTTGCCATCGATGAGGGCCCGGGGCTCGCCGGTAAGGCCGTCGAGCAGCAGATAGAGGCCCTGTACGGCGGGCAGGTTGCGGGCACCATTCCCTGGCGTGATGGTGACGATCTTGATGCCGATGGATTTCCCCGCCTCCCAGGCCGGCATCAGCAGCAGCGTCTGGTCCGCCTCGCCATCCGGCATCTCGATGCCGTGATGGTGGCGGATCGGCACGGTCCAGTTGCCGGCAAAGGCCGCGCGCAGTGCGGCGACGAGGCCCTTATAGTCGAGCAGCGCGTCGACTTTCCGGGCAGGCAGGAAGGGAATGTTGTCCGTCATGATGGCCGGGAGAGTAGCGAGCGGCCGGAAACCACGCAATTCGCCCTGGGCACAGGCCTCGCCTCGCGGATATTTCAGCAATGTTTCAGCAGGATAGCCTGCATTGCGGGCAGCCCGTGAATGGGCTACACCCGCCTTTGGCGGCATGGTATCTTTGCCGGCATGAAGCGACTCCGCCCGATTGCCTATGCCGCCGAAGGTTAGAGGACCCGCACCGACCTTGGGCAAGAAGCTCTTCATCAAGACCTATGGCTGCCAGATGAACGTCTATGATTCCGCCCGCATGGCGGATCTGCTGACGCCGCTCGGCTATGGCATCACGGAAGACCAGGCGGATGCCGACATGGTCATCCTCAACACCTGCCATATCCGCGAGAAGGCGTCGGAAAAGACCTTCAGCGAATTGGGTCGCCTGCGCGCCCAGCGCCATGAGCGCCAGCAATCGGGACGCGACACCATCATCGCGGTGGCCGGCTGTGTTGCCCAGGCCGAGGGCGCCGAGATCATGCGCCGCATTCCCGACATCGATATCGTGCTGGGGCCGCAGACCTATCACCGACTGCCCGAGATGGTGGCCCGCGCCACCCGCGCCCGGGAAGAGAAACTGGGGCGGAGCGGCAAGCCGTTCCGCGGCGCCAATCTGCTCGACACCGAATTCCCGGCAGAATCGAAATTCGACCACCTGCCGGAGGCGGCTGCCCCGCAGGGCGTCACCGCCTTCCTCGCCATCCAGGAAGGGTGCGACAAATTCTGTACCTTCTGCGTCGTGCCCTATACCCGCGGCGCCGAGTTCTCGCGTCCCGTCCAGCAGATCACGGCGGAAGCGCGGCGACTGGTCGACCAGGGCGCCCGCGAGATCACGCTTCTCGGCCAGAACGTGAATGCCTTTCACGGCGAGGGGCCGGCGGGTGGCAGCTGGAACCTGGCGCGGCTTGTCCGCCATCTTGCCGACGCGCTGCCCGATCTCCGGCGCATCCGCTACACTACATCGCATCCCCGCGACATGGATGACGACCTCATCCGCGCCCATGGCGAGTTGCCGCAGCTGATGCCCTTCCTGCACCTGCCCGTGCAATCGGGCTCGGACCGCATCCTTGCCGAGATGAACCGGCAGCACGATGCCGATCATTTTCGCCGGATCATCGAGCGCCTGCGCAAGGCGCGTCCCGATATCGCGCTTTCCTCGGATTTCATCATCGGTTTCCCCGGCGAAACCGATGCCGACCACCGGGCGACCGTGAAGCTGATCGAGGAGATCGGTTTTGCGCAGAGCTTCAGTTTCAAATATTCGGCCCGCCCCGGCACGCCGGCTGCCGTGCTGGAACGCCAGGTGCCCGAATCCGTGATGGACGGGCGCCTGCAGGAGATCCAGGCGCTGCTGGAGCGGCAACTGACCGAATTCAACCGCGCCACGATCGGCCGGCGCGTGCCGGTCCTCATCGAGAAGCCGGGTCGCCATCCGGGACAGATGATCGGCAAGTCGCCCTGGCTGCAGCCGGTGCATGCGCTGCTGCCGGCCGGAACCATCGGCCGCGAGGTCGAAATCGAAATCACCGAGCTCAAGCATTACAGCCTGGGCGGCCAGCCCACTGGCCTTCAGCCGGCGGCGGGCTTCGCCGCGGAGCCACAACCGGAGAGAGCCATCGCGTGAGTGCCACCCCCCTCGCCCCGATCGCCCCGCCCTTGCACCTGCAATTCGAAGACAACCGATTATTGCCGCAGCTCTTCGGCCAGCATGACCAGAACCTGGCGCGGATCGAGCAGCAGCTTGGCGTTTCCATGGTCTCGCGCGGCAACCAGCTGGCAATCTCGGGCGAACCGGAAGCGGTCGCCACCGCCAAGCAGATCATGACCAGCCTCTATCAGCGGCTGAAGCGCGGCCTCGAGGTTGACCGCAACGAGGTCGACGCGGCACTGCGCCTCGCCCGCGCCGACGAGGGCATGGAACCCAATCTGTTCGATGGCGCCAAGGACGGCACTGCGATCCGCACGGCGCGGCGCCACATCACGCCGCGCTCGGCCATGCAGGCCAAATACATGCGCATGCTGCACGAGAAGGAACTGGTCTTCGGCCTGGGCCCCGCCGGCACCGGCAAGACCTATCTTGCCGTCGCCGTCGCCGTGGCCATGCTCACCAAGGGGGCGGTCGACCGCATCATCCTGTCGCGCCCCGCGGTCGAGGCCGGCGAGCGTTTGGGTTTCCTGCCCGGCGACATGCGCGAGAAGGTCGACCCCTATCTGCGCCCGCTTTACGATGCGCTCAACGACATGCTGCCCGCCGACCAGGTGGTGAAGCGCATGACCTCGGGCGAGATCGAGGTGGCGCCGCTGGCCTTCATGCGCGGCCGCACCCTGGCGCATTCCTTCGTCATCCTGGACGAGGCGCAGAACACCACGCCGATGCAGATGAAGATGTTCCTGACCCGCCTCGGCGAAGGCTCGCGCATGGCGGTGACCGGCGACCTGTCGCAGATCGACCTGCCGAGCGGCACCAAATCCGGGCTGAAGGATGCGCTGGAGGCGGTCGAGCATATCCCCGAAATCGGCATCGCCCGCTTCAACGAGGTGGATGTCGTGCGCCATCCGCTGGTGGCCCGGATCGTCGGCGCCTATGATTCCCGCGACCGCAAGCAGGCCAAGGCCGCCAAGGATGCGGCCCGGGAATCCACCAGGGAATCCGGAGGCCGGGAAACCACGCCGCGCAGCGGGGTGTGACGTCCGGCGCGCACATTCCGAGCCTGCGTATCGCCATCGAGGTTGCGCGCCAGGGCTGGACACGGTCGCTCCCCGATGCGGCAAAACTCGGCCGCCAGGCGGCGCGACGGGCGCTCAAGGCGGGCCTCGCCAGCGGGCAGCCCCGCCCGGCCAGCCTTGCCGGCCGCCCGTCCCTGCAATGTGCGCTGATCCTCAGCGACGACGCGCCGGTGCGTGTTCTCAACCGCGACTATCGTGGCAAGGACCAGCCGACCAACGTCCTCTCTTTCGCTGCGCTGGACGGCCTTCCCCTTGATTCCAAAGGCCTCGCCCACCATTTCCCGACCGATGCGCCAATCCATCTGGGGGACGTGATCCTGGCGCTGGGGACCCTGAAACGCGAGGCGCGGGAACAACACAAGTCCCTGAAACAGCACTATGTGCATCTGGTGGTGCATGGTGTGCTACATTTGCTGGGCTTCGATCACATGCGCGCGCGAGATGCGCTCAGGATGGAGGCGCTGGAGCGGGAGGTGCTGGCCGGTCTCGGCTGGCCGGATCCCTATTTGTTGGTGTAACTGGAAAGAAGATGAGCGACATACCGACTAGAAGCGGCGCGGCTGAGGAGAACGGCAGACCGCGCCTGGGTTTCAAGAACCTCCTGAAAATGTTCCGCCGGCGGACCAGCAGCGAAAGCGCGCTCAGGGATGCGATCGAGGAATTGATCGAGGAATCCGAGGCTGGCGACGATGGCGAGACGCCACTCGATTCCAACGAATCCTCGCTGCTGCTCAATGTCCTCAAGCTCGGCGATCTCACCGCCTATGACGTGATGGTGCCGCGCGCCGATATCCGCGCCCTGCCCGAGACGGTCGATCTCAAGGGCCTGCTTCAGACGGTGCGCGAATTCGGCCATTCGCGCCTCCCCATCTATGCCGAGGATCTCGACGACATCATCGGCATCGTCCATGTGAAGGACGTGCTGACCGCCTTCACCGATCCCGATTCCTTCCAGTTGAAGAAGATCCTGCGCGAGCCGATGTTCATCTCGCCCTCGATCCGCGTCCTCGATCTCCTCCTGCAGATGCGCCAGAACCGCGCCCACATGGCCCTCGTCGTCGACGAATTCGGCGGCATCGACGGCCTCGTCACCATCGAGGATCTGGTCGAGGAGATCATCGGCGAGATCGAGGACGAGCATGACGTGGTGAAGGGCCCGCATCTGGTCAGCCGGCCGGACGGCACGCTGCTGGCCGATGCCAGGACGCCGATCGAGGATTTCGAGGAGAAGGTGGGTTCGGTCTTGACCGATGACGAGCGCGAGGCCGATATCGACACGCTGGGCGGCCTTGTCATGTCGCTGACCGACCGCGTGCCCATTCGCGGCGAATTGGTGACACACTCCTCCGGTATCGTCTTCGAAGTGCTGGACGCCGACCCGCGGCGCATCAAGCGCCTGCGGGTGCGCAACATCCCGCCGCAGGCGTCCGGGGAAAAGAACAAGGACAAGGACTAGCCCCATCTTGCACCGGCTTGCGCAATGCTACGCCCGTCTCGGGTCTCTCTCCCCCTGGGCGCGGCGCAGCCTCGCCGTGTTGCTGGGTGCGCTGGGGGCGCTTGCCTTCGCGCCGGTCAATGCAATCCCGGCCATGGCGGTCGCCCTCGTCGGCCTGTTCTGGCTGATCCAGAGCGCGCCCACGCGGCGGCGCGCCTTCAACGTGGCATGGTTCTGGGGCTTCGGCCATTTCGCCGCCGGCAATTTCTGGATTGCCAACTCCTTCCTCATTGATGCGGCGCGCTTCGGCTGGATGATGCCGCCGGTGATCGGCGGCCTTGCCGCCTTTCTCGCGCTCTATCCCGGTCTGGTCGGGGCCGCCCTGTGGCGGCGCGACGATCTGTCGCCCGGCCGCATCCTCGCCTTCGCCGCGCTCTTCACCATCGGCGAATGGCTGCGCGGCCATGTGCTGACCGGCTATCCCTGGAACCTCACCGCCTATGTCTGGGATGCCAGCGTCGCGATGATGCAATCGGTCGCGCTGTGGGGTGCCTGGGGCCTCGGTTTCGTGACGGTGCTGGTCTTCACGCTGCCGGCGATGTTGGGTGCTGCAACCGGCCGGCGTCAGCTTCTATTCCTCGGCGGCGGTCTTGCCCTGCTGGCCGGGCTATGGCTCGGCGGGTCGCTGCGCCTCGATGCCGCGGCGTCGGCCCATGTGCCGGATGTCAGGCTGCGCATCGTGCAGGCCAATATTTCGCAGGCCGAGCGCATGCTGACCGATCCCGGTTTGCGGCACCTCGAGAAGCATGTCGCCCTCACCCGCATGACGCCCGGCTTCGGCGAGTCCAATGTCGTGGTCTGGCCCGAATCCGGCGCCGACTTCTTTCTCGAGCGCAAGCCGGATCTGCGACAGTTTATCGCAACGGCTGTACCGCCGGGCGGTACGCTGCTGACCGGTACAATTCGCGGTTGGCCCGAGACCGGCAAGATTTCCGAAATCTGGAACTCGCTGACGGTGCTCGACGGCAGCGGCAATCTGCTGGCGACAGCCGACAAGGCGCATCTGGTGCCGCTTGGCGAATACGTCCCCTTGCGGGACTTGTTTCCTTTCATCAACAAGTTGACGCCGGGCTCGATGGATTTCTCGGCCGCAGCCGGGCCGCAGACCATTGCCGTGCCAGGCGCACCCGATGCCGGCCCGCTGATCTGCTACGAGGTGATTTTCCCGGGTGCCGTGACAAATCCGGTGCGGCCGCAATGGCTGGTGAACATTACTAATGATGGCTGGTTCGGCATCAGCCCGGGCCCTTATCAGCATTTTGTCGCGGCGCGCTTCCGTTCGGTCGAGGAAGGCCTGCCAATGGTCCGCGCCGCGAATACCGGCATTTCAGGCATAATAGATTCCTATGGCCGGATCGAAGCGATCAGCGAACTGGGAACCGAAGCCGTTCTTGACGGCGCCTTGCCGGTGGCCCTGCCGGCGACGGTTTTCGCGCGCTGGGGCCTTTGGCCCGTGATCTTGCTTGTAACTATTGGTATCATTCCCCTGCTGCTCCAGCGGCTGCCAAGGTAGCGTCTGGAACTTTCTCGCGGTTAGGTTGTTGCCATCTTGGGCGGCCGCAGCAGCCCTGCCATGCAGCCGCCGACGAAGCGATTGACCGCCCATCTGCCTTGTGACAAGACCAAGTCGTCAAGGGATAACCTGCAGTCGGAGGGGCTGGGATTGCAGGAGCGGCTCGACGCCGTGCGAAAGCCAGAATTGGCGCCGGGCGCATTAGCAGAAAAAAAATCTGTCGACCTGTTTCAGGTTGGACCGCGAGGAGACAAGAAACAAAATGGCAAAGGGTACCAAGCAGGGCGCCGGCAAGGGGCGCAAGTCTTCCGGCCGCATGGCGAGCAAGGGATTCCCCAACCCGATCGACGTGCATGTCGGCCAGCGCATCCGGTTGCGCCGCACATTGCTGGGCATGAGCCAGGAAAAGCTCGGCGAGGCGATCGGCCTCACCTTCCAGCAGGTGCAGAAATACGAACGTGGCGCCAATCGCGTCGGGTCGAGCCGTCTGTTCGACCTCGGCCGCGTGCTCGACGTGCCGATTTCCTATTTCTTCGAGGACATGCCCAACAGCGTGCAGGAGAAGAGCCCGTCCAAGCTGATGGGTGTCTCGACGCCGCCGGCCGTGGATTACGAGCCCGACCCCATGGCCAAGCGCGAGACCCTGGAACTGGTGCGCGCCTATTACAAGATTCCCCAGGCCTCGGTCCGCAAGCGCATATTCGAGCTTACCAAGACCCTCGCCAAGAGCAGCGGCGGCGACGAGGATTGAGGCCCGTTTTTCGGGGATTCATCAGGGGATTCTGGGCAGCCTGCCCGCGCCCAAAACGCGCTTGACCGCGGATTCCCGCTCAACCATGATCCCGGCCGCGCTGCGGCCGGGATTTTTCATGGATTCGGCGCCGGGGAGAGCCCTAACAGGACCGCTATCCCGGCAAGCCATAGCCCCGCTTGAGCCAACCCACTCAGGCCTGCCTTGCTAGGCCGCGTGAACTTGTCGAACCTTTATTGCGGGAACCTGCCTCGTGTCCAAATCCTCCTATCTTTTCACCAGCGAAAGCGTGTCCGAAGGTCATCCGGACAAGGTCTGCGACCGGATCTCGGATTCGATCGTCGACCTCTATCTGGCCGCCGAACCCGAGGCGCGCGTCGCCTGCGAGACGCTGGCCACCACCAACAAGGTTGTCCTGGCCGGCGAGGTGCGCGGCCCCGCCTCGATCACCCATGAGAAGCTGGTCGAGACGGCGCGCCGCGCCATCAAGGAAATCGGCTACGAGCAGGAAGGCTTCCACTGGAAGACCGCCAGCATCGATTGCTACGTGCATTCCCAATCGGCCGACATTGCCCAGGGCGTCGATGCCGCCGGCAACAAGGACGAAGGTGCGGGCGACCAGGGCATCATGTTCGGCTATGCCTGCAAGGAGACGCCGAGCCTGATGCCGGCGCCGCTGCAGTATTCTCACCAGATCCTGAAGCTGATGGCCGAAGACCGCCACAGCGGCAAGGTCAAGGGTTTCGGCCCCGACGCCAAGAGCCAGGTGACGCTGCTCTACGAGAACGGCAAGCCGGTGAAGGCAACCTCGGTCGTCGTCTCGACCCAGCATGATGCCGGTCTCGAGCAGAAACAGGTCCGCGAACTGGTCCGCCCCTATGTCGAAAAGGTCCTGCCCAAGGGCTGGTTCCCGAGCGAGGACGAGTTCTACGTCAACCCGACCGGCAAGTTCGTGATCGGTGGCCCGGACGGCGATGCCGGCCTCACCGGTCGCAAGATCATTGTCGACACCTATGGCGGTGCAGCGCCCCATGGCGGCGGCGCCTTTTCCGGCAAGGACCCCACCAAGGTCGACCGCTCGGCTGCCTATGCCGCGCGCTATCTGGCGAAGAACGTGGTCGCCGCCGGCTTTGCCGAGAAATGCGTGATCCAGGTTGCCTATGCGATCGGCGTCTCCAAGCCGCTCTCGCTCTATGTCAACACGCAGGGCACCGGCACGGTGGACGAGGAGCGGATCGTGAAGGCGCTGGGCGAGCTGATGGATCTCAGCCCCCGCGGCATCCGCAAGCATCTCGGCCTCAACAAGCCGATTTACGCCCGCACTTCCTCCTATGGCCATTTCGGTCGCGAGCCGGAAGCCGATGGCGGCTTTTCCTGGGAGAAGCTCGACCTCGTTGCCGGGCTGCAGGCGGCCCTCGGCTAAACGGCGCCGTGATGAAGAACGACCACGCCGCGGCGCCGGAGAACACGGCGCCGCGGCGAAATTTTTATGGCCGCCGCCAGGGGCGCCCCTTGCGCGAAAACCGCAAGCGGCTGGTGGAGGAATTGCTGCCGCGTCTCGCGGTCAGACTCGACGGCGTGGCACTCGATCCGGCGACGCTGTTTCCCGGCAAGACCGGCGTCTGGATGGAGATCGGCTTCGGCGGCGGCGAGCACATGGCCGCCCAGGCGGCCGCGCATCCGGAAATCGGTTACCTCGGCTGCGAGATCTTCCTCAATGGCATCGCCTCGGCGCTGGCGCATGTCGATGCCGGGAAACTTGCCAATCTGCGCATCTATCCTGAGGACGTGCGCGACCTGCTGGATGTGCTGGCGCCCGCCTCGCTCGACCGGCTCTTCCTGCTGTTCCCCGACCCCTGGCCGAAGGCACGCCATGCCGGGCGGCGCTTCGTCAACCAGAAGAACCTCGACCGCGTCGCCGAACTCTTGAAGCCCGGCGCCGAGTTCCGCATCGGCAGCGACGACCCCACCTATGTCGGCTGGGTGATGATGCATATGAGCCGGCGGAAGGATTTCGCTTGGACCGCCGAGCGGTCGGGCGACTGGCTCAATCGCCCCGCCGACTGGCCCGCCTCGCGCTACGAGCAGAAGGCCATCAAACAGGGGCGCAAGCCGCATTACTTCATCTATCGGCGAATTTGAAGTCAGCAGTGTTTCACGCTTTTCGATAGAACTACTTTATGATATGCTACTTTTGAGTTTAATAAAAATATTCTGATGCGCCATGCGAGATGATACTCTGGCTAACGCCGAACGCGGCGACGCCGACGCCCAATATCATCTGGGCATGTGCTTCTATCACGGCGTGATGGCATCGCCGGATTTCGAGGAGGCGGCGCGATGGCTCAGGCAGGCTGCGGCACAAAATCACCCTCGCGCCCTTTACGAGCTTGGCTTGATGTATGTGCGCGGCCACGGCGTTCTTGAAGACAAGGACAAGGGCCATGCGCTTCTGCTGAAGTCAGCTGAACTCGGCTATGGCGAAGCGATGAATGCACTTGGCAGCGCTTATTGGCGCGGAACATTCGGTCCACCAGATTTCGAGGCCGCCAGGGCATGGTTCCGCAGATCAGCTGATAGTGAGGATCCCGACGGGCTCTATTACCTTGGCCTGACCTATGAAGAACAAGGTGATTTCGGGACAGCTGCGTCAATGCATCGCCGTGCCATGAAATGGCATCATGCCGAAGCAACCTGCCGCATGGCCTATTTCCTGCTCGAGGGAAAAGTCGAGCCACAGGATATCGAGCAGGCGATTGAACTCTATGAACTTGCAGGTGGTGAATACCAATACCCGTCTGCTTACTTTTTTCTCGGTGACCTTTACGACAAGGGACGCTACGTCCCTCAGAACCTTGTCGAGGCGGCTGGGTACTACTTCCTGGCGGCGGACGAAGGCATAGCAAGCGCACAATTGCGCTACGCGGAACTGGCCGAACTCGGCCACGGCGATCCGAGCGCCCCTTATGACGCGTATGTCTGGGCGCGAGTTGCGCTCGAGCACCTATCCGATCCTGAAGAGATTGCGCGCGGGCAGCAGTTGTTGGCGCGGATGAAGGCTGCGTTAGGCCCGTGGCAATTGGCGGAAGCAGAGAAGAAGGCAAGAAGCACGATCACCTTCCTTCGTCAGGACGGACACTGTTGAATAAAACCGTCGATGATGGCGGGTTCAGGCTGCCAGCTTCCAATAGATGTCCTTGGGTGACAGCGTGAATATCTCGACGCCGGTCTCGGTGACGCCGACCGAATGCTCGAACTGCGCGGAGAGGGATTGATCGCGTGTCACTGTGGTCCAGCCGTCGCCCAGGATCTTCACATCCGCCTTGCCGGCATTCAGCATCGGCTCGATGGTAAAGATCATGCCGGGTTCCAGAACCACGCCGGTGCCGGGCTTGCCGTAATGCAGCACCTGCGGCGCGTCGTGGAAGACGCGCCCGACGCCATGGCCGCAGAAATCCTCGACCACCGAGAAGCGGTTCTTGTGCGCCAATGTCTCAATCGCATGGCCGACATCGCCCAGCGTGTTGCCGGGCTTCACCTGGGCAATACCCGCCATCAGCGCCTGGTAGGTGACGTCGCAAAGGCGCCGCGCCTTCACGCCGGGCGCGCCCGCGATGAACATGCGCGAGGAATCGCCATGCCAGCCATCGACCAGAGGCGTCACATCAATATTGAGGATGTCGCCATCGCGCAGCACCTTGGCATCGGACGGGATGCCGTGCGTCACGACATGATTGACCGAAATGCAGGAGGCGTGGTTGTAGCCCTTGTAGCCGATGGTGGCGGCGATGGCGCCGTGATCGCGCATGAAGCTGTCGCAAAGCCGGTCAAGTTCGCCCGTGCTGATGCCCGGCCGCACGTGATCGCCGATGAAATCGAGGGTGAGGGCGGCAAGATGGCCGGCCTTGCGCATGCCGGCGAACCCTTCGGCATCATGGAGCGGAATGGGCCGGCCGGTCATGTCGCGCTGGGTCGAATAACGCTGGGTCATGTGGGGCGTTCTAGTGTGGAACGCAGCTAGGGTCAAATCCGCCTGCTGCTGCCCCCCCCTCGACCCTTGTGGGGGAGACTGCGCGGCAGCGCCCTTGCAATTGGCCCGCGCCGGGGCCAATTCTGGGGTCATCATGAACGCGCTGGCGCCACGCCTGACGGCGGTCCTGGGACCGACCAATACCGGCAAGACCTATATGGCCATGGAAAGGCTGCTGGGCCACCGTTCCGGCATGATCGGCTTTCCGCTGCGCCTGCTGGCACGCGAGAATTATGACCGCGCGGTGAAGGCGGTGGGGGGCGAGGCCTGCGCCCTGGTGACCGGGGAAGAAAAGATCATCCCGCGCGGGGCCCGCTATTTTTTCTGCACCGTCGAATCCATGCCGCTGGACCGACCGGTCGCCTTTGTTGCGGTGGACGAGATCCAGCTGGCGGCGGATAGCGAACGCGGCCATATCTTCACCGACCGGCTGATGCGCGCGCGCGGACTGGACGAGACCATGTTCATGGGTTCGGATGCGGCGACACCCTGGGTCAAGCTGCTTGTCCCCGGAATCGAAATCATCAACCGGCCGCGCTTTTCCACGCTCAGCTACGCCGGCGCCCGGAAGATCACGCGCCTGCCCCCGCGCTCGGCCATCGTCGCCTTCTCGGCCAGCGACGTCTACGAGATTGCCGATCTTATCCGTCGCCAGCGCGGCGGCACCGCCATCGTGATGGGGGCGCTCAGTCCCCGCACGCGCAATGCCCAGGTCGAGCTCTATCAGGCCGGCGAGGTCGATTACCTGGTGGCGACGGACGCCATCGGCATGGGCCTCAACATGAATGTGAATCACGTCTGCTTTGCGAGTTTGCGCAAATTCGACGGTCGCCAGCCGCGCCCCCTCACCCGCGCCGAGGTGAGCCAGATCGCCGGCCGCGCCGGACGTCACATGAGCGACGGCACCTTTGGCACCACCGCCGAGGTGGGGCCGATGGACCCGGAACTGATCGAGGCGGTGGAACAGCACCGCGTCGAGCCCATCCGGCACCTGATGTGGCGCAATGCCGAGCTCGATTTCCGCTCGATCGAAACGCTGCTCAGAAGCCTCGATGCCCGCCCACCCTTTCCCAATCTCGTTCGCCAGCAGGAGGCACTCGACCACCAATGCCTCGCGGCGCTGGGGCGCGATCCGGAGATCCAGGCGCTCGCCAATTCCAGGGTGCGTGTGGCACTGCTCTGGGACGTGTGCCAGGTGCCGGATTTCCGCAAGCTGATGACCGATGCGCATCTTCGCCTGCTCGGCCAGATCTTCCGCCATCTGGTCGGCAATGGCGGCCTCGCCATCGGCAGGCTGCCGACCGACTGGATCGCCGACCAGATGCAGCGCCTCGACCGCATCGACGGCGATATCGAGCATCTGACCCAGCGCATCGCCCATATCCGCACCTGGTCCTATATCGCCCATCGCGGCGACTGGATCCGGGATTCCCCGCATTGGCAGGGCCGCGCGCAGGCGATCGAGGATCGCCTGTCCGACGCGCTGCATGACGCGCTGACCCAGCGTTTCGTCGACCGGCGCCATGCCGCCCTGCATCGTCATCTGAGCGAAGGCGGGACGCTGGACGGGCGCGTCGAGGGCGATGGCCGTGTCATCGTCGCGGGACATGAGGTGGGCCAGTTCAAGGGCTTCGACTTCCATCCCGAGGTCGATGCCGGCACCGAGGAAGCCCGGCCGCTGCTGGCCGCTGCCAGGCGCGTGCTGGGACCCGCCATCCGCATCCAGGTGACCGAGATGGTGGCGAGCCCGGATGCCGATTTCCGCCTGGGCGCCGATGGCAGCGTGACCTGGCGCGGCCATGCCGTGGCACGTCTGGTGCGCGGCGACCAGCCCTGGCGGCCCGGCATCGAAGCGCGCGCCATCGACCTCGTCGACGGGCGTCAGCGCCAGGCCATGCAGCAGCGCCTCAGGCATTGGCTGGAGCGACTGCTGAAACATCGCCTGCAGCCGCTTTTCGCGACGCAGGCGGCGAAGCTGGAAGCCGGCGCGCGCGGCCTGGTCTATCAACTGGGCGAGGGATTGGGCGCCCTCAGGCGCGATACCGTGCGGGCGCAGCTGGCCAGCCTGACGGCCGAGGACCGCAAGGCGCTGGCCATGCTGGGTGTCCGATTGGGTGCCGTCACCATCTGGCTGGCGCGGCTGGACGACAAGCGTCAGCGCCGCCTGCTGCGCCTGCTGGCGGCCTTGTGGCACCGCCTCGCCCTCGACGCGGCGGGCAAGCCCGACCCGGCGACGCTGGATGCCGCAGCACTCGAAGCCTGGCAGATGGCAAGCGGCCAGCGCGTCATCGCCGGCCGCGCCTTCGCCTTCGGCGAGTTGGAACGCCTCGCCCAGAGCCTGCGCGATGCGGCCGCGGCGAAGACATTGTCGGCGGACGAGGCCAATGCGGCGAAACTCTCCATGACGCCGGAGATGCTGGGCCAGGTGATGCGGGCCCTTGGCCTCCGCGCCACCCTGCCGGGCGGCGTACGCGCGCCGTCGCGTGCGGCCCGCAAGAAGGCCGCGCTGCAGCGGCGCCGATCGGATTCCGTGCGACCGGATCAGCCGCGGCCGGAAGCGCCGCGGGCTGCCAGGATCGACCCCAATTCGCCCTTTGCCGCCCTCGCCGTATTGCGCGATCGCTTCGAGGCGCCACCCGTGCCGGTCCGGCCGGCACCCGCGCGCCGCAGGCGCCGGCGCAAGCGCCCGCAGCCGCTGGATGCTTCACCGATGCGGGACCCGGACGGCAAATGAGCGAACCGGTCCGCATCGACAAATGGCTGTGGTTCGCGCGCTTCCTCAAATCGCGCAGCCTGGCGACGGCGCTGGTCGGCAGCGGTCGCCTGCGCGTCAACGGCCAGCCCATGGCCAAGGCACATTACGCGGTGAAGGCAGGGGACGTGCTGACCTTTCCTCTGGGACCGCATATCCGCGTCATCAAGGTGCTGGCGCCGGGGACACGCCGCGGGCCGGCGCCAGAGGCGCGCCAGCTCTACGACGATCTGGAGCCGCCGCCGGAACGGATCGTGCGTCATGAGAAAACAGATATGACAGGCCAGCCGCCGCGCCGCGATCCAGGCAGTGGCCGCCCGACCAAACGCGAGCGCCGCGCCCTCGATCACCTGCTGGATCGCGACCGACCTGGAGAGGAGTGATCTGCAGATTCAACAGCGCCGCCTTGGCAAATCGTCGCAATGCACATATCGCCACTGGCGGTGTGGTTGCATGGTCCCGGACCCTGTGCTAGCTAGCGCCAAAGAACCCGTCCAGCACCAGAGCAACCCGGTCCGTACCCGTCGGCAGGACCGAGCCGGTGCGGGTCGGCCGGATTTCAGGAGTGGCGTTCATGGCCTATGTGGTGACCGAGGCTTGCATCAAGTGCAAGTACATGGATTGCGTCGAAGTCTGCCCGGTCGATTGCTTTTATGTCGGCGCCAATACCCTGGTGATCCATCCCGACGAATGCATCGATTGCGGCGTCTGCGAACCGGAATGCCCGGCTGATGCCATCCTGCCCGATTCGGAGCCGGAGGCGGCCAAATGGCTGGATTTGAACCGGCAATATGCCCAGACATGGCCGAACATCACCCGCAAGGGCGAATCCCCCGCCGATGCCGACGAGTGGAAGGGTGTCGCCGGCAAGTTCGAGAAATTCTTCGACCCCAATCCCGGCAAGGCGTAGGCCCGGAGGGCCCGTCTGTCGCAGCCGGCGGGCAAGCCTAAGATTTCCGTCCCAATGCGCCGCTTTGCCGCGGCAATTAAGCCATAGTGAATCCAGATTTGGGTGGCGCACAGCCCGCTCACGCTATCGCCGGTAGGACTGCCTACTGCGCGCGGCGCATGCCTGCCTTTCCTTGAATTCGGGGCCGGTTTTTGCTATAAAATACACCTAGGTCGTTGGGGCGGAATCTGTTGGAAAGATTAATCTTTTCGCGCCGTCCAAGCCTACAAGTGAGTGAGAGCCAGACTCGGAATCCAGGGTGAAACCGAGAACGGTTCTTTTTGCCGTGGCCCAAGCCAGTGACGGATCGCGGCAACAAGCAATGCCGTCCCGGACGGGACCGGCAGCCATGCGTCCTAGGCGCCGCTGGGCTGCGGGGGCAACCGTTCAAGGAACCGGCGCGGACCCTATATGTTCCAGGGTCGGCAGCCGGCGGACGGCGGCAAGGTTGAGGCCGCTGGTAGAGACCGGACCCAATATTGGCCCGAAAAGGCTGTGGACCGGAATTGATCGCCTTGATGCCCGGACTGCGGGTGCCGGCATTTGAGGCTGGGTGTTCTGTGATCGGATGAGATGGAGCCAGACGTGGTCGAGAAAGTAGCGAAGAAGGCAGCCGGCGCGGTCAAGGAAAAGGCCAGCGCGGCCAAGGACAAGGATAGCGGTTTCCGCAAGGGCGATTTTGTCGTCTACCCGACCCATGGCGTTGGCAAGGTGATGGGCATCGAAAGCCAGGAAATCTCTGGCCACGCGCTTCAGGTCATCATCATCCTGTTCGACAAGGACCGCATGACCCTGCGCGTCCCCGTGGCGAAAGCCAAGAATTCCGGCCTGCGCAAGCTCAGCAGCAAGAAGGTCATGGAGACCGCTCTGCAGACCCTCAAGGGCCGTTCCCGCGTGAAGCGCGCCATGTGGTCGCGCCGCGCCCAGGAATACGAGGCCAAGATCAATTCCGGCGATCCGGTGTCGATTGCCGAGGTCGTGCGCGACCTGCATCGCAATGCCGACCAACCGGACCAGTCCTACAGCGAACGGCAGATCTATCAGGCGGCGCTTGACCGCTTGGTCCGTGAACTCGCAGCCATCGAAGGCATGGACGAGGAAGCGGCGACTGAACGCCTGCATCAGGTCATGAAGGCGGCCTGACGGACGCCGACCGGACGCAATTTACCGGCTCTCTCCTCAGAGAGGCTCCCCGAGCGGCGCGACCGCTGACGACGGATGGACACCGGATCCCCTTCCGGCCCATCCGTCGGGGGATTTTTCCAGCCACCTGATCGCTGCCCGCCCGTTTGCGCGCGCGTCCCTTCGCCCCTCGCGGGGAGTATCTCCTCCTTCACCAGCTTGGCGAGGCGCACCGATCTTATCGGGTGCGCGGGCATGCTATGCTGTGCGCTATCGCCCGATTCGCCAGGCACGGCTGCTGCATGCCCGAAAGAGAAAAATTCGCCATTCTGAAGAAGGCCGGCCGCATCTGGACGATTTCGCCGGTCCATGGCGAAAGCGCCCGGCTGGCCGCCCTGCATCACTATATCGGCGATCAGTTCGAGCCGGCGACCGACCGGCTTGTCTACCTGGGCGGTTTCATGGGCCACGGTCCCGACGTTGCCGGAACTCTGGACGAGATCATCCGGTTTCGCCGCGACATCCTGGCTCGCCCCTGCATGTTCCCCGAGGACATCGCCTATCTGCGCGGCCAGCAGGAGGAGATGTGGTCGAAGCTGCTGCAACTGCAATTCGCCCCCAATCCACGCGAGGTCCTGCCCTGGATGCTGCAGCAGGGCGTCGGCCCGACGATCGGCGCCTATGGCGGCGACCCGGCCGAGGGCATCATCCATTGCCGCGAAGGCGCCGTCGCCATCACCCGCTGGACCAATTCGCTGCGCGCGGCGCAACAGGCAAGGCCCGGCCATGCCGCGCTGATGACCAGCATCCGCCGCGCCGCCTATACCGCCGATATGGGCTTGCTCTTCGTCCATGCCGGGCTCGATCCGGACCGCCCGCTTTCCGCGCAGGGCGATTCACTGTGGTGGGGCAGCGCCGGTTTTGGCAGCCTCTCAAACCATCCCTATGGCGATTTCCTGAAGGTGGTGCGCGGCTTCGACCGGCAGCATGGCGGGCCGGCGGCGGGCACCTTCACTTTGACCTTGGACGGCGGTTGCGGCTACGGTGGCAAGGCCCTGGCAGCCCTGCTCGATCCACGCGGCGAGGTCCTCGACCTGGTGGAAGCATAGACCGACGGGCCACTTCTTTGTCGATCGGGTTAAGGAATTGACTGGCAACGACCGACAAGTGGATAGCCCACTGGTGTGGGAATTCTATCTGTACTGGCGCGCCCTCGCCGACGGCGCCATACCGCACCGCGACCAGTTCGATCCGACCGCGGTGCCAAAGCTGGTCCCCAGCCTGCACATCGTGGAGATGGAGGCGGAGACGAACCGGCTGCGTTATCGCCTGGTCGGCACGCGATCGGATTCCCTCGCCGGGTCGAACCTGACCGGCCGCTATCTCGACGAATTCTTCCAGGGCGAGACCGAGCCCGCCGCGCGCTTCTTCGATACGCTCTATCGGCGGATCGCGCAAAGCGGCCAGCCGGAAATGGGCGAGTACACCTGGCCGACGCCATCAGGCACCCGGCTGTTCATCGCCTTTGGCGTGTTTCCTTTCCAGGCCACCAGCCCGGATTACCACTACTTCTATCTTGAGGATCTCAGCGACATCTATTCCGAGCGTCGCCGGTCACCCTGGTGGTCTGCGCCGATCTCCGACCCGCAGCGGCCGCCTGGCTAGGCGCCGTTGCCGAGGCGGTAGATCTCCGTCGCCTCGGCACGGCCGGGCAGCACCTCGCGCCCCAGCGAGGTGACCGGCAGATCGGGCGGCAACCGATGCACGGTATCGGCCGAAAGCGAGATGACCGCCGAGCGCAGGCCGTCGTCGACCTGCTTGCCGAATTGTTCGAGGCGCTGCGCGATGTTCACCGTGTCGCCGACCAGGGTGTAGTTGATCCGACCCGGCGCACCGATATTGCCGGCGATGGCCCGGCCGGTATGAATCCCGATGCGCACGCGCACCGGGGTCAGACCCTTGCGCGCCCGCCGCGCATTGTCGGCAGCAAGATGCTGGGCGATGGCAAGCGCCGCGCGCGCCGCGCGCGTCGCATGGTCCGGCTGTGCCTCCGGCGCGCCCCAGAAGGCCATGATGGAATCGCCGATATATTTGTCGATGCTGCCGCCCTGCGCCTCGATATGGCGCCCGAGCAGCGAGAAATGCCGGTTGAGGAAGGCGGCAAGGCGCTGTGCGCTCAGGCGCTGCGCGATCCCGGAAAAGCCGACGATATCGGTAAAGAGCACTGTCACCTCGACCTCGCGCGAGGCCAGCTTCTCCTCGCTGTCGGGCTGCATCAGGAGGGGCACCAGCGAGTGCGGCACATAGGTCGAGAACCAGCCGAGGCCGGAGCGCATGCGGTTATAGGCGTCCGCCGCCACGTCGATCTCGGCAAAGCGGCTGTGGCGCAGCGTCGGCGCCTCGTTGAAGGATAGGGCCGCCAGGTGGCTGGTGGCCTCCGCCAGCGCCCGCATCGGCCGTCCGATCAGGAGACCCAGCACCAGAGCCAGCACGATTGCGATCAGGATCACGACCAGCGCGCCGAACAGCGCCGTCTCCAGTGCGGCAAAGACCTCCGCCACCTCGGCATAGGGCAGATGCACGCCGATGATCATTGGCATGCCGAGGAGTGCCGGCGCGTATTTGAAGATGATGAGGTGCTGGCCCTCGCCGACCCCGACACTCTGCTCCTGCACGGGTGCGGTCCGGCCGGCGGCGACCTCGGTCACGCGCGCCTGGCGCGCATCGAAGTGGGACAGCACCGCATCGCCCACCTGATCGAAGCGCGGCAGCGGCTGCTCGGCGGTAAAGACGAGATCGCCCAGAAAAAGATTGGGATGTGCGAAGACGATGCCGTCATCGATCAGCACGAAGGGTATGGCGGTGGGGTTGACCGCCGCGTCCACCAGACGGCGCGATATGGTCGGCAGCGAGACGACGGCGGTGAAGACGCCGACGAACGCGCCGTCGATATGGACCGGCGCCCGCGCCGTCATCAGCGGCTCGCGCAGGGCCGTGATGAAGGTGGGCCGGCCCCATTCCGGCTTGCGCGCCCGCTGGCCATCGGCCAGGGCACGCTCGATCTCGGCATCGCCACGGCCGTCGATCAGGCGGCTGAAGAAGGGCTCGTCATTGACCTGCCGGCCGGCCACCAGGGTCTGCAGGTCCGGGCGGATGAAGCTGACGCCGTTGATCTGCGGCGAGGCGGAGAGCGAACCCATGAGCAAATCAGTCAGGCGCTGGTCGTCGAGGGCAGAGACCTTTCCCTCGGCGACATAGCTGGCGAGGAAGGCGACCTGCTGCAGGGCCGGGTCAAGCTCCGCCTGCAACGACTGCTCCAGCGTGCGCAACTCGCGGCCGGCGATGGCGTTGAGCAGTTCCTCGGTATTGTCGGCGGCGATCACGCTGATGCCCCAGGTGACGGCGGCGATCGCCAGGGTGGCGAGACCGCCGAAGGTCAGCGCCAGGACCAGCCAGATGGGCAGGCGGATGAAAGGGGCCATGACGCGATCGGGACGGGGCCGGATCAGTAGCCGACGATCTTGACGATCTGGCCGGCCTGCAGGGGCTGGCCGTCGTCAAGCCGATTGAGCACCCGGAACCACTCGACCTTCGCCTCCTCGACCGCCATGCGGCTGGCAAGCCCCTCGACCGTATCGCCCGCCTTCACCGTGACGAGGCGGATGCGCAGCGGCCGAATGCCGGCCGTCTCGCCGGCCGAGATCTGGCGGAAGGAATTGGCCGTCGCCGAGAAATTGCCCTCCTGCGCATTGAAGGCGCTCTCGGGTGCCGCAAACAGGAAGCGATAGACCTTGTTGTCGACGAAGCGCACCGCCAGCAGGCGGAAGATCGCCCGCTGGTTGTTGATGCTGCCCCGGGTCGTGCCGGTCGCCCCCTCCATGCCGTTCACATTGATGCGCTGTACGTTCTCCACCTTGGCCTTGGCATTCCACTGGCTCTGCACATAGGTGGCGAGGTCGCCGACATTGCCCGGCGCCAGGTCGAAGATCATGGCGCCGTTCTGGCCCTGGGCGATGACGGCATCGGGCTGGTTCTTGATGCGCCAGCCCTGCGGCACGGTGAAGGCGAAACGGAGGTCAGGATGCAGGAAGTCGCGGCCGCGGACGATGCCCTGCTTCGGATCGTCGCCATAGAGCATGCCGTCGATCTGCCTCAGATATTCGTTACGCGCCAGCATGGCATTGGGGTCGGCCGGCCCGGCCTGGGCGATCGCCTGTTGCACGCGCTCGGGTGTGCGCGGGTGGCTCTGCTTCCAGTTATAGGCATCGGCCGCCGCCTCGTTGCCGGCAAGGCGCGCCTGCAGGCGGGTATGGGCATTGAGCGCGGCGAGGAAGCTCGCCATCGCCTGGGGGTCGTAGGTGGCGCGCTTCAGATAGCGCACACCCAGCGAATCCGCCTCGAATTCCTGGGACTGGCTGTACTGGCCGAGATAGCCGCCGGCCAGCTCGCTGCCGAGCGACCCCGCCATCTGCGCGCCCTGCTCGCCACCCAGGATGGCCCCCAGCAGCGTGCCGATCATCAGCCCGGCCTGCGCCTGCTGCGCCGCGCCGATGCGCTCGGCGGTGTGGCGCCCGGTGACGTGGCCCACTTCATGGCCGAGGACGCCGGCCATCTCGGCCTCGTTGACAGCCAGCGCCAGCAGGCCGCGGGTGATGTAGATATAGCCGCCGGGCAGGGCGAAGGCGTTGATCTCGTGGGAGTTCAGCAGGGTGAAGGTGTATTTGACCTCGGGCCGCTCGGACGTCGCCGCCACGAACTGGCCGACCGAATCGACATAGCGGTTGAGGGCCGGCAGCTCGTCATAGACGCCGCCGAACTCGGCGATGATCTTCGGGTGTTCCTTGGCGCCGATATCGGCTTCCTGCGATTCCGAGACCGGCGTCATGAAGGTGCGCCCGGTGGCGGGGCTGCGCGCCTGCATGCAGCCCGTGACCAGGGCGGCGATGGTGGCGAGGGCGAGGGCTGGGAGAAGTCGCTTGGCGCGCATGCCGGGCACTCCGGAATCGTTGGGTCTCGAATTGCTGCCGATATTACCTTGGACGGACGCGCCGGCGGCCAGTTTTTTCACCCTCACGCAGGCGTGAAGGCCGGCGCCGGCCACTTTCCCGCCTTGGCGTGATCCTCCCGGAACCCGTTGAATCCGGGACGGTTCCGCGTGCTATAACCGCTCTCCGCCAGCGTCGAGAAGCCACTTTCGAGAAAGTTCGCCCGCCATCATGGCTGCCAAGGACCTGTTTCCCGAGATCGAGCCCTTCCGGGTGGGAGAACTGCCCCTCGACGACATCCACACGATGTATTTCGAGGAGAGCGGCAATCCGGTCGGCGTGCCGGTCGTCTTCCTGCATGGCGGCCCGGGCGCCGGTGCCAATGCCAGCCACCGCCGCTTTTTCGATCCGCGCCATTACCGCATCGTCATCTTCGACCAGCGCGGATCCGGCCGCTCGACGCCCCTGGGCGAGATCCGCAGCAACACCACCCCGCTGCTGATCGAGGATATCGAGCGCCTCCGGCGCCATCTCGGCATCGAGAAATGGTTCGTCTTCGGCGGCTCCTGGGGCTCGACCCTGGCGCTGGCCTATGCCGAGTTCCATCCCGAGCGGGTGCGCGGCCTGGCACTGCGCGGCATCTTCCTCTGCCGCCAGTCCGAGATCCAGTGGTTCCTCTATGGCATGCAGGAGCTGGCGCCGGAGGCCTGGCGCGCCTTTGCCGGCTTCCTGCCCGAGAACGAGCGGCACGACCTCCTCGGCAATTACCACAAGCGGCTGATGAACCCGGATCCCGCCATCCACATGCCGGCGGCCCGGGCCTGGAGCGTCTATGAGGGCAGCTGCTCGACCCTGCTGCCCAGCCCCGAGACGGTGGCGGCCTTTTCCGGCGACACGCTGGCCCTCGGCCTTGCCCGCATGGAGGCGCATTACTTCCAGAACGGCATCTTCCTGCCGGAGAACTTCCTCCTCGATCACGTCGACCGCATCCGCCATATCCCGGCCGTGATCGTGCAGGGGCGCTATGACCTCGTCTGCCCGATCCGCTCGGCCGACGACCTGACCCAGGCCTGGCCGGAGGCGCATTACCAGGTCATTCCCAATGCCGGCCATTCGGCGATGGAGCCCGGCACCCGCGCCGCCCTGATCCAGGCCATGGAGCGCTTCAAGCAGTTGAGTTGACCGGCCGCGCCGACCCCCCAGCCATAGAGGTGCTGCTCAGGACCCGGCGCGCGGCTGCTTCTTGCGATGCAGCACCACGGAACTATTCCCAATAACTCACGTTTTCTTGTCGTGCCCGGCCATTGGGAGCACTTGCAAAAATGTCGGGAAGAGCCGATTTTCGGCGCGAAGCTTTTCCCGGGATGACGGATCTCTCATGCGTTTCAGCAATTGGCTCATCGGCCTCGCCGTGGCCGTCATGGTGGCGGCTGTCTGGTTCGTCATGAACCGGCCGGTCGAGGAGAACCCGTTCCAGGGCGATCTCAAATCCCTCTCCTATGCCGCCTGGCGGCAGAGCCCGGCGCTCGAGCGCCGCGACCCCACCATCGACGAGATCCGCGCCGATCTCGCCGTCATCGCCGGCCAGACCCGCGCCATCCGCACCTATGAATCGGCCGGCATCAGCGGCCGCATCCCGGAGATCGCCGACGAGCAGGGCCTGACCGTCACCGCCGGCGCCTGGATCGATGTCGACCAGGCGGCGAACGAGCGCGAGATCGCCGCCCTCATCGCCACCGCGAGGAACGTCGGCAGCGTCAACCAGGTGATCGTCGGCAACGAATTCCTGCACCGCCACCGCGAGCCCGGCGAGACCATGGATTTCGATGAGGCCAAGGCATCGCTGATCGGCTATCTGCGGCGCGTGCGCGCCGAGACCGAGGTGCCGGTCTCGACCGCCGAACCCTTCGATCTGTGGCTGGAGAATCCGGAACTGGCCGACGAGGTCGATTTCATCACCGTTCATATCCTGCCCTTCTGGAACGGCATCAATGCGGAACAGGCGGTGCAATGGACCATGGAGCGCTACGAGGCGATCCGGCAGCGCTTCCCGGAGAAGCGCATCCTCATCGGCGAAGTCGGCTGGCCGAGTGAGGGCCTGACCCGCAACACGCTGCCCGATGAGCCCGCCGAATACCAGGACCAGGGCGGCGCCGAGGCCTCGCCGGTCAACCAGGGCCTGTTCCTGCGCCGCTTCCTGCTGGAAGCCAAGAAGGAGAACATCGACTACAACATCATCGAGGCCTTCGACCAGCCCTGGAAGATCAAGACCGAGGGCGGTGTGGGCGCCTATTGGGGATTGTGGAACGCCGAGCGGCAGCTGAAGCCGGCCCTCGAGGGAACCCTCATCAACTTCGCCGGCTGGCAGAACTTCGCCATCGCCACGGTCGCGATCGGCCTGCCCTTCGTGCTGATCATCCTGCGCTCGGAACTGGGCATGACGCGGCGCGGCCGCTTCTTCGTGGCGCTGCTGGGCTTCGGCGGCGTGCTCACCGCCGTCCTCATCTATGCGCAATACAGCCAGCTCTATCTCTCGATCTACGATCTGATCGCCCTGGCCGCCGTGGCGCCGGCCTTCGTCCTGCTGCTCGCCATCTTCCTGATCGAGGGCCTCGAAATGGCGGTCAATCTGTGGCTGGGCCAGACCAGAAGGCGCCTGGTGCCGCCGCCCTTGCATGCCTCGTGGCGGGTGCCGAAGGTCTCGGTGCATGTGCCCTGCTACAACGAGCCGCCCGACATGATGATCGAGACGATCCAGGCCCTGGAGCGGCTGGACTATCCCGATTTCGAGGTCCTCGTCATCGACAACAACACGAAGGACGAGGCGGTTTGGAAGCCGGTCGAGGCCTATATCAACGGCCTCAACCGGCCCAATTTCCGCTTCTTCCATTTGCCGAAATGGCCGGGCTTCAAGGCGGGCGCCCTCAACTATGCCCTCACGGTGACGCATCCTGAGGCCGAGATCATCGCCACCATCGACAGCGATTACGTGGTGAAGCCCCGCTGGCTCTCCGACCTCGTGCCGCATTTCGCCGACCCCTCGGTCGCCCTGGTCCAGGCGCCGCAGGATTACCGCGACGGCCATGAGGACCTCTTCAAGCGCCTCTGCTTCTGGGAATATGCCGGCTTCTTCCATCTCGGCATGAAGACCAGGGACGAAAAGAACGCCATCATCCAGCACGGCACCATGGCCCTCATCCGCCGCCAGGCCCTCACCCAGGTGGGCGGCTGGGGCGAGTGGTGCATAACCGAGGATGCCGAGCTGGGCCTGCGCCTGTTCGAGCACGGCCACCGCGCCATCTATACCGAGAAGAGCTATGGCCGCGGCCTGATGCCGGACAGTTTCGACGCCTATCGGAAGCAGCGCTATCGCTGGGCCTATGGCGCGATGCAGATCCTCAAAAAACACTGGCGCGAGCTGATGCCCTTCACGGGCAAGCGCCTGGAACCCTCGCAGCGCTACCAGTTCATGGCCGGCTGGTTGCCCTGGATCGCCGACGGGCTGCAATTGTCCTTCGTGGCGCTGGCCATCCTGTGGACGCTGGGCATGATCTTCTATCCCCAGGTGATCGCCCCGCCGCTCGCACTCTATCTCTTCGTCACCATCGGCATGTTCCTTTTCAAGGTAGGGAAATCCTTCTGGCTCTATGCCGAGAAGGTGCCCTGCTCGTTCCTCGACAATCTCGGCGCCAGCCTCGCCGGCCTCGCCCTCTCCTATGCCGTCGGCAAGGCGGTGTGGCGCGGCATCTTCACCTCGAACCTGCCCTTCCACCGCACGCCCAAGATGGAGAACGCGCCGGCGGCCCTGCGCGGGATCGTCACCGCCTGGGAGGAGACGCTGGTCTTCCTCGCCCTCATCGGCTGCGGCCTCCTCACCCTCCACGAACGCTGGGTCGAGCGCGACGCGCAGCTCTGGGCCGTGCTCTGCTTCGTCCAGGCGCTGCCCTTCGGCGCCGCTCTGGTGCTCTCGATGATCAATGCGCTCCGCCTCGGCCGCGGCCGGCGGCCGAAACAGCCCTCGCTGCAGGCCGCCATCGCGCTGGCCGATGGCCGCACCCCCGGCAGTTCTGGCCACCCGCTGCCCGACGGTCCGGGCGGCGAGTCGCCCAGCCCGCAGCGCGAAGCGGCGTGAGCGGCGACATGCCGATGCCGCTGCGCTGGCTGGTGGCGCTGGCTGTCGCGGCCGCCCTCGGCATCGGCTTCTGGGCCTGGATCGGGCGCGGCATCGACCTGCCGCCCGCCCCCAGCCCCAAGCTCGCCTGCCTTTCCTACACGCCGTTCCAGGGCGCGCAGACGCCCTATGATCCGAGCCTCGTCATTCCCCCTGAGCAGATCGCCGCCGATCTCGACCGCCTGCAGCCGGTCACCGATTGCATCCGCATCTATGCGACCGATCAGGGCATCGATGCGACCGTGCCATTGGCCGCCGAGCGCGGCATGCAGGTCCTGCTCGGCATCTGGGTCGGCAGCGACGCCGCCCTCTACGAGAAGCAGATCGCCCGCGCCATCGAACTGGCGCAAGCGCACCCCGCCGCCATCAAGGCGATCATCGTCGGCAACGAGGTGCTGCTCAGGGGCGAGCAGAGCGGCGAGACCCTGGCCGAACTGGTGCTGCGGGTGAAGGCGGCGACCGGCCTCCCCACCACTTACGCCGATGTCTGGGGCTTCTGGCAGAAGGCGCCGCAGGCCCTGGTCGACGCGGTCGATTTCCTGACCATCCACCTGCTGCCCTATTGGGAGGACGACCCGGCCCCTGCGGAGGCGGCGATCCAGCATCTCGATTTCGTGCTGGAGACTATGCAGGCGCAGTTCCCGGGGAAGGCGCTGATGGTGGGCGAGACCGGCTGGCCCTCGGCCGGGCGCGCCCGCGAGGATGCGGTGCCGAGCCTCACCGAGCAGGCGAAATATCTGCGCCTCTTCATGCGCGACGTCGATGCGCGCGGCATCGACTACAACATCATCGAGGCCTTCGACCAGCCCTGGAAGCGCCACCAGGAAGGGGCGGTGGGCGGCTATTGGGGCGTCTTCGACGGCGCGCGCATGGCGAAATTCGACTGGACCGGCCCGGTCAGCAACCATCCCGACTGGCCGTGGAAGGCCGGGCTGTCGCTGCTGATCGGCCTTGCCTGCCTCGGCCTCGCGCGGTTCCGCCTGCCTTCCTCCTCGCCCCTTGCGGGAGAGGGTTTCGCAAGCGCCCTTCTCGGCGCCGTCCTCGCCGGTGCCGGCGGTAGCGCCATCATGCTGCAGCTGGAACGCGCCGCCCTCATCGCCGTCAGCCGCCTTGATGCCGCGATCGAGGCGGCACTGATCCTGCAATCGCTGCTGGTCCTCACGCTGGCGCTGCGCGGCTCGGCCCAGCTGGCGACCGCCCCGCTGGCCGCTGCCACGGATTGGCTGCGGGCGCCGCGGCGCCGCGCCGCGCCGCTGGCCTTGGTGGCGCTGCTGCGCGCCCTTGTGCTGGGCGGCGCCGCGCTGGTCGCCCTCGCCCTCTGCTTCGACGGGCGCTATCGCGGCTTTCCGCTCGCCACCTATGGCCTTCCCGCCATCCTCTTCTTGGTGTTGCAGTGCCGCGCCGGCCGGCTGCTGGGCGCGATAGCAGACGGCCGCGAGGAGCGCCTGCTCTCGGCCATCTTCCTGGGCTGCGCCCTGTTCCTGCCCTGGTGGGAGGGGTTCAACAATGCCGAGGCGCTGGCCTTCGCCGCGATCCTGCTGGCCTTCGCCCTCGGCCTCGCCGGCGCCTGGCGCCGCGCCCCGGCCAATCCTGTCATCGCTGGGGCTTGACCCCCACCCTCCCTGCAGGGAGAGGGCTTGTTGCCGCGATGCCCTAGCGCCTGAGCAGGGCGAAGAGCGCCATGATGAGCCCGCCCGCCGCCGGCCCGGCATTGTAGAGGACGAGGCCCAGCGCCCCGGCGGCAAGGCCGAGGGCGATGGCCAGGCGATGGCGCGTCAGCAGCGCCAGCACGCCGAAGCCGAGCGCCGCAAAGGACCAGCCGGCCCACATGTTGAAGCGCACCAGCACCTCGCGCGGGCCGCAATACCAGGGGGCGGTGGCGGCATCGAGGCAGGAAAGCCCGATCGGCGTCGACTGGATGAGGCCATAGCGCAGCCAGAAGGCGACAGCGAGGCAGGCCGCCAGCAGCAGCGCCCAGGGCCAGGCGCGGCGCCAGAAGGGCAGCAGGCGGAAGGGCAGCAGGTGGAAGGGCAGCAGGGCGCGTTCGCTGGTCATGGGCTGATTCTTAGGGAACAGCAGCGCCGGCTTCAAGTTCCGGCAACAGCGAGCGGCCGAGGCGCGACCAGTCGCGCCCCAAATCGCCGCCATCGCCCGGCCAGTAGACGAAGCTGGCGATGCCGACGATGTCGCCGATCGCGACCGGCCCCATGACGCGGCTGTCCATCGCATTGTCGCGATTGTCGCCGAGGACGAAGACATGCCCCTCGGGCACGGTGAAGCTGCCATGGTCGCGGGCGACACCCTCGCTCCGCCGGATGAGATAGGTGACGGAACCGGGCGCCGCATCGTCCCCGCCGGGCAGCGTCTCGCGGAACAGCTGGTAGCGCCCGCCAAGGCCGGCGGCCTCTGCGGGCGGACCGGCGGGTTGCGCCAGCAGCGGCCCGCCATTGAGGGTGAGGTGGCCGTCCGCCGTAAAAGCGAGGACATCGCCCGGCAGGCCGATCAGGCGGTGGATGAAGGTAGCCTCCGGATCCGCCGGCATCGCATAGAGGATGAGGTCGCCGCGCCTCAGCACCGCCCGATGCGCGGGCGATTTGGCGGCAAGGATGCGATCGCCCGGCACCAGATTGGGCAGGCCGGAACGCGTCGGGATGGAGAAGGCCTCGATCACCGCGCTTGGCGGCGCCATTTGGGCAAGGGCGAAACCCGCCGCGAGCGCGCCGAGGATGAACGCGCCATATTGCCAGGGGCGCGGCAGCGGCCGGTCCGCCCGCAAGCGGTGGTCGCGCCGGGCGAGGCGCACGGCGCCGGTCATTGCCACCAGCAGCACCAGCAGGTTGAACCCGAACCAGAGCGAGAAGGCGAGCGCCCCCGGCCAGACAAGATGGAAGGCCAGCGCCAGGCCAAGCCCGGTCCCCGCCATCACCACCCAGTTGGCAATGCCGAAGCGCCAATACCCGGCATGGAGATGCCCCAGCCCCGGCGCCAGGATTGTGAGGAGGACGATCACCCAGGCCCGGCGCGGGCGGACGGGCAGTCGCGGATCGGCGGGCCGGGAAACGGTGGGCCGGGATTCGGGGGAACGGGAATCGGAGGAACGGGAATCGGGGGCGCTGGCGGTCATCGGCAATTTCTGGCTGTCATTTCATCCGGCGCACCACCCTAGAGCGTCGACCGCGAGTCCGGCAATCCACAAAAGAAAAAGGCGGGGCCCGGGGGCCCCGCCTTGTCGGTTCGGTATCCTGCCGACCTAGATGACGCTTTCGACATAGACGGTGGCGACGCCGTCGGCACCGTTCTGCTGGAAGACCGTATAGGTGCGGCCGCCATCGCCGGCAACACCGGATGCGACCGAGGTCCAGCCGGTGGTGTCGAAATTGTCGGACGCATCGCCACGGATCGCCAGCACATGGTCGCTGTCGGTCATGCCGATGACGTCGTCATAGCTGAGGCTGATGTTGGTGTTGACGCCACCCTCGAACGACAGGATTTCGACGTTCTTGATGTTCGCCGCGGCAGCCGAGTTGAAGACGGCAAGGCCGGAGAGGTCGACCAGATCGGTCCCCGTGCCGCCCTCGATCGACGCATTGACCAGGTCGACACCCTCGACGCCGACGAACACGTCATTGCCGGCCCCGCCATCCATCTTGTCATTGCCGATGCCGCCCACCAGCACGTCATTGCCGTCGCCGCCATTGAGCGTATCGTCGCCGGCCTGGCCGAAGAGGATGTCGTTATCGGCACCGCCATTCAGCGTGTCGTCACTCACGTTGCCGAACAGGACGTCGTTGCCGGCCTCGCCATTCAGCGTGTCGGTACCGGAACCGCCATCGATATAGTCGTTGCCGTCGCCGCCATTGATGGTGTTGTTGCCGACACCGCCATAGATCTCGTTGTTTTGCGCATTGCCGGTGAGCGTGATGCTGCCATTGCCGGTCTGGACCAAATTCTCGACATTGGCTGCGAGGGTGTAATTGGAGTTGTTGCTGAGGAAGACGATGTCAGTGCCCTCGCCGGAATTTTCGAGGATATCGTCACCGCTCTGGCCGACAAGATAGGTATCGTTGCCGGTACCGCCGGACATGTCATCATTGCCACTACCGCCGTCGAGGTAGTCATTGCCAGACCCGCCAATCAGCGTGTCGTCGCCAGCATTGCCCTCAAGGCGGTCGTTGCCGCCAGCACCATTCAATATTGCTGCGTCTTTGCCGTCATCGTTGTCGTAGTACCAGTTGTTATTGCCGTTGCCGGTTGTATCGCCCGAGACCGTGATCTTGGAGTCCGTGCTTGGCGGCGTCGCAACAGGCACCGCGTTCTGCGTCGGCAGCGAGCCCGGCACTTCGACACCGTCCGGCAGGGGCGGCGGCGGCGTGACGACATCCACTACCGTGATGGTGGTGGTCGCCGTGTTGCTGTTGGCCACCCCGTCATTGACCGTGACCGTGATATTGCGCGGCGTGGTGTCGGGCGTCAGGCTGGTGTTGTTGAAGGTCACCGCCTCGATCGCCTGTTCGAACGCCGCCTTGCTGGCCGGACCGGTCAGGGTCACGGTGATCTGGCCGGGCACCGAGGTATTGATGTTGGAGGTGATGCCGGCGGGCAAGGCACCCACCGCCAGGACGTCGTTCGCCTTGGCATTGGTCAGCACTATGCTGGCCGAGGCCATATTGGCGCTGTCGGCATCGGTCACCGAACTCAGCACCGAGGCGATGGCAACCGGGCCGCCGCCCTCGGTGAAGGTGGTGGCATGGTTGGTCGCCGGCGCACCCGCACTGATCTGGATGTTGTCGATCCAGGCCTGGTCGTTGCTCTCCAGCTCGCTATCCGCGATGACGCGGATCGTCGTGTTGCCGGAGATATAGGCCGAGATGTCCTTGGTGAAGGTCGCATAGGGTGCGTCGTCGTTGTTCTCGTCGAGGACCAGGAGGTCGTCGAAGGTGACGCCGTCCTTGGAGATCTGCACCCGCACCGTCTCGCCGCCGGCGCTCATCACGTTGCGGTAGTCGAACGAGATGGTGGCCGAGGTCGCCCCGGAGAGATCGGCGCTGCGCTGCACCGAATCCGCGCCGTCATCGGTGTCATAGAGGAAGAGCGCGTTGTTGCCGCCGTCCTTTGCGATGTAGACGTCGCCCGTGGTCGCGTTGTTGTTGTCGTTCTCGGTCCAGCTGCCCTTCCAGCCGCTGCCGCCGCTGTAATTGCCCGACGAGAAATCCTCGGTGATGAGGATCGTGCTGCCGCCGATCGAGAGTACCGGCGCCACGTCGTTCTTGTCGGTCACGGTGACGGTGATGGCCTGGGTATCGGATTGGCCGCCATCGGTCACCTTGACCGTGACGTTGTAGTTGTTGTCGGCCCCGGCATCCTGCGGGTTCTCGTAATCCGGCGCGTTCTTGAAGGAAAGCTGGCCGGTGACGCTGTCGATGTCGAAGAGAGCCGCATCGGCGCCGCCGATGATGCTGTAGCTGAGGCCGGATTGCGCGGTGTCGGCATCGCTGGCGTTGACGTCGGTCACCGCCTTGGTGCCCTCGACCACGTTGATCGCCGCCGTGGCGCCGCCGCCATCCGAGGTGATGACGGGTGCGGCCTTGATGTTGATGGTTAGCGTGGCCGAATCCTGGTCGCCGCCATTGGTGTCCTTGATGGTGTAGACGAAGCTGTCGGACTTGCCCTCGGACCCCGCCTTCGGCGTGTAGTCATAGCTGCCGTCGGTGCGGTCCACCACCAAGGTGCCGTTATTGGTGACGATGGTCCAGGTATTGGCGTCGAAGGTCTGCGAGACGAAATCGGTATCCGCATCGTCGACCATGGTGAGGTTGAAGATCTTCGGCGAGGCCAGCGGATCGGCCGGGTTGACGATGTCGTTGGCCAGCAGGAAGCCGTTGATCGGGGCCGGGGCGGTGGAGCCCAGCGCCGCGGTCAGCTGGTTTTCGTCGGTGACGGTGATCACCGGCGTGTCGGCCCCGCCGCCCGGCGTATAGGCGACCTGGCCGAGCTGGGCCAGCGCCGAGGCGTCGCCGGCGATGTCGGCGCCGACGCCGACCGCGATCGCCTGCACACCCTTGGCCTGCAGCGAGTTCTGCCAGATGGTCTCTTCGCCGTCATTGACCTGGTTGCTGCCGTCACCGGTGCCGCCGAAGGGGCTGGTGCTGTCGGACGAGGTCGGGCGGCCGTCGGAGACGAAGTAGACCTTGCTCTCCAGCGAGCCGGTGACCGAGTTCTGCCAGCTGGGATCGTCGATGCCCTGCTTGGCCAGCCACAGCGCGTCGTCATAATCGGTGTTGCCGCTGCCCTGGAACGGCGTCACCGCCTGCAGGGCCGCGATCGCGGCATCGACCGTGGCGAAGGCCGAGTTGCTGCCGGCCAGGTACTGGGCGCTGAACGGCGTGTATTCGGCAAAGCCGATCAGCTTCACGCTGACCGTGCCGCTGGTCGAGTTCTTGTACTGCTCCAGCAGGCTGATCAGCGAATCGCGCGCGATCTGGAGGCGGGTCTTGTCGCCTTCCGGCGTCGAGACGATCTCGTCCATCGAACCCGAGAAATCGAGGATCAGCATCAGCTGGTAGTCCAGCGGCGTGCTGCTGGTGTCATTGACGTCATCGACCGCGTCGGGGACGAAGTTGATCTGGTCGTTGACGTTGATGGTCAGCGTCGTGGTCTTGGTGTCGCCGTCGGCATCCTTGATCGTGTATTCGAACACGTCCTGCTTGTCGCCGCCGGAGATGCTGCCGGCCTGGTAGGAATAGGTACCATCCGACTTCAGGGTCAGATTGCCGTACTGGCCCGTGATCACTTCGCCATCGGCATCGACCGAAACCGTGCCGCCGGCCAGGTTGACCGACTTGCCGCTGATGACGGCACCGCCGGCATTGGGGCCGTCGGCACCGATCGCGTCGGCAACATCGCCGGTGCCGGCGCCGGCCACGCCATAGACATTGCCGGTAATGGTCGATTGCTCGTCCATCGTCCGGGTATCGGCATTGGCCAGCGGCGCGTCGTCGTCGACCGTGACCGTGAAGGTCGCCGACGAGCCTTCGCCCTCGGCATCCTTCGCCGTGATGGCGAAGGTCAGGGTCTTGTCGTCCTCGGTATTGGCGGTCGGGTGGCTCAGCGCCTGCTTCAGGGTGAAGTCATAGCTGCCGGTGCCCGCTGCGTTGAGCGCGGCATGGAACACCACCTGGGCGTCGCCCGTACCGGTCGGCACCACGCCGCCGGTATAGCCGATCAGCAGCGTGCCACCGTTCAGCACCACGAAATTGACCGGCGTGCCGTTGCTGGTGGCGATGCCGGCAAGGCCCGGCTGGCCGGCGTCGAAAGTCACCGTGCCCGGGGTATCGGTGCCGTAATTGATGTTGAGCGCCTGGCCGCTGACCGAGACCGCCTGGCCGGCGAGATCCTTGCCGTCGAGGTAGGAATCGCCGGCATTGCCGCCGCCGAGGCCTTCCTCGTCGACCGAAGCGTTGGCCGGGGCCAGCGAGAAGGTCGCCTTGGTGTCGGTCAGGTTGACCGAGAACGTCGCCGTCTCGGTGTCGCCATCCGCGTCCTTGATCGTGTAGGTGAAGGTCTCGGTGACCGTCGCACCCGGCGTCACATTGGTGGCCGAGGTATAGACCAGGTTGCCGCCGATGATGACCACCGACCCGCCCTTGTCGCCGGCACCGATCACGATGTCGCCGCTATCCGCACCGTCGGCGCCGAACTTGTCGTTGCCGAGGATGCCGGCGACGGTGCCGATGGTGACGCCCGCCGCATTGTCGTCGACCGTCGTCAGCAGGCCGTCGTCATTGGCCACCGGCATGTCGTCGTCGATGGCGATTCTGATCTGCGCGGTGGCTTCATCGCCATCGGCATCGGTCGCCTTCAGCGTCACCGCATTGAGGAGGACGTTGGGATCCTCGCTGTCGATGCCGCCATGCTTGACCGGCTTCAGCAGGGTGAAGCTCCAGGTGCCGTTGCTGTTGATGGTCAGGGTAAAATAGACGTCGCCGCCGGCCGTCGTCCTGCCCTCGAGGGTGGCGGGCAGGCTGCTGCCGCTGCTGAACCACAGGATCGGCGTGCCGTCGAAGGTGGTGGCGCCGGTCTGCGTGGTGCCGCTGTCGATGCCGTCCACCGTGACGGTGACGGTCGGGTCGCCATTGCTGGTCGACCACAGGCCCTGGGCCGTATTGAAGCCGGCATCGTCGCCGGTCGAGGCCGGGATGTCCAGATTGCCGCCGCTGATCCAGTCCTCGTCCACCAGTGCCTCGCCGCCCTGCGTCTGCGGCGTCAGGTTGGTGACGGTGATGGTCGGCACGCTGTCCAGATTGACCGCGAAGCTGGCCGTATCGGTATCCCCGTCCGCATCCTTCATCTGGTAGGAGAAGGTGAGGTTCGCGAGTTCCGAACCGACCGTCTGGGTGAAGGTCCAGGAACCGTCCGGGTTGACATGGAGGGTGCCGATCGCCGGCGTGCCCTCGCTGCCATCGGCCTTCACCTGGATGTCGGTGCCGCCGACGCCCACCGGCGTGTAGACGCCGGCCTCGCCGCCGAGGCGGATTCCGACCAATGTCTTGCCGCCATCGGCGCCGGCAGCGTCGTTGGTCAGCAGGTTGGTGCCGGCCACCGGCACGCCAAGCGTGGTGATGTTGAGCACGCCGTCGTCATTGGCTGCCGGGCCGTCATCCTTGAACAGCAGGCGGTCGCCGATATCGGCGGTCGCCGGGACGGTGTCGCCGTCCTTGTCCACCACGGTGGCGGTGAGAGTGACGAGGTCGGCTGCGGCCAGCGGCTTGATGTCGTCAGGATTGGCGGCATCGGGATGCACGACCGCGCGCTGCTGGTCGAGCGTCACTTCGCCGCTATTGGCATTGACCGAGAGCACGAAGACCACCGTGCTGCCGGCTTCGGCCGCGTCCTTGTCGGCGCCGGCCTTGGCGATGACCTGGCCGCCGACCAGGAACAGGAAGACCGGCTGGCCGGTCGCCGTGTCGGTGAGGCCGGAGGCAACGCCCTGCTCCTTGACGCCGAGCGTGTAATTGCCGACCGAGCCGCCGCCATCGGCGCCGAAGCTGGGCGTGAAGAGGCCGGAGAAATTGCCCTTGCCGTCGAGGCCGAGATTGCTCTCGTCGACGATGATTCCGGCCGTGGCGTCCGGGTTGAGGGTGAGGACCGGCATGTCGTCATCGACATCGACCGAGGCGAACTGCATCGATTCGCCGGCGATGTTGGTGGCCGTGATCCAGAGCGGGAAGCCGAGATTGTTCTCGAGATTGCCGCTTTCGTGCTGCAGCGGCTTCAGCAGCTCGACCGTCAGCACGCCGTTCGGCGTCAGGGTGATGGTGAAGACCGGGTCGTTGGAATTGCCGCCTTCCTTGTAAGCCACGATCTCGGTGGTGCCGGCATTGTTGGTGGCCGACCAGGTGATGCGGTCGCCCTCGGCGGTGCGGACGAAATTGCCGCTGCCGTCCTGGATGAACCCGCCCGATTGCTGCGCGAAGCCGATGGCGAGCGCGCCGACATCGCCGTTCCAGTCGACCGAGATGGATTGCTGCCAGATGGATTCCGTGCCGCGCGGGCCGAGCGGATCGTCGAGGCCGTCGCCGCTGTCGCCCGCATCCTGGTCGTCATCGCCATTGCCCGGCTGGTTGCCATTGGCATTGGCGAGGCCGTCCTCGTCCAGCTTCACGGTGTTGACGGTGAAGCTGGGCTTCTGGGCGACGTCCAGATCGACCACGCTTTCGCGCACGGCGAGGTTGTCGCCGTCGATCTCGCCGGGACCGATCGGATCGAACAGCGGCTCGTTGTCGATGGCAACCGCGAAGACCGGGAAGCTCATGCTGCTGCCGGCGAAGGCCGCCGGCACCGCGACGCTGACGACGGCACTGGCATCGTGATCGCCGGCACCGAGCTGGCCGGTGACCTCGACCACGATATAGGTGCCGGGCAGCACGCCATAGGGATTGCCGGCGCCGAGGGCCTCGGCCGTGTAGAGATCGCTGCCGCCGTCCCAATCGCCGCCCGGCAGTTTCACCAGCAGGAAATGGCGCTCGGAGCCGTCGGTGACGTCGTCGAACGAGCCGTTGACGGTCAGGTTGACGTTGAGGCCCGGGGCACCCTTGCCGGCGAAGCTGCCGGATAGCGCCGTCGGCAGATCGGCCACCGCATTGACCTCGACCGTGATCTGGCCGGGGATGTCGGCGGTCTCGCCGCTCGAGCTGTCCTTGGCATGGACGGTGTAGTCGATGGTGTAGTCGTTGCCGCTGTCATTCTGCGGCTGGGTCAGTTTCAGGGTCTGCGCCTCGGCCCAGCTGATGGTGAGGTCGGTGGCACCATCGCCGGTGAAGCTGGCATTGCTCGCATCGCTGTCCTTGGTGTAGCTCAGCACCGCGCCGGCGGGCAGGTCCTTGATGGTGACGGTTTGCGGCACCTCGTCGGTGTCGCCCACCTGGTTGAAGACGATGTTGACCGCCTTCGCCACCGGCGTGTCGTTGCCGAGGTTGTTGTCCCACTGGTTGGGCTTGCTGTCCTCGTCCACCGTGACGCTGCCGCTGGTGGTGCCGTCGGCCGGGTCGCCGGCGACGTAGAAGCTCGCCTGGCCGTAATCGACGTCGCCGTCCTTGTCCTTGATCGTGTAGACGAAATTGACCGTGTTGTTGAAGAAGCCGGGGATGCCGGTATAGGTGACGTCGCCATTGGGCGCCACGCTGATCGTGCCGGCACCGCTGGTCATGGTCCAGCCGGTGATGCCGTCGCCGCTGGTGGTCCAGCCGGACCAGCCGATATCGGTGATCTGCGGCGTGCCCGGCCCGTCGGCGCCGAAGCCGTCATCCGTGCCCTGGGTCAGGATGTTGCCGAGATAGACCGGCGACAGGTTATGGGTGACCGAGCCGAAATCGTCGTCGACTGCCAGCGGGCCGTCATCCTGGAAGCTGATGGCGAGCGCGTTCTGGCTGGTGGCCTCGTCGAAATCGCCGTCGCCGTCCTCGATGCGCTGCACCACATGGATGGCGGCACCGAGCGACACGGCATCGTCGTGCTTGCCTTCGATGGCGGCGCCGTCCTGGGTGTGCTCCAGCGCCTTCAGCTGGGTCACCGTGACGATACCGGTCGCGGGATCGATCGAGATGGTGAAGGCGGGATCGTCGTTGTCGATGCCGCCGACATGGCCCTCGAACAGGGTGTCACTGATCTTGACCAGCTTGATCTCGCTGGCGGCGTCCGACTGGCCGGTGAGCCAGAGGCCGGTCGAGGCGCCGTCGGTGGCGCTCAGCTTGTAGCTGACCTGGTTCGTGGCCGCCGGGCCGTCGGCGCCGAATTGCGGCGCGTTGAACAGGTCGGCGCCGGCGATGGTGCCGCTCGCCTTGCCGTCATTGCCGGAGCCGGTGCCGTCGGATTCGTCCAGCACCAGGCTGCCGGTCGCGTCCTTCACCGTGGCGTCGGGGCCGTCATCGTGGAACTCGATCAGCAGCGGCTGGTTGCTGACGGCCTCGTCGAAATCGCCGTCGCCATCCTCGACCCGCTGCACGACATAGATGCTGGTGCCGAGCTGCAGGAAATCGTCATGCTTGCCGGAGGCAAGCGAGCCGTCATCGCCATGTTCCAGCGTCTCGTGCTGGGTCACCGTGATCTCGCCGGTCGCCGGATTGATCGAGATGCTGAAGGCGAGCGTGCCGCCGGCACCGCCTTCGCGACCCTCGAACAGCGTGTCGCTGACCTTCACCAACCTGATCATGTCCGCGAACGTGCCCTTGCCGGTCAGCCACAGGCTGGTCGCGGCACCATCGGTGGCGCTCAGCTTGTAGCTGACGCCGCCGCCGGCAGCGGGGCCGTCGACGCCGAAATCCGGCGTCGCGAACAGGGCTGCCACGGTGCCGGCCGAGATGGTGCCGGGATTGACGCCGTCCTTGCCGCTGCCGCTGCCGTCCGATTCGTCGAGCGTGGCGAAGGGAATGGCATAGCCCAGCGCTTCGGCATTGGGCCCGTCATCGGCGAAGCCGACATTCCCGCCGAGGTCGAGGGTCTTGCTGTCGCTGGCCGTGTCGCCATCGCTGTCGATGACGCTGAGCGTGCCGGTGAGCGAGACGAGGTTATTGGGCAGCCATTCGATCTGGCTGTCGAAATTGCTGTTGACCCCCGGCGTGTCGTGGTCGACCTCCTGATGCTGGGTGAGGACCAGCTTGGGCGCGTTGCCGGAAGCGGGGTTGAGGGCGATGCTGAAGACCACGCTAGGTGCATCCACCGTGGCCGGCGCCGAAAGTGCGGTCGAGCCGACGATGGTGCCGCCGATGTCATAGAGATAGATCGCCGCGCCATTGCTGGTGAGGCCGGAATCCACCAGCCCGCCCACCGGCGTGGCGGTGATCGCCAGCTGGCAGGCAAAGCTGGCCGGTGCGCCGAGCCCGTCGGCACCGTCGGCCGTCCAAGTCGAGAACAGGTTGCCGAGCAGGATGACGCTGGTGGCGCTGTCCGAGGCCGGGCCTTCGGTATTGGCGTCCTTGGTGACCAGCGAAAGCACGGATTCATTATTCAGCGTGACTTCCACCTTCGGCGCGTCGTCGCTGATCACCACCTTGATCTGGCCGAAACCGGTATCGCCGGTGGCATCGGTCGCCGCCACGCTGAAGACCGGCCCGTCGACCTGGTCGTCCTTGCCCTGCACGGTCGGCAGGTGGGCGGCGTTGTCCTTCAGCGTATAGGTATAGGCGACGGTATAGCCGCCGACGCCGCTGGTAACGCCATCGATCACCAGCTTGCCCTGGGCATTGTCGACCAGGGTCTGCGGGAAGGGTGCCGCCAGATTGACCGGCACGCCGCCGATCACCAGCGCGGTCATGACCTCGCCATTGGTGTTGATGAGGAAGCTGCCGGTATCGGTCTCGGAATTGCCGGCCGCGTCGGTGCCGGCGGGCTCGCTCGGCGACCCCGCACGGCTGGGCAGGCCTTCCTCGTCCACCAGGACCTGCGAGTTGGCGACGGACGGAATCCGGGTGTCCTGGTCGATGGTGATGACCAGGGTGGCGGTGTCGCTGTCGGTATCGCCATCGGTCAGGGTGTAGGTGAAGGTTTCAGAGGCATCGGCCGGCACCAAGGCGGCGGTCAGGGTATAGATGTAGGAACCGTCCGGGTTCATCGTCAGCGTGCCGTACTGGCCGTTGACGCTGAAGCCGTCGCCGCCGTTGGCGTCCTGGCTGCCGCCGAAGCCGACCAGCGCGGTGACCAGGGCGGAATCCGCGCCTTCCACATCCTTGCCGGCGACCGGATTCGTGGTGCCGGCGCCGGTGATGACATTGCCGGTGGCCTGGTTGCCGGCCCCTTCCTGCAGGCTGTCGGTGTCGTTCTTCGCGTCGGGCGCGTCGTCGACGATGCTGATCTCCAGCGCGCCGTTCGACTTATCGCCGTCGCTGTCGATCACCTCGATGGCGAAGCTGTCCTTGGTGTTGTCGCCCGACGTGTTGTCGTTGAGGGTATAGGTATAGGAAATCTCGTTCTTGCCGGCATCGAAGCCGTTCAGCACCAGGGTGCCCGGCTGGCTGCCGCCGGTGATGGTGACCGCCGTGACGTTGAGATCCTGCAATTGCGCGAGGTTGAAGGTCTGGTCGCCGATCTTGATCGAGCCGAGACCGTCCGGCGCCGTGAAGGCAAAGCTGCCGCTCACCTGCTCGGACGCGGCCGCTGCGTTGGAGCCCTCGGATTCCAGGCCACGCGCCGGCAGACCGGCTTCGTAGACCGTGGTCTTGTCGCCGCCAGCCGGCGGAACGTCGAGCGAGGTCCCCTTGTCGTTGATGTCGATCGTGAGGGTCGCCGTCACCACATCGCCATCGCCATCCTTCAGCGTATAGGTGAAGGTGTCGGTGGCCTCGAGCGGGTTGCTGCCGAAGCGGGTATAGGTGTAATTGCCCGCGGTATCCATGGTCAGCGTGCCGTACTGGCCAGTGACGCTGAACCCGTTGCTGCCATCGGCATCGAAGCTGCCGGCATGGCCGTCAAGGCGCGACACCTGGGCTCCATCGGCGCCCAGGCTGTCCTTGCCGGTATCGCCGCTGGTGGTGTTGAGGCCGGTGATGACGTTGCCTTCGGTGGAAGCCAGGTTGCCGACGCTGTCGGTGTCGTTGCGGGCGGTCGCGGTATCGTCGTCGATATTGACCGAGACGGTGCCGATATTGCTGGTCGAGCCGTCGTCATCGGTGACCTGGATCTTGATATCCAGGGTTTTGTCGTCCTCGAAGGCCGGATCGCTGCCGGCATGCTTCACCGGCTGCAGCAGGGTGAAGGTATAGGCACCGGTCGCCAGATCGGTCACGGTCAGGGTGAAGACGGCGCTTTCGCCCCCATCCATCTCCCCGTTGTCGTCAAGATCGGCGAAGCCGGTCAGCGTCTTGCTGGCAGCGTCCCACACCGTCTTGATCGGATCGCCGGCAAGAGTTTCAAGGCCGGTGCCACCGGCGCCGCCGGTTTCGGTCCAAAGCTGGATGCCGGTGATGGAATCGACCGCCTTGGAATAGCTGAGATTGCCGCTGAAGCTCGCGGAATCGGTGGTGGTGTCGTCGCCGATGGCATCGTCGCCGGCACCGGTGTTGCCGCCGGCAAGGCCATCCTCATCCACGCGGATGGTCGCCTGGACCTGGTTCACCGTCGGTGCCGTGTCGGTGACGGTGAGCGTGACGCTCTGCACCGCCTCGGCCACGTTGTTGTCCGGGGTGATGTCCTGGCCCTCGACCGCATCGATCGCCACCGTCTTGATCTCGATGGTCTTGCTGCTGCCGGCTGGCAGCACATCCGCCGGGCCATTGACGAAGACGACCACGTTGAAGGAACTCGGGCCGGCAATGTCCGTGACGTCGATTGCGATATGGCCCGGGTAGCCGATAACCGCGCCATCGAACTGAATGCCGGTCGGCGCATCTACATCGTAGAACGTGGTCAGGCCGTTGCCGATCACCAGCGGGATCGACCAGCCATCGCCCGGGATCTTGACCAGGACGTACTGCTTTTCGTTACCGTCTTCCGTGTCGGCAAAGGCGACATTCGTCTCGATCGTGAAGGAGGTGTTGGCGCCACCGGTCTCGGCCAACGACTTGTCCGCCGGTGCCGTGCCAACGAAGGTCGGCTGTGCCGCCACCGCATCGACGATGGCGCTGGCCTGGTCACCGCTGGTCGCGGTGCCGCCGATGGTGGATTGCATGGTGAGGGTGACGTCGCGCGAATCATGTTCGGCCAGCGTCAGCACGAGATCGGCGCCGTCACCGTCGATGAGATCGGCGAGGAAGGCGGCGCGGGCAGCATCAGTGCCGGTGCCGCCGCTGGTCGGCGTGACAACAGTCGAGCCCGGACCGAAGGTCAGGGTGTGGGTGCCGTCGGTCCAGACCGCGCTGGCGCCAGTCGGGATGCCGCCGATGCTAACCTGGTCGACCTGGTCACCCGGGTCGGTCGCGGTCGCCTTGAAGTTGAAGGTGAGGGCGAGTTGCTGGTCCGCGGGCTCGTCGACGTCCGTCTGGCCCTGCGAGGTCGCCTCGCCATCCTCGTAGCCGCCCAGGCCCTGGCCGACGAAGCTGACGTCATCGGTGCCGCCGGTGCGGTCCGTCAGCTTGAGGTCGATCGTCTGCGTCGCCTCGGCCTTGTTGTTGACGGTGGTGGATTCCGTGTCGCTTTCGCTGTCGATGGCGAGCGCCTTGATCTCCAACTGCTCGGTCGTGTCGCTGTCGACATTGGCCGGGCCCTGGACCGTGACGGTCAGCGGCACGGCGCCATTGCCGCTATCGGCAAGGTCGCTGGCGGCATAGGCAGTGTAGCCGGCATAACCCGGCAGCGTGCCGAGCGAGGTCAGCGCGGTGCCGTTGCTCTCGACCCCGGTGATGCTCCAGCCATCGCCCGGATTCTTGATGAGGATATACTGGGTTTCGCTGCCATCGGCGAAATCGGCGAAGGCAATCGCGGTGGTGACGATGAACTGGCTGGCCGTGGGCGCGCCCGGCTCTTCCTTCGACTGGTCGGCCGGGTCGAGCGTGAAGGCGGGCTGGGCCGCGACCGCATCGACAATCGCTTCCTTGCTGCCGGCACCGATGGCGACGTCGTCGACCTCGCCATTCAGGGTCAGGGTGAAATCGCGGTCGTCATGCTCGGCCAGGGTGACGCCGATATCGGCGCCAGTGGGGCTGGTCAGCGCATCGAGGAAGTCGTCATGGCCTTCGCCGCGGTTGATGGTGATGTTGCCGGAGCCGTCGGCCGCCGGCAGATCGGTGCCGTTATAGCTGACCACAGCGCCGCTGGGGACACCGCCGATGACGATGAAATCGGCCGTGTCGCCGGCATCGATCACCGTGATCTTGAGGTTGAAGGGCAAGGTCAGCTGTTGGTCGACCGGATCGGCAATAGTCTGGTCCGCCGGAGCGCTCTCGTCATCCTCGAAGCCGCCCAGCGAGGTCACCTTCAGGGTGACCGAGCCATCGCCGCCGCCGCGATCGGTGACATTGAACGACACGTCCGCCGTCGACTGGTCGCCGTCCTTGTCGGTGATGGTGTAGCTGAAGGTCTCCTTGGCGTCGTCCTGGACGTTCGGCGCCGTGTACCAGACATGGCCGTTGATGATTTCCAGTGTGCCGCCCAGCGAACCGGTGCCGCCATTGCCGATGATCACCGAATCCTTGAGCCCGTCGGCGCCGGCCTTGTCGTTTGCCAGCAGGAAGTCCGCCACGGTGCCGAGATCGACCTTCGTGGTTTCGACCACATTGCCGCCATTGTCGGCATGGGCGACCGGGCTGTCGTCGTCGATATCGATGGCGATGGTGGTGTCGGCATAGTCGCCGTCGCCATCGGTTACTCGCACCCCGAACGTCAGGACGATGTTGTCCTCGAAGGCCGTCTCCACGGCATCCTTGCTGGCGGGATCATCGTTGAGCGGGTGATAGAGCGGCTTCAGCAGGGAGAACTGGCCCCCGCCGAACTGCGCGTCGAGGGTGGCGGTAAAGACCCAGTTCTGCCAGTTGTTGATGTCGCCGCCGGTGAAGCCGACGATCGAGCCGGCCGGCAGGCCGGATACACCACTGGCGAGGATGCCAATGGTCACCGATTGGCCGTCTGCCGTCTTCAGATCTGCGAGCGGCGCGCCATTGGCGGTGACGCTGGCGCCGGTGAAGGCGAAGGCCTGGGCGGCAGCGTTGTCGCTGCCGAAATCGACATTGACCTTGTACAAGGTGGCACCGCCACCGGCATCGTCGCCGGGGCCGTCCTGGTTGCCGTTGCCGATATTGTCCTCGTCGATCAGGAACGGACCGGTGACGTTGCTGTCGTGGAAATCGGTGACGCTGAGCACCTTCGGCCCGTCATCCTCGAACGAGATTCCGAGCGGGGCCGGGGCCTCGACGGTCGTCTTGTCGCCGTCGTAATCGGACACTGTGGCGCTGACATAGATGCCGCCATCGCGCGCCACCACAAGGTCGAGAATATCGTCGTGGTCGGCCGCCGAACTGCCGTCGGTGTCGTGGGCCAGCGGCAGGAATTGCGAGACGGTGAGCTCGCCCGTCGCGCCATCGACCCGCACCAGGAAGGCCAGCACGTTGCTGCTGGATTCGGGGTCATAGCTGCCGACATAGGCATTGACCTGGAAGTCCGAGACCGAGACCAGGACGATGTTGTCGCTGGCATAAAGATTGTTCGGATCGGTGACCGAAAGATTGGTCGGCACGTTGGTGGTACCGATCGAGGTGCCCGCCCCGCCGAAATCCTTGAGGACCAACTTGTAGACGGTGGCCGCACCCGGGCCGTCGGCACCGAACTGGATGTTCTGGAACAGGTTGGTGACGCTGCCGGTTCGGGTGCCGATGGCGCCGGTTTCCGCCGGCTCGTCGGCATCGGGTGCCGTCTGCGGGTCGGTGGCGTCTTTGCCGACGGATTCGTCGAGCGTGATCGTGACACTGGCCTGCGTCACCGCCTCAAGGGTCGGGCTGTCGTCATCGATGCGGATGGTGATGGCATGTTCGACGGTGTCGCCGTCGGAATCCTTGGCGGTGAAGCCAAAATCGATGGCGATTTCGTCCTCGAAGGCGGTCTCGGTGCCCTGGCTGTAGGGATCATCGGCATAGGGATGGTCGACGGGTGCCTTCAGCTGGAAGCTGACCGTGCCGTTGGTCTGGTCGACGGTGAGCACCATGACCTCGGTGCCGCCGGCCATGCCGACGAGCTGGCTGGTGGTCGCGTCCCAGGTGAAGACCACGTCGACGCCGC
>NZ_SNYW01000014.1:0-2500 GCF_004363235.1 Dongia mobilis
TGGTTGCGGGAGCAGGATTTGAACCTGCGACCTTCAGGTTATGAGCCTGACGAGCTACCGGGCTGCTCCATCCCGCGATGAAGTCTTGAAGCGGGAAAGGCGCGCTGTTTTGTGGCGCGCCTTTTGGTTTTTGTCGTTGTTGATCTGATGCGTGTTGGATCCGGGCTTTGAAGACCTGGCGGCGACCTACTCTCCCGCGTCTTGAGACGAAGTACCATTGGCGCTGAGGGTTTTCACGGCCGAGTTCGGGATGGGATCGGGTGCAGGCCCCTCGCCATGACCACCAGGTCATCGAAGGCCGGATGCGATTTCTTCGCGCGTGTTGGCGCGAAGGATTACCAGAGTGAACTGCTGAATGTGCCGAGGCCTTGTTCTGGTCGGCGAGGTTTGTGTGACGAAGATGAAGTATCAAGCCAATGGAGCGATTAGTACCGGTTAGCTCCGTACGTTACCGCACGTCCACACCCGGCCTATCAACGTGATGGTCTTTCACGGCTCTCATAGGGAGTACTGGTTTTGAGGTGGGTTTCCCGCTTAGATGCTTTCAGCGGTTATCCCGACCGTACATAGCTACCCGGCGATGCCGTTGGCACGACAACCGGTACACCAGAGGTACGTTCACCCCGGTCCTCTCGTACTAGGGGCAAATCCTCGCAATACTCCAACACCCACGGCAGATAGGGACCGAACTGTCTCACGACGTTCTGAACCCAGCTCACGTACCACTTTAAATGGCGAACAGCCATACCCTTGGGACCTGCTCCAGCCCCAGGATGTGATGAGCCGACATCGAGGTGCCAAACGACTCCGTCGATATGGACTCTTGGGAGTCATCAGCCTGTTATCCCCAGCGTACCTTTTATCCGTTGAGCGATGGCCCGTCCACGTGGGACCACCGGATCACTATGACCGACTTTCGTCTCTGCTCGACTTGTCAGTCTCGCAGTCAGGCGGGCTTATGCCATTGCACTCGACAGCTGATTTCCGACCAGCCTGAGCCCACCATCGCGCGCCTCCGTTACTCTTTGGGAGGCGACCGCCCCAGTCAAACTACCCACCATGCAGGGTCCCGGCCCCGGATCACGGGGCGCGGTTAGATATCAGAGAACCAAAGGGTGGTATTTCAAGGTTGCCTCCATGCCAACTGGCGCCGGCACTTCAAAGGCTCCCACCTATCCTACACATTCATTCCCTAATACCACTGCAAAGCTATAGTAAAGGTGCATGGGGTCTTTCCGTCTAACCGCGGGTACTCCGCATCTTCACGGAGAATTCAATTTCGCTGAGTTGGTGTTGGAGACAGTGGGGAAGTCGTTACGCCATTCGTGCAGGTCGGAACTTACCCGACAAGGAATTTCGCTACCTTAGGACCGTTATAGTTACGGCCGCCGTTTACTGGGGCTTCGATTCAGAGCTTGCACCCCTCCTCTTAACCTTCCAGCACCGGGCAGGCGTCAGACCCTATACGTCGTCTTATGGACTTCGCAGAGCCCTGTGTTTTTGTTAAACAGTCGCCACCCCCTGCTCTGTGCCCCCCCTCCATGGTTGCCCATGAAGAGGGCCCTCTTCTCCCGAAGTTACGAGGGCAATTTGCCGAGTTCCTTCAACACCATTCTCTCAAGCGCCTTGGTATACTCTACCAGTCCACCTGTGTCGGTTTAGGGTACGGTCTATACGCTGGCGTTATTTCCCGGAACGCCTTCGCTGCCCCCACCAATCCGATAAGGGGGAACAACTTACGGCATTCGTCACGTCCAGCAGGCCCTGGAATATTAACCAGGTTCCCATCGACTACGCCTTTCGGCCTCGCCTTAGGGGCCGGCTCACCCTGCGTGGATTAACCTTGCGCAGGAACCCTTGGACTTACGGCGACAGTGTCTCTCACACTGTTTATCGCTACTCATGTCAGCATTCTCACTTCCGTTACCTCCAGCATGGCTCGCGCCACACCTTCGCAGGCTTGCGGAACGCTCCGCTACTGCGCCACCAGGGACGCTACCCTGATGACACCCACAGCTTCGGTGCATGGCTTTAGCCCCGTTACATTTTCGGCGCAGGACGGCTTAACTAGACCAGTGAGCTATTACGCTTTCTTTAAAGGATGGCTGCTTCTAAGCCAACCTCCTGGCTGTCTTGGCCTTCCCACATCCTTTCCCACTTAGCCATGACTTGGGGACCTTAGCTGGTGGTCTGGGCTCTTCCCCTCTCGACGACGAACCTTAGCACCCGCCGTCTGTCTGCCGGACTATGACCCGTTGGTATTCGGAGTTTGGTTAGGTTTGGTAAGGATCGCTCCCCCCTAGCCCATCCAGTGCTCTACCCCCAACGGTGAACATCCGGCGCTCTACCTAAATAGATTTCGCGGAGAACCAGCTATTTCCGAGTTTGATTGGCCTTTCACCCCTATCCACAGGTCATCCCAAACCTTTTCAACGGTTACGGGTTCGGCCCTCCAGTCGGTGTTACCCGACCTTCAGCCTGCCCATGGATAGATCACCCG
>NZ_SNYW01000014.1:7500-243862 GCF_004363235.1 Dongia mobilis
CGCCGGGACGCCTGCTCGACCTGTTCGACCGCGGCAAGATCCTGCTGATCGACACCAAGATCCTGGTGATCGACGAGGCCGACCGCATGCTGGACATGGGCTTCATCCCGGATGTCGAGCGAATCGTCAGCCTGTTGCCCAAAATCCGTCAGACCCTGTTCTTCTCGGCCACCATGGCGCCGGAAATCCGCCGCCTGTCGGATGCGTTCCTGATGAACCCGAAGGAGATCACCGTCTCGGCCCCCGCCACCACGGCGACGACGGTGACCCAGGGTCTCGCCGTCATCGACGAAATGGACAAGCGCGAAGCCCTGCGCCGGTTGATTCGCGCCGAGAATGTCGACAACGCGCTGATCTTCTGCAACCGCAAGGTCGACGTCGACATCCTCTACAAATCGCTGACCAAGCACGGCTTCAAGGCGGTGCGCCTGCATGGCGACATGGTGCAATCGGCCCGCGCCGACACGCTGGCTGCCTTCAAGCGCGGCGAGGCCTCGCTCATGGTCTGTTCGGATGTCGCGGCGCGCGGCATCGACATTGCCGGCCTTACCCATGTCTTCAACTTCGACACGCCGATCCATGCCGAGGATTACGTGCACCGGATCGGCCGCACCGGTCGCGCCGGCCGCGAGGGGCGCGCCTTCACCTTCGCAACGCCCTATGACGGCAAGCATGTGGCCGCCATCCAGAAGCTGATCGGCAAGGACATCCCCCTCGTGACCATCGAGGGCTTCGAGAACCTGCCCTTTGCCGAAGGCGACGGGCGTGGCCGGAATCGCGGCCGCGGTGGCCGCGCCAGCCCACGCGATTCCGGTCGCCGCGGCAGCAGCCGCCGGGCAGAGCCCGCGCACGATGCGGTGACGCCGGCGCCGACCGATACCACCGCCGAAACGGCGACGGCGGATGCCGGCGCCAAGCCGACGCGCAGCCGGCGCCGCGGCCGCGGCAACAAGGCGGCACCAGCTGCGCCGGCGGTCGTCGAGGCCATCATCGACGCCGCGATTCCGCACCCCAGCGAGCAATTGCATCGCCACGACCTTCTCGAGGCCAGCACCGCCCTGCCCGCGCTCGCCGACAAGACGGGCCTGACCGAGCCGGCCAGCCTCGGCGACAAGGCTGGCGATCTGCGGCCGGAAGGCCGCGAGAAACCGGCCCGGCAATCCGCCCCGGCTCCAATGTCACCCGTGCAGCCGCACGACAACCGGCATCAGCGACGCGCCGCGTCGAAGGCGTCGGGCGAGGAGGAAGCGGATCTGGTCGCCGGCCACGGCTTTGGCGACCACCTGCCGGCCTTCCTGCGCCGCCCGGTGCGCCTGCCCGCCGGCGATCGTCGCAGCGCCAAATAGCGCCTATTTCAACCGCGTCGGGCTGAGTTCGCCGGCCGCTTCCAGGATTGGCTGGGCAACGATGGCAAGATGCGAGTTGATGCGCTTCAGATCGCGCAAAATATCGAGATGGAGCGAACTGGTCTGCATGCTGTCGATGCGGCCGGAGCGCAACCGCGCCAGGTGATTCTCGGCCGCGATCCGCTCCATCTCGCGGAAGATCTGCTTCTCGGCGAATAGCTGCCGCGCCAGCTTGAGATCGCCCGACATGAAGACATTCATGGCAAGTTCGAGATTGTGCGTCAGCCGCTCATGGATGTCGTTGAGTTCCCGGTTTCCCTCGGGCGAAAACTTCAGCTGATACTTCACCTTCTTGGCGGCGAGTTCCATCAGGTTCTTGTCGACGATGTCGCCGATATGCTCGAGATTGGTGATGAAGGTGATGAGATCGACGACGCGCTTCTGATCGGCCGGATCCATCAATTCGCGGCTGACCCGTGTCAGATAGAGTTTGATCGCCTCATTGAGCCGGTCAACCTGGGTATCGAGATCGCTCACCTGCTTGAGCATGCGTCGATCGTCGGTGCGGAAGACGTCAAGCGACTGGCGCAGCATCTGGCCGACGAGGTCGCCCATGCGCAGCGCCTCGCGCCCGGCATTGGCGAGCGCCACGATCGGCTGGTCACCCGGTTCCTGCGAAATATAACGCGGCTTGCCCGGATCGTCGCTCGCCGGCTGATCCGGCAGGAGTCGCGCCGTCAGTCGTGCGACCGGGCCGATGAAACCGATGAAGGCCAGGGCAAGTACCAGATTGAAGGCGACGTGGAAGTTGAGGGCCTGGCGTGCCGGATCGCTCTCGATCATGGCGACATAGGGCTGCACGAGGCCGATCAGCGGCACCGCAACGGCGACGCCGATTGCTCGGAACACCAGGTTGCCGACGGGCACCCGCCGCGCCTCCGGCGGCTCGCCCGACGTCGCCAGGATCGGCATCACGGCGCTGCCGAGATTGGCACCGAGCACCAGCGCGAAGCCGAGATCGATCGGCACCATGTTCTGCGCCATGAAACTGACCACGAGCAGCACCACGGCCAGGCTGGAGGTCGAAAGCACGGTCAGCACCGCCCCGATGATGACACCGAAGACGGGTGCGTCGCTCATCACCCGGAGGGCCAGCGGCAGCAATGGCGCATCCCGTATCGGCTCGGCCGCCAGGGTGATCAGATGCAGGCCGAGCAAGGCAATGCCGAGGCCGACGATCGCGCGGCCCAGATCCCGCACCTTGGAATCCTCGAACTTGTTGAACATCACCCAGCCGGCGATGATGAGAAGCGGCGAAATCCAGTCGACCTTCAACGAATAGGCCTGGGCGACCAGGCTGGTGCCGAGATCGGCACCCAGCATCACCGCCAGCGCACCGGCCGTAGTCACCAGCTTGCGTGACGCGAAACTGGCCGAGAGCAGCGCCGTGGCGCTCGAGGATTGCAGCAGGCAGGTGATTCCAAGCCCGGACAGGAATGCCGAGAAGCGATTCCCGGTGGCCCGGCTGAGGCTTTGCCGGAGCTGCGCCCCATAGGCACGAAGAATGCCGGTGCGGACCATGCGCAAGCCCCACAAAAGCAGGGCTGCAGCGCCAAAGAGATGAAGCAGGAAGATCATGCCGGCCAGAATCCCGACTCGGGTGTTGTCATTAAACTGTAACATAGCGGACGGATTCCGGCCGAAATCGACCGGAACCGACCGTTATATCAGCGCCGGCGCCAGGCCTGGGTGCGGCGTTGCATCCGACGCACCAGGAGTGAATGCAGGCCCTTCAGGACGGCCGAGGTGGCCACGATCACCATGCCCATGGCGCAAGCCGACGCGGTATTGCCGGCATCCTCGGTGTTGATGGCGTTGATCGACATCAGCTTGGAATTGGCGGAATAGATGAAGATGACGGCCGACACGGTGGTCATCGCATTGACGAACAGATAGATGCTGATGTCCAGGATGGCCGGCAGGCAGACCGGTACCGTCACGCGCCAGAAAGTCCGGTAGAGCGGCACCTTGAGCGAGGCAGAGACGGCCTCGAACTCGGCATCCACCTGCTTCAATGCCGTCACCGCGGTTAGATGGCAGACGGTGTAGAAGTGACAGATGGTGTTCACCACCAGGATGACCATCGTGTTGTAGATGAATCCCAGCGGATTGCCCGATGCATTGAAGAAGAAGATATAGGCAAGGCCGAGCACGATTCCGGGCACGGCCAGCGGCACCATGGCGAGAAGATGCAGCGAGGCGCGCAGCCCCTTGGCGCCCCGGCTCTTCTCGGTGAGGTAGGCACCCGTGAAGACGATCGCCGTGCCGATGATCGCCACCATGGCGGCCATGCGCAGGCTGTTGAAATACGGCCCCCAGCCGTCGGTCCCCAAGCGCGTGAAATCATACCACTTGAGCGTCGGCGCCAGGTTGTAGGGCCAGAAGGTGATGATAGAGCCGACAAAGGCCATACCGAGGATCAGCAGCAGCAACGCGGCGATGACGCTTGAGATGATCAGGAAGGTGCGGTCGATCACCGGGCGTGGCTGCGGCTGGAAGGGCACGGCCCGCGCCGACAGCAGCGCAACCTGCTTGCGCTGCACGATGCGGTCGACGGTAAAGGAGATCACCGCCGGGAACAGCAGCAGCAGGCCGACGACGGCCCCCATCTGGAAATTGAACTGGCCGATCACCTGGCGATAGACGTCGGTCGCCAGCACGTTGTAGGAGCCGCCGATCACCTTGGGCACGCCGAAATCGGTGAAGATCAAGGTAAAGACCACCATGCCGGCGCTGATCAGGCCATAGCGGCAGCCGGGCAGCGTTACCGTCATGAAAATACGGAAGGGGCTGGCGCGCAGGGAATCCGCCGCCTCGTACAAGCGCTGGTCGGCCACCGACAATGCCGTAACCAGGATGATGAGGGCGTGGGGAAAGGCGAAGAAGACCTCGCCGATGATGATTCCGATGGGGCCGTAGATGTCGTGGCCCATCAGCAGACCCTTGAATATGCCCTGGTTGCCGAAGAGATAGATGAGGGCAAGGCCGGGCAACAGGGACGGCGCCAGCAGCGGGACCAGTGCCACTGCCCGTAACAGGCCGCGCAAGGCCATGCAGGTCCGCGTCAGAGCATAGGCATAGAGAAAGGCGAGGAAGATGGTAATGACGGTGCCGATGAGTGAGACCGTCACGGTGTTGACGATCGACTGGGTCAGGGCCGGGTCGGCAAAGTAGCGTGCAAAATTGGCAAGGCCGATGAAATTGCCGTCCTTGTCTTCGGCGCTCTTGATCAGCAGCGTGTAGAGCGGCAGAACCAGCGTGACCACGAAATAGGCGGCCAGCAGCGCAATGGCGCCGCGCATCACCCAGTCCTCGCCGCTGGCTCGCGGCCGGATGCGCGGCGGCTGGCCGCCAGCCGGATCCACCTTCCCGGTCAGCGCCACGGCCGGCGCCAGCGTCGCGTCAGACATGGGCGTCGCCCCGGAACAGTCGCAGACGGTCCGCCGGCAGTGCGATCAGGATTTCCTGGCCCGGCTCGAGCGACAGGTCGCGCATGGCATTGATGGAAAAATCGGCCTTCAGATGCCGCCCACCATTGACCACAAGTTCGGCGCGACAGAAGGAACCGAGGAATTCCATATGGTCGATGGTGGCCTTCAGCGAATTGTCCTGGCCGGGAATCACGTTGCGGATCTGGATATCCTCGGGACGGACACACAATGTTGCCGTTGCGTCCTGATTACCGTTGACCGGCGCCGTGAACTCGAACGATCCGAAGCGCACACGGTCTGCCGCGACCCGCTCGACCGGCAGGAAATTCATGTGCCCGACGAAATCCGCGACAAAGGCGGAGCCGGGATGGCGATAGATGTCGAGCGGCGTTCCAACCTGCTCGATGACGCCGTGATTCATGACGACGATACGGTCGGCGATGGCCAGCGCCTCCTCCTGGTCATGCGTGACCATGATGGTCGTGACCTTGAGCTTGCGCTGCAATTCCTTGAGTTCGCTGCGGAGGTGCTGGCGTACGCGCGCATCAAGGGCCGAAAGCGGCTCGTCCAGCAGCAGCAGGCCGGGCGACATGGCCAGGGCGCGCGCCAGCGCGACGCGCTGCTGCTGGCCGCCCGACAACTGGCTGGGAAATTTCTGTTCCTGGCCGCCAAGCCCGACAAGCGTCAGCAACTCGCGCACGCGCCCCTCGACCTCGGCCTTGGGCCGCCGCGTGCTGACCAGGCCATAGGCGACATTGTCGGCGACGCTGAGATTGGGAAACAGCGCATAGGATTGGAACACGATGCCGAAATCGCGCTGAGATGGCGGCAGGGCGGAAATATCGCGGCCACCCTGGAAGATCCGGCCGGAGGTCTGAATGTCGAGCCCGGCGATCGCCCGCAGCAATGTGGTCTTGCCGCAACCCGACGGGCCCAGGAAGCACACGAACTCGCCGGCATAGATTTCCAGCGTGACGTTCGTCAGCGCCTCGAAAGTGCCGAAAGACTTGCTGACATGGTCTATGCGCAGATAGGCGTCGCCCTGATTGATCGACATTCATTCCCCCAGGTGGAAACCGACAAAGACAGAGTCAAACTACCGGATTTGGGTCGAACAACTGGAACCAACTGGAATTGGCAGACGCGCCAGCAGCATCTCAGGCGCCGGCCGGCCAGCATGATTCAGGCCGTCAGTCGGTTTTGCCAAATTTGATCCGAGCCGCAAACGAAGAGACGGCACCGCCCGGGCCGGGCGGTGCCGTGATCCATCGATCTGCGATCAGCTCTTCGGCTGGTCCTTGGCGCCGTAGCGCTTCTGCCACTCGGTCAGAATTGCCTCGCGGTTCGTCGCCGCCCACTCGAAATTGTTGGGCGAGAGCAGCAATTCACCCTCGTTGGCCGGGTAGTTCTCCGGCAGGACGGCATCGACGTCCTTGCGGGCGAGCACCTGGTAGGACTGGTTGTACAGCTTGTTGGCCTCGACGCTGGCGGAGAAGTCAGCAACCTTCTGTGCCGCTTCCAGCTTGTCGGTGCCCTTCATGATGGCGGTCGCTTCCATCTCCCAGCCGAGGCCCTCGGTCGGCAGGATGACTTCGAGGGGGGCGCCGTCATTGATCAGCTTGACGCCCGGATAGGAGAAGGAAATGCCAATCGGATACTCGCCGGCACCCACCGCCTTGCAGGGCTTGGAACCCGAATGGGTGTAGGAGTTCATGTTGGCATGGAGGGCGTCCATGTACTTCCAGCCCTCTTCCTCGCCGAAGATCTGCAGCCAGGCCGCGACCGAAAGGAAGCCGGTACCGGACGACCCCGGATTCGGCATCACGATGTGGCCGGCATAGATCGGATCGAGCAGGTCCTTCCAGGTTGCCGGCTTAGGCAGGCCGAGCTTCTCGGCCTCGACCGTGTTAAAGCAGATGGCCGATGCCCAGGCGTCCATGCCGACCCAGGTCGGCTTGTCGCTGCGGCGATCCTTGAAGTCGTCCTTGATCTGGTCATAGCCCTCGGGCTTGTAGCCTTCGAGCATGCCATTCTGATCGAGCACCATCAGCGAGCTGGCAGCGAGGCCCCAGACAACATCGGCCTGGCGGTTGTCCTTCTCGGCGAGCAAGCGCGCGGTAATGACGCCGGTCGAATCGCGCTGCCACTCGATCTTGATACCCGGATTAGCCGCCTCAAATGCCTCCTTGTAGGGGGGCATCTGCTCTTCCTCGATGGCGGTGTAGACCTTCACCACGACATCTTCGGCCGAAGCGGGGTGGGCGGCCAGACCGATCGCTGCGACCGAACCCAGCACCGCCATGCTCATCAGCGCCATGCGGCGCGTCAATTTTTCCATCGTCATTAGTCGCTCGTCCTTCCCTGTATATCCGGACCGCTCTGCGCGGTGGCCGGAACTTGGCGCTCTATGGCGCAACTTTGATGATGCTTCGGTTACAATTCCGCGTCATCCTTTTCTTTCTCTATGACATATATGGACAAATCCTATACGAGGCCATAGCGAAATACGTCCCGGGGCGGCGCCGTCGGAGGTGCCGAAGGCCCTCGCTGCCCGTTGGGCCGCGGCCAAATCGGTCACAATATTTCAATTCCAAGTCGGATAGGCCGGTAGGAAGGGAGAGGGCCTCAGGCGTGGCCCTCCAGCCGTGCCACGAATTCCTCCAGCAGCTGGACCGCGAACCCGGTCGCCCCCGCCGGCGCCAAGTTGCTGTCCTTGTGGCGAAATTCCTTGCCGGCGATATCCAAATGCGCCCATGGCCGGCCGTCCACGAACATCTTGAGAAGGGCGGCGGCATGGGCGGCATCGGCCGATTCCGCATCCTCGGCATGATGCTTCACATCCGCGATGCGGGATTCGAGATGGGCGTCGTAACCCTTATCGAGAGGCAACCGCCAGAGCCGCTCGTCGACCGCCTGGCCGGCCGCGACCAATTGCTGGGCAAGCCGGTCGTCGCTGGCAAAAATGCCGGCGAAGACCGATCCCAATGCCGCCATGACCGAATAGGTCAGCGTCGCCAGGTCGATCATGGCCCGAGGCTTGAAGCGTTTGGCGGTGTAATGCAGCGCGTCAATCAAGACGAGGCGCCCTTCCGCATCGGTATCCAGCATCTCGATCGTGCGACCGGCATGGGTCGTGACGATGTCGCCGGGCTTGAAGGCCCGGCCCGAGGGCATGTTCTCGACCAGGCCGACGATGCCGACCGCATGCACCTTGGCCTTGCGTTCCGCCAATGCGCGCATGACACCGACCACGGCGGCGCCGCCGGCCATGTCACCCTTCATCTCCATCATGCCATTGGGCCGCTTCAGGCAGAGACCGCCGGAATCGAAACAGACGCCCTTGCCGACAAAGGCAATCGGCCCGTCCTTGCCGGGCCGCGCCCCTTCATATTGCAGGACCAGCAACCTTGGCGGTCGCACCGAGCCCTGCCCCACCGCAAGGAGGGCATTGAGGCCGAGCTTCGCCATCTGCTTTTCGTCCAGTGCCTCGACCTTTACCCCGAGCGATTTGAGCGCCCGCATTTCGGCGACGAAGCTTTCCGGATAGAGGGCATTGGGCGGCAGATTGACGAGGTCGCGGGCGAAAGCCACGCCGGCAGCCAGTGCCGCAGTCCTGCGGGCGGCACGTTCCGCCGCCGCGGGCTTGGCAACCACGAGGTCGAGCCCGGCAATCGGGGCCGGGCGATCCTCCTTCTTCTGGGTGAGATAGCGGTCGAAGCGATAATTGCGGAGCCTGGCGCCGCCGGCGAGTTCCGCCGCCAGCCGGGCCTCGTCCAGCTTGGCGCCCCTCGGTAGGTCGAGCAGAATGGTCGCCTCGGTCTCGCGCTCGGACAGGAGGTGGGCAACAAGTGCCCCGCCGCATTCGCGCGCGACGTGAAAGGTCAGTTCCTTGACGGGGCCCAATCCGAGCAGCAGCAGTCGCCGTGCCGATACCCCGGCCGGTGCCACGAGATCCAGCACCTCGCCCTTCTTGCCTTTGAAGCGCGGTGCGGCCAGGGCGCGCCCGATTGCGCCGCCCGAGATGCGGTCGATTTCGCTCCCGCGGGCGCCCAGCTTGCGCTCCTCCCCCACCAGCAGCACCAGGACCGGCGCGCCGGCGCCTGCCTTCGCGACAAAGGCGACCTTCATGTTCCCCCCCAACGGACAGTTGCCAGTCCAGCATTAGCACGAAGGGGGGCCGGCCGGGCAAGAGCCAGCCGGGCAAACCGGCCGCATGTGGTCGCGCGGCCGGCGCGGGATCAGCCCATGGCGCCGATGGTGTGGATGATGCCGGAACTCAGGCGCCGCACCAGGGTATAGAGCCCGGCGATCGGCCCGAATATGACCTGGTGCTCGCGCTCGTAGGTCTGGCTCCAGTCGCCGACATAGGTCGCGGTCTCGCCGAAGTCGCCCTCGAAGCGGGTCTGCTCGACTTTCGGAAAGATCGACATCAGCTTGCGCATGGCGTCGTCGATCTCGAGATGGAAGATCTTCGAGATCAGTTGCGCGCGGGTGATGTTGTGCTGGTCCGAGAAGTCGGGAACATGCGCGCTAAGCGTGAAGATGCGCATGATGAGGGCAATGCGCAGGCCGTGCATCAGGCGCAGATTCTGGCGTGCCGCCTCGTCGATCTTCGGCGTCGGCAGGCCGACCAGGGCCAATCCCTCGCGCAGGTCGAGCATGTCGCGCTGGAACGTCCGATAGATCCGGGCCAGCTGTTCATAGATCCGCTCTTCCTCGAGATGCTCGGCGACATGGCGCAGTTCGGCCGCCCGTTCGGCGTCCTTGGCCTGATAGGCGCGGGACAGCCATTGGCCGGGGTCGAACAGATCGACATAACATTTGAAGGCCTCGAGATCGGTGAAGGCGAGAGCCCAATCGACCATGCCGAGCAGCCGGCGGCAGCGCGGCGAGGACTGGTAGAGCCGCTGGAACCGTTCCGGGTCGCGCGCGATCGCCTGGCCCACGCCGCCCAAAGTATTGGCGAAGAATCCCAACTGCTGCAGGATGCCGTTATGGGGAATGGCCCGCATCTGCGTCGGATGGGTGAGGTTGACGCGCTGCGCCAGCCCCTCATGCTCGCGCTTCACCGGGCGCGAGCCGCCGACGAAGAGCAGGTTGCCGCCGAATGTATCGAGCAGAGCGGCATAGGCTGTATCGTCCATCACCTCCTCGTTGAAGCGACGGATGGTGATGAAGAACTCCTTGATATAGTCCTCGTCCTGGCGGTAGGCGGGATCGGATTCCACATTCTCGGTCGGAATCGGCAGCATGTATTCGAGGATGCGCGCGACCGAGGCCAGCGCGATGTCCGGCGTGATGAAATAGAGATAGCCGTCGCCGCCCTGGAAGCTGGCCTCCTCCTTCACGCGGATTCCGGACTGGGCGAAATGCTGCCGGCTGACCGGGGAGGCGATGTATTCGAGGCGCGCCTGGAAATTCTCCGGATGGCCACCGCGGCCGATCGATTCGCCATGCGTATCGAAGATCACCAGCTCGATGTCGTCGAAGCCGCGCTGGCGCATCAGCTCGGCGAGCTTCAGGCGCAGCCATTCGACCGAGATCGCCGCCACGGTCTGGCCGAGATGGCGGCCGGCATCGGAAAAGCCGGTCTGGATGCAAAGCCGCCCGCGCGCCCGGACATAGGCGGCATAGGTCGGGTTCTGCAGGCATTCGTCGATGACACGGACGCCACGCTCGAACGCCTTGGTGGTCTCGAACAGCGGCGAAATATCGACCTTGTCGGCGACCCCGAAAAGCTTGGCGAAATAGAGGGCCGCCAGCAGGGTCAGCGGCGATTCCGTCTCGGCGATCAGGAAGCGGACCGGCACATTGGCGTCGATATATTTCAGCATCTTCGCGACGATCATGAAGAGCCGCTTGGCCGAGGTGCGTTCGGCCAGGATCGAGGCGAAGTTGATCTGGACCGGCTTGACGTCCTTCAGTAGCCGGGCCAGCGCCGCCATGTAGGAGCGCTTGCGCGCGGGATCGTCCGGCGCGGTTTCCATGTTGATGAGCTTGCGGATCGCGTTATGGATCTGCACGGCGTTGAGGCGCACATGGGTATGCGCCATACCGAGGCCGTGATTGCCGATCTCGGCCCGGAGGATGATCAGCTGCCGGCGGTGCTCCGGCTTCTCGCACAAGGAAAGCGCGCGCTCGATCAGTTCCAGCAGATGCGCGGAATCGATCAGGCGCAGTTCCCTGCCATCATGCATGCGCTTGGCAATGCGCCGCACCTCTTCCGCCCAGGCGGAGGGCGATTCGCCCTCCTTCCTGCCATTCTGGAAGACGTCGATCTCGTCCTCGGCCTCCTTGACGGCCAGCGCCAGGCGGCTTTCCAGCAGTTCCAGCAGGTTCTGGATTTCGCCCTTGCCCTTGCGACCACCGAGACCCGCGCGCAGCGATTCCACTGCGCGCATGTACCGGCGCAGTTGCAGCACCTGGATCTTCAGGCGCTTGAACAGCGTATCGCTCCACTTGATGTCGGAGCGGCCATCGAGGTCGTAGCCGACCCAGCTTGCCACCGTGACGAGACGCGGCGCCAGATTCTCCCATTCGCCCGGGTAACATTCGGCCGCCACCTCGAGCGCGATCTCGTAGGCGCGACGGATCGCATCCTGGATATTGGCGATGGCGGCGACCGACATGTCATGCTCGTAGGCAAGGTCGAGGGGCTGCGGCGGCCGGTGCTCGACGCCGCGGATATCCGCCTCGATCTTGCGCCGGCGCGCCGGAGCGAGCCTGCCGCCGCCGGCATCGCGCCCCATGCCGAGTTCGGCCAGCAGGCGAACCATTTCGTGCGACTGGCTGAAGGTGGGATGCGCCGTGATGACGATGCCGAAGAGCTCGCGCTCGACCGCCGCCTTGAAACTGGCGAACGAGATTTTCTGGCTCTTGCCCCCCTTCCCGCCCTGCGGCCGGCGCGATCCGGCGGCGAGGGCGTGAAAGGCGGCGCGCAGGCGCTGTTCATTACGCGCCGGATCGCATTCGCCGAGATAGGCGGCAAGGCGCTGAGCCCGGTGCCGGAAGGCGCCCGCCGTGAGTTCCTGAATCAGGGTTTCGACACCACCGAGGCTGAGCCCGCCCCGCTCCAGCCGCTTGCCCACCTCAAGGGCCAGCAGCTTCACGGAATTGCCGAAAGGATTGCGCTCGCGCAGGGAAGCGAGGTCGCTGAAGACCGAAGTCAGTTCCCGCTCGGCCCGTGCCGCATCAAATTTCGCATCCAAGGGGAACATGCGCGGCAGCGGTTTCAGGCCGGGCTCCAAGGGTGCCTTGCGGGCGCGGCCGTTATCCGGCTTGCGCTGGTTCGCCTTCACCCGCAGCGCCAAAGCATTCTCGCCCGCTTTTCCTGCCCGACCGGCCATATCCGTCCGCCTTCCACCCTGCTGTTGTCTGCGTTGCAATCGATGAGCCCGGCATTGGTGCCGACCGGCCAAGCCTAAACGCTCGACCGGCCGGCGCCAAAGCATTTTGTGCGGCGCAGCATGGAAGCGCCGGTTCCTGTTCCGCTTGCGACCTCAGCCGAGGGCGGCGCGGACGGTCTCGCCCAGTTCCGCCGGCGAAGGTGCGATTTGGATGCCGGCAGATCGCAATGCCTCGATCTTCTCGGCCGCACTTTCGCCGCCGCCAGAGACGATCGCCCCCGCATGACCCATGCGGCGACCGGCCGGCGCCGCCTTGCCGGCGATGAAACCGACCACCGGCTTCTTGCGCTTCTCGCGCCGCAGGAATTCGGCGCCATCGATTTCCGGCGTGCCGCCGATCTCGCCGATCATGATGATGGCCTCGGTCTCGTCATCGCCGAGGAACAGTTCCAGGATGTCGACGAAGCTGGAACCGTTAACGGGATCGCCGCCGATACCGACGACGGTCGACTGGCCGAGCCCCGCCGCGGTCGTCTGCGTCGCCGCTTCGTAGGACAGCGTGCCGGAACGCGAGACAATGCCGACACGGCCCGGCTTGTGAACGTAACCCGGCATGATGCCCATCTTGCATTGCGCCGGCGTGATGATGCCCGGGCAATTGGGGCCGATCACCCGCGACCTGGTGCCTTTCAGCTCCTTGCGGACCCGCGCCATGTCGTGGACAGGGATCCCGTCCGTGATGGCGACGATAGTTTCGATGCCGGCATCGATCGCCTCCATGATGGAATCCATGGCATAGATCGGCGGCACATAGATCATGGTCGCATTGGCGCCGGTCTTCTCGCGCGCTTCGTGCACGGTATCGAAGACCGGTCGGTCGAGATGCCGCGTCGCGCCCTTCCCCGGCGTCACGCCGCCCACCAGATTGGTGCCGTATTCCAGCGCCTGCTGCGAATGGAAGGTGCCCTGCGTCCCGGTGAAGCCCTGGCAGATGACCTTGGTATCGCGGTTGACCAGAATGGACATGGCTCAAACCCTCCCTTGACCTGCTGCAACCACCTTGCCGCTGGTGGCGGCGACGATCTTCTGCGCGGCATCGGCCAGCGTCGTCGCGGTGATGATCGGCAGACCGGACTTCTGCAGGATCTCGCGGCCAAGTTCGACATTGGTGCCTTCGAGGCGCACCACAAGCGGGCGGTCGAGCCCGACCTCGCGCGCCGCCCCCACAATTCCCTCGGCGATGGAATTGCAGCGCATCATGCCGCCGAAGACGTTGACCAGGATGCCGCGCACACCGGGATCGTTGAAGATCAGCTTGAAGGCGCAGGCGACACGTTCCTTGGTGGCGGCGCCAGCGATATCCATAAAATTCGCCGGTTGTCCGCCATAGTGCTGGATGATGTCCATGGTCGCCATGGCGAGGCCGGCGCCGTTGACCATGCAGCCGATATCGCCGTCGAGCTTGACATAGTTGAGGTCGTGGCGGGCGGCCTCCAGTTCCAGCGGATCGACCTCGTTGTCGTCGCGCAGATCCTGGATGTCACTGTGGCGAAACAGGGCGTTGTCGTCGAACACCATCTTGCAATCAAGCGCCACCAGGCGACCGACGCCGGTTACGACCAGCGGGTTGATCTCGATCATCACCGCATCGAGGCTGCGGAATGCCTTGTTCACCGCCATGGCGAGACGCACGAATTTGTGGACCTCGCGCTCCTTGAGGCCGAGGGCGAAAGCGACCCGGCGCGCCTGGAATGCGCGCATCGGCGTCGCCGGCGGCATGTCGAGGCGGATGATCTTGTCGGGATGGCTGGCCGCCACCTCCTCGATATCCATGCCTCCTTCGGTCGAGGCGATCAGGGTAACACCGCCGGTCGTGCGGTTGATGAGCTGGGCCACATAGAGCTCGCGCGCGATGTCGCTCGCCTGCTCGATATAGACCTTGCGTACCAGGCGCCCCTCGGGGCCGGTCTGGTGTGTGACCAGCTTCATGCCGAGCATCTGGTCGGCGGTCGCCGTCACTTCCTTGATCGAGCGGCAGACCTTGACGCCGCCTGCCTTGCCGCGCCCCCCGGCATGGATCTGGGCCTTAACCACCCAGACCGGGCCGTCGAGTTCCTCGGCCACCGATTCAGCCTCGGCCGGATTGTGCGCGACATCGCCGCGCGGCACCGGCACACCGAAGCGTCGCAACAGCTGTTTCGCCTGGTATTCATGAATGTTCATGGCCGCCACTCCCCTTAAGGACTTTTTCGTCAGGTGATGTAGCGAGGATGAGTTGTGCAGGCCGCCAGCCGGACGAAATGGTCCTGACGGCGCAAAAGCGCAACCAAACTCGGCTGTCATGAAGGGCTGCGTACAGCAGGGCGATCGACCAAGCGGCCGGGCTTTACCCGACCCCCGCGCCCGGCATGCGATCACTCTGGTCGCATGGACGGATGACGACTTATATTCTTGTCCCGCCGTTCAACAATATGCGGGCTTGTCCGGTCGTTCGTCCGGGCGCGTCACCGCTGCCCATCCCCATCTTAGCCGCGACACGCCTTGTCACTGTCTCAATTTCGACTAGCATGGCAGAGAAAGCGTCACGAGTCGATCAAGCGCAGGAAACATGCGGAATCAGGCGATAACCAAGCGCTGCAGATGGCGCCTGTCGGTGTTAGCGCTGACAGCGCTGGGGGCGGCCGGTTGCGGTCCGACGCTTGAGCCGCCGCAAGTCGAGCCGCGCTATTCGGGTGTCTTCCTCGACATCACGGGACCGAATCCTAGCAGGCCGACCTTCCTTTATGACGGCGCGCAATGCGTCCCCTATGCCCGGCTGGTTTCCGGCATCGAACTATACGGCGACGCGTATAGCTGGTGGGACGGCGCCGCCGGACGCTATCAGCGCGGCCCACTGCCGGCGCCCGGTGCGGTGCTGGTGCTGAGCCAGACCGACCGGCTGCGCAGCGGCCATGTCGCCGTCGTGTCGCAGGTGCTCAATTCACGCGAGATCCTAGTAAGCCACGCCAACTGGATTCCCGGCCAGGTACTCGAGAACCAAGCCGTATTCGATGCTTCGCCCAACAACGACTGGACCATGCCCCGCTTCTACAACCTTGAGCACCAGGTCTATGGCAGCATCTACCCGGCCCACGGATTCATCTATAACGTCGCCGCCCAGGGCAGCCTGCCGCCGCTGGTGTCGGGCCTAACCCCCTGACATTCACCAGAGCGGCTGCTGCGGCAGCCGCGTCAGCAGGCCGCGCTGCGCCAGATCGCGGATCGTATCGACCAGAGACTTCTCCAGCGGCCGGCATTGCCAATGCAACTCGGCCCGCGCCTTGCGGCAGTCAAACGCCATCGAGGAGCGCGCAAGGCGGACGCCCGTCAGCGGTGCCAGCGGCGGCGCTTTCGTCAGATTGGCGATGCCTTCGCTGACCAGCGCGGAGAAATAGGCGAGCCAATACGGCACACGTCGTTTCGCCATCGCCTGGCCGGTAAGGCGCTCCAGTACCCGCAGCAGATCGCCGAGATTAACGTTCTCGTGGCCGAGGATGTAGCGCTCGCCGATCCTGCCATGTTCGGCGGCCAGCAGATGCCCCATCGCGGCATCGCGCGCATCCACCAGGTTGAAGTCGCAATCGAGATAGGCCGGCGTGGTGCCGTTCAAAAAGCCGAGCAGCATCCTGGTGGGTGGCGTCAAGGTAAGGTCGCCCGGCCCGATCGGCATGGTCGGATTGACGATCACCACCGGCAGGCCGGATTGCGCCGCCTCGCTTGCCGCACGCTCGGCACGGAACTTCGAGCGGCAATAGGGACCGGGTACGTCCTCCTCGCCATGCGCCACTCTCTCGTCTATGAGGGCCGATCGCGAAGTCCGCGGGGCGTTGATGTTCTTGAGGATCGATTCCGTCGAGGTATAGACGAAACGCGCAATCCCGGCATCGGCGGCCGCTTCGAGCACACGCATGGTGCCCTCATAGTTCACTTCGTCAAACGTCCTCGGATCCGGTGCCCATAGATTGGGATTGGCAGCAAGGTGAAAAACCAGGTCGACCTCGCGGCAGGCCCGGTTGAGCGCCGCCCGGTCACGGATCGAACCCTGGCGCAATTCGACCCCAGGCGGCGGCGGCTCGGCCGCGCGCGGCCAGTCGGCAAGATCCAGGACACGCACCCGGTCGCCCCGCGCGGCAAGCAGCGAGACGAGATGTCGGCCGATGAAGCCGCAGCCGCCTGTCACCAGGACAAGGCGCCCGTCCGATCCCTGCTGTGCCGGATGTTCGATCGGATGTTCCATCTGTGCCATGCTGTTCCAAACATGCTAGGGCTGATGGATGCGCGGCATCCTGACTATCCTCAGCCTTGTCCTTTTCCTGAGCCCGCTCTCCGGCGCTGTCGCAGCCCGGGCAGACGCGGCAAGCTATATTCGCCACCTGTTCGACGCAACCATCTCGGCGCCAGACGGTGCAGAAGCCTGCAGCTATTTCACACCGCTCGGCCGTTTCGCCGCCGGCCAGCATTGGCGCGGTTTCGATGCCGGCGCGCGCGCCGCATTTGCCGGTGGTTTCTGCGAACTGGCGGCGGTTGCCCTAACCCGCTTGCGGCGGCTTTATCCGGATCTCGCCCTTTCGGTCATCGATACCCATGTCCAACCGTCGCGGAATGACGGCCCAAGGATGGCCTGGGTCCGCTCGTCGGTTCGGGCCGGCGGCAAGGATTGGCCGGTGGATTGGCAGGTTGCCGATCCGTCCGGCGCAGCCCATCTGGCCGACATGAAGGTGCTGGGCGTGTCTCTTGCCATCATGCTGCGGGGACTGGCGGCCCGGGTGCCGGCTAACGCACCGGCCGACATTCTGCGTCCATGGCAGCGCGCACTTGATCTCGCCCTGCCCGATCGGCACCCCTGATCGGCGCGGCAAACCGTCATCCGGTCGTGATCCGGGCATCACTCGGCGGTCATCCCGATGACCCCTGGCAACCCGGCGCCTGATGACTTGGCAATCCGGCTCTGCTACAAACCGCCGCTGACAGAACGGTGGGACGTGAAGCTAAGATATTGAGATGCGGCAGAAAAGTTTAAGGAATATTATCCTTTTCCTGATCCTCTCGGTCGCTGCGGGCGTTCCACAGGCCTCGGCTCATGCGATCATCGTGCAATCGGTTCCCGCGCGCGACGCCGTCGTAGCCGGCCCCGTGATCGAAGTGTCCCTCAGCTATAACGTCCGGATTGATGCAACCCGTTCCAGGCTTTCCCTCAGCGACCCAACCGGCGCCGAATCCCGCATCGCTATTGCGACCGACAGCGCGCCGGAAAAGCTGACCGCCACCCTGACCGATCTTGCCGCCGGCAGTTATATTCTTCATTGGCAGGTTCTGGCATCGGACGGACATATTACGCGCGGCGACATTCCGTTCACCGTGGCGCCCTGAGTACCGCCGGCGTGGAGCTGTTCCTCGATATCTTCGGCTTTCTAGCGGTGCTGCTCGCCGGTTTCGGCCGCGCGGCGCAATGCTTCTATCTGGGCGCCGTGCTGTTCCTGCTCGTTCTGGTACGCCCCCTGGCCGGTCAACTGGGCGCCGATGGCCAGGCGATCGCGGCCCTCGCCCGTCGTACCGGCATACTTGCCCTCGCCACCCTGCTGGCAATCCTTCTGATCAGCCTTTCGTCGCATGTCGTCATTCTGGCGGGAACCACCGATGGCAGCTATCTGCACGCCATGGGCGGCAGCTATGCAGTCGCCCAGCTGGCGCGCTTCGGTGCCGGCGGCCTGGCGCTCGCCATGCTGCTTTCCGGCGCCGCCACACGCACGACCGCCGGGTTTCGCCTGCTTATCCTCTGCGCGGCCGTCGACCTCCTGGCCGGCATGGCTACCAGTCACGCCGCGGCGCGGCTCGAGAACCAGGCCGTGCTCTACCTGGCCACTGGCCTGCATCATCTCGGCGCCGCCATCTGGATCGGCGGCCTGCCGGCCTTTCTTTGCAGCCTAAACCTGCTGCCGCGCGGTTCCGCCCTCGCCGCCGTGGCGCAGCGCTATTCCGCCATGTCCATGGCGGGCGTGGGCGGCATCCTTGTTTCCGGCGTCCTGATGCTGGTGTTCTATGTCGGCTCCAGCGAGGCGATGTACGGCACCGCCTATGGCATGATGCTGGGCACCAAAATCGCGCTCTTCTTGAGCCTGCTGCTGCTGGGCCTCGGCAATGCCCTGGCGGTGCGGCAGCTTGCCGGCGACGTCTTCGCCGCCCTGCCCCGCCTCAAGCGTTTCGTCGAGGTCGAGATCGGCATCGGCATCTCGATCCTGCTGGTCGCGGCCTCCATCACCTCGCTGCCGCCGGCAATCGACCTGGTCGACGGGCGCGCCACAGCCGCCGAGATATTGGAGCGGCTGGAGCCGCGCTGGCCGGCACTTGTCAGTCCCGACAAGGACAACCTTGCCTTTTATGAGGAGCTGCGCCAGCAGAGCAGCGATGACGGAATCGGCGCCAAACACCTGCAGGCCTATGTGCCGGGCGCCGGCATCCCCCTGCCGCGCAATGCCGAGGACATCGCCTGGTCGGAATACAACCATCACATCTCGGGCATTTTCGTTCTGCTGATCGGCCTCCTGGCACTAGTCGAGAAGACCGGGCGCGCGCCATGGGCCAGGCACTGGCCGCTGCTTTTCGTCGGCATGGCAGGTTTTCTGTTCCTGCGCTCGGAAGCGGAAGGATGGCCATTCGGCGCGCTGTCGCTTAGCGAGAGTCTGCGCGACCCGGAATACGTCCAGCACAAGATGTTCATGGTGCTGATGTGCGCCTTTGCTTTGTTCGAATGGAGTGTGCGGGCGGGCATGCTCACGCGGCGTTGGGCGAGCTATGTCTTCCCGCTTCTGTCGGCGGTCGGCGGCACCATGCTGCTGACCCATTCGCATTCGATCGCCAATGTGAAGGAATTGCTGCTGCTGGAGATGTCTCACCTGCCGATTGCGGTGCTGGGCATCTGGGCCGCCTGGGCGCGCTGGCTGGAACTCCGGCTTGACGGTACGATCCAGCGCGTCGGCGGCTGGGCATGGCCCGTTCTGGTGGCCCTCGTCGGCACCATCCTCCTGCTCTATCGAGAGATCTGAACCGATGCTGGACCGGCTGTTCGCCGCAATCGTCGCCTGGAGTACGCGCTTTGCCAGGCTGTTCGTGCCCGCCATGCTGCTGCTGACGGCGCTGGCCGGCTACTATACCGCGCGCAACATCAGCTTCGATACCGATACCACCAACATGATCTCGCCGGAATTGCCTTGGCGGCAGGAATTGGCGAAGTTCAACGATCTCTTTCCCCAGAACAGCGTCCTGCTGGTGGTCATGGTCGACGGCGCCACGCCCGACATCGCCGAGGACGCGGCCGCCGCCCTGTTCCAGCGGATCGCCGCACGCCCAGACCTGTTTGCGACCGCCCGGCGCGCCGATGGCGGGCCGTTCTTCCAGCGTTATGGGCTCTTGTTCCTGAAGACGGAGGAAGTCCGCAGGATCGCCGATGCGGTGATCGAGGCGCAGCCCTTCATCGGCGCCATCAGCCAGGATCCCAGCCTGCGCGGGCTCTTTGACGTACTGAGCCTCGCGATGCAGGGCGTGCGTGAACGGGCGACCGGCATGGAGCGGCTGGAACGGCCGCTGTCGCAGATTGCCGCGACCCTGAGCGAAGCCCTGGCCGGTGGTCGCCAGGCGATGTCGTGGCAGGCGCTGATGCTCAACCGCGACGCCGAGCCGCGCGAATTGCGCAAACTGATCCTGACCCAGCCCAACCGCAACTTCACCAGCCTGAAACCATCCGCGGCGGCCAGTGCCTTCATCCGCGAAACGGCCATCGAGCTCAACCTGGTACCGGAGACCGGCGTCACCGTCCGCCTGACCGGCCAGGCAGCGCTCAATGACGACGAATTTGCGACGGTCAGGGAAGGCATGGGCTTTGCCCTGGTGCTCTCGGTGGTCCTGGTGCTCGGTCTGCTCTTCATCGCCTTGCGCTCTTTCAAGCTGATTCTCGCCACCTTCGCCACCCTGATCGTCGGCCTGATCCTGACCTTCGCCTTCGCCACGCTGACGGTCGGCAGCCTCAACCTGATCTCGATCGCCTTCGCGGTCATGTTCATCGGCCTGTCGATCGATTTCGGCATCCAATACGGTGTCCGCTTCGGCCAGGAAGCGATCGAGGGCACGCCCGCGCCGCTGGTCAGCGCCGGCGCCGCGATGGCCCGGCCCTTGACCCTGGCGGCAATCGCTACCGCGGTCGGATTCGCCGCCTTCATTCCGACGGATTACAGCGGCGTCTCCGAACTCGGTCGCATCGCCAGCGCCGGCATGGCCGTGACACTGGTCCTCAACGTTACCCTGCTGCCGGCGCTGCTGGCCCTGCTGCAGCCGCGGATCGGCGGGCGCGAGATGGCCATGCCCTGGACCAGGCGCCTGGACGCCTTTCTGGCGCACCGCCGGCCGCTGGTGCTCGCCTTCTGGCTGGCGCTGGCGGCGACCGGACTGGCCCTGTCGCCCCGCCTCGCCTTCGACTTCCATCCGCTGCATCTGAAGGATCCCAATGTCGAATCGATGGCGGCGATCTATGACCTGATGAAGGATCCTCTGCGCACCCCCTATGCCATCGAAGTACTGGCGCCCGATGCCGAGCAGGCAGAGGCACTGAAGCAATCCATCGCCGACCTGCCCGAGGTCTTTGCCGTCCTGTCCGCCAGCACGTTCGTACCCAAGGATCAGGACGAGAAGCTCGCCATCCTGGCCGATCTGGACCTGCTGCTGGGGCTCAGCCTGACGCCGCTGGATCAGCGCGCCCCACCCAGCGTCGATGAGATCCGGGCCGCCTTCCGCCAATGCGCCGCCGATCTGCGCATCGCCCTGCCCGATTCCAGCCGCGCCCAGGAACTGGCGCGGCTACTCGACCAGGCGGCAGACGCAGACCCCGCGATCTATCCCGAGCTTCACCGTATGCTGGTCGGCGGCCTCATGCCGCGCATTTCCGCGCTTGCCTCGGCACTCACCGCCCAACCGCTCAGCGTCGCGACCCTGCCCGACGAGATCCGCAAGGATTGGATCGCCGCCGATGGCTCTTGGCGGCTGACCGTCATGCCGAAGGGCGACAGCGACGACAACGAGGTATTGGCGGATTTCGTGGCCGCGGTGCGCAGTGTCGCCCCCCATGCCACCGGACCCGCCGTGCAGATCTATGAATCCGGGCGGGCCGTCACCCGCGCCTTCCAGATTGCCACAGCGACGGCGATCGTTGCGATCGCGCTGCTGATGGCCGTGGTTCTGCGGCGCCTGCGCGATGTCATCTACGTCCTGCTGCCATTGCTAGTGGCGACGCTGGCGACGATCGTGGTCTGCGTCAGCATCGGATTGAAGCTCGATTTCGCCAATGTCATCGCGTTGCCGCTGCTGCTTGGCATCGGCGTGGCGTTCAACATCTATTTTGTCGTCAACTGGCGGCGCGGGGTCGAGCATGCGCTGTCGACCGGAACGGCGCGCGCCGTCCTGTTCAGCGCGCTGACGACGGCGGCGTCCTTCGGCAGCCTCGCCATGTCGAGCCATCCCGGCACGTCGCGCATGGGGCTGCTGCTGCTGATCTCGCTTGGCGTGCTGCTGGCGGTCGTGTTCGGCTTCCTGCCGGCGATGCTGGGCCGGCCGCCGCATCCTCAGTCTCGCCCGGGGATCAGGCTTCCTTCTTGAGGTCCTGGATCTTCTGCTCGAGCTGGGCGACGAGGGCGGTGGCGCCGCCCTGGCGCAGGCTCTGCGCGAATTCCGCGCGCAGCTGCGCCATCTGCGAGATCGATCCGGCAAGATAGATGTCGATCACACGCCAGGCATTTTCATTGAGGCGGAACAGATAGTTCAACTCCACCGGCTCGCCATTCGAGCGAACCAGCTTGGTTTCCACCAGCACCCGGTCCTCGCCGGCCGATTTGACGGCACCGATCTCGAACTTCTGGTTGCTGTAGCTGCGGAACCGGGCGGCGTAGGTCGTGACGATGTAGCGATCGAAGGTCTGCAGCACGGCACCCTTGTCCTCGCCAGACATCGCGGTCCAGTCCGGGCCGACGGATATGCGGCACATCGTGGCCACATCGAAGGTGTCATTGAGCACCGGCTGGATGATCCGGTAACGCCCGTCAAAACCGAGTTCGGCGCCGTTGCGCATGCATTCGAGCAACGCGTCATAGAACGCCGTGATCCGAGCCGTCGCCTCGACGCCGGCATCGGCCAGGACCCGGCGCGGACCCAGCACCATACCGGCCCCGGCCACAGCGAGGCTGCCTAGCAGGGTACGCCGCGAGATCATGCCCGGGCGCTCGCCTCGGCAACGCCAAGTGCTGCCAGCACTTCGCTGACGATGTGGCGGGCATTCAGGCCGGCCACGTCATACTGCTTCTGCGGCGCATCATGGTCGATACAGATATCGGGAATCACCATCGGCCTCACTTTCAGTCCGCGATCGAGCAAACCGGCCCGCGCCAGGAAATGTAGGACGTGAGAGCCGAAACCGCCAATCGCACCTTCCTCGATGGTGATCAAGACTTCGTGTTCCCGCGCCAGCCGGCCGATCAGTTCCTCGTCCAGCGGCTTGCAGAAGCGCGCGTCGGCGACGGTGCAGGACAGGCCCTTGGCGGAAAGTTCGTCGGCCGCCTTCAGTGTCTCGGCAAGCCGGGTGCCAAAGGAAAGAAGTGCGATCCGCGACCCCTCGCGAACGATACGGCCCTTGCCGATCGGCAGGACTTCGCCCCGGGCCGGAAGTTCGACGCCGATTCCCTCGCCGCGCGGATAGCGGAAGGCCGACGGCCGATCGTCGATGGCGGCGGCAGTCGCCACCATATGCATCAGTTCCGCCTCGTCCGCCGGCGCCATCAGGACGAAATTGGGCAGGCAGCCGAGATAGGCGACATCGTAATTGCCGGCATGGGTCTGCCCGTCGGCACCGACCAGACCGGCCCGGTCAATGGCGAAGCGGACCGGCAGGCTCTGGATCGCCACGTCATGCACGACCTGGTCATAGCCGCGTTGCAGGAAGGTCGAGTAGATGGTGCAGAACGGCTTCAGTCCCTCGGTCGCCATACCGGCACAGAAGGTGACGGCATGCTGTTCGGCGATGCCGACGTCGAAGGCGCGATCCGGGAATTCCTTGCCGAAGGCGTCGAGGCCCGTGCCGGAAGGCATCGCCGCCGTCACGGCGACGATCCGCTCGTCGGCCTTCGCCTCGGCGATGAGCGCCTTGGCGAAGACACCGGTATAGCTCGGCGCCTTGGGGGACGATTTCTGCTGGACGCCGGTCTCGACGTCGAACTTGACCACGCCATGATAGCGGTCGGCCGAATTCTCGGCCGGTGCATAGCCCTTGCCCTTCTGCGTCACGACATGGACCAGAACCGGTCCCGGCTCGTCGGATTGTGCCAGGTTCTGCAGAACGGGCAAAAGATGGTCGATGTTGTGGCCGTCGATCGGCCCGACATAATAGAATCCCAGTTCCTCGAACAGCGTGCCGCCGCCCGAGATGATGCCGCGTGCATATTCCTCGGCGCGGGCCGCCATTTTCTGCAGACGATCCGGCAGGATCCGCGACACGTCCTTGGCGAAATGCCGCAGCGAGCGGAACGACGTCGAGGAGAGCGAGCGCGAGAGATAGGCCGAAAGGGCGCCGACGGGCGGTGCGATCGACATGTTGTTGTCGTTCAGGATGACGATCAGCTTGGTGTCGCGCGAGCCGGCATTGTTCATCGCCTCATAGGCCATGCCGGCGGACATCGAGCCGTCGCCGATGACGGCAATGCAGGCGCGCTTCCTCCCCTGGATTTCGCTGGCGACGGCCATGCCGAGCGCGGCAGAGATCGAGGTCGAGGAATGCGCCGTGCCAAAGGGATCGTATTCCGATTCCGAGCGCTTCACGAAGCCAGAGAGGCCGCCGCCCTGGCGCAGCGTCCGGATGCGGTCGCGACGCCCGGTCAGAATCTTGTGGGGATAGGCCTGGTGGCCCACATCCCAGATCAGCCGGTCATAGGGCGTGTCGAAGACGTAATGGATGGCCACCGTGAGTTCGACCACGCCGAGGCCCGCGCCCAGATGGCCCCCCGTCACCGAAACCGCATCGATGGTCTCGCGGCGCAGTTCGTCGGCCAACTGGCGCAGATCGGAGGGGTCCAGCTGGCGCAATTGGGCCGGCGTGGCCACGCGGTCGAGCAATGGGGTCTTGTTGGTCAATGGAGTGGCCTTCTACCCGAATCTTGGAATCAGTCCGAGAAATACCGGATCTGCCGGGGCCGGGCGCTGTGGGCGCAGCCCTGCGGCCGGTATCTCTGGCATTTCCGGTTCATGCGAATCCGGCTGCTTATAGGCAAATAGCCGCATCAGTGCCACCCCTTTCCGGCTCCGTTTAGGCGTCAACTCCGCCATTTGCGATGCATTGCCCACCAAATGGTTGACGATTTTATTATATTATTGCGCCAGAGCTTCCACCCCCTTGTAGGGGGACCCCAAGTGGACTGCTTTCTAGTAGGCAAACATGGCGATTCTGTGTAAACAGGCGCCTGACCTAGATTTTCGCCGCATCCGTCTCGCCGGTCGAGCAGGCGCTAAAAACCGAGCGCTTTAATAGGTTATTATCGGTACGTGAAACTGAAGCAGGTCTGATACGAATGCGGGTAGTTCTGGCGCAACCGCGCGGATTCTGTGCCGGCGTGGAGCGGGCAATCGAGATTGTCGAACGTGCCATCGAGCGCTTCGGTCCGCCAATCTATGTCCGGCACGAGATTGTCCACAATCGCCACGTGGTCGAGGGCCTGCGCGCCAAGGGCGCCGTCTTCGTCGAGGAACTGGACGAAATTCCCGAAGGCCGCTTCGCCATTTTCAGCGCCCATGGCGTCTCCAAGGCGGTTGTCAGTTCCGCCCACCAGCGCGGCCTCAATGTCATCGACGCCACCTGCCCGCTGGTTTCCAAGGTCCATAACGAGGGTACCCGCTATGCCGACCAGGGGCGCCAGGTGATCCTGATCGGCCATGCCGGGCATCCTGAAGTCGAGGGGACGATGGGCCAGATTCCAGGCGGCGTCTTGCTGATTTCGACGGCTGCGGATGTAGCCAAGCTGGAAGTGGCGGATCCCGAGAAATTGGCCTTTGTCACCCAGACGACCCTATCGGTCGACGATACCCGCGGGATTATCGAGGCGCTGCGCGCCCGCTTCCCCAGCATCGTCGGCCCGGACACCAAGGACATCTGCTATGCGACGCAGAACCGCCAGACGGCGGTGCGCAAGCTGGCGACCGAGGTCGACATGATCCTGGTGGTGGGTGCGCCCAATTCCTCGAATTCGAATCGTCTCAAGGAACTGGGCGAGGAACTCGGCGTGCGCAGCCACCTGATCGAGGACGCCAGCCAGTTGCAGCCTGAATGGCTACACGGCGTGGCGGCGATCGGCATCACGGCCGGGGCCTCGGCCCCCGATGTCCTGGTCCAAGATCTGGTGGCCCGCCTCAGGGAATTGCGCGAGGTGCGCCTGGAACTGCTGGCCGGCGTGGAGGAGAATGTCCGCTTCCGCCTGCCGCCGGAACTAGCTGACGCACCGGTCGCAGCACAATAGGGTCAAATCGCTTTTTCGTCTGATTGCATAGCATCCAGTCGAGTTAGGTTCAGTAAAGGAGTTTGCAGCCGTGTCCGTTCCCCTTCGTCAGGCCATCCGCGTCGGCGCCTATGTGGTCAAGCAGCATCTGCTGGGCCGCAAGCGCTATCCGCTGGTGCTCATGCTGGAACCCCTGTTCCGCTGCAACCTCGCCTGTGCCGGCTGCGGCAAGATCGATTATCCGGCGGAGATCCTGAACAAGCGCATCTCGGTCGAGGACGCCCTTGCCGCCGCGAACGAGTGCGGCGCACCGGTCGTGTCGATCGCCGGCGGCGAACCGCTGCTGCACAAGGAACTGCCGGAAATCGTCGATCGTTTGATCAACGAACAGAAGCGCTCGATCTATCTGTGCACCAATGCGCTTCTGCTCGAGAAGAAGATGCATCTCTACAAGCCGTCACCCTATTTCACCTGGTCGGTGCATCTCGACGGCTCGAAGGACGAGCATGACAAATCGGTCTGCCAGACCGGCGTCTACGAGGCCGCCGTCGCCGCCATCAGGAAGGCGAAGGAAGCCGGCTTCAACGTCAACATCAACTGCACCTTCTTCGACGGCACCGACCCGGACCGCGCGGCGAAATTCTTCGACGATGTGATGGCCATGGGCGTGAACGGTATCACCGTGTCGCCTGGCTATGCCTATGAGCGCGCACCCGACCAGCAGCATTTCCTCAACCGTAAGAAGACCAAGGACCTGTTCCGCGCGATCTTCCGCCAGGGCAGTAACGGCAAGCGCTGGCGCTTCAGCCAGTCGACCCTCTTCCTCGACTTCCTGGCCGGCAATCAGAGCTATCACTGCACGCCCTGGGCCAACCCGACGCGCAACGTGTTCGGCTGGCAGCGGCCCTGCTACCTCCTGGGCGAAGGCTATGCCAAGAGCTTCCAGGAACTGATGGACACCACCGAGTGGGACAAATACGGCGTCGGAAATTACGAGAAATGCGCCGATTGCATGGTCCATTCGGGTTTCGAGGGCAGTGCCGTCAAGGACACGATCCGCAATCCTTTGAAGGCGCTCAAGGTCGTGATGAAGGGTATCGAGACCGAGAAGCCGATGGTGGCGGACATCCCGCTCGACAAGCAGCGTCCGGCCGAATACGTCTTCTCGCGCCATGTCGAACAGGCGATGGCCGACATCCACGCCGAGAAGGAACGCCTAAAGCAGGCCCGCGCGGCCGCCGAGTAAGGTTTTCAGCGCGATATCGGAGCGCCGCGCCACCCGCAGCAAGGCGGGCAACTGGAACGGGTTCCGCAGCAGCGACAGAAGGACGGCACCGATCGCGGGCCGTCCTTCTTTATTAAGGCCAACCAGGGCCGCCTGCGGCAACGCATCCACTGCCGTATCGGCGATTGCCCGGATGACAATGAATGGCAGGTTGTGTCGCCTGGCGGCCGCCGCCACGTGGTGGCTTTCCATGTCGATCGCCGCCGCCCCCGTGGTATCGTACAAGGCCTTCTTGTCGGCAACGCTCGCCACTGCATGGGAAGCGCCGGCGATCCGCGCCACGCGGCCCTGCGGCAGGGCGGTTGCCGCCCGCGCAACCCAGGCGTTATCCGCCGCGAGGCGCGTCTTGTCTGGCAGGACGATCTCGGCACCAATCAGCAGGTCGCCGGGGCCAAGAGCCGGATCGAGCGCGCCGGCAATGCCAAAACTCGCCAAATGCGTGACACCGCTACCGACCAGAGCGTCGATCTTCGCCAAGGTCGCGTCGGCATGGCCACCGCCGGAAACGACGATGCCATCTACACCGTCAAGCAGCCTCGCCTCCGAGACCATGCCGGTGACGATGCCGAGTTTCATCACATACCGAACATGACTTGCTGGGAATTGCCCTGCTTCAGGTTGCGGTAGCGCGCCGTCGCCCAGAGCGGAAAGAACGCCTTGTAGCCGTGATAGCGCAGATAGAACACGCGCGGGAAGCCGACCGCGGTGTATTCCTGTTCGTCCCAGGTGCCATCCGGCTTCTGCGTCGCATTGAGATAGGCGATGCCGCGCGTGACCACGTCGCTGTCCACCTCGCCCGCCGCCATCAGGCCGAGCACGGCCCAGGCGGTTTGCGACGGGGTCGATTCCGGCCCTTGCCCACGCGGCTTGTCGCTCCAATAGCTATCGCCACTCTCGCCCCAGCCGCCATCGGCGCGCTGCATGGACGCCAGGAAGGCAACACCTTTGCGCATCGCCGGATGATCCGGCGGCAGGCCGATCGCGTTCAAGGCGCACAGCACCGACCAGGTGCCATAGATGTAGTTGGTGCCCCAGCGGCCGAACCAGGCGCCATCCGTCTCCTGTTCGCGCAGCAGGTATTCGACGCCAGCCTTCACCTTCGGGTGATCCATCGTATAGCCGAGCTGCGCCAGCATCGAGATGCAGCGCGCCGAGACATCGGCGGTCGGCGGATCCAGCAGTGCACCGTGATCGGCGAAGGGAATATGGTTGAGGTAGTAGTACTCGTTGTCGGCGTCGAAGGCACCCCAGCCGCCATTCTTGCTCTGCAGGCCCAGGATCCATTCCACGGCGCGATCGATCGCCTCCTTGTAGCGGGCGTGATCCAGCCGATCCATCGCCATCACCACCACCGCGGTATCATCGACATCCGGATAGTGATCGTTGTTGTACTGGAAGGCCCAGCCGCCCGGGCGGATGCCGGGTGCATTGACCGCCCAATCGCCGACGACATCGAGAATCTGGCGATCCCTCAGCCAGTCGGCCGCCGCCGTGACGCGGGCCTTGTCGACCCCGGCTTCCAGCAGCGCGTGGGCGGCGAGACCGGTATCCCAGACCGGCGAGAGACACGGCTGGCAATAGGCCTCGTCCTCCTTGAATACCATCAGCTTCTCGATCGAGGCGCGAGCGATGGAATAGTCCGGATGGTCCCTCGGGTAGCCGAGGATGTCGAACATCATCACCGAGTTGGCCATGGCCGGGTAAATGGCACCGAGGCCGTCTTCACCGTTGAGGCGTTCGGAGACCCAGGCGACGGCCTTGTCGATCGCCTTTTGACGCGATCCTTTCGGAAACAGCCAGTCGGACCGCTGCAGGATCCGGTCGATCACGCGGAAAAAGACCGCCCAGGGCCCCTTGCGGTCCATGTTGTACCAATTGGTCACCTGTTCCGGCGGCACCACGAACAGTTCACGCACGTCGACCTGCTTGGGATTGCGGGACCGCGGCTTCTTCGCCATCAGCACCAGGAGCGGCACGATCACGGTGCGTGACCAGTAGCTCACCTTGTCGAGATGGAACGGGAACCAGCGCGGCAGATGCATGATCTCGACCGGCATGACGGGGACGCCACGCCAGGGAATCTGGCCGAACAACGCCAACTGGATGAGGGTGAAGACATTGCTCTTCACCGCACCGCCGAAATCCAGGATCGCCTGGCGGGCGCGCACCATGTGAGGCGCGTCGATATCCTCGCCGCAGCATTTGAGGGCGTAATAGGCCTTTACCGAGGCCGAAATGTTGAACGCGCCGCCGTGATAGAGCGGCCAGCCGCCATGGTCGCCCTGAATGTTCTTCAGATAGCGGACGATCTTTGCTTCTGTCGCGGGATCGATCTCGTCCAGGAAATGCTTGAGCAGGACATATTCCGCCGGAATGGTCGCATCGGCCTCCAACTCGAAGGCCCAGTGTCCGTCCGGATGCTGCCGCCCCAGAAGGGCCTCGGCCGAACGATCAACGGTGCGCGCAAGCTCCGCCGCCAGCCGATCAGGGGAACCATCGACCAGGGTTTCCTCCACGACGGCGGAAACCGCCTGGGCAGCAAGGTTGCGACTGCTCATTGCTTGATTCATTTCAATTTTTTCCGTGATTCGCGCCCGGAGAATGCGTGACTTTTCCCTTTTTTTCAACCCGTTAACGCCGTTTTTGTGTTTCGCATCCAAAGGTCGCATAAGCTGCAAAATCAATGGTTTATTAAGCAGCATGCGCAAGAGTAATGGCTGCTTTGCCCGGGGGAACCATGCAGGCTGTTTCAATTCGGTGGCTATCCAGATGGCTCAAGGCGCGCCTGTCGCGCCAGATCATGGCCGCGCTGACCATCAGCGTATTCCTGGTTGGCGTACCGTCAGCGCTGATGTTGCAACAACTCAGCGAACGCTGGGCGATCGACGACGCCAAGCAGCTCATCCACGCAATCCAGCAGAGCAAGGTCCACGAAATCGAGACAACCCTGGAGCAGGCCGAGGTCAGCCTGGAAAAGCTGGCAGCTTTCGTCCATCGCGAAATGGCGGATCCGCCCACGCTGGAAGATGACACCCGGTTCGCGCTGCAATTCGTGCCGTTTCCCGACGGCTCGACCAGGTCCGACCCCAAGCGCTTCGATGGCAAGACACAGGCCGGCACCTATATCGACCCGCGCACGCCCCAGACACCGTTCACCCGGGCTTTCCACGCGCGCCTTGCGCCGATGATCGAGTTGTTCGGCACGGCACAGCTCATGCGCTTCGACACCATGTGGCTGATGACCCGCTGGCGGTCGATGATCGTCATGATGCCGCGCGTACCGCGCTACATCTTCAACGCCACACCCGAAAACGAGCATGGCACGCCCCAGTGGCTTGCCGGTGCCGACCCGGAGGTCAATCCGGCGCGCGATCTGTATTGGACCGATCCCACCTTCGACCCGATCTCGAATTCGTGGGTGGTCAGCGTCGTGCGGCCCCTGGATATCCGTGGGCAGTGGATCGGCGCCATCGGCCACGACTTTCTCCTGGCGGGACTCTTCGAGCGCCTGAGCCTCGACCCGGCCTTCGCCCGCGCCCAGGATTTCCTGATCGACAGCAACGGCAACTACATGCTGGCGGGCCAATGGCAGCAGCATATCGAGAGCGCCGCCTTCGGCCCAGCCGACAAGGCCGAGATCGACGCGGCCCTGGCGCCGGTCCTCGCAAGTCTGACCGCCGGCAACGGCGCGGATTCCGACATCGTCGCCGCGGAATTCCTGGGCCAGCCATTCCTCGCCGTCGCCAGCGAGGTTCGGGAGCCGCATTGGCGCCTGATCCATCTGGTCCCGGTGAGCAGCGTGTCCGGCCGCGTATCGCAGGCCTTCATAGGCTCGGCCATCGTCACGCTGATCGCCTTCGTGATCGTGGCGATGGTGATCCACATGCTGCTGCAGCGTCGCGTCATCAAGCCACTGCGGGCGTTGGCCGGTTCCGTACAGCGCTTTGAAAACGGGGATTTCGACAGCCGCGCCGCCATCAACAACCGGGACGAGATCGGGCGCCTGGCGAGCGCCTTCAACGGCATGGCCGCCCGGATCGGCATTTCCCAGCGCCGGATCGAGGCCGCGCAGCTGGCGTTGCAGAACCGCAACATCGAACTGCAACGCGCCAATCGCACGAAATCCAATTTCCTCGCCAATATGAGCCATGAATTGCGCACGCCGCTCAACGCCATCCTCGGCTTTTCCGAGGTGCTCAACCTCGAGCTCTACGGGCAGCTCGGCGATGCGCGCTATCGCGAATATGTGGCGCACATCAATCGCAGCGGCCAGCACCTGCTGGAACTGATCAACGACGTGCTCGACCTGTCCAAGATCGAAGCGGAGAAGTTCGAACTCACCTTCGCCCTGCAGGACATTCGGCCGCTGATCGAGGATGCCATCAACATGGTGCGCCCGGCGGCAGATGCCCGCGGCATCGTTCTGGATGTGCCGCCCGCGACCATGTCGGTACAGTTGAACTGCGACCGCCGCGCCTTCAGCCAGATGCTGATCAACCTGCTGAGCAACGCCGTTCGCCACACCGCCGCAGGCGGTCGGGTTGCCGTCGAGGTGGAGCAATTGCAGGATGGTGGCGTTGCCGTCACCGTCGCCGATACCGGCTGCGGTATCCCGGCGCAGTTCCTGCCGCACCTTTTCTCGCCCTTCGGCGTTCGCTCTGCCCAGGTCGCCGGATCGAGCCAGGGCGGCACAGGCCTCGGCCTCTCCATTACGCAGGGCCTGATCCGCTTGCATGGCGGCGAAATCGGTGTCGAAACGTGTCTTGGCGCAGGCACGCGCATGCGCCTCGTGTTTCCCCCGCTCGGCGCGAAGCGGGCACCAGAACCAGATAGGACGCCAGAACCAGATAGGACGCCGGAGCCCGAGCAGGTTGCCGACGCGGCCGAATAGAGGCCGCGGTCAGAGGGCGTCGCGCAGGGCCATCGCCAGCAGGATGCAGGCGTTGAAGCCGGCAACGAATGGCAGCGCGCGTTGCGCCAGCGGCCGCCAGCGCAAGGCGGCCCGTCCGCCGAGATAGCCCACCGCCCCCAGCGCCGGAATCGTGCCAAGGACGAAGCCCGCCATGCCGATGGCTGCCGCCAGCGGATCGGCCGTGGCCGCCGCCGCTGCCAGCGCGCCATAGAGCAGGCCGCAGGGCATGAAACCCAGCAGCAGCCCCAGGACGAAGCCGCGCCAGCCGAACGGCGCCTGCAGCAGGGGCCCGGCAAGGCGTGGCAGGGCGTCACCCCACAGGCGCGGCGACGGCAGGCCGAAGCCGCGCCATGCCTGCCAGGCGAAAATGATGGCCGCAAAGGCCAGCAGCGAGGGTGCGAGATAGGGCCAATCGGTCAGATGGCTGGCCACACCGAAGGGTGCCGCCAGCAACGCGCCGGCAAGAATGTAGGTGGTGGCGCGGCCGACCTGATAGGGCAGCGCCAGACCCGCCTGCAGCCGGCGCAGTTCCAGCCGCAGGGCGCCACCTTGCAGCGGCACCCTGGCCATACGGCCGCCGCTCTGGGCCAGCACGAAGGGGCCGCACATGCCGACGCAATGCCCGGCCGATCCAACAAAGCCGGCGACCAGCAGGCCCAGGAAAACCGGCCCATGCGCCACCGCCACGTCCTGGCAATGGGCAGCCAATGCTGCAAAGGCGGATATGCCGTCCGACATGAACCTTCTGTCTCCGTTTCCGGCCCGGGCGGACCCGGACGAAAGGACCACGCCAACGGGGTCCCGTTAACCGGGCCGGATCACCTGCCGGCAGCGTCATTCTGCCGCTATCTCGCACTGCATCATGAGCCGCCACATTGATCTAAATCAATGTCCCGCCGGGCCTCTCAACCTAGCTTTTGCGGGAGGATTCGTCGGCCGGCGACGGATCCGACTTGCGACGAGGGAGGGGGCGTCATGGCCCGGGGACAACAGCAGCGCGCGGACATCGAATTGACGGGCGATTATCGAGGCATCGTCCTGCCGATCAATCGGGTCGAGGTGGACGATACCTGGGATTGGCTGCGCCGCGGCTGGCAGGATTTCCGGCGCGCCCAGGCGGTCGATTTCTGCTTCGGCATCGCCATCGCCGCCGTCTCGTTTCTGATCCTCGCCATGGCCTGGCAGGCCGATCTCTGGCCCTATGTCTGGCCGCTGGCTGCCGGCTTCATGTTCCTGGCCCCTCTCCTCGGCATCTGCTTCTACGAGACCAGCCGCCGGCTGGAACAGGGGCTGCCGCTCAATCTGGTCGACATTGCGCTGTCTTGGCGCCAGCGGCCGGGTCAGATCTTCACCCTCGGCCTCATTCTCATGCTGTTCCAGGTCGCCTGGATCTACATCGCCATCCTCATCTATGCCCTGTTCTTCGGCGGCCAGCCGGTCTCCTGGAACAGCTTCGTGCTCGACACCCTGCTCTCCCCCAAGAACATCCCCTTCTGGCTGGTGGGATGCGGCATCGGCGCCGTGCTGGCCGGAATTGTGTTCTCCATCTCGGTGGTTTCATTTCCGCTGTTGCTCGATCGCGATATCGGCGTGCCGCAGGCCATCGCGACCTCCATTGCCGCCAGCATCGTCAATTGGCGGGTCCTCCTCGGCTGGGGTGCACTGATCGTCCTTTTCAGCATTGCCGGGATCGTCACGCTCTGCATCGGGCTGATCGTCACCATGCCACTTCTCGGGCATGCCTCATGGCATGCCTATCGCGACATCGTCGCGGCACCGCGCTGAGCGCGCTGCCGCCAGATTTTTCCACGGAGGTTCACCGTCATGTTCGGGATTGGAAACTGGATTGCCACAATCCTGCTGGCCGCCATCAGCCTGATCGGCCTGGTCCTGTGGTCGCACGCCCACGACATCGGCATGGAGATCTTCGGTGCCGGATTGCTGTTCTTCGGCATCCTGATGATTTTCCGCCTGATCACCAACGCCTACGGCAATGAGGAGAAGCTGTCATGAGCAGCGCCGTCGCGGCGGCGGGCACCGGCCCGGTCCACGCCAAGCACGAGACCTATAACGAGCAGATCGTCAAGCTGTTCACGCTGGCCACAGTCTTCTGGGGCGTCGTCGCCTTCCTGGTCGGCGTTGTCATTGCCCTGCAGTTGGCCTTCCCCTTTCTCAACCTCGGCCTGGAATGGACCAGCTTCGGCCGCCTGCGGCCGGTCCACACCTCGGCCGCGATCTTCGCCTTCGGCGGCAATGCCCTGCTCGGCACGTCGCTCTACGTGGTGCAGCGTACCTGCCGCGCAAGGCTCTGGGGCGGTGACGCCTTGGCCGAGTTCCTGTTCTGGGGCTACCAGCTGTTCATCGTGATGGCGGCACTCGGCTATGTCCTCGGCATCACCGGCGGCCGCGAATACGCCGAACCGGAATGGTATGTCGATCTGTGGCTGACCCTGGTATGGGTCGTCTACCTGCTGATCTTCCTCGGCACACTGATGAAGCGGAAGGAACCGCATATCTACGTCGCCAACTGGTTCTATCTCGCCTTCATCGTCACCATCGCCATCCTGCATATCGGCAACAACCTCGCCATTCCCGTCTCCTTCTTCGGCGCCAAGAGCTATTCGCTCTTCTCCGGCGTGCAGGACGCGATGCTGCAATGGTGGTACGGCCACAATGCGGTCGGCTTCTTCCTGACCGCCGGGTTCCTCGGCATCATGTATTACTTCGTGCCGAAGCAGGCGAACCGGCCGGTCTATTCCTACCGCCTCTCCATCGTGCATTTCTGGTCCCTGATCTTCCTCTACATCTGGGCCGGCCCGCACCATCTCCACTACACTTCGCTGCCGGACTGGACGCAGACCCTCGGCATGACCTTCTCGGTGATGCTGTGGATGCCCTCCTGGGGCGGCATGATCAACGGCCTGATGACCCTCTCCGGCGCCTGGGACAAGCTTCGCACCGATCCGGTGCTGCGCTTCCTGGTGACCTCGGTCGGCTTCTACGGCATGTCGACCTTCGAAGGCCCGGTGATGTCGATCAAGGCGGTCAACTCGCTCAGCCACTATACCGACTGGACCATCGGCCACGTGCATTCGGGGGCCCTCGGCTGGGTCGCCTTCGTCAGCTTCGGCGCGGTCTACTTCCTGGTGCCGGTGTTGTGGAAGCGCTCGGGCCTCTATTCGCAGCGCCTGGTCGAATGGCACTTCTGGACGGCCACCTTCGGCATTGTCCTCTACATCACGTCGATGTGGATCAGCGGCATCATGCAGGGCCTGATGTGGCGCGCCTACGACACCCTGGGCTTCCTGCAGTTCAGCTTCGTCGAGACGGTCGATGCCATGCATCCCTATTACGTGATCCGCGCGCTGGGCGGTGTCCTGTTCCTGCTGGGCTCGCTGATCATGGTCTACAACGTCGCACGGACCATCCGCGGCGACCGCCGGCAGGAAACTGCCATCGGCGGCGCCACCGCACCGGTCCGGGCCTGAGGAGTTCACCACGATGATCAAACACGAAGTCTTCGAGAAGAACTCCATCATCCTGCTGGGCGGCATCGTCGTCACCGTGGCGATCGGCGGCCTGGTCGAGATCGTGCCGCTGTTCACCATCGGCGAGACGATCGAGCAGGTCGAGGGGGTCCGGCCCTATTCGCCGCTGGAACTGCAGGGCCGCAACATCTATATCCGCGAAGGCTGCTATCTGTGCCACAGCCAGCAGGTCCGCCCGTTCCGCGACGAGATCGAGCGCTATGGCCCCTACTCCCTGGCGGCGGAAAGCATCTACGACCATCCATTCCAGTGGGGTTCGAAGCGGACCGGACCGGACCTCGCCCGCGTCGGCGGCAAATACTCCAATGACTGGCATGTCGCGCACATGATCAACCCGCGCGCCGTGGTGCCGGAATCGATCATGCCGAGCTATGCCCATTTGGCCGCTCGTGAATTGCGCATGCCGGATATCGCCGAGCACCTGAAGGCGCTCAGCATCGTCGGTGTGCCCTACAACGACGAGATGATCGAGAACGCGCGGACAGATTTCCTGGCGCAGGCGACGCCCGACGCCGATACCGAAGGCGTGCTGGCACGCTATCCCAAGGCGGTGATTGGTGATTTCGACGGCAACCCCGCAAGTGTCACGGAGATGGACGCGCTGATCGCCTATCTCCAGGTGCTTGGCCGGATGGTCGATTTCACCACCTACCGCCCTGACTATGCCGGCGCGGTAGAAGCAGGAGCGCAGTGATGGATTTCCCCAGCATTGCCGAAGCCGCACATTTCGCGCGGCAGATCTGGCCGGCCTGGCTGATGCTGATCTTCCTCGGCATCGGGTTCTATGCCTTCCGCCCCAAGAACCGGCGCCATTTCGACGATTGCGCCCAAATTCCCTTCAAAGCCGACGGCGAGGAGCCGCAGCGCCATGACTGACATCAACCGCGACGAGGTAACCGGCAAACCGACCACCGGCCACGAGTGGGATGGTATTCGCGAGCTCAACACGCCGCTGCCGAGATGGTGGCTGCTGGTCCTCTATGCCTGCATCGTCTGGTCGATCGGCTATTGGGTGGTCTATCCCGCCTGGCCGAGCCTCACCAATTACACCAAGGGCATGTTCGGCTATAACAGCCGTGCAGAACTGGCCGAGAATCTGGCCGCCGCCGAGGCCGCGCAGAGCCAGTGGCTCTCGAGAATCGACCAGAACTCGGTCGAGGCGATCGAGGGCGATCCCGAGCTCCTCAATTTCGCCATGGCCGGCGGCCGCGCCGCCTTCAACGAGAATTGTGCGCCCTGCCACGCCACCGGCGGCGCCGGTCGCCCGGGTTTCCCCGTGCTGGCAGATGACGAATGGATCTGGGGCGGCACGCTGGCCGACATCCAGCAGACCATCCAGCACGGCATCCGCGCCGCCGACGACGCCGAGACCCGGATCACCGACATGCCGCGTTTCGGCATCGACGGGCTGCTCGACCGGACGCAGGTCAATGACGTGACCGAATTCGTTCTCTCGCTGTCGGGCCGCGCCACGGACCAGGCGGCGGCCGAGGCCGGCCAGCAGATCTTTGCCGACAATTGCGCCGCCTGCCATGGTCCGGCCGGCCAGGGCCTGCGCGAGTTTGGCGCACCCAACCTGACCGACGAGATCTGGCTCTATGGCGGCGAGAAGAAGGAAGTGATCGCCCAGATTCACAACCCGAAGATGGGCGTCATGCCGCATTGGATCGGCCGGCTAGATTCCGCCCGGATCAAGATGCTGACGGTCTATGTCCACTCCCTCGGGGGCGGCGAATAGTCCGCCCCAAGGAGCTCGCCCAGCCATGCTAGCCGGCGGCAGCAAACTCTATGCCGATCATGTCAAGGTCTACCCGCAGCGAATCTGGGGCAAGTTCCGCAGCATCAAGTGGGCGATTCTTGCCATGCTGCTGCTGATCTATTATCTGGTTCCCTGGATCCGCTGGGATCGCGGCCCGGACGCCCCCGACCAGGCCGTCCTGATCGACATGGCGGGCCGGCGCGCCTATTTCTTCTGGATCGAGATCTGGCCGCAGGAGGTCTACTATCTGGCCGGCCTGCTGATCCTCGGCGCCTTCGGGTTGTTCTTTGCGACCTCGCTGCTGGGACGCGTCTGGTGCGGCTTCACCTGCCCGCAAACGGTCTGGACCGACCTCTTCATGCAGGTCGAGCGCTGGGTCGAAGGCGACCGCAACGCCCGCATCAAGCTGGATGGCGAGCCGGTCAGCCTCGGGAAATCCGTCCGCAAACTGACCAAGCACGGCATCTGGCTGCTGATCGCGCTGGCGACCGGCGGCGCCTGGGCGATGTATTTCGACGATGCGCCCACCCTGCTGCGCAACTTCTTCACCGGCCAGGCTGGCGAACTGCAATACGTCTTCGTCGGCCTGTTCACGGCGACCACCTATATCCTGGCCGGCTGGGCACGCGAGCAGGTCTGCATCTATATGTGCCCCTGGCCGCGCTTCCAGGCGGCCATGTTCGACGAGCACACCATGCTCGTCACCTATGAGGAATGGCGTGGCGAACCGAGAGGTCCGCTGAAGCGAGCCGCGGCCGAGGACAAGCCGCAGGGCGACTGCATCGATTGCGGCCTTTGCGTTCGCGTCTGCCCGACCGGCGTCGACATCCGCCAGGGCCAGCAACTGGCCTGCATCGGCTGCGGCCTCTGCGTCGATGCCTGCAACTCGGTCATGGCCAAGATCAACCGGCCGCTTGAACTCATCACCTACGACGCCCTTTCCGCCCAGGCCGATCGCGCCGCGGGCCGGCCGCCGAAGCGCCGCTTCATCAGGCCACGCACGGTGGTCTACTTCGTCATGATCCTGGCCGTCGGCATCGGCATGCTGGCCACTTTGAGCCAGCGCGCGCGCCTTGATGTTTCGCTGCTGGCCGACCGCGCGCCGCTGTTCGTGCGCCTGAAGGACGGCGGCATCCAGAACGGCTATACCCTGAAGATCCTCAACATGCTGCGAGAGCCAGGCACGTTCAGCCTCGAGGTTGAAGGCCTGCCGGGTATCGAGACTCGCCTGATCGGCGCGGATTCGTCGCGCATCGCCGTTGCGCCGGATGACGTCGGCACCTTCCGCCTGCTGCTGCTGGTGCCCAAGGGAGCCGCCCCTTCCGGGTCAAGCCCCATCACCGTCAGGGTGACGAACCTGGCAAATGGCGAGGTCAGCATTCATGATGCAACCTTCAACGCGCCGCAGCAGTGAATGACGAGGTTCCGATGACTGCAAACCGTGCCCTTTCATCCACGAGCCGGAAATCGGCCTGGATCCCCGCCACTTTTGTCGGCGCCATGGGACTTGTCGTCGCCGTCAATGTAGTCATGGTCTATTTCGCCACCTCGACCTTCCCCGGGCTCGACACCGACAAGGCCTATGTCCACGGCCTCGCCTACAACGATACCCTGCGCCGTGCCGCCGCCAGCGACGCCCTGGGCTGGACCGCCAGTGCGGCCGTCAGCGACGGACGCCTGACAGTGGATGTCAGGAATGCCGCCGGCAGCCCGGTGCCCGACCTGGCGCTGCAGGGTGCTATCGTGCGTCCGACAACCACGATGATGGACCGCGAGATCACCCTGTCGGCCGATCCGGCGCATCCCGGCCGCTATGCAGCGGAACTCGATCTGCCCGCCGGCGGGATTTGGGAACTGCGGCTCGTCGCCGGTAACGCGCCGGGTGGCACAGCCTGGCAATGGACGGATCGGGTCATTGTGCCATGAACAACACGGCGCCGGGCGCCGCGGTTGATAGCGCCTGCCGACATTGCGGTCAGGCCGTGCCGGATGGCGGTGAGTTCTGCTGTGCCGGCTGCCGTGGCGCCTTCGCCCTGGTGAACGCCCTTGGCCTCGAGAGCTACTACGAAAAGAGATGCCTGGAGGGCGACGCTGATTTTTCGCGGCTGCGCCCGGACTCTGATGACGGCAGCATCGATCTCACCGCCTGGATCCGCCCTGCCGGCGACAATGGGCTGAGCCTCGCCCTGATGGTCGACGGCCTCACCTGCGGCGCCTGTGTCTGGCTGATCGAACAGACCCTGCTGCGCCAGCCCGGTGTGCGCCAGGCCCGCGTGTCGCTGGCAACGCGGCGCCTGACCCTGGTGTGGGAGGCCGGTGCCGCCGATCCCGGCCGGCTTGTGACGCTGGTACAGCGGCTGGGTTATCGCCTTCTACCATGCGATCCGACACGATTCGCCTCGGCCGACCAGCGCCAATCCCGCGAGTTGCTGCGCTGTCTCGCCGTGGCCGGCTTCGCCGCCGGCAACATCATGCTGCTCTCGGTTTCGATCTGGTCCGGCCATGCCGAAGACATGATCGAACCGACACGGGATTTCCTGCACTGGATCTCGGCGCTGATTGCCCTTCCGGCCATCGCCTATGCCGGCCGGCCCTTCTTCCGCTCGGCCTGGGGCGTCCTCAGGGCCGGGCGCACCAATATGGATGTGCCGATTTCGCTCGCCATCCTGCTGGCGCCCGCCGTCAGCATGGCGGAAACCTTCCGCTCCGGCCCCCATGCCTATTTCGACAGCGCGGTTACCCTGCTGTTCTTTCTGCTGATCGGGCGCTACCTCGACCACCGGGCCCGGCATCGCGCCCGCGCCCTGGCCGAGCAGCTGCTGGCGCTCAACGCCGTTGCGGCCACTGTGCTCGCCGAAGACGGCAGCCGCCGCGAATTGCCACCCTCGGCACTGGCCCCCGGCATGTTGGTCCTGGTCGGTGCCGGCCAGCGCATTCCGGCGGACGGCATCATCGCCAGCGGCCGCAGTGATATCGACACCAGCACCGTCACCGGAGAATCCGTGCCGCAGTTGCATGGCACTGGCCAGCATGTCTATGCCGGTACGCTCAACCTCGGTGCTGCTCTGCAGATACGCGTGGCGGCCGCCGGTGACGCGACGCTGCTGGCGGACATCATTCGCCTGATGGAGGCCGCCGAGACCCGACGCGGGCGCTTCGTCCGGATTGCGGACCGGGTCTCGCGCCTTTATGCCCCGGTGGTCCATGTGACGGCGCTTGCCACCTTCCTCGCCTGGATCTTCCTGGGCGGCATGGCCTGGCAGCCGGCGATGATGATTGCCGTCGCCGTCCTCATCATCACCTGTCCCTGCGCCCTGGCCCTGGCGGTGCCGGTGGTCCAGGTCGTTGCCAGCCAGCGCCTGATGAAGGGCGGCATCCTGCTCAAATCGGGTGACGCGCTGGAGCGGCTCAAGGACATCGATCATGTGGTTTTCGACAAGACAGGTACGCTGACGCTCGGCCGCCTCGTCCTGGTCAACCAGCCGACACCGCGCCTGCACCGCATCGCGGCCGGCATGGCGGCAAACTCAAGACACCCGCTGGCCCGGGCCATCGCCCAATCCGTCACCGCGGCACCAGTACTCGAGAACGTGCAGGAACGTCCGGGAGAGGGCCTGTCATGGCGGGATGGCGTGGGGGAATGGCGCCTCGGCTCCGCCACCTTCACCGGTCAGCGTGACGATGGCGAGGCCCGCAGTGTCCTTTGGCTGACCGGTCCGCGCAATGCCAGGGAGAAATTCATCCTGGCCGATCAGGTCCGGCCCGATGCCAAGGCCGTGGTTGCCACTCTGGCCAAGCTCGGCCTGACCGTGGAGATCTGCTCAGGCGACCGATCCGCCCCGGTTGACGCCCTCGCCGCGCAGCTCGGCATCCGCACCGCACACGCCCACCTTCGCCCAACCGACAAGGTCGCCCATCTCGAGCGCTTGGCAGCCCAGGGCCGCCGCATCCTGATGGTCGGCGACGGTCTCAACGACGCAGCTGCGCTGGCCGCCGCTCACGTATCGATGGCACCCGCCAGCGCGGCCGACATCAGCCAATCCGCCGCGGATATCGTCTTCCAGGGCGATCGCCTGCAGCCGATCATCACCGCCCTCGGCGTGGCACGCTCGGCCAATGCCCTGATGCGCCAGAACCTGGGGCTCGCTCTGTTCTACAACCTTGCCGCCGTGCCGCTGGCCGTGCTTGGCTATGTGACGCCGCTGGTCGCGGCACTCGCCATGTCGACTTCGTCGATTCTGGTAATCCTCAACAGCCTGCGCCTGGGCCGCGCCGGCGGCGGAAGCAAGGCATGAACGTCCTCCTTTTCCTGATCCCGATCGCCCTTTGCCTCGGGGGTATCGGCCTGGTCGCCTTTCTTTGGTCGCTGCGCTCGGGGCAATATGATGACCTGGAAGGGGCTGCCAGGCGGATCCTGTTCGACGAGCCGGACAATCCCCCCGGTAAATGACCACCCCGCCAGCCGGCAACTCTGGCCGGGGTGATCCACCGTCTCACCCGCCGCGTAAAGCACCGGGGAGGTTCCAATGCGACGTCTCATTTTGCCGGTGTTGCTGTTTTGCGGCTGGCTCGGCCAGGGCGCCTGGGCCATGGAGCAATCGGCTGCCCGTGCCGATAAGGCTTTCGATCCGCTTGCAGTCTACGGGCCCACTGCAAGCTATGACATCTTGCGGAATGGCGAGCCGGTCGGATCGCATCGCATCGAATTCACCCGGTCCGGCGATATCCTGGCCGTGGAAAGCCGGTCCGATATCGAGGTCCGGCTGCTGTTCCTCTCAGCCTACAGCTTTTCCTATGTGGCCCAGTCACACTGGCAGGACGGCCAGCTGCTGACGCTCGAGGCAAAGACGGATGATGACGGCGAGCGCAGCGTCGTTCGCGTGGCGCCAGCCAATGACGGCCTGATTGCCGCGGGTCCCTCGGGGGAATCCCCCATCACACCCCTCCATCCCCTGTCCGAGCATTGGTGGCAGCGGTTCATTGCCGGTGAGGAACAGCTCAATACCATCACCGGCGCCGTCAACCGGATCGACGTCGAACCGCTGGGTAGCGCCTATGTGCCGATGGCGGCCGGCATAGCCCCCGCAGCGCGCTTCCGGATCGACGGCGACATCCAGCTGGAGACCTGGTACGACGACGCCGGCCGCTGGCTTGGCATGCGTTTCCTGGCGCGGGACGGCTCGACCATCGAATATCGCTGCCGGGCCTGTCGCGCCGAAATGGCATCCCTGGCCGGCGACGGCCGGTGAATCAGCCCCATCTCTGGATCACCGGGGGCGGCAGCGGCATTGGACGCGCCCTCGCCCACGTTGCCGCGGCTGAGGGCATGGTGGTCTCGGTCAGCGGCCGGCGCCAGGATGCGCTGGAAGAAACCGGGCGGGGTCACTCACGCATATTTCCCGCCATGCTCGATGTGACCGATGCGGCCGCGGTAGATGCCGCCCTGGACGCGATCGAGGCGCAACATGGTCCCGTCGATATCGCGGTCCTCAATGCCGCCCGATACCAGGCGATGGACGCGGCTGATTTCGACCTTGCCGGTTTTCGCGACCACATCGAGACCAATGTGATGGGTGTGGCACATTGCCTGGCGCCGCTGCTGGCCCGGATGCGGCGCCGGGGCAAAGGACGGATCGCGCTCGTCGCCTCGGTTGCCGGCTATCGCGGATTGCCGCAGGCAGCCGCCTATGGTCCGACCAAGGCAGCCCTCATCAATCTGGCCGAAAGCCTGCGGCCAGGCGCTGCGGCAGACGGCGTCATCATCCAGGTGGTCAATCCAGGCTTTGTCGAAACCCCGATGACCGCCGCGAACCGCTTTCCAATGCCTTTCCTGATCTCGCCCGAAAAGGCGGCCCGCCACATCCTCGCCGGGCTGAGGCGGGACGGATTCGAGATTGCCTTTCCCTGGCCTTTCGTCATGCTGCTGAAGGTAGCGCGCCTGCTGCCCTATCGGCTTTATTTCGCCCTGACGCGCCGAATGTTGTGACTGAAGGGAAGCCGGCATGGCCATAGACGCCGCGGCAACGCTGCAGGACTACCTCGCCCTCTGGGCCGACCCGTCGCCGGATCGAGATCTGGATAGACTGGATGGGCTCACCACCGAGAGCATCGTCTTTCGCGACCCGATCCAGGAGGTTCACGGCCGTGACGGGCTGAAGGCTCTCTTTGCCGACAGCCACCACAGTGTCGCCGACAGCGACGTGCGCATCGACGGCATCGCCTGGGTCGACCAGCGGCGCGCCTTTGTCAAATGGCACTATGCCGGAACCATCAGGCGATTGAGTCTGCCAAACTGGTCAGTTACGGGGATGAGTGACATCCGTTTCGACGAGCGGGGCCTGATCGTCAAGCATGAGGACCACTGGGACCTCGCCAGCGGCCTGTTCGAGCATTTTCCGCTGATCGGCGGGCTATTCCGCCGCCTGCGCATGCGATTGCGGCTGAAGCGCTGAGGCCGCCTGGTTTGCGTCGGGCAGCTTCCGGAAGGCAATCGTCACCACGCCGATGTCGAAGCCCCACCGGCTGACCGTCGCATGGTTCAGCATCATGCCGTCCGATTGCAGGAACATCCAGTCGTCGAATGACACGCGCCAGCTGCCGTCACCGACCTTGAGATCCATCTTGTAGGTCCAGTTAAGGGCGTTGCCACTTGCCGTACCGGCGGCTACGCCGATGACATCGTCTGCCCGCCCTTCGTAGCGGCCGCCGCCCAATGCCCGAATGCGCCAGATCCGCTGCTGCGTTTCCCCGTCGTCGTAGACAAAATCCTCGCGCAGGATCAGTTCGTCGCCCTCGAGGCTACCGTTGATGTCGACCACGAACTGCCGGCGCAGATTGCCGAAGCGGTCATGGAACATGCCCCAGGCCTTTAGGTCGCCAAGGAAGTACTCCTCCAGCTTCAGGGTTGGCTGTGATGCCGCAAATTCGTCGATCTTCATGTTGTTGCACCCGCCGACCAGTCCGGCGAAGGCCAAGGCCAACCCCAACCGCAAGGCACGAAGTCGCGGAACCACAAGGTTTAGCCGGCGCATTTTCGCCCAACCGATCTTTTTGACTAGATGTTCAGAGCCCGGGCGATGTCGGCATGGGCAGTCCGGTCGAGCGGATAGCGCCACATCATCAACACCGCTATTGTCTTGAATACGCAGGGGACCCAGGCATAGATCACCGCCAGGGCGATGATCGCCGGGCCCGTTCCCGGCTGCGCCGCCGACAGGTCAAGTCCGAAAAGATCCAGGACTGGAAAGGCGATACCGACGGCAATCGCTGCCGCGAGTTTTGCCGACATGCTGGAAAGCGCGAAGAACAGCCCGGCTCGCTCCCCACCCTGCCGCAGGCGGTCGAGGTCGACCACATCCGCCTGCAGGGCCGGCGGCAAAGCGAGATCGGCGCCAAGCGCGAAGCCCGTGATGACGCAGATTACGGCAAAGGCTGGGATTGCTCCGACCGGAAGCAGGGGCACAGCCAGAAAGGCCAGGATGGCCGCCACCATGGCGCCGCACCAGAGCCGATGCTTGTCCACCCGCGCTTGCAGTCGCAGCCAGACCGGCAGGCTGAGCAGGGCCGCCGCGAAATAGATCAGCAGGACGATCCCCATCTGCCCGTCGTCGGCACCAAGGGCAAGGGTGATGAATAACGGAAACAGACCTGCCGGCAATCCATTGGCGACGCCATTGATGAACCAGGCCGCCAGCAGGCGGCGGAAGGGCGCATTGCGGCCGATCACGGTCCAGGCCTCACGCCAGCCGATCACCCGCGCCGCGGGACGCCGACGGCCTTCCGGCACAAAGCGCAGCAGCAGGAACAGCGCCGGCGCGCCGAGTGCTATGGCCACCAGCGCGGTCGCTGTCATGGCATCGGACAAGGACCGCCCGCCCTGCTGCAACAATGCCGGCAAGCTGGCGGCGACGGTAATACCGACCAGGCCAAACCCTTCGCGCCAGGACGTGATGCTGGTGCGCTCGGCATAATCCGCCGTCAGCTCGGCGCCCCAGGCGGTATAGGGCACCATGACCAGCGACCAGGCCACATAAAGCAGCGCATACCATAGGCCCAGATAGATGGCGCCGGCGCCGCCTGGCGGGGCGAAAACGGCCACCAGCGCGATCGCCGCCAGTATGGCACCCACTGCTATGAAAGGCTTGCGCCGTCCGACCCGGTCGCTGGCCTGGCCGACCAGTGGATCGGTCAGGACGTCAAGCGCCCGCGCGGCAAAGATGGCGGCACCGGTTGCCGCCAGCCCCAGCCCCAGCTCCTGGGCATAGAAGGTCGGAATCAGCACATGTGCCGGCAGGGTCGGCACCATCAATGCCAGAGCCGGCAGGCCGTAGAGACAATGCTGCAGCCGGCCAGCCTGCGTCACCGACACAACTTCAGATGCACGACATCGATCGATCCGGCACGAAAGCCGGCCTCGCAATAGGCGAGGTAATAGGTCCACATGCGGCGGAATCGTTCGTCGAAGCCGAGCGGCTGGATCCGCGGCCAGGCGCCAAGAAAGGCGCTGCGCCATTCCCGCAATGTCCGCGCATAGGAGGTCCCGAACCCGGTTTCGCTGGCAAGGACCAGACTTGCCTCGGCGGCCAGCTGCCGCAGCGCCGAGCGCGTCGGCAGCATGCCACCCGGAAAAATGTAGCGCTGGATGAAATCGGCGTTGCGGCGATAGCTGTCGAAGCGGTCCTCGGCGATGGTGATGATCTGCAGGGCGGCATTGCCGCCGGCCCGCAACCGATCCCGCAAAACGCCAAAATACCGGCGCCAATGCGCTTCCCCGACCGCCTCGAACATTTCAATCGAGACGATGCCGTCGAACGTGTCGCGGCAATCGCGGTAATCCTCCAGCCTCAGTTCGACGCGGTCGGCAAGGCCCTGGCGCTGCATCCGATCCTGCGCAAAGGCCAGTTGTTCCCGCGACAGGGTAAGACCCGTGACATGACAGTCGAACTCGCGCGCAGCGATCTCGGCAAAGCCACCCCAGCCGCAGCCGATTTCCAGCACGCGCTGGCCGGCGCCCAGTTCAGCCAGTGCTGCCATGCGCCGGTACTTCGCCGTCTGCGCCGCCTGCAGATCGTTGGCGCCGTCCTCGAACCAGGCTGCGGAATAGGTCATCGTGGGGTCGAGCCATTCACGGTAGAACGCATTGCCGAGGTCGTAATGATAGGCGATGTTGCGCCGCGCCCCGGCCCGCGTATTGGCGCGCATTAAATGGCCGATGCGATTGAGCGCCCGCACCCAGGCCTTGCCGTTGAGCGCGCGTGCCAGAGCATTCTGGTTGCGGGCGGCCAGTTCGATCAGGTCGGTCAGATCCGGGCTGTCCACCTCGCCGGCCATATAGGCCTCGGCGAAGCCCATGTCGCCGCCCTTGAGGAGGCGACTTATGCCGCGCATGTCGCGGATTTCCAGTTCGGCCTCGGGGCCGGATTCCCGTCCTTCGACCGCATGGCGCCGGCCGTCCGGAAAGACGATGCGCAGCCTGCCAACCTGAAGATGCGACAGGGCTTGCTCGAACAGGTTCCGCCACAATCCGGCAAATGGCGCCATGGCCAATGTCGGCCCGCCCCGTCCGTCATCTTGTCCGCGCATTCTCTCCCCCCAAGGCCGCGAGGCGCGCCGCCACGGGCTGCGCCGTTTCCCCCGGCGCAGTATCGGGGTTTCGCGGTCGCTTCTCAAGCTGCAAGGGAACTCCCTTCCACCACAGCTTGAGGGCTTCCCAATGGATGCCGGCGATCACCTGGATGGTCAGGAGGGGATAGATCACGAGCAATTTCAGCAACGCAGCATCGCTCAATATGACCCGCTGCCCGGCAAATGCCGCGCGCAGCAACGAGCCACCCTCGTCGTATTGATCAATGCCAAGTGCCACGCGGTCACCTGGCGGCAGCAGCGAGAACCGGTAGCCCCCGGACATGTCGTTGAAGGGCGACACAAACAGCGCCTTGGCGCATTGCTGGCGCACCACCCGGTCATGGGCGCTGGCCGGCAGTACATAGGCATGGCGGCCGCCGAAGGTGTTGTTCACTTCGTAAATCGTCGCACGCAATTCACCCGCGAGGTCGTGGCAGAAATAGACCGAAATCGGGTTGAAAACGAAGCCGAAGACCCGCGGCAGGGTAAGCAAACGCACCCGCCCCGGCGCAAAATGCAGGCCGGCCCTGGCAAGCTGGCCACCGACCCAGGCCTTGAGATCGCCGCTGCCGTCGCCGTGATCCCTGGCGCGGAACGACATGATCGCCCGGCGCTCGACCCCCAGCAGGCGCAAGCCACCAAGTCTCGGCAACTCGTCGAGATCGAGCAGCAGATAGAACATGCGATAGCGCAGGTAATGCGCCTTCGGCCTCAGGCGACGATGCATGACCGAGCCGCGATAGATCGCCGAAACCAAGGCGCCCGGCATCCGCCTACTCCGCCGGCACCGGTAGTGCCGCAGGCGGCAGCCGCAGCGGCGGGGTTTCACCGATGGCGGCAATGCGATCGGACTGGCCGGCGACCTGCCAGGGCCGGCGCACGCCGCCAAGCGCTTCGGCAACGGCAAGGCCGGATTGCAGCCCGTCCTCGTGGAAGCCGGCGCCGAAATAGGCGCCGCAATACCACACACCGCCGACACCCTGCAGGCGCCAGAGCGCAGCCTGGGCGCGCAGGGCGGCTTGATCGAACAGGGGGTGGGCATAGTCGAAGGTGGCGAATGTCTTCTCGGCCGCGATCGGCCGGTTCGGATTGAGCGTGACGAAAACCTGCTGTTCGGTCGGCAGATGCTGCAAGCGGTTCATCCAATAGGTGACGCAGATCAGCGCATCATCATCGACCGGACCGCCGATGACGTTCCAGCTCGACCAGGCGGCCCGGCGCCTCGGCATCAGATCCTTGTCGCCATGGACCACGGCGCGGTTCGGCTGGTAGCGCAGCGCACCGAGCAATTGCCTTTCCTCTGCGCTCGGCGCCTCCAGCAAAGCAAGCGCCTGGTCGGAATGAGTGGCGAGAACCACGGCATCGAAGATGCGCCGGCTTCCGTCCTCCATCACGACTTGCGGTCCCGCATGGCCGCGCTCGACCCGCGCGATCCGCGCCGACAGCGCCAGATCCAGCGGCCGGTCGGCCAACAGGCGCTTCACATAGGCGCGGCTGCCGCCAACGACCGTGCGCCATTGTGGGCGGTTGCTGAGTTGCATCAGACCATGATTGTCGCAGAACCGGACAAAGGCGCGCAACGGATGATCCCGCATCTGGTCGATCGAACTCGACCAGATCGCCCCACCCATCGGCAGCAGATGGTCCCGGACGAAGGTCTCGCCATACCCTGCCCCGTCAAGATAGGCCCCCAGTGTCAGGTCATCGTTACCGAGTGCGGCGGCACTGCGTGCCTCGCGATAGAAGCGCATGGTATCGGCCAGCATGCGCCACATCCGCGGACGCAACAGGTTGCGCCTTTGCGCAAACAGCCCGCCCAGGCTGGAGCCGGAATATTCGAAGGCGCCGTTCCCGAGGGAGGCTGCAAATGACATCTCGGTCTCTCTTGTCGGAACGCCGAGATGCGCAAAGAGTGCAGTCAGATTTGGATAGGTCTTCTCGTTGTAAACGATGAAGCCGGTATCGACGGGCACCCTGCCCTCGGGCAGGGCCAGATCGATCGTGTTGCTGTGCCCACCTGGCCGGGAGTCCCGCTCGAAAAGGGTAACGCGATGCCGCGCTGCCATGGCCCAGGCAGCGCTCATGCCGGCGATACCGCTGCCGATCACCGCAACGCGCAACCGGCCGGGGCGCTCGACGCAAAGCGTGGCGGCAGCACCGGGGTGAGCGGGTATAGGAAAATTAGCCTGATCGTTCGGGCTCATGGGCGGTTCGTCCAATTGGGCGCCAAGTCACTCTCCGCGATCAATCTGGCTTGGTGGGATGGGTAACTTTCTTACGGCGGCCGGAATTCGACGGATCACCCGGCAATAATCGCTGGATATCGTCGACAGAGATCCAAGCCGCCCGATGATGCGTAACGGCATCATGGATATCCTGGCACGCAGCGCCGCAACTGGCGAAATTGATTATCTCGGCAGGGCAGACCGCGGCGCCTGGACGACGGCGCGGAAAGCCGTGCACGCTAGGCATGCCCAGACTAAGATAAAGACATGCAGATCGAACGACCATCGGTCGGGTGCTAGCGTGACCGAAGCTGACGCACCCGTGGCTGGCGCGCCCCCCCGCAGCCAAGACCCCGAACGGATGACCACCCTGCTCCTGCGGTTGAAGGAAAACCAGGACGAAACGGTGTTCGCCGAATTGTTCCATTTCTTCGCGCCGCGCGTAAAATCCTACATGCGCAAGCTGGGGGCACCGGAGGACCAGGCTGAAGAGCTTGCCCAGGAATCAATGGCGATGGTCTGGCGCAAGATCCACCTGTTCGACGCCGAGCGGGCCGGCGCCTCCACCTGGATCTTCTCGATCGCGCGAAATCTTCGGATTGACGCCTTCCGGCGCCAGCGTCGGCCGGAGGTCCTGATGAACGACCCCACCCTCGTGCCCGATGGGCCGGAATCGCCCGAACGGGAAATGGATCGCGGCCAGCAGGCCGCAGCAGTGCGCGCCGCTTTGGCGACCCTGCCCGCGGAGCAAGCCCGGATCGTTCACTTGTCTTTTTTCGAGGACAAGCCGCATGCAGTTATCGCCGAACAATTGGGGATACCACTCGGTACCGTGAAGTCGCGCATGCGGCTTGCGTTCCAGCGGTTTCGCAAGGCCCTAGGAGAGCCTGAGTCATGATTACACATCATCCTGCTGAAGAACTGCTTGCGGCCTATGCCGCCGGATCGCTTGACGAGGCGACCTCGCTGGCCATGGCGACGCATTTGACGCTCTGCCCCGCCTGCCGGGCGGTTCATGACGATTTCGAGGCGCTTGGCGGCGTGCTGGTCTGTGAGAATGCCGCCGATACCCTGAAGCCGGATGCGCTCGCCGCCACGCTTGGCATGATTCGCGCGGCGGGGTCAGGCGTTGCAGATTCAGGCGTTGCAGATTCTGGCGTGGCGACCGTCATGCGGCCACAGCCGTCCACGGTCGCGACTGCCGGCAGTTCCCTGCTCCCGCTACCGCTGCAGTACTATGTCGGCGGCGATCTTGCGGCGGCAAAATGGCGGCCCCTCGGCCCCGGTATTCACCACATGCCGCTGATTGCCGACGGCGCCGCCAGCGCCCGTCTGCTGCGCATCGCGCCAGGCCGTTCGGTGTTCGAACACAGCCATGAAGGCAATGAAATTACTATCGTGCTGCGCGGCAGCTATTCGGCCGGCGGCGAGAATTTCCGCCGAGGCGACCTCGAGATGGCCGACGGCACCGTCTCGCATCGCCCCGTTGCCGGCAGCGAGGACATCTGCGTCTGCCTGGCCGTGACCGATGCACCGCTGCGCTTCGGCAACTTTCTGGGCCGCGTGATGCAGCCCTTCATCGGCATCTAGCGCATCAGCGCCGGCAGGAGCGGGCCGCTGGCCCGCGGCCTGCCGACGAGCTGCGGCAGCCAGGTCTGGCAGAACCGCACCAGCGGCAGCGTCAAAAGGATCGAGAGAAGGCTGGAGGCGGCGGCGAATGCCGCCAGCGTCCAGCCGTCCTGCGGCATCGCGCCCATATACCAGGTGGCGAGCGGCCCGTTGACGTGATGGTAGAAGACGCCGTTCAGCGCGAAGACGATGAGCGCATTGCTGCCAACATGCGCCAGCCAGCTTGACGCAGCGAGCGCCCGCCCCAGGGCCAGCGTGCCGACGATGCCGGCCATGGCCCCCAGTGCAAACCAGAGCGGGTCACCATAGGCGGATGCGAGGATGACGACGGCCTTGATGTCGAGACGGAACGGGCCCTGGTTGAGATCATAGACCAGATAGAGCGCAGCAAAGCCCGCGGCCGCGAGGGCAACCGCCGCTGCCGTGCGTGACGACCCGGCCATGATGCCGGCACGGTTCACCAGGATGCCGGCGAGGTAGAAGGCATAGGCCATCGGCGCCTCGTTCCAGAGCCACCAGTTCCTGCCTGGAAAGAAGGCGTATCGGCCATTGAGCCAAGCGCCTAGGGCGAACCCCGCGACGATCACCCCAAGGAGGGCAAGATTCGAACCGCGCAGAAACCGGAACAGGATGTAATGCACCACCTCGACCGTGGTCAGCGCCATCAGAAACCAGGTCGGCACATTGAAGACGGTCAGCCAGGTCAGGCTCATGAGGGTCGCATTGCCGTAATCGGCAGCACTTTCCAGCGGAATCGGCGGGAAATCGCGGGGAAAGACCAGGCTGGTCAGAGCCAGCAGACAATTGAATGCCAGCAACGGAACCAGCCGCGAGGCAATGCGCGACCAGAGGAATGCCAGCGGCTTCAGGTCGCTCAGATCCTTGGCGATGCAGCCGGCCAGCAGGAAGAAAAGCGGCATGTGGAAGGCATAGATGAACTTGTACTGGTAAGCCGCCGCCTCATGGCCCAGATACATCATCCGCTCGACGACGTGGCCGTGATAGACCAGCAGCAATCCGAGCGCGCGCGCCACGTCGACGGCCACGACCCGCTCCGCGCCCGCCGCGCGCATTGTTCCCGACATGCCGTTATCTCCCCATCTGCGGTGGGCCGATGATAGTGGCGCGGCAAGGCAGCCACAACGGACCGGGACCGTGCGGAAAAACGTGCGTCAGCTGCAATGATCGGGAAAGGATGGTGCCCAGGGCCGGAATCGAACCAGCGACACTGTGATTTTCAGTCACATGCTCTACCAACTGAGCTACCTGGGCGCCCAATGGACGGGCGGATATTTAATGGCTTTGCGCCACCTTGTCCAGCCGCAAATGCGGACCGCCCGAAACTAGTTTTATCTCCGGAATCAATTGGTTGTCGGCTCATTCGGCCGGCTGGGCGAGTCGTCGGGCAAGTCATCGGTCGGGGTATCGGCCGGGACCCGGTAGACTTCGTTGAGCCAGCGCGAGAGGTCGACCTGCTTGCACCGGGCCGAACAGAACGGGCGATAGGCGGGGTCCGCCGCCTTGCCGCAGATGGGGCAACTAGGCATCACCACCCCGCCACATATCGGCCAGGGTCGGCCCGGTGCGCCGACGCGACAGTTCGACCAGGCCAAGGCGCGACATGTTGCCGACCCATTCGATGGCCGGGTCGATGCCGACCGCCTCGCGCAGAGCCGCCAGCACCTGCTCGCGCTTGTTGCGGTTCTCCAGATCGATGAAGTCGATGACGATGGTGCCGCCGATATTGCGCAAGGCGAGCTGACGCGGGATCTCCCGCGCCGCTGCCAGATTGACGGCCAGCGCCGTGCGTTCCATGCCGCGTTCGGCCACGGCGCCGGCGGAATTGACGTCGATCGCGGTCAATGTCCGCACCGGTTCTATGAGCAGTTGCCCGCCGCCCGGCAACGGCACGGTTTCGTCAAGCGCCTCCGCAACCGCCTCGGCGATATCGCCCGGCGACGGAACCCAATCCCGCTGCGCCAGGAATGCGGCGCGGCCGACGAGAGCGGGGTGATGGCGGCGGCACCAGTCGTCGATCACGGCAACATCGACGCGACGGTCGCAGGTGATACTCTCGACCTGCTCAGGCGCCAGACTTTCCAGCGCCTGCTGCCACAGCGTGGGCGCCGGAACCAGGACGGCCGGGGGCTGCTTGCCCCAGGCGACGGCCTCAGCGTCCATCTTGGTGCGCAGGCTGGTGGTGAGGCGGACGCCCTTATCCTCCCGCGCCTCGCGCCGCACCTGGACGATGACCGCATCGCCCTCGCCGGGATTGCGTCCCTGCTTCTTCAGCGGCAACAGACCCGGTCGCGCAAGGCCAATTTCCACAAAGGCGGCGTTGAGGCTTGGCTCGACCTTCACCACCCGGCCGAGAATGACCGCTCCGACCGGGCTTTCCTCCCCGCGCCGCTCGATCGCGACCTGCGCCAGGCGGCCATCCGACCAGCGGTAGAAAGCGCTGCGCGCCTCGTCGATGCTGAGAAAGATCTGGTCGCCCATCATCGTTCCCGAGAGGCGAAGCCGAGACCCGTCAGCATGGCATAGGCGTCGGACAGGCTGAGGCCGACGACGTTGCTGTAGGAGCCATTGAGCGACGGAATAAAGGCTGCAGCGAAGCCCTGAACGGCATAGCCGCCAGCCTTGCCCCGCCATTCGCCGCTGTCGACGTAGTGCGCGATCTCGTCCGCGGAAAGGCGCTTGAAAACCACCTGGGTCGTGACGACGCGGATGGCCTGGCGTCCGTCCGGCCCGGCGATGGCGATGCCGCCCAGCACGCGGTGCCGCCGGCCGGAGAGCAGTTCCAGGCAGTCGCGGGCGGTGGCTGCATCCTCGGCCTTGGGCAGGATGCGGCGACCGCAGGCGACGACCGTGTCGGCTGCCAGGACGAACGCACCGGCATGGCGCGGCGCCACGGCATCGAGCTTTGCCTGCGCCATGCGGTGGACATAGGCCAGCGGCTGTTCGCGCGGCAACACGGCCTCGTCTATCGACGGCGCGTCGACTGCAACCGGCAGGATGCCGATCTGCCGCAGCAGATCGAGCCGGCGGGGCGAAGCCGACGCCAGCACGAGACCTGTCAACGCGGGTTCATTCTTGCTCATGTCGCTGGCGTCATGCCGGGGTCGCGCACAACACTGCGCCGGCGCGCGCTACTTGAAACGGAAGGTGATGCGACCCTTGGTCAGGTCATAGGGCGTCATTTCGACGTTCACCTTGTCGCCAGCAAGAACGCGGATGCGGTTCTTGCGCATCTTGCCCGACGTGTGCGCCAGGACTTCGTGATCGTTGTCGAGCTTGACCCGGAACATCGCGTTGGGCAGCAGTTCCAACACGGTACCCGGAAACTCGATCAGGTCTTCCTTTGCCATTCAGCTCCTCATTCATGGCCGCATCGGCTTGCGCAGGGCGGCCGCAACGGTATTGGGGTGACAGGCATGATTGCCGGCCCCCGATTTGGCGCGGATCATACTCAAATCGCCAGAAACCTCAATTGGCGCGGTATTTTCGATTTAACCAGTTGATTTATATCGTGTTTTAGATCGACGGCGCGCCCTGAGCCGGGAAACGGTCGCGGATTCGCTTCATCAGGCCGTCGCGCACCTGGCGATAGGCCTCGAGCCGCTCCTCGCGGCTGCCCTCGACGATGGTCGGGTCGAGGGTGTTCCAGAACTCGACATCGCAGGCCATGGTGCGGGTCATGTCCACCGCCTTGTGCTGCGCCTCGGGGGAGAGCGAGATAATGAGGTCGAAGGATTCGTCCTCGAGATCGTCGAAGGTCTTGGCGCGATGCTTGGTCAGGTCGATGCCGATCTCATCCATCACGGCGATCGCGAAGCCATCGATCTCCTCGGCCCGGACGCCGACGGAATCGACAAAAATCTGGCTGCCATGCAGATACTTCAGGATCGCCTCGGCCATCGGCGAGCGCACGGCGTTGAAGGTGCAACAGAAAAGAACGCTGCCGGGCAATCCCTGCGGCATGCGTCCTCACATCCTGACATGGAGCGCGCAGATCAGCGTGAACAGCCGCCGCGCCGTGTTGAAATCGACCTCTACCTTGCCGCCAAGGCGCTCGCGCAGGATCTCGGAACCCTCGTTGTGCAGGCCGCGGCGGCCCATGTCGATCGCCTCGATCTGCGATGGCGAGGCCGACTTGATGGCCTGGTAGTAGCTCTCGCAGATGTCGAAGTATTCCTTGACGATGCGCCGGAAGGGAGAGAGCGACAGGATGAACTTGTAGAGCGGCGCGTCGGCCGTATCGCGGATATCGAAGACCAGCCGGTTTTCCTCGATCGCCAGGAAAAGATGATAGGGTCCTTCCTGCTCGAGCGCGGGCCGAAACTCGTTCTCCTCCAGAAGGTCGAAGATGGCGACCGCACGTTCGCGATCAACCTCGGCGGAACGCCTTGCGGTCGACTGCTCGTCAAGCTCGATCTTGACGAGGCGCCCGTTCCGGTCCTGCCGCTCGTCGCCGGGATCGCCTGCCATCGCCTCGCCTCACGCCGCCGCGCGGCGCAGGTCTTCCACCAGGCCGCCGATCTCGCGCGGGAACGTCTTCATCGCGGTGCGGTTGACGATCAGCCGCGACGTCACCTCGGCGATCTTCTCGATCTCGACCAGGTTGTTGGCGCGCAGCGTGGCACCGGAAGAGACCAGATCGACAATTCGCCGGCAGAGACCCAGGGTCGGGGCCAGTTCCATGGCGCCGGACAGCTTGATGCATTCGGCCTGCACGCCGCGGGCGGCGAAATGCGCCCGCGTCACATTGGGATACTTCGTGGCGACGCGGATATGGGACCAGCGGCTGGGATCGTCGCTGGCCGAGAGCTCGGCCGGCTCGGCCACCGACAGACGGCAATGGCCGATATTGAGGTCGACCGGGGCATAGATCTCGGGATAGTCGAACTCCAGCAGTACGTCGTTGCCGGCAACGCCAAGCTGTGCCGCGCCGAACGCCACGAAGGTGGCGACGTCGAATGAACGCACGCGGATGATCTCGAGATCAGGGCGGTTGGTCCGGAATCGCAGCGCCCGCGAGTTCTCGTCGGCGAATTCGGCCTCCGGCTCGATGCCCGCCTTGCGCAGGACCGGCAGCACTTCCTTCAGGATGCGGCCCTTCGGCAGGGCCAGAACGAAGACCTCCGGCATGATCAGGAACCTGCCCGGCCCAATTGATGATCGGGGCGCCACTGAGTCGGCCAGCCCTCGCCCATATCCTTAAGGTAGACACTAAGTTCGTCTACCGTCAGCTGGATCATGCCGCCGCCGGAGAATAGCAGGGTCAGCTGCCCGTCATCGAACTGCATGGTCAGTAGCGACAGGAAGGCGCCGCGCTTCTTGAGGTCGATACCGCGGCTGCGCACCGAACTGACCAGATCGACACAAAGCCCGCAATGGATGCGCTGCTCGGTATCGTGATAGTCGTCGGCATCGTGGAAACTGGCGTCATCCCCCTTCTGCGGCGACCGGCGCTGGCCGGTCTCGGCATTGCGCTCCCAGCGAAAGCGGTTGAGCAGCATGATGAAGCGGTTTTCCTGCGCGAGGTAGCGGATTTCCGACAACGGCACCAGCGCGTCCTGGAGGCAGGCCGCGATGACGGCCAGATCGTCCCGGTCCTTCGCCATTACGCGGAAATCTGTGACGGTCCCGCCAGACATCATTCTACTCCGCCGCGCCGTCACTGAGGCGCTCGATCTCGGCACCGCAATTGGAGAGCTTCGCGGTCAACTTCTCGTAGCCGCGATCGAGATGGTAGATCCGGTTGAGGAAGGTATCCCCCTCGGCGGCGAGGCCGGCTAGCACCAGCGAAACGCTGGCTCGGAGATCGGTCGCCATGACCGGCGCGCCGGTCAGCTTCTTCACCCCGCGCACCATGGCCGAGGCGCCGTGCACATTGATGCTGGCCCCCATGCGCGCCAGTTCCGGCACGTGCATGAACCGGTTCTCGAAGATCGTCTCGGTAATCATCGAAGCGCCGTCTGCGGTCGTCATCAGCGCCATCATCTGGGCCTGCAGATCGGTCGGAAAACCCGGGAACGGCTCCGTCATGACGTCGACGCCGGTCAGCGCGCCGTTGGTCCGCTTGACCAGCACGCCTTGTGCCGTTTCGGACAGCGACACACCTGCTTGAGTCAGGACAGCGGCCGCCGCCCCGATCAGTTCATGGTGCAGGCCGACAAGTTCCACCTCGCCACCGGTGATCGCCGCGGCCATGGCATAGGTTCCGGCCTCGATCCGGTCGGCGACCACGCGGTGCGTGCAGCCCTGCAGGCGCTCGACCCCGGTCACCTTGAGATGGTCGGTGCCGAGGCCCTCGATCCTGGCCCCCATGGCGTTGAGGCATTGCGCCAGGTCGGTTATCTCGGGCTCGCGCGCCGCGTTGATCAGGTGTGTTTCCCCTTCGGCGAGTGTCGCCGCCATCAACAGGTTTTCGGTGGCACCCACCGACACCTTGGGGAAGGTGACCTCGGCCCCACGCAATCCGTTGGGCGCCTTCGCCAGGATATAGCCGGAATCGAGTTCGATCTCGGCGCCGAGCTGCTGCAATCCCTTGATGTGGAGATCGACCGGCCGCGTGCCGATGGCACAACCGCCCGGCAGCGACACCTTGGCCTGGCGGTGCCGCGCCACCAGCGGCCCGAGGACCAGCACCGATGCGCGCATCTTGCGCACGAGGTCGTATGGCGCGGTCGTGTCGCTGAGCGATTTCGCGGAGAGGATGACAGAGCGTTCCTTGAGCGACTGCCGGGTCGTCACCTCGATGCCAAGATGCGTCAGCAGATTGGTCATCGTCGTGATGTCGGCAAGGTCGGGCACATTGTCGAGGCGCACGTCTTCGTCGGTCAGGAGGCAGGTCGCCATCAGCGGCAGGGCCGCGTTCTTGGCCCCGCTGATCCTGATCTGGCCGTTGAGCTGGCGCCCGCCCCGAATGCGAATGCGATCCATGCGGTCAGTTCCCCATGTTCACAGTCGCGGCAGGGTCACGCCGCGCTGACCCATGTATTTCCCGGCGCGGTCCTTGTACGACGTCTCGCAGGCGCCCTCGCCCTTCAGGAACAGGAACTGGCAGGCTCCTTCATTGGCATAGATCTTCGCCGGCAGCGGCGTGGTGTTGGAGAACTCCAGCGTGACATGTCCTTCCCATTCCGGCTCCAGCGGCGTCACGTTGACGATGATCCCGCAGCGCGCATAGGTCGACTTGCCGAGGCAGATCACCAGCACGTCGCGGGGGACACGAAAATACTCAACCGTGCGCGCAAGCGCGAAGGAATTGGGCGGGATGATGCAGACATCGGTGTCCCGGTCGACAAAGCTCTTCGGGTTGAATTCCTTCGGGTCGACAATGGCGGAATCCACGTTGGTGAAGATCTTGAACTCACGCGAGACGCGGGCGTCGTAGCCATAGGACGAGACGCCATAGGAGATGACGCCGTCGCGCTTCTGGCTTTCGACGAACGGTTCGATCATGCCATGCTTTTGCGACATCTCGCGGATCCAGGTATCTGGCATGATCGACATTTGGCGGCGGGTCCCTTCGGTTCTCGGTCGGTGGTTCGAAATGGTGCTGAATCGTGGTCCGGCGACCTGATCCAGGGACGGCCCAGGCGGGCCGCCCGATCGCGCCGTTTGTATCGGAAGCCCCCCCTTGCCTCAAGAACTAGGTCGCCCCAAGACCTAGCATGTCTCAGGCGGAGTCGCCCGGGTCGTCATCGGCGGCGACCCTGGCCGCGGCGCGACCGCGCTGCTGTTCCTTGCGGCGGCGCAGATTGGCCCGCAGGGCCGCTGCCTGGCGCTCCTGCTTCCGAAGCTGAGCCCGGCGACCGGATTCGGCCAAATCCGGCCCGGCCGGGGCCTTGTCGGCCGGGCGCGCGTCCTTCTTGTCCTGCATCCTCGATCCCCCCGCGCCACGGGCGCCGAGGCAAGCGTCAACGCCCTGAATTTCAAACATTTAATTACGGCCAAATTGGGGTCCGGCCAAGGTCTTTTGTGGCTACCGCGAAGGCGGCAATCAAGCCTTGCCATCCCCCGCCCCTTCTGGCATGTTCCGCGCCGCTTCAGAGGGGGCCGCGCTGCGCCCCACCCGGTTGCCGCCGTAGCTCAGGGGTAGAGCACGTCCTTGGTAAGGACGGGGTCGGATGTTCGATTCATCTCGGCGGCACCATTTTCCCTAACTTCACGTGTAGTCGCCGGTCGGTATTGCGTCTCTCGGACCGAGATGCAGGGCGAGGATGCTGTCCATTTGCCGCCTGGCCTCGGCAAGGTCGAGGCCGTCCTGGTTGAGCCCAAAACGGAGCCACAACCCGTCGATCATGGCGGTGATGCCGATGACCGCAGCCTCGCGCCTTTCCGGCGCCAGCAGATGGCGCAGGGCGGAGAGCAAATTGCTGCGCATGCGGGCATGAATCGCCCGCTGGATGCGCGCAAATTCGCGATTCCGCGGCACCTCGGCACAAAGCGACAGCCAGGCATTGCAGATCTCCGGCTTGAAGAAATCCGGCGAGAAATTGCCGGCAATGATGGCGTCCAGCCTTCCGCGAGGCGTGCTGGCCTGGTTCATGCGGGAAATCACCTCATCGCGCAGCATGCTGTTGGCGCGGCGCATGACGGCTTCGAGCAGCGCATCCTTGCCGCCGAAATAGTGCACGACAATGCCCTTCGACATGCCTGCCCGCTCGGCCACCTTGGCAAGCGTCGTTCCGGCGATACCCTCCTCCTGCAGGATCTCGTAGGCGGCAGCGGCCAGTTCCTGGCGGCGCAATTGTTCGATGCTGAGACGCGGCACGCGGTCCCTCCCTTTCGGCCGCCATTATGACTGGCTCTTGCCGGTATTGTCCAGTTGGTCTATAAATTGACCACAGGGATAATAAACAGACCAAACGGTCAACGATCCATGCGACGGCATGGTACCTGAAGGGAGACGCAATATGTCGAGACTGCGCGTGATTGCCGGCCTTGCCGGAGCATCGATGTGCATCGCAATTCCCGCAGTCGCCGACGAGCCGGATTCCTGCACCACCGTCAGATTGGCGGAGCCCGGCTGGAACGACCTCGCCTTTACCACCGGCGTTGCCGAAGTCCTGCTCCAGGGCCTCGGTTATCAGACGCAGTCCACATTGCTCGGCCTCGACGTGATCTATCAGGGGCTCAAGAACAAGGATCTCGATGTCTTCATGGGATATTGGGACCCGGCCATGGTGACCTATTACGAGGCCTACAAGGCCGACGGCTCGGTCGAAACCGTGCAGCAGAACCTGACCGGCGCCAAATACACCTTTGCGGTGCCGCAATATGTTCACGACGCCGGAATCCGCGACATCGCCGACCTCGCCGCCCATGCCGACAAGTTCGAGCGGAAGATGTACGGAATCGAGCCCGGTTCCAACCAATTGATGTTCGACATCGTCAACGACCCGGCGTTCAAGCTGGACGGATGGGAAGTGGTCGAATCGAGCGAACAGGGCATGCTGGCCCAGGTCGAAAAGGCGGTGCGCAACCAGCAATGGATCGTGTTCCAGGGCTGGGCACCGCACCCCATGAACACGGATTTCAAGATCGCCTATCTGACCGGGGGCGACGCCTATTACGGGCCTGATTTCGGAGCCGCCACGGTGCATACCCAGGTCCGTCAGGGCTATCTGGAGGAATGCCCGAACGTTGCCCAACTGCTGGGCAACGTCACCTTCGAACTCGATTTCGAGAACCAGGGCATGGGCTACCTGATCCGCGACAACCTGAGCGGGATCGATGCGGCCAGGAAGGCATTGCGCGAGAACCCGCACTATCTTGATGCCTGGCTCAGCGGCGTAAAGGCTCGGGATGGGGCCGAGGGACTGGGTGCCGTCCGGGCCTCGCTGGGTCTGTAGCACCGGCCCGGTTGGGCGCTAAAGACCACAAATTCTTGGTTCAACACGATTCCCTGCTTATATTGGCTCAAGGGAACAGCGCGGGACTGCAGTTCCGCCATGCTGCGGGCCGGCCAGCCGGCACCGGACAGGAGCCAGATCGTGTCACACGCGATGACACCGGTTCTGATCGAGACCGCACCGGTCAGGCGCCTCGCTCAGGGCACGCCTGAATTCGATGCGGCGATGGGTCAGCCTGAGCACCAGGATCTGTGCGACTTCATGGCCTATTGGGAGTCGAAACGAGAGGGCGGGATACCCGATCGGGCGGCGATCGACCCCGTGGAGATTCCAAAACTGCTGCCGAACGTTCTGCTGATCGATGTGATCGGGCAGCCGGCATATGATTTCCACTATCGCCTGCTGGGGACCGCGATCGTCGAGGTCGATGGCGTCGATTACCGGGGCTCGAAGCTGAGCGAGATGGTGCCCAGCACAAGCACCTTCCGCCACATCTGGGAGCACCACCTGAATGCCGCGGCCGGAACCATCGAACTGCGGCAGGATTCGCTGCGCTGGACTCGTGACGACAGCCGGGACCATGTCGACTATCTGATCCTGCTCCTGCCGCTGCGCCGTGGCGGTGACTCAATCGAGACCCTGTTCGGCTTCATCCACTACCTGATGCACGAACCCAGGCGCCCCTGGGCGCAGTAGCGGCCAGCCGCTTCGCCGCTCCGGTACTGGCGCGCGCGACCGGAAGCCGATAGAACACGGCTGTCCGCAAGAGGAACATGCCATGAGCTATGACGAGATGCGCCCGCTGCTGGAACGGATTGCCGAGGCGCTGGAGCGCCTGGCGCCGACCCGGCAGCACCAGGTCGATTTGGCAGCCGCCGATGCCTTCGTCTGGCATCCCGACACGGCGTGGCTGGAGCCGGTGCCGGCAGTTTCGAGGGTTCATATCAACCTGCTGCAGGGAATCGACCGCAACAAGGACATCCTGCTGGACAATACCCGGCGCTTTGCCCGGGGACTGCCAGCCAACAACGCCCTGCTCTGGGGTGCGCGCGGCACCGGAAAGAGCTCGCTGGTGAAAGCGGTGCATGCCGCGATCAATCAGGATGGCGGCGAACCCCTGAAACTGATCGAGATCCACCGCGAGGACCTCGTCACCCTGCCCAGGCTCCTGACCCTGCTGCGCGCACGTCCGCATCGCTACGTCATCTTCTGCGACGATCTGTCGTTCGATGCCGCCGACGCCAGCTACAAGTCGCTGAAGGCGGTGCTCGAGGGTGGGATCGAGGGGCGGCCGCAAAACGTCCTGTTCTACGCAACCTCGAACAGGCGGCACCTGATGCCGCGCGACATGATCGACAACGAACGCTCGACCGCCATCAATCCCTCCGAAGCGGTCGAAGAAAAGGTCTCGCTGTCGGATCGATTCGGCCTGTGGCTCGGTTTCCATAACTGCGACCAGGAAACCTATTTTGCCATCATCGATGGCTATTGCCGCAGCTTCGGCCTCGACATCTCGCCGGAAGACGCCCATGCGCAGGCGGTCGAATGGTCGGTAACGCGCGGCGCGCGGTCGGGCCGCGTCGCCTGGCAGTTCATCCAGGACCTTGCCGGACGCCTCGGCAGGAAAATCGAGCCCTAGACCCCGCCATCGAGATATTTCAGCGGATCGACCGCCTGTTCGCCCTTGCGGATCTCGAAATGCAGTTGGGGTGAATCGACGCTGCCGGTAGAACCGACGCGGGCGATCACATCGCCCCGCTTCACCTTGGCACCCTTTTCCACCAGCATCGACTGGTTATGCGCATAGGCGGTGATGAGCCCGTTCTCGTGCCGCAGCAGGATAAGGTTGCCGAAACCGCGCAGCTGGTTGCCGGCATAGGCCACGGTTCCGTCCGCAGCCGCCATGACCGGGGCGCCGGCCGGTGCCGCAATATTGATGCCGTCATTGCGCAGCCCGTCCGAGGTGGTGCCGAAACGGGCAATGACCTTGCCCTGCACCGGCCAGGAAAAGCCGGCCTTGCTCGGGGGGGCGATTGTTGCCGCCGCGGTTTGCGTCGGCGCGGTAGCCGGTGCCGGTTGCGCGACAGGTGCCGGTTGCGCGACAGGTGCCGGCGCCCCGGTCGCAGCGGCCTGGTTGCGGGATTCTTCATAGGCGCGCTCGGCCGCCTCTTCGGCAGCTGTCAGGTCCGGTTCCAGCGGCACCGCCGTCGATTGGCTGGTCGATGGGCCTGTGGTGGCACCGGCGGCCGGCAATGTCGCATTGACGGTCCCCGATGGCTGGAAGGGCTTCGCGCCGGGCTGCGCCGCTGCGCCGCCGGCCACGGCACCCGATGAGGGAAGTGGCGCACTGGTCGAGCCAAGCGGTGCCGCGGTAATTTCACCAGCCGGCGCAGACTCAATCGGCTGCTGCGCCACCATGGTCTGCTGCGGTGCCTCGATCGTACTCGGCAGGACCAAACTCTGCCCGATCCGGATGACATAGGGCGGCACCAGATCGTTGAGGTCGACCAGGGCGCTCTGCGAAACATTGAAACGCTGCGCGATCCCGCTCAGGGTATCGCCCGCCTGCACGACATAGTCCTGCCGCTGGGCTATCTGCAGCCTTTGCCCCGGCTTCAGGATATAAGGGGGCTGCAGCGCATTGTTGTCGATCAGCGCGCGGATCGGGGTATTGGTACGGGAAGAAACGGTCGCCAGCGTGTCGCCCGAGGCGACGATGTAGTCGCCATCGACGATCTGCCCCATCTTCGCATTGGGTGGCGGGACGACGGAATCCCCCGGCAGGCCCAGGCTCGGCGCCGACATGCCACCGCAACCGGCAAGCAATCCGCAAGCCAGCAAGGCGGCCGGAAGCCGGCCTTTCCGGAGCCTGCGCATCGTCAATTCTCCGCCCGCCGCGCTGCCGTGCGCGCTTCGCCCTCGGGCAAGGCACCAGCCACCAGCGGCACAAAACGCACATCTGCGATGATCTTCGAGGCGAGGCTGCCGTCTTCGTTCTTGACCAGCTTGACCAGAACCTGCTCGCCACGTTCGGGGCCGACCGGGATCACCATGATACCACCGATCGCCAGTTGATCCGCCAGCGTCTGCGGGATTTCGGCCGCGGCGGCCGTGACGATGATTCGATCGAACGGAGCCTGTTCCGGCCAGCCCTTGCTACCGTCACCGCAACGGCTGGTGATGTTGTGCAGGCGCAGGTGATGAAAGCGCTGCTCGGCCTCGGCCAGCAACGACTTGTAGCGTTCGATGGTGTAGACCCGACGGCACAGTTTCGACAGCACAGCGGCCTGGTAGCCGGAACCGGTGCCGATTTCGAGCACCTTGTGGTTCTTTCTCACCTCCAGGGCTTCGGTCATCATCGCCACGATCTGCGGCTGGCTGATGGTCTGGCCATGGCTGATGGGCAGCGCCTGGTCCTCATAGGCCTGGTCGTGGAAATGGTCGAGCACGAAAAGTTCGCGCGGAACGCGCTCGATCGCGTTCAGAACAGCACCGTCAGTCAGGCCCGCGCGCCGCAGGTTCATGATCATGCGGATCTTGCGGGCATGCAGGCTCATCGCCGGCCAGCATCCTTCTTTCCCGGGCCTCTCTTGCCGGAAGTCCTCTTGGCAGCAGTCTTCTTAGCGGCGCTACGCGACGCCGGTTTCGTTCCCCTGGCGCCGGCAAAGAGACCATCGATACGACGCAGCATGGCATGATGCGTCAGGTCGAAATGCAGCGGCGTGACCGAGACCGCCTTGTTGAGAACGATGCCGAGATCGGTTTCCGGGTGTTCCGGCTCATCGGTCGGGAAATCGCCGATCCACGTTACTTCGCGTTCGAACGGATCGCGCGCATGCACCACCTCGACATGGGACATGCGGCGTCCCTGGCGTCCGGTCTCGATACCCGTCACCTCCCGCGGCGCTACCGGCGGGAAGTTGACGCTCATCAGCACGCCCTTCGGCCAGGCGACGGAGGTAAGGCGGCGGATTACTTCAGGCGCGAAGGCCGCTGCCGTCTCCCAATGCAGTTTGTCCCTGACACGCACCTGGCTGAAGGCAATCGCCGGAATGCCCAGCATGGCACCTTCCATGGCAGCGGCGACCGTGCCCGAATAGAGCACGTCCTCGCCGAGGTTGCCGCCCCGATTGATGCCGGAAAGGACCAGGTCGGGCCGACGGTCCTTCAGCAGATGGTTGACGGCGATCAGCGTGCAATCGCTGGGCGTGCCGGAGATCGCGAACCTGCGCGGGCCCACCTTGCTGATCTGCAACGGCCGGCGCAGCGTCAGCGAATGAGAAGCGCCGCTATGCTCGCTTTCAGGCGCCACCACCCAGACATCGGGCGACAGCGACCGGGCGATGCGCTCAAGCACCTTCAGGCCCGGTGCATGGATCCCGTCATCGTTGGAAACGAGGATACGCGACTTCTTCAGATCGAATGGCAGTTCAAGCATGAGCCTTGATGACCTCGAGACCGTTCATATAGGGCTGCAGGGCAGCCGGGATCAGGACGGAACCGTCTTCCTGCTGATAGTTCTCCATCACGGCGATCAGGGCGCGGCCCACGGCGACCCCGGAGCCGTTCAGGGTATGGACCAGGCGTGTGCCCTTCTCGCCCGGCTTGCGGCAGCGTGCCTTCATGCGTCGCGCCTGGAACTCGCCGCAATTCGAGCAGCTCGAGATCTCGCGAAACATGCCCTGCCCCGGCAACCAGACTTCGATGTCATGGGTCTTCTGCGAGGCAAAGCCCATGTCACCCGTCGACAGTGTCACGACACGATAGGGAAGCTCGAGCCGCGCCAGGACGTTCTCGGCGCATTTGGTCATGCGCTGATGCTCGGCATCGGATTCATCCGGATGCGCGATCGAGACCAGTTCCACCTTGAGGAACTGGTGCTGCCGGATCATGCCGCGCGTGTCGCGCCCGGCGGCGCCGGCCTCGGAGCGGAAACATGGCGTCAACGCCGTGAAGCGCAGCGGCAACCGCGCTTCGTCGATGATCTCGTCGGCAGCGATGTTGGTCAGCGGCACCTCAGAGGTCGGGATGAGATAGTGCCCCTGCTCGGTGCGGAACAGATCCTCGGCAAACTTGGGCAGATTGCCGGTGCCGTAGAGAGAGACGTCGCGCACCAGGAAGGGCGGATTGATCTCGGTATAGCCGTGCTCGGTCGTGTGCATGTCCAGCATGAACTGGCCCAGCGCCCGCTCGAGCCGCGCCAATGCGCCTTTCAGCACGACAAAGCGCGCCCCGGAGATCTTCGCGGCCGTGGCGAAATCCATCAGGCCGAGGGCTTCCCCCAATTCGAAATGCTGCCTCGGCTGGAAGGCGAAATTGCGGCGCTGGCCAATCTCTCGTTCGACGCGGTTGGCGCTCTCGTCGGCGCCGTCCGGCACCTCGGCAGCCGGCAGGTTCGGCTGCTGGGCAAGCAGATCCTCAAGCTCGCGCGCCGCCTGCTGCTCGTCCAGCTCGGCACCTGCCATTTGGTCCTTCAGCGCGGCAACCTCGGCCATGACGGCGCTGGCGTCCCCGCCCTTGGCCTTCAACTGGCCGACCTGCTTGGAAAGCTCGTTGCGCCGGGCCTGCATCTCCTGCCAGGCAGTCTGCGCCGTGCGCCGCCTGGTATCGAGGGCAAGCACGGCCTCGGCAAGGGGCGGCAGGCCGCGCCGCCGACGACCCGAGTCGAAGGCATCCGGATTGTCACGAATCCATTTCGGATCAAACATCTAGCAGCTGAGCTCCAAAGCGACGATTCGGCTCAACTTATATGCCGGATGCGGCGGACGGTCAAAGCGTGAAGGCCGACCCGTGAAGGTCGTGGCAAGAAGGCGCGCGCGATGGTTCGGCTATGCCGGTGTCACGTCCTTGCCGGCGGTGTCATCGTCAGCCGCAGCCGCTTCGGTCCGCTTCTTCTCGATAAGGCGCGCCGTCCAGATCGACACCTCATAGAGCGCCACCATCGGCAGCATCAGCGAAAGCATGCTGATGGCATCGGGCGGCGTCACCACCGCGGCCACGACGGTGACACCGACAACCGCGTATCGCCGCTTTTCCCGCAGACCTTGGGACGAAACGATGCCGACCTTGGCCAGCAGCGACAGCAGGACGGGCAACTGGAAACAGAGGCCGAAGGCGAATATCAGCTTCATCACCAGGCTGACATATTCGCCGATCTTGGCGTCGAGCTGGATCGGCAATGTGCTTTCGCTGCCCTGCGTCTCGAAACCCAGGAAGAACCGCCACGCCATCGGCATCAGGACGTAATAGACAAAGGTGGCCCCCAGCGTGAACATGATCGGCGTCGCCACCAGGAAAGGCAGGAAGGCCTGCTTCTCGTGTTTGTAGAGGCCGGGCGCGATGAAGGCCCAGATCTGCGACGCGATGACCGGAAAGGACACGCACAGCGCGCCAAAGGCGCCGATCTTGAGCTGGGTGAAGAACGGTTCGGTGAGGTCGGTAAAGATCATGCGCCGGCCGGCCGGCAGCAACTCGGCCAGCGGCCGCTGCAGGAAATCCAGGATCGGCTGCGCGAAGTAGAAGCTGATCACGAAGGCGACCGCAAAACCCGCCGCAGAATAGAGCAGGCGAGAGCGCAACTCGACCAGATGGTCGAGCAGGGGCATTTTCTTGTCTTCTTCGGCGCCACTCATGGAAGGATACTCACGCGATCAGTTTCGTTCGGCGACGCCGGGCGCGGCATCGGCCGGCGCGGGGGCGCGCTCGGGTGCGGAACCGGCATTGCCGCCGGACGGGGCCGCGCCTGTCGCGGCACCATTCGTCGCAGCGTCAACCGAGGCCGCCGGCCGGTCTGCAATCGCCGCCACGGCAGGAGCCGATGCCGACGGGGCAGCAACACTCGCCGGCGCCTTGCTCTCGCCCTCGGTTTCGATCTTGGTCTCGGCGGCCACTTCATTCATGGCCTTCTTGATGTCGCCGGCCGGGTCGATCGCCTTTTCGATCTTCTTCTCGATCGTATGCTTGCCGATCCCCTGCAACTGCTTGCGGGCGTCCTCCAATTCGGCGTCGCGCACGATCTCGTTGACGCCGCTCTGGAATTCGGCGCCCAACTTGCGGGCTGCGCGCATCCAGTGCGAGACCGTCTTCAGCGCATGCGGCAATTCCTTGGGGCCGAGCACAACCAGGATGACGAGAGCAATGATCGCCATCTCGCTCCAGCCGATGTCGAACATCCGACCTTACCCTTTATCATCGATGAAGCATACGTGGCACCGCCGCCGCTACCGCCATGGCACTCGCCGCGGCAGGAGCCGAAGCGCTCCGCACTCGTTCGATCAGCTGCGATCGACGATGGTTTCGCGCGACTTCTCTTCGCTCTTGGCGGCCGTGGTTTCGACCTCGCCGTCGCCCTTGCCGCCATCCTTGATGTTCTTCTTGAAGTCCTTAATGCCGGCGCCAAGGTCACCCATGATCTTGGACAGCTTGCCGCCGCCGCCAAACAGGACCAGCACGACGACCAGGACGATCAGAAGATGCCAGATGCTGAAGCTACCCATTATCGGGTCCTCTCCCTAGAATTCGAGTTTGCCACCGGCGAAGGGCGCCGGACCCGGGCGGACTATCGCAAATCCGCTGTCCGGCCACAATAGTTTGTCGCCATTTCACGATATCTTTGACCCCGGCCTAACTATTTGACAAGACGGAGATTTCGTCAGAGCCACGAGCCGCCTCGGCGTCGCCGGCGGACGTGGTGGCAAAGATCAGCGCGTCGCGCGGGTCGAGCGTCAGCAGCACCCGGCCGCCGGCTTCCGGCACGTCGCGCCCGGCATGGTGGACCTTGACCGTTACGCCCGCACCGTCTGCGCCGCGCAGGCTGACCTCGAGCCAGTGAACGCCGCCCAGAAACCGGGCTTGGGTCAGGGTACCAGCGACCACAGGCTCCGAGCCCGTTCCCGCCGGCACCAGATGGATGGCCTCCGGCCGCACCAGGACCAGCACCCGCATGCCATCGCGAAAGCCGGGTGCCGGCAGCACGCCCAGCGGCGTTGCGACCCGGCCGGCCGTCACGACCCCCGCGAACTCGTTCACCGCAGTGAAGAACCGCGCCACAAAGGGGTCGACGGGACGGCGATAGAGCGCGTCCGGCGACCCGCTCTGCACCACGCGCCCGCCTTTCATCAGATAGATCCTGTCGGCCATGAACATGGCCTCGTCCGGGTCATGCGTCACCATCAGCGTCGCGGCGCCGCTCTGTTTGAGCACCCGCAGGGTATCCTCCCGGATCTGTTCGCGCAGGCGCGCATCGAGCCCCGAGAACGGCTCGTCCAGCAGCAGGATGCGCGGCCGCGGCGCCAGCGCCCGCGCCAGCGCAATGCGCTGCTGCTGGCCGCCGGAAAGCGCGTGCGGATAGGCTTCGGCAAAATCGCTCATGTCGACCTGGGCCAGCACTTCGGCCACCCGGTGCGGCCGCTCGCGCGGGGCGAGATCGCTCAGGCCAAAGGCGATATTTCCGGCGACGTTCAGATGCGGAAACAGGGCAAAATCCTGGAAGACCAGGCCAACGCCGCGCCGCTCCGGTGGTACCGGGATCAGCCCGCCGCCGGCTACCGTGACGCCGCCCATACGCACTTCGCCCTGCTGCAGCGGTTCGAGACCCGCGGCGATGCGCAGAATGGTGGACTTGCCGCAGCCGGATGGTCCCAGCAGGCAGACCACCTCGCCCTCATCGACATGCAGCGACGCTCCGGCCACTGCCAGGTTGTTGTCATAGGCATGGCTGATGTCGTGCAGTTCGAGTGCGGCGACGGCGACAGTCATTCGGCACCGACCCTGGCGCTGCGCCAGGAGGTACTGCCCATGGCCTCGGTTCCGACCCGGGCATCGCGGCCGGGACGAGCCACGGCGCTGGCGCGGGCCATGAGATAGACTGGCAGGATTCCGACCGCGACGATGGCAAGGGCCGGGCCGGCCGCCTCGGCCAGCCGCTCGTCGCTGGCAAGATTGTAGGTAACGACCGCGAGCGTGTCGAAGTTGAACGGCCGCAGCACCAGGGTTGCCGGCAGTTCCTTCAGCACATCGACGAACACCACGATAGCGGCGGTAAGCAGGCTGCCCTTCATGATGGGCAGATGCACGCTGGTCAGCGTGCCGAACGGGCTGCGGCCGAGCGAACGCGCCGCATGATCCATGGACGGAGTCACCTTGCCGAGGCTGGCCTCGACGACATTCAGGCTGACGGTCATGAAGCGGACCAGATAGGCAAATGTGAGTGCAAACAGGGTGCCGCTGAAGACGAGACCGACGCCAATGCCGAACCCGGCTTGGCTCCAGGCATTGAGCATGTGATCAATCGCGGCGAATGGCAGCAGGATACCGATCGCCAGGACCGGGCCCGGTATGGCATAGCCGAACCCGGCAATGCGGACGGCGGCCCGCGTGGGGACCGAGGGTCGCAGACGCAGCGCATAGGCAAGGATGGCGGCAATCGCCACGGCGAGGCAGGCGGCAAAGCCCGCCATCAGGAAGGAATTGCGGACCAGCGCGCCGAATCGATCGAACTGCCACATGTCGGCATTGGCGACCGCCCAGCTGAGCAGCACCGCGGCAGGCAGGATAAAGCCCAGGAGCACCGGCAGGGCGCAGACGGCAATGGCGATGCCGGCCCGGCTGCCCTTCAGGCGAAAGCGCGGCAGCGGCCGGTAGCGGTTGGTTGAATGGGCGAACGAGCGACGGCCGCGCGACCAGCGCTCGAGACCCAGCAGCAGAAAAACGAGAAGCAGGAGAAGGGCGGCAATCTGCGACGCCGCCACGGGGTCGCCCATGCCACGCCAGACGCGATAGATTCCGGTCGCCAGCGTCTGGACCCCGAAATAGTCGACGGTGCCGAAATCGTTGAGCGCTTCCATCAGCGCCAGTGCGACGCCCGAGACAAGTGCCGGCCTCGCCAGGGGCAAGGCGACGCGCCAGAAACTGCGCCAGGGGGAACAGCCCAATGTGCGGCTAACTTCGAGTACGCAGGCCGATTGTTCGAGGAAGGCCGCGCGCGCCAGCAGATAGACGTAAGGATAGAGCACCAGGACCAGCATGATGATGGCACCCGGCAACGACCGGATGTCAGGCAGCCAGCGCAGACCGCCCGGTGCATCCAGGATTTCGCGCAGAAAGGACTGCACCGGCCCGGCGTAGTCGAGCAGCCCGGTATAGGTATAGGCGATGACATAGGCGGGCATCGCCATCGGCAGCAACAGGGCCCAGTCGAACCAGCGCCGACCGGGAAAGCGACAGAGTGTGACGAGCCAGGCCGTCGGCACGCCCAGGAGCAGGACACCGCACCCCACTCCCAGGGCGATCAGCACGGAATTGGCGACATACTCCGTGAGAACGGTTTCGGCGAGGTGGGACCAGACCTCGCCCTTCGGCGCAAAGACATGCGAGAGGACGACAAAAATCGGAAACGCGACGCAAGCCGCCACCAACCAGACGGCGGCAATCCACAGCGGACCCTGCCAGGAAAGGCCCAACCGAGAGCGCCGTCCTGCGGCCGTCACACTTTCATTCGAGACCAAGACTCACACTCTCGCTGGACCGCCACCGGGCGGATTCCGATGCCGCGGCTTTCTGCAATTGAGAAGCAATAATATTGCGAGTTATTCTGACTTACAACAATAAGCGGTTGGCCAGGTTGGCCCAAGCTTCATGATGTCGCATTGATGACGGGACGTGCATCAATCAGGTATCTTGCATGGCGCTTTAATCGGGATCCGATATGTCTCTTTCCAGCGACGCAATCTATACCCAGCCCAGCGAAAGCCAGATCGAGGATCTGGTCGCCACCTTTTACGCCCGCATCCGCAGCGACCCCGAATTGGGGCCGATTTTCCGCCAGGCCATCGGCGAGGATTGGGGCCCCCACCTGCGGACGATGTGCAGCTTCTGGTCCTCCGTCATGCTGACCACGGGCAAGTACAAGGGCCGCCCCATACCGGCGCACCTCAAGATCGGCGGCATCGAGCCGCGGCATTTCGCGCAATGGCTGTCCCTGTTCGAGGCGACGGCCCATGACCTGTTTCCCCCTGCCCTCGCCGCCGCCTTCGTCGAGCGCGCGAAGAAGATCGCCGAGAGCTTCAAGCTGGCCTTCGCGTTCCATTCGCCCGACCCGGCGCAATGGGCCGCCGGCTTGCCGCCGCTGGTCAGGCCGTGAGCGCCGGAAAAACGGTCATTCATCGCGACATTGGCAATCTCGGCGCCGCCGAGGCAGCCTTGTCGGGCACGCCGCCCGACAAAATGGTTGAGTTGTGGTCGCCGCCGAACGCCGCCGGCACCCAGGGAATCTTGTGGTTCGTCGCCATGCAGGACGCCCTGCGTCACCGCTGCCGGGACCGGCCCTTTACCCTGGTGGTCGATTGTGGGGGCCGCGCCGATTTAGCGATCGAGGCGCTGCGCGCCGGCCTGCCTGCCGTGGCCCTCGCCGCCCGCTCCCCGGTTGCCGACAAAGTGGTTGATATTGCAGATCAATTGGGCGGAAGGGTGGTTCTAATCCCGGCCGGATAGAACCGCGCACTTGCGGGCTGATGGCAATGCCCCCGCCTTGCATTGAACTCACGGCCAAATCTGGCTATGAACCGGGCCCGACCTATCACCATCCGGCCGGCGGACCGCCCCGGCCGGCAGCGGGAGCCAACGCATGAAAACCACCCAAAAAGTCCGCAAGATCCTCTCCTGTTACGAATCCGATAATCCTGGCACCAAGGCCAATCTCGCCCGCATCCTGATGCAGGGCCGCCTCGGCGGTTCGGGCAAGCTGGTGATCCTGCCAGTCGACCAGGGCTTCGAGCACGGCCCGGCGCGGAGCTTCGCGCCGAACCCCGCCGCCTATGACCCGCACTATCATTTCGAACTGGCGATCGAGGCCGGCCTTTCCGCCTATGCCGCACCGCTCGGCATGATCGAGGCCGGCGCCGACACCTTCGCCGGCCAGATACCGACCATCCTCAAGGTCAACAGTTCCAACAGCCTCGCGCGCCTCAAGGACCAGGCCATCACCGCCTCGGTCAATGATGCGCTCCGCCTCGGCTGCTCGGCCATCGGCTTCACCATCTATCCGGGCTCGGATTATGCCTTCGAGATGATGGAAGAGATCCGCGAGATGGCCGAGGAAGCCAAGGCCGCGGGCCTTGCCGTCGTGATCTGGTCCTACCCGCGTGGCGACGCCATCAGCAAGGATGGCGAGACGGCGATGGACATCTGCGCCTACGCGGCGCACATGGCGGCGCTGCTCGGCGCCCACATCATCAAGGTGAAGCCGCCCACCGCCTTCCTGGAACAGGGCGAGGCGAAGAAGGTCTATGAGAAGGAAAAGATCGACATCGCGACCATGGCGGCGCGCATCCGCCATGTGGTGCAGTCCTGCTTCAACGGCAAGCGCATCGTCGTCTTCTCGGGTGGTGCCGCCAAGGGGCTCGACGGTCTCTATGACGAGGTCCGTGGTATCCGCGACGGCGGCGGCAACGGCTCGATCATCGGCCGCAACACCTTCCAGCGTCCGCGCGAGGAGGCCTTGAAGATGCTGGATACCCTGATCCGCATCTATCAGGGCAAGGAGTAACGGCGATCGCCGCCGATACTTCCGCCTGCCGGCTCTATCTGACGACGCCGCCCGAGTTCATCTCGGGCGGCGTTGCCGTCCCGGCGATGGTAGCGCTGGTATTGCGCGCGGCGGCAGAACTGGACGTCGCCTGCCTGCGCATTGCGGGGCTCGACGAGGCGCGCGTCAGGATCGCCGCCAGGGAAATTCTGCAACCGGCGCAGGATGCCGGAATCGCCGTATTGCTGGATTCCGTCGAACTTGTCAAAAGTCTGGGCGCCGATGGCGTGCATCTCGCCGATCCGATGGATTATGCGGCGGCGCGCAGGGTACTCGGCGACCGGGCAAGCATCGGCGTCGCCTGTCCGCTGGAACGCCACATGGCGATGGAAGCCGCGGAAGCCGGCGCCGACTATGTTCAGTTCGATTACGATTTGGCGCGGGCCGGGGAGTCGCTCGACCTGATCGCCTGGTGGAGCGAGATGATGACGGTGCCCAGCGTCGTTGCCTTGCCGCCCGAACCCGTCACCGCCGGAACAGTGATGGCAGCCGGCGCCGATTTCATGGCACCGGATGCTGACCTGTGGTCCCGGCCGGATCCAATCCGCCTGCTGCGCGAGATGCTGGCTGCGGCCTGAACGCGGTGCCGCCAATCAGTGATGCAGGATCTGGCTGAGGAACAGCTTGGTGCGGTCGGATTGCGGGTTGTTGAAGAATTCCTCGGGCTCGTTCTGCTCGATGATCTCGCCCCGATCCATGAAGATGACCCGGTTCGCAACCGTGCGGGCGAAACCCATTTCGTGGGTTACGCAGATCATCGTCATGCCGGATTGTGCCAGCTCGATCATCACGTCCAGCACCTCCTTGATCATCTCGGGATCCAGTGCCGACGTCGGTTCATCGAACAGCATCACCTTGGGGCTCATGCACAGCGACCGCGCAATGGCGACGCGCTGCTGCTGGCCGCCCGAGAGTTGCCCGGGGTATTTCTGCGCCTGCTCCGGAATCTTGACGCGGTTGAGGTAATGCATGGCGGTCTCTTCCGCTTCGCGTTTTGGCACCTTTTTCACCCAGATCGGCGCCAAGGTCAGGTTCTCAAGCACGGTCAGGTGCGGGAACAGGTTGAAATGCTGGAACACCATGCCGACTTCGCGGCGCACCTTTTCGATGTTCTTCAGATCGTGGGTCAATTCGACGCCATCGACCATGATTTTTCCGCGTTGGTGCTCCTCCAGTCGGTTGATGCAGCGAATCAGGGTCGACTTGCCGGAACCAGAGGGTCCACAGATGACGATGCGTTCGCCCTTCATCACGGTCAGGTCGATTTCCTTGAGAACGTGGAACTGCCCATACCACTTGTTCACCCCGGCCAACTGGATCATCACCTCGTCGGTGACGATCATCTCACCGGCGGCAGGCTGTGCGTTGCTCATCCCAAATCCTCCCGATCAGTGGCGCTTGTGGCCGGTATGAAGCTTGCGCTCGATATGCATCGAGTAACGCGACATCGCAAAACAGAAGACCCAGTAGACAAAGGCGCAGAAAACGTAGCCCTCCATCTCCGTCCCGATCCAGTTGGAGTCACGCGAACCGGCCCGGACAATGTTTAGGAAGTCGTAAAGACCCACGATTGCCACCAGGGTCGTATCCTGCGTCAGGCTGATGAAGTTGTTGACGATACCTGGAATAGCCACGCGCAACGCCTGCGGCATGATGACGAGGCGCATCATCTGCCAGTAACCGAGCCCCATTGCCATGGCGCCCTCGTATTGACCCTTGGGCAGTGCCTGCAAACCGCCGCGGATAACCTCGGCCATATAAGCCGACGCGAACATGGTAACGCCTACCAGGATGCGCAACAGGATGTCCGGCTCGAATTGGGGTGGCAGGAACAGCGGCAGCATGATGTTCGCCATGAACAGAATCGTGACCAGTGGCACGCCGCGCGCAAACTCGATGAACAGGACGCAGAGCAGATGGACGATCGGCAATTGCGAGCGCCGGCCGAGTGCAAGCAGGATGCCGAGCGGCAGCGAAAACAGGATGCCGATGCCGGCAATGATCAGGGTCAGCATGATACCGCCCCAGCGCGAAGTCGGTACCTCCGGGAGCCCCAGCCCGCCATGCAAAAGGAAGAAGGCCAGGAAAGGAAAGATCACGAAAAAGAAGATCGCAACCGGCTTCTTGTTGGCAACGCGTTGCGACAGCAGACCATAGACCGAACCCACCAGCAGGATGAAGGTCAGCACCACACGCCAGCGTTCTTCGTCAGGGTAGAAGCCAAAAATGAACTGCCAGAAGCGCGCCCGTACAAAGATCCAGCAGGCGCCACTGCTGATCGCGGTGCAATCGGCGAACTGCGGCTGTTTGCCGTCCTGCACGACCTCCGGCGAGAACTGCCAGATCGCGTCAAATACTGCCCAGTTGAGAAAAGGCGGAATGACGAGGTAGAGGATGTAGATTGCGGCGAGCGTAAGAAGAGTATCCCACCAGTTGGAAAAAAGGTTGTGGCGCATCCAGCCCAGCACGCCGGATTCGGTCACCGGCGGCGGCAGGCTCGGGCGGTTGCCCGGAATCACCTTTTCCATCGACGTATCGCTCATGGCCGCCTTACCTTTCCACGAGCGCGACGCGCTTGTTATAGACGTTCATGATGCTGGAGATGATCAGGCTGATCATCAAGTAGAACGCCATTAGGATTATGATGCATTCGATCGCCCTGCCGGTCTGGTTCTGCGAGGTACTGATGACCGAGAAGAGGTCAGCAAACCCGATGAAACCAGCCAGCGTGGAGTTCTTCACGACGTTGAGATACTGACTGATCATCGGCGGAATCATGACGCGCAGTGCCTGAGGCAAGACCACCAGGCGCAACGTCAGGTTCGCCTTAAGGCCGAGTGCAGATGCGGCCTCGGTCTGCCCATGGCTTACCGACATGATGCCGGCTCGCACAATTTCTGCGACATAGGCCGCGGTGCTGACGCCGAGGCCGACAATGAGGGCCGTCATTTCAGGCTGGACTGTCAAGCCCCCCTTGAAGTTGAAGCCGCCCTTCTCCGGGATTTCCCAGCCGATCGGCTCGTGCAGGGCGAGATAGGCCAGCAGCGGCAGCCCCATGACGATTAGCAGGTTAACCGACCAGACGGGGAATTGCTGGCCAGTAAGCATCTGCCGATTCCGTGCCCAGCGCGCGACCATGACTGCGGCGCCGATCGCCACGACGACGACGAAGAGGAGTATGCCCGCCCCCTCTTGCAGGAACGGGCGCGGCAGAAACATGCCCTTGATGTTCAGGAACGCGACGTCGAACAGAGTGAGGCTGTCCTTGTGGCGCGGCAGTACTGTCAGAACCGCGGTGTACCAGAACACCAGTTGCAGCAGCAGCGGGATGTTGCGGATGATTTCTATGAAGGTCGCGGCGATGCGCGAAATCAGCCAGTTGTGCGAAAGGCGTAGCACGCCGACAACCAGACCCAGAAGGGTTGCAATTATGGCCGCAAAGAAGGCGACGAGCAGCGTACTGATGCCGGCTGCTACAATGAGAAGGCCGATGGGCGAATCCAGCGTAATCGGCAGCAGGGAGAAGCTGAGTTGGAAACCGGCGACGTTGTTGAGGAAATCGAAGCTGATCGCGGGGCCGGCACTGCGAGCCTGCTTCTCGAGGAAGTTCGAGATAAGAAACCAAAAGAGCCCAGCGAGGACGAGAATGGTCACGACCTGGGCAATGACGCCGCGTGTCCGCTCATCGCGCCAGAATGCGATTCTCTTTTGATGAATGGAATTTTCGCCGTTGGCTGCTGCTGCCGCGGATTTTGCTGACGCCATGTCAACGCCTCCCCACCGGGTTGCGTGAGAACAGATATATGTGCCTACGCCCGGCTTTTGGCCGGGCGTAGGTTTTCAGCGAATGATTGGCTTAGCGCACAGGCGGTGCGTATTGCAGACCGCCCTTGGTCCACAGCGCGTTGAGGCCGCGTTCCAGGCCGATCGGCGTGTTCGGGCCGATGTTGCGGTCGAAGATTTCGCCATAATTGCCGACCGCCTTGACGATGTTATAGGCCCAATCAGCCGAAAGGCCGAGGCCCTCACCCATTTTGTCGGTGATGCCGAGCAGGCGCTGAATCTCGGCATCAGCCGCCGTGTTGTCGGCACCGTTGGCCGCCTTTACGTCATCGACATTGGCCTGAGTGATGCCCTTTTCCTCGGCCACGAGGGTGGCGTTATGGGCCCAGCGGACGATGTCGCCCCACTGGTTGTCGCCATGACGCACGACCGGGCCGAGCGGTTCCTTGGAGATGATCTCCGGCAGGATGATGTGCGCAGCCGGGTCCTTGAGCGCCGTGCGCTCGCCGGCCAGGCCGGAGGCATCGGTGGTGTAGGCGTCGCAACGGCCTTCGTCATAGGCGCTGCGGGCCTGGTCGTTCTCCTTGAACTTGACCGGTTCGAAGCCAAGGCTGTTGGCCTTGTCGAAATCGCCCATGTTCTTCTCGGTCGTGGTGCCTTCCTGCACGCAGACCGTGGCACCTTTCAGTTCGAGCGCGCTGCTGACGCCAAGGTCCTTGCGCACCATGAAGCCCTGGCCGTCATAGTAGTTGACGCCAACGAAATCGAGACCGAGCTGGGTGTCGCGCGACAGGGTCCAGGTCGAATTGCGTGCCAGGACGTCGACTTCACCCGCCTGCAGCGCCGTGAAGCGCTGTTCTGCCGATAGCGGCTTGTACTCGACCTTGGTCGCATCGCCGAACACGGCGGCGGCGACGGCCTTGCAGAGGTCGATATCGAGCCCGGCCCATTCGCCCTTGTCGTTGGGCGCGCCGAAACCGGCCAAGCCGGTGGTAACACCGCAAACCAGCTTGCCGCGCGCCTTGACGTCGTCAAGCGTCGCGGCCTGGGCCGCTGCGGCCATGCCAACCAGCAGCGCGGCACCAGCAACGACATACTTCATCTGTTTCATCTGGATGTCCTTCCCTGGATTAATTGTTCTTCGTCACCTGCGGCATCAATGCCCCATTTTTACGGGTGCAGTTCCCAGAGATGCCAACTGGCTTGAATTTTCTCTAACACAGGGATTGTTGCCCTACAAGCATCCTGACCGCCTGTTAAGCCCGGCGGAATGCCTGAAAAGACTGGCTATTCGCCACGCAGGAGGCGCCGGCCGGCGCCTTGCCGAGGTGGCGCCGGGCTAGGAACGGCCGGGCAGGAATGGTAAAGCCTGCAGGGTCTCCAGCATATCCGGACCACACCCATGACCAAGCGCGACCGCACCCTGGCTACCCATGCCGGCAATCACCCGAAGGCCCATCACGGCATCGTCAATCCGCCCGTATACCACGCCTCGACGGTACTTTATGACAGCGTCGCCGACATGCGGGCGCGCCACAAGGAGCGTTTCAATACGGTCTATTACGGGCGTTACGGCACCCCGACGACCTTCGCCCTGGAAGAAGCCGTGGCCGCCCTGGAAGAGGCCGACCGGGCCGTTGCCGTGCCGTCCGGGCTTGGCGCTGTGTCCGGCGCCCTGCTGAGTTTTCTCGGCGCCGGGGACCATGTGCTGATGGTGGACTCCACCTACGAGCCCACCCGCGTGTTCTGCGACACGCAGCTTCGAAGGTTCGGCATCGAGACGACCTATTACGACCCGTCGGTCGGCGCCGGTATCGCCGCGCTCATCCGACCCAATACCAAAGTCGTATATCTGGAGAGTCCCGGCTCCCACACCTTCGAGATCCAGGACGTGCCCGCGATCGCCGCCGCCGCCCATGAAAGGGACTGCGTCGTCATCCTGGACAATACCTGGGCCAGCCCCCTCTTCTTCAAACCCTACCGCCACGGAGTCGATGTCGTGGTGCATGCGGCGACCAAATACATCGTCGGCCATTCGGACGTGATGATGGGCATCATCACCATGCGCGATCGGTTCTTTACGCAGGTGAAGACCCAGGTTCACGGCATGGGCTTTGCCGTCGGTGGCGACGATTGTTATCTGGCCCTGCGCGGCCTGCGTACGATCGGCGCCCGCCTCGCCCAGCACCAGCAAACGGCACTCACCCTCGCCAACTGGCTGAAGGGACGGCCGGAAGTGGCCAGGGTGCTGCACCCCGCATTGCCGGAACATCCCGGCCATGACTTGTGGAAACGCGACTTCCTGGGTTCAAGCGGCCTCTTCGGCGTGGTCTTCAACCCGTTCGATGATGCGCGCGTAGCCGCCATGATCGACGGCATGGAGCTTTTCGGCCTCGGGTTTTCCTGGGGCGGCTATGAAAGCCTGATGGTGCCCTCCAGCCTCGGCAGCGCGCGAACCGCCACCAGATGGCGGCAGCCGGGGCCGACGGTGCGCATCCATGCCGGGCTCGAGGATCCCGACGACCTGATCGCGGATCTGGCCCGCGGCCTCGACCGGCTGCGCGGCAACTGAAAGAAAAAGGGCCGGTCCCCAAGGACCGGCCCTTCTTGTTTCGCGTGGGATCGCGCCGACTTAGCGCGAGTAGTATTCGACGACCAGATGCGGTTCCATGCTGACCGGGTACGGCACGTCACCCAGCTGCGGCACGCGCACGAGTCTCGCGGTCATCTTCTTGTGGTCGGTCTCGACATATTCCGGCACATCACGCTCCTGCGACTGCGCGGCGCCGAGAACGATGGCCAGCTGCTTGGCGCGGTCGCGGACTTCCACGACATCGCCTTCCTTCAGCTGGTAGGAGCCGATATTGACGCGCTTGCCGTTCACCAGGACGTGGCCGTGGTTGACGAACTGGCGGGCGGCGAAAACGGTCGGCACGAATTTGGCGCGGTAGACGACAGTCTCCAGGCGGCGCTCGAGCAGACCGATCAGGTTTTCGGAGGTGTCGCCGCGGCGACGGGCGGCTTCTTCATAGAGCTTGCGGAACTGGCGCTCGCCGATCGAGCCGTAATAGCCCTTCAGGCGCTGCTTCGCCATCAACTGGATGCCGTAATCGGTCGGCTTCTTGCGGCGCTGGCCGTGCTGGCCGGGGCCGTATTCGCGATCGTTGACCGGGCTCTTGGGACGGCCCCACAGATTGACGCCCAAACGGCGGTCGATCTTGTGCTTGGCCTGAATACGCTTCGACATGGATAATCCTCTCGTTTTTGCACGACGTTTTTCATGTCCCGGCTGTCCGACCCGGTCGAAACCGGCGGCTGGACTGGGCCCAAAGGCGGTCCGGCACGGGAGCGGGCGGAATATAGCGGCTAATTCCGCCCCGTCAAGCGCCGATAAATTGGCATAACAATTTGAAATATCTAGAAAATTCTGACGCAATAGACGGGCGGCAGGTGGCTGGAGAGCAGTTGCCACGCCTCCCCGCCATCGGAACTGGTCCAGAGATTGCCCGTGGTCGAGCCGAATGCCAGCTTCTCACCGGTGTCGTCCACATCCATGGCGTGGCGCAGGACCAGGTCGAAGGCCGGCTTTTCCGGCAGGCCCTTTGTGATGGTCCGGAAGCTCCGCCCGCCATCGCTGGTCTTGGCAACACAGAAGGTCTCGTCCTTCGGCATGCGGTACTGGTCCTTCTCGCCAGGGACGAACCAGGCGGTCAGCGGATCCCGCGGATGAACGGCAACGGCGAAGCCGAAGGCCTTGGAGATCTCCTGCCAGGTCGACCCGCCATCGGACGACGTGAAGACGGCATTGTGATGCTGGATATAGAGCCGGTCGGGATCCTGCCGCGCGCGGCGCATCTGGTGCACATCCTGCACGTTCGGGTTCTCCGCCTGGTCGGGCGGCATATAGGCGGCCCACAATCCCTTCGAGGTATTGCGCCAGCTCGCCCCCTCATCCTCGGTCTGCCAGACCCCGCCGGCGGAAATGGCGATGCCCATGCGCCGGCTGTCGTTGGGATGGATCGAGATCGAACTGACGGCTGGGGTATCATTGCCGGCGCCGCCCCATTGGGTGCGTTCCGGCAGGTTCATAAAGGACTGGTTCAGGGTCCAGCTTTCGCCCGCGTCGTCGGAGCGGAAGATCCCCGCGGGCACCGTGCCGGCATAGATCGTGCCGGGCCGATCCGCACCCGCCGCTTCCAGCGCCCAGATGTTGAGAACCGCAGGTGCGTTGCTGGCCTCCATCTTCGGGAAGGCGGGCGTCGCGATTTCGCGCCAATTTGCGCCGTCATCGTCCGAGCGGTGCAGCTTGGGTCCGAAATGGCCGTGATCGAGGGCCGCATAGAGGCGGCCATCACGCGGGTCGCGCATCACCATGCTGACCGGCGTGCCGCGAAAGTGGACACCCTCGTAAAGCCAGCCGCCGTCCTTCAGGCGATAGAGAATAAGCCCCTTGCGTGACGCGACTGCCAGTCTGCTTGCCATATCGTTCTCCCTCAGCCGCCGGACAAAGCCTGCAGCACATGGATCTCGTCGTCCTCATCCACGAGATGCGAGGGCCAGTCGGCGGCAGCCAGGCGTTCACCGTTCAGGAAGATGACGACATGCTTGCGCAGGCGGTTCTGCTCGTCGACCACATAGCCGCGGAGCTTCGGATATCGGGCGAAGACGGGCTCCAGCGCATTACCAAGATTACCGGCCGCAATGTGGACAGCTTCAGTTGGTGCGACCTTGCGCAGATGCGACGTGAATGAGACGCGTGCCATCCTGACCTTGTCCGGCCCGGTTTGGACCGCTTCCGCTGGGTTCGGAACGGCGGTTATTTTCGCGGCACACGCAGCGTTGTCAATTCCTTCACTACGCCATGCAGCGTCCGCACCTCCTGTTCGGTCAGATGCGTACGCGACCACATGTTCCGCAGGTTCCGCACCATGCTGGGCCGGGCTTCCTGGTTGCGCAGGAACCCGCAGGCATCGAGTTCGCGCTCGAAATGCGCAAAGAAGGCGTGAAGCTGTTCCTTTGTCGCCAGCGGCGACCCATTGGTGTCGAGTTGTGACGGTGGAGTGGTATCGCCGGCCTGAAACCACTCGTATCCGACAAGCAGCACCGCCTGGGCCAGGTTGAGGCTGGTGAACTCCGGGTTGAGCGGCACGGTCAGGAGCGCATCCGCCAGCGCCACATCGTCATTGACCAGGCCCATGCGCTCTGCGCCGAACAAGAAACCGATTCTGCCACCGGCCGCGATCCTTTCTTTCGCCTCGGCCGCGGCAAATCGGGCTGTCACGATGGGCTTCACCATCTTCCGGTCCCGCGCCGTGGTGGCATAGACATAGGTCAGGTCCCGGAGCGCGTCCTCGGTCTTCTCGAAGACCCGGACCGGGGGCATCATCTCGAACGCTCCCACCGCGGCGCGCTCGGCCTTCACATTTGGCCAGCCGTCGCGGGGCCCGACCAGACGCAAATCGGTGAGGCCGCAATTCAGCATGGCGCGCGCCGCCGTGCCGATGTTCTCGCCCATCTGCGGGCTAACCAGGATGATGGCGGGACCGCCCATGCTCATGGTTATTCGGCGCTCTTCGCGCCCGATTTCAGGAGCTTCCAGGTGATCGCGTCGTTGAGCGCCTCGTAGGAGGCATCGATGATATTGGGCGAGACGCCGACCGTGCTCCAGCGCTCGCCGGCATTGTCGGCACTTTCGATCATAACGCGGGTGATGGCCTCGGTACCGGCCTGGGGCGTCAGGATGCGCACCTTGAAATCCACCAGCCGCATGTCGCCAAGCTCGGGATAATGCGGCAGCAGCGCCTTCCTGAGCGCGGTGTCCAGCGCGTTCACCGGGCCATTGCCGGTGGCGACCGTCATCAGCTGCTCGCCTTTGAGCTCGATCGTGACCGTGGCCTCGGATTCTGTCACCAGTTCACCGCGCACGTTCCAGCGCCGCTCGTCCATGACGCGGAAGCGTGCCAGCCGGAAATAGCCGGGTACCGAGCCCAGCGCGCGCCGCGCCAGCAATTCGAACGATGCCTCGGCACCGTCATAGGCATAGCCCTCGTATTCGCGCAGTTTCACCGTCTCGACCAGCGCCGCCACCTTGCCGTCATCCGCCTCGACATCGAGCCCGACCTCGCGGAAGCGCGCCAGGATGTTGGCGCGGCCCGACTGGTCGGAGACGACGATATGGCGGCGGTTGCCGACCAGCTCAGGCTCGATATGCTCGTAGGTCCGCGGATCCTTCTCCACAGCCGAGACATGCAGCCCGCCCTTGTGGGCAAAGGCGCTCTCGCCGACATAGGCGGCGCTGCGATTGGGCGCGCGGTTGAGACGCTCGTCCAGCAGGCGCGAGACATGGGTCAGCTGCTTCAGGTCCTGCTCGGTCAGGCCGACCTTGAAGTTCGATTTCAGCATCAGCGAGGGGATGAGTGAAACCAGGTTGGCATTGCCGCAGCGCTCGCCGAGGCCGTTGAGCGTGCCCTGGATCTGCCGCACGCCCGCCCGCACGGCGGCGAGCGAGTTGGCGACGGCATTCTCGGTATCGTTATGGCAATGGATGCCAAGCCGCGCGCCAGGGATTTTCGCCGTCACCTCGCCGACGATGCGTTCCACCTCGTGCGGCAGCGTGCCGCCATTGGTGTCGCAGAGCACGATCCAACGCGCACCGGCCTGGTAGGCGGCCAGGGCGCAATCCAGCGCGTATTGCGGATTGGCCTTGTAACCGTCGAAGAAGTGCTCGGCGTCGAACATCACCTCGTCCACGCTCTTGCCGGCATGCGCGACGCTTTCCCTGATCATGTCGATGTTCTCGCTGCGGCTGATGCCGAGGGCCACGTCGACATGGAAATCCCAGCTCTTGCCGACCATGCAGACTGCCGGAGTCTTCGCGTTGAGAAGGGCGTTGAGGCCGGGATCGTTGGCGGCCGAGCGGCCGGGCCGGCGCGTCATGCCGAAGGCGACGAACCTGGCCCTGTTGAAGGCGGGAGGTGCCCCGAAGAAGGCATCGTCGGTCGGGTTGGCGCCAGGCCAGCCGCCCTCGACATAGTCCACCCCGAGCCGATCCAGCGCCTGGGCGATGGCCAGCTTGTCGTTGACGCTGAAATCGACGCCCTGGGTCTGGGCACCGTCCCGCAGGGTGCTGTCGAAAAGGTATACGCGATTGTCGTCTGCCATGATCGGCCGGCTTTTCCAGCAATTTCCGGTGATTGACCGGCTAATGACCATATGGGACTCTGCCCGTCAAGCAGCCCATGGACAGATTGTTACCCGCCTTCGAGGCCTCGGAAATGCCGGATCCTGTTGCCCTTGTCCCCTTTTTCATCGCCGCCCTGGCATTGAACCTGACACCCGGCGCCGACATGACCTATGTCATCGCCCGGGCCGCGGCACAGGGCCGCGCCGCCGGTATTGCCGCCAGCTTCGGCATCGCCGGCGGGTCTCTGGTCCATACCGCCCTTGCCGCCTTCGGAGTTTCTGCCCTGCTTGCCCATTCCGAAGCGGCCTTTGTCGCGGTGAAATCGGCTGGCGTGGCTTATCTGCTCTATCTCGCCTGGAAGGCGCTGAAGGCCGGCAAGGCCCGACTCTCCGGCTGCAGCGCGCCAGCACCAGCCGGCCTGTGGCGGGTCTTCGCGGAAGGCGCGCTGACCAACGTGCTCAACCCCAAGGTCGCCCTCTTCATCCTGGCCTTCCTGCCGCAATTCGTCGATCCCAGGGCCGGACCCGTCTGGCTGCAGATACTCGTCCTCGGCACCCTCTTCAACATCAGCGGCACGGCGGTGAACTGCGCCGTCGCCATTTCCGCGGCAACGGCCGCGAAGCTGCTGAAGGGCTCCGCCATGGTCGGGCTGTGGCTCAACCGGCTGACGGCACTGGTCTTCGTCGGCCTCGCCTTGCGCCTCGCCCTTGCCGAACGCCGCTGACACTCAGCGCAGCGGCAGCGGTTCGATGTCCTGGTAGATCAGCACCTGGTCGACGCGTTCGCCGCTGCTGGAAAGGGGCAGGAACAGGGTGCCGATCTCGCGCGCAAACCCGGAGCGCGAGGGTGTGGAATCGTAGTCGAACACGATGGATTGCTCGTCGATGGCGAGGCGATAGTTTTCCAGCACCTCTTCACGGACATTTCCGTAGAGGCCCTCTTCCACCGGTCGGCCGGTGGGATCGAAGCCGCGGTGCTGACACACCGCCGTACCAACCACGCGGTAAACGATCTTCCGCGCCGGCTTGACGTCGACGAGGACGATGCCGGGCAGCCAGGGTTTCATTTCGACGGGATCGATGTCGCAGCGTCGCGGCAGCTTGCGGCCGCACTTCTTCTTGCTCCAGTAGCGGTAGAGTGCCGCCGTCCGGAGTGAGCAACGTTCCAGAAAGTCCTCCGACGTGAGCCGCTGATAGGTCATATCAGCGCATCCTGCTAAGCCGCGTTTACGCCCGGCGCCACGTCGTCCCCATGGAATTATCTTCCAACAAGATGCCCTTGGCCGCAAGGTCATTACGGATGCGGTCTGCTTCCGCAAAGTTTTTTGTCTTCTTCGCAGCAAGCCGCGCCGCAATCAGCGCCTCGATCTCGGCCGTCTCGATGCCGGAACCACCTGATTGCAACCACTTGGCAGGATCTTGCCAGAGCAGGCCAAGCAGCTGCGCGCCACCCAATAGCTCAGTCTTGGCGACCTTTTTCTCAGTTTCATTGGTCGCCTTGTTAAGCTTCGTTACCAACTCATGCAGCTCGCTCAGCGCCAGGGGCGTGTTGAGATCGTCGGCGATGGCAGCCAGCACGTGATCCGTCGGCGCCGGATCAACGGCCATATCCGCCACCTTGGCCAGGGCGCCGTAAAAGCGATCGAGTTGCGCCTTGGCCTCGATGATGCCCTCGCGGGTGATGTCGATCGGCTGGCGGTAATGCGCCGAAAGGAGCGCGAGGCGGATCGCCTCGCCACGGAACCCCTCCTCCAGCAATTCATGCACCGTGAAGAAGTTGCCGAGCGATTTCGACATCTTCTGCCCGTTCACCTGGACGAAGCCGTTATGCAGCCAGTAATTGGCCATGACCGGCGTGCCGTGGGCGCAACGACTCTGGGCGATCTCGTTCTCGTGATGCGGGAAGATGAGGTCGATCCCGCCGGCATGGATGTCGAATACCTCGCCGAGGATATCGCCGGACATGGCCGAGCACTCGATATGCCAGCCGGGCCGCCCCTTGCCCCAGGGGCTGTCCCAGCCGATCTGGTTGTCGGCCGAGGGCTTCCACAGCGTGAAATCGGCCGGGTGCTTCTTGTAGGGCGCCACGTCGACGCGGGCACCCGCGATCATGTCGTCGAGGCTGCGTCGCGATAATTTTCCGTAATCCTGCATTGCCGGCACGTTGAAGAGGACATGCCGCTCGGCCTCATAGGCAAAGCCCTTGGCAATGAGTTGCTCGATAAGGCGGATCATCTGCGGGACATAGGCGGTCGCGCGCGGCTCGCGATCCGGCGGCAGTGCCCCCAGCGCCGCCATGTCGTCATGATACCATCCGGCCGTGCGCGTCGTAATGCTCTCGATGCTCTCGCCGGTCTTCTCGGCCGCCGCCATGATCTTGTCGTCGATATCGGTAATGTTGCGGGCATAGGTGACGTGATCCGGCCCATAGACATGGCGCAGCAGGCGATAGAGCACATCGAACGCCACGACCGGGCGCGCATTGCCGATATGGGCATAGTCATAGACCGTCGGGCCGCAGACATAAATGCGCACGTTCAGGGGATCGATCGGCTGGAACACCTGCTTCTCGCGCAGCAGGGTGTTGTAGAGATGAATCGTCATAATCCCAATCCTCACGCGCTCTCGCCGCGCAGGCGGCGCAGCGCCTTGTCGCGGCCGATCAGCGGCAGCAGCAGCTTCAGTTCCGGGCCGTGGTCGAGGCCGGTGAGCGCGAGGCGCAGGGGCATGAACAAATCCTTGCCCTTGCGGCCCGTCGCAGCCTTGACCGCATCAGTCCAGCTTTTCCAGGTGCCCTCATCCCAGGGCTCGGGCGGCAGGACATCGGCCGCTGCCCCGGCAAAGGCCGGATCGGTCACCTGAGGCGGTATGGTTCCGCGACAGATCCGGTACCATTCGGCAACCTCCTCGACCTTCTCGACATTGGATCGTGCCACGTCCCAGAGTGCCGCATCGACACTGCCGAGGCCGAGGCTGGCAAGGTGCGCCTGCGCCTCGGCAAAGGGCAACAGGTGTAGGAGGCGCGCATTGAGGTGCAGCAACTCGACGGGGTCGAAGCGCGGGCTAGATTTACCGAACTTGGCCAGGTCGTGGCCCGCGACCAGCTCGTCGAGATGGCGCACCGGCAGGACCGGATCGCCAGTGCCGATATGGGCGAGATAGGCGTTGAGCGCCATGGGCTCGAGCCCTTGCGCCCTGAGATCCGCAATGGAGAGCGAACCGAGCCGCTTCGACAGCCCCTCGCCGGCGGCATCCACCAGCAACGGCAGATGCGCAAACTCCGGCGCCTTGGCGCCCAATGCCTCGAAGATCTGGATCTGGGTCGCCGTGTTGGTGACGTGGTCGTTACCGCGGATCACATGGCTGACACCGAGCTCAATGTCGTCCACCACGGATGGCAGGGTGTAGAGATAGGTCCCGTCGGCCCGGATGAGGACGGGGTCCGACTGGCTCGAGGTGTCGATATGCTCGGCCCCGCGCACGTGGTCGTGCCATTCGACGCGGCGACCCTCCAGCCGGAAGCGCCAATGCGGCGTGATACCCGCCGCCTCCAGGCGCGCCCGGTCACTATCGGTCAGTTTCAGCGCCGCCCGGTCATAGACCGGCGGCTTGCCCTGGCTCAACTGCACCTTGCGCTTCAGCGCCAGTTCCTCGGCCGTTTCATAGCAAGGATAGAGGCGGCCGCTCTGCTTCAACCTGGCCGCGGCGGAATCATAGGATGCGAGGCGCTGGGACTGGCGGGCGAACAGATCCCAGGCGAGACCCAGCCAGGCGAGATCCGCCTCGATGCCGGCGGCGAACTCGGCGGTGGAGCGTTCGATGTCGGTATCGTCGAGGCGCAACAGGAACGAGCCGCCGCGCTGGCGCGCGAACAGCCAGTTATTCAGGGCAACGTAGATGTTGCCGACATGCAGCCGGCCCGTGGGGCTGGGTGCGAAGCGAACGCGAACCGACATCACAACACTCGACTTCCATCAATCTGACCCCGTCAGCCCGGCCAATCCTAACCAGGACGAAAGCCGTTGGTGATCGGATACCGTCGGTCCCGGCCGAAGGCGCGGCGCGATATCTTGACCCCGGGCGGGGCCTGGCGACGCTTGTATTCAGCCAGATCCAGCATGCGCCAGACCCGGTGGACCGTGGCCCTGTCATAGCCCCTGGCGACGATCTGGTCCACGGCCATCTCCTCCTCGACCAGGCAGGTGAGGATGCCGTCGAGGATGTCATAGGGCGGCAGGGTGTCCTGGTCGGTCTGGTCGGGCTTCAATTCTGCCGAGGGCGGCTTGGAAATGACCCGTTCAGGCATGACCGCGCGCGCCGGCCCCAGGCAATCCGCCGGCTGGTGGTCGTTCCGCCATCGGCTCAAGGCGAAGACGGTCACCTTGTAGATGTCCTTGAGCACCGAATAGCCGCCGCACATGTCGCCATAGAGGGTCGCATAGCCGACCGACATTTCCGACTTGTTGCCGGTGGTCAGCAGCATGTGGCCGAGCTTGTTGGAGAGTGCCATCAGGGTTAGGCCGCGCGCGCGGCTCTGGATGTTTTCCTCGGTCGTGTCCGTCTGGCGCCCCGCGAACAGGGGGGCCAGCATCCCCTCGAAGGCCCGCATGGCAGGCTCGATGGAAACGACGTCATAGGCTATGCCCAGCAACTGGGCGCAGGCAGCCGCATCCTCAAGGCTCTCCCGGCTGGTATAGGGCGACGGCATCATGACGGCGCGCACCTTGTCCGGCCCAAGCGCGTCGACCGCAACCGCCGCCGACAAGGCACTGTCGATGCCGCCGGAAAGTCCCAGGATCACGCCGGGAAAGTTGTTCTTGCGCACGTAATCGCGCAGGCCCAGCACCATCGCCTGATAGATCGAGTGCAGCCGCGGCAGGCTCTCGGTCGTCACCCCCGGCAGGCACTGCCAGCCCTCCTTGCCGCGCCGCCATTCGCTCACCTCGACCGCCTCCCGGAAGGCCGGCAGGCGCCAGCGAATCGCGCCGCCGCGGTCGAGTACGAAGGAATCGCCGTCGAAGACCAGTTCGTCCTGCCCGCCCACCTGGTTCACATAGATGATCGGCAGGCCGGTTTCCCGCTGACGTGCACGGGCGATGTCGAGGCGCTGGTCGATCTTGTCATGCTCATACGGGCTGCCATTGGGCACCACCAACAGATCGGCACCCCGCGCCCTGAGATGCGCCGCCGTGGTCGGAAACCAGAGATCCTCGCAGATCATCAGGCCGATATTCAGGCCCCCAAAGGCGACCGGTTCCAGCAATGGACCCGGCTGGAAGACGCGCTTCTCGTCAAAGACCCCATAATTGGGCAGATCGTATTTGAAGCGCGCCGCAAGGACCCTGCCCTCGCCCAACAGAAAGGCGCCATTGTGCAGCCTCCCCTCCTCCAGCCATGGCGCGCCGACGATGACGGCCGGCCCGCCATCGGCCGTCTCCCTTGCCAACGCCTCGACCGCCTCGCGGCAAGCTACCTGAAAGGCTGGCTTCAGGACCAGGTCCTCCGGCGGATAGCCGGAAACACCCAATTCGCCAGTAACCACCAGATCGGCACCCTTGGCCCGCGCTTCGACCCTCGCTGTCCGGATGCGCGACAGGTTGCCGGCAATGTCGCCCACCTTCGGGTTCAATTGGGCCAGAGCGATCCTGCTGGTTTCGGTCATGCTTTTCCTGCCTCTCGTCGCGGCAAACTTAACTTTTTGATTTCCCAAGTCAATTGGCGAGGGGCACGCGGGGCCGGCACGGCACATGCTAGGATTGCAACAGCCATCCCATGCCGGAGCCAGGATAATGAAACGCTATCGCCCTGTAATTATTGCTGCGGTCGCCGCGCTGGTCGCCTCGGCCATGCACTTGCCCACCGCCGCGCAGGACCTGCCCGGCACCCTGACCCCCACCCCGGTGATCGAACAGGCGGGCGGCCGCTATGTGCTGATGGTACTCGATCAGGCCGATTTCGACCTCACCAAGTCGCGCTCGACCGTGAATGTCCTGCTCGATACCCGCACCGGCAAGACCTGGGTATTGCAATGGGGTGTCAAGCCAAACAGCAATGAACGCGGATATGTCTGGTCGGAGATCCCCTTCGCCGCGGCACCGAAATGATCATTCCTTCCGGAACAGGAACTCGCGACCGACCTTCACCCGCTTGACGCCGTTGTATTCGATGATGTCGGCGGTGGCGTAGGTCTCGGTCCAGCGCTGCGGCAGGAAGGACCCGGTGCCGACCACGTCAATGGGTGCCTTGGCTTCTGCCATCACCTTGCACTTGGCCGGATCGAAACCCGACGAAGCGACGATCTTCACCTTGTGGAAGCCCTCGCGGTCGAGTGCGTCGCGCAGGTGCCAGATGGCGGCGGCCGAGACGCCGGCGCCGACCAGGCTCCTCAACTCCGCCTCGCTGCGATAGCCGCGGATCACGTTGGGCACATGCCGGTCGAGCACCGCATAGGAAGCCGGCGGGTCGAGGCCCTCAATGAAGCGGCTGCCCGGTGTATCGATGCGGACCGAGAGTTTCCCCTGCGATGCCATGGCGGCAAAGCGGCGCGCGACAGTCAGCGCATCGGTCACTTCGCGGCCGAAATAATCGACCAGCACCGTCATCGGTTCGTCCGGGAAGGTCTCGTTGAACATCTCGGCCGCGCGCAGGGTTGAGCCGGCATAGCCGATGAGGGCATGGGGCATGGTGCCCAACGCCCTTTCCTGGCCGAAATAATGCGCCGTCGCCTGGGTGGCATTGCCGACGAAGCCGGTGGCGCCCACTTTGCGCCGAGCCCGGTCGGACCCGACCGAGGCGGCATAGGCCATCATCTCTGCCATCTCCAGCCCGGCGCAATGGCGTGCATCCATGGCGAGGAAGGCAACCTTGGGGAGATCGGCGCACATGGTGAAGGCGTTGAACGCGGCAACGCAGGCCGGCCCCAGTTTCATCAGCAGCAGCGTCTCGAGGTCGGCCAGATGCACGAAGGAGCCGCTGACATACATGATCGGCTCGCCGGCACCGACCCAGCGGCCCTCGTCATATTGCAGATCGATCTTGAATTCGGCGCCCCGTTCGGCCGCGATGCCGTGCAGCCAGTCGATGGCGAGACGCGGCGCCGAGACCACCGGGCGCCGCATGAAGACGGCATAGGTGACCCTGCAATCGCCGAATTTCTCGACGGTCGCCTTGGTCTTCAGGAAATACTGGTCGGACCAGTCGGCAATGGCAGCGGAAGCAGGGCCTGCAACCGGCCCCGCCTCCGACCTGGCATTGTCGTTACGAGGCTTCGGCGATGCGTTGTCCACCGGCGCGCTCCGCTTTCAATTGCTCGGCAATCAGGAAGGCAAGTTCCAGGGCCTGCGTCGCATTGAGGCGCGGGTCGCAATGGGTATGATAACGGTCGGCCAGGGCATCCTCGGTCACCGCCTTGGCGCCGCCGATGCATTCGGTAACGTCCTGGCCGGTCATCTCGAAATGCACGCCGCCAGCATGGGTGCCCTCGGCGCGGTGCACGGCGAAGAAGCCCTTCACCTCGGCCAGGATCCGGTCGAAGGGCCGCGTCTTGTAGCCGGTCGAGGATTTGATCGTGTTGCCGTGCATGGGATCGCAGGACCAGACGACCTTGGCGCCGTGGCGCTTCACGGCGCGGACCAGCGGCGGCAACTTCTGCTCCACCTTGTCATGCGCCATCCGGGCGATGAGGGTGAGGCGACCCGGTATGTTCTGCGGGTTGAGGATGTCGATCAGGCGAAGCAGCTCGTCCGGCTCCATGGTGGGCCCGCATTTGACGCCGATCGGGTTCTGGATGCCGCGCATGAACTCGACATGGGCGCCGTCCAGCTGGCGCGTGCGGTCGCCAATCCACAGCATGTGCGCCGAGCAGGCATACCACTTGCCGGTGAGGCTATCGACGCGGGTCAGCGTCTGCTCGAAATTGAGCAGCAGCGCCTCGTGGCTGGTGAAGAATTCGGTCTCGCGGATCTGCGGCACCGTCTCGGAGGTGAGGCCGCAGGCGGCCATGAACTCAAGTGTTTCCGAAAGCCGGTCGGCCAGTTCCTTGTAGCGGTGGCCGAGCGGGCTGTCGGCCACGAAATCGAGGTTCCAGCGATGCACCTTGTGAAGATCGGCAAAGCCGCCCTGGGCGAAGGCGCGCAGCAGATTGAGCGTCGACGCCGACTGGTTATAGGCCTGGATGAGGCGCTCCGGGTCCGGAATGCGCGCCTCCCTGGTGAACTCGATGCCGTTCACATTGTCGCCGCGATAGCTCGGCAGTTCGACGCCGTCGATCACCTCAGTCGGCGAGGAGCGCGGCTTGCCGAACTGGCCAGCCATGCGGCCGATCTTCACCACGGGCATGGCCGCACCGAAGGTCAGCACGACCGCCATCTGCAGCAGGACGCGGAAGGTATCGCGGATATTGTTGGCCGAGAACTCGGCGAAACTTTCGGCGCAATCGCCGCCCTGCAGCAGGAAGGCCTTCCCTTCAGCCACATTGCCCAGCACCTCGGTGAGGCGCCGCGCCTCGCCAGCAAAAACGAGCGGCGGATAGGCGCGCAGGCGCTCCTCGACCGACGCCAGCTTGGCGGCGTCCGGATATTCGGGAACCTGGGAGATCGGCTTGCCACGCCAGCTCTCCGGCGACCATTTCGTGCTCATCTTGCAGCCTCTGCGCGCGCCCGCGCTCATGGGTTGAACCTGACAGGCTGTGGATAACAGCCGCCTTCGATATACGATTTATGGGCCGGCCTTGCAAATGATGCAAGAAAGGCGCGCAATTCATTGAAATAGTTGATATTTAATCCCAAACGGACGGGTCAACCATCGCCGCCGAATATGAACAGTGTCGGCTCCGTCAACACCATCCGTAAAGGCGTGTACCGCCAGTCACCGTCTGTTTCCGAGTAATGCGGCTTGTTGATCATCCGACGGTGGATAAAGGACCCGCCGGCAAGATCATCCGGCGTAAACACGATCTCGCTGGAGAAGGACTTCGCGGCCAATGTCGTCGCCGCACGGTCCGGGCTCCCGTGCTGTACGACATAGCGGAGCGAGATCGGATAGCCGCCGAGATCGATCACGGTTGCCGGCGCATCGCGGACAAGGCAGATCTCTCCGTTAGAGTGCGCCCCGAAAAGGTCGTCGATGGATGATTGGCTGGATTCGGCATAGGTGATGCGGATCGCCGCCGCGGTATTGCATTCAAGGGTATCAACATCCGCCCAGGCCGTGGACAAGGGCAACAAGAACAAGGTCGCGGTGGCAAGAAACTGCTTCATGTCAGCCAGTTTAGTCCGGATGGCGACGCTGGCTGATCACGACGCCGTGAATGCCATCACGCCGCCACGGGATTTCGCATGGTGACGAATTCCTCGGCAGCCGTCGGGTGCACCGCCATGGTGGCATCGAATTGCTGCTTGGTGGCGCCCATTTTCACGGCGATGCCAAGGGCCTGGATGATCTCCGGCGCGTCCTGGCCCACCATATGCGCGCCCAGCACGACCTGGCTCGCTCGATCCACCACGAGTTTCATCAAGGTCCGCTCGTCACGGCCGGAGAGCGTGTGTTTCAACGGCTTGAAATCCGCCTTGTAGATGTCGAGTTCCCTGCCCTCGCCCCGCGCCTCGGCTTCGGTCGTGCCGACGGTGCCGATCGGCGGATGGCTGAAGACGGCGGTGGCAATGACAGCATGGTCGACCGACCAGGGCCTGTTGCCGAACACCGTATCGGCATAGGCATGGCCTTCCTTGATCGCGACCGGAGTCAGATTGACCCGGTCGGTGCAATCGCCCACGGCATGGATGTTGTCGACATTGGTCTTCGAGAACGCGTCGACCGCGATGGCGCCGCCCTTGCCGAGTGCCACACCGGCGGCTTCCAGTCCCAGGCCATCCGTCTTTGGCCTGCGGCCGGTCGCGTACATGACGGCGTCGCATTCGATCGTGGCGCCGGATTTCAGCGTCACCCGCCGCCCTGCCCCGACCGCCTCGATCTTCACGACATCCGCCTTGGTCTGCAGATTGATGCCCTTCTTGACGATCTCACTAGCCGCAAAATGGCGAATATCGTCATCGAAGCCGCGCAGGATCTGCTCGCCGCGATAGAGCAGATGGGTCTCGGCACCAAGGCCGTTGAAAATGCCGGCAAACTCGACCGCGATATAGCCGCCGCCGACGATGGCGACGTGCCGCGGCATTTGCTCCAGGTGGAAGGCCTCGTTCGAGGTGATGGCAAGTTCGATCCCCGGCACCGGCGGCATTTCCGGCCAGCCGCCAACGGCGACCAGGATGTTCCGTGCCGTAACGCGCCTGCCGCCGACATCCAGCGTATGCGGGTCGAGCAGCACGGCGCGGCTTTCCAGCAGCGCCACGTTCGAACCCGCTAACAGCTTCTTGTAGATGCCATTGAGGCGGTCGATCTCCCTGTCCTTGTTGGCGATCAGGGTCGGCCAGTCGAACCTCGCCTCGCCCGACGACCAGCCATAGGCGCGGGCATCCTCGAAATCCTCGTGGAAATGGGCGGCATAAGAGAGCAGCTTCTTCGGCACGCAGCCCCGGATGACGCAGGTGCCGCCGACGCGACTCTCCTCGGCGATGGCGACTTTGGCGCCATACCCGGCGGCGATCCTGGCCGCGCGCACGCCGCCCGAGCCGGCACCGATGACAAAGAGGTCGTAATCGAACTGGGACATCGCAAAGCTCCTGCCTTTGGCCGGCAGCTTTGCACGTTACCCCATGATTGGGTCAATCATTTCGGCCATTCATTCCGGATCTGCGGCATAACCCGTAAGGACGAAATGGATTTCGCCCTCCGGCTACTTTTACGCCGTCTCCGCCCCAACTTGCGGCAGGCCCGACGCGCCATGTCCTGTTGCCTGGCGCCAGAAATGCCGCACGGCGAAGGCCGCCACGGCGACCTGGAGCATGATCGGGGCAAAATTGAGCCAGGCATTGTCACCCGCCACCGGCAGAACCAGGGTGATGTAGTCGAGATAGCCGCCGAAGGTGAGAATGACGGCTAGTGGCCAGTAGACCAGGGCGAGATAGACAAGCCAGGTCATGTCCGCGCGATGGCGCCAGGGCCCGAAGCTGAGACAAAGCAGGACGAGGAGATCGCGCAGCACAAAAAGCGCCAGCAGAACTCCCGAATGCGCCAGATTCTCGAAGGACAGGAAGATGTCGAAGCGCAGCATGGCGTAGAGCAACCCGCGCGGCAGGCCGTCCTGCGGCATGGTCAGGATGGTCGTCACCATCACCGCGCAATAGGCCAGGAAGACGACATAGCCGGACAGCCACCAAGGAGTCTCGGCGAGACCGCGCCGCAGATCGCACTGCGCCAGCGCGATCAGGCCGGAGCGGTAGCGGATCGGGTCGCGCGGATCGGCCAGGGCGGCGGCATAGACGATCAGCATCAGGATGAGCGGTACCGAAACGATCCCGACGAGATCGCTGCTGCCGGGCCAGAGCGCCACGCGCTCCGCCGCAAAAATGGCGAAGGCCAGGAACAGCAGCCAGACCCAGGGCCAGGCCCGGTATTGCAGTTCGTTGCGCATCAGCCGATAGGCCGCGATGATCGCCCAGAGGAAGAGGAAGCTGCCAAGAATGGCCCCGATCAGCGGCCAGGTGGCTTCGCTCTCGCCGATGCGGCCGATGCGGGGCGCCACGTCGACCTGCTCCAGCAGGCGCACCGATTCTACCCCGCTGACGACGACATAGACGAAGAAGCCGATGGTCTGCGCCAGGGTGATGGTCAGGCGCCGATAGAATACCGTCTTGCGCATCAAAAGCAGCACGATGGCGAAGGCCGTGGTATGTGCGAGTGCCGCGCCGATCAGGGCCAGATAGACCCCGAGCCAGAAGTTCCCGGCGCGGCCAGGCGGAAAATCGAGTTGTTGGCCGGCCAGCACATAGGCGAGGATCGCAAGTACACCGCAATACCAGACGAAAGCGGTACCGCCCACCAGCTTGCCCCAGACCATCGACCATGCCGAGAGGCCGGACATGCGCTGCATTTCCCAGGTGCCGGTTCCCACTTCCTCGGCCAGCGAATCCGCGGCGCGGCGCGGCCCCCACATGCCGAAGATGACCAGAATGGCAAGATTGGCCCCGAAAAGAACTCGGGCAAAACCGCCGAAGGCATAGAGCGCATAGGCAATAGTAACGCCGACGACCAAGGCGCCGGCGAGACGCTGCCAGCCGCATTGCAGCCACAGGTTCCGGCGGAGTTCTGGGTTGAGTTCCGGCATCATGTTCCGGCCTCGCCGTTTTCCGGCCCGGTCAGCAGGCCGGGCCTTGCTGGCGGCCGGTCGCGCATGCGCTCAAGATAGATATCCTGCAGGCTGCGCCGCTCCGGTGCAAAACAGGTCAGCCCCAATCCCTCTGCCGCAAGCCTGGCGAGGATAGCGGCCCGGATCGCGGGATCGTCCGTCAAACGCACCAGCGCCTCGTCCGATCCGCAGGTTATCACTTCTAGTTCCGTTATGGCTGACAGGCGTCGGCGCAGGTCCGGGATGTTCGCCGCGAATCCAAGGCGGATGTCACGCGAGGCACCGCCCTCGGCGGCGATACGTTCCAGCGAGGCATGCTCCACCACCCGGCCGGCCTTCAGCATCAGGATATGGGTCGAATAATCCTGCAATTCGGCGAGGATATGCGAGGAGACAAGGATGGTCATCCCCTCGCCCGCCAACTGCCGCAAGACGGCGGAGAGGCCAATCCGCGCCGCCGGGTCGAGGCCGGAAGCCGGCTCGTCCAGCATCAGGAAGGCAGGATCGTGCAGGATAGCCTGGGCTATGGCGAGGCGCTGGCGAAGCCCGCGCGACAGCGTCCCGGCCCGCTGGTCGATACGGTCGGCGATCTCGAGCCGGGCAGCCGCCATCGCGACGATCGCCGCCCTTTCGGTCCGGGCGATGCCCTGGGCCGCGGCCCGGTAGTCGAGGCATTGCGCCACGGTCAGTTCGTCATAAAGGCCATAGAAATCCGGCAGAAAGCCCATGCGCCGATGCGCTGCGCGCGGATTGTCGTGAACGTTCGCGCCGGCGAGCAGGACCCTTCCGGCGAAGGGTCGCTCGAGGGCGGCGCAGACGCGCATCAACGTGGATTTGCCGGCGCCATTCGGGCCCACCAATGCCGTGATGCTTCCCGCCTCGACCTCGAAGGAGACATCGTCCAGGGCTCGATGGCCGGGATAATCGTAGATCAGATTCTCTACCCTCAGCATGGCGCCAGTGTCGCGGCTTTGCGCCGCGAATGGAAGCCCCACTCTCGCCAGTAACCCATTGTTTTTCAGAGGATATGGTACGGGGCGCAACAATCGCGACAAGGCCATTCTCGCCAGATGACAGATACGTCACCATCCGTTAACCTTACCCCATTAGCATGTGCAGCAACGGGGGCCCGGCAGTCGCCCTGTCGCCCGCGGTAGGAGACTTGCCTGTGGCATTCGGCGGTTCGGCCGTGTCGTCGCGCATCTGCATCGAATATTCGGTTTGAAAAGGGGAAGCACAATGGCTGGGAAGACCACAAAGAAGAAGGCCGCCAAGGCAAATGCGAAAGCCGGCGTCTCAAAGACCAAGAACAGCGGAATCCTGCCGGCAGCGCCCAAGCCCTATGCCGCCGCATCGGTCGTCGACAGCCGCACCGGAAAGAAGTTCGAACTGCCGATCCTGAAAGGGACGGTCGGTCCCGACGTCGTCGACATCCGCAAGCTCTATGGCGAACACGGCCTGTTCACCTATGACCCCGGCTATGGCTCAACCGGCTCGACCCAGTCGGCCATCACCTATATCGATGGCGACGAAGGCATCCTGACCCACCGCGGCTATCGCATCGAGGATCTGGCCGAGCACAGCGACTTCATGGAAGTCTGCTATCTGCTGCTGGAAGGCGAACTGCCGAACGCCAAGCAGAAGGCGGAGTTCGAGAAGAACATCACCTATCATACAATGCTGCACGAGCAGATCACGCGCTTCTATTCCGGCTTCCGCCGCGACGCGCATCCGATGGCGGTGATGGTAGCAGTGGCGGGCGCGCTCTCCGCCTTCTATCACGACAGCACCGACATTCATGACCCGCGCCAACGCACCATCGCCTCGCACCGCCTGATCGCGAAGATGCCGACGATCGCTGCCATGGCCTACAAGTATTCGGTCGGCCAGCCCTTCGTCTATCCGCAGAACAAGCTGTCCTATGCCGAGAACTTCCTCAACATGACCTTCGCGGTGCCGGCCGAGGATTACAAGGTCGACCCCGTCGTGGCAAAGGCCATGGACAAGATCTTCATCCTGCACGCCGACCACGAGCAGAACGCGTCCACGTCGACCGTGCGCATGGCTGGGTCATCCGGCGCCAATCCCTTCGCCTGCATTGCCGCCGGTATCGCCTGCCTTTGGGGTCCCGCCCATGGCGGCGCCAACGAGGCGGTCCTCAAGATGCTGCACGAGATCGGCTCGACCGCGAACATCAAGGAATACATCGCCAAGGTGAAGTCGAAGCAGGACAACACCCGACTGATGGGCTTCGGCCACCGCGTCTACAAGAATTACGACCCGCGTGCCTCGGTGATGCGTAAATCCTGCCACGAGGTGCTGGACGCGCTCGGCATGCGCAACGACCCGCTGCTGAAGCTGGCCATGGAGCTTGAGAAGATCGCGCTCAATGACGAGTACTTCATCTCGCACAAGCTCTATCCGAACGTCGACTTCTATTCCGGCATCATTCTGCAGGCGATCGGCTTCCCGACCTCGATGTTCACCGTGCTGTTCGCCCTGGCCCGCACCGTGGGCTGGGTGGCGCAGTGGAAGGAGATGATCGAGGATCCCAGCCAGCGCATTGGCCGCCCGCGCCAGCTCTATACCGGCTATGGCGAACGGCCCTATGTGCCGATGAACAAGCGCAAATAGGCCGAGCCGGCACTATTCCGAAAAGGGCGATGGCCGGGCTGCCGCCGGCCATCGCCACTTTCCGACACGAATTACTCCTGGCCGACGGATCGTTGCGTGAGTCAATACTTCATCGCCATCGCCCGGGCGCTGTACGACTTCACCTCGCGCCAGAAATCCGCCGATGGCGAGCTCGACTCTGCCATCCGGCACATGGCCCGATCGGCGCTGGAGGCAAGGCCCAATCCGGCCTATACGCCCACTGTCCCCTTGCGCACCTACAACCACCTTCTCGAGCCCGCGCTCGATCTGGCCGAGGATTTTGTGCTGGCAGATGTGGCGCGCGCCACGCGCCCCGTGATGGGCGCACTGCCCTGGCACTACAATTATCCCGCCCATGACGGCGATCAGGACCTCGGCGCGAACATTGCCTTTGCCGAATTCGCCGGCCCGATGGGGCCGCTGCAGACCGCACACGCACGGCTCGGCTTTACGCTGATCGGGCCGGACACCTTCTATCCGATGCACGCGCACCCGGCCGTCGAGCTCTACCTGGTCGTGTCGGGTCATGCGACCTGGCAGGTTCCGGGCGAAGCGCGCGTGGTTCCGCCGGGCGGCTTTGTGCTGCACCGGTCTGGCCAGCCCCATGCCATGCAGACCCATAGCGAGCCATTGCTGGCAGTCTATGCGTGGCAGGGGGATCTCGACGCGCCGTCGGTCTATCTCTAGACCTTTCCGTGCCGGCGGAGGGCCGCTATTTCTGGATCAGCTCGATCTTGTAGCCGTCCGGATCCTCGATGAAGGCGATGACCGAGCCGCCATGGGCCATTGGACCGGCCGGGCGCGGAATTTTGACGCCTTCCTTGGCGAGGCGCTCGCAGGTGCCATAGATGTCATCGACGCCGATCGCGAGGTGGCCGAACGCCGTGCCGATCTCGTATGGCTCCTCGCGGCCCCAGTTATGGGTCAGCTCTATCACCGCATTGTCGTCCTCGCCGCCATAGCCGACGAAAGCCAGGGTGAACTTGCCGGTCGGATAATCCTTCCTGCGCAGCAGCTGCATGCCGAGCTGGCGCGTATAGAAATCGATCGACTTGTCCATGTCCATGACGCGGATCATGGTATGCAGCAGGCGATTGGGCATTCTCTCTTCCTCTTTCCTGGGCTTGGCGGCAGAACCGTCAGCGGGCGACCGCCTCGACGGCAGCCACGATGTCGTCTACGACGCGGGCGACCAGAGCCTCATCCTCGCCTTCGGCCATGACTCGGATGAGCGGCTCGGTGCCGGACTTGCGGATCAGCAGGCGACCGCAGCCATCGAGCGCGGCCTCGCCCGCCGCGATGGCTGCCTTGACCGATTGCTGGTCGAGCGGCGGTTGCGTACCCGCGCCGAAGCGCACGTTCTTCAGCATTTGCGGCAGTGGCGCAAAGGCGCGCCCGGCTTCGCTGGCGGCACGCCCGGACTTCCTCAGTACGGCCAAGACCTGCAGGGCGGCGATAAGCCCGTCGCCGGTAGTCGCGAAATCGCTGAGCACGATATGGCCGGATTGCTCGCCCCCCAGATTGAGGCCGAAGCGGCGCATCGCCTCGACCACATAGCGGTCGCCGACCGGGGTGCGATAGAGGGCGATGCCGAGACCCTGCAGGTAGCGTTCCAGCCCGAGGTTTGACATGACGGTGGCCGCGATACCGCCGCCTGCAAGCCGTTCGGTCGCCCGCCAATCGGCCGCGATCAGCGCCATCAATTGGTCGCCGTCGATGACGGCACCGGTCTCGTCGGCGACGATCACCCGGTCGGCGTCGCCATCGAGGGCGATGCCGAGATCAGCCTTTTCGCGGATCACGGTCTGGCACAGCTTTTCGGTATGAACCGCCCCGCAGCCGGCATTGATATTGGTGCCATTGGGTTCATTCGCGATCGCCACCACCTCGGCACCCAATTCCCAGAGGACGGTGGGGGCCACCTTATAGGCGGCGCCGTGCGCACAATCGATGACGACCTTGAGGCCCTCCAGGCTGAGCCCCTTGGGGAAGCTGGCCTTGACGAATTCCATATACCGGCCGGGCGCATCATCGATGCGCTTGGCGCGGCCGAGTTGGGCGGATGGCGCCAGGTTCTGCACCTCGTCCGCCGCCATGCGCGCCTCGATCTCGGCCTCGATCTCGTCCGAGAGCTTGTAGCCATCGGGGCCGAACAGCTTGATGCCGTTGTCCTCATAGGGATTGTGGGAGGCCGAGATCATGACGCCGATATCGGCGCGCATCGAGCGGGTCAGCATGGCGACCGCGGGGGTCGGCAGGGGCCCCAGCAGCATCACGTCCATGCCCATGGAGAGGAAGCCGGACGTGAGGGCCGTTTCCAGCATGTAGCCGGAAAGGCGGGTGTCCTTGCCGATGATGACGCGATGCCGATGGCGCCCGCGCCGGAAATGCGCGCCGGCGGCCAGCGCCAGCTTCAGCGCGGTCATCGCCGTGATGGGCTCGGCATTGGCGAGCCCGCGCACACCATCGGTACCGAAGAATTTGCGGGTCATCTGGGAATTTGCCTCATGATCTGGCGCGTACTCTAAGCCCCGGCGCCGGCCAGCGCCAGAACCATAGCGCGGGCCTGGAAGGTCGCCGCGACATCATGCACCCGGACAATCTGGACGCCCCGGTCCAGGGCCAGTGCGGCAATCGCAACCGACCCTCCCAGCCTCTCCTTCGGCGCCTCGCCCCGCGACAGGCGACCGATGAAACTCTTGCGGGAGACGCCCAGGGTGAGCGGACAGCCGAATCCGTGAAAGGCGGCAAGCTCGTTCAGGATCAGCAGGTTGTGCGGATCCTTCTTGCCAAAGCCGATGCCGGGGTCGAGCGACACCCGCGCGCGGTCGACACCCAGCGCCTCAAGCCGGGCGATCCGCGCCGCGAAATAGTCGATGAGGTCCAGCGTCGCATCGGCATAGACCGGATCGGCCTGCATGGTCCGCGGCTCGCCCTGCATGTGCATCAGGATGATGGCGGCGCCGGAACGGGCAGCGACCGCCTCCGCCGCGGGATCGCCGGTAAGGGCCGTCACGTCATTGATGATGCGCGCGCCTGCCTCGACCGCCGCCGCCATGACCGCGGCATGGCGCGTATCGACCGAGACGCAATGGCCTCGTTCCGCCAGCGCCCGGATCACCGGGATGACGCGGTTCAGTTCCTCCTCGACCGTCACCGGGGCAGCGCCCGGCCGGGTCGATTCCCCGCCGATATCGAGGATGTCGGCGCCGGCTGCGGCAAGGGCAACGCCCCGGGCGATCGCCGCCGCGGGGTCAGCATAGTCGCCGCCATCCGAGAAGCTGTCCGGCGTCACATTGACGATGCCCATGATGCGCGGCATGCCGAGGTCTAGGCCCGCCCATTGGGCGCGCGGGCGCAGAAAGCCAGCCAGGAGGTCGGCAGAATGACGTTCGATCTCGGTCAGCGAGGCTGCCTCGCGCACGCCCTGCCCGGCTCCATCACGACGCACGATTTCCCCGCCGCCGAAGGCGACCGGCCCGCCGGCCAGCGGCAGCGCAGTCCCAGCCGCGATCGCCCGCGCGGCGGCGGCCCCGGTCAGCATTCCCGTTGGAACGAGATAATCTGCGGACACGTCTTTCCCTCAATGCAGAAGCCCCGCCGGTCAAGCGGGGCTTCGCGTTGCGTCACGGCAGGCTGGCCCGATCAGGTACCCGGCTGCGGCTTCGGATCGAGCGGCCGCACCACGGTGCTGGTCGGGATCGGCGAGCGCGGCTTGGCGGGAGCCGCGGCGCCGCCACCCTGGCCCGTATCCCGGCGGATGTCCTCGCCCTTCATCAGGGCGCGTACTTCTTCGCCGCTCAGGGTTTCGAACTCGACCAGGGCCTTCGCTACCTTGTGCAGTGCTTCGAGATTGGCGGTGAGGATGTCGCGGCACTTGCCTTCGCCCGCCTCGACGATGCGGCGGACTTCCTGGTCAATCAGTTTGCTGGTTTCGTCGGACATGTTCTTGCGCTGCTGCCCGATCTGGTAGCCGAGGAACACGTCCTGATCGTTGTCTGTGTACCGCAGCGGGCCCAGCCTGTCGCTCATGCCGAATTCGGTCACCATGCGCCGCGCCATCTCGGTCGCCTGCTGGATGTCGTTGGACGCACCGGAATTCAGGTGCTCCTCGCCATAGATCAACTGCTCTGCAATGCGGCCGCCAAAGCAGATCGCGATGCGGCTTTCCAGCCAGCGCTTGGAGATGCTGTAGCGATCCTTCTCCGGCAGCGACATGGTCAGGCCCAGGGCGCGACCGCGCGGGATGATCGTCACCTTGTGGAGCGGGTCGGCCTCCGGCACTTCCAGATTGACGATGGCATGCCCGGCCTCGTGATAGGCCGTCGCGAGCTTTTCCTCCGGCGTCATGACCATCGAGCGGCGCTCGGAACCCATCATCACCTTGTCCTTCGCCTGCTCGAAATCGGACATGGTGACGACGCGCTTGCCGAACCTGGCCGCCATCAGCGCCGCCTCGTTGACGAGGTTGGCGAGATCGGCGCCAGAGAAGCCGGGCGTTCCGCGCGCAATCACGCGGGCGTCGACATCGGGGCCCAGCGGGACCTTGCGCATATGGACCTTGAGGATCTGCTCGCGGCCGTTGATATCCGGATTCGGCACGGTGATCTGGCGGTCGAAGCGGCCCGGGCGCAGCAGCGCCGGGTCCAGCACGTCCGGCCGGTTGGTGGCGGCGATGATGATGACGCCCTCATTGGCGTCGAAGCCGTCCATCTCGACCAGCATCTGGTTGAGAGTCTGCTCGCGCTCGTCATTGCCACCGCCGAGGCCGGCACCGCGATGGCGGCCGACCGCGTCGATTTCGTCGATGAAGATGATGCAGGGGGCATTCTTCTTGCCCTGCTCGAACATGTCGCGGACGCGGGATGCGCCGACGCCGACGAACATCTCGACGAAGTCGGAACCGGAAATGGTGAAGAACGGCACGTTGGCCTCACCGGCGATGGCGCGGGCGAGCAGCGTCTTGCCGGTACCCGGAGGACCGACCAGGAGGCAGCCCTTCGGGATCTTGCCACCCAGGCGCTGGAACTTCTGCGGGTCCTTCAGGAACTCGACGATCTCCTCGAGTTCGCCCTTGGCCTCCTCGATGCCGGCGACGTCGTCGAAGGTGACGCGACCGGTGCGCTCGGTCAGAAGCTTGGCGCGCGACTTGCCGAAACCCATGGCCTTGCCGCCCTGGCCCTGCATCTGGCGCATGAAGAAGATCCAGATGCCGACGATGATGATGAGCGGTGCCCAGCTGATCAGGATCTGCATCAACGGGCTGGTGCCGTCCTCCAGCGGGCCGGCCTTGATCTCAACGCCCTTGGCAGACAGCGTCTCGACCAGCTTGGGGTCCTCGGGCGCATAGGTGGTGAATTGCTGTCCGCTGGCATGGCCCGTGATCTCGGGGCCGCGGATGGTAACGTCGCTGACCGCACCCTCGTTGACCTTGGCCAGGAACTGGGAGTAGCTGAGCTGCGCGTAGCCGCTGCGCTGTGAATCACCCTCGAACATCTTGAAGAGAGCGATCAGCAGCAGGCCGATCGCCACCCAGATCATCAGGTTCTTACCCCAGTTCACAATCTTAATCCCTATCCCGTGGCGATCTGGCAACGGCACCCCGGCTCAAGCCATAGGCCGACCGCTGTCCACGACAGTTAAATAGTGTGAGGCACGATTTACGCAACTGTAAAGCCGATTGATGTCGCCGAATTATACGGGTCGAATCGGCAATTCAGTTCATTCCGGCAGCCAACGGGGTCATATCCGGTAAACGGGACCAGGATGAGGCGACCTGTCGCATCCCTGAAAACCGGCAGCGACGGGCGCGCCAGGGCTGGAATCGGCCCCAGAAACTGGCTGGATTCCGGGGTTTTTTCCAGTTCGCGCAGGCCTCGCTCGCCCAATTGCCCGATCTCAAGCGGAAAGCCGGCGGGACCTCCGGCGCCGCAGGTCACCCGGAAGCGGCGATCCCACATGAAGGAGCCCGGCCCCTCGACGATCCCGGCCGCCGCGCCGGTTTCGCGGCAGATGAGGAGTCGCTGCCGCCAGAGCCCGAAGAGACATCCGGCGAGCGACCGCACCCCTTTTCCGGCCAGGGCGACCGTCATGTCGCGGCGCAGCGCTGCCCGGGCCGGACGGTAGGAGCCGCCACCCACCATCATGAGAACCTGACCAAGGGCCCATTCAGCAACCTCCACCGCCGCTGCCCGGATCGGCACCGGATCGAGCAGCACATATCCGGCGGGCGCAATTTCCGCCGCGCACATGAGCAGATCTGCCGCCGCAAATTCAAGCCTCCGACGCCGCTCACCGGCCGTCTGAATGTCGGCCCCATCCGGCAACCGGCCCATCAGCCCGCTGCGCCAGCGGACGCGCTCGAAGCGCAGGGACCGGTTGCTGGGATCCTCGATCCAGTCCTGGCCGATCCGGTCCAGATAGGCGGCGATCGAGGCGCGGCAGAAGCCGAGCATCGGCCGCAGCAGCCGGATGCCGTGACGCACGGTGATGGCACTCATGCCGGCGAGTCCCGGGCCCGGCGGCTCGTCCTTCCCTGCCCGCGCCTGCCGCATGGCGACGGTCTCGCGCTGGTCGTCGGCCTGGTGCGCCAGGGCAAGGTGCAGCACGTCGGCCCGGCGACACCAATCCGTCAACAATTCGTACCGCATTTGCCGCGCGGCGGCCTGCAGCCCCGATTGCGGCTTCTCCCCCAGCCAGGTGAGAATTACCGCCGACGCGCCGATCCCGCGCGCCCAGCCGGCGACCTTTTGCGCCTCCGCGCCCGATTCCGGGCGCAGGCCGTGATCGACCGTGACAGCAGTCAGATGCCCCCCTCGCGCGCGGCACCAGGCGGTCAGCAGATGCATCAATGCTAGGGAATCCGGCCCGCCGGAGACCGCCACCGCGATATGCGGGCGCGCCTCGAACGGCCCCAGGCAATCCATCACCCGGGCAAAGCCGGCATCCGACAATTCTGCCGGCGACTCGCTCAATGAAGGTGGACGGGACTTATCCCCAAGTCAGGCTCACTTGCACTCGTAGCGCTGCTTGGCCCGCTGGGCGCGGTCCTTGATCGCCTGGGAGGCGTCGGGGAACCGCTTGTCCAACTGCGCGAAGGCCGTGCAGGCGTCCTGCTTGCGGCCGGTCTGGCCGAGCGACATGCCGAGTTTGAGGAGGTTGTCCGGTGCCTTGCTGCTTTGCGGATATTTCTGGAAGCCGGCCGCAAAGGCGACAGCCGCATTCTTAAAATCGCTGCGCACGTAATAGGTCTCGCCCAGCCAGTACTGCGCATTGCCAGCCAGCGGATCGCCGGGATACTGCTCGACAAAGGATTTGAGCGCGATCTCGGCCTCGGCATAGGCCCCGCGCTGGAGCAGGCCGGTGGCGTAATTGTACTGCTCCTGCGGCGTATTGCCGGGCAGCACCACGGTAGCAGCCGCGGCACTGGCGGCCTGCTCGGCGGCACCAGCCGGCGCCTGCGGCAGGTTCTGCATCTGCTCGGCGCTTAAAGTGCCAAGGACGCCGGGCTGGGTCGGCGCGGGCGGCGCCGCGGTCGCTTCCGTCCCCATCCCGCTGGTGGGCGCGGCTCCGGCGGTGGCTGCCCCCGCCTCGCCTGTTGCCATCGCGTCGGCGCCCATCGGCATGCCGGCAGCGCGGCTTTCCAGTTCGCTCAGGCGGAATTCGGTATCCTTCTGCATGCGCTCGATCTTCTGGGCGAGATCGTTAAGCTGCAATTCGACCCGTTCGATCTGGCCGACCACTTGCGCGATGCGCTGGTCGAATTGCTGGAAGCGGACCTCGTTCTGCGCCGCTACGGTACCGCCGGCGGCTACCCCGGTCTGGGCCCCGCCCTGCGGGATCTGGTTTTGCAGGAACAGCATCTGCTGCTTGAGGCGTTCCACCTCGGCGCGCAGATCGTCGACCTCGTCCGCCTGCACCGACCCAACACCGGCCATTGCCAGGACAGCGACGACCAGCGAGGCGCGGAGAACCCCCTTCATGTGTCGTCCCAGCATCAGAGCATGCATACCCATCGGATGATCACCTTCCCGTCCCGTGCAGCAGGGTCCCAAGCCCGATGCTGCGGGCGGAAACCGGCAGAAATATGGCGTGCGCCGGCCTTGCGGACGACCTCCGGCATCACGAATTGGCGAGCCGACAATGCCAAAGGGACTCGGTCGGATGCAAGTTGGCGCCGGGGCCGGCCAGGCCGCCCCCGGTGCCATCCGGCATCTAGGGGTTGAGGGCACTGACACCGCGCCGGTTCTGCGCCCAGCAGGCCTCCGCCGCCTCGCTGCACAGGGGCCTTTCCCTGCCAAAGGAGAGTGTGCTTAGACGGCCCGGAATCACGCCCAGGGCGGCGAGATAGCCGGCGATCGCATTGGCCCGGCGTTCGCCGAGCCCCAGATTGTATTCGCGCGTCCCGCGCTCGTCGGCATGGCCCTCGATGGTCAACGTATATGTCGGGTTCCGGGCCAGCCATTGCGCCTGGCGCTGCAAGACGGCCTCGGCGGTGGCCGTCAAGACCGATGAATTGGTCTCGAAATAGACGGTGTTGCCGATCGTTCCATTGAACTCGGCCAGCGGGTCGACGGTCATCGCGGTCGGGCTGCCATCGATAACTGGCGGAATCTCGGGCGGGGTCGTGGCGGTGTCGGCAACCTGCCTGCCCTGGCAGGCGGCGAGCAGCAGAACCATGGGCAAGACCGACCGGGCAAAAGTCCGGCGGCCGCGCTTCTTCATCATGGGTGTCCCCTATTCAAGGTTGAATTTTCCAACCGGGAGACACTCGACGGCAAAATGGGCCGGATTGCGGCGGAAGTGGCGCGAGATCACGAAAAAGTGATCGTGCGCAAAACGAAACGCCGGCCCGGGTTGCCCCGGGCCGGCGTCCAATTCACCAACCTGGAAGGCGGCGAATTACTGGTTGATCGCGCTCACGCCGCGACGGTTCTGCGACCAGCAGGACTCGTCGGACTGCACGCAGAGCGGACGCTCCTTGCCGTAGGAGATCACGCTGAGGCGGTTCGAGTTGACGCCGAGCGCAACCAGGTAGTTGGCGACCGCATTGGCGCGGCGCTCACCCAAGGCGAGGTTGTACTCGCGGGTGCCGCGCTCGTCGCAATGGCCCTCGATGGTGAGGGTCGCGGCCGGGAACTGCTGCAGCCAGGCGCCCTGGCGCTGCAACTGGCTCTGGGCCTCCGAGGTCAGGCTGTAGCTGTCATAGTCGAAATAGACAGTGTTGCCGACTTCGGCGTCGAACTGCTCCTTGGAGCCCGGCGCATATTGGGTAATGCCCGAGCTGTCCGTGGTACCCGCCGTCTGGGCACCTGAACCGGCGCCGCCGGCATCGTTAACGGGAACGTCGGAGGAGCAGGCTGCCAGGAGAGCGGCCGCAGCAAAGGCCGACAGGATCGAAAGACGCATTTCTAAGTTTCCTCTGTGTCCATCTTTGACTTCGCGTACCGCCCTGCCTGCACCCCCCGGTTGCAAGACATGAACGGCCCGAAGCCGAGAATTTTCCGCGCTGAATCAATCTATTCCATGGTCAAGCTGACCTAGGAAACGGGGCGGAACATAATCCATTCTCAGTTCTGTAGCAAGGGCGACCAGGCCGGATCCGAACCATCCAGCGGCGTTTTCATGACGCGCTCATTGAAGCCGGTCAGGTCGATGCTGTGGAGCTGGGTCTTGCCGCTCTGCTCCTGCTTGAAGAAGGCGAGGACGCGCCCATTGGGCGCCCAGGTCGGCCCCTCGATCAGCCAGCCCTGGGAGAGCATCCGCTCGCCCGAGCCGTCCGGGCGCATGACACCGATATAGAAGCTGCCCTGAAAGATACGGGTAAAGGCAATGAGATCGCCGCGCGGCGACCAGACCGGGGTGCCGTAATTGCCCTGGCCCTTGCTGATGCGGCGCGGGTTGGAGCCGTCCGCATTCATCACATAGATCTGCTGCGAGCCGCCGCGATCGCTCTCGAAGGTGATCTGCGACCCGTCCGGGGAATAGCTGGGCGCCGTATCGATGCCCGGCGAATTGGTGATGCGCTGGCTGCTGCGGGTGGCGAGATTCATCACATAGATGTCGGTGTTGCCGCTCTGCGCCATGCTCATGATCACCCGACTGCCATCCGGCGAAAAACGCGGGGCGAAGGTCATGCCCGGGAAATCGCCCAGGATCTCCTGCTGGCCGGTATCGAGGCTGAACAGATAGACCCGCGGCTTGTTGCCGTAATAGGACATATAGGTGATTTCCTGCTTCGACGGCGAGAAGCGCGGGGTCAGCACCAGGGACGAGCCGTCGGTCAGGTTCTTATGGTTTTCGCCGTCCTGGTCCATGATGGCGAGGCGCTTGATGCGCTGCTGCTTGGGCCCGGTCTCGGACACGTAGACGATGCGCGAATCGAAATACCCTTCCTCGCCCGTGATACGCTTGTAGATCTCGTCGGCGATCTTGTGGGCGACCCGGCGCCAGTTGGTGGCGACCGCGTTGTAGCGGAAGCCGGTCATCTGCTGCTCGCCGAAGACGTCGAACAGGCGGAACTCGACCGAGATCTGGCCGCTGGACTGGGTCGTCACGTTGCCGGAGACCAGCGCCTCGGCATTGATCAGGCGCCAGTCCTGATAGCGCGGCCCCTGCTGCAACGAGGCTGAATCCTGGATAAAGGCGCGTTTGTCGATGGGGGCAAAGAGGCCCGAACGCTCGAGATCGGCCGCCACCACCATGGCGATGTCCCGGGCCACCTGGCCATCGGCCGGCGAGGCGCCGAAGAAATCCGGGACCGCGATCGGCATGGGGGTCGGCTGCTTGCCGGGCTGGATGATGATCCTCGGCTCGGCCGATGCCGTCATCGGCAGCATCAGGACTACGAGCAGAACACTCAGTCCCCGAATCGCCAGCCTCATAGCTTGCGTCATTGCTCTTGCCTCACTTCGCTTGGCTATTGCGCATATCTGTACAAATCACAGCAGGAACCGGCGATTCTGTCCATCGCCTGACGATGTCGGCTGCGGTTCGCTCAAAAGCCGGCATAACGGGGATCGCAACCGAACTGAATGACCGGCTGCTCCTTGCCGGGCGGGAACTGTACACGTTCCGTGATCATGAAAGCGCGCCGGCAGGATTCCGCCACCATCCGGTAGCGCGGATCGGACATGCGGCCCGGCTCCATGAATTCCACACCGAGAACCCTACCGGCCCCGTCGAACTTCACCCTGACCCAAGCAAGATATTGCGATGGGTCCGGCAGCGAACCAATGTCCACCGACCAGTTTTTGCCGATTTGGGCGCCGATATTGTCGGCATCCATCGCACTCAGCGGCACGACCGAGAGCTCCGCCGTCTGCGGTCCGGTGGTCGGCTCGGCCGGCTCCGGCCTGGCCTGGTTCTTAGGCTTCTCCGGAGTAGGTTCCGCCGCCGGTTCGTCCAGAACGGTGTTCAACAATGCGGCAAGCGGATCCGGCTCTTCTTTGGGCTGTTCCTTGGGTTTATCTTTGGGCTTTTCCTTTGGCTTTTCTTCTGCCTTGGGTTTTTCCGGCTCTTTTTCCTTCGGTTTTTCTTCTTCCTTAGGTTTTTCCTTGTCCGGCAACGCGACCACTTTTTCCTCGGGTGGTGGCGGGGGCGGCGTCACGGAGGCGGTCTGCTTCGGTTTTTCCGGTGCCGGTGCCGTTTCCTTCTTCTTGGTCTGCTCGGCCTGCTGCTGCTTCGGTTTTTCCGTCGGCTTGCCCGCCTTGTCGACCTTCGGCGCCGCGGTGATGTCGGAAACGAGGGCCGCCTCGATCCCCATCGGCGCCACGATGATTTCATCCTCGAAGATGTTGGGGACGCCGAAATAGACCACCAGAAGCAAGGCAATGTGGAATACCACCGAGGCCATCAGGCCCTGGTTAAGCTCCGGTTCCCAGCCCAGCTTTTCCTCAAGAAAACTCATGCCTAGTTCGCATCCTGCGCCGGCTCGCCCGTGGCCGCACCGTCCTTGGTATCGGTGACGATGCCGACCTTGGTGAATCCATTAGCCTGCAATTCCGCCAAAACTTGGGCAATGCCGTCCCAATTGGCCTGGGCGTCGCCGCGGACATAGATGGTGGTGTCCGGCTTGTTCGACGTAATGGCAACGAGGCGCGGACCCAATTCCTCGATATTGATCTGGGTCTCCTGCAGGAAGACGACATTGTCGCTCCGCACGGTGACCACCAGCGGTTCTTCCGGGTTCGGCATCGCCTCGGCACTGGTCTTGGGCAGCTCAACCTCGACACCGACCGTCAGCAGCGGCGCCGTCACCATGAAGATGATGAGCAGCACCAGCATGACGTCGACCATCGGCGTCACGTTGATCTCGGACATCGGCGTGAATTTGCGCCGGGCCGAATGCCCGCGGGACGGGCTGCCGCCGCCGCCGAGCTTGATCGCCATCAGTGCTTCTCCTCAAGCTGGCGCGAGAGGATTGCGCCGAACTCGCCGGCAAAGGCCTCCAGGCGGTTGCCGTAGCGGTTGATGTCGCCGGAAAGCTTGTTATAGGCCAGCACCGCCGGGATGGCGGCGACGAGACCAAGGGCCGTCGCGAACAGCGCCTCGGCAATGCCCGGCGCCACGACCGCGAGCGTCGTGTTCTTCGAACCGGCAATGGCAGCAAAGCTGTTCATGATGCCCCAGACCGTGCCGAAAAGGCCGATGAAGGGGGCAGCCGATCCGACCGAGGCGAGAAAGCCCATATAGCGCTCGATCTGGTCCATCTCGCGGCCCAGCGTGATGTTCATGACGCGCTCGATGCGGTCCTGCAGGTTCTCGCGCAGATGCTCGGAGGCGAGCAGCCCCTTGGCGGCCGAGCGGCGCCATTCGCGCATGGCGGCGACGAAGATCGAGGACATCGGGTCGGCCGGCCGATTGCTGATGCGGTCGTAGAGGTCCTCCAGCGAACCGCCGGACCAGAACGCTTCCTCGAACTGGCGGGCCTGCTCGCGCAGGCGGCGGATGCGGATGATCTTGTCGAAGATGATCGCCCAGGACCAGATCGAGGCCAGGATCAGGAAGATCATGACTGATTTGACGATCCAGTCGGCCTGCAGGAACAGGCCCCAGACCGAGAGGTCATGCGCGACGCTGGGCAGGCCGACGGCGCCCTGGGCGGCGGCTTGCACACCTTCGAGGGCAGCGCCATCGACGGCTTCAACGGGTACGGCTGGCGGGGTTTGCGGATCCATGGGGTGTCTTCACTTCCGTAGGGCTGGGTCGGTTGAGAGAACGCTGCGCAGGGCCGCGGGCAGCCGGACCGGCCGCCCGTCGCGGCCCACGCAGGCAATGGTGACATCGACGCGGCAGAGTTCATCGCCGCCGCGCCGGATGGATTGGGCAAGATCGATGGTGGCGGCACCGAGGCCGCCGATCCGCGTCGAAACGCTGAGCTGGTCATCGAGTTTCGCGGGCTTCAGATACTCGGCCGAACAGCGCCGCACAGCGAGGATGATGGCGTCCTGCTCCAGCATCGCCGTGTGATGGAAGCCCGCTTCGCGCAGCATCTCGGTCCGCGCCCGCTCGGCAAATTTCAGATAGTTGGCGTAATAGACGATGCCGCCGGCATCGGTGTCCTCGTAATAGACACGGATGGGGAAAATGTGCGCTGGCTCGGGCTGCGGCTTCAGGGCGGTGAGGGTCATCACGCCTCCTCCCCCACATTCGGTCCCAGCAGATCGGCCTGCGCAGCGTTTGAAGAGGGCGTCAGCCCCAGATGCTTGTAGCCATTCAGGGTCAGCATGCGGCCGCGCGGCGTCCGCTGCAGCAGGCCCTGCTGGATCAGATAGGGCTCGATCGCATCCTCGATCGTGTCGCGCTGTTCCGAGAGAGCGGCCGCCATGGTCTCCACGCCGACCGGCCCGCCGTCGTAATTCTCGGCGATGCAGGTGAGATAGCGCCGGTCCATGGCATCAAGGCCCAACTGGTCCACCTCCAGTCGGTTGAGCGCCTGGTCGGCAAGCTTGGCGTCCACCCTGCCCGCCTTGGCGACCGCCGCAAAATCGCGCACGCGCCGCAGCAGGCGGCCGGCGACGCGCGGCGTTCCCCGCGCGCGCCGCGCGATCTCGAGGGCGCCGCTGTCGGCAAGATCAAGGCCGAGGACACGGGCGCCACGCCGCACGATCAGTTCCAGCTCGGCATGGGTATAGAAATTGAGCCGCTGCGGAATGCCGAAACGCTCGCGCAGCGGCGTCGTGATCATGCCGAGGCGGGTGGTGGCGCCGACCAGGGTAAAGCGCGGCAGGTCGATCCGCACCGAGCGCGCCGCCGGCCCCTCGCCGATGATGAGGTCGAGGTGGAAATCCTCCATTGCCGGATAAAGGATCTCCTCGACCGCCGGCGACAGGCGGTGGATCTCGTCGATAAAAAGCACGTCGCGCGGCTGCAGGTTGGTCAGCAGGGCGGCAAGATCGCCAGCCCGCGCGATGACCGGACCGGAGGTCGCCCGGAAGCCGACGCCAAGCTCGCGCGCCACGATCTGCGACAGGGTCGTCTTGCCGAGGCCGGGCGGGCCATAGAACAGGACATGGTCGAGGGCCTCGCCGCGCGCCTTCGCCGCCTCGATGAAGACGCCGAGATTCTCGCGCAGCTTCGCCTGGCCGATGAATTCGGTGAGGGCCAGCGGCCGCAGGCTCTGCTCGCCACTGTCCTCCGGCGCCTGTTCGGCGGCGATCATGCGCGGTCCGGTCATGCTTTCGGGCGAGCTCATTGCGCCAGTTCCTTGAGCCCGTGCACGATGAGGTCATTGAGCGCCGCATCGGCACCCTGCTTCTGCATCACTCGGGTGACGGCACCATAGGCCTCGGCGCGGCGATAGCCCAGATTGACCAGCGCCGACACCGCGTCATTCATCGGCCCGTCTGCCGCCGCCGGTGCGGCGCCCGCGACAGGGGCCGAGATGCCGAGCGAGATGCCGCCCACCTTGTCCTTCATTTCGGCAACGACGCGCTGCGCAAGTTTGGGGCCAACGCCATTGGCGCGCGCCACCGCCGCCTTGTCCTGGGCAGCGACCGCACGGGCAAGTTCATCCGGCGCCAGCACCGAGAGGATGCTCAGCGCCACCCTGGCACCGACACCCTGGACATTGAGCAGCGCGCGGAACCAGTCACGCTCGGTCGCATCGGCGAAACCATAGAGCGAGATCGCATCCTCGCGCACATGGGTGTCGATCAGCAGGCTGGCCGCACTGCCGCGATTGCCGAGGCGTGCCAGGGTCTTGCCGCTCGCAAAGACGACATAGCCGACACCGCCCACATCGATAATCGCATGGTCGCCGGCAATGCTGTCGACCTGGCCGGTAAGCTTCCCAATCACCGGGCGACCTCGCGGAAATCCCGGGCGCCCCATTTGCCGAGCGTGCCCATGTGATGGGCATGGCAGATGGCAACCGCCAGCGCGTCGGCGGCGTCGCTGCTCTTCTGGTCGCGCGCCGGCGGCAGCAGCATGCCGACCATCATCTTGATCTGCTCCTTGTCGGCGTGCCCGGCCCCCACCACGGATTTCTTGACGAGGTTGGTGGGATACTCCGCCACACGCAGCTTGTAGAGCGCCGGCACCAGCAGGGATACGCCGCGGGCGAGGCCCAGTTTCAGGGTCGAACTCGGGTTCTTGTTGACGAAGGTCTCTTCGACCGCGGCTTCGTCCGGCTGGTGGGCGTCGATCACGTCGCGCAATCCGTCATGGATCTCCACCAGGCGCATGGCGAGGTCGAGTTTGGCATTGGAATGCACCACGCCGGCCGCGACAAAAGTCAGGCGCGAACCGACGGCATCAATGACGCCCCAACCGGTATGCTGCAGACCGGGATCCAGTCCGAGAATTCGCATGCCGCCAATGGTCGTAATGGCTGGGCTCCTTCCGGTGGCGGCTGTCAGGCCGTCAACTTGGCCAGTATTTCGTCCGACACTTCGACATTGGTGCTGACGGTCTGGACGTCGTCATTATCCTCCAGCACGTCGATCAGCTTGAACAGGCTCTCCGCGGTGTCGGCATCCACCGGCGCCGTGGTCACGGGGCGCCACTGCAGCCGCGATTCCCGCGCCGCACCGAATTTCCCCTCGAGCACGTCGCGCACTGCCGAGAAATCGCCCGGGGCACAGGTGACCTCATGGGCCTCGGCATCGGATTCGACGTTGTCCGCACCGGCTTCCAGCGCCGCCTCGAACATGGCATCGGCGCCGGCCGCCTTGGTTTCGTAACGGATGACACCCTTGCGCTCGAACATGAAGGCGACCGAGTTGGTCTCGCCCAGATTGCCACCCGCCTTGCCGAAGGCAGCTCGCACTTCGGACGCCGTACGATTGCGATTGTCGGTCAGGGCCTCGACGATGATGGCAACGCCGCCGGGGCCGTAACCCTCGTAGCGCACTTCCTCATAAGCCGTGTTGTCCTCGCCGCCGGCGCCGCGCTTGATGGCGCGTTCCATCGTGTCCTTCGGCATGTTGGCTTCGCGTGCGGCGATCATGGCGGCGCGCAGGCGCGGATTGGCATCCGGGTCTGCCGAGCCCATTTTTGCCGCCACGGTCAACTCGCGGATGATCTTGGTAAAGACCTTGGCGCGCTTCGCATCCTGCGCACCCTTGCGGTACATGATATTCTTGAATTGGGAATGGCCAGCCATCGGGTCTGTTCCTGAACGCAAAACCTAGTAGAATCTAACGGCCAATCCTTACCATATATTGGGGCCGATGGCGTCCAACGGCGGACCCTAGACCGCGAATATGGCAGGATTTTGACGCCTTTTAGCACATCTTCCCGCGCTGCCAAGCCCGCCGCCTGACCGACTTGTCCCGGCCCGCAAGCTACACTCGGCTGTATTGCTTGAAGATAATTCTGAAGCGTCGGTCGGAAATTCACTTCTTCTTTACGCTCCGCAACGTATAAAGTTTAGCAATTCCTTCCGATTCGGGGCAAAAACCCACGAAAAGCCCAAGAATTCGGGAAAGATGAAACCGTCCGCCATCCCGTCGTTAGGTGCCGCATGTCGCGTACGATCTCAGAGGCCAGCAATGCCTCGCAATCGGTCGATCTCGAGGCCGAGATTCGCCGCATGGCGGAGTTCGTGACCCAGGTCGCACGCCAGATGGGCCTGGAAGGCATTGCCGGCGCGATCAAGATCGTCGCCGACGAAACGCCCAGCGCCAGTGACCGTGTTCATGAAATGGCGCGCCAGTTCCGGGAGCGGACAGTGCAAATGGAAGACGAAGTTGCCCGCTTCCGCGCCGTGGCCGGCGGCCGGCGCAGCGCCTGAGCCAACCCTTCGGCTGCCTAGGAAGCGGCGGCGCCGCCCTGGCTCAACTCGACGAATTTGACGCGGTCCCGGGGGAAACGTACCTGGACCAGGGTGCCGACGCCGCGCGCACTTTCAATCGACAATTCGCCCTGGTGCAGGGATATCAGCGCCCTGGTCAGCGGCAGCCCCAATCCGGTTCCCTCGAATGACCGGCTGAGACCGCCTTGCGCCTGGTGGAAGGGTTGCAGCGCCTGGGCAATCTCGTCATCGCTCATGCCGATGCCCGAATCCTGCACCGACAAGATGCAGCAGCCGCCGGAATCGACCTCGCCGGCAATGCGGATGCGCCCGCCTTCCGGCGTGAATTTCACCGCGTTCGAAATCAGATGGATCAGGATCTGGCGCAGCTTGCTGCGGTCGGCCAGCAACAGACATCGGCCTTGGAAAGGCTCGACCACAACCTGCAGGGCCTTTGCCTGGATCTGTTCCTGGTGCAGGCGACGGCATGCCTCCGCCTCCGCCATCGGTTCCACCAGGATGCTGTCCAGTTCCAGGCTGCCCGATTCGGCGCGGGAGTATTCCAGGATGCTGTTGATGACGGTCAGCAATTGCTTGCCGCTGACATTGATGTCGCGGGCGAAATCGACGTAGCTCTCCTGGATCGGCCCGTTTGGTTGCGCCAGCAGCAGATCCGAGAAGCCGATGATGGAATTGAGTGGTGTTCGCAATTCATGGCTGACATTGGCCAGAAAGGTGGATTTCGCCCGGCTGGCCGCTTCGGCACGCTCCTTGGCCGCCAGCAATTCCTCGGCGATCCGCTTCTTGTCGGTGACGTCATGCAGTTTCACGACCAGCGCATTGAGATGCGGGTCGTCCAGCAGATTCCTGATCGTCATGTCCATGAAGCAGCGGTCGCCGGCGGCATTGCGCATCGGCAGTTCATTCGCGGCCTGCGGTTCGGAACCATGCTCGAGGCAGGCCGACAGCAACCCGGCCACTCGGTTGCGGGATTCGGGCGGCGCCAGTTGCGTAAAAGGCCGCCCAACAACCTCGTCCGGCGCAAGACCGAGGATCCGCCCCAGCGCCGGAGAGACATAGATGATGCGCCCGCCTCGATCCAGCAGCAGGATGATGTCCGTCATGCTGGTGACGATGGCCTCGAAGCGGCTTTCGCTGCGCGCATGATGCACGGCGGCCCTTTGCGACTGGCGGTCCATGCGCCGATCGCCGATCGCCGAGATGAAGCCGATGGCAAGGATCAGCATCGTGACGACGGCCAGGCTGCCGGCCATCAGGGTCGCCGGTGTCCCCTCCTCGAAGGCCGACGGATAGTTGCGCATTGCGCTAACGAGGCGCACGGCTGCCATGCCGGTGTAATGCATGCCGGTGATGGCCGCGCCCATGACCAGCGCGGCGGCAGCCTTGTGCCAGGCTCTGTCGAGCTTGAGGCTGAGCCAGAAGGCAGCGGTGGCTGCCACCACGGCCACCACGACCGAGGCACTGACCAGCACCGGGTCATATTCGATGCGTGCCTGAACGACGAGGGCCGCCATGCCGGTATAATGCATGCCGGCGACACCGGCGCCGGTGATGCCGCCGGCGAGCAACAGACGCAGCCCGTTGATGCCCGAGGCAAGGCCGCCACCGCGGTGCGGCGGGGCATCTCCGCGCCGATAGGCGGCGACGAAATAGCCCACCATGGTCGAGGCGATCGCCAGCAGCAGCGACAACAGGGTGAGGAAGGTGTCGTAGGTGAAGTGAACCGGCGCCCCATAGGCCAGCATGGCGATGAAATGCATCGACCAGATGCCGCCGCCCAGGGTCACGCCCGCCGCCGACAGCCAGAGCCACCAGTTCCGGCCCGCGGCGCCGCGCAGGCGCTCGGCGACATCCAGCGAGACGAAGGACGCGACAACCGCGACGAGGATCGAAAGCAGGACGATCAGCGGGTCATGGCTGGTGCTGAGATAGGTCACCTTGGGGTCCGGGCGCAGTTCCAATGGCGGATGAAAATTCCGCCCGCATTCTATCGCCGGGCCCTTAAGCTAACATTAAGGTATTGATATTCAGAGAAAGTCCCTCAAGCCGGTACGGGCATGGCCGGCGCCAGTCGACCACCCAGACGAACCGGGCTGATGCGTCGGGCAAGCCCGCTGCCTTCGTCGATCTCGACCACCACCCCGCAGAGGGTTCCGTCGCCATTGGCGGGGCTCAGCCGCTCGGTCGGCAGCTTTCGGGTAAAGCGCTGGATGGGGATGGTTTTTTCCATCCCGATGACAGAATCATAATCGCCGCACATGCCCGCATCGGTCTGATAGGCGGTGCCATTGGCGAGGATCATGGCATCGGCCGTCGGTACATGGGTATGGGTGCCCACGACAAAACTGGCGCGGCCGTCAACGAAATGGCCGAATGCCATCTTCTCGCTCGTCGCCTCTGCGTGAATATCGAACATGATCGCATCGACATTGCCGCCAAGCCGGTAGGTCTTTAGCAATGCCTCCGCCGCGGCAAAGGGATCATCGAGGGGATCCATGAAAAGCCGGCCCATCAGATTGGCCACCAGGACCTTTTTCCCGCGCTGGGTCTGGTAGACATGGGCGCCGCGACCGGGCGTCCCAGCCGGAAAGTTGATCGGGCGCAGCAGCCGCGCCTCGTTGCCGATGAAGCCCACCGTTTCCTTCTGGTCCCAGACATGGTTCCCCGTCGTCGCGCAATCGACTCCGGCGGCGAAGAGTTCACCCAGCAGCTTCTGCGTAATGCCGAACCCGCCCGCCGCATTCTCGACATTGGCAACGACGAAATCGAGGCCGAGGTCGCGTCGCAATGCCGGCAGATTCGCCACGACGACATCGCGGCCCGCACGCCCCACCAAATCACCCAGAAACAGCAGATTCATCAATCAATTCTCTGATCTTGCAGCAAATTCAAAAGCGGATCGCTCGGTAACGACCCAATCGAGGGGCTGGTCATGGGGCCCGTGCGGCACCATCGGCATCTCCTGTGCGGCATAGGCGATGCCGATGGCAAGGGGTACCGGGCGCCCTTCCCGCTGCGCCCGCCGGCGCAGCTGGTCCAGTGTACGGTCATAAAAGCCGCCGCCATAGCCCAAGCGGTAGCCGTCCGGGTCATAGGCCAGCATCGGCACCAGCAGGACATCGGGAACGACCTCGGGCGCCTCGGGCGGCGGCGTCATGACATTGAACTTCCCGGTTTGGAGGGCATCCTGCGGGCGCCACTGCCGGAAGACCAGCGGTTCGTGGCGCCGGACGACGACCGGCAAGCCGATCGGGTGCCCCTGGTCACGCAGCAAGTCCAACAACGGACGGACATCCAGTTCGCCCGGCAATGGCCAATAGCCGGAGACAGACAGGCTCGGGGCAATTGCGATGGCCCGCTGGAACTGCTGGGCAAGGGCGGCGCCGGCCTCCGGATCGGCCGCGAAGGCTGCGGCGCGCTGCGCTGTCGCCAGTGCCCGGCACTCGGATTTCAAGTCCGCTATATACTTACTTTCCATGATATTAGAGGCCAAAGTTCAGGTGACTTGCCAGGACCACGGCAGCCATGGCGAACAAGGTTACCTGATTGCGCGGGAGATGCCTGAGCGCTGTTAGCTCGAGAATTGGGTGGGCGGCGCCACATAGGCCGGCGGCACGTCTGAATCCTCTGTGGCCTGCTTAAGCAGGTGGGCGCCGTGTACCGGGACCACGATCCAGGCAGGGACAGCTCCCTAGAGGTTTAAGTATTGGCCCCAGGGATTTCACGACCGGATCGCACCAAGCAGCTCTCCGCCCGGGAGAGTACTTAGGCTGCTTCCAGCCGGGCCGCAATAGCCTCGATCTTGACGGCAAGGCGCTCGATCGTGTCCGCTAGGGCTACTTCGCGCCGCTGCATCATCTCGCTCTGTTCGGCCTGCAGGCCCTCTATGGCACGATTCTTCTGGTCGAGTTCGTCGCTGAGCAACAGCGCGGTCAGGGCGAACAGCAGATTCTCGGCCACCGGGCCGGAATGCTTGACCAGTCCTTCCATGCGGCGGCGCACTTCGCCCGCCAGTTCCTGCACCCGCGCCTCTTCGCCCTCGCCGCAGGCGATGTCGTAATTCCGGCCATTGAGGGCAATGGTGACGGTCGGCAAGGTCAGGCTCCTTCCGCCACGGCATGCATGCGGCCGATGACCTGGTCGAGCCGGTCGGATACCAGCCGCGCCTCGGATTGCAGCAGGGAATAGGTCTGCCGCAGGACGGCGAGCTCCGTCTGCAGGATTTCACGGTCGTGAAAACCACGGGTGGAACTGTCCGCAACGGCTGCATCAAGTCGTGCCATGGCCGCGTCGAGACGGTCGATCGCTGCTTCCAACCTGGACATGAGGTTCGGTTCCGGCCCCCAGACTGTCGTCAAATTCTTGTGCGGCGTGGGTCGCCTGTTTCCATCGGTTTACTCGACCTGTTCAAGCGACGTCAACCGATGCAAATGGCACCCCCGCCAGCAAGCCGCGACCGCACCACGTCGCAAACCCTGCACTTGCTCATCAATCGCCTCAAATGCAGCCGGAGCCGTCCCGTCGCCGACCCAAGTCTACAGGCCGAGTCAGGCCGCATTCTCGACCGGATTTTCCACCGGATTCCGCAGTTGACCTGACGCCCCCACGCGGGCATCTTCCGCCGCGATCCGGTGGCCGGATCGGTCGGCCACCATTTTTCGCGATTCCAGGGCCCTGCGTGCCGCCAGATGGAGTCCGCGGCCAAGGAATGATGATGGACGCTAAATCGGCCCCCGCCACCCAATCAATCCCGCAACGTGATCTTGCCAACGCCATCCGGGCGCTGGCGATGGATGCCGTCGAAGCGGCGAAGTCCGGCCATCCCGGCATGCCAATGGGCATGGCCGATGTCGCCACTGTGCTGTTCCAGCGGCATCTGAAATTCGACGCGGCCCAACCCGACTGGCCCGACCGCGACCGTTTCGTTCTCTCGGCCGGCCACGGCTCGATGCTGATCTATGCGCTTCTCCACCTTACCGGCTATCCGGAGATGACGCTGGAGGAGTTGAAGAATTTCCGCCAATGGGGCTCGAAGACAGCCGGTCACCCGGAATTCGGCCATGCCCCCGGCATCGAAACCACAACCGGCCCGCTCGGCCAGGGTCTCGCCAACGCGGTCGGCATGGCGCTGGCCGAGCGCATCCTGAACGCCCGCTTCGGCGACGACCTGGTCGATCACCACACCTATGTCATCGCGGGCGATGGCTGCCTGATGGAAGGCATCAGCCACGAGGCGATATCACTTGCCGGCCATCTCAAGCTCAACAAGCTGATCGTCCTCTTCGATGACAACGGCATCTCGATCGACGGCGCCGTCTCGCTCTCCTGTTCCGACGACCAGCTGGCGCGCTTTGCCGCCAGCGGCTGGGCGACGGCGCGGGTGGACGGCCATGATCCGGAAGCCGTCTCCGCAGCGATCGAGGCCGCCAAGAAGTCCGACCGGCCTTCGCTCATCGCCTGCAGGACCGTGATCGGCTACGGCGCGCCGAATAAGGCCGGTTCCTCGTCAAGTCACGGCTCGCCGCTGGGCAAGGACGAGATCGCCGGCGCCCGCGAGAAGCTGGGCTGGAGCCATGCCCCGTTCGACATCCCGGCGCCGATCCGCGCTGCCTGGGCCGAGATCGGCCGACGCGGCACCAGCGCCGCCGCCGCCTGGGCCAAGCGGCTGGAGAGCAATGCCCAGAAGGCCGAATTCACCCGGGTCATGGCCGGCGAGTTGCCGGCGAATTTCGCCGAGGTCGTGGGCGACCTCAAATCGGCGATCGCCAAGGACGCCCCCAAGATCGCCACCCGCCAGTCCTCGCAGCTGGCACTCGATTCCCTGGTGCCGGCGATGCCAGAGCTGATCGGTGGCTCGGCCGACCTCACCGGCTCCAACAACACCAAGGCCAAGACGGCAAAGCCGGTCCAGGCCGGCGCCTATGGCGGCAGCTACATCTATTACGGCATCCGCGAGCACGGCATGGCGGCGGCAATGAACGGCATGGCGCTGCATGGCGGCATCATTCCGTTCGGCGGAACCTTCCTGGTGTTCACCGATTACTGCCGTCCCGCCATCCGCCTCTCGGCGCTGATGAAACAGCGAGTCGTCTATGTGATGACGCACGATTCCATCGGCCTCGGCGAGGACGGGCCGACGCACCAGCCGGTCGAGCATCTGGCCGCCTTGCGTGCCATTCCCAACCTGCTGGTGTTCCGTCCCTGCGACACGATGGAAACGGCCGAATGCTGGGCCCTTGCGCTCAGCAACAAGGAGCGGCCGTCGGTCCTTGCCCTCACCCGCCAGGCGTTGCCGCTGCTGCGTGCCGATGCGGCCAGTGCCAACCATTGTGCCCGCGGCGCCTATGTCATCCGCCCGACCCAGAAGGAGCGGAAGGTGACACTGCTGGCGACCGGCTCCGAGGTCGAGATCGCGGTCGAGGCGCAGAAGCAGCTCGAGGAAAAGGGCATCGGCACCGCCGTTGTCTCTATGCCCAGCTGGGAATTGTTCGAGGAGCAATCTGCCGCCTACATGCAGGAAGTCCTGGGTTCGGGCCTTCGAGTTGCGGTCGAAGCCGCCGCGAGCTTCGGCTGGGAGCGCTATATCGGCAGCGACGGCATCTTCATCGGCATGAAGGGCTTCGGCGCTTCGGCCCCGATTGCCGACCTCTACAAGAATTTCGGCATCACGCCGGCGGCCATTGTCCAGGCCGTCACGGCGAAACTTTGACAATCAGGGATCAGGAAAGGCAGCAATCATGGCAGTTCGGGTAGCGATCAACGGGTTTGGCCGCATCGGCCGTCTGGTCTTGCGGGCGATGATGGAGTCCGGCCGCAAGGATCTGGAAGTCGTCGCCATCAACGATCTCGGCCCGGTCGAGACCAACGCCCACCTCTTCCGCCGGGATTCTATCCACGGCCCCTTCCCCGGCAATGTGAAGACCAAGACGGGCGCCATGGATGTTGGGCGCGGCTGGATCAGCGTTACGGCCGAGCGCGATCCGGCCAAGTTGCCGTGGAAGGATTTGAAGGTCGACGTGGTTGCCGAATGCACCGGCCTCTTCACCGATCGCGAGAAGGCCAAGCTGCATCTCGCGGCTGGCGCCAAGCGCGTACTGATCTCGGCACCGGCAACCAATGCCGACCTTACCGTGGTCTATGGCGTCAACCACGCCAAGCTGAAGAAGGTGCATACCATCGTCTCGAACGCGTCCTGCACCACCAATTGCCTGGCGCCGGTCGCCGCCGTCCTGCACAAGGCGGTCGGCATCGAGCATGGTTACATGACCACGATCCATTCCTATACCGGGGATCAGCCGACACTCGACACCATGCACAAGGACCTCTACCGCGCCCGCGCCGCGGCCCTCAACATGATCCCGACCACGACCGGTGCGGCGAAGGCCGTCGGCCTCGTGCTGCCGGAACTGGCCGGCAAGCTGGACGGGTCGTCGATCCGCGTGCCGACACCCAATGTCTCGGTCGTCGATTTCAAATTCGTCGCCAAGAAGCCGACCACCAAGGAGAAGGTCAACGCGGCGATCATCAAGGCCGCAGGCGGCCCGCTGAAGGGCGTCCTTGGCACCAATGACCAGCCGCTGGTCTCGATCGACTTCAACCACAATGCCAACAGCTCGACCTTCGACCTGACCCAGACCCAGGTGATCGACGGCACCTTCGTGCGCGTGCTCTCCTGGTATGACAACGAGTGGGGCTTCTCGAACCGCATGTGCGACACCGCCGTTGCCCTCGGCAAGCTCGGTTAGCGCTCCGGTCTCGTTTGGTATAAACCCCCGTCCGGGCGCTCGGGCGGGGGTTTTCTTTTAAGCGCAGATTTCATCGGCGATCACCCGGCCCGATTGGCCCGGCCCGGCCCGGCCCTACCCGGCCCGACTGGCCTCAAACCCGACATATTGTTCTTGCCTTCCAAGGAGCGAGGTTGGTAGAAAGAAATTGCGAATGGTTCTTAGTTGCTTTTCCCTTTGAGTGGCATCGCACTTGTTTCATTCGCCTACCGGATGATGGGGTATCCGGTTCGCTCACCTAGCCAGCCAGCTACCGCAAGCGCCAGGCATTGCCCGCGCTGCCGGCACTGCCAGAGCCACGCCAGGAAATATCGCAAACCTGACAGTGCTTGGGGACGACCGGCATGCCTGCAACCATGATTCAATTTCGCCCGCGCCTGATGGCGTCGAGCGCCCTTTTCGCCCTTATGATGTGGCCCTCCTGGCCGGCTATCGCGCAGGAGGCCACACCTCCCGCCGAGGAATTACTGCCGCCGGCCGGGGCGGACCAGCCGGCGCCGCCGGCTATCACGCCGCTCGACCCGATCACCGTGACCGGCACCAAGACGCCGCGCAGTCGCAGCGAGGTACCGGCGACGATCGACGTGATCGATCAGGAACAGATCGAACGCAAACAGCCCCAGACGGTCGGCGATCTTCTCAATGACCTGCCCGGCGTGGAAATGGAGGGTGGCAACAAGGGCTCCGGCAGCCAGCCCAATATCCGCGGCATGGGCTCGACCGGCTGGGGCAGCAACCGCGTCGTCACCTCAATCGACGGTGCAAGGCAGAATGTCGGATCCGGCCATGGCGGCATGATGTTCATCGATCCCGATATGGTGAAGCAGATCGAGGTCATGAAGGGGCCCGGCTCGACCCTCTACGGCTCAGGCGCCATCGGTGGCGTCATCGCGATCGAGACAAAGGATGCAGAGGATTACATCGCCGATGGCGACACCTTTGGCCTGCGTGGCAAGGTCGGCTTCCACTCGGTCAACAAGGAGCCGGTCCTCTCCGGCACCTTCGCCGTAAAGCCGCTGGATGAAATCGACTTCCTTGGCAGCATCGTCTGGCGCGACAGCATCAACTACAAGGGCGGCGATGACGGCGACCGCATCGACAACACAGAGGTGGACATCCTTTCCGGCCTGATGAAGTTGGGGATCGAGCCGGCCGAGGGTCATCGCATCGAACTTGCGGGGCTGATCTACGAGAATGACGAGGACGATACCTTCGCCAACGTCGATGTCGCAAACAACCCCGATTATGACGGCGTGCACGCCATCAGCAAGAGCACAGCCACGCTCAGCTATTCGTTCGACAGCCCGGACACCGACCTGATCAACCTGAAGGCCACCGCCTATCGCGACGACACCGACACGAAGGATACGGGCAACGACATTGACCGGGTGATGGAAACCCGCCTGACGACCACCGGCATCGATGTCAACAATACGTTCGAGTTCGATACCGGGTGGGCGACGCACGCGACGACATTCGGCACAGAGTACTATCATGATTCAGGCGAAGGGCGCCTGAACGGCGATGTGCGGGCGCAGTTTCCCGATGCGACGCAGGACGTGGTCGGTGTCTATCTGCAGCACGAGATCAAGCTCTTCGATCAGCTGTCACTGACGCCAGGCGTGCGCTGGGACTACTACAAGAACAACCCCGAAAGCGACGAATTCGGCAGCCAGTCCCATGACCGGGTCTCGCCCAAGATCGGCGTCAGCTGGGAACCCTTCGAATGGATCAACCTCTATGCAAGCTATGCGGAGGGTTATCGGGCGCCATCCGTCTCGGAACTCTATATTGGCGGGACGCATTTCCGCGTCGGCGCGTTGAGCAACGTCTTTGTCCCCAACCCCGACCTCAAGCCAGAGACGGCAAAGACATGGGAAGGTGGCGTCAAGCTAAGTTTCGGCGACGTCGTGCTGGACGATGATGCCATCGGCTTCAACTTTGCCTACCACACGACCAAGGCAAGGAATTTCATTGAGGGCGATGTCGTGATGAACTTTCCTTTCAACCTTACCACAACCCCCGTCAACGTGCCGCGGGCGGAAATCGACGGCATCGAGGTAGGCCTCGACTACGATTCGGACTACTTCTTCTTCAGCGGCGGTTATTCGCGCGTTCGCGGCTGGAACGAGACCGATGACGAGTACCTGAATTCGATCCCGGCAGACAAGCTGGTCCTGACGGTCGGCGCCCGCGTTCCCGATATCGATGTCACCTTCGGCGTGACCAATGAATATATCTGGTCCCAGAATCGCGCCGCGGACGAGGAACTACGCACCGACGGCGTCAATCTGGTCGGCCTGTTCGCCAGCTGGGAGCCGAGCGAGGGCATGCTCCGGGGATTCCGCCTGGATGCCGGCATCGAGAACCTGACCGACGAGGAGTACACCCGCTTCCTTGCGACCGAGGAGGGGCCCGGCCGCGACTACCGCGTCGCGGTCAGCTACGGCTTCTCGTTCTGAGCAGACATTCCCTGGGTTGAGCACCTGCCCCGTCGCGGCCAGCCGCCGCGACGGGGCGTTCTTTATCCGCCTTGGCATCCGCGCCACGGGACGGCTAGATTGCCGGCACCTTCTTGAATGCAGGGATTGGTGCTGATCATGGATGAGATGCGTGGCAAAAGCCGACTGATGCGGGGCGCGCCGCCTGCGCCCGAACACCAGGTGACACTTGCCAATTGGCGGGTGGAACCCTTCAATCGGTGGTCCTACTCCCATGTCTCGGAGATCGTGCCCAGCGCGCAGATTCCGAACAACCCCGATCTGATCACGCCGCTTGCCGCCGCCCCGGCCGATTTCGGGCGGATCGACATCAGGACAGCCGACGGGCGAAGCAGCACCGTAGCGGAGATGCTGGCCACCACCTATACCGACGGCTTCCTGGTGCTGCACAAAGGCCGCATCGCAGCCGAAAGCTATGCCGGCGCCCTCACCCGCTTCCGGCCGCATATCGTCTTTTCCGTGAGCAAATCGATCACCGGCACGCTGGCCGGCACGCTGGTGGAACGCGGCGAGCTCGATCCCGATGCGCCGATCGTCACCTATCTGCCGGAAGTGGCAAAGTCGGCCTATGGCGATGCGAGCGTGCGCCACGTGCTGGACATGACCGTCGCCATAGACTTTGCCGAGGAATATCTGAACCCGGAAAGCGACTTCATGCGCTATCGCCGGGCGACCAACTGGAACCCGCCACTACCGGGCGAGACGCCCGGCGACCTCAGGAGCTTTCTCGCCGGACTGAAGCGCGGCGCCGGCGATCATGGTCGCCAGTTTCACTATGTATCGGTGAATTCCGATCTGCTGGGCTGGATTCTGGAGCGCGCTGCCCAGCAGACCTTCGCCGACCTCCTCGGCGAGCGGATCTGGTCGCCCATGGGGGCCGAGATGCCGGCCCAGATCACCGTCGACCGGCTGGGCGCACCGCGCACCGCCGGGGGCATCAGCGCCGGACTGCGCGACCTGGCGCGATTCGGAGAACTGATGCGCCAGGATGGCGCCGCCCAAGGGCGGCAATTGGTGCCGGCCGCCTGGATCGACGACATCCTGACCCGCGGCGACAAGGCCGCCTGGGCCAGGGGCGACATGGATCACTTCAATCCAGGCGGCAGCTATCGCAGCAAATGGTACATCCTCGACGATGCGCGGCAGCAATTCTGTGCCGTCGGCATCCACGGCCAGTGGATCTTCATCGACCGGCAATCGGAGACGGTGATTGTCAAAGTTTCCTCTCAGCCCTTGCCGGTTGACGAAGCCATGGACCGGCTGATCCTCGCCGGCCTCAAGGCAATCGCCGCCGCACTGGGCTGAGTTGCTATTCCGTCAGCAGGACAGCCGCTTCGGGCGCCCAGCTGATCCAGACCGGGCGCCCGATGGAACTGGCATCATCCAGCAGGCGGTCCGATTTCTGCATCGCGACGGCGATCGGCTCGGCCAACCCTTCTACCGCGACGTGGTAATGGCTGCGGTCGCCGAAATAGGCTTCCGTCGCGATGCGACCGGCAATGGCATTCTGGCCGGCGGCCGGCTTGTCCCAGGCAAGGCGCAGTTTTTCGGGCCTGACGGCGATCGACACCTGGCTGCCAGGGCCTGGCGCGTTCTCGGCGGCTGACGCGCTCAACTGGCCGAGCGGCCCCGCATCGACCAGGGCGGTCCCACCGCTGGTCTCGCGCAAGCTGCCCTGGAAGAAGTTCATCGAGCCGATGAAGGCCGCGACCTCCTTGCAGTTTGGCGCCTCGTAGAGGCGGTTTGCGGCGTCGATCTGCAGCGCCTTGCCGCGCGACATGACGGCGATGCGGTCGGATAGCGCCAGCGCCTCCTCCTGGTCATGCGTCACGAATACGAAGGTCACGCCCACGGTACGCTGAATCTGGCGCAGTTCCAGCTGCATTTCCTCGCGCAGCTTCTTGTCAAGCGCGCCCAGCGGCTCGTCCAGCAGCAGCACCTTCGGCTTGCAGACAAGCGCGCGGGCCAGGGCAACACGCTGCCGCTGGCCACCCGACAATTGGTGGCTTGCCCTGTCGCCATAGCCCGTCATCTTGATGAGGGCCAACGCATCCTCCACCGTCTGCGCCAATTCCTGCTTCGAGAGCCCTTTCTTGCGCAGGCCATAGGCGATGTTCTCGCGCACGCTGAGATGCGGGAAAATGGCGTAGTTCTGGAACACCATGTTGGTGGGGCGTGCATGTGGCGGCACGGTGGAAACATCCTGTCCGTCGATCAGGATGGCTCCCGAAGTCGGCACCTCGAAACCGGCAAGCATGCGCAGCAGCGTGGTCTTGCCGCAGCCCGACGGGCCCAGCAGCGAGAAGAACTCTCCCCGGCGGATGTCGAAGGAAACGTCGTCAACCGCCCGCACGCTGCCGAAATGCTTGGCGACGCTTCGCAGCGAGATGATGGATTCGCCTGTGCTCATGATGTCAAAGCCCGGTTGGTTTGGTTGACTGGACGCCGCGACGGCGCAGGATCTCGGAGAAGATCACGATGATCGTGGACACGATCAGGATGGTGGTACCGAGCGCCAGCGTCATCGGCAGGCGCTGCGGAAAGCGCAGCTGACCATAGAGAAAGATCGGCAAGGTCTGGTCGAGACCGCTCAGGAAGAAGGCCAGCACATACTCGTCGAGCGAAATCGTGAAGCACATCAGCAGGCTGGCAACAATGCCGGGCATCGCGATCGGGAACGTCACGCGCCAGAAAGTCATCCAGCCGCTCTCGCCGAGATCGGCCGAAGCTTCCTCGAGGCTGCGGTCGAAGCCCTCGAGGCGCGACATCAGCACCATCATCGAGAAAGGCACGCAGATGAGGATGTGCCCGGCCGCAACGGTCCACAGCGTCAGTGGAATGTCGAACACTTGCCGGACCAGGACCAGCAGCGCCACCGCGAGGATGATGCTCGGCACCACCAGAGGCAGCATGATTACGCTCATGACCGGGCCCTGGCCGGGCAGCTTGTAGCGCGTTACGCCCATGGCCGCGAGCAGGCCAAAGGCAGTGCTGACCACCGAGACGCCGACGGCAACGACGAGGCTGTTCTTGAGCGCCGCCAGCAGGGCCGGATTGTTGACCATCTGCCCGTATGCCTTCAGCGTGAAGCCCTTGAGCGGAAAGATCGCGACGGTCGCGTCATTGACCGAGAAAACCGGCAGCAGCAGGACCGGCGCATAGAGGAAGACCAGAAACACGATGCCGTAGATGGTGAGGAGATCGAATCGCTTGCTCATGGCTCAGTTCATTCCCCGCGCGCGAATCTTGCGGTAGTCGACCAGCCACAGGAAAAGGCAGACGATCGCCGTGATGGTTGCCATCATCACCACCGACACCGCCGAACCCAGCGGTGCATCGTTCTGGCGACCGAACAGCAGCTGTATGGAATTGCCGATCATGGAACCGCCGGAGCCGCCGACCAGAGCCGGTGTCACGTAATCGCCGACGGTGGGAATGAATACCAGCAATATCGTGGCGATGGTGCCGGGTGCCGACAGGGGCAAGGTCACATGCCAGAAGCGCTCCCACGGCTTGTCGCCCAGATCGGTTGCCGCCTCCAGCAGCGAGCGGTCGATCTTTTCCAGGCTGACATAGATGGGCAGGATGGCGAAGGCGACCCAGGCGTGGGCCAGCGTAATGATGACCGCGATGGGGTTGTAGAGAAGAAATTCGAGCGGCTTGTCGATGATCCCGAGATTCATCAGGCCCGAATTGATGACGCCGTTGAAGCCCAGCATGATCTTCCAGGCAAAGACGCGCAGCAGATAACTGGTCCAGATCGGAATGGTGATCAGGATCAGCCAGAGCATCTTGTGGCGCTTGACGCGGAAAGCCATGAAATAGGCCATCGGATAGGCCAGGAGGATGACCACGACGGTGACCGCCAGCGACATGGCAATCGATTTGACCAACAGGATGACATAAACCGGATTGGCGAGGGGAAACGGTATCCCGAACCAATAGGTAATGCGGTCCGAAAGCTCGAAAATATAGGCGTAATTGCGCAGCGTGAAGGTGGTGTCGATCTCGAAAACGTTCTGGGTCCAGAAGCTGCGCACGAACAGCGCCACCACCGGCACGATCAGCATCGCCAGCATCACGGCGATAGTTGGCGACATCAGCAGATAGCCGCGCAGCCAGGGGAATCGCTGTAGAATTCGCGTTCTTAACGGTTTCGCGGGGGGCGATGATGGCTCTCGCATGGCCGCGCCGCCGGGTTCGGCGATGTCACTCATTCCGGGAAAGTCCCCCAATTTTCTGCCAGCCCTGTCGCACTTGCGTTGCTGCAGTGCATTGGCGGGAGTGTCGGCCGACCGTTACTGCGCTGTCAAGGCTCAAGGAATCATGAATGCGCGACCTGACTTCATGCAAAGGTTTCATGAACGATGCGGACCCAATCATGCTTTCGTGATTGGCGCAAAAGCGGGGAATTTGACGTTGACAGCAAGTTGCCGAAGGACGTCAAATTTGCCCGGGATTTGATGAGCAGCGCGGCACGCTTCGCGAATGCGGAAAATCACCGACGGAACTGCGAACCGCAACCACAACAGGGGGCTAAGGGTATGAACAAGGTTAAATTCATTGATCGTCTGTCGCAGGGGCGGATATCGCGCCGCGATGCGATGCGTGCCGCCACCGCCTTTGGTGTCGGCATGGCGATGATGCCGCGCCGGTCACTGGCTGCCGAACCCCTGACGATCATGGAGTGGAGCGGCTACGAAATCCCGGAACTCTTCCAGTCCTTCGTCGACAAGCATGGCGCAGCGCCGAACTTCTCGATCTTCGCTAACGAGGATGAGGCCCTGCAGAAGGTGCGCGGCGGCTTCAATGCCGACATCGTGCATCCCTGCACCTATTCGGTGACGCCCTTCGTCGAGGCCGGCCTCTCCAAACCGATCGACACTTCGAGGCTCAGCAACTGGGCCGACATTTTCGAGCCGCTGAAGACCACCGGTACGGTGGTTGACGGCAATGTCGTCATGGTACCGGCGGATTGGGGCATCTCGTCGATCGCCTATCGGACCGATCTCGTCGAGCCCGACTTCCTGGAGAACGAGACCTGGGGCATTTTCACCGACGAACGCTATGCCGGCCGGTTGTCGATGTCGGACACCGACGCGGCGCTGCAGATCGCCGGCCTTCTTCTCGGCTATTCGCGCGACAAGATCCACCAGATGTCGGATGAGGAACTGGAAGCGACCCGGCCGCTGGCAGCCAAGATGGTTGAATACAGCCGCTTCCTCTGGACCGACAATACCGAGATTGCGCAGGCCCTCGCCTCGGGCGAGATCGTCGCCGCCTATGCCTGGAACGAAACCGTGAAGACGCTGGCCGAGCAGGGTCTACCGGTCAAGTATGCCTATCCGAAGGAAGGTCGCTTCACCTGGCTCTGTGGCCTCACTCTCCTCAACACCGGCAAGGGTGACGAGGGACAGGCCTATGACTTCCTGGACGCCTGGCTGTCGCCGGAGACCGGCAAGTTCATGATCGAGCAGTATGGCTATGGCCACAGCAACCGGAAGGCGTTCGAGATGTCGGACCCGGCGGCGGTCGAGGCACTCGGTATCACCGATCCTGTCGCCTATCTTCAGGATGGCATCCTGTTTCAGCCGATCGAGAGCACGCGCCAGCAGAAGATGATCAAGATGTGGGAAGAACTGAAGGCCCTGAAGCAATAGGCCTTCGCCACACCACTTGCACGGGGCCGGTTCGCAAGAACCGGCCCTTTTTCTTGGGATATCACATGCCCCAGCGCAGGGCGGCCGTATGCACCGGCTGGTCCCACAGCGCGAGATCAGCATCCTCGACCAGGCTGACGGTAAGGGAGCAGCCGGCCATTTCAAGCGAGGTGACATAGGAGCCGACCAGGCAGCGCGCCGCCAACAGCTTGCGACCGGCGAGAATGCGCCGCGCCGCATTGCACATCAGGTAGAGTTCCATGGCCGGCGTGCCGCCGAAGCCATTGACCAGAAGGAGCACCTGCTGGCCCGCCTTCGGCGCCAGATCGTCCAGGATGGCCCCCATCATCTCCGCGGCGATGGCATCGGCCTCGGCCAATTTCACCCGGCGACGCCCGGGCTCGCCATGAATGCCGACGCCCATCTCCATCTCGTCCTCGCCCAGGGTGAAGGTCGGCTTGCCTGCGGCCGGTACGGTGCAGGAGGTCAGCGCCACGCCCATCGAACGGGTGCGGGCGTTGACGTCCTTGCCATAGGACTCGAGTGCGGCAAGATCCCGGCCCTGCTCGGCCGCCGCCCCGACGAGGCGCTCGACGATCATGGTCCCGGCGACCCCGCGCCGCCCGATGGAGTAGGTCGACTTCTCCACCGCGACGTCGTCATCGGTGATGACGGTCGCCACTTTGGCGACACCCATATCGGCCGCCATCTCGGCTCCCATGGCGAAGTTCATCACATCGCCCTCGTAGTTCTTCACGATGAAGAGGACGCCGCCGCCGGTATCGACCGCCTGCGCCGCCGCCACCATCTGGTCCGGGGTCGGCGAGGTGAAGACCTGGCCCGGACAAGCGGCATCCAGCATGCCATGGCCGACAAAGCCTGCATGTAGCGGCTCGTGGCCCGAACCGCCGCCCGAGACCAGCGCCACCTTGCCCTTCTTCAGGCTGCGCCGCTGCACGAATTTGCGTTCGTCACCCAGGGTCACGATATCGGCATGCGCGGCGGCGAACCCGTCCAGGCTTTCGCTCAGCACATTCTCCACGGCATTGATCAGCTTCTTCATATTCACCTCCCAGGGGTTTCCGGGCGCTTTCCGGAATCACTTCTCGTCTTCGATGATGCGCGCCATCTGCACGGCGACATCGGTCAGCATCTGGTCGAGGCGCCGATTGCGCTCTTCGCTGCCCAGATCCGGCACATGCAGGGTCGCCGTACGGATGCGCCGCCCCGTCTGGCTGCGCTGCAAGCGACCTGGATGGGCCCGGTCGTAGGCGGCCAGGAATGCCTGCCTCTCCAGCGGCGGAAAGTGCACGATCTCGAAGATGGTCTCGATATGCGGTGCCGGGATCGGCACCGCGTAGCTGGCATTGGTGATCTGCGAGACGAAGCTGCGGTTCTTGCCGAGGGCGAGGGCGAGGCGCTGGCGTGTGCCCGACGGGCGGTTGTCAAGCAGGCGCTGCAGGATACCCTTGTACTCGGCCATGGCCGAGGCTTCGGCGCCGGCGATTTCCGCTACGGTGTTCATGACGGGAGCGGACCCGACCAGCCGGCGATGACCGCCTTGGCCCGCGCCAACATGGCGGGCGCCATGGACAGATTGCGAACGCCGCGTTCGAGGAGCAGCGGGATCATGGCCGGATCGCCGCCCGCGTCGCCGCACAGGCTGACCTCGCGGCCGGTGTGGCGCCCAAAGCGTGCCACACGCTCGATCAGCTCAAGCACTGCGGGATTGGCGCTATCATTGAGGGCCGCCACGGCGGTGATGTCGCGTGCCGCCGCCGTCACATACTGGGTAAGGTCGTTCGAGCCGATCGAGAAGAAGGCGGCAGGAAAGCGCTCCACCGCCAGTGCCGCCGCCGGCACCTCGACCATGATACCTAAATCCGGTTCGCGGCAGTCGATACCGGCCTTGCCAAGGGCGGCGATCTCGTCGCGCAACAGCAACGCGGTATCAGACACTTCCTCGGGAATCGTTACCATCGGCAGCATCACCTTGAGCGGCCCCAATGCGGCAGCCCGCGCCAAGGCACGCAACTGGATGCGGAAGACCTCGGTCCTGGCGAGCGACAGGCGGATGCCCCGCACACCGAGGAATGGATTCGATTCTGACTCACCGGTCAATCCCCTGATCGGCTTGTCACCACCGGCATCGAGCGTCCGGATGGTGACCGGTCGCCCGGCAGCCCAATCCAGGATGCGGCGATAGACGGCAAATTGGCTGTCCTCGTCCGGCAGCCCGGCCCGGTCGTGGAACAGGAATTCCGTTCGCACCAGCCCGATGCCGTCGCATATCCCGGGATCGAGGTGGTCGAGTTCTGCCGGGTCCGCGACATTGACCTGCGTCAGCACCCGCTCGCCCGAGCCGGTAGATGCAGGCCGGTGAAGAAAGGACTCCCAATGGGCTGCGGCGGCCAGTTCACCGGCGCGGCGGCGTTCGAACTCGGCGATCTCGGCTGCTTCCGGGGCCAGGTTGACGCGCCCCTGCGCACCATCCAGCAGGACAGTGGCGGCGCCCGCCTTTTCCGGCAATCGGGCCGGCAAGGTCAGTCCAACCACCATGGGCACGCGGCGCGCCCGGGCCAGCATGGCAACATGGCTGGTCGGGCTCCCGCCCTTCAGCGCGACGCCGCCGCCCGCGCTCCAGTCCCAGGCGAGAAAGCGCGACGGCGCCAGATCGGTTGCCAGTACGATGGCGCCAGGCGGCGGCACCACATCCGCCGTTCCGAGAAGGTGATCGAGCACCCGGTCGCGCATGTCGGCAAGGTCGCCGGCCCTGGCGCGGAAATATTCATCCGACGAGGAAGCATAACCCGCTATCTGGGCATCCATGGCCTCGCGCCAGGCAGCCTCGGCCGCCATGCCATGGGCAATCTGTTCCATGGCGGGCTCGGCCAGGGCGTCGTCGGATAGCATCGCCACCTGGAATTCGAGGATCTCGGCCGCGTCGGTGCTGGTCGCCTGCTGCAGGATCGTGATGTCATCGATCGCGCGCCCCAATGCCGCGCGCAGGGCCTCGGACTCCTGCTCCGCGCTGCCCTGCATTCGCCTGCCGGCGCTCGCCTCCGGCATTTCGAACAACGGCCCGGCAGCAAGTCCGGGCGCCGCGGCGCGACCGCTATGCCAGGTATCAGCCGGCATGCCCCTGCTCCGGAAGGGCGACGGGTTCGTGCGGTGCCTCGTCGAAATCGCGCCGCACCAGATCCAGCAACGCAGCTATGGCAGCAGCGGCATCGCCACCCTCGGCCGTGAAATGCAGGACGGCGCCCCGGGGGGCTTTAAGAGCCATGACTTTCACCACACTTTTGGCGTCGATCCATGGACCTTCCACCGCGAATGCCAGTTCGATTCTGGCGCCAAATGCCTTGGCAAGTTTGGTCAGTTTCACCGCCGGCCGGGCATGAAGGCCCGTCGGATTGGTGATCTCGGCCATTCCGGTCACGCGGGCGTCACTCATGCCGGCTTCCCCTTGTCCCGATGGGCGCGATAGGCGCCAAGATGCAAGACTGGATTCATTGCGGCGACAATTCCTCCGCCGTGCGCTTGACGACCTCGAGGGGCGAACCGCCGGCCGCCTCGGTTGCAGCTATCACTGCACCCTCGACGATTGGCGCATTGCAGACGACCGCCCTGCCCTGGCGCTCCGGGGGCAGCATCTCGATCGCCATTTCCGAGTTCGTCTCGGCGCCGCCCAGATCGACCAGGATGGCAACACCACCCGCCGACCAGGCACTGTCGATTGCCTGCATGATCTTCTCGACCGATGTCCCAAGGCCGCCGGTCGGATCGCCGCCGCACCAGGCTACCTTGACCTCATCTCCCACCATCTGCCGCACCATGTCCGCGGCGCCCTCGGCAACCTTGGGGGAATGCGAAACGATGACGATACCGACCGAACTCATGATTCACCCTTCACTGCACCAACCACCGCTGCAACCATCAATGCCGAAGAACGCGCGCCCGGATCGACATGGCCGATTGACCGATCGCCCAGGAAGGAGGCACGGCCGCGAATGGCCTTCATCGGCCCGGTTGCCTCTGCCGCTGCGGCGGCCACCGTCACCAGATCGGTGAGCGCCAGCGCGTCCTTGCGCAGCTGCGCCGCCACCGGCACGAGCACGTCCAGCATGGTCTTTTGCCCGGCCTCGGACTTGCCGCGCGCCTGCACCGCCTGGATGGCAGCCTCCAGCGCACCGGCAACATCGCCGGCACACGGGTTCCCCGGCAGCTCCTTGCCCAGCGTCATGAAGAGGGTGCCGAACAACGGACCCGACGCACCGCCAACCTTCATCACCAGCGTCATGCCGACTCCCTTGAGGAATTCCGGCCATGGTTTCTCGACCAGTCCAGCGCTATCGGCCATGACCGCATCGAAACCGCGCTTCATGTTGATCCCATGATCGCCGTCGCCGATCGCCTGATCGAGTTGGGTCAATTCCTCGGCATGGCGCGAAATGGTCTGCGCAACCGCCGTCAGCATTGCCAGCCGTAGTTCCTTTTCGCTACTCATGGCCCGCAACTCCATTACCCTTCCCATACGCCGTCATGCCGCAATGCGCTCGCCATCGGCGGCGAAGAACAGCGGCCGTCGCAGGCTAACCTGCAATTCGTCACCCACCGACAGGTTGGTATCCGCCCCGACCAGCGTCACCAGCCGGTGGTCTCCCATCACCAAATGCAGGTGGTTCTGGTCGCCCAGGTGCTCGATCCATTCGACCCGCGCCCTTGGGCCGCCGCCCTGCCCGCGATCCACCACGATATGTTCAGTCCGCGCGCCGATCAGCGTCGTCCCCGGAGGCATCGCCGCACCCGCGAAGGCACCGGCCGGGAGCAGGTTGATCGCCGGCATGCCGAGCCGCGTCGCCACATAGGTGTTCCTGGGCGATTCGTAGATCTCGCGCGGGGTGCCGATCTGGACCAGCCGGCCGTGGTCCAGGACACCGATCCGCGTCGCCATGGTCATCGCCTCGATCTGGTCATGGGTGACGTACAGCATGGTGGCACCAAGGTCGCGCTGGATATGCTGCAGTTCCAGGCGCAACTCGGAGCGCAGCTTGGCGTCGAGCGAGGACAGCGGTTCATCCATCAGATAGACCGAGGGTTGCCGCACCAGCGCCCGTCCGATGGCGACGCGCTGCATTTCGCCGCCCGACAGGCGCGTCGCCCTGTTCTCCAGCTTGTGATCGATCCGCAACATCCGGGCGACTCGCTCGACCGCCTTGTGGATGTCCTCGCGGCTCTGCCGCCGCACCGGCGCCCGCAGCGGGAAGGCAAGGTTGTCGTAGACGCTGAGATGCGGATAGAGCGAATACTGCTGGAAGACAAAGGCGACATCGCGCTCTGCCGGCGACCGGGGCGCCGCATCGTGCCCGCCGATCAGGACCCGCCCCTCGGTCGGCTTTTCCAGACCCGCGATCAGGCGCAACGTCGTCGTCTTGCCGGCACCGGTCGGGCCCAGCAAAACCACGAACTCTCCGTCCTGGACGACCAGATCAATGTCCTGCACCGCGGCCACGTCGCCGAAGCGCTTGGTGACGGATTCCAGGTGGATTTCAGCCATGGGTGCTACCCTCGTAAAGCGCTGAGCGGATACAGCCACCATCACTGGCACGGAACAACGACAGACGTGCAGCGTCGAAGCTGAGGCCGACATGGCTGCCATCCGCAACCCGGATGTCCGAACCGGTGCGCGCCTTCACCTGGCCAAAGGCCGTATCGACGGTCACGATCTGGGTCGTGCCGAGGTATTCCGTGCCATAGACCTCGCCCCGCAGCGACGAGCCGTCGTCGAAGCGGATGTGCTCGGGACGAACGCCCAGCGCCAGCTCGGCCGCCGGCACCGCCTCGCGGATGGCCGGTATGCCAATCCGCGCCTCGCCGAGGCTGACCACATCGTCGCCGGGCGCCAGTGCCGACTGGAAGCGCAGGAAGTTCATGGATGGTGACCCGATGAAATCGGCCACGAACATGCTGACCGGGCGCTGATAGATCTCCTGCGGCGTGGCATATTGCTCGATCACGCCCTTGTTCATGACCGCGATCTTGTCGGCCATCGACATGGCCTCCAGCTGGTCATGGGTGACATAGACCGTGGTTGCCTTCAGCCGGTCATGGAGGCCGCGCAGCTCCCCGCACATGACATGCCGGAACTCGGAATCGAGGGCGCCCAAAGGCTCGTCCATCAGGAAGCATTTGGGTTCGCGCACAATGGCCCGGCCGAGTGCCACGCGCTGGCGGTCGCCGCCCGACAGGCCGGAGACGGGCTTGTCAAGAATGTGTTCGATCCGCAGGATGCGCCCGGCCTCGGCCACCCGCCGGGCCACCTCGGAGCGCGACATGCCCTGGCACTTCAGCGGAAAGGCGATGTTCTGCCGCACGTTCATATGCGGGTAGAGCGCGAACAGCTGGAACACGAAGGCGATGTCCCGCTCGCCCGCCCGATGGAAGGTCACATCGTCGCCGCCCAGCAGGATGCGCCCCGACGTGGGCAGTTCCAGACCCGCGATCATGCGGAGCGTTGTCGTCTTGCCGCAGCCGGACGGACCCAGCAGCACGACGAATTCGCCATCCGCAACGGTGAAGCTGGACCTCTTCACCGCCACGAACTCGCCGAAGCGCTTCTGCAGGTCCTCTACCCTAATCTCCGCCATGCCCTACTCCGGAAACTTGCTCACGATGATGAACATGACGACACCGACCAGAACCGTCACGAAGGAATAGCCGTAAAGGACGATCGAGAACGGTTGCACCAGCATGACGACGCCAAGCAGGATGAGCGCGACCGCAAGGTTCTCCTGGATGCCACGGCGTGCCCAGCGAGGCCAGGTCTTCCTGGGTGCCGACTGGTTCTTGACGACGGGTTCCAATTTCATTTCCTCACCGCGCCAAAGGTGATGCCGCGCAGCAGATGCTTGCGAAGCAGCACCGTGAACACGACGATCGGGATCAGGAACAGAGTCGTCCCCGCGCCGACCGCTGGCCAATCCATCCCGCCTTCGCCGATGATGGTCGGAATGAAGGGTGGCGCGGTCTGCGCCCTGCCCGAGGTCAGCAGCACGGCAAAGGCATACTCGTTCCAGGCGAAGATCAGGCAGAAGATCGCAGTCGCGGCGATGCCGGTCGCTGCCTGCGGCAGCACCACCTTGAAGAAGGCGTGCAGCCGCGTATAGCCGTCGATCATCGCCGCTTCCTCGTATTCACGCGGAATTTCGTCGATGAAACCCTTGAGCAGCCAGACCGCGAGCGACACATTGACCGCAGTATAGAGGAGGATCATGCCGAGGGCGGAATCCGATAGCCCGAGTTCGCGATACATCAGATAGATGGGAATCGCCACGGCGATCGGCGGCATCATGCGGGTCGACAGGATGAAGAACAGCAGGTCGTCCGCCAGCGGAATCTTGAAGCGCGAGAAGGCATAGGCCGAGAGCACTCCCAGCGCTACCGCAAGGAAGGTCGAGCCGAACGCGATGATCAGCGAATTGATGAAGCGGGGCACATAGTTCGACGGTCCGGCGATCACCATTTCGCGCTTGCGGGTGACTTCGTCGCAGGCGCCCTGGGGCGGCCCCTGGGCCTCGATATAGTCCTGCGTCTGCCGGGTCCGCGTCGTGAAGAGGTTGCAGTAACCCTCGAGCGACGGATCGAACACGACCTTGGGTGGGTAGGAGATCGAATCCGGCGGCGTCTTCCAGCCGGTGGCGAAGATCCAGGCCAGCGGGATCATCGAGATCACCGCATAGAGGATCACCAGGAAACCGGCGAGGCGCTTTGAATTGGCCGACGGTTCGACGACCGAATGCGCCGTTGTCGATGCGCTGCTCATCGCTGCTTCACCTTGTTGAGGGCCTTCACATAGACATTGGCGAGGCCGAAGACGACCACGAACAGGATGATGGCGAAAGCCGAGGAATAGCCCGTCCGGTAGGCCTCGAAGGCCTGTCGCTTGAGGGCGATCGACGCCAGTTCGGTGGTCGAGCCCGGGCCACCGCCGGTCAGCAGCATCACCATGTCGAACATCTTGAAGTTTTCGATGCCGCGGAAGAGGACCGCGAGCATGATGAAGGGCAGCGCCATGGGCAACGTGATCGACCAGAACTGCCGCCAGCGCGAGGCGCGATCGACTTCGGCCGCCTCGTGAATGTAGTCCGGGATCGAGCGCAGGCCGGCAAGGCAGATCAGCATGACATAGGGCGTCCACATCCAGGTGTCGACGATGATGATCGCCCAGGGCGCCAGGGTGACCGAACCCAGCATCTCGAACGATGACGGCGGAATGCCGGTGAAGAACGAGACGATGTAGTTGAACAGTCCGATCTGCGGCTGATAGAGGAACTTCCAGAAATTGCCGACCACAGCCGGCGACAGCATCATCGGAATGAGGATGACGGTCGTCCAGAACGCATGGCCGCGGAACTTGCGGTCGATCAGATAGGCGAGGCCGAAGCCGATCACCGTCTGCAGCAGGATGGTCCAGAAGACGAAATGCGCCGTCGCCTGCATGGAGGCCCATATCTCCGGCGACCCCAGGATATCCTGATACCATTTGAGGCCGACGTTCACGACCGGTCGGTTGGGCCGGTTGGACGCATAGTTGGTGAAGGACAGGTAGACCGTCCAGATCAGCGGGAAGATGTTGATCGCCAGCAACAGCACGATCGTCGGCGCGATGAACAGCCAGGCGATCGCCCGGTCGGACAAGCCCCGGACCTTTCTGGCGATGGCCGGCGGCGTCGCGGCGGCGGCGCGATCGGCGATTGAATTGAAGTCGGACATGGCTCTCTCTCGAAAGAGCGGCGTCTCCGGCGGTCAGGTCGGAGACGCCGATTTCGCAAGTTGCAGGCCTAGAGGCAGTGAAGCGAAGTCGTCAGAGCTTGCCCTCTTCCTCGAAGATCGCCGTCCAATCCTGGATCAGGCCGTCCAGCGCTTCCTTCGCGGTTCCCGTGTCCGCCACGACGTAGTCATGCAGCCGCTTCTGCATCGCCTGCAGGAGCTGCGCATAAGCCGGTTCCTGCCAGAAATCCTGAACCCCGTTCATGGCCTCCAGGAACTGCGCGGCAAACGGCTGCGAGTCCTTGAAGCCCGGGTCGTTCAGCACGGCATTGTGGCAGGCATAGCCGCCGAGCGACCACCATTTCTTCTGCACGTCCGGCTGGGCGAACCATTTGATGTAGGCCAGCGCGCCGTCCATGTTGTCGGTGTTGGCGACAACCGAGATGCCCTGGCCACCAAGCGTCGATGCCTCGATCTTGGCGCCCGGGTTGACGAAGAAGCCGGTCTTGGAACCGACATTCTCGTCCTTGGCCATGCCCGGCATGAAAGCGAACCAGTTCATCATCATGGCGACCTGGCCCGACTTGAACGCATCAAGGCCCTCACCCATGTAGCTGTCGGTATAGCCCGGAGGGGTACAGCACTTGTAGATCTCCTTGTACATCTCGAGGCCGGCCACCGCGTCGGCCGAGTTGACGGCCCCCTCCATGTCATACTTCCCGGGCGTGTTCTCGTATTTGAAGCCATAGGGGTAGAGCGCCGAGGTGGCACCCATGGTTATGCCCTCGGACGCGCGCTCGGTGAAGATGGCGGCACCGTAGACCGTCTTGCCGTCGATCTGCCGCCCCTGGAAGAACTCCGCCGTGTCCTTCAACTCGGCCCAGGTCTTGGGCGGCGCCAAATCGCGGCCGTATTTGGACTTGTACTCCGCCATCAGGTCGGGGTTTTCGAACCAGTCCTTGCGATAGAACCAGCCATTGGCGTCGCCCATGGCCGGCAGCGCCCAGTAGTTCGGCGTGCCCTTCGGCCAGGTTGAATAGGCATAGACGGTCGCCGGCGCGAAATCGTCCATGGAGATTCCTTCCTTGTCGAAGAAATCATTGAGCTTCACGTAATAGCCGTTCTCCGCCGAGCCGCCGATCCACTGGCTGTCGCCGATGAGCAGGTCGCAGAGTTTGCCGCCGGAATTGAGCTCGTTCAGCATGCGGTCGGCGAAATTCGGCCAGGGCACGAACTCGAATTTCATCTGGGTGCCGGTCTGCGCGGTAAAATCCTTGGACAATTCGACCAGCGCATTGGCCGGATCCCAGGCCGCCCAGCACAGAGTCAGTTCGTCTGCCTGGGCGTCCGATATCGGGGTGAGGGCGATGGCTGCCGCCAGCGCGCTCGCGCCCGCCAAAAGCTTCTTCATGCGATTTCCTCCCAATGTTGCATCCGTTCCCCCGCCGCCGCCACCGCGCCTATGCCGGCCTGGTGTCTTTGTGGAGGGGCCCGAAGCGCGCTCCCCGCGCGGCCCGGGCTCTTCTAATTCTGGATTCCGCCTTCGCCCGCGTTTGAGGTGTTTGCAAGGCTGGACGTGATGTTAAGTACTATGGCAATTCACTAAACATCGCAAGCAAAGAATGCGTCAATCTGGCGCATATGGCCGAATTTTCCGGGCTTCGGTGACAGTAAAATTATGTCGCATCGCAACATAGCGTCAGTTTGTTTCATACTGTTCGCCTCACTCCGCATAGCATGACCTTGATCAAGCGAACAAACTAAACACCTTAAACATGGTCGCATTGCACACTTGGCAAATTTTTAGCCATTTCACCTCATTTTTTGAGTTGCATCCCTCAACATTTCTGGCAGGTTCTCGCGCATGCATGACCGAACCCGCCGCCCTACCCTCGTCGACGTGGCCGACTATGCGCGGGTGAGCCTTGCCACGGTCGACCGGGTCTTCAACCGCCGCCCCGGCGTCAGCCCACGCACGGTCGAGCGCGTCGAGGCCGCGCTGGTAAAGCTCGGCTACCGCCCCGACGCGGCGGCGCTGCGCCTCGCCCGCGGCATCCACTACAATTTCTGCTTTCTGCTGCCGACCGGCGGCAACACCTTCATGTCGCAATTGGCCGGCCATATCGAACGCTCGATCGACTGGCTGCGGGACCAGAACGTGTTCTGCGACCTGAAGCGCGTCAATGTTTTCGACGCCCAGGAGTTGGCGGTTGAATTGCGCCAGTTGCAGGGCCGCTACCATGGCATCGGCGTCGTCGCGCTGGATCATCCGGTCGTGCGCGACGCCATTGACGCGCTGGTCGAAGGCGGCGCCCACGTCGTCACCCTGGTCTCGGATGTGCCCTCTTCCCGGCGCCATCGCTTCATAGGTATCGACAACAGCGCGGCAGGGCGCACGGCGGCAACCCTCATGGGCCGATTCCTCTCCGCGAAAAACGGGCGGATCGGGGTCATCGCTGGCAGCCTGGCGCTGCGCGATCATGCCGAGCGCCTGTTCGGATTCCAGCAGGTGATCGGCAGCGAATATCCGGGCCTGGTCCTGCTGCCGCCGCAACAGGGCCAGGACAGCGCCGAGAGCTGCCGCGAGATCACCCGACAACTAGTCAGGGAGAACCCGGATCTCGTCGGCATTTACAGCATCGGCGCCGGCAATCGCGGCATCGCCGAGGCCCTGATCGAATCCGGCCGCAGCCACGATATCGTCTTCATCGGGCATGAGCTGACGGAATTCTCCCGACGCTACCTGATGCAGGGCATCATGCATGCCGTGATCAACCAGGATTCCGGGCACGAGGCGCGGTCCGCTGCGCGCGTTCTCCTGGCCTTTTGCAGCGGCCAGCAGGTGATCGACGACCAGGAGCGCATCCGGATCGATATTTTCCTGCGCGACAATCTGCCGTAGGCGAGCCATCAACGAAAGGCGCCGGCGACAGGCGCCGCATCTAGGGAGAAACGACCATGGCACTCACCACGATCAAGGGACCGGCCATTTTCCTGGCCCAGTTCGCCGGCGACAAGGCACCCTTCAATTCCTTCTCGTCCATCTGCAAATGGGCGGCCTCCCTGGGTTTCAAGGGCGTCCAGGTGCCAAGCTGGGACGGCCGCATGATCGACCTCGAAAAGGCGGCCAAGTCGAAAACCTATTGCGACGAGCTCAAGGGCATCGCCAAGAGCCACGGCATTACCATCACCGAGCTCTCGACCCATCTCCAGGGCCAGCTGGTCGCGGTCCATCCGGCCTATGACCAGGCCTTCGACGGCTTCGCCCCGCCAAAGGTGCGCGGCAATCCCAAGGCGCGGCAGAAATGGGCGGTCGACCAGATGATGCTGGCGGCCAAGGCCTCGCGCAATCTCGGCCTCGACGCGCATGTCACATTCTCGGGTGCCCTCGAATGGCCGTTCATCTATCCCTGGCCGCAGCGGCCCAAGGGCCTCACCGACACGGCCTTCGAGGAGTTGGCCAAACGCTGGCTGCCAATCCTCAATGCCTTTGACAAGGCCGGTGTCGATGTCTGCTACGAGATCCATCCCGGCGAGGATCTGCATGACGGCGTCACCTTCGAGATGTTCCTTGAGCGCGTGAAGAACCACCCGCGCTGCAACATCCTCTACGACCCGTCGCACTTCATCCTGCAGTGCCTCGACTATCTCGATTACATCGACATCTACCACGAGCGCATCAAGATGTTCCATGTGAAGGATGCGGAGTTCAACCCGACCGGCCGGCAGGGCGTCTATGGCGGCTACCAGAGCTGGGTCAACCGAGCCGGGCGCTTCCGCTCGCTGGGCGACGGCCAGGTTGATTTCAAGGCGATCTTCTCCAAATTCGCGCAATACGGCTTCAAGGGCTGGGCCGTGCTGGAGTGGGAATGCTGCCTGAAGCATCCGGAGGAAGGTGCCCGCGAAGGTGCCGTCTTCATTCGAGACCATATCATCCGCGTCACCGAGAAGGCGTTCGACGACTTTGCCGGTGCCGGCACCGACCGGGCCGCCAATCGCCGCATGCTCGGCATCTGATACTGGGAGGAGCGACATGGCCATCGAAGGCAGGCAGGACAAGGGCGGCAGCAATCGCATCCGCCTCGGCATGGTGGGCGGCGGCGAAGGCGCCTTCATCGGCGCGGTGCATCGCCTCGCCGCCCGCATGGACGACCAGTACGACTTCGTCGCCGGGGCACTCTCCGCAACACCCGCCAGGGCGAAACGCTCGGCGAAGGCGCTCGGCCTTTCCAGCGACCGCGCCTATACGGATTTCGAGGTGATGGCCGCCAGGGAGGCCGCCCGCGCCGATGGCATCGAGGCGGTTGCCATCGTGACACCAAATCACATGCATGCGCCGATCGCCCGCGCCTTTCTCGATGCCGGCATCCATGTCATCTGCGACAAGCCGCTGACCGTCACGCTGAAGGAAGCGCTCGACATCAAGAAGCGCGCCCGGAAACATCGCCGCATCCTGGCCGTTACCTATAACTATACGGGCTATCCCATGGTGCGGCATGCGCGGCAGATGGTACAGGAAGGGGCCCTCGGCAAGTTGCGCGTGGTGCAGGTCGAATACCCGCAGGACTGGCTGACCGAGCGGCTGGAGGCGACGGGGCAGAAGCAGGCGGCGTGGCGCTCGGACCCCAGGCAATCGGGCGCCGGCGGCGCCATCGGCGATATCGGCACCCATGCCTATGATCTGGCCACTTTCGTGAGCGGACTGCAGCTCGAGGCGCTGGCTGCGGACCTTTCCTCCTTCGTGCCGGGCCGCAAGCTGGACGACAACGCCAATATACTGCTGCGGTTCCGGGGTGGTGCGCGCGGCATGCTCTGGGCCAGCCAGGTCAGCCCGGGCAACGAGAACAATCTGAAGCTGCGCGTCTATGGCGAGAAAGGCGGGCTGGAATGGCACCAGGAACATCCCAACCAACTGCGCTGGTCGCCCTTCGGCGAGCCGACGCGGATCATCTCGCGGGGGACCGGGGCTGCAAATGCCGCCGCCGCGCGCTTGACCCGCGTTCCGCCCGGGCATCCGGAAGGCTATCTGGAGGGCTTCGCCAACATCTATTCGGAAGTTGCGGCGGCGATCCGCGCCGCCCGCCAGCGCCGACGCGCCGATCCGGCTGTCACTTTCCCGACCGTCGATGACGGCGCGCGCGGGGTCGCTTTCATTGAGGCTGCGGTGAAGTCGTCCCGGCGCAACGCCGCCTGGGTGAAACTCGCGAAGACCTAGGCCATCAGCTGGCCGCCATTGACCTCGATGATCTGGCCGGTGATATAACCGGCGAGATCGTTGGAGGCCAAGTAAAGCACCGTTCCCGCGCAGTCCCTCGCCGCGCCGAGGCGCGCCTGCGGTATCGACTTCCGCGTCGCCTCGAGCTTTTCCGGCGTCGAATGGCGCACATGGAAATCGGTCGCAATCGTGCCCGGCGACACGGCATTGACGCGGATATCCTTCGGTGCCAGTTCACGCGCGAGTGAGCGCGTGAAGGTCGCGATGAAGCCCTTGGTGCCGCTATATATGCTGGACCCCGGCGAGCCGCCGGTGCGGGCGGAAACGGAACTGACGTTAACGATGACCCCGCCCTTGGCTCTGGCAAGATGCGGCAACGCGGCCTGGCAGCAATGGATGGTCGAGCGGACATTGAGATCGAAGACCTGGTCGATGAAGGCGTCGTCGATCTCGGCAAGTTCGCGCCTGGCCACCATACCGCCCGCATTATTGACGAGGATATCCAGGCCGCCCAGGGCCGAGACGCATTGCGCGACCAGATGTTCAGGGTTGCCGCGTTTGGTGAGGTCGCTGCCGATACCGACCGCCTGGCCACCCGACGCCTGAATCTCCTGTAGCAATGCCGCCGCGGCGGGGCCGCCGGAATGAAAGTGGACGGCTACCTTTGCGCCGGCATCGGCAAAAGCGCGCGAGATGGCGGCGCCAATCCCCGTGGCGCCACCGGTGATCAGGACGGTGCGGCCGGCAATGTCCTTCATCTATTTCGATCCCTGCTGGATGATGCCTTCCCAATCCGACATCGGCGTCGCCGCGTAGGTTTTGGCCCAGCCGACATAGCGCGCCGCCAGATCGTCGCCTGATTCGGCCAGGACCGCAAAGGCCTTCGCCGCTGCCGCGAAGTCACCTCGCCGCCACAGCTGGAGGGCCGCGGAAAAGGCAGGAAAATCAATCTCTGCCGCATCGGCTGCCGTCAGCGGTTGATAGAGCCTGACCGGCTGGTCGCGGCCGATGACGCGGATGAAATCCAGTTCACGGAACCGGCAGGCGTCGCCTACCTTTTCCCGGACCTGTTCGCTGACCACGATCGGGATGCCGTAATGCTTGCCGACGCCTTCAAGCCGCGACGCCACGTTCACGGCATCGCCCATCACGGTGTAATTGAAGCGCTGCGGCGACCCGATATTGCCGACGATCGCCTCGCCGCTGTGCAGGCCGATACGAATGGCGATCCGCCCTTTGCCACCGATGAAAAGCGGTTCGGCCTTGAGACTCTCGATCATCGCAAGGCTGGCCGCGACCGCGTCCAGCGCATGGTTCTCGCGCGACAGCGGCGCACCGAAGATCGCCAGGATGCCGTCGCCCAGGAATTTGTCGACGAACCCGCCATGCGCCTGGACGATCTCGGTCATGCGGCTGAAATAGCGATTGAGGTCATCGACCAGCGGCCCGGGCGCCACCCGTTCCGACAAGGTCGAATAGGCTGCGATGTCGGAAAAGAGGATGGTGATCTCGCGCAGCTCGCCGCCCAGAGCCGGCAGCTTTTCCTCGCGCACCAGGCGGTCGACCTCGCTTTTTGGCAGATATAGCGAAAAGGCGTTGCGCAACTGCCGCCTTGCCCGGTCCATGACCGTGAGGCGCAAGGCGATGCCGGCGGGCCCTGCCAGGATCAGCGCCGCGAGGCCCGTCAGCCAGGGCAGCGCCCAGTATGTCGTGAACAGAGCGACCGACAGTGCTGACCAGGCTATGGCGAGGACAAGCCAAACGGCGACAGCACGCCCGGGACGCAGCGCCAGAAAGGCCATGGCCGCCAGAATCGACAACAGAATCAGCAGGGCGGCGCGCTGGGCCTCACCCGGCACGTGCAGCCCTGAGCCACCCAGCAGATTCTCGATCGCGGCGGCGTGAACCAGGATTCCCGGCATGTCATAGCGAGCAACGCCGGAAAAATCTTCGGGCTGCGTGGGCACGCGGCACGGCGCGGCGAGATTTTGACCTTCCGGCAATGTCGCAAAGCGACCTGAAGTCAGCCTGCGATCTTCGATATCCAGGACGCCACCGAAGAGCACAATCTTGCCGGCAAAATGCTGCTCAAAGTAACTGGCTTCCCCGGCCTCGGCGCAGGCGCGCAGATCAGCCATCGAATGGATCTGCGGCCGTGGCGCAGACGCGAAATTGAGAAATACGGCGTCGCCCGTTGCGGGCGTGCCGGCCCGGTTGGCAAGTTCGGCACCAAAGCTGGCGACGGATTTGCCCGTGACATTCAGGAATTTCAGGGGGTAGGCGCGCGCAATCCCGTCAGGATCCGGCGGAAGGTTCACGGGATGCTCGTTGCGGCCATCGATGTTCGCGCGAACGGCGCTGCGTTGCTGAGCCGTCGGTATGATCGGCTTGGTCTGATGCTGCGTGAAGCCCAGAACGACCTTGTTCTCGTCGGCACCGCGCCGCAGTGCCCGGAGCCAGGGCAGATCGTAACCCGGCGCGATGCTGTCGGCCGTGGTGCCGATGATGATGTCGATGCCGACGACCTTGGGATCGGCTTCCAGCACCCGGTCCAGGATAGCGCCCATATGGGGCGTCCACAGTGCCTGCGGCAGTTCATGGAAATACGGATCGCGATAGGTCGCCTCGTCCACCGCGACGATCGCTATATCCCGGCTGATCGGCGGTGGTCCCCAAAGGCGCGCGTGAACAAGGTGGAGAAAGTCGATCGACAAGCGGTCGAGACTGCCGCCCCGCCAGATCAGGAGGCCACCGACCAGGGCGGCGATAACCGCCGCCAGAATAATGTTCCGCCCCCGCACCCCCCGCCTGCTCCGTTCTCAATCGATGAGGACAACCCGTTCGAGGCGCGAACCACCGGTCTTTGCCGCCGGGTCGATCTCGACCATGACGGTGTTGCGCGCAGTCTTCAGATGATAGGTCTTGCCGGGCTTGAGATCGACCTTTTCCTCAGCCAGGTCGAAGCGGCCGGTCTCGGTCTGCAGCTTTTTGACCGACTTGCCGGAATCGGCTTCGACGATCTCCAGGAAGATGGTTTGGCCGCCACGCCCGACCAGGAGGAGGCTGCGCGAGTAGACGTGCTTGAGCGAATCCGCCGGCCGAAAGGCAATCGTGGCGCTCTGCTGGGATTCCGCCGCACTCAAGGCAAGCCGTGGCTCACCGCATTGCACCGTTTCGCTGGTGACCTTGCCGCCGGCAACCTCGGATTGCTTCTCACCGATGGTGACCTGGCCGCCGGTGATGGTTTCGCGCCGGCAGGACGTCATATAGCCGATGACGATGGTCTCGCCGGTGCCGAGTTCGAAGGTCGTCCCTGCGGCGAGGAGCGAGAATTCGCCGATCCCGGCCTTTGCCGCGCTACCTTCCTCCACCAGCGCCACGCGCTTGCCGGCGGCCTGTGCCTCCGATGCCACAGCCAATGCGAGGACAATGGCGATGGCGGCGGCACAGCCGGCACTTTCACGAGATTTCTTAATACGCACACGTTTCATGATTTCGCCTCTTGGGCCTTTGCGCACAGTATATGAAGCGAGGCTGATTGGTCGCCAGACCGATACCACGGTTTTGTGCGCTCGATCACGCTTAGCATTGTTTTAGCAAGCCATCCCTATGCAAGGGCTCAGGAATAAGCTATTCGACCGGCCGATCAAAGTTTTGCCAAGGCGGATTCGACTAGGCCGATTCCGGTTTCCGGGATTCCCGTCTGAATTGGCCGCAGCCAACCGTTCGGCTAACGACATTCTGACCGAATAGCTTTTTGAGGGACGATGATGAGCATGTGGGCAAGAACATTCCGGGTTGCGCTGGCGACGGCCGTATTCACCGGTGCCGTCAGCACGCTGGCACTCGCCAATGACGAGATCGAGAAGAAGATCCGTGACGAGGTCAGCCGCCGCGTCAACGACGCCATCACCAAGCGCATCGGCGACGACGTGACCTCGGATATCGACGGCATGCCGGAGACCGGCTACAGCAATTCCGCCTGGGTGACACCCAGCTATACCAACATCACCAGCGACAGCGACAGCCTGATCGAGGCGGCTGGCAGCAGCTTTGATTCGGATCTCTGGACGGTGCCCTTCGGCGTCGATCACCGTTTCGGCGACAATTTCTTCCTCGGCCTGTCTCTGGCCTATGCCACGTCGTCGACCGACATTGATATCGATGGCAGCAACATCGATTCCGATTTCTACGCCGATACCTATACGGTCGCCCCCTATGCGGCCTATCGCTTTGCCGACTATTTCTTCGTCAGCGGCATGTTCTCCTACGCCTATACCGACGGCAAGTCGACCATGGATGACATGCCGGATGAGGACGCCGACGCCCAGGCCTATTCCGGTGAACTGGCGCTGAACGCCGCCGCCCCGGTCGGCGACTTCATTCTCAAGGGCAAGGCCGGCTGGCGCTATGCCTATACCGAGTTGCTGGAGAACAGCACGCCGGAGGCCGATGACGACAGCGACGTTCACACGGCCGTCGTGTCCGCAGAGGTCGGGTACAATTTCGACCCGATCATTCCCTATGTCGGCCTGCAATACGAGCATGCCTGGCCGGAGAACGTGCCGGATGCGCCGGAGGGTGACCAGGATTTCCTCTATGTCTCGGCTGGCGTGCGCAGCGCCGTCAACGACTGGTTCTCGGTTGGTGCCGGCTTCCGCGCCGAGGTCATCAATGACGAGACCAACCAGATCGGCGGCCAGCTGGAGTTCAAGGCCCGCTTCTGACCGACAAGGTCACGGGATGATATGATGGGGGGCGTTGCCCGCTTCGGCGGGTACGCTCCCTTTTCATTTCCGAGCTTACGCGATCGATGGGAGCATGCATGATGCGGCACATGCGTTATCTGGCGATCCTCGCCTGCCTTGGCATGACGGTCCCGGCAAGCACGCCGGCCTACCCCCAGAACGCGGTCTTCGATGCGATCGGCAGCCACATCCTCGAGAACGTCGTCTATGCCCAGGCACAGTTGCGGGTAACCGCACCGTTGATGCAACTGACCGGCCTTTCGGTGGGAACCGGCGGCGACAGCTTCGTTCTGCTTGGCAGTGACGGCGCCTATCGCCTGTGGAACCTGCAGGCCGGCAGCCAGCGCGCCACGCTGAAACCCGGCGCCGGAACGGCATTTGCGCCCAGCGCCAGCGGCACGACCCTGCTGGTCGGCGGCAGCGACGGCGGTGTGCGCCTGATCGACCCGCCGAGCGGCAAGGCCTTCGCCACGCTGGCAGGTGCAGATGGCGCCGTCACGGCACTCGCCGGCAGCAGCGACGATGCTTTGGTCTATGCCGGCACCGCCAAGGGCGGCGTAATTGCCTGGAACGTCGACGACGGCAGGATCGCCTGGCAGTCAACGGCGCTCTCCGGTGCCGTGCAGCACATCGCGGTCTCGCCCGACAATCGCCATCTCGCTATTGCCGATGCCGCCGGCAATCTGGCACGCCTGGATGCGGTGGGCGGCACCGCGGCGACTGCCGGCACACTTGGCAGTCCCGCCAGCGCGCTGCATGTCAATGACAAGGGCGGCGTCATCGCCCTCGCCTCAAGCGGCCGCCTGGCCCGCAACGAAGGCAGCCTCGATATCGGCCCCGTGGCCCGGGCCGATATCGGTTTCAGCGGCGCCAATGCCGTCGTGTTGCGGCAGGACGGCACGGTCGAGCTGGTGGACGCCCGGACCGGCAAAAAGATCCACAAGATCGCCGGCACGAAGGGCAGCAAGATCGGCCTCATCTACGATGAAGCCGCCGCCAAGGCGATCGTGGTCGCCGCCGACGGCACGCTGGAGGTCTTCGATACCGTCACGCGGGAACTGGTCCTCTCGATCTTCATCTCCACCCAGGGCTGGGCGCTCATCGACCGACAGGGCCGCTTTGACGGCTCCAGCAGCGGCTTGCGCGGCATCGAATGGGCGGTGAAGAAATCCAATTTTCCGATCACCTCGTTAACTGAGGCATTTGCCGATCCCGGCATGCTGTCGGCCGTCCTCCAGAATGACCAGCGCGATCTGCGCGCCGTGCCGGGCAGTCCGGTGGAGCAATTCCCGCTGCCGCCGAAGGTCGAGATCGAATCGCTGACCGCCGAGAAGACCGGCGACAAGCCCTACCAGCTGCTGGTCATCGCCGAAGACCAGGGCGGCGGGATCAAGGATGTGCGCCTCTATCACAACGGCAAGATCGTCGATGTTGGCGCCATCCTGGAACAGAAGGACGCCGAGGCCGGCGGCAAGCGCATCCGCGTCGTCGGTTACAATGTCTGGCCGGTACCCGGGCCCAACGTCTTCCAGGCGGTCGCGACCGGCGCCTATGACAATACGGGCGACGCCGCCGAGTTGCACGAGACCTTCTCCGGCGAGCCGCGGCGCGGACGCCTCAACCTCATCGCCGTGGGCGTTTCGAAATATGGCAGGCTGCCACAGCAATACCAGCTGCAGGTCGCCGCCAATGACGCACAGCGTGTCGCCACGGCGGTATCACAGCATGCGCGCAGCCTGTTCACCGAGATCGCCGGCAGCGAACTCACCGATGCCCGGGCGACGCGTCAGCAGATCATCGGCGCCTTGGACAGCCTGAAAACTGCCAAGCCGGAGGATTCCGTCATCCTTTTCCTGTCAGGCCACGGCGTCACCGATGGCGAGGAATGGTATTTCCTGCCCCATGACGCGACGGCGGATGATCCCGGCACATGGCTTTCGGCCACCGATATCCGTGCCGCACTGGAAAAATCCGGCGCCCAGCGCGTCTTCGTCATCATCGATGCCTGCTATTCCGGCGGTACGGTCGAGAATTTCTATGCCGTCACCTCGTTCCAGAAGCGCTTCCTCACCAACGGCCTGCGCAGTTCCGGCATCCAGGTGTTGACGGCGACCCGCCGCGACCAGCTGGCACCGGAGAGCGCCGAACTGGGCGCCGGCTTCCTCACCTATCTGGTCGACCAGGCCATCGCCGGCAGGGCCGATGCCGACCCCCGCGATGGCTGGATCTCGTCGCAGGAAGTGGCCAAGTTCGCCTATCAGGCATTGCCCGAGTTGTTCCTGACACAGCGCGAGAAGAACCCGAAGGCCTTCCGTGACGTCTATGGCGCCGACGTTCAGGAGCCGGACGTCTATACGATCGGCGCCGACCTCCTCATCGCCCAGACAGGACAATAGCGACCTTGGTCATCTCATTGGCCGGGTTCGATCGACCTGGCCGCGACGGTCACAGCCCGACCTTGGCCCGCACCAGCCGGTCGAGTTGGGCCAGCCCCTTGTCGCTGATGCCGAGGCCCAGCAGATGTTCGTGGGTCGCATGCAGGTATTCCGCGTTGCTGCCCACCGGACCGCAGGCACGGGCGATCATCTCGGCGGCGAATTCCATGGAATGCGGCCTCAGATAGCGCTCGTTGGCGCGGTTGGCGACGAAGGCGATGGCGCGCAGGCTGCCGTCCGGTGTCTTCACCCGCGACCAGCGCGGACGATAGCCGCCCGTCACCATCTCGCGCCGCCACAGCCCTCTGAGGTCATCCCCCATCGTCGTGTCATGAAGGCGATAGACCATGCCGCGGCAGAGCCCGCCGCGGTCAAGGGCCAGCATCAGGCCGGGGCATTCCTCGGTACCGCGAAAGCGCTTCATCACCAGGCAGAAGCGGCGGTGATAGCCGACCAGCGTGGCGAGCTTCTGCTCCGCCGCGACGAAGGCCGGCCGCCAGAGCAGCGAGCCATAGCCGAACACCCAGATCGGCTGGCCTGGCTCCCGTTCGGCCAGGATGGCCCGCAGCGAGGCCTCGCGCTCGGCATCGCTGAGCCAGCCGGGCGCCGGCGTATCCGGCCAGTATGCGGCCGGGTCAGGTTCGGTCTGCGGGAGGTTGTGGCGGTCGGACATAAGGCCGGATATTAGCCAATCTGGCAGCTTGAAGCAGCGGCGATAAAGCCGTAGATTGGCGCATCATATATAGGAACCTTTATATGAAGGTCCGTAAAGATAATTGAGGAAATTCAAATGGTTAACAGATTCCTGAAGCTTCTGGCGGAAAAGCCGTTCCTGATGGCGGATGGTGCCACCGGCACCAATCTGTTCCAGGTCGGGCTGCAGGCTGGCGATGCGCCGGAACTTTGGAATTTCGACCATGTCGACCGGATCGAGGCCCTGCACCAGAGCTTTGTGGATGCCGGTTCCGACATTATCCTGACCAATTCCTTCGGCGGCACGCGCTATCGCCTGAAACTGCATCATGCCGAAGGCCGCGTCGCCGAGATCAACCAGCGCGCGGCCGAGATTGCGCGCCGTGTCGCCGACCGCAGCGGCCGCGAGGTCGTGGTTGCGGGCTCCATGGGCCCCACCGGCGAGTTGTTCCAGCCCCTCGGCGCCCTCTCGGTGGACGATGGTATTGCGGCCTTCCGCGAACAGGCGCTGGCCCTCAAGGCCGGCGGCGTCGACGTGATCTGGATCGAGACGATGTCGGCGAAGGAGGAAGTCGCCGCCGCGGTCAAGGGCGCCGCCGCCGCGAATCTGCCGATCGTCACCACGATGAGTTTCGACACCAACGGCCGCACCATGATGGGGCTGACCCCGGCCGATTTCGTCGCCTTTGTCCATACGCTCGACCCGCAGCCCGTGGCCTATGGCGCCAATTGCGGCGTCGGCGCCTCGGACCTCACTGCGACCATCGTGCAGCTGCATGCAGCCGCGATTGCCGGCGGCTGGGGCGATGACAGGATCGTCGCCAAGGGCAATGCCGGCATCCCCTATTTCGAGGACGACAAGATCAAGTACAACGGCACGCCGGAATTGATGGCGGATTATGTGCGCCTCGCCCGCGATGCGGGTGCCGCCATCATCGGCGGCTGTTGCGGCACCTCGCCCCAGCACCTGGTCGCCATGCGCGCCGCGCTGGATGCGCACCAACCCGGCTCGCCGCCCAGCGTCGAGAGCATCACCGCCCGGCTCGGGCCGCTCACGGCCGGTGCCGCCGGGGCACTGTCCGGGGAGAAACCCAGTTCCGGGGGCCGGCGTGAACGACGCCGGGAGCGAACCGGCGACGTGGCATTCTGAGGGCGTTAACCGCTTTCGGCTCAATTTCCACAAGCCCGGGCTTGACCCGGCCAGCCAGTTCCTGCCTTTAGGCACTGAATCTACGGGGCCGGTTCCCGGGGCCCCTGCAGCAATAGAAACCAGTTCCGTCATGACCTCGCTCACCCAGCAACTCACCGCCATCGCCGCCGAGGCGTTCCAGGCCCAGGGCCTCGATCCCGCTTTCGGTCAGGTGATCATCTCCGGCCGCCCGGACCTCGCCCAGTTCCAGTGCAACGGCGCGCTCGCCGCTGCCAAGGCGGCGAAGCAGAATCCGCGCGCCATAGCCGAAAAGGTGGCCGAGGCCTTGCGCGGCAATCCGGTCTTCCGCGACATCTCGCTGGCCGGCCCCGGCTTCATCAACCTCTCGGTAACCGACGCGTTTCTTGCCGGCGCGATGAACCGCATTGCCGGCGATCCCCGCCTGGGCCAGCCGGTCAAGGCGAAGCCGGAAATGGTGGTGCTGGATTACGGCGGCCCCAACATCGCCAAGCCGATGCATGTCGGCCATCTGCGCGCCGCCATCATCGGCGATGCGCTGCGGCGCATTTTCAAGTTCGTCGGCGACGAGACCGTGGGCGATGTCCATATGGGCGATTGGGGCCTTCAGATGGGCATGCTGATCTCGGAACTGGAGATCCGGCGACCCGACCTCCCGTATTTCGACGCCGGCTTCGCCGGCCCCTATCCTGCCGAAAGCCCGGTGACCCTGGCCGAGCTCGAGGAGATGTATCCGAAGGCTTCCGGAGATTGCAAGGCGGACCCGGCCCGTCTTGAGCGCGCCCGCCTGGCAACGGCGGAGTTGCAGGAGGGCCGGCCCGGCTACCGCGCCGTGTGGCAGCACTTCTTCGACATCTCGGTCGAGGCGATGAAGCGCGATTACGGCAATCTCGGTGTGCATTTCGACCTGTGGAAGGGCGAGGCCTGCGTCAACGACCTGATCCCGCCCATGGTCGAGGACATGAAGAAGCGCGGCATCGCCATCGAGGACAAGGGCGCTCTCATCATTCCGGTGAAGGAGGAGAGCGACAAGATGGACATCCCGCCCCTCATCCTCATCAAGTCGGATGGCGCGGCGATGTACGGCACCACCGACCTTGCCACCATCGTCGACCGGGTCAACTGCCAGAACCCGGACCGCTCGATCTATGTGGTCGATCATCGCCAGGGCTTGCATTTCGTGCAGGTATTCCGGGCCGCGATCAAGGCCGGCATCAACGGCAAGGGAACCCTGTTCCATCTTGGCTACGGCACCATGAACGGCACCGACGGCAAGCCGTTCAAGACCCGGGCCGGCGGCGTCATGCGGCTCGACGATCTCATCCAGATGATTTCGGGCGAGGCCCTGAAGAAACTCACCGAACACGGCCTCGGTGGCGACTACAGCGAAGCCGAACGCGCCGACATCGCCAGGAAGGTTGGCGTCGCCGCGCTCAAATTCGCCGACCTCTCCAACAACCCGATTGCCAATTATGTCTTCGACCTCGACCGCTTCTCGCGCTTCGAGGGCAAGACCGGCCCCTATCTGCTCTATGCCGCCGTGCGCGTGAAATCGCTGTTGCGGAAGGCCGCGGCGCAGGGCGACAAGCCGGGCAGCATACTGGCGCCGGAAGAAGGCGAGCGCGATTTGATGCTGATGCTGGGACAGATGCCCAACGCCATCAACGATGCCTATGGCGAACTGGCGCCCAATCGCATCGCCGATTTCGCCTTCAACCTCGCCCAGGTGTTCAGCACCTATTACAACGCCTTCCACATCCTCTCTGAAAAGGATGCCGCCATTCGCGCCTCGCGCCTGGCGCTTGCCGAACTGGTGCTGAAGGAGTTGGAGCTTTGCCTCGACCTCCTTGGCATCGCGACGCCGGAACGGATGTGAGATGACCTCGCTCGCCACGGCACGCTTGTTGTTGCGGCCGTGGCGCGAGAGCGACAAGGCGCCCTTCGCCGAACTCAACGCCGACCCCCGGGTGACGGCAACCCTGGCCGGCAGCCTGACGCGGGAAGAAAGCGACGCCTTTGCCGACCGCATCGCGGCCCATATCGATGAACATGGCTGGGGCCTATGGGCGATCGAGGTAAGGGACAAGTCACCTTTCATCGGTTATGCCGGCCTCTCGCGACCAAGCTTCGAAGCGCCCTTCACGCCTTGTGTCGAGATCGGCTGGCGCCTCGCCTTTCCGCATTGGAGCCATGGCTACGCGACCGAGGCAGCGCTGGCGGTCAAGGCTTTTGCCTTCGACACGCTGCGACTGGCCGAAATCGTCTCCTTCACGACGACCGGAAACCTTCGCTCGCGCGCGGTGATAGAGCGGATCGGCCTCGCCCGCGACCCCGCTGACGATTTCGACCATCCACGCCTCGGCACCGATCATCCCCTTCGCCCGCATGTGCTTTACCGGACGCGACGCCGCCTGCCTTGAGGCATGTCAGGTACAATCGGCCACCTCATCGCGTCGCAATGATTTTTCTCCCAGGCAATTAAATTGATCTTGATCAATGATCGCCTGCGAGAACGGCGACAGGATTGAAAAAATCTGAAGCGGGGAAAGTCATGTCGATCAAAGCTAGAAGGAACCGGCGCATCCGCAAGCTGGCTGCGACGCTCATCCTCGCCGCCTGCAGCGCCTGCAGCAATATCGGGCCAGAGGCCCTGCCGCGCGACCGCATCGACTATGCCGGTGCCATCGGCGATTCCTGGAAGCAGCAGACCCTGCTCAACATCGTGAAGCTGCGTTACGCGGACTTTCCCGTATTCCTCGACATCAACCAGGTTGTCGCCGGATACGAGTTCAACTCCTCGGTGACGGCGGGCGTCAACGCCTCTGCCACCAACCAGGAAAACCCGGCGCCTTCCTTCCTGACGCTGGGCGGCAGCGTGCTGCTGCAGGGCGGCTACAAGGACCAGCCGACTGTCATCTACGCCCCCGCGACGGGGTCCGAATTCATCACGCGACTGATGACGCCAATTCCGCCCAGTGCGGTTCTCTTCCTGTTGCAGGCCGGATATCGCGCGGATCGGGTCCTGCCGCTGACCCTGGATTCCGTCAACGGCCTCAACAATGCGTCGATGCGCCGGGGTGACGGCGGCCGGCAGCCGGATGCCGATTTCATCCGCCTCGGGGAACTCATCAGCGACGTGCAGAATGCCAGCGGACTCGAGGTCCGCATCCTGCGCTCGCCGGACGGCAAGGAGGCCACCGCCATCATATTCCAGCCCAGCCGGAAGGGCGCCGAACTGGAGGAAAAGCGAGAGGAGATCGCCCGCATCCTCGGAATTCAGCCGACGCCACAGGAGATCAAGGTCCTCTATGGCGGCTATTCCGGACGCGACGACGAGATCGCCATGACCACGCGCTCGATGCTGCAGATCATGATGGAGCTGGGAATCCAGGCCGAGGTGCCATCACAGGATGTCGCCGAGGGACGCGCCCTGCCTTCAGGCGATCTGCAGGGGGCGGTCGATGCCGCCGCGCCGATGCTTCACATCATGAGCGGTCCGCAGCCGCCCGTCGATGCCTATGTCGCGGTACCCTATCGCGGCCACTGGTTCTGGATCCCGGATACCGATCTGCGCTCCAAGACCACCTTCGCTTCGGTCATGCTGCTGTTCTCGATCTCAGACCAGGGCACCCGGTCCAACACCCCCGTCGTTACGATCAACACGCGCTGAGAAATTCTCGGTGGCCAGTGCAATCTTCGCCTCGGTTGAGCGCGGCCCGGGTATTGACAATTTGTCTATTTTGGATATTTCTCATACCCATGACCCGCAAGCTGCCGAAGCCACCGGGCGCCCTTGCGCTCCACTTTCCGACTGCCGCCGCCATTGCCGCCCTGCTGGCACCGTGGGCGGAAGTGGTGATTCACGATCTGAAGCGTGACCGCATTGCCGGCATCTGGAACGCTTTCTCGAGGCGCCGCCCGGGCGATCCATCGCTGCTGGGGGACGATCCGGAACTGATCGGCGACAGCGACATCTATGGCCCCTATGAAAAGGCCGGCAGCGATGGCGGCCGCCTCAAATCGGTGAGCGCCGCGCTGCGGGACGAAAGCGGGCGGCGTGTCGGCCTGCTCTGCATCAATTTCGATGTCGTCATCTTCGACCAGGCCGTCGATCTGCTGCGTGCCTTCGCCGTCGCGGACCGGCCAAGGCCCGAGCCCATCTTTGCCCAGGATTGGCGCGAGCAGATCAATCTCGGCATCCGGGCATTCCTGCAGGAGCGGGGGCTGGCGCTGAAGGCGCTCGACCGCGCCGATCGCGTGGCAATGATCGCCACACTCGACAGGCAAGGTCTGTTCGCGACTCGCAATGCGGTACAGCACGTGGCCGACGCCCTCGGCCTGTCGCGTGCCACCATCTACAATTTGCTGAACGACGCCCGCGAAAGGCAGGAAAGACGCCTATGACCATGTTGCCCGACTTCCGCCTCGAGACCTATCTCGGCAAATGGGAATTCGCTTGTCGCTATCATATGACGGCATCCGACATGCAGACGCTTTCGCTGAAGGAACTGCTTTCCCTCGCCGAAGATGCCGATCGTGCCGCCTGGGAGGAACTGCCGCTGCACTATATCGAGCCCACCGGAACGCCAGCCCTGCGCCAGGCCATTGCCGCAAGCTATCCGGGCCTTGCGCCCGAGGATGTCCTCGCCTTTGCCGGCGCAGAGGAGGGCATTTTCTGTGCAATGCATGCCATCCTGGAGAAGGATGACCATGCCGTCGTTTTGACGCCGAACTATCAATCAGCCGAGGAATTGCCACGTGCCATTTGCGCCGTCAGCGGCGTCGCCCTGGATCCCGACAATGGCTGGGCTTTGGATCTCGACAAGCTGCGCGCCGCGATCCGGCCGAACACGAAGCTCGTCAGCATCAACTTTCCGCACAACCCGACCGGCAAGGTGCTGGACCGCGCCACCTTTGACGGTCTCGTGGCAATTTGCCGTGAACATGGCATCTGGCTGTTTTCCGACGAGGTCTATCGCGGCCTTGAGCGCCAGCCGGAGCTCCGCCTGCCGGCGGCCGTCGAGTCCTATGAGCGCGGCCTGTCGCTGGGGGTCATGTCAAAAGCCTATGGCCTGCCGGGCCTGCGCGTCGGCTGGATCGCCGCGCGCGATCGCGACCTTCTCTACCGCATGGAGCGGATCAAGCATTACCTCTCGATCTGCAATGCGGGGCCCAGCGAGCACCTGGCGGTGATAGCGCTCAAGGCCGGCGAACAGATCATGGCGCGCAATCGCGCCCTGATCGCCGCCAATCTGAAGGTGACCGACGCGTTCTTCGCCGAGTTCCCGGATCTTTTCGACTGGCAGCCCAGCGACGGCGGCTGCATCGCCTTTCCGCGCTACAAGGGTCGGGATGGCGTCGAGAGTTTCTGCCGCAGCCTGGTCGAAAAATCAGGCATCGTACTCCTCCCGGCGAGCCTCTATGCCTCGTCACTCACCGAGACTCCGGCGGATCGGTTCCGCATCGGCTTTGGCCGCAGCTATGTGCCGGAGGGCCTTGCCGCGATGCGGGCGCATCTTCGGAAGAATGCGGCGTAAACGCCCCCTGCCCCTCTACCTGCAAACGCGGTCAGCGAATTTCGTTAGGGCTTGATTGCCAGCCCCGCACCCCTCTGGCGGGGCGCCACGAGCGGCTTGCTACTTCGCCGGATTGCCACCCGGCTGTGGCAGGCAGATCGAATGGAAGCCGCCACCGCCATAGGCGAGTTCGATCGCAGGCAGTTGGACTATCTCGCGCTTCGGATAAAGGCGCGTCATGGTATCGAAGGCACGCTTGTCGGCAGCGCCGTCCTCGAAGGCCGGCAGGATGACGGCGCCGTTCGGCAGATAGTAGTTCACATAGGACATGGCGAGGCGCCGGCCATCGGCATCGAACTGGGGTCGCGGCTGCTCGATTTCGACAATTTCCAGTTCGCGGCCGGCGGCGTCGCGGGTCGCGCGGAGGCGCTCCAGATTGTCGGCGCAGATCTTGAAATGCGGGTCGGCCGGATCGGTGCAGGTCAAAGCCAGCACGACGCCCGGCCGCACGAAGCGCGCCAGGTTCTCGACATGGCCCCCGCGCGGGTCGTCCTGCAATCCGTCGCCCAGCCAGATGACGTGTCGGACCCCCAGCATCTGGATCAGCTGCTCTTCGACCTGTTCTTTGGTGAGGTCGGGATTGCGATTCTGGTTGAGAAGAACGCTTTCACTGGTGATCAGCGTTCCTTCCCCGTCGACATGGATGGCCCCGCCCTCGAGAACCAGTGAGCATTGATAGCGTCGCATCTCGAGGCGCTCGAGCAATGTCTCGGCAACCGCCGCATCACGGTCGAAATCCTCGAACCTGTGGCCCCAGGCATTCCAGCCCCAGGCGACACCGGCGATCTCCCCGGCATTGTTGGCGAGGAAGCTCGGCCCCATGTCGCGCACCCAGCAATCGTCATGGGCCAGCGAGATCTGGCTGACACCGCTGCCGGTCATCAGCGACACCTCGGCCACGTTCTTCGGCTTGGTGATCATCGAGACAGGTTCGAACTGCGCGACCGTGTTGGCAAACTCCGCCACCGCCTCGCGCGCCGCGTCTAGATGCTCGCCCCAGCTCTCGGCGCGGGTCGGCCAAGCCATCCAGCAGCGCGCATGAAGCGCCCACTCGGCGGTCACCGCAAAGCCGTCATCGAAGGGTGAGGACATCCGTTCCCCTGGGCGGTTGATCCTTGTGAGACGATCCCTGGCGGCCGGTTGATGCCGAACGATACGGCCACCCGATGCGGCAACCGCCCCGGCGACTGCTCCCGACGATTGCGCCTGGCAATCGCTCTGGCAGCCGACGCACCGGTCGCGGGATCCGGCAGCGCCGTGGCTGGGTCGTCATTCGGGCGGGATACTGGCCTACTTTTTAGTCAAAGGCAAATCGAGGCGGATGCTGAGTTCCTTCAACCGCGCTGGCGGCACCTCGGTCGGTGCCTGCATCAGCAGGTCCTCGGCGCGCTGGTTGAGCGGAAAAGCAATCACTTCGCGGATGTTCTTCTCTTCGGCCAAGAGCATCACGATACGGTCGATGCCGGGGGCCGAGCCGCCATGGGGCGGGGCGCCGAACTTGAACGCGTTGAGCATGCCACCGAATTTCTCCTCGACCACCGAGTTGGGATAACCCGCAATCTCGAAGGCCTTGTACATGATCTCCGGGCGATGGTTCCGGATGGCACCCGATGACAGTTCGATGCCATTGCAGACAATATCGTACTGGAATGCCTTGATGGTAAGCGGATCCTGGTTGAGCAGCGCCTCCAGCCCACCCTGCGGCATCGAGAACGGGTTGTGGCTGAACTCGACCTGGCCCGTGTCTTCGTTGAGCTCGTACATCGGGAAGTCGACGATCCAGCAGAACTCGAACCTCTTCTGGTCGATCAGTTCCAGTTCCTCGCCAAGGCGCGTGCGCACGGTGCCGGCGAACTTGGCCGCCGCCAGCTTCTTGTCGCAGGCGAAGAACACCGCATCGCCGTCCTTCAGGCCGGCTTCCGCCTTAAGTTTCGCGAGGCGCTCCTCGTCGAGGTTCTTGGCGATCGGCCCCTTGGCGCCGGCCGCCTCGTAGACGATGTAGCCGAGACCCGCGGCACCGTTGGCGCGCGCCCATTCGTTGAGCTTGTCGAAGAAGGAGCGCGGGCGAGACGCGGCACCCGGCGCCGGGATGGCCCGCACAACCGACCCCATCTCGACGGCCTTTGCGAAGATGCCGAAGCCGGAGCCGCGGAAGGTCTCGGTCACGTCGGCAATGCGGATCGGGTTCCTGAGATCCGGCTTGTCCGAGCCATAGCGCAGCATCGCCTCTTCGAACGGGATGCGCGGGAACGGCATCCCCGAGACGACGCGCTCGCCCGCGAATTCCTCGAACACCCCGTGCAGCACCGGCTCGATCGCCTGGAACACGTCCTCCTGGGTCACGAAGGACATCTCGAAATCGAGCTGGTAGAACTCGCCGGGCGAGCGGTCGGCGCGGCTATCCTCGTCGCGGAAGCAGGGCGCGATCTGGAAATAGCGGTCGAAACCGGCCACCATGAGGAGCTGCTTGAACTGCTGCGGCGCCTGGGGCAGCGCATAGAACTTGCCGGGATGGAGGCGGGACGGCACCAGGAAATCGCGTGCCCCTTCCGGCGAGGACGAGGTCAGGATCGGCGTCTGGAATTCGGTGAAGCCCTGGGCGATCATGCGCCGGCGCAGGCTGGCGATGACATTGGCGCGCAGCATGATGTTGCGGTGGACCTTGTCGCGGCGAAGGTCCAGGAAGCGATGCTTGAGGCGGATTTCCTCGCCGTAATCCTCCTCGCTGTTGACCTGCAGCGGCAGCGTGTCGGCCGTCCCCTGGACGGCGAATTCCTGGATCGCGACCTCGATCTCGCCGGTGGGCAGGCGCGGATTGACGGTCTCGGCCGTGCGGGCCACCACCTTGCCGGTCACGGTGACGACGCTTTCCAGACGGGTCTGTTCGACCTGGGCGAAGATCGGGCTGGAAATGTCGAGCACGCATTGGGTCAGGCCGTAATGGTCCCGGAGGTCGATGAAGACCAGGTTGCCGTGGTCGCGCTTGCGGTGGATCCAGCCGGACAGGCGGACGGTCTCACCGGCGCTGGCGGCGCGCAGCTGGCCGCAGGTATGCGTGCGATAGGCGTGCATGTTGGGAAGCCCTTGAAAAGAACCGAATTTTGTCGCGAAATTTGCCCGGCAAATGACGCGGAAAGGAGCGGAATGTCAAGGTGTTAATCCGCCCGGCGGCGGGGTGTCGGCGGGTAGCCGCCATGCAAAGCTGGCCCTTCCCCTGACTCGGGCCCGATCGCTATACGTCATACTGATGAACATGGTTACCCCGAAGCACCCGGTGCATCTGATCGCCGACAGCGCCACCCTGGCCGATTTCTGCAGCCGGCTGGCCGATGCGCCTTTTGTCACCATCGATACAGAATTCCTGCGCGACAAGACCTACTGGCCGATCCTCTGCCTGGTCCAGCTGGCCGGTCCGAACGAGGCCGCCGCCATCGACGCCCTGGCCGAAGGCCTTGATCTGACACCGCTTTTTGAGCTCCTGGAAAACCCCCAGGTGGTCAAGGTGTTCCATGCGGCGCGCCAGGATGTGGAAATCTTCGTGCGCCTGACCGGCAAGGTGCCGAGCCCCATCGTCGACACCCAAGTAGTTGCCATGGTCTGCGGCTTTGGCGATTCGGCATCCTACGAGACGCTGGCCAGCAAGCTGGCGGGGGCCCGGATCGACAAATCCTCCCGCTTTACCGACTGGTCCCACCGGCCGCTGACCGACAAGCAACTCGCCTATGCCCTCTCTGACGTGACCCACCTGCGGACGGTCTATGAGAAGCTGCAGCAAAGGGTGGAAAAGTCCGGCCGGTCGCATTGGGTCGAGGACGAGATCGCGATCCTGACCGATCCCCGGACATACCGGGTCGATCCGGAGAATGCCTGGATCCGCCTCAAGGCGCGCAGCGACAAGCCGCGCTTCCTGGCGGTGCTCAAGGAAGTGGCCGCCTGGCGCGAGCGCGAGGCGCAGTCGCGCGACCTGCCGCGGAACCGCGTCATCAAGGACGAGACCATCCTGGAGATTGCCGCCCACCCGCCCCGGGACGCCGAGGCGCTGTCGCGCTGCCGCGGCCTCTCGCGCGGCTTTGCCGACGGCAAGATGGGCGATGGCATCCTGGCCGCGGTCAAGCGCGGGCTTGACATGCCTGAGGCCGACATTCCACGACTGGCCGCCAAGGCCGATATCCCCCAGGGTCTCGGCCCGATCATCGAGTTGCTGCGCGTCCTCCTCAAGCTGCGCTGCGACGAGAACGAGGTGGCCCAGAAGCTGATCGCCAATGCCGGCGACCTGGAAACCATCGCCGCCGACGACAATGCGGATATCCCTGCCCTGCGCGGCTGGCGCCGGGAAATCTTCGGTGACGACGCGCTGAAGCTGAAGCACGGCAGGCTGGCCCTCACCGCCGCCGGCAAGCGCGTGAAGCTGATCGAGCTCTAGATCACGCCCCTCATATCACGTCGTTGAGGTCGACGATGCTGTCGATCACCGTATCGGCACCGTGATCGATCAGGATCTCGCGCGAACTCACGCCTGTCAGCACGCCGATAATACGTCCGGCGCCGCCGGCCCGCGCCATTTCCATGTCATGCGGTGAATCGCCGACGACCGCAATCGTGTGCGGGCGCAGGTTCACATGTCGGCAGAAGGCTTCGACCATGCCGCCGCCCGGCTTGACGCCGTGGCCGGTGTCGAAGCCGCAAATGAAATCCAGCGAGCCGTGCACGCCCAGACGCGCCATGGCGGCGCGGGCCGATTCTTCGCTGTCCATGGTTGCGATGCCGAGGGCAAAGCCGCGGCCCCTGAGGACAGCGAAGAACGCGTCGAGATCGGTCACGGGAATGGCGGCATTGGCCTGATGCGCGAGGAACAGCGCATGCACCTCGCCATAGACAACGTCGAGATCCGACCTGCCGGCCAGCCGCGCCCACAATTCCGCGATCTCGCGATTGCTGCCCGAGGCGATCGGCGAGCCCGGTATATAGCGGCCGGTCTCCGGGTCCTTGCCGCTCTCGCGCATCAGATGAGCAGCCTTTTCGGCGTCGCCGCCGGCGACGGCCAGCGCCGCTGCTTCGGTGACCGGGCCCCAGGTTTCGTAGAAATCGAACAGCGTCCCGTCCTTGTCGAACAGGATCGCGCGCACATCGTCAGCCGGCATTGTCACGATTGTCAGACCACCGCCTTATTGGGCCCGGAGACATTGACCTTGGCTGCTTCGGTCTGGCGCAGCATGCCGCGATAAAGCTCGTGCTCGCCGACGACACCCAACAAGGCGCCGTCGTCGCCCAGCAGCACCAGTGGTCGCTTGGTCAACTGACGCACGGTCACGGCGGCGCGCATCGGCGTGCGGTCGGAACCGGTGATCATCACGGCATCATCCGCGGCTGCAGCAAGGTCGAGCTCGGTCGAATACTGGACGAACTGTCCCGGTCGGCCGTTCACCATCAGATTGTTCGGGCGGCCGGCGGAATCCAGCTGGCATCGGCAGCGGCCCGCCCGATCCAGCTGAATGAAGCTGGAGCCGGGTTCGCGCACCAGATCATCGGCGGGTCGCATCAGCGTGCCGCCCTTGAGCACGGTAAGCGGGTTCATCGAGGCCACGAACTGGCGCACGTAATCGTTGACCGGGTTGAGAATGATCTCCTCCGGCACGGCGAACTGCACCACCCTTCCCGCCTCCATGATGGCGATGCGGGTGCCGATCTTCAGCGCCTCGTCGAGGTCGTGGCTGACGAAGATGATGGTCTTCTTGAGATTGCGCTGGAGCTCGATGAGTTCATCCTGCAAATGCTCGCGGATGAGCGGGTCGAGGGCCGAGAACGGCTCGTCCATCAGCAGGATCTCGGCCTCGGTAGCGAAGGAGCGCGCGAGGCCGACGCGCTGCTGCATGCCGCCGGAGAGTTCATGTGGAAATTTCTCGGCGAACTGGCCGAGGCGGACCAGGTCGATCTTCTCCTGCACCAGGCGATCGCGCTCGGCCTTGGGCGTACCGCGAATATCAAGGCCGAAGCCGACATTGTCGCGCACGGTCAGCCAGGGCATCAGGGCAAATTGCTGGAAGACCATGGAGATGCGGTTGCGACGCACCTCGCGCAACACATCCTCGGCGCAGGAGGCGACATCGACCTCCTTCTCCCCGGCCTTCACCATGACACGGCCGCGGCTCACCTTGTTGAGGCCGTTGACGCAGCGAAGCAACGAGGACTTGCCGGAGCCGGAAAGCCCCATCAGCACCAGGATCTCGCCCTCATTCACGAAAAGCGAGGCGTCGTGGACGGCGACCAGCGAGCCAGTCTTTTCCAGAATGGAATCGCGTCCCTCGCCCTGATCCATGAGCGCAATGGCTTCGCCCGCCCGTTGACCAAAGACCACATCGACGCTTTCAAAGCGGACAGCGTTTACGTTTGTCATGTCGATCACCGTCCTATTGCTTCGACGATCTGGCCGCGCGCCGCTGCTTCAGCATGCGGTCGAGCACGATCGCCAGCACGACGATGGCGAGGCCTGCCTCGACGCTGAGCGGCACATTGCGCTGGTTCAGGGCGCGGACAACCGGCGCGCCCAATCCTCGGGCACCGACCAGTGCCGCAATGACCGCCATCGAGAGAGCAAGCATGATGGTCTGGTTTACACCTGCCATGATCGTCGGCATGGCAGCCGGAAGCTTGACCTTCACGAGAAGCTGCCATCGCGTGCAGCCGAAGCTTTCGCCTGCTTCCACCAGCGGCTTCTGCACCTGGCTGATGCCGAGATAGGTCAGCCTGATTGGCGCTGGCACCACAAAGATGATACTGGCGATCAAGGCCGGCGCCAGCCCGAGCCCGAAAAACACCAGCACGGGAACGAGGTAAACGAAGGTCGGCAAGGTCTGCATCAGATCGAGCACGGGGCTCAGCATCTGATAGAGTACCGGGCGACGCGCGCAGATAATGCCGATGGTGACACCGATGATGAGCGACGCGATGGTGATGTAAATGACCAGCACCAGTGTCTCGACCATCGCTTTCCAGAGGTCGAAATTCATCACCAACAGCAGGCCTACAGCCGTGAAAAGCGCCAGCTTCCAGGACCGCTGCAAAAGATACGAGAGAGCGGTAATCAGCAGCAGAAGAATGACATCGGGAATGGCAAGCAACGCATTGACCGTGCCTTCCAGCACAAAGTTCAGGCCGACTGTGACGCCGCGAAAAAAACCTTCGAAGTTATTCGTGAGCCAATCGACAAAGGTCTTGCTCAGTTCACCGATCGGAATGCGGTTAGCTTTCGCGGAAATCCAGTCGGCGAGCGCGTTCAGCCACTCCATGCCCAATCCCCCGGCTATGTTTGGCGTAAGGGAAGCCTGCATCGGCAAGCTTCTATAAAAAGGGCGGCCTTAGCAAGTTCCCCAGTGCCAAGGCCGCCCCATTCGATCGTCGGACGCGAAGCTTAGAGGCCGAGCGCCGCCTTCACCGCCGGCAGTCCATCCTGGCCATCGAGCGTCTTGACGCCGGCGAGCCAGCCATCGAGGACACCCGGATTGGCCTTCAGCCACTCGGTGGCAGCCGTCTCGCCGTCCTGGCCGTCGAGGATTGCCTGCATGATGGCGCCTTCCTGCTCCAGCGTGAACTCCAGGTTCTTCAGCAGCGCGCCCACATTCGGGCACTCGTCCGAATAGCCGGTGCGGGTCACGGTGTAGATCGTGGCCGGGCCGAAACCATCGGCTTCGAAGCCGGTCAGGTAATGCAGCGGCATCTTGCCCATGATCGGGTGCGGGGTCCAGGCGAGGAAGGCCACCCATTCATTGTTCTTGATGGCCTTTTCGGCCTGAACCAGCATGCCCTGCTCCGAGGATTCCACCAGTTCCCAGCCATCCAGGCCGTTGGCAGGATCATCGATCTTCGACTGGACGATGCGGTTGCCGTCATTGCCGGGTTCGATGCCGTAGAACTTGCCCTCGAACTTGTCGGTGTTCTCGCCGCCGAGATCCTTCAGATCCTTGACGCCGGCATCGGCGACATAGGTCGGCACCACGGGGCCATAACCGGCACCCTGAAGATTGGCACGAACGGTAACCACCGAACCATCCTCCAGGAACGGCGTGATTTCGGCCGACTGGCTTGGCATCCAGTTGTCGAGGAAGACGTCGACGTCCTTGTTCTTCATGCCCTCAAGGATGATCGGGAATCCGAGCACGTCCATCTGGACCGAGTAGCCAAGCGGCTTCACCACGGTTGCGAACAGACCATTGATCGCGTCATTGTCGGTCCAGCCGACGCTCGGCACGCGGATGTTGTGGCAGGCCTCGCCATCGGTCGCCTGGGCCGAAGAATTGGCCGCGACCAGCGCCGCCACGGACACAGCCGAAGCAGCGATAAGTTTACGCATAGACATCTGGTTATCTCCCGTAAAGTTTGCCATCCCGTACGCCTGCCCCGGACTCTTACCGTCTTCTTCTTGGCCCGGTTGACCTTTTCGGTCGATCTTGTGCCGCGCTTGAGGGCGACTTCAAAGCTAGGGGCAAATTGGCAAAAAAATTTCGCCAGAGCGCCATGATATGACCGGCGTGCGGCAAAACCGAGTCTTTTTTTTGATTGATCGTCCAATATAAAAACTTCAGGATGCTCTCCCTGCCCACGCCAAGAATGGGCCGACGCCGGCGGGGCATTTCCACTCTGCGGCGATCCCAGCCGGCACTCAAGTGCCTGTTGCATCAAAGTTCCGCGATGCTGCGCTGCAGCAGGCGGGTCGGGAGGAATCCTTTGCCAAAGCTCGGGATGGAGGAAATCAGGCGCCGCCAGTTGATCGAGGCCACGATCGCCTCGATCCACGAGGTCGGCTTTGCCGAGTCATCCCTCTCGCGCATCGCGGGCAAGGCCGGTGTTTCCACCGGCATCGTCCATCACTATTTCAGGAACAAGGCCGACCTCATGGAGGCGACCCTGCGCCAGCTTGGCGTCAGTCTGCGGCTTAGCGTGATCCGCCGCCTGGAGAAGGCGCGATCGCCAAGTGAACGCCTGCTTGCGGTCATCGACGGCAATATCGGTACCGACCAGTTCACCCCGAAGGGCGTCTCTGCCTGGCTTGCCTTCTGGGCCATGGTGCCGACCAATGATCGCCTCGCCCGGGTGCAGCACATCATCATCTCGCGCCTGGATGCCAATCTTGTCCATGCGCTGAAGCTGATGGGAAGGAAGGACGGCCGCGAGATGGCCCGCGCCATCTCTGCCCTGATCGACGGGTTGTGGCTGCGTGCCGCCCTGTCGCGCAGCGGTCCCAATTCCGAGGCGGCACGCCGCCTCGTGCTCGACTACCTCAACGCCAAACTCGACCAGAAACTGGGATGACGCCATGAAGTTCGATGCCACCTTCGACTACATCATCGTCGGCGCCGGATCGGCCGGCTGCGTGCTCACCAACCGCCTCAGCGAGGATGGCAGCAGCAAGGTCTGCGTGCTGGAAGCGGGGCCGAAGGATCACTGGTGGAACTGGCAGATCCATATGCCGGCGGCGCTGATGTACAACCTCTGCCACGATCGCTACAACTGGTACTATCACACCGAGCCGCAGCCCTATATGGACAACCGCGTCATGTACTGGCCGCGCGGCCGCGTGCTGGGCGGGTCGTCGTCTCTGAATGCCATGGTCTATATCCGCGGCCATGCGCTCGACTATGATCGCTGGGCCTTCAAGGAGAATTGCCCGGGCTGGTCGTACCAGGAGATCCTGCCCTATTTCAAACGTGCCGAGAACCGCGAGAAGGGCGGCGACGCCTATCACGGCGACAGCGGCCCCTTGAACGTCCATACCGGCGATCAGCAGAACCCGCTCTTCGAGGCCTTCATCGAAGCGGCCCAGCAGGCCGGCTATGCCTATACCGAGGACATGAACGGCTATCGCCAGGAAGGCTTCGGGCGGATGGACATGACCATCAAGAACGGCCGGCGCTGGTCGGCGGCGCAGGCCTTCCTGCGCCCGGCGGAGAAACGCCCCAATGTGACCGTCGAAACCCGCGCCCTGACCACCCGCATCCTGCTGGAAGGCAAGCGCGCCGTCGGTGTCGAGTTCGAGCAGAACGGACAACTGCGGCGCTACCGCGCCGAGAAAGAAGTCATCTCGGCCGGCGGCGCCATCAATTCGCCGCAGCTCCTGCTGCTTTCCGGCATCGGCCCGGCCGATCACCTGCGCGAGATCGGCATCGAGGTGAAGCACGATCTGCCCGGCGTCGGCCAGAACCTGCAGGAACATCTCGAAATGTACATCCAGCAGCAATGCAGGCAGCCGATCACACTCTATACCTACACCAAGCCCATCCCGATGGCCCTGGCCGGCATGCGCTGGTTCCTGGACAAGAAGGGCGTCTGCGCCTCGGCCCAGCTCGAGGCCGGCGGCTTTATCCGCTCATCGGCCGGGATCGAGCATCCCAACCTGCAGTTCCATTTCCTGCCCTCGACCGTCAACGATCATGGCCGCGTCAATGGCACCAGCCACGCCTACCAGGTGCATATCGGCAACATGCGGCAGGAGGCCCGCGGCTGGATCAAGCTGAAATCCGCCAACCCGAAGGATCATCCGCGCATCCAGCCCTTCTACCTGCAGACCGAGAACGACCGGCGCGAGTTCCGCGACGCGGTCAAGCTGACGCGCGAGATCTTCGCCCAGAAGGCCTTCGATCCCTATCGCGGACCCGAGATCAATCCGGGCGACAATGTGAAGACGGATGCCGAGATCGACGCCTTCATCCGCCGCCGTGGCGACAGCGCCTATCATCCCTCCTGCTCTTGCAAGATGGGGACGGACGAGATGGCGGTGGTCGACCCGCAGGCCCGCGTCCACGGCATCGACAATCTTCGCGTGGTCGATGCCTCGATCATGCCCTCGATCGTCAGCGGCAATCTCAACGCGCCCACCATCATGATGGCCGAGAAATGCAGCGACATGATCCTGGGGCGTGAGCCGCTGCCGCCGGCCAATGCGCCGGTCTGGGTGCATCCGGAGTGGCAGACGAAACAAAGGTAGAAGACCTCTTTATCACCGTCATGCCCGGGTCAAGACCGGGCGTGACGCGTGAACGAGATCGAAGCTAGCGATCCCCCGGATCCTCGTCGTTGTAATAGAATTCGGGCAGCGGATCGGTGCGCGGGTCGAGGGCATTGGCGATCGCCGAGGTCGTCTGCACGGCGACGAAGTTTGTCTGTTCGGCTGCCGGCAGCGCCTGGCGTCGCAGCATGCGATAGAGCGTGAAGATCACCAACGCCGACGCCACCACGGCGAGATAGACGAACAGCGCCGGCGCTTCGAAATGCCCCATCAGGAACGAGGCGATCAGCGGTCCCACCGTCCCGCCGATTGCCCAGACCAGCAGCAGTCCGCCCGAAGCGCCCACCATGTCGGCGCGGTCGACATAGTCGTAGGCCTGGGCGACGGCAATCGGATAGATGGTCGCCAGCGCACCGCCCAGGAATACCGCCGCCACCAGCAGCGTGGTCAGTTCCGCGCCGGTATAGCCGAAGAAACTCAACACAACACTCGACACGACACAGACGACGAGAACGCCCAGCAATACGGTCCTGCGGTCATAGCGGTCCGACAGCCGGCCGATCGGCCATTGCAGGACGAGGCCGCCGAAGATCGGCACGCTGATGAAGAGGGAAATCTCGAACACGCTGAGATCGAGGCTGTCGGCATAGATGGCTGCCAGCGCATAGAAGGCGCCGGACAGCATGCCGGCACCCCAGGTCGCCACCACGCCCAGTGGCGAGGCCTTGTACAGCACGCGCAGGCCAAGTCGCTTGACCGCGCCGATTTCGGGCCCCGCGACCCGCGTCAGCACCACCGGTACCAGGGAGAGCGACATCATGAGGCCGCCCAGGCAGAAAAGGCCCAGCCCCTCGATCTCATAGGTATTGACCAGGAGCTGGCCCAGCAGGCTGGCGAGGTAGGAGGTCACCAGATAGATCGAGAGGACCTGGCCGCGATGATCATTGCTGCTCTTGACGTTCAGCCAGCTCTCGATGGTCGCGTAGAGGGCGGCCATGCAGAAGCCGGATATGGCACGCAGGATCGCCCAGACGGTGACATCGAAGACCAGGGCGTGCGCCATGGAAACCGCGGTCGCCAGGGCAGCAAAGGCGGCGAAGGCCCGGATATGGCCGACGCGCCGGATGATCGGCTGGCCGGCGACACTGCCCACCATGAAGCCGAAATAGAACGCCGACATGACGATGCCGGACAGATCCGCCGAGACGTTCTCGACACCCATGCGGATGGGCAGCAGGATACCGATGAGGCCGTTGCCGAGGATCAGCAGGCCGGCACCGAAGAGGAGCGAAAAGACGGCGCGCAGGGCGAGTGTCACGCAGCAACCTCGACTTTCTGTTTGGCTCCGCGGACCACCAGCAGGAGCCCGATCAGGGTAAGTATTCCCGCCGCAATCTCAAGTCCCGAAAGCGCCTCACCCAGTACCAGGGCGGCGGTGGCGATGCCGAAGACCGGCACCATCAGCGAAAATGGCGCCACCATGCTGGCCGAATAATGGCGCAGCAGATAGACCCAGAGCGAGAAGCCGACGATGGTCGAGGCCCAGGCGATATAGAGAACCGCAAGCACGCCACGGCCGTCCATTCCGGCCAGAGTTGCAAGGATGCGCTCGCCACCCTCGAAAACGAGCGAAAGCAGGATCATCGGCACCGGCACCACCACCGCGACCCATACGACCAGGTTCAGCATGTTGGGGGCGCGCGCCTGCTTCATGAGAATATTGGCGTAACCCCAGGCGGCTGCGGCGGCGATCACCAGCAGCAGGCCGGCAAGGCTGGTCGCCTGCGCCCGCTCGATGCCGATCAGGACCAGCCCGAGGGCAGCCAGGACCATGCCGGCGACCTGGACCCGGCTCAGCCTTTCCTTCAGCAGCAGTACGGCGAACAGGACCGTGAACGGGGCCTGCGCCTGCAAGACCAGCGACGACAATCCCGCCGGCATGCCCCAATCCATGCCGAGGAAGAGCAGGCCGAACTTGACGATTCCGAAGACGATCCCGATCGACAGGATCCAGCCCCAGCCGACGCAGGGCCGCCCGACGAAGAAGATCATCGGCAGCATCACGGCGAGGAAACGAAGGGCCGACAACAGGAATGGCGGGAACGCCCCGAGGCCGATCTTGATGGCGACAAAATTCGCACCCCAGAGAGCTGCGACCAGCAGCGCGAGGGCGATATGGATTGGCTTCATGAGAAATGGACCCGGCAGGCAAGGAATACGTTACCATGCCCCGGATTTGGATTCGGGGACAAGGCGCAAAGCCGGGAGCACCTCATGAGCGAGACGGAATTCACCCTGCACCCGCAATTGGCGGCGGATTGCCTTGAGATCGGCGACTGGCCGCTCTGCCGGCTGCTGCGCATGAACGACCGCACCTATCCCTGGCTGATCCTGGTGCCGCGCCGGGCTGGCATCCGCGAGATCATCGACCTCGCAAGGCCCGACCAGATACGCCTGATGGAAGAAATCGCCCTGGCGAGCGCGGCACTCCGCCGCGAAACCGGCGCCCACAAGCTGAACGTCGCCGCCCTCGGCAACGCCGTCCCGCAATTGCATGTCCATGTGATCGCGCGCTTCACCAACGATCCCGCCTGGCCGCGGCCAATCTGGGGCGTCCAACCGCCGGTCCCGCTCGGCGCCGCGGCCGACAGCGAGCGAGCCAGATGGCGGGCGGCGCTGCAGCCGGATCAATAGCCGGCGCGACTGGAATGCAGTGGCTGGCCGGTCAGCAAAGAGACCAGATGCGCCGCCATGACGAGGCAAATGGCAACGGCACAGAACTGGACGGCGAACCAGGGCACGTATTTGATCCGGTCGAGGAAATCGCGCCGCAGCTGCCAGTTGGCGATGGCCGCGACCAGTGCGGCCGCAATCAGAATGCCGACGGTGGTCGTAAGCGAGGGCGTGCCAGCCATGGCGGGTTACAGGATGCCGATGATCTGCCGCAGGACCAAGGCGGCACCCGGCGATACGGCAGCGACGAAGCGCGGGAAGTCGAGATGGCTGTCGCTGCCGGCAAGGTCGCTGAGACAGCGCACCACCACGACCGGCAGACCGAGGAGCGCGCCCACCTGCGCCACCGCCGCCCCTTCCATCTCGACCGCCTGCGCGTCGAAATCGCGGTGTAGCCGCGCACGCTCGCGCTCGCTATTGATGAACTGGTCGCCGCTCACGATCCGGCCCAGCACGACGCGCCGCTTGCGCCACGCCCGGGGGGCGCTTGCCGGCAGCAAATCTGCTGGCAATTCCGGCAGGTCGATGGCACCGGCGAGCTGCGCCAGCCTTTCCGTGAGGTCGGCTGTCAGCGTGAAATGGTACTCGCCGCGGTCCGGACCGAGTGGCGGCACGCCGGGCCGGAAAGAGGTCAAACCCCCATCGAGGAGCTGGCCGTAATCGTGCTGCACCAGGGAATGGGCAATCACGGTGTCGCCGATATGCAGGCCCGGGTCGAGCCCGCCGGCAACGCCGCTGACCACCAGGCCGCGGCAGCCGAACTCGCGCGCCAGCAAAGCGGCGGTGACGGCAGATGCGACCTTGCCGATTCCACTTTCGGCAACGACAATGTCGCGCCCGTCGAGGCGGCCCAGGGTCACCCGCCGCCCGAGCAGGTCCCGCGTCTCGAGATCCGACATGAGCGCACGCAGCGCCGCCTTTTCCTCCTGCATGGCGCAGATGACGGCGAGCGGCGCGGCGGAATCCGGTTTGGCGATCATGGCGCGGAGCCTAGTCAAGCTCCCGGCACCTGTCCAGCGAGGTACCGCGTGATCCACGTTCGCCGGACAGACGTAACGCAACCGCCACCGTAGAGCGCCCTATGTCACCTGCCCCGCATCCCGGTTCGCCGGCCCACACCCCCGCGCCGCGTATCGTCTGGCTGCGGCGCGACCTGCGCCTCGACGACAATCCGGCCCTCGACGCCGCCGCGGCCTCCGGGGCGCCCGTGATACCGGTTTTCGTGCTCGACCCGACAGAGGAGATCGGCGGCGCATCCCGCTGGTGGCGCGGGCAGTCGCTCGCAGCCCTCGACACCTCGCTGCGCGCTATTGGATCGCGGCTGATCCTGCGCGCCGGCCGCTCCTTGGACCAGATTTTGCGCGCTGTCGCCGAGACCGGCGCCAGCCATCTGCACTTCAATCGCCGCTATGAGCCGGCGGGATTGAGGATCGATGCCGAGATCGTCACGGAGGCGCGCCGCATCGGCCTGGAGGTTCATGAATATCCCGGCAACCGCCTGCACGAACCCTGGGCGCTCAAGACCCTGAAGGGCGATTCGTTCCGGGTCTTTACCCCTTTCTGGCGCCGCCTGGCTGAACAATACCGGTCGCCGCAGGCGTGGCCGAAACCGCAGCAACTGGCAGCGCCGGCCGCCTGGCCGACCAGTCTTCCCCTGGAGGCGGCGGCTGAACATGCCCATTGGAGCGCCGGCATGGCGGCGCAGTGGCAGCCCGGCGAGTCCGGCGCCGCTGGCCTGCTGGCGAGCCTCGACGGCAAGATCGGCGAGTATGGCGACGCGCGCGACCGGCCGGCCAGGGACGGCACCTCGCGCCTAAGTCCCCATCTTGCCTGGGGAGAGATAAGCGTCCATGCCATCTGGCGCCGGTTCGCCGCTGGCAATCCGGCCGAACACGGCTTCCTGCGCGAGCTGGGCTGGCGTGATTTCAACAGCCACCTCCTCTATCACTTTCCGGATCTCCCGAAGCGCAACTGGAACTCCCGCTTCGATAGCTTCCCCTGGGCGCAGCCGGGGGAAGCCCTCCGTTCATGGCAACGGGGCCTGACCGGCTATCCCATCGTCGATGCCGGCATGCGCCAGCTCTGGCAGACGGGCTGGATGCACAACCGGGTCAGGATGATCACGGCCTCGTTCCTGATCAAGGATCTGCTGATCGACTGGCGCGAGGGCGAACGCTGGTTCTGGGACACGCTGGTCGATGCCGACCTCGCCCAGAACTCCGGCAACTGGCAGTGGGTCGCTGGTTCGGGTGCCGATGCTGCCCCCTATTTCCGCATCTTCAATCCGACCACGCAGAGCGCAAAATTCGACCCCGACGGTGACTACATCCGGCACTTCGTACCGGAACTGGCGAAACTGCCCGGCCATCATATCCATGCTCCCGATTTGGCACCGGCATCCATGCTGTCAAGCGCGGGCGTCACGTTGGGCCGGGACTATCCCCGCCCCATGGTGGATCATGCCATGGCTCGGACTCGCGCCCTGTCGCTCTATCAGAACGGCAAGCCACAGCGGCAGGGCGACCTCTTCTGAGTACCCCTGCCGGCAGCTGTTCATCCCGGCATTTACTTGCGGAACCGCATTGACTTGAATCAAAGATGGGCCGCCTGTGCGCTCATGCCACGCGGCAACGTGCCGGACTGACAGGGCGCTGGCGAATCCCCCAAATAAGCGTGGGTTCTGCATTCACCGTGGGGATGGGCCATGACCAAGATCAAGACTTTGGGCAGCGCTGCACTGGCGGCGGCGCTTCTGATTGCCGCGACCGGCGCGGCATCGGCGCAGGATGCCGAAGCGCCGCCGGGCAAATATGCCGGCGACTTCATGATCCGCCTGCGCGGCATCGGCGTTATTCCGGCGGACAATGCCGATATCGACCCCATCGGCGGCGATACCGAATTGTCCAACACCGGCATGCCGGAAATCGATTTCACCTATTTCATCACCGACAACATCGCGCTGGAACTGATCGCCGCCACCACGCATCACGAGGTGTCCGCGCGCAACACCTCAGCCGGCGATATCGACCTCGGCGACGTCTGGCTGCTGCCGCCCACCCTGCTGCTGCAGTACCATTTCCTCACCAAGGAGCGCTTCAGCCCCTATATCGGCGCCGGCATCAACTACACCATCTTCTATGGCGTGGACGAGGCGAAGAACAGCATTGCCACGGATGTCGACTACGACAACAGCATCGGCTGGGCCCTGCAGGTCGGCGTCGACTATCGTCTCGACGAGAACTGGTACATCAATGCCGATGTGAAGCGGCTGTTCCTGGACACCGATGTCAGCGTCAACAACGGTGGCGTGAAGGCCGATGTCGACGTCGACCCGTGGATCTTCGGCATGGGCATCGGCTACAAGTTCTGACGCCCCCGTTCCGGAATGGCAAAAGGCCCGCAATCGGGAGATTGCGGGCCTTTTCATCTTGCCGCTTCCGGTCAGGCCGCGACGGCTTCCTTCCGGTGGCGCAGTTGCAGCGCCGTCGCACGGTCGTCATTGGTCGGCTGGTAGAATACCGAGAACTCCTTCAGCGCCTCGGCATATCCTTCGACGCGCTTGCCGGCGGCCGGTTCCACCGTGTCGAAGCCGCAGCGCAGCATGAAGAGATACTGGTCGCGCAGCACCTGACCGAAGCCGCGGATCTCGCCGGTGAAGCCCAGGCGATCGCGCAGCACGCGGGCATGGGAGAACGCCCGGCCATCGGTGAATTTCGGGAATTCCAGCGCCACCAGCGACAGGCGGTCGAGATCGTCCTGGATCAGCAGCGGGCTCTGCTCGCTTTTCAGCGCGACGCCAATGGCGGCGTTGCGCTGGCGCAAGTTGACGCGCTCGGCCTGCCAGCGTTCCAGCGAGACGATCACCTTATCGGTTTCCGGCAGCGGCGCATCGTCCGCCACGCGAACCCACTCATTCGGCTGCGGAACGCCGTTCCTTAAGACTGTCATAGACCTTCTCCTTGAAGGGCTCGATGCCGAGCCGGCGATAGGTATCGATGAAGCGCTCCTGCGGTCCCTCGCGCAGATCGAGATAGGTGTCGACCACCGTTTCGATTGCATCTGTGATCTGGTCCAACGAGAAGGCCGGGCCCAGGATCTTGCCGAGCGAAATGTCCTCGGCAGAGGAGCCACCCAGCGTTACCTGGTAGAATTCCTCGCCCTTCTTGTCGACGCCGAGGATGCCGATATGGCCGACATGATGGTGGCCGCAGGCATTGATGCAGCCCGAGATGTTGAGGCGCAACTCGCCGATCTCGGCGAGGCGCTTCGGATCGGAAAAGCGCCGCGAGATGCGCTGCGCCACCGGGATCGAGCGGGCATTGGCGAGGTTGCAATAGTCGAGGCCTGGGCAGGCGATGATGTCGGTCACCAATTCGACATTGGCTTCCGCCAGCTTGGCCGATCCCAGCTTCGCCCACAGATCGAAGAGATCCTGCTGGCGCACATAGGGCAGGACCAGGTTCTGGCGATGCGTGACACGAATCTGGCCGAGGCTGTAGGCATCGGCCAGATCGGCCAGCAGATCCATCTGGTCGGCACTGGCATCGCCCGGTGCACCACCCACCGGCTTCAACGAGATGGTAACGATGCGATAGCCGTCGACCTTGTGATCATCGGTATTGGCCTGGACCCAGCGCGCGAAATCCGGGTCGGCGGCCTTCTTCGCCTCGAAGCCCTCATTCCGCGCCGGCAGCTTCTCCAGCGCCGGCGGCGCGAAGTATTGGCGAATGCGCGCCACTTCCTCTGCCGGCAGCTTCAGCACGCTGTCCTTGATGCGCAGCCATTCCTCTTCCACCTGGCGGCCGAATTCCTCGGCACCCAGGGCCTGTACCAGGATCTTGATGCGCGCCTTGTAGATGTTGTCGCGCCGGCCATGCATGTTGTAGACGCGCAAGGTGGCATCGAGATAGGACAGCAAGTCCTCCGCCGCGACAAAGCTCTTCACCAGCGGCCCGATGATCGGCGTGCGACCCTGGCCGCCGCCGGTATAGAAGGCGAAGCCAAGCTCGCCTTTCGCATTGCGGACGATCTTGAGGCCGATATCATGGGTGCGCATCGCCGCGCGATCCTTGTCGGCCGCGATGATCGCGATCTTGAACTTGCGCGGCAGATAGCTGAATTCGGGATGCAGGGTCGACCACTGGCGGATCACTTCCGCCCAAACCCGCGGATCCTCGATCTCGTCCGCCGCAACCCCCGCAAAGTGATCCGATGTCACGTTGCGGATGCAATTGCCGCTGGTCTGGATGGCATGCATCTCGACCTCGGCGAGGTGCTCGAGAATAGCCGGCACGTCATCAAGCCGCGGCCAGTTGTACTGGATGTTCTGGCGCGTGGTGAAATGGCCATAGCCCTTGTCGTAGCGCCGCGCGATAAAGGCCAGCTTGCGCATCTGCTTCGACGACAACTCGCCATAGGGGATGGCGACGCGCAGCATATAGGCATGAAGCTGCAGATAGAGGCCGTTCTTCAGACGCAGCGGCCGGAACTCCTCCTCGGTCAGCTCACCGGCAAGGCGCCGTGCCACCTGGCCCTTGAACTGGGCGGTGCGCTCGCGCACGAAGGTGGCATCGAACTGGTCGTAGCGGTACATGAGGTCAGCTTCCCTGATCCGCGACCCGGCTCGTCCAGGAGCCGTGGTCGATCGCGAAGGTGGCATTGTGGGCGGCGCGGATCCGCTCGCGTGCGGATGTGGGCTGCGGCAACGCCCCGTCCAGTTCGACCTCGATCAGATAGGGGCCGACGACGACCCGGTCCCGGACAAAGGACTGGACCTGTTCCAGCGCCGCATCGGCCGCTTCCTTTTCGACATAGACGGCGCCCGCGGCGAAATTCTCGGACCAGCCGTCACCGGTCCAGTAGATCGATTCACCACCCAGTAGCCATTGGGCCGTCACCATCTGCGGCACGACATTCGCCATTTTCTATCTCGCTCCAGCCGCAGCTTGCGGCATTTGCCGGCGCGCCTTCACGCGCACCACATGATCGCCGGCGGCCAGAGCCGCCTTCTGAATGGCCGGCCCCTGCGCGTCCCAGCCGATGCGTCGGGCATCGCGCCGGGCCAGATCGACGATCTCGCCGGCAATGGCGGCATCGAACAGAACCAGGTCTGCCCGCTGCAGCGCGCGCAGGTCGCGCAGGGTCAGCAAATCGGCCTGCATCGGATCGACCTCGATCTCGGTGAGCAGAGCGGCTTCACGGCCTAACGCGCCCGTTCCGTTGATGGCGCGGATGATCTCGCGCGCCCCCTCGCGCTCACGGCCCGCCAGCACGGCGGCGGCGATGGGGCCGTCGAAGAAGCCCGACCAGAAGCGACGGCGGCCATCATGGTCGACGATGCGGTGATGCACGGCGGAGCGGAAGCGGCGTGCGAAGGCGACCAATTTCTCGATGCCGTGCGGAATGGCGGCTTCGACGGCAGCGCGCACCCGCTGCGCCAGGACCGGCGAGGCGCCATTTGTCGAGATGGCGACGACGATATCGCCGCGATCGACCACGGCCGGCATGACCAGGTCGGAATGATCCGGCCGGTCGACGACATTGACCAGGATGCCGGCCTCGCGCGCCGCCGCCGAAACGGCGGCATCGCGCGCCTCGTCCCCGATGGCGCTGAAGACCAATGCCTTGCCGCGGACATCCTCGGCCGCAAAATCGCGGCCATGCCAGGTTACCCGGTGATCCAACAGCGCGTGGAGATCGGGGCTGAGCACCGGCGCCACCACCGCGACCCGCGCATCGGCCGCCAGCAGCAGGCGCAGCTTCGCCGCCGCCATCGCACCGCCACCGACGAGCAGGACGGGCCGGTTCTCCAGCCGAACAAAAAGCGGAAACGCTCGCATGCCTGGCGACCTATTCACACCAAAGAAATGGGTTTTATTCCAGCAACATAAGTGCCCGATAAGGGCTGATATATACCCCTGCTCCAGACAGTCAACGCTTATTTACACCACTGTTTGTTTATTCACACCAGCATGAGATTATTTAACAGCAGGACCGGGCCGGCCGGACTGGCTATAATGCTGACAGAATTCGGTCGGAAGCATTGAAATGATGGATAAATCCACCAGCCGGGCGACGGCACCCCACGATCATAGCCACTGCCAGAGCGAGGCCCTGACCCGGGCCGAGGCGTTGTGCGACGAGCGTGGCGTCCGCCTGACCCCGCTGCGGCGCAAGGTTCTGGAACTGATCTGGAACAGCCACAAGCCGGTCGGCGCCTATGCCATCCTCGATCACCTCCGCGAGGGGGATCGGGGGGCAGCACCACCCACCGTCTATCGCGCCCTCGATTTCCTGCTGGAGAACGGGCTCATCCACAAGCTGGAAAGCCTCAACGCCTTCATCGGCTGCGACCACCCGGAAGACCGCCATGTCAGCCAGTTCCTGATCTGCACCAAATGCGGCTCGGCGGTGGAGATTCAGGACCCCGCCATCTCCAGCGCAGTCAGGAAAAGCGCCAGTTCGGCGGGCTTCACGGTGAGCCGCCTGACCATCGAATTGCAGGGCCTCTGCCCCAATTGCGCCGGGGCGGCGTAAAGCCAAACTTGTCATCCCCGGGCGAAGACCCGGGGATCCAGTGTTGCGGTCGAGAAAGCGGATTCCCGGGTCAAGCCCGGCCATGACGAATTTTCGATGGTATAGCCTTATCGCGCCGCGCAGGCCTCAATGAATTTCTCGAAATGGCCGAGATCGGGGACCTCCCAACCGGGGATCTTGCCCTCGTCGTCCCAGCGGCGCAGCTGGATGCCGTCGCGGTGATAGGGCTCGTGCTCGAAGGCCTTCATCTCGTCTTCCGACATCAGGCCGCCCTGTAGTTTGAGCGACAGCAGGGATGCCTCGGAGAGCAGGTCGTAATAGCCCTTCTCCCGGGTCGCGAGATAGCGCTTGGCCGGCACATGCAGGCGCACCGGCTCGGACACCTCCGGTCCGAAATATTGCGACAGCCAGGCCGAGCCGAGGCTTTCATGCTGGGTATCGACCCCGTGATCTGCGATGTCCTCCGGCAGGTCGTGCAGCATATGGCCGATATCGTGCAGCAAGGTGGCGACGATGAGGGCCGGCGTCGCCCCGTCCCGCTCGGCGCAATAGGCGCATTGCAGGGCGTGCTCCAACTGGCTCACCCCCTCGCCGTAACTCTCCAGACCGCGCTTGTCGAATGCGCGCCGGATTTCCCGCATCACCTTCATGCCGCCACTCCCTTGTCTTCCGCAATCTGCCGGCGCAGCACGCGCGCCCGGCTTTCCAATCCGTCCTTGTCGACATAGGCACCCTGCAGGTGCCGGCTGCCCTTCGACGGGTCGAAGGCCGTGCGGCCATGCAGGGCACGGTCGTTCTGCATCACCACGCAATCGCCTGGCTCCAGGCGGAAGATCAACTCGCCTTCCGGCCTGTGCAGCACCTCGGCAAATTTGCGATAGGCGGCAAACCAGGGCACCACCATTGCCGCCGGAGCATCCAGCCAGTCCAGCGACCGGTTGTTGAAGTGCACCCCCACCACATTGCCGCCCTCATCCACGGAAATCAGGGTCTGCCGCGCCATCAGATCGGCGTCATTCGAGCGGAAGCGGAAATTGACCGGCACCCGGGTCAGCAGGTCGAAGGCATCCGGCGCCTCGCGCCGCAGAATCTCGGCGGCATTGAAACCATCGACCAGCAGCGTATCGCCGCCGGGGGCGGTCGATTCCAGGCAATGCAGTAACTGAACGCCCGGCGTCGGATCGCGATAGGGATTATCGGAATGCACGCCAAGGCCGACCGGCGTGTAGGCCAGGTTGGTCGGGTTCGCCACGGATTTGACGTCGAAGAGGGCGCCGTAATTGGTGACCCGCACAAAGCCCAAGTGGTTGCCGATCTGCAGCACCGTGCCGGGTACCGTCGGGCTATTGCGGATCAGGCCGAAGCCATGGGCGTGAAAGGTATCGAGGAAGGCAAGCTCGGCCGCCGGATCGGAGACCATCTGGCGCCAGTCACCGATGGGCATTTCCGTGCCGATCGCCTTGGACCACAATTTCACCGGTCGCTTGCGCCCGCGTCGCGCCTCCGCCGACAAATCGTGATCGGCAAGCCAGGCGGGAGTGAAGGTCGAGACATGGCCACCCGGCTGCCAGGTGATCCGCACCGCCTTGTCGTCCGACAGGACAGCCGCCCCGATGGCCAAATCCTCGGGCAGGTCGGTGATCTCGTAAAGACGCTGGCCGTTGCCGGCATGGCGGCATTCCGGGCAGCGGCAATTGTCGCGCAGCCAGATCGCTGGAAACACGGCGCTCCCGCCATTCTCCGGAGCGCTCTTCTCCCAGGCGATGGTCAGATTGGAACCGGCGACGTCGATGCTGCGGATCATGGCTGGCCTCTCTGCTGTCCGAGAACTGATGGGTTGATCCTGATCATGATTGCGCTGCCCCACAAATGAGCCTAGCTTGGCTCATCGTTAAGTAGCACTTAAGGATCGATCGAGCCACCCCTTGCGCCCCAACCCGCCCCCTTTCCCCTGGCTGCGTGCCTTCGAGGCGACGGCGCGGCATCTTTCCATGACCCGCGCTGCTGCGGAACTTCGCATCAGCGCCTCGGCCGTCAGCCAGCAGATCACGGCACTGGAGGCGTATCTCGGACGACCCCTTTTTCGCCGCGCCAACCGGCGCCTGACCCTCACTGCAAGCGGCGCGCTCATCGCGCCCAAGCTCCGCGCCGGGTTCGACCTCATCCACGAGGCGATCGACGACGCCCTGCCGGCGAAGCGACGTCAGGCCCTGCTGGTCCGGGTTACCACTTCTTTCGGCAGCCAGTGGCTGATGCACCGGTTGGATTCCTTCCGCGCCGCCCATCCCCGGATCGGCGTCCAGGTAACGGCGACGGCAGAACCGATTGAGCGCGACAATGCCAGCGCCGAGATCGAAATCCGCTATGGCAAGGGCGACTGGCCGGGCCTCGCCTCGGATCTGCTGTTGGACGAGGCGATCTTTCCGGTCTGCACGCCGCAACTGGCGGCAAGGCTGAAGAAGCCGCGCGACCTCGCCCGCCATGACCTGATCGACGTTCCCGGCTACGAGATGGGCTGGTCCGACTGGCTGGCCGCTGCCGGCGTCGATATCGACTGGATGCGGCGGCGCCTTGCCGTCGACCAGTCCGTGATGGCGATCCAGCTTGCGCTCGACGGCAAGGGCATTGCCCTCGGCCGCTCGCCGCTCATCCAGCGGGAATTGCGGGAAGGCCGCCTCGTGGCGCCCTTCCCGCTTACGCTCGAAACCGGCAGCGGCTACTGGATCCTGCACCGCAGGCGCCCCGCCGAAGCCCGCAAGATCGCGGCCTTCAAGGATTGGCTGCTGGCGCAGACGCGCGACATGTCAGGTACTACCAGGGCAGCGAGTAGGTCTTCACATTCGTGAAGCACTTCATCGCCTCGATGACACCTTCCTTGTAGCCGAGGCCGGAATCCTTGATGCCGCCGAAGGGCGACATCTCGATGCGATAGCCCGGCACCTCGCGGATATTCACCGTGCCGACCTCCAGCTCCTTGACGAACCGGGTGATGTAGTCGAGGCGGTTGGTGCAAATGCCCGAGGACAGTCCATAGGCGGTCGAGTTCGACACCCGGATCGCGTCATCGATATCCTTGACGCGAATGACCGGTGAGACCGGACCGAAGGTCTCGACACGCACCAGATCGCAATCGAACGGCACATGGTCGACCACGGTCGGCGAATAGAGCGCACCCTTGCGGATATTGCCGTAGAGCAGCTTGGCGCCATGCGCCACGGCGTCGTTGACCTTGTCCTCGCAATAGCGGGCCGAGGCCTCATCGATCACGGTGCCCATATCGGTCTCGGGATCCATCGGATCGCCGTATTTGATCTTCTTTGTTTTCTCGAGCAGCAACTCGACAAATTTGTCGGCCACCTTCTCGACCACGATCATGCGCTTCACCGCCGTGCAGCGCTGGCCGGAATTCTTGTAGGAACCCGCGACCGCAAGCGTCGCCGCCTCCTCGAGATCGGCATCCTCCATCACGATCAGCGGGTCGTTGCCGCCGAGTTCGAGGACCGCGCGGCGATAACCCATATGGGTCGAGATATACTTGCCGACCGAGACGCCACCGGTGAAGGTGATGAGATCGACATTGGGATCGGTGAGGAGCGCATCGGCGATCTCGCGCGGATCGCCGGTCACGACCTGGAACATTTCCCTGGGCAAGCCGGCCTCATAGAGGATGTCGGCCAGGATCAGGGCAGTCAGCGGCGTCTTTTCCGAGGGCTTCAGCACCATGCGGTTATTGGTGGCGATCGAGGGCGCCACCTTGTGCGCCACCTGATTGAGCGGGTGGTTGAACGGCGTGATCGCCGAGATGGCGTTCAGCAGCGGATCGCGCTGCGTATAGATGCGCCGCTTCTTGCCATGGGGCGTGATATCGCAGGAGAAGATCTCGCCATCGTCCTTGATGACGATGGTCGAGGCGAGATGGAACACGTCATAGGCGCGCCCCACTTCATAGGTCGAATCCTTGAGGCACAGACCGGACTCCGCCGTGATCAGCTCCGCGATCTCCTGTTTGCGGCTGACCAGGATTTCCGCGGTTTTGCGCAGGATCTGGCTGCGCTCGGCGCGGGAGAGGCTAGCCTTGTAGTTCTTCGCCGTGCGGAAGGCGCTGGCGATATCCTCGAGGCTGGCCTTCGGGCAGGTGCCGATCACCTCGTTGGAATAGGGGTTGAACACCTCGAAATGGCGGTCGCCGGCGGTCGAACTGTTGACGATCCGCATCTTTTCCTTGCGCAGGATACCCATGGGGCTTTTCCTCAGACTGCTTTCTTCTGCGGCTGGGCCGCGGGAATGGCGTAGTTGCAGGCCAGATCAAAGGCGCTGAAGTTGCGCAGGCGATAGCCGGCAGGCAGGGCCTTGAGCTTACGGTTGACGATCACCGGCACCTTCTGCTCGGTCATGCCGCCATGGCTGCGCAGCGGCACGGTGAGGCCGGAAAGGTCGTGCTTCTCGACCGAGGTGCCGATGGCAAAGTTCCTGGCCGAGACGGCGATCACGTCGCCGAGGCGATCCTCCGGCAACTCGAAGCGGCGGCAGCCCTCCACACGGTCAACCACCAACTCCATGCCAGGCAGCTTGCCCATGCGGGCAATGAGCTCGGCATGGTCGGTGTCATCCGGCAGATAGATCGTTGCGAAGGAACCGAGTGCCCCGTGATGCACGACATAGGGGTCGGTGATCGGCAGGATGACCCGCGCCTTCCCCGCCCCTATCCACTGGTCCAGCACGTCCTGCAGGTAGATCACCTGCGGCTTGCCGTCGGCGCCGTGCTTGTCGTTCATGCCGTGATCCGCAGTCAGCACGATGGTGCAGCCCATCGCTTCCAGCTGGCCGAGATAACCGTCCATCATCTTGTAGAAATCGTTGGCGACGGCGGTGCCCGGCGCGTGCTTGTGCTGGATATAGTCTGTGGTAGAGAGATACATGATGTCCGGCCGCTCGGCCTGCATCAGCTTGACGCCGGCGGCGAAGACGAATTCGGAGAGATCGGCGCTGTAGACCGAGGGCAGAGGCAGGCCGACAAAGCCAAGGGCGTTGTCGATGCCGTTCTCCGCCTTGGTGGTCTCGTTGGCCTTCTCGGCCGAGAAGCAGATGCCACCCGCCATGCCCTTGCCGAGCAGCTTGCGGAGCTTGTCCTTCGCCGTCACCACCGCCACCTTGGCGCCCACCTTGCTGAAGGCGGCGAGGATGGTTTCGGCGCGCAGGAATTTGGGGTCGTTCATCATCACCTCCTGCCCGCTCTCGCGGTCATAGAGGTAGTTGCCGCAGATGCCGTGGACCGAGGGCGGCGCGCCGGTGACGATGGAGAGGTTGTTGGGGTTGGTGAAGCTCGGCACCACGCAATCGCCGATCAGATCGGCACCATTGCCGGTGGCAGCCTTCAGCCAGGGCATGACGCCGGCGGCGATCGCGTCCTTCAGGTAGTCCGGCTCGCAGCCATCGACGCAGACGATGACGATGGGCTCCTGGGGGGCGGCGTAGTTCATGCCGTTGACGGTAACGGATTGCATCTCGATCTCCTTACTCGGCCGCCTTGCGCGCAGGGGCACCGCTGGCGACCTTCATTTCCTTCATGACCTCGGCGACCACCGCCAGGAAGGCCTTCATCTCCGTCTCGCCGAGGCGCCCGATGCAGCCGATGCGGAAGGAATCGGCAACCGTCAGCTTGCCCGGATAGATCACGAAGTTCCGGTCCTTCAGCCTGTCGTAGAATTCCTGGAACTTGAAATTGGCATCGACCGGCATGCGGAAGGTGACGATGATCGGCGCCTGCAGATGGTCCGGCAGCAGCGTCTCGAAACCGAGGCTCCGCATGCCTTCGACCAGGATCCGGCAGTTGTTGCGATAGCGCCCGCCGCGACCGGCGACGCCGCCCTCCGCCTCGTGCTCATTGAGCGCCTGATCGAAGGCGACGATGCAATGGATGGGCGGGGTAAAGCGGTACTGCTTGGTCTTCTCGATCACCTGCCACTGGTCGTGGAGGTCGAGGACCAGGGCATGGGCGTTGCCGGCGGTCTTTTCCAGGGCTTCGATGCGGCAGAGCACGAAGCCGAGGCCCGGCACGCCCTCGATGCATTTGTTGGAGGAGGCCGCCACGGCATCGAAGGGCACCTGGCGGCTGTCGAGCTCGATGGCGCCGAAGGCCGACATGGCGTCGATCAGCAGCCTTTTGCCGGCTTCCGCCACCACCCTGGCCACCTCGGCCACGGGATTGAGGACGCCCGACGTCGTCTCGCAATGCACCACGGCGACATGGGTGATGGCGGGATCGCGGGCCAGCGCCAGCTTCACCAGATTGGCATCGACCGGCATGTCTTCGGCCCATTCCAATGTGGCAAAGGCGCGCTTCGAGACCTCGCAGATCCGCGCCATGCGCTTGCCATAGGCGCCGTTGATCAGGATCAGCAGCTTCTCGTTGGCACCGATAAAGGTGCCGATCATGGCCTCGACCGCGAAGGTGCCGCTGCCCTGCATCGGCACGGTGGTGAACACCCCCTCGCCGCCGATCATCGTCACCAGGCGCTGGCGCATGCGGTCGTTGATGGCGATGAAGCCGGCATCGCGCGACCCCCAATCGTGCAGCATGGCCTGCTTGACGGTCATGGAGGTGGTGAGCGGCCCGGGGGTGAGCAGCCAGGGATCTTGTGCCCCGCGCGTATCAGCCATGGCATTTTCCTTTGCAGAACAATCTGTTGAATGGCCCGATCGGGAATCTAGCCCGATTTCTGTTGCAGGATGATGCCAGCCCGGCTTAGCATAAGTCCAATCGCTATATACGATGCAAAATATAGATGGTCTCGATAAATCACTCCTCCCTCCGGGCCTTCCACGCGGTCGCCACCGAGGGCAGCTTCACCAAGGCCGCCCGCGCCCTCAATGTCACCCAGCCGACCCTCTCCGGCCAGGTCAAGGCGCTGGAGGAACAGTTCGGTGTGCGCCTGTTCGACCGCCGCAAGCGCAAGATCGAACTGACCGATATCGGCCGCAACCTGCTCGACATCACCTGGCGCATGTTCGGCCTCGAATCCGAGGCGGAACAGGTCCTGACCGCCGCCAAGGGGTTGAAGCGCGGCCACCTGCGCATCGGGGCCGACGCGCCCTACCACTCGATCCCGTTCCTGGCCGCCTTCAACCGGCGTTATCCCAATGTGCGCCTCTCCATGTCGATCGGCAATTCGCTGGGCCTGAAGGCCGATCTCATCGACCAGCGCTTCGACGTCATCATCGCCGCCGATATCGGCGGCGATCCCAAGCTCTATGCCTTCCCCTTCCAGGAGGATTACCTGATCGCCTTCGTCGACCGGGCCCATCCCTGGGCGCGGAAGCGGAAACTGCGCCTGGAAGACCTTGCCGGAAACCGCCTGGTCCTGCGCGAACCGGCCTCGACCACCAGGCGCGCCTTCGACGCCGCCGTGGCGAAGGCCGGCATCCAGGTGGGCGAGATCCTCGAGATCGGCAGCCGCGAGGCGATCCGCGAGGCCGTTGCAGCCGGGCTCGGCATCGGCATTGTCGCGCGCTCCGAATTCGGCGACCATCTCAAGCTGAAGGGCCTGGAATTCGAAGGCCCGCGCATCAAATCGACCGAATTTGTCGCCTGCCTGATGGAACGCCGCAGCAATCCGCTGGTGAAGGCTTTCCTCGACATCGCCAAGGAACCGCCGGGGGAACGCAATGCCGTGTCTTGAACCAATTCGAGCCGGACTGGCCGCCCTGCTGCTCGTTCTGCCGTTTGGCGCCGCGGCGCAGGAGTCGAGCGGTCAGGAAACCGCGGCCTGGGAACGCAGCCAGTCGGGCGAGGTCGAGTTCGCCGACCTGCCGCTGGACGGCAAGGGCCGCTTCACCGCCTTCTGCCGCATGACCTCGGCCGGGCCCGTGGCCGGGCTCGCCCTCTTCGCCCCCCAGTTCCAGACCCTGGTAATCAACCGCCAGCATTACGGGCTCATCATCGTCGTCGATGGCGTACGCGAGAACTTCCACATGGAAGCGCGCGATATCGAATTGTGGTTCGAGGCGAGGGACCTCAACCAGCAGACCACGCTTGCCCGCTTTTTCGACACCCTGCCGAATGCGCAGCGGATCGATTTCGCCATCTCGAGCCTTGGCTGGCGCGAAAACCGCCACGCCGAGAATGGCGCGGTGCTCGCCGGACTGATGGACAATTGCCTCTAGCCCGCAATTGACGATCCGGGGGGCAGCCCTCTACGCTCCGGCGCCAGTTTACCGGAGTGCCCCATCATGAAATTCCTGCGTGCCAACGCGCCGCGCCTGCCGCTCGCCGAGATCGAAGCCTTCGCATCCGAACATTATGGCCTCACCGGCGAACTGACCGAACTCTACAGCGAGCGCGACCAGAATCTGCGCCTGCGCGAGAAGGACGGCACCGCCTGGGTGCTGAAGGTGGCGAGCGCCGAGGAGGATCCCGGCATCATCGACTGCCAGCTGATGACCATGCGGCATATCGAGCAGGTCGACCCCGCCCTCCCCGTGCCGCGCGTCCGCCTCGGCCGGGACGGCGCCGCTACGCGCCACATCACCGGACCGGACGGCACGCAGCATGTGTTCTACGTGCTCTCCTTCCTCGAGGGCGAGATCGCACAGCGCATCAATATCGACCACGCACTGCATGGCCGCATCGGCGACATGCTGGCACGGCTGGGGCGCGTCATGCGCGGGCTGTTCCATCCCGCCGCCGGCAGCCGCGAATTGCTGTGGGATGTACGCATGCTGGACCGCCTGCTGCCCCATGCCAGACTGTTCGGCCCCGGCTGGCAGCAGGACCTCGTCACCCGCATCGGCACGCATTTCATCGCCGAAGTGCGGCCAAAGCTGAGCGCACTCCGCGCCCAGCTGATCCATGGCGACGTGCACGAGCACAATCTGGTCCTCGGCCCCGACGGCAACATCTCCGGCATCATCGATTTCGGCGACATGTTCCACGGACCCCTGGTGATCGACATCGCCGATGCGCTGGGCGACTTCCTGACCGATGCCAGGACCATCGAGGGCACCCTGCGCGCCATGGTCGGCGCCTATAACAGGGTGACACCGCTGGAGGAGGACGAGGCCGATCTCGTCTTCGACCTTGCTTCCGCCCGCATGATCCTCACCCCGCTCATCAATGCCTTCCGCGCCGCGCAGACGCCGGACGAGCCCAATTACATGGCGGGCTATGGCGACGCGCCCTTGCGCGTGCTGGAGGCTTTCCAGCAAATGGGGCGGGACAAGGTCAGCGACATCGTGCGCGATGCCTGCGAATTGCCGCGTCGCGCCGCCGCCCGTCCCAGCACGGAAAACCTCATCGCGCGCCGCAAGCGCCTGATGGGCTCAAAGCTCTATGTCTTCTACGACCCGCCCCTCCATATGGTGAAGGGCGAAGGCGTCTGGCTCACCGCCGCCGACGGCAGGCGCTATCTCGATTGCTACAACAACGTGCCCCATGTCGGGCATTGCCATCCGCATGTGGTGGCGACCCTCACCCGCCAGATCCGGACGCTCAACACCAATACGCGCTATCTGGGCGAGCAGGTGCTGGAATATGCCGAGCGCCTCACCGCCACCATGCCGGGCGGCCTCAAGGTCTGCGCCTTCGTCAATTCCGGCTCCGAGGCCAATGACATCGCCTTCCGCATGGCCAAGGTCTTTACCCGGGCCAGCGGCGGCATCACCATGGATTTCGCCTATCACGGCATCACCGAGGCCTCCGACGCCTTCTCGCCCAGCGGCAATTATGCCAACAGCGTGCCGCCCTATATGCGGACCCTCATGGCGCCCGACGGCTATCGCGGCAAGTACCGCCACGGCACCAACGACATGGGCGCGCTCTATGCCGCCGATGCAGACCGCGCCATCGCCTCGCTGCAGGAATCAGGCCATGGCACTGCGGCCTTCATGATCGACTCCGCGCTGATGACCAATGGCGTGCTGGAACCGGTGCCGGGCTATGTCGCCGGTGTCGCGGCCAGGGTGCGCGCCGCCGGTGGCCTCGTCATCGGCGACGAAGTGCAATCCGGCTTCGGCCGCATGGGCACCTTCATGTGGGGCCACCAGCATCACGGGATCATCCCCGACATCGTCACCATCGGCAAGCCGGCCGGCAACGGCCATCCCATCGGCGTCGTGGTGACCAGACCGGAAATCCTGGAGGCTTTCCTGGCGGAATACGCCTTCTTCTCCACTTTCGGCGGCAACAATGTCTCCTGTGCCGCCGGCCTCGCCGTCCTCGACGTGATCGAGCGCGAGGGCCTCATCGAAAACTCCCGCGTGGTCGGCGATCATCTGAAGGCCGGGCTCAAGGCCCTCATGAAGAAGCACAACCTCATCGGCGACGTGCGCGGCACCGGCCTTGCCCTCGGCGTCGAACTGGTCACCGACCGCAAGACCCAGGCCCCCGCGCCGGACGAAACCAGGCGCCTCCTCAACCTCCTGCGCGACGAAGGTGTGCTGGTCGGCAGCGAAGGCATCCTCGGCAACGTCATCAAGATCCGTCCGCCGATCGTGTTCTCGAAGGAGAATGCGGATACCGCGGTGGCGGCACTGGACCGGGCCCTGGGGAAGGTTTGAGCCTCGATTGTCATGCCCCGGCTTGGCCGGGGCATCCACGAGTTTGCCGGAGATTGACAATAGTAACTCGTGGATCCCCCGCCTGCGCGGGGGATGACGACAGGTGGGGTGCGCGTGGGTACCCGCTCAGGGTCGCACGTTCACCGAATATCGAGGGCTTCGAAACTCTTCACCAGATCATCGAGCGCCTTCATCTGCACGAGGAAAGCCGGAATCTAGATGATGTCGGGACTTGATGCTCAACCTAACATCTCAAATCAGCATCCGAAGGTATGCGGGCCGCGAACTCGGCCCAGCACGCAGATTTGCGTTCGTCTATCGGGACGCCCAAACCCAGCCTGTACATGTCCGACAAGGCCATCGGGGCTGCGCCGCGGACGCCACACGAAGCTGCTTCAAGCAGATAGCCCAAGGCGCTATCGAATCGCTCGGCACGATACAGGATTAAACCAAAGTCCCGTTGCGCCAATACAAATCCTCCGTCTGCCGCATCCTTGTACAATTCCAATACATCGTTCCATAAAGTCTGTTCGACTTTGCCTTCCCTGATCTGTCTCTCAATGAGACCGGCAAGGTAGTATTTCGCTTCGAGATTGCCGTCCTTGCTAAGCGCCACAAGCTCCGGCTCAGGGTCGCACGAAGTCTCGTTTCCAATACACTCAGCTACGTGAATTGGCAGGGAGAACTCCAGCAAGCACTCCGCCGTCGCATCAGAACTCAGTGACAGAAGGCCAAGTCCACCCAGGACGCATACTCGCACCCTTTTCAGTACGTTCGAACAGGCGAGGCTGAAAAAGCAACGGACTGGACTGTCCATACTTTGAGATGCGTACATGGCAGCTATCTCTCCCTCACCCGCCTCGTCACCCATGCGCGTGAGTGATGAGGGGCCGAACTCGATTTTCTTGTATGTGCCGGAGTTGATCACGACACGGGCCATCACGCCTGGCATCCCAGACTGGAGAGACCATCAAGCGCCGCGGTACTCAACCAGCACAATCCAAACGAGAGCGTAGCACTCCATTTTTGCTTGTGGAAGAGGTAGCCGCAGCGAGCTTGGCAAAGACGTCGGTCGGAATTGTCATGCCCCGGCTTTGCCGGGGCATCCACGAGTTCAACAGCGACTGAAAAAAGTAACTCGTGGATCCCCCGCCTGCGCGGGGGATGGCACAGTGAGGGAACGTCTCACCGGATATCGAGGGCTTCGAAACCTTTGACGAGGTCGTCGAGGGCTTTCATCTGCCCAAGGAACGCCGGCAGCTTGTCGAGCGGCAGGGCACAGGGGCCGTCGCATTTGGCGTTGTCCGGGTCGGGATGTGCCTCGATGAAGAGGCCGGCGATGCCCACAGCCAATCCGGCGCGGGCGAGCTCCGCGACCTGGGCGCGGCGGCCGCCCGACGCCGCCCCAAGCGGATCGCGCATCTGGAGGGCATGGGTCGCGTCGAAGATGACAGGCAAATTGCCGCTGACCGATTTCATGGTGCGGAAGCCCAGCATGTCGACCACCAGGTTATCGTAGCCGAAGCAGGTGCCGCGCTCGCAAAGCAGGATCTTCTCGTTGCCGCATTCCCGGATCTTCTCGACGATGTTCTTCATCTGCGGCGGCGAGAGGAATTGCGGCTTCTTGATGTTGATGACCGCCCCCGTCTTCGCCATGGCATGGACGAGGTCGGTCTGGCGTGCGAGGAAGGCCGGGATCTGGATGATGTCGGCGACTCCGGCCACCGGTGCCGCCTGCTCGATCTCATGCACGTCGGTCAGGACCGGCACGCCGAATTTGGCCTTGATCTCGGAGAGCAGCTTCAGCCCCTCCTCCATGCCGGGTCCGCGGAAGGAATGGATCGAGGAGCGATTGGCCTTGTCGTAGGAGGCCTTGAAAATGTACGGGATGCCGAGTTTCGCCGTCGCCGTCACGAAGGCATCGGCGACGCGGAGCGCCGTCTCGCGGTCCTCCAGCACATTCATGCCGCCGATCATCACCATCGGCTTTTCGTTGGCGATGTCGATCTTTCCGACGCGGATCGTTGTCATTGCTGGCGCCCCCTAGACGAGGCGCGACTGGGTGACGGCCGCGCCGATGAAGGATGTGAACAGCGGGTGCGGCTCGAACAGGCGCGATTTCAGTTCGGGATGGAACTGCACGCCGACGAACCAGGGATGGCCGGGGATCTCGACGATCTCCGGCAGCACGCCGTCGGGCGACATGCCGGAGAATTTGAGGCCGACCTTCTCCAGCCGCTCCTTGTAATTGTGGTTGACCTCGTAGCGGTGGCGGTGCCGCTCGCTGATCGTCGCCTTGTTGCCATAAATGCTGCTGACCAGCGATCCCGGGGTGAGCGCGCATTCATAGGCGCCAAGGCGCATGGTGCCGCCGAGATCGCTGTCCTTTCCGCGCTTCTCCAGCATGTTGCCGCGCACCCATTCGGTCATCAGGCCGACCACGGGCTCGGCCGCCGGGCCGAACTCGGTCGAGCTGGCGCCGGCGATGCCGGCCAGATGCCGCGCCGCCTCGATCACCGCCATCTGCATGCCGAAGCAGATGCCGAAATAGGGAATCTGGCGCTCGCGGGCAAAGCGCACCGCCTGGATCTTGCCCTCGGCGCCGCGCTCGCCAAAGCCGCCGGGCACCAGGATGCCGTGCACGCCTTCGAGGTGCTGGACCGCGTCCTCGCGCTCGAACACCTCGCTGTCGATCCAGTCGAGATTGACCTTGGTGTTGTTGGCGATGCCGCCATGGCGCAGGGCCTCGGCCAACGATTTGTAGGCGTCCAGCAGCGAGGTGTACTTGCCGACGATGGCAATGGTCACCTCGCCCTCCGGCTGGCGGATGCGGCTTACCACCTCGTCCCATTTCGAGAGGTCGGGGGCCGGTGCGGTCAGGCCGAAATGGCGCAGCACCTCGTCGTCATAGCCTTCGGCGTGATAGGCCTGCGGTACGGCGTAGATGGTATCGACGTCGAGGGCCTGGATGACGGCGGTGGGGGCGACATTGCAGAATTGCGCGATCTTGCGCCTGGAATCCGCCGGCACCTCGCGGTCGCAGCGGCAGAGCAGGATGTCGGGCTGGATACCGACCGATTGCAATTCCTTGACCGAATGCTGCGTCGGCTTGGTCTTGAGCTCGCCCGCCGCCGGAATCCAGGGCACCAGGGTCAGGTGCACGAACATGGCGCGTTCGCGCCCGACTTCGTTGGCGAACTGGCGGATGGCTTCCAGGAAGGGCAGGCTTTCGATGTCGCCCACCGTGCCGCCGATCTCGCACAGCACGAAATCCTCATCCTGGATGTCGGCCTTGATCCAGTCCTTGATGGCATCGGTGATATGCGGGATCACCTGGATGGTGGCGCCGAGATAGTCGCCGCGCCGTTCCTTGGCGATGACGTCGGAATAGATGCGTCCGGTGGTGACGCTGTCCGAGCGGCGGCTGGAGATGCCGGTGAAGCGCTCGTAATGGCCGAGGTCGAGATCGGTCTCGGCCCCGTCATCGGTGACATAGACCTCGCCATGCTGATAGGGGCTCATCGTGCCCGGATCGACATTGATATAGGGGTCGAGCTTCCTGAGGCGCACCTTGAATCCGCGCGCCTGCAGCAGGGCACCCAGTGCCGCTGACGAAAGACCCTTGCCAAGAGAGGAGACCACGCCGCCGGTGATAAAGATGAATCGCGTCATGGGAGTTCCTTATGGAACGAGTCGGGGTAGTCCGGCAAGCGCTCTGTGGCTGCCGGTGGGAAGGGCTTGAGGGACCAAGATTTACTGGCCGGAGGGGGCGACCGGTTCGGCCGGGGCGGCGGGTGCCGGCTGCTCGACCGGGACCGAATCGGTGCTGACCGGGGCCGCCGGCGCACTGGTGGAGGTGCCGCCGACCAGCGGCTCGCGCTTGGCGCTGTGGCTGTCGGCATAGGCGAGTGCGAGGCTGGTGCAGAAGAACGCGACCGCCAGCCATTTGGTGGCGCGGGTCAGCAGATTGGCCTGGGCGCGGCCGGAGAGGAAGCCGGCCATGCCGCCCGAGGCACCGCCGCCCAACCCGCCGAGGCCGCCCTCGTTCTTCTGGGTCAGGATGAGGCCGACCAGGAAGACGGCAATGATGACGTGGACGGCCAGGATGACCGGGACCAGGGCTCCCAACATGAGCGCACTCGCAAGTTCTTGAAATGTCGTAAGTCGGCGCGGGTTCTAGCTTTTTTTGCCCGGTATTACCAGTACCAAATTGGCGCGGCCGGCCCCCCGTTCAACCCCGGCTTCAACCCTGGCTTCACGCCGAGACGGCAGCACCCGCAGCTATGGCCATGAAATCGGCCGCCTTCAGGCTGGCGCCGCCGACCAGGGCGCCGTTGACCTCTGCTACCGCCATCAATTCCGCCGCATTGGCCGGCTTGACCGAGCCGCCATAGAGGACGCGCACGGGGCCGCGATCCGCGACCAAGCTGCGGATATGCCGGTGCATCGCCGCCACATCCGCCACACTCGGCGTCCGCCCGGTCCCGATCGCCCAGACAGGCTCGTAGGCAATCACCAGATTGCTTGAATTCGCCCCTGCCGGAACCGACTCAATGATCTGTTTTTCAACGATATTTTCGGCCTTTCCCGCATCCCGCTCCGCCTCGGTTTCGCCAACGCAGACGATGGCGGTAAGCCCGGCATCGATGGCGGCCTTGGCCTTGGCGGCGACCAGCAAGCTGCTCTCGCCGTGATCCGCCCGGCGCTCGGAATGCCCCAGGATGACATGGCTGCAGCCAAGGTCGGCCAGCATGGCGGCAGAGACATCGCCAGTATGGGCGCCCGCGGCGGCCATGTGGCAATCCTGCCCGCCCAGCGCGATGGCCGAACCGGCGAGCCCGCCGCCCACCTCCGGGATATAGGGAAAGGGCGGGCAGACCAGCAGATCGACCGAGGCCGGCCCGGCGGCGGCGAGGGTTCTGATCTCGGCCACCAGCGATGCCGCCATGGCGCGACTGCCATTCATCTTCCAATTGCCGGCGACCAATGGCCGGATACCCTGCGTTCCCACTTACCTGCCTCCCGGACTGGCTGTTCCCGGCAAGGAACCACAGGCGGCGGCGCAGCGGCAAGGGATTCGCGCGGCCACCTGGCTTCCGGCCGGGGGCACGGCCGGCCTGGCCCCGCCGGTGCCCCATCCCCTTGCCCGCCTTGGGGGCCATCCCTATGATGCGCCGCCTAAAATTGATTACCCATGCGGCGGGGTTCGCCGCCTTTGCTTTGGAAAGACCTTGATGCTCACCGCCCTTCGCAGCCAGGCCCGTTCCTGGATCGCCAAGCTCCTGTTCGGCCTTCTGATCGTTGCCTTCGCGGTCTGGGGCATCGGTGACATCTTCAACCGGCCCCAGGTCTCGGAGCCGATCGTCCGCATCGGCGACGACTTCACCTACTCGGCGACGGATTTCGACCGCGAGATGCGGCTCGCCCTGCAGCGCCTTGCCCAGATCCAGGGCATGCCGGTGAGCCCTGAACTCTTCGCCCAGTTCGGCGGCGCCCAGGGCCTGGTCGACCAGGCCGAGAGCAAGGGCCTGCTGCAGGTCTACGGCCAGCGCCTCGGCTTCGAGGTGCCGCAGCAGGCGGCGGTGCAGTATGTCGAAAGCGACCCCCAGTTCCTGAACGCGACCAACCGCTTCGACCGCGCCCGGTTCGAGTATTTCCTGCGTCAGCTGGGCCAGAGCGAGGAACAGTATGTCGCCGCGCAGCAGGGCCTGCTGCGCGCCAGCTATCTGATGTCGGCGATTTCTGGGCCCGCCATTGCCCCGACGCCCCTGGTGCGCAACGTCCACTCCTTCGATGCCGAGAAGCGCCAGGCCGAAACCGTGCTGGTGCCGATTAGCTCGATCACCGATGTGGCGGCGCCGGACGATGCCACCCTCGCCGCCTGGCATGAAGAGCAGGCAGCGCGCTACCAGTCGCCGGAATATCGCGCCGGCCTTATCGTGCAGATGGCGCCCTCGGATTTCATCCAGGATGTCGCCGTCTCGGATGCCGAGATCGAGGCGGAATACCAAGCGCGGATTGCCGAGTATTCGACACCGGAGACGCGCAATGTCGAGCAGGTCGTGGTGCAGGACCCGGCAATCGCCGACAAAATCATCACGGCAGTCAAGGGCGGCACCGCCTTCGCCCAGGCGGTGCGCGATGCAGCCCAGTCCGATCCCGTGCCGCTGGGCCAGGTGACCCGCGAGCGGCTGCCCGCCGACATTGCCGATGCCGTCTTCGCCCTGCCTGCCGGCAGCGTGTCGGAGGCACTAAAGAGCCCCTTCGGCCTCCACGTCGTCTTTGTCTCGGCGGTAACGCCCGCCGCCACTAAGCCCCTGGCCGACGTCCGCGGCGAGATCCGCAATGCACTGGCCATCGGTCGCGCAGCCGATGCCATGGAATCCGTCCGTGTGCAGCTGGAGGACGAACTGGCCGCAGGAATTCCGCTGGCTGAAGCGGCCGAGAAGCTCAGCCTGCCGCAAACCGGATTCGCCGCCATCGATGCCGCCGGCCAGGACCGCGACGGGGCAAATCTGGGCCTGTCCGCCGATGCCGTGGCACTCATCTTCGAGACCCAGACCGGCGAGCCTGGTTACGTGAAGGCGCTCAATGACGGCTCCTATGCCGTGGCCCAGATCGACGAGATCGTCGCGCCGGCCCTGCGGCCGCTGGCCGAGGTACGCGACCAGGCCATTGCCGACTGGACGCTGGCGCAACAGCGCGAGCGTGCCAGGGCGATCGCCGACGAGATCGCCCAGAATGTGAAGGACGGCGGCGCGCTCAAGGCCGAGGCCGACGCGCGCGGCTTCGAGCTAAAATCGACCCAGTTGTTCCTGCGTGACGAAGGCGATGCGGCAAACGGCGTCACCGGCGCCCTGGCGCGTGCCCTCTTCCAGTTGAAGCAGGGCGAGGTGACCGTGGGCGACAGTTCCGACGGCGCGGTCGTCGCCCGCCTTGCCGCGATCGAGACCGCGGATGCCGCTGCTGGCGCCGATGCCGGTGCCGATGTCCTGAAGCAGGCCGCGGACCGCGAGACCCTGGCGCTGGCAAGCGACATAAGGCAAAGCTTCATCGCCGCCCTGCGCACGGAACTGCCGCTCGAGCGCAATGACGCAATCTGGCAACGCGCCGTCCAGAGTGAAAACTGACATGGTCGCAACCGCGGCCGTGACCACCAAAGGACTTCGCACAAGGCGCGCATCCCATGAAGGTTGAACCGGATTTCGAGGCATTCGCGGCAAAACATGACGGCGGCGCGGCCCAGCTGGTCTGGACGCGGCTGGTCGCCGATCTCGAGACCACCATCTCGGTGATGCTGAAACTGGCCGACGGCCGCGCCAACTCGATCCTGCTGGAATCGGTCGAGGGCGGTGCCGTGCGCGGCCGCTATTCGATCATCGGCCTGAAGCCCGACCTTGTCTGGCGCTGCCGGGGCCGGCAGGCCGAGATCAACCGCAATGCCCGCTTCGAGCCCGACAAATTCGTGCCGGAGGAACTGCCCGCCCTGCAATCCCTGCGGTCGCTGATCACGGAAAGCCGCATCGAGGTGCCGCGCGGCCTGCCGCCGATGGCCTCCGGCCTGTTCGGTTATCTCGGCTACGACATGGTGCGCCAGGTCGAGAAGCTGCCCGAATTGAAGCCGGACAAGCTTGGCCTCCATGACAGCATCTTCATCCGCCCGACACTGATCGTGATCTTCGACAATGTCGAGGACTCGCTCACCATCGTGACGCCGGTCTGGAACAAGGATGGACTCAACGCCCGCGCCGCCTACAACCAGGCGCTGGAACGCCTCAACGACGTGGTCGCCGATCTCGACCGGGCGCTGCCGCAACAGGTTGGCAGCATCGACAAGTCCACCTTGCCCGAGCCCACCTCGAACATGAGCCGCGAGGATTTCCATGGCATGGTCGCGAAGGCCAAGGAATACATCCTCGCCGGCGACATCTTCCAGGTGGTGCTGTCGCAGCGTTTCTCGCTGCCCTTCAAGCTGCCGCCGATGGCGCTCTACCGCTCGCTCCGGCGGCTCAACCCCTCGCCCTTCCTGTTCTACCTCGAACTCGGCGGCTTCAGCATCATCGGCTCCAGTCCCGAGATCCTCGTCCGCCTGCGCGATGACAAGGTAACCATCCGGCCGATCGCCGGGACAAGGCCGCGCGGCAAGACCCCGGAAGAGGACAAGGCAAACGCCGCCGACCTGCTCGCCGACCAGAAGGAATTGTCCGAGCACCTCATGCTGCTCGATCTCGGCCGCAATGATGTCGGGCGCGTGGCCAAAATTGGCTCGGTCCGCGTCACCGAGAAATTCATCATCGAGAATTACAGCCACGTCATGCATATCGTCTCCAATGTCGAGGGGACGATCGACGGCAGATATGATGCCATGGACGCGCTGATGGCCGGCTTCCCGGCGGGGACAGTCTCCGGCGCGCCGAAGGTGCGCGCGATGGAGATCATCGAGGAACTGGAGCCCGAGCGGCGCGGCGTCTATGGCGGCGCCGTCGGCTATTTTGCCGCCGACGGCTCGATGGATACCTGCATCGCCTTGCGCACGACCGTGATCAAGGACGGCACCATGTATGTGCAGGCCGGCGCCGGCATTGTCGCGGATTCGGTCCCGGAGAGCGAATTCCAGGAATGCCAGCACAAGGCGCGCGCCCTCGTCCGGGCGGCACAGGAGGCGATCCTCTTCGCCCAGGGCGGTGGACGGAACCGCTAGCCGGCGGTCGCTTCCGGCGGCAAGTCCAGATCGAAGCGCTGCTCGCGCAGCGCCCTGCCCCAGGTGTTCGCTTCCTGCTCCTGCGTCAGCTTGAAACCCGCTTGTTCATAGAGGCGGCGGGCACTGTCCAGCCCGGCGAAGGTATAGAGATAGACGTGTCGGTAGTCGCGCTCGCGGCAGAAGCCGATGGCGCGGTCGAGCAATTGCTTGCCGAGGCCGGTGCGCTGTGCCTCCGGCGCCACGATGAACCAGCGCAGATGTGCCCCGTGATCCGCCGCGTCGCGCCCGTCGATCACGATCGCGCCCAGGAAGCGTTCGTCCGGCCGCCTCGCCGTCAGCAGCAGGTCGCGATCCTCCCGCATGTTGACGAGGAAGCCCGCCAGTTCCGCCCCGACCTTGGCCTCGAAGGCGCGGCCCAGCGACCAGGCGCCGGCATAGTATCTGGCATGGGCGCCGACAATGTCACCCAGTACGCCGGGATAATAAGCTGCCTCGAAATGCATCTTCGCCCCTCGCCCTTACCTCAGCCATCCAGACCGTCGCGCCGCTTGACGATGGCCGTCAGAGGCACCACGGCAATGCCGCGCGCTGCCAGTTCCGGGAGGCTGCGCTTGAGAACCGCGATCGTGGCCGGATGCGGATGCCCGATCGCAACAGCATAGCCGCGCTTGCGCGCGATTGACTCGGCCGCCGCCAATTGCCGCTCTACCGCCGCTTCGCTCACGGTATCGTCCAGGAAGACATCGCGGCCGATATGGGCAACACCCATTTCGCGCGCCAGTTCCTCCCCGACGCTGTTCGAGATCGTCTTCGAATCGAGGAACAGCAGGCCGCGCTGTCGCGCCTCCTCCAGCACGATGCGCATGCCGTCCGTGTTCTGGGTGAAGCGGCTGCCCATGTGATTGTTGAAGCCGACATAACCGTCAAATCGCGCCAGGCCCCAATCGACGCGGCGTCGAATCTCGTCGGCCGGCAGCCCGACGCTGAGTGCCTCCGGGCCGGGATCGACCGATCCGCTGAGCGGCTGCATCGGCATATGCACCATGACCTCGTGGCCACGGCGCCGCGCCTCGCGCGCAAGATCACCGCCCTTGTCGGCATAAGTCATGATCGACAGCACCAGCGGCGCCGGCAAATCGAGGGCAGCCCGGGCCTGCTGCGGCGCGACGCCGACATCGTCCAGCACGATCGCCAGCAGGGGCCGCACCCCCGGATCACGATACGCGGCGGCGTTCCTCCGCCACAATGGCAAGACTTCCGCCGGAATGCCGGCACTCGGCAGGGCCGCGGCCTGTACCTCGGGCTCGACTTGAAGTTGGAGCGCGGGCTGGCCCTGGGGGAATGCCGGCTGTGTCGCTGTGGTCCTCGGCAGCGCTGGCGGTTGCGCCGGCTGGCTGGTCGTTTTCGCCGCGTTGGATGACAGCTTGCTTGTCGGCGGCACCGCCTCTTCCGCGACCTTCAGCGGCGCCGCGGTTTCCACCGGCAGATCCAGGGCGGCGGGTGGCAGCACCGGTGCCGGCGGCAGGCTGGCAAGGCCGAAACCGATGGTCATGCCGATGAGGACGCCGGTCGCCAGCAAACCGGGCACCAGCAGGCCCGATCGCAGCCAGTTGCGCCAGTTGACAGCGCGCGCCCTGGCGCCACCGCGCGATGTGCTGCGCCGCGCCTGCTTGCGTTTCTCCGTCTGCGGCCGTTTCATCGCCTTGCGGACACCCATCTCTATTCCTCGTCGATCTCGTTGGCGGTGCTCGGCAGAGCCCGCAGGCTGAGCGACGACATGACCAGCAGCAATATCACGGCAGCCTCGTAGCTGGCGAGGTCGCGCGCGCTGCCCTGCAGGAACGGCCAGAATGCGACGACCAGGGAGACGGCAAAGACAATAGCGATGTTCATTTTTACCAGGCGGCAATAGCGCTGCGCATAACGCTGCAGATCGACCACCAGGCGCGGGTCCTGGCGGGCGATGGCGAAATCCGCCATTGGTGCCTGGGTGGCTGCCCGCCGGCCGAATGGCAGGACAATATCGCCGGGCGCCAGGGCGGCGATCACATCATCGGCGTCGGGTTCCGACGTGACATAGAGCAGCGGCCCATGATGGCGGCGCAGATCCGCCAGTGCCGGGCCGGCAGCCGCCGGCGCCATCGGCAGCATGGCGCCCAGTTTCAGATGCCTGGCCATAGCCTGGTGCGCCGGATCGGCCTGGTCCGCGACCCAGCCGGTTTTCAACCCGAGGCGGTCCAGGTTCTTGACCGCCATGGCAGCCCCGGCCACGGAAGGTGCACCGAATGCGATGAAGCCGAGAAGGCGCGGCTCATTCTTTGGCCCCGGACCGATTTCGCCCGCCCAGCGCAGGCGCCGGCCCTGCGCCAGGGCAGCCTCGGCCTGGCCATCAAGCGCGCGGCAATCTATGCCATGCTCCTCGAGATAGGCCCGGCTGCCGATCAGGGTGCGCCGCTCCATCACCTCGGCGGCGATCCCCTTGCCGATCTCGGCACGGTAATTGATGGCGTTCTTGAGGCGCATGCGATAGCCGACGGCAAGGTCGAGCAGCGCGCGGCCCCAGGGATCATGCCCCGCCTGTGCCACCGAGGCGGCCCGCCCGACAAGTTCGCTGCCGCCCTCGCCATCGGGCGTCTGCACAGAGACGACGCGATGCCGGTCCGGGATCAGTACGCCGCTATGGCCGAAGACCACGGCACCGACCTTCAGCAGGTGTTCGAACACGCCGATGCGGTGAACCTCGATGCCCAGCTGATGCATCACCCGCAGCAATTCCGCAGCCGGCGCCGTCATGGCGAGCCCGAGACCGAGCGGTGCCGACAGCATCACTAGGCGCAGGATGTCGCCCGGCGGATCGCGCAACGCCGGCCCGACCAGGAGACGCCAGACCAGCGCCAGCACGATGAGGACCATTACGCCGATCGATGCCCAGCCGATCAGTGCCGCTAATCCCCCATCCGCCGGCGGACGGGCGGTAGCGGCCATATCGGCACGGTGGCCCGCCAACGGCACGACGACCAGCGCGGCATCACCATTGCGCGATCCGGCATGCACGCGGTCACCGGGCCCAACCACGGTCGGGAAGATGTCGTCGGCGCCATGCGGATCCTGGATCTCGCTGCGGCCGTCACGCACCACCGCGTCGACGGGGATCAGATCGCCGGCGGCAATGGTGAGCGATGGTGGCCGCGTCCTGGCGCCTGCCCGGCTGCCGATGGGGTCGGCGCGCGCGGCAATATCGCCCAGGCGCGAGACTGCCACCAGACTGGCGGCAAAGGCGGCATCGCGCCAGAGCAGAAGCTGCGCCGCATGGCTGGATTCGGGCCCGAGGCGCGACAATTGCCAGACGGCCAGGGCAAGGCCACAACCGGCACCCAGGACAAGCAGGGTTTCGCCCCGCACCTTCCCTTGCAGGAGTGCGCTGATCGCGCGGCGCAGCAACGGCCAGCCGAAGCCCAGCAGGATGATTGCCGCCAGCAGCACCGGCGCCCAGCCGACATGCAGAACGGGCAGCAGCGGCGAGCGGTCCCACCAATCGCCGCTGAGCCCCAGGATGACCAGCGGAACCAGCAGGATCGCCACGCGCGCCGCGTCGCGCGGTTTAATGCCCGATTGCAAACCCTGCCAAGCCATGCGCGCCCCGAATCTTCCGTTCCTGCGATGTGCCTGCTACACTCCGCGCAAATCGCCGCCAGCGGACAACTAAGATGTTCATACTAATCGATAATTACGACAGCTTCACCTACAACCTCTACCACTATCTGGGTGAGCTGGGGGCAGAGCTCGAGGTCTATCGCAACGACCAGATTACGGTTGACGAGGTCATTGCCAAGGCGCCGCAGGGCATCATCCTGTCGCCGGGCCCCTGCGACCCGGACCGCGCCGGCATCTGCCTCGACCTGATCAAGGCGGCAGCCGCGAAGAAGATTCCGCTGCTCGGCGTCTGCCTCGGCCACCAGGCGATCGGCCAGGCCTTCGGCGGCAAGGTCGTGCGGGCGCCCAAGCCGATGCACGGCAAGCTCTCCCATGTGCATCACCGGAACAAGAGCGTGTTCCTGGACCTGCCCGACAATTTCGACGCCACGCGCTATCATTCGTTGATCGTCGAGCGCGAGACCTTCCCGCAGGTTCTCGAAGTGACCGCCGAGACCGATGACGGCATCATCATGGGCCTCTGCCACAGGAACCTGCCCATCGCCGGCGTCCAGTTCCATCCCGAGAGCATCGCCTCGCAGCACGGCCACAAGCTGCTTGCGAACTTCCTCACCTCCGCCGGCCTCAACAAGATCAACACGCGCGTGCTGCAGTGAACGCCCCCACCCTCTCCACCAGCGACCTCAAGGGTCATATCGGCATCGTCGCGCAGGGAAAACCGCTGACCCGCGAACAGGCCGAATCCGCGTTCGGCATCATTATGGCTGGCGAGGCGACGCCGACCCAGATCGGCGGCTTCCTGATGGCGCTGCGTGTACGCGGCGAAACCGTGGACGAGATCGCCGGCGCGGTTTCCGTCATGCGCAGCAGGATGACCCGCATCAACGCGCCGGCGGATGCCATCGATGTCTGCGGCACGGGCGGCGACGGCGCCGGCACGCTCAATATCTCCACCGCCGTCGCCTTCGTCTGTGCGGCGAGCGGCGTCACCGTGGCAAAGCATGGCAACAAGGCGGCCTCGTCAAAGAGCGGCGCCGCCGACATCCTGACCGCCCTCGGCGTCAATATCGACGCCGATGTCAAGCTGCTGGAACAGGCGCTTTTCGAGGTCGGCACCTCCTTCCTCTGGGCGCAGAAGCATCACAGCGCCATGCGCCATGTCGGTCCCAGCCGCGTCGAACTCGGCACCCGCACCATCTTCAACCTGATGGGTCCGATGTCGAACCCGGCCGGGGTCAAGCGCCAGCTCATCGGCGTGTTCTCGAAGCAATGGCTGCAGCCCATGGCCGATGCGCTGCGTTCGCTCGGCACCGAACATGCCTGGCTGGTCCATGGCAGCGACGGACTGGACGAGATCACCACCACCGGCCCCACCCATGTGGTCGAATTGCGCGGTGGCCAGATCCGCGAGTTCGAGATCACGCCCGAGCAATTCGGCTTGAAGCGGGCCACCCTGGCCGCGCTCAAGGGTGGCTCGCCCGAGGACAACGCCGCGGCGTTGCGCGCCCTTTTCGACGGCGCCCTCGGTCCCTATCGCGACATCGTGCTGCTGAATGCCGCGGCTGCAATGGTGGTGGCCGATCGCGTGCCCGACATTCCGGCCGGCATCAAGCTCGCCGCCGAGGCGCTTGATTTTGCCAAGGCGCGGGAAAAGCTCGATGCCCTCATCCGCGTCACCAACCAGGCCGACATAAGGGACATCGTGGAATGAGCGACGTCCTTGCCCGCATTTGCGCCGACAAGCGCCAGCACATCGCCCGGCGGCAGGCGGAGGTGGCGCCGTCCGAGATCCGCCGCCTGGCCGAGGAAAGCCGGCGCAGCGATCCACCCCGCGGTTTCGCCGCCCGCCTCGAGGCGGTGGTGAAGGCCGGCCATTTTGGCCTCATCGCCGAGATCAAGAAGGCTTCGCCGTCGAAGGGCCTGATCCGCGCCGATTTCGCGCCGGCCGACCTCGCCGCTGCCTATCAGACCGGCGGCGCAACCTGCCTCTCTGTGCTGACCGACACGCCCTATTTCCAGGGTCGCGACGCCTATCTCGGCGAGGCGCGAAGCGCTGTCGACCTGCCCGCCCTGCGCAAGGATTTCATGCTGGAACCCTATCAGGTGTTCGAGGCACGGGCGATCGGCGCCGACTGCATCCTTCTCATCATGGCCTGCCTCGAGGACGCACAGGCGGCGGAACTGGAGGCAATCGCCTTCGAGCTTGGCATGGATGTGCTGGTCGAAGTGCATGACGCGCCGGAGATGGAGCGCGCACTCAGGCTCCGTTCGCGCCTCATCGGTGTCAACAACCGCAACCTGAAGACGCTTGCCGTCGATCTCGCCACCACCGAGCAACTGGCGCCGATGGTGCCGAAGGACCGGCTGCTGGTGGCCGAAAGCGGCCTCTATGCGACGGCCGACCTCGAGCGCATGCATCGGGTCGGCGCCTCGATCTTCCTGGTGGGCGAAAGCCTGATGCGCGAGGCCGATGTGACCGCGGCGACACGCGCATTGCTCGGCCGTCGCTCGCCGCTCGCCTCGGCAGCTTGAATCATGTCGGACCTCACGCATTTCGACGAAGCCGGCAATGCCCGCATGGTCGACGTCTCCGACAAGCTGCAGACAGAGCGTATCGCGGTCGCCAGGGGCTCGGTCTATATGGCGCCCGTGACCCTTGCCCTTATCAAGGAACGCGGCGTCAAGAAGGGCGACGTTCTCAGCGTCGCGCAATTGGCTGGCATCATGGGTGCCAAGCGCACGCCGGATCTGATCCCGCTCTGCCACCCGCTCGCCCTCACCTCGGTCAAGGTGCAGCTTTCTCTGGATGCCACGCGCAATGCGGTCGATATCGAGGCGACCTGCAAGCTCAAGGGCCAGACCGGCGTCGAGATGGAGGCGCTGACCGCCGTCTCGGTGGCGGCCCTTACCGTCTATGACATGGTGAAGGCGGCCGACAAGACGATGCGCATCGGCGACATCCGCCTCGTGCACAAGAGCGGCGGCAAATCCGGCACCTTCGAGAGCGCGTGATGCTGAGCGTCGCCGAGGCCACGCAACGCATCCTCGCCCCCTTCCGTCCGCTGGCAAGCGAGATCGTCGGGCTCGACCGGGCTTTGGGTCGCGTCCTCGCGGAACCGGTCACCGGCCGCCTTGACCAGCCGCCGGCCGATGTCACCGCCATGGACGGGTATGCGGTCCGCGCCGCAGATATCGCGACGCTGCCGACCCGATTGCGCGTCGCCGGCAGTATTGCCGCCGGCACCTTTCCGCAAGTGGCGCTCAATGCCGGCGAAGCGATGCGGATATTCACCGGCGGCTTCCTGCCGGCGGGCGCCGACACAGTCGTCATCCAGGAAAACTGCGACCGCGACGGCGACGTCGTGACCGTGCGCGAGGGCAGCAACGTGCCGGGCCAGCATGTGCGCAGGAAGGGCAATGATTTCCGCCTGGGCGGCACCGGCGTCGCAGCGGGTCGGCGATTGACCGCGCGCGACGTGGCGCTCGCCGCCGCGATGAACTGGCCCTTCCTCGCCGTGACCAGGCGCCCGCGCGTCGCCATCCTGTCGACCGGCGACGAGTTGCAGCATCCGGGCGAGGCCCTGGGTCCGGCCCAGATCGTCGCCTCCAATGGTTTCGGCCTCGCCGCCATTGTCACAGCCTGCGGTGGCGAGCCGCATTACCTTGGCATCGCCCGCGACGATCTCGGCGCCCTAGACCGCGCCCTCGCTTCCGCCGCCGGTACCGATCTCCTGGTCACCACCGGCGGCGCGTCGGTCGGCGAGCATGACCTCATCCAGCAGGCCCTCATCGCCCGCGGCGCGGCCATGGATTTCTGGAAGATCGCCATGCGCCCCGGCAAGCCGGTGATGTTCGGCGAATTGGGCGCGATGCCGGTGCTTGGCCTGCCCGGCAATCCGGTCTCGGCCCTTGTCACGGCCACCCTGTTCCTGAAACCCGCCATTGAACGGATGCTGGGGCTTGTCGCTGAAACGACGCCCGCCTTCGCCCGGCTGGGCGCCGCCATGAAGGCAAATGACCAGCGCCAGGACTACCTGCGTGCCGCCCTCGCCCACAACGCGGACGGCCATCTGGTCGCAACGCCCTTCCCGCAGCAGGACAGCGCCATGCTTTCCCTCATCGCCCGCGCCGATTGCCTCATCATCCGCCCGCCGCACGCGCCGGCAGCCAGTGCCGGCGATCTCAGCGAGATCCTGCCGCTTGCCGGCGGCTGCTACAGCCTCTGACACCGGGGGCTGACGCCGGGGAGTGATACCGGTGGGTTGATACCTGGCTCTGATACCGGGCGCCGCGATTACCCGCTTTTGCTTGTGTGGATACGGTGAAAATTATCCACATAAGCCTTGACATTATCATGAACCAAACTAGAACATATGTAGGAGTTGATCGTTTGTTCCACCCCAAGATGTCGGTTCCGGCCGATCGCGTCGGGTGGCTTGCGGATCAGCCCGACTGGCCGCTGCCGGTGGGGAACGGGCGGAACCGGGTCTTTTTTGGGTCAATTTTCACGGGGGTGGTACGGGCATGCTGACGAGAAAACAGCGCGAATTGCTGCAATTCATCCAGGACCGGCTAGCCGAGACCGGCGTGTCGCCTTCCTTCGACGAAATGAAGGACGCGCTGGGGCTGAAGTCGAAATCGGGCGTCCATCGCCTGATCACCGGGCTGGAGGAACGCGGCTTCATCCGCCGCCTGCCGCACCGCGCCCGCGCCCTCGAGGTCATGCGCCTGGCCGAGGACCAGGTGGGTGGCCGCGCGGCGCCCGCCGCCGCACCGGCCCCGTCGCCGGCCGCCGACAGCCGCCGCGGCTTCACGCCCAGCGTCATCCAGGGCGATTTCACGCCCAGCATCCCCGGCGCCATGGTGGCACAGACCGGTCAGACGGTGCAGTTGCCCCTCTATGGCAAGATCGCCGCGGGCACGCCGATCGAGGCGCTGCGCGACCACAGCAACTCTGTCGACGTGCCGGCCGGCATGCTTGGCCGCGGCGAACACTACGCCCTCAGCGTCGAGGGCGATTCCATGATCGATGCCGGCATCCATGAAGGCGACACCGTGCTCATCGAGCGCTGCGACAATGCCGAGAACGGCACCATCGTCGTGGCCCTCGTCGACAACAACGAGGTGACGCTGAAGCGCCTCCGCCGCAAGGGCGATTCCATCGCCCTCGAGCCCGCCAACCCCAATCACAAGACGCGCATCTTCGGGCCCGACCGGGTCAAGATCCAGGGCCGCCTCATCGGCCTGATGCGTCAGTACTGATCAGCCCGTCTTCTTGCGCGATTGCGCCGGCGGCCGCGGTCGCCGGCGTTTCCGTTTCCGGCTCCGATCGCCCCTTCGGAAAGCGCTGCAGTTTCCACGGGCGCTCGCCGGTATCGAAGGCGCGTTCGATACGATAGCTGCCATCGGCCTTCATCCAGATGGCATGGGTGCCGTGGCGCCAGAGGTCGAAGAAATCGATCACCCGTTCCGCCGACGGACAAGGTCGATCGACCGGCTCAAGGGCAATGACAAGGCGTCCCGACCAGCAGGCCGGCGCGATCCCCGTTTCGTTGAGGGCTACAGTGACATAGCCAACCGTCGTAGCGAAGCGGCACATCGCACCACCGCAGGAATCTCCCCCCGCCGAACCTGTGCCTGTTACCGGAAAGGGCAGTCGCTCGGTTTGCGCGTTGCGCCGAAGCCAGGTTTCGGCAGCAATGCGCGCGGCGCGCCCGGAATTAAAGCGATAGTTCCCTTCCGCATCCTTCACCGCCACCAGCTTGCCGTTGCCGCTGGCCAGGATATCTGGCGCCTCATGGGTCAACGGCGACATGACGCCAACCAGCAATATCGCCAGTCCCAGCCAGCGCCCCCGGCCGATCACGAGGCAGAGCCAGATCAGGCCGGCGCTCATGGCAAGAAGCCCCCAGACCGGCATCGCCGGGACCAGCAGGGTCGCCCCCGGCAGGTCGGCGAAAAAATGCGCGATCCGGATGATTCCGTCGCAGCCCCAGCCGAGCGCCACGAGCGGCCAGGCTTCGAGGCCGAACGGCATCGCGATCAGCACGATCACCGCCCAGGGCATCACCCAGAAGCCGGTCAGCGGCACTGCCAGCATGTTGGCGGCGATGCCATAGACCGCGAGGCGGTCGAAATGATAGGCGGCATAGGGTGCCGTCATCACCGTCGCCACCAGGCTGGAGAGGATCAACGCCGCCAGCCCGGTGCTGCCGCGCTGCGTCACGCGGACGAGGCGGCCGAGGAAATCCGGCGCCTCCTGTCCCGCCTGGCGCCAGCGGGTGAACAATCCGCGCGTCGCCTCGAAGGCGCAGATCAGGCCCAGCACCGCGGCAAAGGACATCTGGAAGCTTGCGCCGACCAGAACCTCCGGCGCCCAGAGCAGCACGATGATGGCCGCGACGGCGATGGCGCGCAGCGAGATCGGCGAACGGTCGACCAGGATGGCGATGAAAAAAACCGCGCTCATCAGCAGCGCGCGCTGCGTCGGCACCGGCAGGCCGGCAAGCCCGGCATAGAAGGCGGCGCCCGCCAATGCAAAGACCGCCGCCCACTTCTTGATGTCGTAGCGCAAAGCCAGCGGCGGGATCAGCGCCAGCGCGGCGCGCAGGCCGAAAAAGAAGATGCCGGCGGCAAGGCCGATATGCAGCCCGGAAATCGAGGTGAGATGCGCGAGGCCCGAATCCCGCATCGCTGCGACATCGGCCGCCGTCAGGGCGCGCTGGTTGCCCACCATCAGCGCCATGGCCATGCCGGCCGTCGGCCCCGGCAGCTGCGCCTGCAACCTTTCGCCGATGGCAAGGCGCAGCGCGTCGAACCAGGCGAGGCCGGCCGCCACCGGACTGAACCCGGTTTCGGGCGGCGGCGGAATCTTCAGCGGCGGCTGCAGCGAAAAGCCGACCCCGCCCAGCCCTTCGAAATAGGCCTGCCGGCGGAAATCGAAGCCGCCCGGAATTGCCGGTGGTGACGGCGGCTGCAGATCGGCGGTCAGCCTCACCCAATCGCCGATGCGCAGGGGCTCCACCACCCTGGCGAGGCGGATGCGGACCCGTTCCGGCGTCTCGCCCGGCGGCAGCAGCCCGGTTTTTTCGCTGCTGATGGCAAGGCTGTCGAAAACCACCCGCTGGCTGCGCGGCAGCAATTCGATTTCGAGTACCCGGCCGGTCACCTCGGCGCGATAGAGGCTTCGATAGAGTTGCGGCGCCTCGACCGTGATCGTCCGCAAGGTTGCGGCTGCAAAGCCGAGCGCGGCCACCGTCACGGCTGCAAGGACCAGCAGGACGAGCGCCCGGCGACGCAAGGCAACCGCCAGAATGAGCGACACACCCGCGGCGGCAATCCCCCACCACAGCGGCGGCTCGACCGGCAGGGCGAAATAGAGGGCGACGCCGATGCCAAGCATGGTGGCAGCCCAGCCAGGCCAGTTCGGCCGCTGCGCGGCAATAAACGCCTCGGCTCTGGCCAGCAAGCTTTCCGCCATGGATTCCCGTTTCAACACAAGGTTGAGCAACTTTGATAGCAGGACACGCGGGTTGTGTTAAGTGGCCGCCGCCGCGAGATGACGCCACCCTTGCCCGAATGGCGTCAATTCGTGCTAGAAAGCCCGCCAATTGAACACATTCGGGACCCCAGCCCCATGACCGTCGTTACCCGTTTCGCGCCTTCGCCGACCGGCTTCCTGCATATCGGCGGCGCCCGCACCGCCCTCTTCAACTGGCTGTTCGCCCGCCATCACGGCGGCATCTTCCATCTCCGGATCGAGGATACCGACCGCGTCCGCTCGACCGAGGCGGCAATCGAGGCGATCATCGACGGCATGAAATGGCTCGAACTCGGTTGGGACGGAGAGATCGTCTTCCAGTTCGCCCGCGCCCCGCGCCATGCCGCCGTGGTCCAGGAACTGCTCGCCGCCGGCAAGGCCTATCCCTGCTACTGCTCGGTCGAGGAACTGGAGGAGATGCGCAAGGCCGCCATGGCCGCCGGCAAGCCGATGAAATATGACGGCCGCTGGCGCGACCGCGATCCAGGCGACGCCCCTGCGGGCGTGAAGCCGGTCATTCGCCTGAAGGCGCCGCAAAGCGGCGAAACGGTGGTCGCGGACGGCGTCCAGGGCGAGGTCCGCGTCGCCAACGAGCAACTCGACGACATGGTCCTGCTGCGCTCTGACGGGACGCCCACCTACATGCTGTCCGTGGTGGTCGACGATCACGACATGGGCATCACCCATGTCATCCGCGGTGACGACCACCTGACCAACACCTTCCGCCAGCGCCAGATCTACGATGCCATGGGCTGGGAAGCGCCGCATTTCAGCCATATCCCGCTGATCCACGGGCCCGACGGCGCCAAGCTCTCCAAGCGCCACGGGGCGCTCGGCGTCGAGGCCTATCGCGAGATGGGTTACTTGCCGGAAGCCTTGCGCAACTATCTCCTGCGCCTTGGCTGGGCCCATGGCGATGACGAGATCATCTCGACCGCCCAGGCCATCGAATGGTTCGACCTGCCCGGCATCGGCCGCTCGCCTTCGCGCTTCGATTTCGCCAAGCTCGACAATCTGAACGGCCATTATCTGCGCCAGGCAACGGATGCCGATCTCGCCGGCGAGGTGGCCCGGCGCCTTGGCCGGGCCGGCGATGCGGCGGCACTTGCCCTCCTCGCCCGCGCCATGCCGGGTCTGAAGACCCGGGCCAAGAACCTGAAGGAACTGGCCGAGAATGCCGCCTTCTATATCCAGGCCCGTCCCCTCGCCCTCACCGACAAGGCCCAGGCGATGCTGACTGCGCCGGAGGCAAAGGCTTTGCTGCCGCGGCTCATGGCCGCCTATGAGGCGGAAGGCGAATGGCTGGCGGGGAAACTGGAAGAGCGCGCCCGCGCCTTCGCCGAGACCGAGGGGCTCAAGCTTGGGGCGGTCGCCCAGCCGCTCCGCGCCGCTCTCACCGGCTCGACCCAATCGCCGCCGATATTTGAGGTAATGGAAATCCTTGGAAAGGCTGAATCCCTGGGCAGGATCGGTGACACGATGGTGTGATCCTGGAAAATAATGTGAGCCATATAAGAAACTTATAAGTAGTTGAAAACAAAAGATTTTTATGGACAGCCCCAATAAGGGGCGCTATAAAGGGGTCGTTGATTTCGAGCGCATTGCTTCACGCGATGCGTTGCAACCCAAACCTTCGAAGCGCTTCGAGACCCCTCGAGGCGCTTTTTTCTTGTCCGGCTGTCGCCAGCGCCGCCCCATCCCCGACCTGCCTCCCATGCCCCGCTTGCCGTGCTATGAAGGCAGGCGATGCTGCAGATTCTCCGACATATCACCGGCAATGTCCGGCGCCCGATCCTGGATTATGCCGCCGCCATCGTCATGGTGGCCCTGGCCGCCCTGTTCGCCTGGGGCCTGGAACGGACCCTGGGGAGCGAGAGTTTCCCGATGGTCTTCCTGGCCTCGGTCCTGCTCTCCGCCGTCCTCTTCGGTCGCAATGCGGCGCTCATCGCCGCCTTCATGGCGATCTTCGCTTACAATTTCCTGCTGGTGCAGCCGCGCTTCACCATAGCGCCCGCCGACAATCTGGTGACGCTCGGCGTGTTCCTGGCGGTGGCGGTGGTGACCGGCGGCCTCGCCGGAAGGGTGCGCGACCAGGCCCGGGCCGTCGCCTGGCGGGCCCGCGTCACGCAGAACCTGTTCGACGCCAGCCGGGAACTCTCCCGCTCCTCCGACCAGGAAATCCTGGCGGAATCGCTCGCCGCCCTGACCGCCCAGGCAGCCAACGGCGCCGCTTTCGTCTACCTGCGCGACGAACAGGGCCTCTCGCTGCATTCCGCCGCACGCAACGACGAGTCGCAAACCGCGGATGCGAGCCAGTTGGCCGACGGCTTCTGGCCGCGCCTGCTGGCGAGTTCCTCGGCAAAGGAGGAGCCACCCAGTTCCGAGCGCTTCTTCGTCTTCGTCCTGCATGCCGTGCGCGGACCGCTCGGCCTCCTCATCTGCCGCAAGCGCTCGCGCTTCGATCCCCGTGCCGGCGCCGACCAGCAGACCCTCTCGGTCCTCGCCGACCTCGGCAGCATCGCGCTCGAGCGGGCGCACCTCATGCGCGAGATGACCGAGGCCAAGATCCTGGCCGAGACGGAACGACTGCGGACCGCCCTGCTCTCCTCCATCTCGCATGACTTCCGCACGCCGCTTGCCACCATTCTCGCTTCGGCCACCAGCCTGCTGCGCCATGGCGAGCAGTTCGACCAGGCGACCTCGCAGCGCCTCATCCTCGGCATCAAGGACCAGGCCGACCGCCTCAACCGCTATGTCCGCAACCTGCTCGACATCATCCGCATCGAAAGCGGCGGACTTGCCGTCAGGCTGGAACCGACCGACCCCGCCGATGTCGCCAATGCGGCGATCGAGCGCGTCAAGCCGCAGCTGGGCCACCGCAGCCTTGACTGCGACTTCGCGCCCGAGGTGACGCTGATCCAGGCCGACCCGCTGCTGCTCGAACAGGTCTTCGTCAACCTCCTCGAAAACGCGATCAACTACAGTCCCGACGGCAGCGCCATCATCGTGGCCATCGGCGGTAGCGCCGACCAGGTCGAGATCAGCATCACCGATGCCGGACGCGGCATTCCGCCCGCGCATCTCGACGCCGTCTTCGGCAAGTTCTATCGCGGCGACAATGCCGGCCAGCACCCGCGGGGGACCGGCCTCGGCCTTTCCATCTGCCGCGGCCTCACCGAGGCCATGCAGGGCCGCATCTGGGCCGAGAGCCCGGTGAGCGATGGCATGGGCACGCGCCTTCGCCTCGTCTTCCCGGGACTGCGGTCCGCGGCGGTGAACGACGAGGATCCGGAAATTGCGAGAGAGGCGCCGCGCGCATGACTGCCCTTCGCGTCCTCGTCATCGATGACGAGATCGACATCACCGGCGCCCTGCAGCCCTCGCTGGAAGCGGAAGGCTACCAGGTCGTTTCCGCCGCGAATGCGGAAAGCGGGCTCGATCTGCTGCAGGCGACCAACCCGGACGCCATGATCCTCGATCTCGGCCTCCCCGATCTCGACGGCAAGGAGGTGATCCAGCGCGTGCGCGAATGGTCTGACGTGCCGATCATCGTGCTCTCCGCCCGGCACATGGAGGAGGAAAAGATCGCCGCCCTCGATTTCGGCGCCAATGACTACATCAACAAGCCCTTCGCCATCGGCGAGCTTCTGGCACGGCTGCGCGTGGCGCTCCGCCTGCGCCAGAGCCGCGACAAGCCGGCCGCCAATTTCCAGGGCGCCGGCCTCGCCATCGACTTCCCCAGCCGCAGCGTCACCGTGCGCGGCCAGGAGGTGAAGCTGACACCGAAGGAATACGACCTGCTGCGGGCGCTGGCCCAGCATGCCGGCCAGGTGATGACCCACAACCAGCTGCTGGCCTTCGTCTGGGGCAGCGCCGATCTGCGCGACAGCCAGACGCTGCGCGTCATGGTGGCCCAGCTTCGGCAGAAGATCGAGGCCAGCCCCCGCAACCCCAAGCTGATCCTGACCGAACCCGGCGTCGGCTATCGCCTCAAGGTCGACGACGAGGGCTGAGGCAGGTAAAGAAAAAACCCCGCCCCGGTCACCCGGGGCGGGGTTCAGAAATCAAGGCCTGGGCTCAGATGCCGCCCATGCACATGTACTTGATCTCGACATAGTCATCGATGCCGTATTTCGAGCCCTCGCGACCGTTGCCGGATTCCTTGACGCCGCCGAAGGGCGCCACTTCGCTCGAGATGATGCCGGTATTGATGCCGACGATGCCGTATTCCACCTGTTCGGCGACGCGCCAGACGCGGCCGATGTCGCGGGCGTAGAAATAGGAGGCGAGGCCAAACTCGGTGTCGTTCGCCAACTTGATCACCTCCTCTTCCGTCTTGAAACGGAACAGCGGCGCCAGCGGACCGAAAGTTTCTTCCTTCGCCACCGCCATGTCCTGGGTGACGCCGGTCAGGATGGTGGGCTCGAAGAAGCTGCCGCCCAGCGCATGGCGCTTGCCGCCGGCGGCCACCTTGGCGCCCTTCGACACTGCGTCGGCGATATGCTCCTCGACCTTGGCCACCGCCTTCATGTCGATGAGCGGGCCCTGCTGGGTCTCGCCCTTCAGGCCGTCGCCGATCTTCATCTTGGCGACCGCTGCCTTCAGCTTCTCGGCGAACGCATCATAGACGCCGTCCTGCACATAGATGCGGTTGGCGCAGACGCAGGTCTGGCCGGTATTGCGGAACTTCGACATCAGCGCCCCCTCGACCGCGGCGTCGAGGTCGGCGTCGTCGAACACGATGAAGGGCGCGTTGCCGCCCAGCTCCATCGAGGTCTTCTTCACCGTGGCGGCGCATTGCGCCATCAGGATCTTGCCGATCTCGGTCGAGCCGGTGAAGGTCAGCTTGCGCACGATCGGGTTGCCGGTCATCTCGCCGCCGATGGCGGTGGCGGAACCGGTCACCATGTTGATGACGCCCTTGGGGATGCCGGCGCGTTCGGCCAGTTCGACGATGGCAAGTGCCGAGAGCGGTGTCTGCGTCGCCGGCTTGCCGACGACCGTGCAGCCGGCGGCAAGCGCCGGGGCGATTTTGCGGGTGATCATCGCATTGGGGAAGTTCCAGGGCGTGATCGCCGCGACGACTCCAACCGGCTCCTTGGTGACGACGATGCGCTTGTCGGCCTGGTGGCCCGGAATGACATCGCCATAGACGCGCTTCGCTTCCTCGGCAAACCATTCGATATAGCTGGCGCCATAGGCGATCTCGCCCTTGGCCTCGGCCAGCGGCTTGCCCTGCTCGGCGGTGAGGATGATCGCCAGATCTTCCTGCGCCGCCATCATCAACTCGTACCACTTGCGCAGCAGGACGGCGCGCTCCTTGGCGGTCTTCTTGCGCCAGGCTGGCCAGGCCGCATTGGCGGCCTCGATCGCGCGCTTGGTTTCCGCGGCACCCATGTTCGGGATGGTGGCCAGGACCTCGCCCGTCGCCGGATTGGTGACGTCGATGGTCTTGCCGGAATCCGCATTCACCCACTGGCCGTCGATATAGCATTGCTGGCGCAGGAGGGCCTTGTCCTTGATCGGCAGGCTGGCGCCGGGCGCCTTCATGGCAGCTGAAGTCATGGTGTTTCCTCGAAAAGATCGCTGTTGATGGGCAAAATGTGGCCGGAGTATAGACCCCGCCTCAGGCCAATGAAAGTACCCCAAGGGCGGTAGATGCCTGGCGAATTACCTCATTAATTCAAATTGTTACGCCTGTCGACGCAGTTGGAAAAGGGCGTCAGCGTGCCAACGCGGCGGCGGCCGTGAAGCCCGACTGGATGGCACCCTCGATGGTCGATGGCCAGCCGGTATCGGTCCAGTCCCCGGCGAGGAGCAGGTTCTCCCAGCGCGTCTGTGCCCCGGGCCGGCGGCGCAATTGCGCCGGTGTCGCCGCAAAGGTGGCGCGCTTTTCCTTCACCACGCGCCAGGGCGGCAGCGGCGCGCTGCCGAGGTCGAGCGACTGCACGACATCGCCCCACAAGGCGGCGGCGATTTCCTCCGCCGGGCGGTCGATGATCGCCTCTGCCGCACTGCTGGTGGTGGAGAGAATGCCGGGCTTGGCGAAGACCCATTCCGCCATGCCGCCGATGATGCCGGTGAAGGGTGCCGCACCCGGCGGCGGGTCGAAGCGGAAATGCGCGTTGACGATGCCGCGAAATGCATCCGGCACGGTGATCCCGGGGACGAGATCGGATGCGACCGGCGCCGTCACCGCCAGCACGACGCTGTCACCGGGCGCCAGCGCCACCTGCGCCTTGCCGAAATCGAGCGCCGTCACGCGGGCCCCGTCGAATTCCAGTCCGCGCAGGCGATGGCCGAAAAGGATACTGCCGCCACTGGCATCGAGGCAACGCAATGCCGGATCGACCAGGCTTTCCGACAAGCCTTCCAGCGGCAGCAGCGGATGCAAGGCGGCGCCGCCCTGGCCGAAGGTGTCGCGGAACAGCCGCCCCAGCAGCCGGGCCGAGGCCCGCTCCGGCTCGGTATTGAGTGCCGCCGCACAGAGCGGGGCCCAGAGCCGGCGATAGGCAATCTTGCGCGTATCCAGGATGTCGGTAACGACCGCTTCCTCCGGCGCCCGTGCCAGGCGCTCGGCATCGAGATAATCCAGCAGCGAGGTGCCCTTCACCCGCCGCGCCGGCACGAACAGCCACCACGGCACGCGGCCCTCGGTCGGGCGCACCGACCACCTTTCGGCAGTGGCGAGGTCGACAAAGGGATAAACCGCCCTGTCGGCGGTGGCGAAGGTCGCCTGCGCACCAGTCTCCGAGATATAGGCCATGGCAGCCAGGTTGCCGCTCACCACCAGGTGATTGCCGTTGTCGACCCTGCAGCCAAGCTCGGCATCGAGATAGGAGCGGCAGCGGCCGCCCGCCTGCTGCGCCGCCTCATAGAGGTGGACACGACGACCGCCGCGTGCCAGACGCACTGCCGCTGCAAGGCCGGCGAGGCCCGCCCCCACCACATGCGCCGTCCGGGCGTTCGCTCCTGCCGTCCCGGTCATGGATCAGAAAAATCCGTAGCGCAGAGCCAGCCACAGCTTGCGCCATTTCGGCACCTTGATCGGCGTCGTGAAATCGCGCCAGTCCCAGGCGATCAGTTTCTCCAGGATGGCACCATAGACGGCGCCCATGATGCGCGCCGGCCGCATTGGTTCCTTGGCGCAGCGGCGCATGGCGGCATCCGCCTTGGCGAAATGGTCCTGCGCCACCAGGGAAAGATCGCGGCACACCGCCGCCAAATTCGCATGCTTCAGCACCTCGGAAGGTTCCGTACTGGCGATTCCGTGCTTCACCAGCAGATCGCGCGGCAGATAGAGACGGTCGCGGCTCGCATCCTCGGCCACGTCGCGCAGGATGTTGGTCAGTTGCAGCGCCCGGCCGAGGTGATAGGCGACATCATCCGCCGCCGCCTCGGTGGCGCCGAAGGCCCGGACCGACAGGCGCCCGACGGCCGAGGCAACGCGGTCGCAATAGAGATCCAGTGTCGCCATGTCCGGTGCCTGGATCGCTGCCGTCGCATCCATCTCCATGCCGTCGATCACGGCCAGGAAATCCTCGCGCCGCAGGGCGAAATCGCGCATCGGCTGCAGCAAGGCCTGGGCGATCGGATTCTCAGGCTTGCCCGCATAGAGGCGGTCGATCTCGCGCCGCCATTCGGCGAGGCCGGCCTGCTTATCGGCCTGCGGCGCCTCCTCGTCGGCGATGTCGTCGACCTCACGGCAGAAAGCATAGATCGCAAACATGGCCGCGCGCCGCGCCTCCGGCAGCAGGCGCATGGCGGCGTAGAACGACGTGCCGGATGCCCTGACCTTCTCGGCGATGGCTGCGGTCTGGGCGCTCATCGCCGCCTCGCCAGCATGGCCCAGACCACGCCTTCCAGGGTGGCGCCGAGGAAGAACAGCTTGGTCGGCTTGACTCGGCCGGCCAGCGGATCGCGGCGCCGCAACTGCGCGATCATCTTGTCGGCGAGGCGCACGATGGTGGCCGATTCCGCGCGCAGCCGGAAGTCATGGAGACGGCCCGGCAGCTTGCGTGCCTCGACCATCAGTTCCTCGGTCTTGTCGAGAAGGTCGTCGAGGCAATGGCGCAGGCCCGCGCCGGCCCTGTCCCCGCGCAGCTGCGCAACGTCTACCCCGTGCCGCGTCAGATGATCGAGGGGCACATAGACCCGGTCCATCGCGCGATAGTCGACGCCGCAATCCTGCAGATGATTGATCACCTGCAGGGCGACGCAGAGCGCATCCGAGGCACTCCGCGCCGCTTCCGGCTCGCCATGCAGGTCGAGCAACTGGCGCCCCACCGGCGCGGCCGAATAGCGGCAATAGGTCATGAGCTCGTCCCAGTCAGCGTAACGCTGCTTGGTGGCGTCCATACGGAAGGCAATCAGGAGCTCGCAGGAATGGGCCGGCGGCACGCCGCGGGCGGCAAGCGACCGGCGCAGATCGGCCGCTTCTGCCACCTCCTCCCGCGCGGGATCGCGCAGCACCGCCTCCATCAGGTCGAGGCGCGCCACCTTTTCCGCCGGCGCCAGATTCGGGTTGTCGGCGATATCGTCGCCCATGCGGGCGAAGCGATAGAAGGCGTGGACATGCGGCCGCAGATCGGCGCGGATCAGGACGGAGCCGACCGGAAAATTCTCATTACTTGCCGACTTTCCGGAGGGTGTCGCGATGCTCATCGTCCCGCTCACGACGCGCCTCTTCGCACATGCTCGGCCTGGGCGCGCCCCTTCCACTGGCCGCCCGCGCCGCGCCAATAGCGGATGGCCGAGGCGATGGTAGCCGCCGTATAGAAAAGTGCCACCAGCGGCAGGAAGGGAGCCCAGAGTGGCGAACGCCGGTAATTGGCCAGCATCGGCAGATAGGCGAAGGCCATCATCGCCCAGGCCATGATACCCAGAGGCCGGATGCCGGGATCGGCGCTGATGGTGATGAGGGGCGGCAGCAGATAGGTGAAGGCCATGCCCAGCACCGAGCCCAGCAGCAGCAGGCTGGAATGCTTGAGCTGCGTGAAGGCCGAGCGCGCGATCAGGTTCCAGATGTCCGACCAGCGCGGATAGCCGCGCAGGCTTTCCACATCGCCGGCCAGGCCCAGCCAGGTCGGTCCGGTCCGCTTGATCGCCCGGCCCAGCGCGCAATCGTCGATCAGGGCGCCGCGAATGGCAGCGATGCCGCCCGCCGCCTTCAGCGCCTTCAACCGCACCAGCATGCAGCCGCCGGCGGCCGCGCCCAGATTGTGTTTCGGGTCGCGCACCCAGGCGAAGGGATAGAGTTTCTGGAAGAAAAAGATATAGGCCGGGATCAGCGCCTTCTCGGCAAAGGTCGCCGTCTTGAGCTGCGCCATCATGGATACCAGATTGAAGCCACCGGTTTCCGCCCGCGCCACCAATTGCCGGAGGCTGCCGGAACCATGGCGGATATCGGCATCGGTCAGCAGCACATAGCGGGCACCGGGTGCCGCGCGTTGCGCCTCGCCGAGACCCTGGTTGACCGCCCAGAGCTTGCCGGTCCAGCCCGGCGCCAGCTTGCGCCCGGCAACCAGGAGGAAGCGATGCGGCGAGCCTTCGGTGCGGGCCGCATCCGCCGCCGCCCGCGCTTCGTCCGCGGTGCCGTCCTCGCTGTTGTCGTCCACCAGGACCAGGGTGAAGCTGCCATTGTATTCCTGCGCCATCAGGGCGCGCACGACCTCGCCGACGACACCGGCTTCGTTGCGGGCGGGAATGACGGCAACGACTTCGGGCTGACGGCCGTCGCCGATGGCGACCGGCACCGCCGGCCGCTCCAGCCAGAACCGCCCCCTAAACATCAACAGATACAGCCAGATGCCGGCAGGAACGCCGCTGAGGATGATGAGAATCTCGGACATGACGGTTCCTATAGCCGGAACGGGCGGGGGATGCCACTCCCCCCATCCGGCGCGCGGCGGGCAGTTCCGGCTGCCGCCAATCCGCCGCATCATAACCCATTGTTTCCTATCGTCCTGCATTGAAATTCCTAGGCCATCTTCTGACCATCCGCAAAGGACACTTGCGCCGATCGGTCAACCTGCCAATCATGGAGAGAGGGGGAATGAGGCCACGCAAGGAGGGACGCGGCCGGCACGGTCAACGGAATCCATGGCCCGATTTCCTGACGGGTCGTGATCGGGAAGGTCATCGATGACGAACAACCCCATGCTGCGGCCAGGTGACGGCATCGCGCGGCTGACCGAGTTGCCCATTCGCACCGATGGTGCGGCAGTCGCCGATTCCGGCGCCGCGACCAGGGATCTGGCGCTCGAGATCTCGCCGGACCCCCTCATCACCCTGACGCCGGACGGCGCCATCTGCGATGTCAACCAGCGCTCGGTCGATCTGTTCGGCTATCACGCCTCGCTGATGACCGGTGCGCATATCGGTGCCTTTGTCACGCTCGACGGTGAGGTCGCCGGCGAAGGCCGGACGGGCAGCGCCGATGACTTGCTCGGCCGCCTTGCCGACGGCAATGGAGCGCCGATCGATGCGGTGGCCCATCCCCTTTCCGGCGACAATCGCGCCGTCGAGATCACCGCCATCCGTCACGGCCAGGGCGACCAGGCCAGGATCGTCTGCGCGCTCCGCGATGTATCCCATCGCAAGCACAACGAGGACGCCCTCGTTGCCGCAAAGGAGGTCGCCGAGCGCGCCAACGTCGCCAAGCTCGAATTCCTCAGCCAACTCTCGCACGAATTGCGCACGCCGCTCGCCGCCATTATCGGCTTCGGCGAGGTGATGCGCGACGAGATGTTCGGGCCCCTCGGCGTCAAGCTCTACAAGACCTATGCCGCCGACATCTGCCAGAGCGGCCAGCAACTGGCCGATGTCGTCGAGCGCATCATCGACGTGGCGCGTCTTGAGGGGCGCATGGCCACGGCACATGCGCGCACGGCGGATCTGGGCGAGATGGTGGAACGCGTGGTCGAGCGGCTTGCCAGCGAGGCCAGCAAGCAGAATGTGCGGCTGTGCAACAACATCCGACGCGGCAGCCTGCCCGTCGTCATCGATGACGAGACACTGCAGAAGATGATCTGCCATGTGGTCGAGAACGCCATCGCGTTCAATCGCTTCGGCGGCCGGGTCGATATCTCGGCCGGCGCCGAACCGGCCCGCGACGGCCACACGGTGCAACTGACGGTCACGGATACCGGTCCCGGCATGGCGCCGGATGCACTCGACACCCTGCGGCGGACGCTGGACGGCACGACCAACCAGGCCGGCGGCGGCCTGGAAATCTGCGCCGCCTTCCTGCACCTGATCGGCGGCCGCCTCGATATCTGCAGCGCGCAGAATCTCGGCACCACGGTGACCATGACGTTTCCGCGCCGCCATGACGGGCGCTGGCGGCCCTAAGAGCCGCAGCCACGCAGCGGCAGGAGCCAATATCCGCCAACAAAAAACCCCGCTGCGCAACGCAGCGGGGTTTCCTGTCACAGCACCAATCATCCCGGGCCGGTTTCCCGGCCCATCGCCTGATCAGGCGACTTCGGCCGAGGGCGACTGGTCGGTAATCGCCGGCTTCTCGCCGCCAGCCTGCAATTCGCGATCGCGCGAGGCGGCAAGCTGCTTCAGGCGCGCCATGACCGAGCCGGTACCGGCCGGAATCAGGCGGCCGACGATCACGTTCTCCTTGAGACCGATCAGGCTGTCGACACGGCCGGAAACGGCCGCCTCGGTGAGCACGCGGGTGGTCTCCTGGAACGACGCCGCCGAGATGAACGAGCGGGTCTGCAGGCTGGCCTTGGTGATGCCGAGCAGCACCGGACGCGCCGACGCCAGGCGACCGCCTTCCTTCAGAACCTTCTCGTTCTCGGTTTCCAGTTCCGAACGATCCACCTGTTCGCCGCTGAGGAAGGTGGTGTCGCCCGGATCGGCGATCTCGACCTTCTGCAGCATCTGGCGGACGATCACCTCGATGTGCTTGTCGTTGATCTTCACGCCCTGCAGGCGATAGACCTCCTGGATCTCGTTGATGAGATAGGAAGCCAGCGCCTCGACGCCCAGCACGTTGAGGATGTCGTGCGGCACCGGGTTGCCGTCCATCAGCAGATCGCCCTTCTGGACGTAATCGCCTTCCTGCACCGAGATGTGCTTGCCCTTCGGGATCAGGTACTCCATCGGTTCGGCGCTGGCATCCTCCGGCACCACGACGATGCGGCGCTTCGCCTTGTAGTCCTTGCCGAACTCGACCCGGCCGGCAATGTCGCTGATGATCGCGTAATCCTTCGGCTTGCGCGCCTCGAACAGTTCCGCGACACGCGGCAGACCGCCGGTAATGTCGCGGGTCTTCGAGCTTTCACGCGGGATACGCGCCAGCACGTCGCCGGCGCGGACATGGGCACCGTTCTCGACCGAGAGAATTGCGTCGACCGACATGAAGTAGCGCGCCTCGACCCCGTTCGGCAGCGTGATGACATTGCCCTTGTCGTCGCGCAGCGTGATGCGGGGCCGCAGGTCGGCAGCACGCGGCTGCTGTTTCCAGTCGACCACGACGCGGCTCGAGATGCCGGTCGTCTCGTCGACCACCTCGCGCATCGACAGGCCTTCGACCAGGTCGATGTAGTTCACGATGCCTTCCTTCTCGGTCAGGATCGGCAGGGTATAGGGATCCCATTCGGCCAGCTTCTGGCCCTTGGTCACCTTGGCGCCGTGGTCCTGCAGCAGCTTGGCGCCGTAGGGCACGCGGTGGCGGGCGCGCTCGCGGCCCTGGCCATCGACCAGGACGATCTCGCAATTGCGGCCCATGACGACCGGCAGGCCGTCGCTGTTGAGCACCACGTTGCGGTTCTTGACCTGCAGTTCGGCGTCATAGGCCGCCTCGATGGCCGATTGCTCGGCACCGCGCTGGGCCGCACCGCCGATATGGAAGGTACGCATGGTCAGCTGCGTGCCCGGCTCGCCGATCGACTGCGCCGCGATGACGCCGATCGCCTCACCGATATTCACCGGCGTACCGCGCGCCAGGTCGCGGCCATAGCAGGCACCGCAGACGCCGGTCTTGGTCTCGCAGGTGAGGACCGAGCGGATCTTCACCGTATCGACGCCCGCGCGCTCGATCTCGTCGGCCAGCGGCTCGTCGATGAGGACACCGCGCGCGGCGATCATCTTGCCGGAGAGCGGATCCTTGACGTCGGCCGCAACCGTGCGGCCGAGGATACGCTCGGAGAGGGCCGAAATCACCTCGCCGCCCTCGACCACCGCCTTCACGGTGAGGCCGTTCTCGGTACCGCAATCAAGCTCGGTGATGATGGCATCCTGCGCCACGTCGACCAGGCGGCGGGTCAGATAGCCCGAATTCGCCGTCTTCAAGGCGGTGTCGGCCAGACCCTTGCGGGCGCCGTGGGTCGAGTTGAAGTACTCGAGCACCGAGAGACCTTCCTTAAAGTTCGAGATGATCGGCGTCTCGATGATTTCACCCGACGGCTTGGCCATCAGGCCGCGCATGCCGGCCAGCTGCTTGATCTGGGCGGCGGAACCACGGGCGCCGGAATGGGCCATCATGAAGACCGAGTTGATGCCCTTGCCGGTGGATTCCTTGGACATGACCTTCATCATCTCCTCGGCCACCCGCTCGGTGCAGTTCGACCACACGTCGACCACCTTGTTGTACTTTTCGCCCTGGGTGATGAGGCCGTCGAGATACTGCTGCTCGTACTCCTTCACCTTCTGCTGCGCCTCGGCGACGAGGTTCTTCTTCGCCTCCGGGATGATCATGTCGTCCTTGCCGAACGAGATGCCCGCCTTGCAGGCCTGGGCGAAGCCCATGCCCATGATGCGGTCGGCGAAGATCACCGTCTCCTTCTGGCCGCAATGGCGGTAGACGGTGTCGATGACGTTGGTGATCTCCTTCTTGGTCAACACGCGGTTGATGAGGGCGAAGGGCAGGTTCGGATGATGCGGCAGCACCTCGGACAGCAGCATGCGGCCGGGCGTCGTCTGCACGATCCGGGTCACCGGCTGGCCGGTCTCGTCGACCGTCTTCAGGCGCGACTTGATTGGCGTGTGCAGGGTGATCACCTTGGCTTCCAGTGCGTGCTGGATCTCGCCGATATTGGCGAAAGCCATGCCTTCGCCCGGCTCGCCCTTGCCTTCCATGGTGAGGTAGTAGAGGCCGAGCACGATGTCCTGGCTGGGCACGATGATTGGCTTGCCGTTGGCCGGGCTGAGGATGTTGTTGGTCGACATCATCAGCACGCGGGCTTCGAGCTGGCTTTCCAGCGACAACGGCACGTGGACAGCCATCTGGTCGCCGTCGAAATCGGCGTTGAAGGCGGTGCAGACGAGCGGATGCAGCTGGATCGCCTTGCCCTCGATGAGGACCGGTTCGAAGGCCTGGATGCCGAGGCGGTGCAGTGTCGGCGCGCGATTTAGCATCACCGGATGCTCGCGGATGACCTCTTCCAGGATGTCCCAGACCTCGGGCCGCTCCTTCTCCACCATGCGCTTGGCGGCCTTGATGGTCGACGCCATGCCATAGAGTTCCAGCTTCGAATAGATGAACGGCTTGAACAGCTCGAGCGCCATCTTCTTCGGCAGGCCGCACTGGTGCAGCTTCAGTTCGGGACCGACCACGATGACCGAGCGTCCGGAATAGTCGACGCGCTTGCCGAGCAGGTTCTGGCGGAAGCGGCCCTGCTTGCCCTTCAGCATGTCGGAGAGCGATTTCAGCGGGCGCTTGTTGGCGCCGGTGATGACGCGGCCGCGGCGGCCGTTGTCGAACAGGGCGTCGACCGCCTCCTGCAGCATGCGCTTCTCGTTGCGCACGATGATGTCCGGCGCCTTCAGCTCGATGAGCCGCTTCAGGCGGTTGTTGCGGTTGATGACGCGACGATAGAGATCATTGAGATCCGAGGTCGCGAAGCGGCCGCCGTCCAGCGGCACCAGCGGCCGGAGTTCCGGCGGAATGACCGGAATCACGTCCATGATCATCCATTCCGGCTTCGAGCCGGATTCGAGGAACGCGTCGACCAGCTTCAGGCGCTTGACCAGCTTCTTGCGCTTGGCCTCGGAGGAGGTCTCGCGCAGCTCGGTCTTCATGGTCGAGCGCTCTTCCTCCAGATCGATGGTGGAGAGCATCGCCTTCAGCGCCTCGGCGCCGATACCAGCCTGGAAGGCGTCCTGGCCGTATTCGTCCTGGGCATCGAGATACTGCTCTTCCGACAGCAGCTGGTGCAGCTTGAGTGGCGTCAGGCCCGGCTCGACGACCACGTAGTTCTCGAAATAGAGAATGCGCTCGAGATCCTTCAGCGTCATGTCGAGCAACAGGCCGATGCGGCTCGGCAGCGACTTCAGGAACCAGATATGCGCCACCGGCGAGGCAAGCTCGATATGGCCCATGCGCTCGCGGCGCACCTTGGAGAGGGTCACCTCGACGCCGCACTTTTCGCAGACGATGCCGCGATACTTCATGCGCTTGTACTTGCCGCACAGGCACTCGTAATCCTTGATCGGACCGAAGATGCGGGCGCAGAACAGGCCGTCGCGCTCAGGCTTGAAGGTCCGGTAGTTGATCGTCTCGGGCTTCTTGATCTCGCCGAACGACCACGAGCGGATGCGCTCGGGGCTGGCGATCGAGATGCGGATGTTGTCGAAGGTTTGCGGACCCTGGGGCTGTCCGAAAACGCTCATGAGCTCTTGGTTCATTGCCATCTCCTTCCGCTGCCGGCCCGCCGGGTGCTCCCCGCCGGGCAAGGCAGCCATCCGATTCTTAGTATTCGGTCTGCGTCAGTTCGACGTTGAGGCCGAGCGAGCGGAGTTCCTTCACCAGAACGTTGAAGCTCTCCGGGATGCCGGACTCGAAATTGTCGTCGCCGCGCACGATCGCCTCGTAGGTCTTGGTGCGGCCGGAAACGTCGTCCGACTTCACGGTCAGCATTTCCTGCAGCGTATAGGCCGCGCCATAGGCCTCGAGGGCCCAGACCTCCATTTCGCCGAAGCGCTGGCCGCCGAACTGCGCCTTGCCGCCCAGCGGCTGCTGGGTAACGAGGCTGTAGGGGCCGATGGAACGCGCGTGGATCTTGTCGTCGACCAGGTGGTGCAGCTTCAGCATGTAGATGTAGCCAACGGTCACCCGGCGCTCGAACGGCTCGCCGGTGCGGCCGTCGATCAGCGTCACCTGGCCGGAGCTGTTGAGCCCCGCCTTGGTCAGCATCTCGACGATGTCGTCCTCGCGCGCGCCGTCGAAGACCGGCGTCGCGATATGAACGCCGCCGCGCAGATTGCCGGCCATCTCGACCAGCTGATCGTCCGGCATCTCGGCGAGTTCGGTCTTGTAGGTGCGCTCGCCGTAGATCTCCTTCACGGTCTTGCGCAGATCCGCCACCTTGCCGTTGGTGCGGATCTGGTCGACCATCTCGCCCACCTGGCGGCCGAGATTGGCGCAGGCCCAGCCCAGATGCGTCTCCAGGATCTGGCCGACATTCATGCGGCTGGGCACACCCAGCGGATTGAGCACGATGTCGACCGGGCGGCCGTCCTCGAGATAGGGCATGTCTTCGATCGGCACGATGCGCGAGACGACACCCTTGTTGCCGTGACGGCCGGCCATCTTGTCGCCCGGCTGCAGCTTGCGCTTCACCGCGACGAAGACCTTGACCATCTTCATGACGCCAGGCGACAGCTCGTCGCCGCGCTGCAGCTTCTCGACCTTGTTCTCGAAGCGCTTCTCGAGCATCGCGATGCTCTCGTTGAACTGCTTCTTGAGGGCCTCGATCTCGGCCATCCGCTTGTCGTTCTTGATGCCGATCTGGCGCCACTGGCCCGGCGTGAACTCGGAGAGGACCTTGTCGGTGATCTTGGTGTCGGCCTTCAGCGTCTTCGGACCGCCGGCAGCCATCTGGCCCACCAGCATCTCCTTCAGGCGGCTGTAGAAATTCCGCTCCAGGATCGCCTTCTCGTCGTCGCGGTCCTTGGCCAGGCGCTCGATCTCGGCCCGCTCGATCGAGAGCGCGCGTTCGTCCTTGTCGACGCCGCGGCGCGAGAACACGCGCACTTCGACCACCGTGCCGGAAACGCCCGGCGGCAGGCGGTTCGAGGTGTCGCGCACGTCGGACGCCTTTTCGCCGAAGATCGCGCGCAGCAGCTTTTCTTCCGGCGTCATCGGGCTTTCGCCCTTCGGCGTCACCTTGCCGACCAGGATGTCGCCCGGCTTCACCTCGGCGCCGACATAGACGATGCCGGCCTCGTCGAGGTTCTTGAGGGCTTCTTCACCGACGTTCGGGATGTCGCGGGTGATTTCCTCCTGGCCCAGCTTGGTATCGCGGGCGACGCATTCGAACTCCTCGATATGGATCGAGGTGAAGACGTCGTCCGAGACGATGCGCTCGGAAATAAGGATCGAATCCTCGAAGTTGTAGCCGTTCCAGGGCATGAACGCGCACAGCACGTTGCGGCCGAGGGCCAGTTCGCCGAGCTCGGTCGAGGGACCGTCGGCGATGATGTCGCCCTTCTCCACCACGTCACCCACCTTCACCAGCGGGCGCTGGTTGATGCACGTGTTCTGGTTGGAGCGCTGGAACTTCAGCAGGTTGTAGATGTCGACGCCGGGTGCCGCCGTGTCGGTCTCGTCGGTCGCCCGGATGACGATGCGGGTGGCGTCGATCTGGTCGATGATGCCGCCCCGCTTGGCCGCGATGGCGACGCCCGAATCACGCGCCACGGTGCCTTCCATGCCGGTGCCGACCAGCGGCGATTCGGCGCGCAGCAGCGGCACCGCCTGGCGCTGCATGTTCGAGCCCATCAGGGCGCGGTTAGCGTCGTCGTTCTCGAGGAAGGGGATCAGCGCCGCGGCCACCGAGACCAGCTGCTTCGGGCTGACGTCGATGAACTGGATGTCCTCGCGCCGCGCCATGATGAAGTCGCCACCGCGACGGCACGAGATCAGATCCTCGACGAACTTGTTCTTGGCATCCAGCGGCGCATTGGCCTGGGCGATGGTGTACTTGCCCTCTTCCATGGCCGACAGATAGATCACCTCGTCGGTGACGGTGCCCTTGTCGACGCGACGGTACGGGCTCTCGATGAAGCCGTACTGGTTGACGCGGGCGAAGGTCGCGAGGCTGTTGATGAGGCCGATATTCGGACCTTCCGGCGTCTCGATCGGGCAGATGCGGCCGTAATGCGTCGGGTGCACGTCGCGCACCTCGAAGCCGGCGCGCTCGCGGGTGAGGCCGCCCGGGCCAAGCGCCGAGAGGCGGCGCTTGTGGGTGATCTCCGAGAGCGGATTGGTCTGGTCCATGAACTGGCTGAGCTGCGACGAGCCGAAGAACTCGCGCACCGCCGCCGCCGCCGGCTTGGCGTTGATGAGATCGTGCGGCATCACCGTGTCGATCTCGACCGAGCTCATGCGCTCGCGGATGGCGCGCTCCATGCGCAGCAGGCCGAGGCGATACTGGTTCTCGAGCAGTTCGCCGACCGAGCGGACGCGGCGGTTGCCGAGATGGTCGATGTCGTCGATCTCGCCGCGGCCGTCCTTGAGGTCATGCATCACGGCGAGGATCGCCAGGACGTCCTCCTTGCGGAGCACGCGCACCGCGTCGCTGGCACCGGCCGGATCAAAGGCATCGGTCGGCAGCACCGAGAGGCGCGAGTTCATCTTGACGCGGCCGACCGAGGAAAGGTCGTAGCGCTCGAGATCGAAGAACAGGCCGTTGAACAGGGCCTCGGCGGTGTCCAGGGTCGGCGGCTCGCCGGGGCGCATGACGCGATAGATGTCGATCAGCGCTTCCTCGCGGCTGGAGTTCTTGTCCGCCTTGAGGGTGTTGCGGATATATGGGCCGACATTGGCGTGGTCGATGTTGAGCGTGACCAGCTCCTTCACCCCGCTCTCCTCGAGCTGGGTCAGCAGGGCCTCGCTGATCTCGTCGCCCGCCTCGAGCAGGATCTCGCCGGTCTCCTCGTTGACCATGTCGAGCGCGGCGAAGCGGCCGACCATCTCCTCCGCCTGCACCAGCTGTTCCTTGAGGCCGCCCTCGACCAGCTTCTTGGCCAGGCGCGGCGTCATCTTGGTGCCGGCCTCGGCGACGACCTTGCCGGACTTCGCGTCGACCAGATCGGCCACCAGCTTGACGCCCTTCATGCGCTCCGGATCGAAGCTGGTGGTCCAGCCCTTCTTGGTCCGGGTGAAGGTCACCTGCTTGTAGAAGAAGCCGAGGATCTCCTCGGCCGACATGCCGCCGAAGCGACGGTCGTCGTCGCTGAGCTGCTCGCCCTTCTTCAGCTTCGCGGCGGCGTTCTTGCCCCAGAGCGCCAGCAGCAGCGTGGTCGCCGGCAGCTTGCGCCGGCGGTCGATGCGGACATAGACGAGGTCCTTGGCATCGAACTCGAAGTCGAGCCAGGAACCGCGATAGGGAATGACGCGCGCGGCGAACAGGTACTTGCCGCTGCTGTGGGTCTTGCCCTTGTCGTGGTCGAAGAAGACGCCCGGGCTGCGGTGCATCTGCGAGACGACCACGCGCTCGGTGCCGGACACGACGAAGGTGCCGCTATGCGTCATCAGGGGCATGTCGCCCATGTAGACGTCCTGCTCCTTGATGTCGCGGATCGAGCGGGCGCCGGTCTCCTCGTCGGTATCCCATACGACCAGGCGCAGCGTCACCTTCAGCGGCGCTGCAAAGGTCATGCCGCGCTGCTGGCATTCCTCGACGTCGTATTTCGGCTCTTCAAGCTCATAGCGCACGAATTGCAATTCGGCCTTCTCGGAGAAGTCCTTGATCGGGAAAACCGACCGGAAGACTTCCTGGAGGCCGGAATTCTGACGCTGTTCCGCAACCACGCCGACCTGGAGAAACTGGTCGTAGGAGCTCTTCTGCACCTCGATCAGGTTCGGCATGGTGGTGACCTCGGCAATGCGGCCAAAGGTCTTGCGGATGCGCTTGCGGCCGGTGAACGACTTCGACATTGACATCCCTCGTCTCAAACAGTGGGGCGGGCGATCACGAACAAACGGGCGATCTTGAAAAATCTCTGCCGTCCAATCCGGCGACGGCCACCGCAGCGAGTTGCAATTCGGTCGGGTGCCACTCGCAAAAACACCCTGAAATCACCGTGTCTCAAGAGGCGCGGAAGCGCCGGACCTTGCGGCCGGCGCTCCCCACCCCTGAAACAGGCTTGAGCCAGCTTACTTCAGCTCGACCTTCGCACCGGCGGCCTCAAGCTTCTTCTTGAGGTCCTCGGCTTCGGCCTTGCCAACGCCTTCCTTGACCGGCTTCGGCGCACCCTCGACGAGGTCCTTGGCTTCCTTCAGGCCGAGACCGGTGATGGCGCGCACTTCCTTGATCACGTTGATCTTGTTGGCACCGCCGTCGACCAGCACGACGTTGAATTCGGTCTTCTCCTCGGCGGCCGGGGCGGCAGCGCCACCACCAGCAGCGGCCACGGCAACCGGCGCCGCGGCGGACACGCCCCAAGCTTCCTCGAGCTTCTTGGAAAGCTCGGCGGCCTCGAGCACGGTGAGCTTCGAGAGCTCGTCAACCAGCTTCTGCAAATCAGCCATTTCTATCTCCTAAAGGCTTCAGTCTTGTTGGGTTCGAACTTCGGATATTGCGGTCTTGGATCGGCCTGAACTCAGGCCTCACCCTTGCGGGCATATGCGCCGAGCACACGGGCGAGCTGGCCGGCAGGTGCGGCAGTGACGACGGCCACGCGGGTGGCCGGGGTCTGCAGCATGCCAACAAGCTTCGCGCGCAGTTCATCGAGCGACGGCAGGGTGGCAAGCGCCTTGATGCCGTCCGCGCCCAGCGTTTCGGTGCCCATGGAGCCACCGACGATGCTGAGCTTCTCGTTGCTCTTTGCAAAAGTCACGGCGACCTTCGCGGCCGCGACCGGATCCGCCGAATAGGCGAGTGCGGTCGGGCCCTTGAGGAATTCCCCCAGGCCTTCGTGCTTGGTACCCGTCAGAGCGAGTTTCGCCAGCCGATTCTTGGCGACCTTGAAGCCGGCTCCGGCCGCCCGCATCTTGCGACGCAGGTCGGACACTTCGGCAACGCTCAGGCCGTTCTGGTGGGTAACGACCACCAGGTTAGCGGCGTTGAGCGATTCCTGGAGTTCCGAGACCAGCTTCTCTTTGCCAGATCGGTCCACGTTTCGTCTCCGATACTTTGACCCCTTGCCATCCAACCGGAAGATCCGGAAGGCGGCTTGGGACCGGTTACAATTGGACCTTCCGACCCATCTCAATTGCCTCCCACCGGAAAATTCCTTCGGGAAGGCGCCCAAGACAGAACCGGAAGCTCCGGTTGACCTGTCCCAGAAGTTCGACCCGAACCAGCGTCAGCCTTGCGGGCTGCAGTCAATTCGGTTTCGCCTCTGTCTATTGCAGGCGAGACACGGGAGGGTGCCTCATTAGTCCCCTGCTCCTGAGGGAACCTGCAGTCTCGGACAGGGAGACGGATGCAAGCATCCGTCCATCCGACCGCCCGCCGCCAGAGACGGCGGGCGCCCGGAAACTCGTCAGCCGGCCGCCACCAGGGTGGCGACATCCAGCTTCATGCCAGGACCCATGGTCGAGGCCAGCGACACCTTCTTGATATAGGTGCCCTTGGCGCCCGCGGGCTTGGCCTTGTTGATGGCACTCACGAACGCCTTCACGTTCTCGACCAGGTTCGCTTCCGAGAAGCTCACCTTGCCGACGCCGGCATGCACGATGCCGGCCTTCTCGGCGCGGAATTCCACCTGACCGCCCTTGGCGGCCTTGACCGCTTCGGCGACGTCGTTGGTGACGGTGCCGAGCTTCGGGTTCGGCATCAGGCCACGGGGGCCGAGGACCTTGCCCAGCTTGCCGACGGTCACCATCATGTCGGGCGTCGCGATGACGCGGTCGAAATCCATCTTGCCGGACTGGACCTGTTCGGCCAGATCGTCGGCGCCGACGATGTCGGCCCCGGCCTTCTTCGCCGCCTCGGCCTTGTCGCCCTTGGCGAACACGGCCACGCGCACGGTCTTGCCGGTGCCGTGCGGCAGCGAGACGACGCCGCGCACGTTCTGGTCGGCATGCTTCGGATCGATGCCGAGGTTCATCGCGATCTCGACGGTCTCGTCGAACTTGGTCTTGGCGCGCGACTTGATCTCCTTCACCGCCTCTTCGAGGCTGTAGAACTTCAAGCGGTCGACGCCTTCATAAGCCTTGCTGATACGCTTGCCGGCCATGATCAATCCTCCACAACCTGCAGGCCCATCGAACGCGCCGAACCCTTGATCATCTGGGCGGCGGCCTCGATATCGTGCGCATTGAGATCAGCCATCTTCTGCTTGGCGATCTCGCGGCACTGGGCCATGGTCACCTTGCCGACGAACCCGCGACCGGTGGTCTGCGAGCCCTTGTCGATCTTCGCCGCCTTCTTCAGGAAATAGCTGGCAGGCGGAGTCTTGGTGACGAACGTGAAGGAGCGGTCGCTGTACGCGGTGATGACCACCGGGATCGGCATGCCCGCTTCCAACTGCTGGGTCGCGGCGTTGAACTCCTTGCAGAACTGCATGATGTTCAGGCCGCGCTGACCAAGCGCCGGACCCACGGGCGGCGACGGATTCGCCTTGCCGGCCGGGATCTGCAGCTTGATATAGCCTTCGATCTTCTTTGCCATGATTCAACCTCTGTCATGGAACCTGAAACCGGTTCCGGGTTTTGTGGTCCGGCCCTGGCTGGCCTCCCACAACGTCGTTCCGGCGAAACCGTCGCCGGGCGGCTGCTCGCGGGTCCGAGCGGGTCGTCAGACCTTTTCGACCTGCGAGTATTCCAGTTCCACCGGGGTGGCGCGGCCGAAGATCGACACGGCGACCTTCAGGCGGCCCTTTTCCTCGTCGACTTCCTCGACATGGCCGGTGAAGGAGGTGAACGGCCCGTCGTTGACGCGGACCTGCTCGCCCACCTCGAAAATAATCGCGCGCTTCGGGCGCTCGATGCCCTCCTGCACCTGGTGCAGGATGCGCTGCGCCTCGGCTTCCGAAATAGGGCTCGGCTTGCCCTTGCCGCCGAGGAAGCCGGTCACCTTCGGCGTGTTCATGATCAGGTGCCAGGTCTCGTCGGTCAGTTCCATCCGCACCAGGACATAGCCCGGAAAGAACTTGCGCTCGGCATTGACCTTCGAGCCGCGGCGCACCTCGACCACTTCCTCGGTCGGGACCAGCACGTCCGTGATCAGCTCGGCCATGTCCTTCTGCTTGGCCTGCTCGCGGATCGATTCCGCGATCTTGCGCTCGAAGCCGGAATAGACATGAACCACGTACCAGCGATGCGCCATGGCGCTCAGCCCCCCAATCCCAGAATGGTCGCGATGCCGAGGCCCAGCAGGGAATCGACCAGGAAGAAGAACAGCGAGGCAAGCACCACCATGATGAAGACCATGACCGTGGTGACCGTCGTCTCCTTGCGGGTCGGCCAGGTGACCTTCTGCACTTCCTGGCGAACCTGCCGGAAAAACTCGATCGGACTAGCTTTCGCCATCGTTCTGGAACCTGAAATCAGCTTCTAACTACTCGGTCCGGACATTCGCCGGAATTGGTGCCGCCACTCGTCGAGGGCTGGCAGGGGCAGCAGGGATCGAACCCGCAACCTTCGGTTTTGGAGACCGACGCTCTACCAGTTGAGCTATACCCCTAGACGCACCAACTCCTCGAAAATCCGGTCCGTTCTCAACGCCGACGCGGCGACCACCCCAGGCAGCCGCCGATGCAACACTTGTCGGCCACCCGGGAAGATGGCCTTGCGGCCACCCCCGGGCTTTCGCCTCTTACTCGACGATCTTGGCGACGACGCCGGCGCCGACGGTGCGGCCGCCTTCGCGGATGGCGAAGCGCAGGCCCTCATCCATGGCG
>NZ_SNYW01000001.1 GCF_004363235.1 Dongia mobilis
GGCTGCTGTGCGGGTTGCGGGGCGGCGGTTGGCGCCGGCGCGGCTGTGGCGCTTGGCGCGGAAGCGGCTGGCATCAGCACGACATTGGCGGTGAGGGAGGAGGAATCCCAGGGGGTCTGGGCGTTGTTGGTTTCGGCGAGCACGCGGATGCGGACCGAGCGGTGCACCTCCTCGATCGAGGCGCCGGGGCGGCGCATCTCGGCGGCGAGCGCCAGGGTATAGGGCGAGTTGTCGCCATTGCCGTCGACCGAGACATCGCCGGGTGCGGTCGAATAGCCGACGAAGGAGCCGCGCGGCGCGTCGACGCGGGCAAGGCCGCGCGAACCCGAGCGGAAGCTGCGCGTCATCGGGTTGTTGCGGCAGGCGTCGAGGAAGACGAGGTCGATGTTGTTGGGGGCGTGCTCCATCTGCGCCAGGATGCTCTGTGCCGAGACGGCCTCGATCTCGACATCGCCCTCCTTCTCGATCTGGGCGCCGACCGGCAGCAGATAGTTGACGCCGTCGACCTGCACGCCATGGCCGGCGTAATAGAACAGGCCGATGGCGTCGCTGCCGGCGGCCATCAGATCGGCACCGAAATCGCGCACCGCCTTCTTCATCTCCTTCTGGTCGGCATCGGTCACCAGGCGCACCTTGAAGCCGAGCGCACGCAGGGTGTCGGCCATCAGCTCGGCATCGTTGACCGGGTTCTTCAGCCGGCCGATGCTGCTGTCATAGGCGCCATTGCCCATCACCAGCGCCACCCGCGCACCCTGTGCCTCCCCCTGTGCTGCTGCCGCCGACAGCCCGCCTTGAACCAACTGAGCGAGACAGGCGACCAAGGTGACAAGGAACCAGGCGGCAATGCTTCCCGGGATGTGGCGGCCATCAAAACCGAGGCCGTGTCGAGGCAACATGGCGATAGACCCTCATTCTGATCGGTGGTGGCAGCCGGCGCCGGTCGCGTGGGAAAAGCCCCTGCCACGCTGCCCTGACTAAGCCGGTGCGGCGCATCGCGAAATGACGCCTGTCACAGCTTTGTCCCCGATTGTGGCCCCTCAGCATAACATGGCTGCGGCGCCCGCAGCAGGCGACCGCAACGCAAACGCCCCACCTTGGGGTGGGGCGTTAGTCAGTTTTTATACCCTAAGGCGCTGGATTCACTATGTTTGGGTATGTCCCGGCAGCACCTTCCGGGTGCCGCCGCCACCCCGGGCCTGGATTTCGGTCCGGCGCCGGAATTCAGGGGACCAGCTTGTAACCGCCGGAATCGGTCAGCAGGATCTGCGCCCTGGCCGGATCCTTCTCGATCTTCTGGCGCAGGCGGTAGACATGGGTCTCCAGCGTATGGGTGGTGACCCCGGCATTGTAGCCCCAGACCTCGCCCAGCAGGGTTTCGCGGCTGACCGCTTTCTGCCCGGCGCGATAGAGGTATTTGAGGATCGCGGTTTCCTTCTCGGTCAGGCGGATCTTCTTGCCGGCCTTTTCGTCCACCAGCATCTTCACATTGGGCTTGAAGACATAGGGGCCGATGGCCAGCAGCGCGTCCTCGCTATGGGCGTGCTGCCGCAGATGCGCGCGCAGCCGCGCCAGCAATTCGCCGAGGCGGAAGGGCTTGGCGATGTAGTCGTTGGCGCCCATGTCGAGGCCGTGAATGGTATCGGCTTCGCCACTCGATGCCGTCACCATGATGATCGGCACGCTGACGCCGGCCTTGCGCAGGCTGGCACAGACCTGGCGGCCATCGTCATCGGGCAGGCCCACGTCCAGGAGGATCGCGTCCGGCCGCTCGGCCAGCGCCATCTTCAGCGCCTCGGCGCCGCTCCCGGCCTCGACGCAGGTGAACTCGCCTTCCAGGGACAATTGCTCGGCCAGGGTGGAACGCAGGCCTTCGTCGTCATCGACCAGCAGGATGCGGCGCTGATGGGCCTGGCTCGATGTCCCGCCTTGGCCCATCTTCGGCAATTGGCTCATGGGTACTGGAACTCCCCGGTTGCTGGGGTTCAGATAACACTCGACCTGGGTGGAAACAAGGGAACCGGCAAGATTATTGCTCAAGATGGCCTCGCAAAGCGGGATACTTCCGTTCTCGGTCCGGCGCCGGGCGATCCGGCATAATCCGGGGCTGGGCTTGACCGGACCTCGGAAAAATCCCCATATGCCCCGCATGCTTACACGCGGGAAGCCTGCCCGATCCTGCGGCCAGCCTCGGTAACAAGGGTGTGACTGCACCTGTTTGTGACCTCATGAGCACGAATCCGGACCATGACTGCTGCTGACAAATCTGCGCCCGATCCGACCGTCTGGACTGCGACCTGCCTCGCCCAGGTGGAGCGCGCGATGGCGGAACTGCGCCGCGGCGGCATCGTGGCACTGCTGGACGGCCAGCAAATGGATGGCCAGCAAATGGATGGGCAGCAACCGGCGCATCGGCACGCCGCCCTGGTGATCGCGGCCGAGATGCTGGAACAGCCGGCGCTCGCCACCCTGCTGGCGGCGAACAATGCCGGGCAGGGCGGGACCGGGCGCGGCATTCGCCTAGTGGTCACAGCCGAGCGCGCCAATGCGCTGGTCCGGCGCGGCCTTGTGCCCGCACCTGCGGCCGCGACGGCGGCCGATGATAGTCATCGCCTGCTGGCCCTCTCCGGTGCCCTGGCGGCCGAAGCCATCCGCCAGATCGCCGACCCGACGGTCGAACCCGTCGCCTGGCTGGCAGCCGGCATCGTGCCCGTCGCCGATGTGGCACCGGCGCTCTGCCAGGGGGCGATCGAACTGACCAAGCTGGCGCGGCTGCTGCCGGCGGCCCTTATTGTTCTGGTGCCGCATTCGGCGCTCGAGCGTTGGGTCGATCCCGCCTTCCGCCTCGAAGCCGCCGATCTGCCGGCCTTCCGCCGCAACGCCGCCGCCAATCTGCGCCGCGTCGGCTCGGCCCCGGTGCCGCTCGACGGCGCCGAGAGTTGCGAGATCGTCGCGTTCCGTCCCTCGGATGGCGGCAAGGAGCATCTTGCCATCGTCATCGGCCGGCCGGATACCAGCCAGCCGGTCCTCGTGCGGTTGCATTCGGAATGCTACACCGGCGACCTGCTCGGAAGCCTGCGCTGCGATTGCGGCCCGCAATTGCGCGGTGCCATCGCCGCCATCGAAAAGGCCGGCAGCGGCGTGCTGCTCTATCTCGCCCAGGAAGGGCGCGGCATCGGCCTGGTCAACAAGCTGCGGGCCTATCGCCTGCAGGATGCCGGGGCCGATACGCTGGATGCCAATCTGCAACTGGGCTATGGCGCCGACGAACGCCTGTACGAGCCGGCGGCCGAGATGCTGCGGCAATTGGGGGTGGGGGCGGTGCGCCTCCTCACCAACAATCCGGAAAAGGTCGCAGGCCTCGCCCAATGCGGGATCGCGGTTATCGAGCGCGTTCCGCACGTGTTCCAGGCAAACGACCATAACGAGCGCTATCTCAGCACCAAGGCGATCCGCTTCGGCCATATGTTCTGACCCCGAATAGCCCTTCCTGGCACGGCCATTGCAGGGCCATGGCCGGGAATGAGTCCCGAATGGCCGCGGCAAAGCCCGGCCGGACATGCGAGATCGAGGTCAAATGGCCGGCACCGCCAACATCATGCTGCCAGGAGCGCCGAACCAGCCGGTTCCGGGCGGCACACGGCTGGGTGCCATCGAGGGCGGCATGGACCGCCCCGGTGCCATCAATCAGGCGCAATTCCGCCAGCTTCTCGAGGCACAGCGCATCGCCGGCGAGGCCGCCGCCGCGCAGCCCGGCATGACCCTGGCCGATTACCGCAAGCTGGCCGGTCCCATGCCGGCGAGCCAGGCGGCACCCCCGACGCCGCCTGCCCCCCTTGTTGCTTCGGACGGCATTCCCAACCTGACCCCGGAACAATTTGCCGTGCTTACCGGCATGGCCCCGGCGGCGGATGCCGCCAGCCAAAGCCCGGCGGCATCCGCCGCCAGTCAGACACCGGCGGCGCCGACGGTTTCGCCGCAGCTTGCCGCGGCGGGACTCCCGCCCGATGCGGACAGCGAAGCGGATGGCGCCTTGGCCATCGATCCGGCTGGTGATCCCGGTGCGATCGCGGCCGCTGCCGGACCGATAGAGGCGGATGGACGCACGGAAGACGGCGCCGGGGAGGCGACGGATCCGCGCGTCGTCTGGTTCGATACCATGCCCGACCGCGATGATCGCCGCAGGCTGGAGGGTCAGGGCAAGAAGGTGCGCCTGAGCGAGACGCCGGGCGCCCGCGAATTGTTCCTGGGACCGGATGGCAGCTTCGGCTGGGACGATTTCATTGATCTCATCAATCCGCTGCAGCACATCCCGGTCGTCGCCCAGATCTATCGCGCGGTGACCGGCGACCAGGCCTATGCCCTGTCGCAATTCGTCGGCGCGCTGCCCTTCGGCCCGATCTCGGTCGCCAGCGCCGTGATCGACACGACGCTGCGCGCCCAGACCGGGCGCGATGCCGGGACCGATCTTGCCGCCAGCATCCTGGGCGTCGACAACCGCACCCCGGAAGAAGCCAACCTGCATCTGGTGGCGCCGCCATCGCGCGATCTTGCAGCAATGCCGGAACCACAAGGCGGCGATCAGCTGCAGCAGGCCGCCCTGCCGGCGGGCTTTGCCGCCTGGACGCGGGAATCGGCGGGGCTGCCGGGTGGTGCGGGCTGAGGCCCTTCCGGTCCGCAGAACCTCACCGACCCGCAAATGCGATCTTGAACCGGCGCCGGCTGGGGGCCATCTTCGCGCGGTCTCTTCCCGCGGCCATCCAGCCGGATGACCCTGCAGTCAGGCGCCATGATCCACGCATTCCTTTCACGACCCGGCCGCCGTCGCCTCATCCTTGGCCTGCGCACGCTCTTCGGGCGCCGGCCGATGGGCTTCTTCATTCCCTATCGCTATGCGGCCAACGTCGCCGTGCCGGGACCCTATGCGGCGGCTGACGATCTCTGCCGCGCGGCGCTGCCGGCGATGCGCGAGGCCCTGGCCGATCTGGGCCGTCATCGCGACGCGCTGCTGTCGATCGGCAGCGATGCCGCGCCGCCGGCGCCGCGCTGGCGGCAGGATTGGTTCGCCCCGCTGGACGCCGCCATGCTCCATGGCTTCATCCACCGCCACCGGCCGCGCGTCTTGATCGAGGTCGGCTCCGGCCACTCCACCCGCTTTGCCGCCCGCGCCATTGCCGATTGTGGCCTGACGACCCGCCACGTGGCGATCGACCCGGCACCCCGGGCCGATATCGCCGCCTTGCCAGTGGAGCTCCATCGAAAGCTGCTCGCCGACACCGATCCGGCCCTCACCGACGGGCTCGGCTCCGGCGACATCCTGTTCATCGATTCCAGCCATATCCTGATGCCGGGCAGCGATGTCGACCAGCTCTTCAACCGCGTGCTGCCGCGCCTGGCGCCGGGCGTAATCGTCCATGTCCACGACATCTTCCTGCCGGAGGATTACCCGCCGGCCTGGCACTGGCGCGGCTACAACGAGCAATCCGCCCTGCTGCCACTGCTCACCGGCGGCGGTTTCCGCCTGCTCTTTGGGAGCCATTTCGCGGCGCGCAATCTCGCCGCCGAGATCGCGGCGACACCCCTTGGCGCACTGCCGCCCGATATCTCGGCCGCACCTGCCACCTCGTTCTGGATGCAGCGCGCGGGGCGGGACTAGCCCTTCGGCTGCACCGAGACCTGGCGGATCCAGTAGCTGCCGCCGACATTGGTGAAGAGAACGCCGTCGAAATCGCCCTGCAGCGTCGTATCGGTGGCGGTGATGGCGACCTTGCCGTCGATCAGCACCGTCATCTTGCCGGCGGCGTCGCGCGTCAGCGTGATGTCATGCGGCTTGCCGTTCTCGAGATTGAGCACGCCGTTGAGCGAGCCCAGCGCCACCGCCCCCTGGGCCGAGACGCGCTGCAGCTGCAGGCTGGTCTGGTTGCCGGGCTGATAGCTGACGCGATACTGGTTCTGCGCCGAGGCGCCCTGATAGAGCGTCAAATGCAGGCCGCCATAGCGGTCCTTCGAGGTGAAGCTGGTGGTGAAAGTGAAGGCAGCCGGCAGCTTGGCCTTGGCATAGATCGAGGCATAGCCGTTCTGGCCGCCCTGGCCCTGATTGCCCTGCGGATTGAGGATGCCGCCCAGCAGCGTCTCCAGGTTCTCCTGCCGGCGCATCTTGCTGACGAGGCCGAAATTGCTGCCGCCGCGATCGATCGTCCAACTGCCGGCACTGACCTTCCAGGCGGGATTGCTGGCAAACTCGCCATCGGCAAAATCGTCGAAGAAGGGCTTGGCCTGGGACGGGGTCACGGCCGCCTCATAGGCGGCGATCGTCTTCTTGAGGTCGGCCAGGAAATCCGGCGAGGCGGCCTTGTCCTTCTCGCCCTGGGCGATGATCGCCTTCAGGTCGGTCAGCATCTTCTGCGTGGCCTGGCCCTGCTGCGCGCCGGTCCAGGGCTGGTATTGCTGGGTGCCCGACTGGGCCGCAGCCGGCGGCACGACAAGTACCCCGGAAGCCGCCAGCCCGGCCAGCGCCGCGCCCGCCAGCAGCGCCGCCCGCCAGCCAACCCCCACGCCAAACCGCCGGCTGCCCTGCCGCCGGCTGGGACCACTTTCCCGCACCTCGCCTTCCCGTGCGCCGATCGCCCGTGAAATGTTCATGACAAACCTCCCAATGTTCGCGGTTTTGGTTCTAGGATCGCGGAGCGAGTCGCGCGACCCAGCGCATTGCATCAATTGTGACACAGTTTCGGGCAGAATCGGATTGGCAGATTTTCCGCAGCGATGGGACCGGGTGGCCCTCGGCCGCGATCTTGCCCTGGTCGCGGCGGGCACGGCCGGCATGCTGCTTCTGGCGGATAGCTGGGACTGGCCGTTCCTGGCAGTGACCGCAGCGCTGGCGGTCAGCGCTGCCACTTTTGTCATCCTGCGCCACCTGCCGCCGCGCCAGCCGGCCCCGGCTGCGCTCGCGGATGGTCCGGCCGCCATGGTGGAGACCGATGCCGTCCTGGCGGCAGCGCCGCGGGCGGTGCTCGATGCCCTTTCCGCGCCGGTCCTGGTGCTGGACGAGGATCGGCGCATCCTCCTCGCCAATCTTGCGGCGCGCGATCTGCTCGGCCCCGAGATCGAATCGCGCAGCCTGCTCTCCGTCCTGCGCCAGCCGCCGCTCCTGGCGGCGCTCGAGATTCTCGGCAGCGGCGAGCGGTCGGCACCCTTCGACCTTGCCGAAATCAACGGCCACGCGCTCGCCGCCGAACTGGTGCCGGTCGAGGGGCAGCCATCACTCGGCCCGGGTCGCGCCGCCAGCCTGATCGTGTTCCACGACGTCTCCGGCCTCAAGCGGGCGGAAAGCCTGCGCAGCGATTTCGTCGCCAATGTCAGCCACGAACTGAAGACGCCGCTCGCCACCCTGATCGGCTTCCTGGAAACGCTGAAGGGGCCGGCCCGCAATGACGAGCAGGCCAGGGCGCGCTTCATCGACATCATGCTGGCGGAAGCCCAGCGCATGAGCCGCATCGTCGCCGATTTGCTCTCGCTCTCACGCATCGAGCTCAACGAGTTTCAGCCGCCGGAGGGGCGCGCCAATCTGAAGCGCATCGCCGGCTCGGTCATCGACGGCCTCGGCCTCAAGGCGAAGGAGCGGGGCATCGTCCTGCGCCTGTCGGCGCCGGACAGCGTGCCGGACATCCCGGGCGATGCCGACGAACTGACCCAGGTGCTGCAGAACCTCGTCGACAACGCACTCAAATACAGCCGCGACCAGGCCCTGGTGACGGTCGAGCTGTCGCTCATCACCGAGCCCGCGCTGCTGCGCCTCAACCTGCCGCAGCAGCGCGGCGCGCCCGCCGCCATCGCCCTCTCGGTCCGCGACCAGGGCCCCGGCATCGCGCGCGAACATATCCCGCGCCTGACCGAGCGCTTCTACCGGGTCGACAATGCCCGCTCGCGCGAGATGGGGGGAACCGGCCTCGGCCTTGCCATCGTCAAGCATATCATCAACCGCCATCGCGGCAGGCTGGAGATCCAGTCGGTGCTGGGCCAGGGCAGCGTCTTTACCATCTATCTGCCGATGGACTCGCTGCCCGCCGCACCGGCGCCGGTTGCTTCCTGAGCGCCGCCCGCCTGCTGCCGCCTGCCTGCCGCCTGCCGCCACCGGGCCTGACCCGGTTCTGTCATCTTTCGGCAGGAAACATATCGGGCCAAGGGACTGGCCGAAGCGGAGCCAACTCCCGGCCCCGCCGCCGTCCGGCGTCGCGACCCTTGTCATATAATCGTCATCAAATCGCAAAGGGCATGTCACGCAAGCGACCTAGAACGGCTTCGCTTGGATCCACCCAACAAAGGTTTTATGCCATGAAGCGTCTTCCCCTTGCTCTCGCCGCCGCCGGCGTCACCGTGCTGATCGCCGGTGCGGCCGAAGCCCGCGACCAGCTCCACATCGTCGGCTCCTCGACCGTCTATCCGTTTTCGACCGCCGTTGCCGAGGAATTCGGCAAGGCCGGCAAGTTCAAGACGCCGATCGTCGAATCGACCGGCACCGGCGGCGGTCTCAAGCTGTTCTGCGCTGGTGTCGGCGAAGGCACCCCCGATATCGCCAATGCCAGCCGCAAGATCAAGGACGGCGAGATCGAGACCTGCAAGTCGAACGGCGTCACCTCGATCACCGAGGTGCCGATCGGCTATGACGGCATCGTCATCGCCAACTCGAAGAAGGGCCCGGCCTTCAGCATCACCCGCAAGGAACTCTGGCTGGCGCTGGCCAAGGAAGTGCCGCAGGACGGCAAGCTGGTGCCGAACTTCTACAAAAGCTGGAACGAAGTGAACGCCGCCCTCCCGGCCGAGAAGATCGAAGTGCTCGGCCCGCCGCCGACCTCCGGCACCCGCGACGCCTTCATCGAACTCGTCATGGATTCGGGCTGCAAGGGCGTTCCCGAAATCGAGGCGATCGAGGATTCGAAGGCCAAGGCCGGTGCTTGCGCCGCGATCCGCGAGGACGGCGCCTATGTCGATGCCGGCGAGAACGACAACCTCATCGTGCAGAAGCTCGACGCCAACCCGCAGGCGGTCGGCATCTTCGGCTACTCCTTCCTCGAGGAGAATACCGACAAGCTGCAGGGTGCCAATGTCGACGGCATTGCGCCGGATTTCGACCACATCGTCTCGGGCGAATACCCGGTCTCGCGCACCATGTACTTCTATGTGAAGAACCAGCATGAGGGCGTCATCCCCGGCATCCGCGAATTCGTCGCCGAATTCACCAGCGACAAGGCCGCGGGCGAGGAAGGCTATCTCGCCGACAAGGGCATGATCCCCTTCCCGACGGAGAAGCTGAAGGAAGTGCAGATGAGCGCCGGCGCCCTGAAGCCGATGATGTAAGCCTGCCAAAGACCTATCTCGACTATCGCGACTGCAACCCCTCCGCCGGTGACGGCGGAGGGGTTCTTTCGTCTCATGATCGTAGCAGGTCGGCTGGCTGCGTGACGGACTATCCCTTGGCCCTTGGATGTGCCGCCTGGTAGACGCCGAGAAGCTGGGCCGCGTCGATCTCGGTATAGCGCTGGGTGGTCGAGAGCGAGGCATGGCCGAGCAGTTCCTGGATGGCGCGGAGATCGCCGCCGCCGGCCAGAAGATGCGTCGCGAAGGAATGCCTGAGCGCGTGCGGCGTCGCCGTCTGGGGGAGGCCGAGCTGCGCGCGCAAGGCCTGCATCGCCCGCTGCACGAGGCGGGGATTGAGGGGGCCGCCCCTGACACCGCGGAAGAGCGGGCCATCGGCGGCGAGCTTCCACGGGCAATGCGCGCGGTAATCGGCAATCGCCTCGGCCACGATGGGCAACACCGGGACGACGCGCGTCTTGTTGCCCTTGCCGGTGACGCGCAGCATGGCCCCGGCTTGTGGCGCCGCGCCGGCCGTCAGGCCGAGGGCTTCCGAGATGCGCAGGCCGCAGCCATAGAGCAGCAGCAGGATGGCGAGGTCGCGCTTCTGCAGCCAGGGCTCGTCATGCAGTGCCGCCACCTGGTCGAGGGTGGCCTCGGCCTCGGCGGCGTTGAGGGGTTTCGGCACATGGCGCGGCAGGCGCGGACCCCGCTGGGTGGCCAGCGCGCCGATCTCGAGGCGCCCGTCGCGGGCCAGGCGCCGGGCCAGGCTTTTCACCGCGGAAAGGGCGCGGGCATTGCTGGCCGCGATGAGGCCGCGGCTCTGCCGTGCCGACAACCAGGCACGCAGGTCCGCCTTGGCCAGGGTGGCCAGGGTGGCAAGGCTGGCCGGTTCGCCCCGGTAATGCGCCAGGAAGCGCAGGAAATCGCCGACATCGCGGGCATAGGCCTCGCTGGTCGCAGCTGCGACCCGTCGCTCGCGACCGAGATAGTCGAGCCAGTCGCGCATCGCTGCCATGAGATCAGGCGCGGCGAGCAGCAGCGGATCGGCTGCCAGATCGCTTTCGGAAAGCCCGGGATCGCTTTTCGCAAGCGCCGGGCTGGGTTTGGCTGCGCCCCGCTGCGGGGCTTTGCTCAGGGCTTTGGCAGGTCCAGCCACGAGCGGACGCCGAATTCGATGATGCGCCCAAGGAAGCTCATCAACTCGGTCCCCTGGCCGGCATGGAAATAGCCGGGATGGCGCGTGCCGAAGGCAATCAGGCCGGCCGGCGCCATGCCGCTGATACTGAGACGCAGCAATGCGTCCGAGCGGACGAGGTCGGCCGCCCCCCCATAGATCTCGGGATCGCCCTCGATATCGTCGCGCAGCCAGACCTTGCGGTTGCGGCCCATCAGCCGGTCGACGGCGCCGCGGTCGAGGAACTGGATGCCGTCATGCTTCGGCCGCCGCGTGGTGACGTCGGTCAGTTCGACGCAGAGGCTGACCACGTCGACTTCGAGCAGGAAGGCGAGATCGCCGGTGACGATGTCGATGAAGCTTTCAAAGGTCTCGGCCTCGAGCAGCGCCAGCACCGAATTGTGGATGCGCTCGGTGGTGTTGAGGTTGTCGCGGCTGTTGGCGATGATCTCGTCCTGGTCGGCGCGCAGCTTGGCGACGTCGCCCTTGAGGCGCTCCATCATGAATTGCTGCAGATCGACGACACCGTCGCCCTTGTGGCGGCCGGGACTGACCTGCGCGTCGAGCAGTTCGGGGTGCCGCGCCAGGAAGTCGGGGTGGCGCTTCAAATAGGCCGCGACCTGAGCTGCCGTCACGCTGCCGCCGGTGCTGCGCGCCTTCGCCTTCACATTGTCGACCGGATCCGCCATGGCGCCTGCTGATCTGTTGTCCCGGTTAAGAAGTCTAGCGAAGGAATGTGGCGATGCCGCGATGCGCCCGGCGCATCATGTGGCGGTTAGAGAATCGACTGACCGGTCTTGGCCCAATCGGCCAGGAAGGCCGCCAGGCCCTTGTCGGTCAGCGGGTGGTTGAACATCTGCTTCAGCACATTGGGCGGCAGCGTCGCGACATGGGCGCCCATCTTGGCCGCGGCCACGACATGGACCGGGTGGCGCACGGAAGCGACCAGCACCTCGGTCTTCAGCGCGGCATAGTTCTCGTAGATCTGGCAGATGTCGGCGATCAGTTCCATGCCGTCCTGGCCGATATCGTCGAGGCGGCCGACGAAGGGCGAAATGAAGGTGGCGCCGGCCTTGGCCGCCAGCAGCGCCTGCGCCGCCGAGAAGCACAAGGTCACGTTGACGGGGATGCCGTCGGAAGAAAGCACCTTGCAGGTCTTCAGGCCGTCGACTGTCAGGGGCACCTTGACGCAGACATTCTTGGCGAGCTTGGCCAGCTTGCGGCCTTCCTCCAGCATCGCCTTGTGTTCGGTCGCCGTCACCTCGGCACTGACCGGGCCATCGACAATGGCGCAGATCTCCTTGATCACGTCGAGAATCGGTCGGCCGGATTTCGCGATCAGCGAGGGATTGGTGGTGACGCCATCGAGGAGGCCGGTCGCGGCCAGATCCTGGATTTCCTTGACGTCGGCGGTATCGACGAAGAACTTCATGTGACTAGGTCCCGGAAGAAAACTGACATAAGACATAAGAAGGATGCGGGAAGAGAACGGGCGCCGTTCCTTCTGCCGACCACGAATCAGATGAACCCGAGTCTAGCCGCCGAGCGACACCATGCCAACTGAAACCAAACGCGCGGATTCGGCGGCGGCGGCAGGCGATCCGGCATCGCAAGACAATGCCGCAAGGGATTCTGGCGCAAGGAATTCGACGGCCGCCGCGGCCGAGCAGATCCTCGGCGTGCTGCTGCCGCTGGCGCTGTTCCAGCCCTATGACTATCTGGTGCCCGGCGATTTCGCCCTGCGCCGTGGCGATTTCGTCACAGTGCCGCTGGGCCGGCGCCTGGTGACGGGTGTCGTCTGGGGAGAGGGTGCCGGCGATGTGCCGCGCGAAAAATTGAAAGCGGTGGCGCAGCGCCTGCCGGTGGCGCCGCTGCCCGCCATCACCTGCGACTTCATCGATTGGGTGGCACAGTATTGCATGGCGCCGCTGGGCGCCGTGCTGCGCATGGCGATGAGCGTGCCAGAGGCGTTGCAGCCCGAGCGCCAGCAGAAGGCCTGGGCGCCGGGCGATGCCGATCCCGCTTCCCGCAAGCTGACGCCGCAGCGCGCGAAGGTGCTGCAATTCGTGGCTGACCAGCCGCCCCTGCCGGCGACGGAACTGGCGCGCGCCACCGGCGTCACCACCGCCGTGATTGCCGCCATGGGCAAGCTGGGCCTGCTGAAACAGGTACCGCTGCCGCTGCCGCGACCCTATGGCCGGCCCGATGCCGATGCGGCGGGTCCCAACCTCTCATCCGCGCAGGCCGACGCGGCGGCGGCGCTGGCGCGGCTCCAGCCCGGTGTCACCCTCATCGACGGCGTCACCGGTTCCGGCAAGACCGAGGTCTATTTCGAGGCCATCGCCGCCACGCTGCGCGCCGGCCGGCAGGTGCTGGTGCTGGTACCGGAAATCGCGCTCACGCCGCAATGGCTGACCCGCTTCGAGGCGCGCTTCGGTGCCCCGCCGGCGCAATGGCATTCGGAACTCACCGGCCTCGCGCGCCGCCTCACCTGGCGCGGGGTGCATGACGGCTCGGCCCGCGTCGTGGTAGGCGCGCGCTCGGCCCTCTTCCTGCCCTATCGCGATCTCGGCCTCATCATCGTCGACGAGGAGCACGAAAGCGCCTTCAAGCAGGAGGACGGCGTCATCTATCAGGCGCGCGACATGGCGGTGGTGCGCGGTCATCTGGCGAAGATCCCGGTCATTCTCGCTTCGGCGACGCCCTCGCTGGAAACCATGGTCAATGTCGAGGGCGGGCGCTATGGCGCGGTGCATCTGCCGGCGCGCCATGGCGGCGCGCAATTGCCGGAAATCGGGCTAATCGATCTCCGGGTGGACAAGCCGCCGCGCCAGAGCTGGATCGCGCCCAGCCTCAGGGCCGAGCTGGCGGCGACCCTGGCCACGGGTGACCAGGCGCTGCTCTTCCTCAATCGCCGCGGCTATGCGCCCTTGACCCTCTGCCGCACCTGCGGGCACCGCCTGCAATGCCCGCGCTGCACCGCCTGGCTGGTGGAACACCGCTTTCATCAAAAACTGATGTGCCATCATTGCGGCTTCGAGCAGATGATGCCGCCCAGCTGCCCGGCCTGTCTCAGCGAGGGCAGCTTCGCCGCCTGCGGTCCCGGCGTCGAGCGCCTGGCGGAAGAGGCGGCCGCACTTTTCCCCGAGGCGCGGCGCCTGGTCCTCACCAGCGATACGGTGACCGGCCCCGCCCGCGCCGACCAGCTCATGAAGATGGTGGCGGCGCGCGAGGTCGATCTGGTCATCGGCACGCAGATCATCGCCAAGGGCCATAACTTCCCGCATCTGACGCTGGTCGGCGTGGTCGATGCCGATCTCGGCCTCCATGGCGGCGATCTGCGCGCCGCCGAGCGGACCTTCCAGTTGATGAGCCAGGTGGCGGGCCGCGCCGGGCGCGGAATGAAGCCCGGCCATGTGCTGCTGCAGACCCACGATCCCGACCGCCATGTCATGCAGGCGCTGAAATCGGGTGACCGCGACGCCTTCATGGCGGCCGAGGCCGAGGACCGGCGCGCTGCCGGGATGCCACCCTTCGGCCGGCTGGCGGCCCTCATCCTCTCCGGCCGCGACGAGGCTGCCGTGCAGCAGAAGGCGCGCGAACTGGCCAGGGCGGCGCCGCATCGCGCGGGCATCACCGTGCTGGGCCCGGCGCCGGCACCTTTGGCGCTGCTGCGCGGCCGCCACCGCCTGCGCTTCCTGCTGAAGACCCGGCGCGAAATCGCGCCGCAGGGTGTGCTGCGCCACTGGCTCCGCGGCCAGAAATTCCCCGGCGATCTGCGCCTGCAGATAGACATTGATCCCTACAGCTTCATGTAGCGACATCCATCCCAGTGGAAATTCTGCGTACCACCACCGCGCGCATTATCTGACACCCGTTCACCGCCTGATCGTCTTCATCGCCTGATCGTCGCATTCTGGACAGACGCTCCTCCGGTACTGCGCCAGGATTTCCCCACGTACGCCAATGGCAAGCGCTGGGGAGGCCAACATGTTCACGCTCGGAATCAGGGGTCGTATCATTCTGGCTGGCGCACTGCTCTCCGGGGTCGCGGTCACCGTCGTTGCCGTCGCACTTACTCTCCAGGCCAGCAGACAACTGGAGGACCAGGCAGCGCGTGTCATGGAGAACCTTGGCAAGGCGACGGCTGCGGAGATTGCGCAGGAATTCGGCCGTGGACTCTCCACCGCCCGCGGCATTGCCGCCACGGCACTTGGCTGGCGCCAACTGGCGATCGCCGACCGACAGCGCTTCGAAGCGATGCTAGCCTCGACCCTTGCGATCGAGCGGAACTGGCTGGCCACTTGGGCGATGTTCGAGCCGGATGCTTTCGATGGGCGCGACGCCGACTTCGCTCATGCGGACAGTCCGACCGCAATCACCAGCAGCGGTCGCTACGTGCCATATGCCTATCGGGAGTTCGGCGAGATAACTTTCGACAAGGCCTATGATTTCGACGAACCCACCAACTCGCTGGCCTTCTATGACGTGCCGATGTCGAGCGGTCTGCCGCATTTGACCGATCCCGAAGCCTGGGTGTTCGGCACGGCAGAGAAGCCCGAGATCTTCTGGCTGGTCTCCATCCTCGCGCCGATCGTCGATGGTAGCCAGACAATCGGAGTCGGCGCCATTGACATCCGCCTCAACGAACTTATCGGACAGATTGCCGAGCTCCGTCCCTGGGGCGAGGGACGCGCTGCGCTGATCGATAACAGCGGCCATTGGGCGGCACATCCGGCCGGTATCGACATGGTCGGGGCCAGGACCGAGGATGCCTTCTATGCCACCAATGCCGACCGCATGCGGGCCGGCGAGATCGTGGTTGGCGAGGATTCGAGCAACTTGCTGATCGACGTCGAAGCCATGGCTGGGCAGGCGCGGGCGGCCAAGGCGCAAGCGGCAGAAGCCGCACGCAAAGCCGCCCTTGCAGATGGGCAATCTCCAGAGGAGGCAGATTCGGCAGCTGCATCGGCCGCGGCCGAAGCGGCGGGCGACAATTTCGGGCTCCCGGGAATCGCCGCCTATTCGGTGCTGGTGCCGCTTACGCTTGACGACTCGCCGGTACGCTGGAGCGTCAAGATCAGCGTGCCAAAATCGCTTGTGCTGGCGCGCGTGGCCGAGATGCGCGATCTCGCCATCATGATCGGAATCGGGGCAATCATCCTGTGCATCCTGCTGGCGTGGCTGGTCGGACGAAGCATCGCGCGCCCCGTGGTCGGCATGACGGCGACAATGCAAAGGCTGGCGCAAGGCCAGCTTGACATCACCATTCCAGGTCTTGGCCGCCGGGACGAACTCGGCCATATGGCTGCCGCGGTCGAAACCTTCCGCCAGAATGCAACCGAGAACCGCGCCCTGGTGGCAGAACAGGAGGCGCTGAAGCGCCGTGCCGAAGTCGATCAGGCGCAAGCGCGCCTCAGTCTTGCGGACGGGTTCGAAGGGCAGGTTTCCGAAGCGATCGCCCAGATGGCGGCGACCTCGCAGGAAATGGACCGGTCGGCCCATACCATGGCGCAGGTCAGTGCCGACAATGTCAATCGCAGCCGCTCGGTCAGCAGAACCGCCGGACATGTTGCGGAAAATGTCTCTTCGGTTGCGGCCGCAGTGGAAGAACTCGCGGCTTCGATACGCGAGATCAGCCAGCAGGCCAACAATTCGAGCACCTCTGCCACGCAGGCCGCCGGAAAGGCCGGCGACGCGGCAAGGCTTGTGAATGCGCTTGTTTCGGCTGCCGACCAGATTGGATCCGTCGTGACGCTGATCAACGATATCGCCGGCCAGACCAATTTGCTTGCGTTGAACGCAACCATCGAAGCAGCTCGAGCCGGTGATGCCGGCAAGGGTTTTGCAGTGGTCGCGAATGAGGTGAAGAGCCTGGCCAGCCAGACGGCCAGGGCGACGGAAGAGATCTCAGCCCAGATAAATGCCATACAGCGGTCGACGGGCGCGGCGGCGGAGGAGATCAACGCGGTTGCACGGACAATTGAGGAGATCGCACAGGTCAATAGTTCGATCGCCGCTGCCGTAACCGAGCAGGATTCTGCAACCAACGAAATCAGCCGCGCCGTCGCTGAAGCAGCGACAGGGACGTCCGATCTGCAACAGCAGATCTCCCTTGTATCGGATTCCGCGCAGAATGCGGGTGTTGCCGCGGACTCGATGGTGGCGGCGGTCGGTCAGCTGCAGGGCCGATTTGGCGACCTCAAGGGCCGTATAGACGGATTCCTCGCCAGTGTACGGGCAGGGTAGGGAAGATGGCTTCGCCATTGGCGCATCGCGAAGCGATCCAGGCCTGGCCCCATTTGTTGGTCTGACACAAGTATGCGATCATCGGGTCAGGCAGCTTCAAGCGAGAGAGCCACATCATGAAATGGCGCATGGGCCGGCGCAGCGACAATGTCAGTGACCGGCGCGGGGCGCGCCCGGGCGGCGGATTTGGCGGTGGGCTGGGCGGTCTCGGTGGCCTGGGTGGGGGTGGCCTGGGTGGCGGCGGATTGGGCGGCCTCATCGGCAGGCGCTTCGGTCTGAAGGGCATCCTGATTGTCATTGCGATCTTCGTGATGCTGAGCTTCATGGGCATCGATCCCATGGCGCTCCTCAATGGCACGTTGGGCAGCGGGTCGCGGCAGGGCGACATCTTCGCGCCCGCCGTCGAGAGGGCCGGCCAGGGCGTCACGCAGACCGGCAACCGGGCCGAAGACGAACTGGCCGATTTCACCTCCGTGGTCCTCGCCTCGACCGAGGACACCTGGCGCCGCATCTTCGCCGAAGCGGGCGAGACCTATCGCGACCCCACGCTGGTGATGTTCTCCGGCGCCGTGCAATCCGCCTGCGGCCACGCGCAATCGGCCATGGGCCCGTTCTATTGCCCGGCGGATGCCAAGGTCTATATCGACCTCTCCTTCTATCGCGATCTCGAACGGCATTTGCAGGCGCCGGGTGATTTCGCCCAGGCCTATGTCATCGCCCATGAAGTGGGCCATCACGTGCAGAATCTGGTGGGCGTCGAGGAGATGGCGCGGCGCGAGCGGCAGCGCCTTTCCGAGGCTGACGCCAATGCCCTTTCCGTGCGCGTCGAACTGCAGGCCGATTGCTTCGCCGGCATCTGGGCGTATCACCTGGCGGCGGCGAATGCCGAGGTGCAGCTGGAAGATGGCGATATCGCCGAAGGGCTCAATGCCGCCTCGGCCATCGGCGATGATCGACTGCAACGGCAATCCTCGGGCCGCGTCGTCCCCGACAGCTTTACCCACGGTACCTCGGAGCAGCGCATGCGCTGGTTCAAAAAGGGCTTCGACAGCGGCAACCCCGACGATTGCGATACGTTCGGCGTGGCGACACCCTGACGCGCAACTTCGCTCATGCGCCATCCGATCCTTGCCTCCATCATCATCGCCGCGCACCAGGCGCGGGAGTTCATCCATGAGGCGATCGCCAGCGCGCTGATGCAGGGCGTGCCGATGGAGATCATCGTGGCGCCGGACGAGCCGCATGATTACGCCGATCTCGCCGCGCTGGATCCCCGCATCCGCGTGCTCGAGCCGGTGGCAAGGCCGACGGGGGCCGGACCTGCGCGCAACCGGGCGCTGGCAGTGGCGCGCGGTCGCTTCATCGCCCTGCTCGATGCCGATGATCTGTGGTCGCCGGATTATCTGGCGCGGCTCGTGCCGCTGGCGGAAGCGGCGGGTGTTGCCTTCGGCCGCACGGCGATCGCGACATGGGAGGGCCGGGTGATCCGTGAGGTGCGGCCTGCCTCGGGCCGCGCCGATTACGCCACCTTCAGCACGGCCTTCGCCTCGTTCCATGGCGTGGTGCGGCGCGATCCCGGTGAGCGTTGCGGGGCGCGGCATTGGCAGGATGTGCCGGCCGAGGATGTGCTGTTCGATCTGGAGAGCCTGGCGCTGGCAGGCGGCAGCGCGCCCTATGACGACACGGCCATCTATCATCTGCGCCAGCGGCCAGGCTCGGTGACCCAGGGCGATGCCTTCATCGGCGATATCGCGACGGCCTATGACCGGCTGATATCCCTGGTCGAATCCGGTGGCACGCTGGTGCCGCCCGATCAACGCGCCGATGTGGCCGCGGTGTTTCGCGCATGGGCCAGGATGAATGCCCGCTTCGAGGCGGCGCGGCAGAAGCCGGGCAGAGGGAATTCCAGCCTCACCTATCAGCAATTCGTGAAAACCTTCCTGGCATAGAGTCGTTATTCCCATCGTTTGCGGGAACAACAGCCTGACTGGCACACGCGGATCGGTGATTCCGCAGGAAATGGGTGCATCTCGCCCGCCAACTGACGCATAATAATCGATCAAACCCCCGCGCTAACTGTTCTGCGACAGCGTGGGATTGGGCGAAATCGGACGCGGGGACCGTCTGATGGATCGGTTGATCGGGGCCATTCAGGATCTCTCTCTGGCGCGGCATCTCGACGATGTCGCGGCGGTGGTGCGGAGTGCCGCGCGCGATCTGGTCGGCGCCGATGGCGCCACCTTCGTGCTGCGCGAGGGCGAGCATTGCTATTACAAGGACGAGGATGCGATCGAGCCGCTGTGGAAGGGCCGCAAGTTTCCGCTCGAGCTCTGTGTCAGCGGCTGGGCCATGCTCAATCGCGAACCGGCCGTGATCCCCGACATCTATGCCGATGAGCGCGTACCGGACGAGGTCTATCGCCCCACTTTCGTGAAAAGCCTCGTCATGGTGCCGATCCGCACGCGCGCGCCGATCGGCGCCATCGGTACCTATTGGGCGCGGCCCTACCGCGCCAATGCGGCCGAGGTGCAGATGCTGCAGGCGCTGGCCGATTCCACCTCGGTCGCGCTGGAAAACGTGCAGGTCTATGCCGAGCTGGAAGAGCGCGTGCGCCAGCGGACCGAGGAACTGGCCGCCGCCAACGGGCGCCTGCGGGCCGAGGTGGCGGAGCGCGAACGGGCACAGGCCGCCGTGCACCAGATCGCCATCACCGACGACCTCACCGGCATCTACAACCGGCGCGGTTTCCGCATGCTGGCCGAACGCGAACTGGCGCTGGCGCGGCGCCTCGGCATCCCCTCGATGCTGATCTCGGTCGATGTCGATTTTCTGAAGCTGACCAACGACCGCTTCGGCCATGCCGCCGGCGACCAGCTCATCATCGACACGGCGCGGCTGCTCACCCGCGTGTTCCGGGCGACCGATATCGTGGCGCGCCTCGGCGGCGACGAATTCGCCGTGCTGTGCCCATCCAGCGCCAGGGAAGCCGGTTCGACGGATGGTCGAAGCGATGGCGGGGCAGAGGCGCTGCAGCGCCTGCGCCATGGGCTGCTCGACTTCAACCTGGCGGCGCGCGGGCTGCAGCCGCTTTCGCTCAGCCTCGGCGCCACGGTGATCCCGCCGGATGACGGGCGCGACCTCGACCACCTGCTGGCCGCCGCCGACCGCGCCATGTATGCCGACAAACAGGGCCGCCGCGGGCCGCTCTCGATGGTGAGTTGAAGACCGGGGTGAGTTGATATCCGGAGGGCAAGACCGGCGGGTTCTTGCATCTCCCACGATGTTCCCATAATGTTCCAGCCGGTTTGGCAATCTGCCTCGCTGGAGGGAATGCGGTGAAACTCTATCTCGGGCCCTTGAGCCTGTTCTCGTGGAAAGTGGCGATCGCCCTCGACGAGAAGGGCATCCCGCATGAGCGCGAATTCGTCGCCTTCAGCCAGGAAAGGGGTTACGAACCTCGCCATCCCGTAGTGCTGGCAGTGAATCCGAAGCGCCAGGTGCCGGTGCTCGTCGACGGCGATCTCGGCCTCTTCGATTCCACCGCGATCCTCGAATATCTCGAGGATCGCTATCCGGAACCGCCGCTTTACCCCGCGGAGCCTGCTGCCCGTGCCCGCTGCCGCTTGGCCGAACTCGATGCCGACGAGGTCCTCTTCGCCCCGGTGCGGCACCTGCTGTTCCGGACCGAGCCGCCCCATGCCGATGCCGCGATCCACGCGCGCCGCCTCGCCGACGGCAAGGCGGCCGAGGGCGAGATCGCCGGGCGCTTCGCCGCATTGGCGGCGCGGCTCGATGGGGCATCGGGCGGCGGCCCATTCATCTGCGGCGGCGCGCTCACCGTGGCCGACATCGCGACCTTCATGACCGTCCTTTTCACCCAGCGCCTGCGGGGGCCCGATCTCGCTCCCTATGTACCGCTCGCCGGTTGGTACCGGCGCCTGCTGGATCGCCCGGCCTTCGCCCAGGCGGCGGCAGCGATCGCCGCTGCCGACCGGCGGCTTTCCCCCGCCCTTGGTGCCTGATCGCAGCCATCCTTCCAGGCTGTCGCAGGACCAGATCCCGTGCCGCGCATTAACCACGATATTTCACCAAAATATACATATTTTCCAATAGCTTGATAAAAGCATCCAGGCCCCGGTCTGGGGCGGTTGATTACCCGGAAACCATGTGTTACTAACCCGCCGCCCGCTGCGCGGCGACATTGTCTGCGCAGGGGCCGGTAGGGTTTGTGCCGGCGCCTGGCGCCAACAAGATTTCTCCCGAAAAATCAATTTGTTAAGACCAGGGATGGGGGCAGGAATTGGCAGCCCAGGTAACGGAGACCGGTTCACTCGCGCAGCGTTACGCCGCGGCGCTGTTCGAACTCGCCGATACGAAGCACCAGCTCGACGCCGTTGCCGCCGATCTCGGCAGCATTGCCGGGATGGTCGCTGAATCCGCCGATTTCCGCCGCCTGATCAATTCGCCGGTCCTCTCGCGCGCCGATCAGGGCAAGGCCGTGGCCGCCCTCGCCGAGAAGGCCGGGCTCAATACCCTCACCGCGAAATTCCTCGGCCTGCTTGCCAAGAACCGGCGCCTCTTTGCGCTGCCGGCTATCATCGGCGCCTTCCGCAAGATTCTCGCCACGCGTCGCGGCGAGATGACCGCCGAAGTTTGGGCGGCCCGGCCGCTCTCGGCCGAGCAGCAGGCGGCCCTCGCCGATGCCATCAAACGCGCCCACGGCGCCAAGGTCAGTATGGAGGTGCGCCAGGATCCGGCGCTCCTCGGCGGCCTCGTCGTCAAGGTGGGCAGCCGCATGATCGATTCGTCTATTCGAACCAAGCTGCAGAAACTGCAGCTCGCCATGAAAGGGGTTGGATAATGGAAATCCGCGCCGCCGAAATCTCTGCCATCCTGAAGCAGCAGATCGAAAATTTCGGCAACGAGGCTGATGTCACCGAAGTCGGCCAGGTGCTGAGCGTCGGCGACGGCGTCGCCCGCGTCCACGGGCTCGACAACGTCCAGGCGGGCGAGATGGTCGAGTTCCCGGGTGGCATCCGCGGCATGGCGCTCAACCTCGAGACCGACAATGTCGGCGTCGTCATCTTCGGCGACGACCGCGACATCAAGGAAGGCGATACGGTGAAGCGCACCGGCGCCATCGTCGACGTGCCGGTGGGCAAGGGCCTGCTCGGCCGCGTGGTCGACGGCCTCGGCAACCCGATCGACGGCAAGGGCCCGCTCACCAATGTGACGCGCACCCGCGTCGAGGTGAAGGCGCCCGGCATCATCCCGCGGAAATCGGTGCACGAGCCGATGCAGACCGGCCTGAAGGCGATCGACAGCCTGGTGCCGGTCGGCCGCGGCCAGCGCGAGCTGATCATCGGCGACCGCCAGACCGGCAAGACCGCCGTCATCATCGATACCATCCTCAACCAGAAGGCCATCAACGCCGGCACGGACGAGTCGAAGAAGCTCTATTGCGTCTATGTCGCCGTCGGCCAGAAGCGCTCGACCGTCGCCCAGATCGTCAAGACGCTGGAAGACAACGGTGCCCTCGAATATTCAATCGTGGTCGCTGCCACCGCCTCGGAACCGGCCCCGCTGCAGTTCCTGGCGCCCTATACGGGCTGCGCCATGGGCGAGTACTTCCGCGACAACGGCATGCACGCCGTCATCTTCTATGACGATCTCTCGAAGCAGGCTGTCGCCTATCGCCAGATGTCGCTGCTGCTGCGCCGTCCGCCGGGCCGCGAAGCCTATCCGGGCGACGTCTTCTACCTGCACAGCCGCCTGCTCGAGCGCGCGGCGAAGCTCAACGACAAGAACGGCGCCGGCTCGCTGACCGCCCTGCCCGTAATCGAAACCCAGGCCGGCGACGTCTCGGCCTATATTCCGACCAACGTGATCTCGATCACCGACGGCCAGATCTTCCTCGAAACCGGCCTGTTCTACAAAGGCATCCGTCCCGCCATCAATGTCGGCCTCTCGGTCAGCCGCGTCGGCTCCGCCGCCCAGATCAAGGCGATGAAGCAGGTCGCCGGCCGCATCAAGCTGGAACTGGCGCAGTATCGCGAGATGGCGGCCTTCGCGCAGTTCGCCTCAGACCTCGACGCCGCCACGCAGAAGCTGCTGGCGCGCGGTGCGCGCCTGACCGAACTCCTCAAGCAGGGCCAGTACCAGCCGATGCCGGTCGAGGAGCAGGTGGTCGCCATCTTCGCCGGTGTCCGCGGCTTCCTCGACGGCGTCGCCGTGAAGGACGTCAATCGCTTCGAGGCGGCGCTGATGAGCGAGGTGAAGGCCAAGCACACCGACGTGCTCGAGGCGATCCGCAACGAACGCGAGATTTCCAAGGTGACCGAGGACAAGCTGACCGAGATCCTCAACGCCTTTACGAAGTCTTTCGTCTGATAAGCAGCGCAGTTCGACCAGGTTGAGAAGGGGCAGCGATGCCTAGCTTGAAGGACCTCAAGGTCCGCATCAACAGCACGAAGAACACGCAGAAGATCACCTCGGCCATGAAGATGGTCTCGGCGGCCAAGCTGCGGCGTGCGCAGGAACAGGCGGAAGCGGCACGGCCCTATGCCGAACGCATGGAGAAGGTGCTGCGCTCGCTCGCCGTCTCGATGGCCGGCAAGGACAACGCGCCGGCCCTCCTCGCCGGCACGGGCCGCGACCAGGTGCATCTTTTGGTCGTCATGACCTCCGACCGCGGCCTCTGCGGCGCGTTCAACTCGTCGATCACCCGCCAGGCGCGCAAGATGGCGCGCGATCTGAAGGCGAACGGCAAGCAGGTCAAGATCCTCGCCGTCGGCCGCAAGGCGCGCGACCAGATGAAGCGCGAATTCCTGAACGAGATCATCGCCACGATCGAGGATGTGGGCAAGCCGCGCCTCACCTTCGATTCCGCGGCCAAGATCGCCCAGCGCATCAGCCACATGTTCGAGGCCGGCGAATTCGACGTCTGCACGGTCGTCTACAACAAGTTCAAGTCGGCCATCACCCAGATCGTGACCCCGCAGCAGCTGATCCCGTTCGCGCTGTCCAGCGCCAACGAGAACGCCGATGCCAATGCGGCGATCTATGAATACGAGCCGGACGAGGAAGCGATCCTGGCCGATTTGCTGCCGCGCAACCTCTCCATGCAGGTCTATCGCGCGCTGCTGGAGAATGCCGCCTCGGAGCAGGGTGCGCGCATGACCGCGATGGACAATGCGACCCGCAATGCCGGCGACATGATCAACAAGCTGACCATCAATTACAACCGGACCCGTCAGGCCAACATCACCAAGGAGCTGATCGAGATCATCTCCGGTGCCGAAGCCGTCTGATCAGGTCCGTCCAGAGTTCGTTCCAGAGGAGCAACCAATATGTCGAAGAACATCGTCGGCAAGATCACGCAGGTCATGGGCGCCGTCGTCGACGTGCAGTTCGGTGATGCCCTGCCCGCGATCTTGAACGCGCTGCACGTGCAGAACCAGGGCAAGCTCCTGGTGCTCGAGGTGGCGCAGCATCTCGGCGAGAACACCGTGCGCGCGATCGCCATGGACTCGACCGACGGTCTGGTGCGCGGCGCCGAGGTTTCCGATACCGGCGGCCCCATCTCGATGCCGGTCGGCCCCGAGACGCTGGGCCGCATCATCAACGTGATCGGCGAGCCGATCGACGAGCGCGGGCCCATCGGCAACAAGCAGACCCTGCCGATCCACCGTTCCGCCCCGGAATTTTCCGAGCAGTCGACCGAGGCGCAGATCCTCATCACCGGCATCAAGGTCATCGACCTGCTGGCGCCCTATGCCAAGGGCGGCAAGATCGGCCTGTTCGGCGGCGCCGGCGTCGGCAAGACCGTCACCATCATGGAACTGATCAATAACGTCGCCAAGGCGCATGGCGGCTACTCCGTCTTCGCCGGCGTCGGCGAGCGCACCCGCGAGGGCAACGACCTCTATCACGAGATGATCGAATCGGGCGTCATCAAGCTGGACGGCCCGGGTTCGAAATGCGCCCTGGTCTATGGCCAGATGAACGAGCCGCCGGGAGCCCGCGCCCGCGTCGCCCTGTCCGGCCTCACCGTCGCCGAATACTTCCGCGACGCCGAGGGCCAGGACGTGCTGTTCTTCGTCGACAACATCTTCCGCTTCACCCAGGCGGGTTCGGAAGTGTCGGCGCTCCTCGGCCGCATCCCCTCGGCGGTCGGCTACCAGCCGACGCTCGCCACCGACATGGGCGCCCTGCAGGAGCGCATCACCTCGACCAAGAAGGGCTCGATCACCTCGGTGCAGGCCATCTACGTGCCGGCCGACGATCTGACCGACCCGGCGCCGGCGACCTCGTTCAGCCATCTGGATGCGACCACGGTGCTTTCCCGCCAGATCGCCGAGCTCGGCATCTTCCCCGCGGTCGACCCGCTCGATTCGACCTCGCGCATGCTCGACCCGCGCGTCATCGGCGAGGAGCACTACACCGTCGCCCGCCGCGTGCAGGAAGTGCTGCAGGGCTACAAGGCGCTGCAGGACATCATCGCCATCCTCGGCATGGACGAGCTGTCGGAAGAGGACAAGCTGACCGTCGCCCGCGCCCGCAAGATCCAGCGCTTCCTCAGCCAGCCCTTCCACGTCGCCGAAGTCTTCACCGGCACGCCGGGCGTGCTGGTGAAGCTCGAAGACACCATCAAGGGCTTCAAGGGCATCGTGGAAGGCCAGTATGACGACCTTCCCGAGTCGGCCTTCTACATGGTCGGCACGATCGAGGAAGCGGTCGCCAAGGCCAAGAAGATGGCGGAAGCCGCCTGATGACTGCCCGGGGGCGCTGATGGAACGGTCCAGCAGCGCCCCCGTTGAACTCCAGGGCGCCGGCCCCGTCTGGCCGGTCTCCGTCAAGGGGGTTCTCTTCGTCGAGCGCAAGGTCGTTCTTCTGCGGAACGAGCGCGACGAATGGGAGCTTCCGGGCGGCCGGCTGGAAGCCGGGGAGGAGCCGGGTTCCTGCCTCCATCGGGAGATCTCGGAGGAGCTGGGGGTCGACGTGACGGTTGCGGATCTGCTCGATTGCTGGCGCTATCCGGTGCTGCCGGCAAAAGAGGTCCTCATCGTCACGTTCGGGGTGCAGCCGCTGTCGCAGGCGGATCTGCGCCTCAGCCACGAACACACGGGCTTGGGTGGCTTTGCGCTCGACGACATCGCGGCGCTGCCCATGCCGGAAGGTTACCGGCGCAGCATCCGCCACTGGGCGGCCCGCTGCGGCCATTAGGAAACAGAGGTTGGGATCATGGCCGATCAGGTGCATTTCGAACTCGTCTCGCCGGAGCGGCTGCTGTTCTCGGCCAATGTCGCCGAGATCGTGATCCCCGGGGTGGAGGGCGATTTCGCCGTACTGGCTGGGCACAGCAACCTCATTTCCACCCTGCGGCCGGGTGTCATCCACATCCTGGAGACCGGCGCCCAAGTGACCGATCGTATCTTCGTCGAAGGCGGTTTCGCCGAGGTGAATGCCGAGGGCTGCACGGTCCTGGCCGAGCGCGCGGCGCGCGTCGCCGATATCGACCGCAACAAGGCCGAGCAGGCCCTTGCCGATGCGCGCGAGGATTTGCAGGACGCCAAGAGCGAAATCGACCGCGCGGCGGCGGCCCAGCTCGTCGAAATCGCCGAGGCCCGGATTGCCGCCCTGGGCACCTCGACCTACTAAACTCCAGCTGGCACCGGCGGGGGTTCGGCCGGTGCCCGCCACGGATAGCGGTTGAAATGACGAGAGGTTGAGTGCGCATGGCGCATTGGACGCTCGACCAGATTCCCTGGGACCGCTTCGATCCCGCCCTGGTCGATTCCGACATCGTCAAGCTGGTCAAGGCCGCCGCGCTGGTCGAATACAATGGCGGCGACTACGCGACTTATCTCAACAACGTGTTTCACGATGATGACGGCTTCCGCGCCGTCGCCGACGAATGGGCGCTGGAGGAAGTCCAGCATGGAGCAGCCTTGGCCCGCTGGGCCAAGCTGGCCGATCCCGCTTTCGATTTCGACACCGCCTTCCAGCGTTTTCTCGATGGTTACCGCATCCCGCTCGACGTCAATGCCTCGGTGCGCGGCAGCCGCTCGGGCGAGCTGGTGGCGCGCTGCATCGTCGAGACCGGTACCTCCTCCTATTACACGGCGCTGGCCGAGGCGGCGCAGGAACCGGTGCTGAAGGCGATCTGCCGCAAGATCGCCGCCGACGAGCTCAGGCACTACAAGCTCTTCTACACCCATCTCAACCGCTATCTCGAGAAGGAAGGCCTGGGCCCCTGGGGCCGCGTGCGCGTCGCCCTCTCGCGCATCACCGAGAGCGAAGACGACGAACTCGCCTATGCCTATTACGCTGCCAACCATGCGGCCGAGCCCTATGAGCGCAAGCGCTTCTCGGCCGCCTATGCCAGGCGTGCCTATGCCCATTACCGGCCGCCGCATATCGCGCGCGGCATCGCCATGGTGCTGAAGGCCGCCGGCCTCAACCCGCAGGGCCCGCTGCACCGCCCGCTCGCGGCCTTCGCCTCCTGGTTCATGCGCCGCCGCGTGAAGCGCCTCGCCGCCAGCGGCGCCTAGGCCGCTTCCCCCGCAAATCGGCTTTCCGCCACACTGGGCCGTGCCTTCATGCGCCGCCACCACGCGGAGAGTTGCGGGCATTCCGCCAGCATCGCGCGGCCTTCCCCGGTCATCAGGCCATAGGCCAGCATCGGCACGGCATAGAGATCGGCCAGGGTGATTGCGTCGCCGGCGAGAAAGGGCCGATCGAGGTCGCGCTCGATCACGCCGAGGCAATGCCGTGCCTTTGCCGCCGCAGCGGCGACCAGCGCCTCGTCGCACGCGCCGCCCTTCTCGCTGCGTGCCACATAGACACCCCAGACCAGCGGCCGGTAGAGGTAGTTGTCCAGCACGGAGATAGTTTGATTCATCCGCGCACGGTGGACCGGATCGCGTGGCTGCAGGGCAGGGCCGGGAAATGCGTCGTCGACATAGCGGACGATAGCCGAGGTTTCATAGAGCGACATCGCGCCATGCTGCAGCGCCGGGATGCGGCCAAAGGGATGCCTTGCGAGATAATCCGGCGGTGGCCCGTCCGCGGCGAAGATATCGACCTCCACCCGGTCGTGATCGACGCCCTTCTCGATCAGGGCGAGCCGCGCCGCCCGCACATAGACACTATAGGCCGCGCCATAGAGGATCGGCTTCATTCCCGTGGCGGCCAATTGTCGGGTGGGTTGAGCTCGACATAACGCTGGATCGCCCTGGCGGCGCGGCTGATCGCCTGGCGGCGCAGCAGCACGCCCATCACCAGCACGAGGCCGCCGAGGAAGGGGATGGGCCCGGTGATCCAGGCGATCCAGGCCACCGCGAAGTAGTAGCAGCGGATGCCGCTGTTGAAGCTGTCGAGGGCGCTGGTATAGACCATTGCCACCTGTTCGGCGAGCTCGGTGCGGTGCGGATAATCGTTGAGCGCCAGCGGTGCGGCCCCCACCAGCGCGCAGCAGTAATTGTATTGCCGGAGCGCCCAGGTGAAGCGGAAGAAGGCCAGCACCAGCAGGATCACCATGCCGAGAAGTTTCAGCTGGAAGAGGCCGGCGCTGCCCGCATCGATGAAATGCCAGCGGCGGATGAGGGCAAGGGCCGCATCGGCCTGGGCCAGCACGCCGATGAGGCCGGCCACGATCAGGATGGTGGCCGAACTGAAGAACGACATGGAATTGACCGTGTGGCCGGTCAGGGCCGAGTCGACGATGCGGTCGGTGCGAATCATCAGGCGCTGCATCCAGGCGCGGCGCACCTCGTGCATCATGGCGTTGAGGTTGCGCCCGCGCCCGGCCAAATGCGCGATGCGCGCATAGCCGAAGAAGCAGACGGCAAAGACGGCGAGTGCCGCCCAGTCGAGCGGCGTCATGGCGTCATCCCCTGCGCCGCCGCTGCCCGCCTCTGCTGCAGCATCGGCACCACCAGCACGAGGAAGAGGGCGAAGATGATGAGGAGCAGCGACAGGATCTCGGCCCAGCCCACGGGATCGTTGGTGATGAGTGCCGAGGAGATGACGCCGACCACCGGGATGGCCAGCGTGCCGATCGCCGCCACCACGGCGGGATAGATCGCCACCACGCGGAACCAGGCCCAGTGGCAGAAGACCATCGGGATGAGAGCGGCATAGGCGACCGCCCACCAGCCAAGCGCAGAGACCGAGCCGGGCTCAAAGCCGTGATCGAAGATGAAGGCACCCAGGAAGATCGGCGCACCGCCGATCACCATCTGCCAGGCGACCAGGCTGGTGGTGGGCATCGAGAAACTATGCGCCTTCAGGGCGACCGTGCCGAAGGCCCAGGAAATGGCGGCCAGCAGCATGAAAATGGGACCAAGCGGGGCTGCCACCAGATTCTGCCAATCCGGCACCACCAGTACGGCGAGGCCGAGCGCCCCGACACCCAGGCCCAGCAGCTTCAGCCAGCCGAGCCGCTCGCCCACCCAGATTGCGGCAATGGGGGCTGCCCAGAGGGGCATGGTGAAGGCAAGGATCGAGGCCCGGCCGGGCAGCATGTGATCGACGCCGATCGCCGAGAACAAGTGCCAGCCGGTGATGTTGCCGAGGCTGGCAAGGATCAGCCAGCCGAAATCCTGGCGCGGGATGCGAAGCGGCAGGCCGGCGGCGCGGGCAATGGCAAAGAGGCCGCCGGCGCCGGCTGCAAGGCAGATGGCACGAAAGGCCCAGACCGGCACCTCGTTGACCGAGAGCTTGATCGCCGGCCAGTTGATGCCCCAGAAGATCGTGATCGCCAACAGCAGCCAGAGGCCGGTCCGGTCCTGACCCGTCCTGTCCTGACGATTCCGGTTCGAGCGCGCCTCGGCTTCCGCGACGCTGCTCATTTCGCCGCGCGCCGTTCGGCGATCTTCTTGAGGATCGCGTGGCGTTCGTCGGGCGTCGAGATGATCCAGTCGCGGATCTCGTCGATGGTGCGCGTGCAGCCGACGCAATATCCGGTCAGGGGATCCATCTGGCAGACGCTGATGCAGGGCGAGGGCGGGCCGGAATTGAGGAGACGCAGGCGCTCGGCGCGGCGTTCCTCGCGCGACATCTGCTGGCGCATCAGGCGCCGGGCCTCCATCTGGCCCATCCGGGCGGGATCGTGATCGCTCATGCCGCTGCCTTGCCCGCCAAGACGTCTTCCGGGCTCATGCCCACCAATTGCCGATAGAGCGCCGGGTCCGTCGCCCCTTCGCTGCCGATGATGAGGACGCGGGACGCAGCGTCCAGCAGCAGGGCATCGCGCATGGCCTGGTCGTTCGCCGCCACGATGAGGCCGGCGAGGCCGCCGACACCAGCCTCGCCGCCGACGATTCGCGGGTCACCATCGATGCCGGCGGCCAGCGATTTCATCGCGAACACCGCCGCCGCGTCCGGTATCTTCATGAAGGCGAAACCTGCCTTGTCGAGCAGTTCCCAGGCCAGCGGCGAAACCTCGCCGCAGGCGAGGCCCGCCATCAGGGTATCCAGCTTGCCGGTGACGGCGGTGGGCGTGCCGGCGCGGGCACTCGCGAAATGGCAGGCGGCCTTATCCGGCTCGACCACGATGATCTTGGGCCGCAGCGCATCCAGCTCCAGCCACAGGAAGCCGGCGACTGCCGCCGGCAGGCCGCCGACACCCGCCTGGATGAACACGTGGCTCAAGGTTTCGCCAGCCGGCCATTGCTCCATCGCCTCGCGCAGCATCACGCCATAGCCGTGCATGACATGGCGCGGGATTTCCTGGTAGCCTTCCCAAGTGGTGTCGGAAATCACCTGCCAACCATTCGCCGCCGCATCGGCGGCGCAGGCGCGGACGCTGGCGTCGTAATTGTCGGGGATGCGCCGCATCTCGGCGCCGAAGGCCGCGATCGCCTGCTCGCGCCCGATACTGACACCCTCATGGATATAGATCACGGCGCGGCAGCCGAAGAGGCGTGCCCCCCAGGCGACCGACTTGCCGTGATTGCCGTCGGTCGCGGTGCAGACGGTGATGTCCCGGGTCAGGTCGCGGTACTTGCCGGCGATGAGGTCGGCAACGCTCGCTTCGTTGCCCAATCGATCCTGCAGGTGCCGCAGCACGGCATAGGCGCCGCCCACCGCCTTGAAGGCGCCGAGGCCGAAGCGTCCGCCCTCGTCCTTGTAATGGATGCCGCCGAGGCCGAGGTGCCGCGCCAGGCCGGGCAGGTCGACCAGCGGGGTCGGGGCATAGCCCGGCCAGGACCGGATCTCGGCCAGCGCCCGGGCAAAGCCATCGGCATCGACCACGCCCGGGGCGACCGCGGCGAGGTCTGCCTCGGCCGGCGCCAAATTCGGGTTGATGAAACATTCCGCCCGGAAAGGCGGCGGATTCCATTCGTTCATGGCTGCGACTATTATCAAACGGCTCGAACCGAGGCAAACCAGGGAGACCGGCGATTTTCGCGCAACCCCCCGCCAAAACCGCATTCCCGTGATCCATCCGCTGTTCGGGCGTCTGGGCGACCGCGCGCTGCTGGGCCGGGTGCGCCTCGTCACGGGCCTGGTACTTTTCAGCTATGTGCTGACCCACAACCTCAATCATGCGCTCGGCATCCATTCGCTGGCGGCACTCGAGGCGGGGCGGCAGGTGTTCCTCGCCTTCTGGCGCTTCGCACCCCTGGAGGCAGCCCTCTATGCCAGCGCCTTCCTGCATATCGCCGTCGCCCTCATCGCCCTCTATCGGCGCCATTCCCTGCGCATGCCGTTCTGGGAGGGGGCACAGCTCATCCTCGGTCTCGCCACGCCGCCCATGCTGATGCTGCATGTGCTGGCCACCGCCTATGCCAGCGAGGTCTATGACTTCACCGATTCCTATACCTTCGTGCTGCTGAGCTTCTGGGTCTTCCTGCCGCATTACGGTCTGCTGCAGGCACTGGCCGTGATCGTCACCTGGATCCATGGCTGCATCGGCATGGCCTATTGGCTGCGGCTCAAGAGCTGGTATCCGCGGGCGCGGGCCTATCTCTTCGCCGGCGCCGTGATCCTGCCGGTGCTGGCCCTGATCGGCTTTGTCGATGGCGCGCGCGAGGCGGCGGCGCGGCTGGCCGACCCCGCCTGGCTGCCCTCCATTGCCGCCGAGCAGAACTGGCCCGGCGGTGACGTGGCGGCGGAAGTGCATGCCCTGCAGCAGCGCGGCATCGTGCTTTTCGGCCTGCTCCTCGCGGCGGTGCTGGCGGCGCGGGCGATCCGGCAGCAGGTCGACCGGCGGCGGGCCATCCTCGTCAACTATGACAATGGCAAGGCGGTGCGGATCCAGGCGGGGACCTCGCTGCTCGAGGCCAGCCGCATGTCCGGCATTCCCCATGCGTCGGTCTGCGGCGGGCGCGGCCGCTGCTCCACCTGCCGCGTGCGCATCATTGCCGGCGCCGAGCATCTGCCGCCGCCGGGCGAGGACGAGAAGCGCGTGCTGGCCCGCGTCGGTGCCGCCCCCGATACGCGGCTTGCCTGCCAGCTTCGCCCCATTGCGCCGGTGACGATCGCGCCGCTGCTGCCGGCCCAGGCGGATGCGCGCATGGCCCGCGCCCGGCCCGATTTCCATGCCGGGCGCGAGATGGAGATCGCCATCCTCTTTGCCGATCTCAGGGATTTCACGCGGCTCTCGGAGCGGCGCCTGCCCTACGACGTGGTCTTTCTTCTCAACCGCTATTTCAAGGCGATGGGCGAGGCGGTGGCCGAATCCGGCGGCTATCTCGACAAGTTCATCGGCGACGGCGTCATGGCCCTTTTCGGCATCAAGGAAGGGGTGGGCGCCATGGGGGCCGAGACCGCCTGCCGCCAGGCGCTCGACGCCGCCAGGCGCATGAGCCTGAAACTGGCCGAGCTCAACCAGCATCTGGCGGCCGATCTCAAATCACCCTTGCGCATCGGCATCGGCATCCATTTCGGGCCGGCCATCGTCGGCGACATGGGGTTCGGCGCCAACCAGCACCTGACCGCCATCGGCGACACGGTCAATACCGCGAGCCGGCTCGAGGCCGCCACCAAGGAATTGCAGGTGCAACTGGTGATCTCGGAACAGGTCTGGCGCGGGGCAGGAATGGCGCTTGCCATGCCGCAGCAGGCGGGACAGCATCAAGGCCCCGAGCTGCATCATCTGCAAATCCGGGGGCGCGAGGCGGCCCTGCCGGTTCTCGCCATCCGCGATGCCCAGGCGCTTGGCCAGGAACTTGGCGCGGCGCTTGGCCGGGAGCCTTGATTGGAGATCGATCCTTGAACGATATCGGCACCCTGCAAGCCAGTACTGAACAGATCGCCTTGACGCCGCTGGCGCGCGACAACGCGCATGTCCGCCGGAACCCTTGCCCGAATTTCTGGGCGCTGATGCCGCACCAGATTCATCAGCACACCGATTCCGCCTGTTCGCTTGCCAGTTCCGTCATGGTGCTCAATGCCGCCCGCGGGATGGAGGGCATGAACCGGGTGGGCGAACTGTTGAGCGAGAAGCGGCTGATCGAGCGGTTCGTCCATACCGACTGGCCGTCCGGCATCGCCCCGGATGGCGGCGGGCGCAAGCTCATGCGGCTGGCCGAACATCTCGACGAGGCGCTCGGCCTCTACGGCCTCGCGAGCTGGATGGTGGAGGGATTTCCCGTGGCTGCAGCGGATGCCGCCGCTGGGGATATGCTGCGCCGGAACCTCGCCGCGCTGGAGGCCTGGCCCGGGCATTTCATCATCGCCAATTTCCACCTTGATCTCTTCTATGGCGATGGCAGCGACATCGGCCACTTTTCGCCCTTGGGTGCCTATGACTCGGCCAGCGACCGGGTCCTGGTGCTGGATTGCTACAAGGCGGATTACGAGCCGCACTGGGCCCCGGTCGCGCGCCTGCTCGCCGCCATGGCGAAACCCTGTGACGACGGCAAGCAGCGCGGCTATCTGGTGGTCAGGCGGCGGTGACGCGGCTCAATTGATCGCGTTCTCCTGCTTGTAATCCGCGATCGATTCCTCGAGCTCCTCGAACTCGTCGCAATCGCCGCAGGCGGCCTTCAGCTTGGCGAGCTGCCCTTCGGCACCGGCGAGGTCCTTCTGGTCGAGATAGAGCTCGCCAAGATATTCATTGGCGCCGAGATGGTCCGGCTCCAGCTTCAGGGCCTTCAGGTAATACTCCATGGCCGGCACCCAATTGCCGAGCTTCCTGTTGGCGTAGCCCAGCTGATTGAGCGCATCGGCGTATTCGCCCTTCTCCTTGATCGAGGCCTGCAGCAGTGGGATCGCCTTGGCGTATTGCTCCTTGTCGATCAGCTTGACCGCTTCCTTGTAGGAATCGACCTTGGCGGCGGGTGCCGTGCTGTCGGAACCCATGGCGCGCGCCTGGCCGGCAAATCCGGCACCGCCGAGGCCGAGGCACAAAACGGTGAGCAACGCAACGAGGGGGGTCTTCATCTGGTCTCTCCTGGCAAAACGGGGCTTTCCACAACATACCGGCATTTGACGCCATGCCGGCCTGCAAACAAATGAACCGGGAAAACATATGAACCGGTGCCGGCCCGGTCGCAGTGAAGCGGATCACAGGGTCAGCCAAACTATCGTCAAGCCGGCAGCCCCTGTCCAAGCACGATTTCGTTGCAGCGAGGCGGGTGTTACCGGTTTTCTCGCAGGTGCGGAATCGATTCCGCCTTGCGGGAGTTCATTTGTACACGAATAATATTGCCATTGGTTGCCACCGGATACCGTGCCTGGCTTCTGTTCCGTCGGGGCCGCGGATAAAGAAGGAAGCCCAATGTCCGAGCTCAAACTGGCCCACGGCCTGGTTCTGGAAGATCTCTACGCGCCCGCCGGCCTTGCCCGGCTGGATGGAATTTTTCTCGACCAATTGGCCGCCGGCGATGCGGCGCTGGCAGCACGGCTGCAGGCCGCGCGAACGGATCCCGCGGCGCTGGATCCCAAGGCCGAATCGCAACTGATCCTCGATCTCGCCGGTGCCGTCGAGGATTTCATCGGCGATCTCTTTGGCGTCACCGCCGCGCTCAACGACCTGCGGGCGCGGCATAACGACCTTGCCCCGCTCTATACCTGCAAGCGGCTCTTCGTGCAGCGCCGGGCGCTCAAGGCTTATGGCGGCGAGAAGGCCTCAGGTCTCGATGGCGCCGTGCTCCGCGCCGCCCTTGAACCCCATCTCGGCACCGGTTTCGACGAGCTTGCCTTTGCCCGCGCGGTGGAATCATGGCAACAGGACGAGGCGGCCCATGCCGCGCAGCTCGACCTCGCGGCGCAATACGCCGCCTGGGCGACGCTGACCGAGGCGGGACGCGCGCAGCACCGCGCCGGGATTCTCTTCAAGGCGCCGCGCAAGCTTGAGGCCGAGCATCTGGTCCATGCCGAGACCGAGACGCGCCATGGCGTGCCGGCCTACAAATTCCCGCCGGAGAGATTACGGCCCCGCGAGGGCTTTGCGCTGACCGATGCCGGCACCGATCTCAGGGGCGCCCTCGACCAGGCCAATTACTGCATCTGGTGCCATAACCAGGGCAAGGATTCCTGTGCCAAGGGCCTGCACGAGAAGGATGGCAGCTACAAGAAGAGCGTATTCGGCGTGACGCTGGCCGGCTGCCCGCTCGAGGAGAAGATCTCCGAGATGCATGTGGCCAAGGCAAATGCGCAGCCGCTGGCGGCGCTCGCCATCATCGCTATCGACAATCCGATGGCGGCGGCCACGGGCCACCGCATCTGCAACGATTGCATGAAAGCCTGCATCTACCAGAAGCAGGAACCGGTCGACATTCCACAGGCGGAAACGCGCACGCTGAAGGATGTGCTGGCGCTGCCCTGGGGCTTCGAGATCTATTCGCTGCTCACTCGCTGGAACCCGCTCAATTTCCGCCAGCCCGTGGCGAAGCCGGATTCGGGCCGCAAGGTGCTGGTGGTGGGATTGGGTCCCGCCGGTTATACGCTGGCGCATTACCTTCTCAATGACGGCCATACGGTGGTCGCCATCGACGGCCTCAAGATCGAGCCGCTCGATGCCGCGATCTCCGGCGTGGCACCGGATGGATCGCGCGTGCCCTTCCATCCCATCCGCGATCTTGCCGAACTGACCGAGGATCTGGGCTCGCGCGTCATGGCCGGGTTCGGCGGTGTCGCCGAATACGGCATCACCGTGCGCTGGGACAAGAATTTCCTCAAGGTCATCCGCCTGTTGCTGGAACGGCGCCAGCGCTTTGCCATGCTGGGTGGCGTGCGCTTCGGCGGTACCGTCACCTTGACCCAAGCCTGGGAAATGGGCTTCGACCATGTGGCGCTGGCCATGGGGGCCGGCAAGCCGACGCTGCTCGACATGCCGGGCGGCCTCGCCAAGGGTGTCCGCATGGCCTCGGATTTCCTGATGGCGCTGCAATTGACCGGGGCGGCCAAGACCGATTCCATCGCCAATCTGCAATTGCGCCTGCCGGCCGTGGTGATCGGCGGCGGCCTTACCGCGATCGACACCGCGACCGAGGCGATGGCCTATTACCCGCTCCAGGTCGAGAAATTCCTCACCCGCTATGAAACGCTGGCGGCGGAAAAGGGCGAGGTCTCGTTGCGTGCCGCCTGGAATCCGTCGGAACTGGTGATCGTCGACGAATTCCTTGCCCATGCCCGGGCGATCCGCGCCGAACGCGCGCGCGCCGCCAAGGCTGGCGAGGCACCGCGCATTTCGGCGATGCTGCAGGAATGGGGTGGCGTCACCATCGCCTATCGCCGACGCCTCATCGACTCGCCTTCCTATACCCTCAACCACGAGGAGGTCGAGAAGGCGCTCGAGGAGAACATCCGCTTTGCCGAGAATCTGACGCCGACCCGCATCGACACGGATGAAGACGGCTTTGCCAGCGCCATCCACCTCAGCGATGCAGCGGGCGCCGCTCACATCCTGCCGGCGCGCGCCATCCTGGTGGCGGCGGGCACGCGGCCCAATACCGTGCTGGCGCGCGAGGATGCCGACCATTTCGCCCTCGACGGCCAGTATTTCCGCGCCCTCGACGCGGCGGGTCAGGTGGTGACGCCGGAAAAACTCGCCAAGCCCAATGACGTGCGTGTCATCACGATGGCGGAAATGGACGGCCGCGCCGTCAGCTTCTTCGGCGATCTCCATCCCAGCTTCGCCGGCAATGTGGTGAAGGCGATGGGCAGTGCCAAGCAGGGCTGGCCGAAAGTATCGGCGGCTCTGGCGCGCCGCCCTGCTTCCGCTGCCGATCCGGCCGCCTTCCTGGCCGATCTCAACCGGCGCCTGCGGGCCCGGGTGCGCGCGGTCAACCGCCTCACACCCAACATCGTCGAGGTGGTGGTGGAGGCGCCCCAGGCCGCGGCCAATTTCCAGCCCGGCGAGTTCTACCGCCTGCAGAATTTCGAGACGCTGGCGCCGCGTGCCGCCGATACGCGCCTCGCCATGGAAGGCCTGGCGCTGACCGGCGCCTGGACCGATCTCGATCATGGCCTCGTTGGCCTCATCGTGCTGGAGATGGGCGGCTCGTCCGACCTCTGCGCGCGTCTCGAGATCGGCGAGCCGGTGATCCTGATGGGCCCGACCGGGGCGCCGACCGAGATCCCGAAGGGCGAGACCGTCCTGCTGGCGGGCGGCGGACTCGGCAATGCGGTTCTCTTCTCGATCGGCCGGGCGCTGCGCGCCGCCGGTTGCCGCGTGCTCTACTTTGCCGGCTACAAGAAACTCGCCGACCGCTACAAGGTGGCCGAGATCGAGGCGGCGGCCGATATCGTCATCTGGTCCTCGGACGAAGCGCCCGGTTTCACGCCGACCAGGCCGCAGGACAAATCGCATACCGGCAATATCGTGGACAGTATCCTGGCCTATGCCGATGGCCGCCTCGGCGACACCTCGATCAGGCTCCAGGATGTCGACCGCATCATCGCCATCGGCTCCGACGGCATGATGGCGGCCGTGGCGCGGGCGCGCCACGAGGTGCTGAAGCCCTATTTGAAGGAAAAACACTGTGCGCTGGGCTCGATCAACTCGCCCATGCAATGCATGATGAAGGAAATCTGCGCGCAGTGCCTGCAGCCGCACAAGGATCCGGTGACGGGCAAGGAGAGTGTGGTCTTTTCCTGCTTCAACCAGGACCAGGAACTGGACCGGGTTGATTTCGGCGCGTTGCGCCAGCGCCTCGGCCAGAATGCGGTGCAGGAAAAACTCACCAAGGCCTGGATTGCCCATGCACTTGGGCAACTGGATCGGGAAAAGGCGGCGGAGTAGGGAAGCGTCCCGCCGCCCCGTCACTTCACCTCACAGTACATCCGTGCTCAGGCAAAGGCGGGCGGCAGGTTCGGCGCTTGGCGCCGAAGGACTTGCAGTCTATCTGGTGCCGGCGCCGTCGGATTTCAAGCGGGGACCGATCCGGGCAGCAAAGCCGGCGCGGTCCCTCAGACCAGCCGAACCTTGGCGAAGGCTTCCGGGTCAATTCCCAGGGTGCGCAGGTGCTGGGCTTGCGGCTGTTCCCGGTTTTCGACGGCGGCTGCACAGGCGCGGGCGGCTGCGAAAGCGCGCCCCAGATCAAGCAATGCGCGGCCGAAACGGGGCAGAAGGCTGGCGATTCCGGTTGTGCCGAAAGATTGTGAAGTTATGTCAGTCATTTAATCCATCCTCCATCCCCTGGTACCGGGAATATGGGGGCAATGCTGCGGCGCAGCAATAGGTCAGATCGGCACACCTAATCTGCGTTCCCTGCACGGCTTGGCCCGGGAAGTCCCGGTCGGATGAGTTGGCGTTGGCGATCGAAACCCGGCTGCCATTTGTGCCGGCGGGGGCGTTTCAAAAGCGCCGAATCCGTCGGAAGGCTGCGGCATCAATGCCGAGACGGCGCAGATCGGCACCGCGCGGCTGGGCCCGGACCCGGATAGCGGCGGCGGCGGCGCGGGCGGCGTCGAGGTCAAGCAGGAAACCGACCGCGAGATCGCGCAGATTGCGCAGGGTGCGGACAAGGTATTGCGGAAAAGGGGCGTTCTTCCCGGTCTCGGTCATTCTAGCTCTTCCATCCGGCATGAGATTTTGCTCGGGCAGAGATGATGCCGGATTCCCGGTTCACCAATGGGACATAGCGGCGCATGGCCCGCTCGATGCCACCTGCCGGCATCGCCGCACCGCTGCATCTACCCGGGACTATCCTGGTGGATTAATGTTTTCAATCAGTTAACCTGGAGCGTACCGGGGCGATCGCCAGCACCTGCGGGGCCCCCCGGCAAATCCGCTATGCCGCCATGACGCGGTTTCACCGGCCTGTGAGAAAAGTTCAGTTTGCGACATGAAAGCGGGTCGTTAATCGACTATCTGCGGTCGCCGGCATTGCAGCCGGGCGGATGGGGAGGGCCTACCAATGGCCCGGAATGGAGATTCGGGTGACGGAACACGCACCAGCCGGTTGCCTCATCATCGCCTGCGGCGCGCTCGCCAGAGAGATCCTGGCGGTCCGCGACGCCAATGGCTGGGACGAGGCGCAAATGGCGGTGACCTGCCTGCCGGCGATCTGGCATAACCGCCCGGAGAAAATCCCGGCGGGCGTGCGGTCGAAGATCCGCGGCGGCCGGAAGAAGGGCTATCGCTCGATCTTCGTGCTCTATGGCGATTGCGGCACCGGCGGCCAGCTGGACGAGGTGCTGCGGGAAGAGGGGGTCGAACGGATCGAGGGGCCGCATTGCTACGATTTTTATGCGGGCCGGGCCGAGTTCGACCGGCTGATGGAAGAGGAACTGGGCAGCTTCTTCCTGACCGATTACATCGCCCGGCATTTCGACCGGATCATCTGGCAGGGCATGGGGCTCGACCGGCATCCGGAATTGCGCGATGCCTATTTCGGCCATTACCGGCGCGTCGTCTATCTGGCACAGATCGATGACCCGGTACTGACCGAAAAGGCCGAGGCGGCGGCCCGGAGACTGGGCCTTGCCTTCGAAAGGCGGCTGACGGGTTATGGCGGGCTGGCGACCTTCCTCGAGAAGGCCGCCCAACAGAGCAAAGGATGAATTGAGGATGGCGCAGCTGACCGTGGTCTACTGGCGCGATATTCCGGCCCAGGTGATCGTCAAAAAGGGCCGCGAAAGTGCCAAGCGGCAATTGGACGAGCGCTTCGAGAAGGCGATCGACCGCGCCGCCATGCGCGCCAAATTGCGCGACACGGATTCGTATCTGGCCGAATGGCGCCGTGCGGCACCGGTCGAGGTCAGCGATGACATCGAAGCCGAGGCGGAAAAGGCCAAGGCCGATCTCGAAGCCGCCTTCCCGGAAGAGGCGCTGAAGGTGTTCGTCGAAAATGGCGGCCTCAAGGCCGCCGCCAACGAAGGCTGAAAACCCATGTACGCAGTGCGCCTCTGGTCGGTGCGCCACGCAAAGGGCCTCAACCGCTTCTACAAGGCGTTCGAGCGCGTGCTCGTGGCGCTGCACCCGCTCTGGAACAGGATCGGCTACGACAAGGTCGAGCGGCCGTTCCAGGTGATGGAGCAGGCGACCAAGGGCTTCCTGTTCGATTGCCAGATGTGCGGGCAATGCGCCCTCTCCTCGACCGGCATGTCCTGCCCGATGAATTGCCCAAAGACCCTGCGTAACGGACCTTGCGGCGGTGTGCGCCCCAACGGCCATTGCGAAGTGAAGCCTGAGATGAAATGCGTCTGGGTGCAGGGCTGGATGGGCGCCGAGAACATGGGCGATCTTTCCAAAATCAAGGACGTGCAGGTCCAGGTCGACAATCGCCTCAAGGGCAAGTCCTCCTGGCTGCGCGTCGTCCGCATGGAAAAGAAGGTCGGCGAGTTCGCGCCCAAGCCGCCAAAAGCACCGCCCGCCAAGAAAGCGGACGCAGCTGCCGCGCCGAAGCCGGCCGGCGAGGGGAAGGCGGCATGAGCGAGCTGCATTTCGACCCCGCCGCACCGCTGCCGCATCTGCCTGGCCATTCCTCCGGCGGGCGGCTGGAGCGCATCCTGCGCGCCGGCAAGTTCGCCGTGACGGCCGAACTCAACCCGCCCGATTCCGCCGATCCGCGCGACGTCTATGACCGCGCGCTGGTGCTCTCCGAAGTCTGCGACGCGATCAACGCCACCGACGCCTCGGGCGCCAATTGCCACATGTCGTCGGTCGGCATCTGCTCGCTGCTGACTCGCGCCGGCTATGCTGTCATCATGCAGATCTCCTGCCGCGACCGGAACCGCATCGCCATCCAGGGCGATGTGCTGGGCGCCGCTGCCATGGGGGTGCAGAACATCCTGTGCCTGACCGGCGACGGCGTGCAGGCCGGCGACCAGCCGGAAGCCAAGCCGGTCTTCGATTTCGATTCCACCTCGCTCCTCAAATGCATCCGCGGCATGCGCGACGAGGGCAAGTTCCTTTCGGGGCGCAAGATCACGGTGCCGCCGCGTGTCTTCCTCGGCGGCGCTGCCAATCCCTTCGTGCCGCCGCTGGATCACCGCGCCATTCATATCGGCAAGAAGATCGCGGCCGGCGCCCAGTTCATCCAGACCCAGTATTGCTACGACGTGCCGATGCTCAGGAAATTCATGGCGAAGGTGCGCGAGCAGGGCCTCCATGAGAAGGCCTTCTTCCTGATCGGCGTGGGGCCGCTGCCCTCCTCGAAGACCGCGCGCTGGATGCGCAGCAATGTGCCGGGCGTGCATATCCCGGATGCCGTGATCGAGCGGATGGAGAAATCCAAGAACGAGAAGGCCGAGGGCAAGCAGCTTGCCATCGACCTGATCCAGGAGATCAAGGAGATCGAGGGCGTCCACGGCATCCATGTCATGGCCTATCGCCAGGAGGAATTCGTCAACGAGATCATCCACGCCTCTGGCGTGATGAAGAATCGCCAGCCGAGCCGGGCGCCGCGTCCGGAAACGCCCATCAGCATCTCGGCATGAGCCAGCAACATCCCGTGTTCAGAAAGGACCTTTGACCAATGACCGATACCGTCGTCAGCTCAGCCACCAAGGAAGTCGTGATCGGCTTCGATCGCCCCTTCTGCGTCATCGGCGAGCGCATCAATCCCACGGGGCGCAAGCTGCTGGCTGCCGAGATGGCCGCCGGCGACTATTCGCGCGTGAAGTCGGATGCCCTCGCCCAGGTGGCGGCGGGTGCGCATATGCTCGACGTTAATGCCGGCATCCCGCTGGCCGACGAGCCGCGGATCCTGGCCGAATCGATCCAGCTGGTACAGTCGCTGACCGACACCCCGCTCTCGATCGACAGCTCGATCGTGGCGGCACTCGAAGCCGGCCTTGCCGTCTACAAGGGCAAGGCGCTGGTCAACTCGGTCACCGGCGAGGAGGAGCGCCTGGAAAGCGTGCTGCCGCTGGTGAAGAAATACGGTGCCGCCGTGGTTGCCATCTCCAATGACGAGACCGGTATCTCGGAGGATCCCGATGTGCGCTTCGAGGTGGCGAAGAAGATCGTGCACCGCGCCGCCGATTTCGGCATCTCCCATGCCGACATCGTGGTCGATCCGCTGGTCATGCCGATCGGTGCGCTCGGCAATGCCGGCAAGGCCGCCTTCAGCCTCATCCGCCGCCTGCGCGAGGAATTGAAGGTCAACACCACCTGCGGCGCCTCCAACATCTCCTTCGGCCTGCCCAACCGCCACGGCCTCAACCAGGCCTTCCTCTCCATGGCGATCGGCGCCGGCATGACCTCGGCCATCATGAACCCGCTCCATATCGAGGAGATGACCGGCATCTGGGGGGCGGATGTGCTGATGGGCACCGACGCGCATTGCGCCCACTGGATCAAGCGTTTCCGCGAGCCTGCGGCGGAAGGCGAAGCCGGCGCCCGTGGCCGCCGCGAACGCACCGGCCGTCGTGGTGGCGGCGGCGGCGGCACGCCGGAAGCGGCGAACGCTTAAGCGATGCTCCCTTCTCTGCCTCTCCCCTTTGAAGGGGAGGGCAGGGAGGGGGTAACAATTCAAGCAAGTGTCCCCATCCTTGGCCCGAGGATGGGGTTTGGTGTTTAAGGGGCCCGGAAAGACCATAATCGAGTCGCGGGATCAGGATCATGGCGGATATCGGCACGGAAACCATCGACACGGGGAAGAGCGCCACGGGTGACCCGTTGCTGGTCTTCATGCCGTCAGGTCGGCGCGGCTATTTCCCCAAGGGCACCCCGATCCTGGCCGCGGCGCGGCAGCTGGGCGTCGACATCGATTCCGTCTGCGGCGGGCGCGGCATCTGCGGTCGCTGCCAGGTGGTCGTTTCCGAGGGCGAGTTCGCCAAGCTCGGCGTCACCTCGGATACCCATCACCTCTCCGATTTCTCCAGCGTCGAGCAGCGTTACGCCGACAAACGCGGCCTGAAGCCGGGGCGGCGGCTCTCCTGCCAGGCTGTGCTGCTGGGCGATCTCGTCATCGACGTGCCGGCCGACAGCCAGGTGCACAAGCAGGTGGTCCGCAAGCGCGCCGAGATGCGCGAGATCATCCTCGATCCGGTGATCAAGCTGCATTACGTCGAAGTGCGCGAGCCGGACATGCATGACCCGACCGGCGATCTGCAGCGCCTCGAGGAAGCGCTCAAGAACCAGTGGAGCCTGGAAGGGCTCGATTGCGACGTGCGCGCGATCCAGGGCCTGCAGCAGGCGCTCAGGAAAGGCGAGTGGAAGGTCACTGTCGCCGTCCATATGGGCAAGCAGATCACGGCGGTCTGGCCCGGCTTCCAGGAAAAAATATATGGCTTTGCGGTGGATGTCGGCTCCACCACCATCGCCGGGCATCTGTGCGACCTGCAGACCGGCGAGGTCGTCGCTTCCTCCGGCCTGATGAACCCGCAGATCCGCTTCGGCGAGGATCTGATGAGCCGCGTCTCCTATGTCATGATGAATCCGGGCGGCGACCAGGACATGACCCGGGCGGTGCGCGAGGCCCTCAATGATCTGGCCCAGGCGGTGGCAAGGGAGGCCGGCTGCACGGTCGAGGACATCCTCGAATGCACCTTCGTCGGCAATCCGATCATGCATCACCTGCTCCTGGGCATTAACCCCATCGAGCTGGGCTGGGCGCCCTTCGCGCTGGCGACCGACGGACCGGTCCAGATCTGGGCCAGCGAGATCGACCTGAAGGTCCATCCCAACGCGCGCATTTATGTGCTGCCCTGCATCGCCGGCCATGTCGGCGCCGACACGGCGGGCGTCATCCTGTCCGAGACGCCCTATGAAAGCGACGAGATGACCCTCATCGTCGATGTCGGCACCAATGCCGAGATCGTGCTCGGCAACAAGAACCGCCTGGTGGCGGCCTCCTCGCCCACGGGGCCCGCCTTCGAGGGTGCGCAGATCTCCTGCGGCCAGCGCGCCGCGCCCGGCGCCATCGAGCGCGTGCGCATCGACCGCGAGACGCTGGAGCCGCGCTTCAAGGTGATCGGCTGCGACCTCTGGTCGGACCATCCGGATTTCGCCAAACAGACCGAGGCCTTCGGCGTCACCGGTGTCTGCGGCTCCGGCATCATCGAGGCACTGGCCGAGATGTTCCTCTCCGGCATCCTGACCCAGGACGGCGTCATCGACGGTGCCATGGCCGCGAAAAGCCCGCGCATCCAGGCCGAGGGACGGACTTTCCTTTACCTGCTGCATGACGGCCAGCCGCAACTGAAGATCACGCAGAACGACATCCGCGCCATCCAGCTGGCCAAGGCCGCACTCTATGCCGGCGCCAGGCTGCTGATGGACAAGCTCGGCATCGAGAAGGTGGACCGCATCACGCTGGCCGGCGCCTTTGGCAGTCATATCGACGTCAAATACGCCATGGTCCTCGGCATGATCCCGGATTGCGACCTCGCCAAGGTGACCTCGGCTGGCAATGCCGCCGGTACCGGGGCTCGCATTGCGCTTCTCAACCGCGGGGCGCGGGACGAGATCGCGCGCGTAGTGAAACAGGTCGAGAAGATCGAGACCGCGGTCGAGGCCAAGTTCCAGGAGCATTTCATCGAGGCGATGGCGCTCCCGCACAAGACTTCGCCCTATCCGCATCTCGCCAAGGCGGTGAAGCTGCCGGAGCCGAAACTTGCCGCCCAGCCCGACGGCACCGGCGAGGATGGCGGCCGCCGCCGCAACCGCCGGCGGGGGTGACGTGACCGCCGACCCGCGCGGCTTCGGCATCTACATCCACTGGCCGTTCTGCAAGGCCAAATGCCCCTATTGCGATTTCAACTCCCATGTGCGGGAGCGGATCGCGGAGGATGACTGGCGGGAAGCCTATCTCAGCGAGCTGGCGCATTTCGCTGCCATGGTGCCGGAGCGCATGGTCACCAGCATTTTCTTCGGCGGCGGCACGCCCTCGCTGATGAACCCGGCGACCGCCGCAACCGTGATCGATGCGATCGCGCGGCATTGGCGCATCGCCAACGACATCGAGGTGACGCTGGAGGCCAACCCGACCTCGGTCGAGGCCGGCAAGCTGCGCGACTTCCGCGCGGCCGGCATCAACCGCGTCTCCCTCGGCATCCAGGCGCTCGATGATCGGGATCTCAAATTCCTTGGCCGCCAGCACAGCGCCGGAGAGGCACTGGCGGCGCTTGAACTCGCCGCCGGCATCTTCGCGCGCTTCAGCTTCGACCTCATCTATGCGCGGCCCGGCCAGACGCCGGAAACGTGGCGGCGGGAACTCGACCGCGCCCTGGCCTTTGCCGCCGATCACCTCTCGCTCTATCAGCTTACCATCGAGCCCGGCACGGCATTCGAGCAATCTCACGCGCGCGGCGATTTCCGCCTGCCGCCGGAGGAGATCCAGGCCGAGCTCTATGAGATGACCGGGGCCAGGCTGGAAGGCGCCGGCCTGCTGCCCTACGAGATTTCGAATTATGCGAGGCCGGGTTCGGAGTCGCGCCACAACCTCACCTATTGGCGCTATGGCGATTATGTCGGCATCGGCCCGGGTGCCCATGGCCGGCTTACCCTGGCCGGTGAGCAGCCCGGGGGCCGCAAGATCGCGACACGCCAGCACCGGGCACCGGAACGCTGGCTGGAAATGGTGGCGGCAGGCGGCCATGCCACGCGCCAGTTCGATGAAGTTGATGCCGATGCGCGTATCGCCGAGATGGTGATGATGGGCCTGCGTCTTGCCGAAGGCATCCCGCTCGACCGTTTCCAGGCGGAATCGGGGCGGCCGTTCGCGGCCAGCATCGACCCCGTCCGCTACGAACGCCTGGCGAAAGGCGGCTTCCTTGCGATCAGCGAAGACCGATTGCTGGCGACCGCCGCCGGTCGCCAGCGCCTCGATGCGGTGCTCGGCGAGTTGCTGGGGTAGCGGTCAAACCTCGGCGATCTTGTCGATGAATTCGCCGGAGAGCATGCGCAACTGGTCGACATCGCCGGCCAGATCGGCCGCTTCGGACCGCAGTTTCGAAGCGCCGTCGCCGGAATGACCGGCCGCCGCCGCCGCGGCCGCGATGCGCTGGCTGACGGTTTCCGTTTCACTCGAGGCCTGTTGCACATTGCGGGCGATTTCGCCGGTCGCCTCCTGCTGCTGTGCCACCGCCTCGCTCACCACATGGGCCTTCTGGTTGATGTCGCCGATCGAGGTGGCGATGCCGCCGATGGCGCCGACCGCCTTCTGCGTCTCGCCCTGGATGCTCTGGATCTGGGCCTGGATCTCGTCGGTCGCCTTGGCGGTCTGGGTGGCCAGATTCTTCACTTCCGACGCCACTACGGCAAAGCCCTTGCCCATTTCACCGGCTCTTGCAGCCTCGATCGTGGCGTTGAGGGCGAGCAGGTTCGTCTGGCTGGCGATCTCGTTGATAAGGCGCACGACCTCGCCGATGCGGTTCGCTGAATCGGCCAGGTTCTGCATGATGGCGCTGGTTTCATTGGCTTCGGAGACGGCGCGTTCGGCGGCGCTTGAGGTCTCGGCCACCTGGCGCGAAATATCGGCGATCGACGCGGTCAGCTCCTCGGTCGCGGCCGCCACTGCCTCGACATTGCGCGCGACGCGACCTGCCGCCTCATTGGACGAGCCGACATCGCCACTGGTTTCTTCCGCCTGATGCGCCACCGTATCGGCGCCTGCGCTCAGCGTGCCGGCGGCGCCCGCGACGCGGTCGATGACGCCCAGCACCGATTGCCGAAACTGTTCGGCAACATTGTGCAGGGTAGCCTGGCGTTCGGCCTGGGCCGCCTTCTCGGCCTCGGCCTGCGCCGCCTGCAGGCGGTTGCGCTCTTCCATGCCGGTCTTGAAGATGGCGACCGTGCGGGCCATCACGCCGATCTCGTCGCGGCGACCGGTGTGACGCACCTCGACGGCAAGATTGCCCTCGCCCAGCGCGCCGAGATCGGTGCGCAGCTCGGCGAGCGGTCGCAGCAGGCGCTTGGTGACGAAGAGGCCGAGCAGCACCAGCACCACGGTGACACCCAGCGTGACCAGGCCGAAGCGCCACAACAGCGCTTCCACCACGGCAAAGTAGTCGCTTTTCTTGACGCCGACATAGAGGATGCCGATGGTCTCGCCCGCCGGATTCTTGATCGGGTCGTAGCCGGTGAAGAAGGTCTGGCCCAGGATGTCGACCGTGCCGGTGAAGGATTGCCCGCGCCCCAGCACCGCGTCATGGGCGGCGTTCTTGGCAAGCTGCGTGCCGATGGCGCGGCCCGAACCGTCGGGTTTCATCACATTGGTGGCGATGCGGGTGTCGCCCTGGAAGATGGTGGCCGTGCCGCCCACCAGTTCCTTGACCTTGTCGACGATGGCGTAGTTCTCGTTCAGCAGCACATCGTCGGCATACATCTTGCCATCGCGGATGGTGAAGGTCGTGCCGGCCTGATGGAGCACGTTCCAGGCGACGCGCATGCTGGTTTCCTGCGCCTTGACGGCCTGGTTCTCCATCTCCTGGGCGACCAGTTGATAGGCGGTGAAGATCAGCACGCCGGCAAGCAGAATGAGGAATGCGGTTGTGGCCAAGGTCACGCGACCGGCGATCGAGATGCGGTTGAACATGTTGGAGCGAATCCTGTGTGGCATAGCGGAACAGCCGGTCGACCCCATGGGGATTGGTCCCCGCGGTCACCGGCTACATACCCAAGTATTGCGCTCAGTTATGCTAACAACTGGTTATTGCCACACCCGGCGACCCGCAGCGTCCTAGGACACCAGTCGGAAAACGCATACATCGAGATGCGTTTCATCGAAGCGCGCGTCAAACGAAGCTCAATTGATGGCGGCGGCGAAGCTGCTTGCGGCAGGGTCCTTCAGGGTGAATCCGCCCGGCACCACTTCCAGCACGGCCAGGCTGCGCTCGGTCCGCCCGTCGGGCAGCAGGCGGAAGACGCCCGTGACGCCGGCAAAGCCGGACGGGTCGGTGAGGCGCGCGGTCGAGAAATCGCCGCCAGGCTTGGATTGCGCGAGGGCCACCGCCAGGGTGACCGCGTCATAAACGATGCCGGCGCGCGGATCCGGCTGGCTGCCATAAAGGGCGGCGTAACGCTGGGCGAAATTCTGCCAGCGATCCGGCGGCGTGGCGGCGAACCAGCCGCCGATAAGCGCACCTTCGCTCAGGGTTCCGCCATCCTGCCACAGGGCGGTGCCGAGCAGGCGCACGACACCCGGCGGCAGGTCGAAGGCCGGCAGCATGGCGGCGATGGCGCGCAGGCGCTGCCCGCCCTCGGGTATCATCAGCGCGTCGAAGGGCTGGCGCTTGTAGGCCTCGCCGGTCTCGCGCGCCGGAATCGAAATGTCGGCGCTCTGCGGATCATAGAAGGTGATCTGCGCGATGTTGCCGCCATGGCGCACGACCGAATCCTGATAGGCGCCGAGCACGGCCCGGCCATAGCCGGAATTGGGCACCATGATGGCAAAACGCTTGAGACCCTGGGCGGCGGCATAGGCGACCACGCGCTCGACCTGCACCTCCGGCGTCACCCCCAGCAGATAGACGCCGGGCTGCGCCGCGCTGATGTCGTTGCTGAAGCTGACCATCGGCACCCTGGCGGCGGTGGCGGGGGGTGCCGCCAGCTTGATGTCGGCGCCGAACAGGGGACCCAGGATAATGTCGGCCTTGGCGGTGACGGCGCTAGCGACGGCCCCATCGGGGCTGAGCGCTGCGGTATCGCGCGGCAGCAGCTCGAAATCCGCGGCGCCGACGTCGAACAGGCCCATTTCGGCCGCCTGCAGCATGGCGCGGCCAAGGCCCGCCTGCTGGCCGGAGAGCGGCAGCAGCAGGCCGACCTGGGCGCCGGGGGCGCCGGTTTCGGGCGCCGGGGCCGGCGCCTGGACGCTGGGCGCCGGGACAGGCGCCGGGGTGGGCGCCGGCTGCACCGGCTTCGGCGGCGGCGCGCTGGGGGCACAGGCGGCGAGGATCAGGCTCGACAAGACGAGGCCGGCAAGGGCAGGAATGAAACGGATGCCGGATTGCCGGGAACCCATCATGATCTCTCCACTGGATGAACGCGCCAAATGAGCCCGAAGCCTAGCGATCCCCCGGCAGCAAGTAAACCGAGCCCTGCCGAAACCGTGCCGTCGCCGGCGACAGGCGGCGAGCTTGCCCTGGTCGCCACACCGATCGGCAATCTCGGCGATCTTACCCGGCGCGCCGCCGATTATCTGCAGGCGGCCGATTGCATCGCCTGCGAGGACAGCCGGGTGACGCTGCGCCTGCTGCAGCATCTCGGGCTGAAGAAGCCGCTCATCGTCTATCACGACCACAATGCCGAGGAGATGCGACCGCAGCTGATGGAACGCCTGCAACGCGGCGAAAAGATGGCGCTGGTGTCCGATGCCGGGACACCGCTCATCTCCGACCCCGGCTTCAAGCTGGTGCGCGCGGCGGCTGCGGCGGGCATCCGTGTCACCGCGCTTCCCGGACCCTCGGCGCCGATCATGGCGCTGATCCTGTCCGGCCTGCCCAGCGACCGCTTCCTGTTCCTCGGCTTCCTGCCGCCCAGATCGACCGCCCGCCGCGGCGAATTGGCGGAAGTGGCGCAGGTCAGGGCCAGCCTGATCCTGTTCGAGACCGCGCCGCGCCTCGTCGATGCGCTCGAGGACCTGCTGGCGGTCCTCGGCGACCGGCCGGCGGCGGTGGCGCGCGAACTCACCAAGATGTTCGAGGAGGTGCGGCGCGGCCCGCTCTCGGAACTCGCCGCCCATTACCGCGAGGCCGGCCCGCCCAGGGGCGAGATCGTGCTGGTGGTCGGGCCGCCCGCTGCGGCGGTGCCGGCCGATGCCGCCGACCTGGATGCGGCGCTCGGGGCGGCTCTTGCCAAGATGCGCGTCAAGGAAGCCGCCGAGGCGGTGGCAGCCGCCCTCGGCCTGCCCAGGCGCCAGGTCTATCAGCGCGCGCTGGAACTCAAGGAAGGCGGCGATTGACCCGGGCGCAGCGCAGCGAGGCGCGGCATCAACGCGGCATCCGGGCGCGGCGGCGCGGCCGCATGGCCGAGGCGCTGGCCGTCCTCTATCTGCGCTGCAAGGGATATCGCATCATCGAGCGCAACTGGCGCTCGAAGCTGGGCGAGATCGATGTCCTGGCGCGCAAGGGGCCGGTCCTCGTCCTCATCGAAGTAAAGGCGCGCGCCGATGCCGCACTGGCCGGCGGCGCGCTGATGACCGATCAGCGCCGGCGCCTGCTGCGCGCCCTCGGCCATTATCTGAAAACGCGGCCTTCCCTGGCCGGCTGCGATCTGCGCTGCGACGTGCTGGCGCTGGGGCGCTTCGGCTGGCCGGTCCATATCCGCGATGCCTGGCGGCCGGATTGGCCGTGAAACGCGGTGCCGGCACGACCCCGAAGCCGAGTGGACTTGAGGCAGGGCGCGGGTTCAGGCATGATTCGCCCATGAATCGGGCCCGAATCCCCTTTTGCGGCAAGGTGCCGGCACATATCCCCGGTACGCGCGCCTTTATGGGGGTGATGGCCGGCGGGGGCCTCGTCCTCCTGCTCGGCGCCTGTTCGCCGGTCGGCACCGCGGTCGGTGTTGCCGCCACCACGATCAACCTCGCCACCCAGGAACGCGGCCTCGTCACCGGCGTCGATGACAACCTGATCTGGGTCGGCATCAACGAGCGGATGTTCCGCAAGGACGCGGAACTCTTCCAGAAAGTCAGCTTGCAGGTGCATGAAGGGCGCGTATTGCTGACCGGCTTCGTGCAAAAGCCCGAGCATCGCGTCATGGCGACCGAACTGGCCTGGCAGGCCGATGGCGTGCGCGAGGTCGACAACCAGATCAAGATCGGCAACAGCCTGGGGGTCGACGATTATGCCGAGGATGCCTGGCTGATCGCGCGCCTGCGCATGAAGCTGATGGCGGACAGCCAGGTGCGCGCCAACAATTACAGCATCGATTGCATCCGCTCGACCGTCTATCTGATCGGCGTCGCCCAGGACAAGGCCGAATTGCAGCGCGTGATCGACCATGCGCGCGACATTCCCTATGTCGATGCGGTGGTGGCGCGGGTACGGCTGCTGGACGAAGCGCTGCCGCCGGTTCCCGATGCGCCGCCGATCATCCGCGATTCGCCGATCGCCGGCGAACCGCTGCTGGTCGAAGCACAGCCACCGGCACCTTTGGCAAAAGAAATGGGCGCGGGCGGCCTGCCGAAATCGACCCCCGCCGCTGCAGCAACTCCCCAGGCGGCCAAGCCCTTCGTGGCGCAGAATGTGTCCGCACAACCAGGGCCGTTCCAGGCCGTTCCCTTCCAGCCGCAACCCCCGGCGACAACTTCGACCTCATCGCAACCCCCTTTTGCCAAGCCCTTCGTCCCGGCGCCCTCCTCCACCAGCGAGGCCAGCGCTGCCGAGTTGCAGGCAACGCCGCTGCCCTAGCGCCGCCGGCCGGACCAGTATGACCTCGCGCGCCATCCTCGAACACGAACTTGCCGATATCGGCGCCCGGGCGGATGCGGCGATCGATCTGGCCGAGGCGGCCCTCGTGCTTGCCGCCCTCGACCGGCCGGAGGCTGGCCTCCACCCCTATCGCCAGCACCTCGCGGCCATCGCCGACAGCATGCGCCTGGCCGCCATCCTGCCGGGCCTGACGGCATCCGGGCAGACCGGCCTCAAGGCGCGCTGCCGCGTGCTGGCCGATGTGATGACCGGCGAATACGCCTATCGCGGCGACCGGGTGTCCTATGACGATCTCCGGAATGCCGATCTGATGCGGGTGATCGAGCGGCGGCAGGGCCTGCCCGTGGCGCTCGCCATACTTTACATTCACGCCGCGCGCAGCCAGGGCTGGGTGATCGAGGGCGTCAACTTTCCGGGTCACTTCGTGATCCGTCTCTATCACGACGGCTGTGCCGCGATCCTCGACCCGTTCGAGGGCGGCGCGGTGCTGGAGATCGGCGATCTCCGCCAGCGCCTGAAATCGGTGATCGGCGACAAGGCGGAATTGCAGCCCAGCCATTATGCCGCCATCGGCAATCGCGACATCCTCCTGCGCCTCGTCAACAACATCAAGGTGCGCCTCATCCAGGACGGCGACCTGGCGCGGGCGGCCGAGATGGTGGCGCGCATGCTGCTGGTGGCGCCCGCCCAGGCGCCGCTCTGGCGCGAGAGCGGCCTCATCCAGTCGCGTCTCGGCAATCTCCTTGCCGCGCGCGCGGCCTTCCTGCGCTTTCTCGAGATTTCCGACAACGAGAACCAGCGGCACCAGGTCGCGCGCCTGCTGCAGGAATTGACGCAGCGCTTGCAGTAGCATTAGCCTCGCCGCGCCGGCAAGCCGGCGCGCCCGCAACCGAGGCCGAACGGAACCCAGATGAAGCTCAGCGTCGCCATCCAGATGGACCCCGTCGAGACGATCGATATCGACGGCGATTCCACTTTCGTGCTGGGGCTTGCCGCCCAGCGGCGCGGCCACATCCTCTATCACTACCATCCGCGCCAGCTGACTTGGCGCGATGGACGGGTAACGGCTCGGGCGCGCCCCGTGGAGTTCCGCCGCGAGCGCGGCAATCACGCCAGCCTGGGCGCCGAGGAGGTGCTGGATCTTTCGCTGCTCGATGTCGTGCTGATGCGCCAGGACCCGCCCTTCGACATGGCCTATATCACCGCGACCCATATCCTGGAGCGCATCCATCCAAATACGCTGGTGGTGAACGACCCCGCCCATGTGCGCAACGCGCCGGAGAAGCTGTCGGTTACCGAATTCAGGAACGTGATGCCGCCGACCCTCATCACCAGCGACCGGCACGAGATCCTCGCCTTTCGTGCCGAGCACAAGGACATCATCCTGAAGCCGCTGTTCGGCAATGGCGGCGCCGGCGTCTTCCATGTCAAGCCCGACGACGAGAATCTTGCCTCGTTGCTGGAGATGTTCACCCAGTTCTATCGCGAGCCGATCCAGATCCAGCGCTACGAGCCGGCCGTGCGCGAAGGCGACAAGCGCATCATCCTGATCGACGGCGAGGCGGTGGGCGCCATCAATCGCGTCCCGGCCGAAGGCGAGGCGAGGAGCAACATGCATGTCGGCGGCCGGGCGGTGAAATCCGACCTCAGCAAGCGCGACCGCGAGATCTGCGAGATCATCGGGCCCGAGCTGAAGCGCCGCGGCCTCATCTTCGTCGGCATCGATGTGATCGGTTCCTACCTGACCGAGATCAACGTCACCTCGCCGACCGGGCTGCAGCAGATCAACCGCTTCGACGGGGTCTGCCTCGAGGACCGCATCTGGGACGCGATCGAGGCGAAGCTGTAGCGGGCATTTCCGGTCTGGTCTTCACGTCATTCCCGGGCTTGCCCCGGGGATCCAGCACAGAGGAAAGACCTTGTGCCCAGGACCTCGCCCGGGCATCACCGGATAGTAACCTATTCCGTCACCGGCATTGCCGGCACGGTCGCCTGGCGCCGGCGCTCGCGCGCCAGTTTCGCCTCGCGGTGGATGATGTAGATGCCGCTGCCGACCACGATCGTGCCGCCGGCAATGAGATAGGCGTCCGGCACCTCGCCGAAGGCGAAGAAGCCGATCAGGAAGCCATAGACCAGGGCCATGTAGTCGAAGGGCGCCACCAGCGAGACGGCGCCGCGCCGGAAGGCGATGGTGAGGGCGATTTGCGCGCTGCCGCCCATCAGGCCGATCAGCACCAGGAGCCCCATCTGTTCGGCATTCGCCGGCCAGCGCCAGGCCAGTGCCGGATCGAGGCTGCCCAGCGGGATGGTGACCAGCGAGGCCAGGGTCGCGAACAGCGTGAAATAGAAGACGATGGTGGTCGGCCGCTCGGTCTGGGCAAGGCGCCGGATCGAGATCATGGCCAGGGCATAGAAGACCGAGGCCAGCAGCGGCACGAAGGCGGCGGGGTCGAAAATGCCGGAACCCGGCCGCGTCATCACGAGGACGCCGAGGAAGCCGACGATCACCGCCGACCAGCGCCGCCAGCCGACCACTTCGCCCAGCAGCGGCACGGACAGCACGGTAAGGAAGATCGGCCCCGACAGGCCGAGTGCGATGGCGTCCGAGAGCGGCAGCAGCTTGTAGGAGAGGAAAAAGCAGAACATGGCGAGGACGCCGAAGAGGCCGCGCCAGACATGGCCCCATGGCCGCTCGGTCTTGAGATGCACGCGCCGTTCGATCGACAGCATGAAGGCGAGCAATGGAATGAAGGCGAAAAGATTGCGCGCGAAGATGAGTTCGCCCGTCGGGAAGATCTGCGAGACGGATTTGATGATGCCGTCCATGGCCGTGAAGATGAACACGGCCAGGTTCATCAGCAGGATGGCCTGGATCGGTCGGTCGGCGCTGGTGCTCGGGGACATCGATCTGGACTATCGGGCGGGGTGGGGCCGGTGGTGTGGGGCAGTCGGGGCGCGGCCAGAATAGCCATGGTGCCGGGATTCGGCCACCGGGACGGCCATGCATGGAACCGGGATGGCCATGCGTGGATTAGGCCAGGTCGTGCCATTCAGGATTATCTTCAGGACCCGGACGATGCTCTCTTGAGCAATTACAGAAACGCCCTTTTCACCTTGTGGCGCTTATCTTATGTTAAGGTCCATGGATCACCAGCGCCCCTATGCCACCATCCTCGCCCGCCTCAAGGAGGCCGGCTTGCGCCCGACGCGGCAGCGCCTGTCGCTGGCCAAATTGCTGTTCGAAGGCGGCGACCGCCATGTCTCGGCCGAGGATCTGCACGCCGCCGCCGTTGCCCAGCGCATCTCCGTCTCGCTGGCGACGATCTACAACACCCTCCACCAGTTCACCGCCGCCGGCCTGCTGCGCGAGGTGGTGGTGGAGCCCGGTCGCTCCTATTTCGATACCAATACGCGCCCGCACCATCATTTCTTTGTCGAGGGCAGCGGCCGCCTGATGGATATTCCGGCGGATGACGTGGCACTTGCGCACCTGCCCGCGCCTCCCGCGGGCATGAAGGTGGCGCGCGTCGATGTCATTGTCCGACTTGCGAATGACAATTAATTCGCCTGCGTAATCAATTAGTAACAAGCAATATTAAAACGGTTCCAGTGTGTTGACAGGCGCTGGGTGCCTGCCTAGTCTGGCCGCCAGCCAAAAGCTTGTCGCGGCGTCACGGAAAACACGGGACTGCATGACAGCCCCCCTCCTGCCGCCGCGTCGGGAGACCTTCTCAATCCGTGCAACCTGATTAGCTAGGGAGACTGAAATGGCTGCTCTGAAAGGCTCGAAGACCGAGAACAACCTGAAGGAAGCCTTCGCCGGCGAAAGCCAGGCTAACCGACGCTATCTCTATTTCGCCCAGAAGGCGGATGTCGAGGGCTACAACGACGTGGCGGCGGTGTTTCGCTCGACCGCCGAGGGCGAGACCGGCCATGCCCATGGCCATCTTGAATTCCTCGAGGAAGTCGGCGATCCGGCCACCGGCCTGCCCATCGGCGGCACGGCGCCGAACCTGAAGGCGGCGATCGCGGGCGAGACCCACGAATATACCGACATGTATCCGGGCATGGCGCGCACGGCGCGCGAGGAAGGCTTCGACGAGATCGCCGACTGGTTCGAGACGCTCGCCAAGGCCGAGAAGTCCCATGCCGGGCGTTTCCAGAAGGCGCTCGACACGCTGGGCTGAGGCCCGGGTTTCGAATTCCGCTTGATCGCTGTCGCCGGACTCGCTCCGGCGGCAGCGTTCCCTTTCGCTGCGCTATCTCCTGCAACCCACGTGTGAGGGCCGACCCATGCGCGAAGGCAGCCTGGAGGCACCGGTTCGCCACAAGATCGACTGGCGCAACCCGGATTTCTACGACATGGCGAAGATCGAGGCGGAGATGCACCGCGTCTTCGACATCTGCCATGGCTGTCGCCGCTGTTTCAATCTGTGCGATTCCTTCCCGCGGCTGTTCGATCTGGTCGATGCCAGTCCCGACGAAATGGCCGGCGTCGACACCAAGGACTACAAGCAGGTGGTCGACGCCTGCACGCTCTGCGACCTCTGTTTCATGACCAAATGCCCCTATGTGCCGCCGCATGAATGGGCGCTCGACTTTCCGCATCTCATGCTGCGCTACCGCGCGGCCGAGCTCAAACAGGGGAAGAACGACAAGGTCTACCGGCAACTGACCGAGACCGACCGCAACGGCAAGATGGCTGCACTCGCGGCGCCGATTGCCAATGCCGTTGCCGAAAGCAGCGCCGCGCGCCAGGTGATGGAGGCCGTGACGGGAATCGACGCCCGGGCCCATGTGCCGAAATTCAACGGCCGCACCCTGGTGCTGCGTGCCATGGAGAACCGGCCCGAGGTGAACCGGGAGGCCCCGGCCTTTGGCCGCAAGGCGGTGATCTATGCCACCTGCTTTGCCAATTACAACAATCCCGAAATCGGCATGGCGGCCATCAATGTGCTGGCCAAGAACGGCGTCGAGACCGAGGTGGTCTATCCGCGCTGCTGCGGCATGCCGCAGCTGGAGCAGGGCGATGTCGCCCGGGTGGCCGATCATGCGGCAGACGTCGCCGACGCGCTTCTCCCCTATGTCGATGCGGGCTATGACGTTATCGCCCTGGTGCCGTCCTGCGCACTGATGCTGAAATTCGAATGGCCCCTCATCCTGCCGGAAGAGGACAAGGTGAAGCGCCTTGCCCAGGCGACCTTCGACATCTCGGAATATGTCGTCGACATCGCGAAAAGGAACGGCCTGGCGCCGGGCCTCCAGCCGCTGGAGGGCGGTGTCGCCCTGCACATCGCCTGTCATTCCCGCGCCCAGAACATGGGCCAAAAGGCGACCGAGATGCTGAAACTGATTCCGCAGGCGGATCTCGCCGTGATCGAGCGCTGCTCGGGCCATGGCGGCGCCTGGGGCGTCATGAAGGGGAATTTCGACGTGGCCCTCAAGGTGGGGAAACCGGTGGCGCGCCAGGCGATGAAGGCGGAAAAGGCCCATATCGCTTCCGAATGCCCGCTGGCCGGCGCCCATATCCAGCAGGGCATCGACGCGCTCCGCAACGATCAATCGGGCAGCGCCGAGGCGCCGCATCCGATCCAACTCTTCGCGCGTGCGTACGGATTGGCGTGACTGGATTTCACCTTTGCTGTCATCGCCTGCCCTAGGCGGGGGAAGACAAGAATAACGAAGCGTCAGGAGTCATCATGACTGCGATCCGCAAGCGCGAGATCACCCGGGCCGACATCCTGCCCATGGCCGAATATGCGGCGAGGCGGCGCGAATTGCGGTCAGCCGTGGTGGCCCTGAAGAAGCCGCGCCGCCTCGAGGTCGGGCCGGTCGCCACCTTCTATTTCGAATGCTTCGAGACCATGCTGCAGCAGGTCCAGGAGATGCTCTATATCGAGAAGGGCGGCGAAGAGCAGGTGGCCGACGAACTCCGGGCCTACAACCCGCTCATCCCGCAAGGGCGCGAACTGGTGGCGACGGTGATGTTCGAGATCGACGATCCCGTGCGCCGCGCCAACTTCCTCGCCCGCCTCGGCGGTGTCGAGCATACCGCCTTCCTCAAGTTCGCCGGCGAGACCGTGAAGGGTGTTCCGGAGGCCGACCAGGATCGCACCAACGAATCCGGCAAGGCCTCCTCGGTGCAGTTCATCCATTTTCCGATGTCGGATGCCCAGGCGGCCCTCTTCAAGCAGCAGGACCAGCAGGTCGTCATCGGCTTTGAACATCCGGCCTATGGCCATATGGCGATGATGAGCGAAGCGTCGCGCCAGGCGCTGGCGGGCGATCTCGACTGAACGCCGCCTATTCCTTCAGCGTCTCTTCCGCATAGACGCCCCAGAACTCGTTCTTCATCAGCCAGCCCTTGTGGTCCTGAACCTTGAGGCGGCACCATTCGCCGCTGCATTCGAGGATGCGCAGGATGACCCCGGGCTCGAGATAGGCGACTGCCGGGGCGTCGTTCTTTGCCTCGGCGCGCAAGGTTCGGCGCTGGTCGCGCACCATGGCGTGGCGCTTGCCGGAGAGCAGCGTGCCCTTGACCCAGCCGACGATGCCGTCATGGTCGCGGATGCGGCGCCACAACTCGAACTCCTCGATGATCTCCACCGGCAGATTGGCGCGCTGATAGGTCCACAGGATCGGATAGGCCTCGCCGGGGCCGGTGCGCATGTTGACCTTGGCCGATTGCAGGCTGGCGAAGCGCGGCAGAGGCAGCTTTTCCTGGGCCGTCACCGGACCTGCCAGGAATGCCAGCGCCGCCAGAACCGGGATGAGAACCAGGATCGGGGCCAGGATTGGCGCCAGAACCGTAGCCAGGTGGCGGGCAGACGGGATTTTCCGAGTCGCGGGCATGTCAGCGGATTATAGGCGGTGTTCCCGATGGTCAAGCCCTGCCGCCGCCTCGGCCGTCAACTTGTTGACATCGCTGCCAGCGGCTAGGTGCGCCGGGCGCTGGCCTGAACCCGCCGGGCCCATGTCGCGATTGGAGCGGGCGGTGGCGCTCCGCCGCTTATTCCGGCGTCGTCCGGGACCAGCCCCTCGACAAGGCCGCTGCCCGCTTGCTACCACTGGCTGGACATTGCGTTGCGGGGAAACGGATCGCGAACCCGATGCCGGAAACGGCCCCCGTGCGGGAGATTGGGCAGGAGATTGGGTCGATCATGAGCAACAAGCCCCTGGTGGTGGTGACGCGCAAGCTGCCCGACGTCATCGAGACGCGGATGATGGAGCTGTTCAACGTCCGGCTCAATCTCGACGACCATCCGATGACCCAGGCCGAGATGATCGAGGCGGTGAAGGCCGCCGACATCCTGGTCCCCACCGTCACCGATCACATCGATGCCGCGGTTCTGTCCCAGGCGGGTCCCCAGCTCCGCCTCATCGCCTCCTTCGGCACCGGCGTCGACCATATCGACCTCGCCACCGCGCGCCAGCGCGGCATCACCGTCACCAACACGCCGGGTGTCCTGACCGAGGACACGGCCGACATGACCATGGCCCTCATCCTCGCGGTATCCCGCCGCGTGTCGGAAGGCGAACGCCTGATCCGTTCCGGCAAGTGGCAGGGCTGGGGCCCGATGAGCATGCTGGGCCACCGCATCTACGGCAAGCGCCTCGGCATCATCGGCATGGGCCGCATCGGCCAGGCGGTGGCGCGCCGCGCCAGGGGCTTCGGCCTCTCGGTGCATTACCACAACCGCCGCCGCGTCGCCCCGGCGGTCGAGCAGGCACTGGAGGCGACCTATTGGGAAAGCCTCGACCAGATGCTGGCCAGGATGGACATCATCTCGGTCAATTGCCCGCACACGCCGGCCACCTATCATCTTCTCTCGGCACGGCGCCTGAAGCTGCTGCAAAAGCATGTCTATCTGGTCAACACCGCGCGCGGCGAGGTAGTGGACGAGAATGCGCTGACCCGCATGCTCGACAAGAAGGAAATCGCTGGCGCCGGGCTCGACGTCTTCGAGCACGAACCGGCGCTCAACCCGAAACTGCTGCGCCTCGACAATGTCGTGCTGCTGCCGCATATGGGCTCGGCCACGATCGAGGGCCGCGTCGACATGGGCGAAAAGGTCATCATCAACATCAAGACCTTCGTCGACGGCCACAAGCCGCCCGACCGCGTGCTGGAAGCCTTGCTCTGACAAAGAAGCGGCCCCGTGTGGAACGGGGCCGTTTTGCTTAGTGACCACAAGTCGGGCAGCCGGGATCGCGCTTGAAGCGCACTTCGCGGAACTGCGGGCCCAGCGCGTCATACATGAGAAGGCGGCCGGAGAGGCTGTCACCGAGACCCAGAACCTCCTTCAGCACCTCGGTCGCCTGCAGGGCGCCCATGACGCCGGCGACCGAGCCCAATATGCCGGCAGTCTCGCAGCGCGGGATGAAATCCTCCGGCGGCTGTTCGGGGAACAGGCAGCGATAGCAGGGATGCGGGTCGCCGAGATGCGCCTTGAAGGTCGACAGCTGTGCATCGAAGCGCAGCAGCGCCGCCGAGACGAGGGTCTTCTGCTGCCGGAAGCAGACATCGTTCAGCAGATAGCGCGTGGTGAAATTGTCGCTGCCATCGGCGACGATGTCGAAGCGGGCGATGATCTCGTCCGCATTGCCGGCATCAAGCCGCGCGCGCATCACCTCGAGTGTGATGTCGGGGTTGAGCGCCCGGATGCGCGCGGCGGCACTTTCCACCTTCGGCTGCCCGATGGCGGCCTCGTCATGGATCACCTGGCGCTGCAGGTTGGAAAGGTCGACCGCGTCGTCGTCGATCAGCCCCAGCGTGCCGATGCCGGCCGCGGCGAGATAGAGCAGCAGCGGGGCGCCAAGTCCGCCGGCCCCCACCACCAGCACCCTGGCCGCCAGGAGCTTGCCCTGGCCCTCTTCGCCCACTTCGTCGAGGATGACATGGCGCGCGTAACGTTCCAGCTGCCGGTCGGTCAGATCGGTCATAAAACGAATCCTATTCGGCGAACCCACTCACCCTGACCTCTTCCTCGAATGGAGAGAGGATGCGGTGAGGGTGGGGCCTTCTTTCCTCACTCCAGCCCCTCGAACAGGGCGGTGGAGAGATAGCGCTCGGCCGAGGAGGGGAGGACCACGAGGATGCGCTTGCCCGCCGCTTCCGGCCGCTGGCCAAGCTCGATGCCGGCGGTGAGAGCTGCCCCGGACGAGATGCCGACCGGCATGCCTTCCAGTTTCGCCGCCTTGCGCGCCATGGCAAAGGCGTTGGCGTTGGAGATGCGCAGCACCTCGTCGATGATGCCCTTGTTGAGGATTTCCGGGACGAAGCCGGCGCCGATGCCCTGGATCTTGTGCGGGCCGGGCTGGCCGCCGGAAAGCACCGGGCTGTCCTCCGGCTCCACCGCCACGATCTTCACGCCGGGAATTTCCTTCTTCAGCACCTCGCCCACGCCGGTGATGGTGCCGCCGGTGCCGACGCCCGAAACGAAATAATCGAGCCGGCCATCGCAATCCTCGAGGATCTCCTGCACCGTGGTGCGGCGGTGGATCTCGGGATTGGCGAGGTTCTTGAACTGCTGCGGGATGACGGCGCCGGGTGTTGCCGCCGCCAGTTCCTCGGCCCGCTGGATGGCGCCCGACATGCCGCGCGCGGCCGGGGTCAGTTCCAGTTCGGCGCCCAAGAGGCGCAGCATCTTGCGCCGCTCCAGCGACATGCTTTCCGGCATGGTGAGGATGAGGCGATAGCCCTTGGCCGCCGCCACGAAGGCGAGGGCAATGCCGGTATTGCCGGAAGTGGGCTCGATCAGCGTGCCGCCCGGCTGCAACTTGCCGCTCTGCTCCAGCGCCTCGATCATGGCAAGGCCGATGCGATCCTTGACCGAGGAGAGCGGATTGAAGAATTCCAGCTTGCCCAGAAGATCGGCCGACACGCCTTCCGCCTTCGCCAGCTTGGCCAGGCGGACGACCGGCGTCGCCCCGATGGTGGCGAGGAAGTTGTCGTAGATCTTGCCGCGGAAGGTGGCGGATGCGCTGCTCATGATGGGTGATCCTTGCGTATTGGTGGTCGGTTCAGATGCTGAAATCGAGGCGGTGCATGGCATCGGTCTGGATGCCGGCGACCTGCGCCTTCTGGCAGAGATCCTCCAGCGTCACCGAATCGAGACGTCCCAGCATCTCCTGCTGCAATTCGCGCCAGATCGGCCGCACGATCTCGAGGGCGACACGCGAGCCGCCGGCGGTCTGCACCGGGTCCGGCTGGCCCTCGAACTGGCGCACCGCGCGCACGATCTCGCCCAGATTGATGCGCCGCCGCTCGCGCGCCAGCACATAGCCGCCCTTGGGACCGCGATGGCCGGCCAGGATGCCGCTCCGGACCAGATGCTGCAGCACCTGTTCCAGATAGCGGCGCGGGATGCCCTGACGCTCGGAAATCTCGCCCGATTGCACCGGCTGCGAGCCGCCGTAATAGGCGATGTCGAGTACCGCCTCGATGGCAAACAGCAGTCGTTTCGATGGATGCAGCACGATGATCTTCCCCGAACAGAATTGAACTGCTTCAGCGCGCGGCGACGCCGGTCGAGCCGAAGCCGCCGCTGCCGCGTGGCGTTTCCGGCAGTTCCGCCACCTCGTTCCAGGCGAGGCGCGCGACCTCGGCCAGCACAAGCTGGGCGATGCGGTCGCCGCGCCGGATGGTGACGGGTGCGTCCGACAGGTTGATAAGGATGACGCCCAGCTCGCCACGGTAATCGGCATCGATGGTGCCCGGCGCATTGAGCACGGTGATTCCCTGCTTCAGCGCCAGCCCCGAACGCGGCCGTACTTGCGCCTCGTAACCGGCGGGAAGGGCAATGGCGATGCCGGTCGGAATGAGCGCGCGGCCGAGGGGCGGGAGCGTCACCGGGGCCGCCACCGCCGCCAGCAGGTCGAGCGCCGCCGCACCCGCCGTGGCATAGTCCGGCAATGGCAGATCGGCGCCATGGGCAAGGCGCCTGACGGCAACGCTGACGGGGGCGCTGACGGGAACGCTGGCGGCACTCATGCGACCGACTTTCCGAAATGCTGCGCGATGCGATCCACGAGGCGCGTCGCCAGCGCGCGCTTAGTGAGGCGCGGCCAGCTTTCCGCGCCGGATGCGGTGATGAAATGAACTTCGTTCTCCGCGCCGCCGAAGGTGCCGGTGGCGGGCGAGACGTCATTGGCGAGGATCCAGTCGCATTGCTTCTTGCGCCGCTTGGCTTGCGCGAATTCGGCGACGCGCTCGGTCTCGGCGGCGAAGCCGATGACAAGGCGCGGCCGCTGCGGGCCGGGGGCAGACAAGGTCGCCAGGATGTCCGGATTGGTGGCAAGCTCGATCCGCGGCGGCTCGCCGCCCTCGCGCTTCTTCATCTTCTGGTTGGCAAGCTGGGCCGGGCGCCAATCGGCAACGGCCGCGGCACAGATGGCGATGTCGGCTGGCAGCGCGCCTTGCGCCGCCGCCAGCATCTCGCTGGCACTTTCGATATGGATCACCTTGCAGCCGGCGGGGTCGGGCTCGGCGGTGGGGCCGCTCACCAGGGTGGTGCTGGCGCCGGCCGCGGCGAGGGCCGCCGCGATGGCATGGCCCTGTTTGCCGGACGAGCGGTTGCCGATGAAGCGCACCGGGTCGATCGCCTCATAGGTGGGGCCCGAGGTGACGAGCGCATTCATGCCGGCAAGCGGTCCAGGTGCTGCAAGCCGCAGCATGGCGGCCAGAATCTCGAGCGGATCGGCGAGGCGCCCGTCGCCCACCTCGCCGCAGGCAAGATCGCCGGCGCCGGGACCGATGACATGGACGCCGCGCCCGCGCAGGGTGGCGACATTAGCCTGCACCGCGGGGCTCGCCCACATGACGGCATTCATGGAAGGGGCAATCAGCACCGGCTTGTCATTGGCGAGCAGGGCGGTGGAGGCGAGATCATCGGCGAGGCCCAGCGCCATCTTGGCGATGAGATCGGCCGTGGCCGGCGCCACGACGATCAGATCGGCCTCGCGCACCAGGCGGATATGACCCATCTCGGCTTCGTCGGTGAGAGAAAAGAGATCCGAATAGACCCGGTCGCCGGCCAGCGAGGAGACCGCGAGCGGTGTGACGAACTGCGCCCCGCCTTTGGTCAGGATGACGCGGAAGGAGAACCCGCGCTCACGCCCGCGCCGGATCAGATCCAGCGACTTGTAGGCCGCGATGCCGCCGGCAATGATGAGGAGAACCCGCTTGCTGGCGCTCATTTCGCTGATCCTGATCGCCCATTCCACAGTGAATAACGGTATTTACTGGCGTTGGTGACGAAATTCAAGGTGCGGGCGGCTGGTTTGCCGGCTCAACTAGGCGCCGATGCCGCCCAGACGAACGAGGCCAATACGCCATAACGGCCCGCCTTGCCGATGAAAACGAGGATCAGGAAGGGCAGGAACCGTGCCCGCAGCACGCCCGCCGCCACGGTCAGCGGATCGCCGATCACCGGCACCCAGGCCAGCAGCAGCAAGGGATAACCGAAGCGCTGGAACAGGTTGCTGGCCTGGTCGAGGCGGCGAGGTGAAACGGGAAACCATTTCCGGTCCTGGAAATGCACCAGGAAACGCCCCAGCACCCAGTTGAACGCCGAGCCCAGGGTGTTGCCGATCGTGGCCACGGCGAGGAGCAGCCAAAGGGCATCCGGGTGTTCGAGCAGCAGTGCGGAAAAGACCACTTCCGACGAGCCCGGCAAGATGGTGGCGGCGCCGAAGGCCGAGAGGAAGAGGGTGAAAAAGGCGAGCGGAGTCATGCGACCGGCACTATAGCCGGTCGCATCGACTTGTCAGAAATTGTTGGCGTTTCCGGGGAGGATCGTGCCGGTACCACCGCTGGCGCCGTCCTTCAGCCAGCGAACCTGATCGCCGCTGATCTCGGCCGCCCAGCAATCCTTGGCCGTACCCTCATATTCGAAACACATGGTATCGCCTTCGATCGACCATTTGCCGGTATAACCGTCGCCCCTGATGGTGCCGCCGGCCTCGTAGAATTCGGCGTACGGCCCGCTGGCATCCATATTGCCGGCGACCGTATTGCCGCTGATGGCCGCCTCGATGGCGGCGCCGTTGGCCGGTGCCGCAAGGGTTGCATTCATGCTGGCCAGCAGGAAGGCGCCAGCCAGGAACAGTCTATTCAGGGTCATCAGGGTCTCCCGGGTGAAGTTGCGGTCTCAGTACGCAACTCGGATCGCCCTGGATGACCGGTGGCCAGGATCAGCCCACCGGAACAGCCGCTCACCGGAACAGCAAGGCCGCCGTCAGCACCGCGATGATGATCCAGAGCCACCAATTGGAGCCGGTGCGGTTGATGACGCGCAAGGCCTCGGGATCGAGCTTCAACCCGCCTTCGGCCAGATGGCTCACCAGCCGGTCGACATTCTTGAGGACCGCGGGGCCGCGCTCGATCACGTCGAGGAAATCGACGATGCCCTGCTCGAGGCGCGCCTTCGGCCCCCGGTTCTCGATCATCCATTGTTCGATCAGCGGCCGGGCAAGGGTCCAGATGTTGAGCGTCGGGTTCAATTGCCGCGAGACGCCTTCGGCCATCAGCATGTTCTTCTGGAGGAGCAGCAATTGCGGCTGTACCTCCATGTCGAAGGTTTCGGCGATCGAGAACAGCTGGCCCAACATGGTGGCGAAACTGATCTCGTGCAGCGGCCTTCCCTGGATCGGCTCGCCGATCGAGCGCAGGGCGAGGGCGAATTCGTCGAGGGATTGCGTCTGCGGCAGATAGCCGGCCTCGACATGCACCTTGGCGACACGCATGTAGTCGCGCTCGAGGAAGCCCAGCAGCATGTCGGCCAGATAGAAGCGCGTCTTGCGATCAAGCCTTCCCATGATGCCGAAATCGACCACCTGGATGGCACCGTCAAAGCCCACCGTCATGTTGCCGGGATGCTGGTCGCCGTGGAAATAGCCGTCGCGGAAGGCCTGGTTGAAGAAGATCGCGGCGGCCTTGGTCAGCACCTCGTCTACGTCAAGGCCGGCCTCGCGCATGGCCGGGCCGTCATCCATCGGGATGCCGATCATGCGTTCCTGGGTCATGACCCGCCGCGCCGTGCGCGACCAGTCGATCACCGGCACGCGATAGGTGGGATCGCCCTCGAAATTGTCGCGGAGTTCGGAGGCCGAGGCGGCTTCGAGCCGCAGATCCATCTCGATCCGGACCGTGGCGGCGAAGGTCCGCACCACCTCGACCGGCTTCAGGCGCCGCAATTTCGGCTGCGTGCGCTCGATCATCTCGGCAACCCAGAGCAGCAGGTCGATATCGGCCTGGAAGCGCTCCTCGATGCCGGGGCGCAGCACCTTCACCGCGACCGGCTGGCCGTCGGGAAAATCCGGCGCCGGGGCGGTGACGGCGAAATGCACCTGGCTGATCGAGGCGGCCGAGACCGGCTCGTCGTCGAATTGCGCGAAGAGTTCGGATAGCGACGCGCCCAGTTCGTCCTCGATCCGGCTTTTCGCCTCGAAGGCGCTGAAGGCCGGCAGCTGGTCCTGCAGTTTGGCGAGATCCGCCGCCACCTGTTCGCCCAGCAGGTCCGAGCGGGTGGAGAGCACCTGGCCCAGCTTGATGAAGGCGGGGCCGAGTTCCGAGAGGGCCGCTGCCAGGCGCTCGCCGGGGCGCCTGCCGTCGATCGGCCGGCCGAACAGGATGCGCGCCCCGAACAGCAGGACGGGGGCGATGCCGGCATTGGAAAGGGCGGCCTCGAAGGGACTGAGCGCACCATGCCGTGCAAAGCAGATGGCGATGGCAGAAAGGCGATAGAGCGAGCGCAGCGTGCGGAACATGCCTAGATCCGCCAGCCGGAATGCAGCGCCGCGATGCCGCCGGTCAGGTTGCGATAGGTGACCTGGCGGAAGCCGGCCCTGGTCATCATCGCGGCCAGATTGTCCTGGGTCGGGAACTTGCGGATCGATTCGACCAGGTACTGGTAGGAAGCGCGGTCCTTCGCCACCATCTCGCCCAGCCAGGGCAGCACCTGGAAGGAATAGACGTCATAGAGCTTGGCCAAAGCGGGCAGAGCCACATGGCTGAATTCCAGACAGAGGAAGCGCCCGCCCGGCTTCAAGACGCGATAGGCCTCCTGAAGGGCCCGCTGCTGCCGCCCGACATTCCGCAGGCCGAAGGCGATGGTGTAGGAATCGAACTGCATCTCGTCGAAGGGCAGATCCTCGGCATTGCCGCTGACCCAGTCGAGGCCGGAAAGGATGCCGCGGTCGATCGCCCGGTCGCGGCCCACTTCCAGCATCGCCGGGGTAAGATCGCAGATTGTCACATGGGCCGTCGGCTGACGTGCGAGGAGGCGGAAGGCGATGTCGCCGGTACCGCCGGCCACGTCCAGGCTGTTCCAGTTGGGGCGCGGGCTCAGCCAGTCCAGCATCGCCGCCTTCCACAGGCGATGGATGCCGCCCGACATCAAATCGTTCATCAGGTCGTATTTGCCGGCGACCGAGGAAAAGACGCCCTGCACCAGGCCGGCCTTCTCCGCCATCCCGATCTGGCGATAGCCGAACCAGGTGGCGTCCGATTCGGCAGTTTGCGTTGGGTCCTGGGGTCGCTCGGCGGGCATCGAATCTTTCCTGTTTGGCCGGGACTTTAGCGGCAGATGCCGGGGGAAGCCAGCCTGCCGAGGCGATGTCTTGACGCAGGGGGGCGGGTATCCTACCGCTGGTGCCGGCACCACAGGTGAACCCATGCCCGAATTGCCCGAAGTCGAAACCGTCTGCCGCGGCCTGGCGCTGAAATTGCTGGGCCGCCGCCTCGTCCATGTCGAGCAGCGCCGCGCGAACCTGCGCTTTCCCTTTCCGGCGGATTTTGCTTCGCGGCTGGCCGGGCGGCGGGTCGAGGCGATCCGCCGGCGCGCCAAATACATCGTCATCGACCTCGATGACGGGCAGATCCTGCTGGTCCATCTCGGCATGTCCGGCTCGATGGTGGTGAACGAGAAGCGCCCCGCGCTGCTCGACCGTCACGACCACGTCGTCTTCGACATCGATGACGGCACCTGCGTGCGTTTCAATGATGCGCGCCGCTTCGGCATGATGGATCTCGTCGCCGCCGCCGATTTCGCCGGCCACAAGCTGATTCGCGGCCTCGGGCTGGAACCCCTGGACCCCGCCTTCGACGGCAAGGCGCTGGCCGCCATGCTGAAGGGCCGCAAGACCGCGGTGAAGCTTGCCATCATGGACCAGCGCCTGGTGGTGGGGGTCGGCAACATCTATGCATCCGAAGCCCTCCACCGCGCCGGAATCAGCCCGAAGCGCCAGGCCGGCACGGTGCAGGGCGAGCGCGCGGCGAAACTCGCCGCCGCCATCAAGCAGGTACTGAAGGACGCCATCAAGGCCGGCGGCTCCTCTTTGCGCGATTACGTGCAAGCCAATGGCGAGCTTGGCTATTTTCAGCACCGCTGGAAGGTCTATGACCGCGAGGGCGAGCCCTGCCGGATTTGCGGCGGCCCGATCAGGCGCCTCACCCAGGGCGGGCGCTCGACCTTCTATTGCCCCACCGACCAGCGCTAGCCGGTCACGGCGTCAAGGCGGCCCAATCGCCGGTGGCGAGCGATCTGGGTGAGGCGCCGTCCGGCTCATCCGTCCAGCGCAACGGCAAGGCGGCCGGGCGGTAGAGGATGCGGGTGGGGGTCACGCGCCAGAAGCGCTCGGCGCCCCGGAAGGCGGCGATCTCCGGCCCGTCGAGTATGACCTCCGGAATTCCGGTGATCTGCAGCAAATCACCGGTTGCAAAATCGACAAAGACCAGTCCGGCACGCGGATTGATGCGGAAATTGCCAAGCGTGTTGAAGAACAGGTTGCCGGCAAAATCCGGCACGGTGAGAACACCTGCCTCGCTTATATGCACGAAGCCCGGTTTGCCGCCGCGATGCGACACATCCACCTGCCGCGTGCCATCGGGCCGGTCGGCATAGGAGGCGACGAAGAACGTGTCGGCGGTGGCGATCATTTTCCGGGCGCGGTCATCGCGGGGGTCAAGCTGCTGAACCGACTCGGTCGGCTGCAACCGGTCGGGCGCGCGGGTGAAGTCGAACCGGCGCATCTGGATATATTGCGGGCAATTGCCGAAACTCTGTTCGACGGCGAGGGTAAAGCCGTTCTCGTCAACCCGCCGCACGGTCCCGTTTGCCCGGTTGCGTCGCCTTGTGTGCAATTCGATGCCCAGCAGCCCGACGGCATCGCCGTCTTCGAGGCCCGCTTCCGCCGGATCGCCCGGATCGCGCGCCAGATTGACCTCAAGGCTAGTCGGTGTCGGTGAATGCATGAAGCCCGGCATATTCGCCCGCAACGTCGCCCATGCGTCGCCGGCCGGATCCACCGATCCCAGCACGACGAAGGGCAGTTGCGCGAAGAAGGCGCGGTGCTGGTCCGGCATCCAGTCGCGGATGACCCGCCGCCCCACTTCCGCCATGCGTTCGGCAACGCCGGCGTCGCGCTGCAGGGAAATTTCGCCCTCATGCCAAGGCAATGCGGGTGTGGCCGTGATGTTGGTCATCTATCGTCCTTTCAAGCCCGGCACGGGGTGCCGGATCTGTCTCCCGTGCCGGTTCGATACCTACGCCGCCAGGCCGGCGGGCGTTTTCTGGAACGCGACGAAGCCCGGCAGGGCCTCGATCCGAACCAGCCAGGCCCGCACATGGGCATAGGCCAAGAGATCCACATTCCCTTCCGGCGCGGCGGCGATGTAGCTGTAGAGCGCCAGATCGGCGATGGTCGGCGCCGTCCCGGCGATGAAGGGATGGGCGCTCAATTCGGCATCGATCAGCTTCAGCACATGATGCGCGCGGGCAAGGACCTCTTCCGGCTGGAAACCGGCGCCAAACACGGCGACGAGTCGCGCCGCCGCCGGTCCATATGCGATCTCTCCGGCGGCGACCGACAGCCATTTCTGCACCCTGGCAGCGGCCAGGGGTTCCTCCGGCAGCCAGTCGCCGCGCCGATGCTTTTTCGCCAGATAGACCAGGATGGCATTGGAATCGGTGACGATGACGCCGTCATCATCCAGCACCGGCACCTGGCCGAACGGGTTGAGCTTCAGGAAATCCGGCGCCTTGTGGGCACCCTCGGCGAGGTCGACCGGGACCAGTTCGTGGGGAATGCCCAGCAGCGAGAGGAACAGGCGGGCGCGGTGCGCGTGACCGGAAAGGGGATGGTGATAGAGCTTCATGCGGGCAACTCCTCGACAGAACTGGTGAAAAGGCTGGGGCATCCGAATGCGCGATCTGCCCCAGAAGCTATGTCCTCCCGAGAATTTGCAGTAGGATGCCAGTTTGAGAATTACCCTCCCAATTAATGAGAGGGTAATCGAGGGCTAGTTTCCCAGGAGGCGCTGCATGGATCGGCTGGAAGCGATGGCGCTCCTAGTCGCGGTGGCCGAGGCTGGCAGCCTCTCCGCCGCGGCCCGTCAGTTGCGGGCGCCGCTCGCCACCGTCAGCCGCAAGGTGGCGGAACTGGAAGCGCATCTGAATGCCCGCCTGCTCATCCGCACCAATCGCCAGGTGCAACTCACCGAAACGGGCCGCGACTATCTCGCCGCCGCCAGGGAAATCCTCGGCCGGGTCGAGGAAGCCGAGCGGCAGGCGGCCGGCGAATATCTGACGCCCAGGGGCGAGCTTACGGTGACAGCGCCGATCGTCTTCGGGCGGCTGCATCTGCTGCCGGTGGTTGCCGAGTTCCTGCAGGCCTTCCCCGAGATCACGCTGCGCCTCGTCCTCGGCGATCGCCTCTCCAACCTCATCGACGACCATATCGATGCCGCCTTGCGCATCGGCAATCTGCCCGACAGCAATCTGGTGGCGACGCGCCTCGGCACGACACGGCGTTCGGCCTATGCCAGCCCCGATTATCTGAAGCGCTGCGGTACGCCGACGAAGCTCGCCGATCTCATCCACCACGATTGCGTCAGCTTCGAGAACATGACGCCATCGAAATTCTGGATGTTTCACGACGGCAAGCGTGACATGGCCGTCCCGGTTCGCACGCGGCTCAGCGTCACCACGGCCGAGGCGGCCATCGATGCCGCCATCGCCGGCACCGGTATTACCCGCGTCCTCTCCTACCAGGCGGCGAAGGCAGTAGCCGCGGGCACACTCGTGCCTGTCCTCGAGGCATTCGAACCACCCGCCTGGCCGATCCATTTCGTCCATGTCGCCCAGGGCGCCCTGCCGCTCAAGATGCGCGCCTTCCTCGATTTCGCGACACCGCGCCTGCGCGCCAAGCTCGCCTAATGGGTTCGGCGCGCCTTGCGTGACAGGTTGGCGTCACCCGCATGACGCCGGCATGAAATCCTGCGCTGCCTTGCGGCAAAGCTGACCGCGTCATCATCCTGCAACGCATTTGTCGCTATGAGCGGGCCAGTGCAATCACTGGCGAGTCGGCAAGACCTCATGAACGCCATGGCGCAGATGTCGGAAACAGCAACGCGCTACCGCGCGATCTTCATCTCCGACGTGCATCTCGGCACGCGCGGCTGCAAGGCCGATTACCTGCTCGATTTCCTCAAAAACAACGACGCCGATTACATCTACCTGATCGGCGACATCATCGATTGCTGGCGCCTCTCCAAGGGATGGTTCTGGCCCCAGGCCCATAACGACGTGGTGCAGAAGCTGCTCCGCAAGGCACGCAAGGGCACCCATGTGATCTATGTGCCGGGCAATCACGACGAACCCTTGCGCGATTACGACGATCACGCTTTCGGCGACGTCAAGGTGATGAACGAGGCCGAGCACGTGACGGCCGATGGCAGGCGCCTGCTCATCATCCATGGCGATGCCTTCGACGGTATCGTGCGCTATGCGCCCTGGCTCGCGAAACTGGGCGATTCCGCCTATACCCTGGCGCTTGCCCTAAACCACTGGTTCAACCGGCTGCGCGTTGCTTTCGGCTATCCCTATTGGTCGCTCTCGGCCTGGCTCAAGTCGCGCGTCAAGGATGCGGTCAAGTTCATCGCCGATTTCGAGCATACGGTGACGGCCGAGGCCAAGCGGCGCGGCTTCGACGGCATCGTCTGCGGCCATATCCACCAGGCGGCCCTGAAGGAGATCGACGGTACGCTCTATGCCAATGACGGAGACTGGGTGGAAAGCTGCACCGCGCTGGTCGAGCATCCCGATGGCAGGCTGGAAATCGTGCACTGGGCGAAGGCGCGCCACCTCGCCATGCTGCCGGCACTCGCCCCGCCGGCCGCGATTCCCGCTCCGGCGCCGTCAGCCGTGCCGACGGCCGCCGAATGACCCGCTCGCTCAGCATCGCCATCGTCACCGATGCCTGGGCACCGCAGGTGAACGGCGTCGTGCACACCATCGGCCGCACTCATGACGAGCTCATTGCCGCCGGCCATCGCCCGACCATCCTCTCGCCGCAAAGCTTCCGCTCGATACCCTGTCCGACCTATCCCGAGATCCGCCTCGCCATCTTTCCCTATCGCCGCCTGGCCGCACGGCTCGAGGCCCTCAGGCCGGATGCCATCCATATCGCGACCGAGGGGCCGCTGGGCCATGCCGCGCGGCGCTATTGCCTGAAGCGAAATCTCCCCTTCACCACCGCCTATCACACCCGCTTTCCGGAATACATCGCGGCGCGCTTCGGCCTGCCCATCTCGCTCTCCTATGCCTGGCTGCGGCGCTTTCACAACGCCGCCCAGGCCGTCATGGTGGCGACGCCCTCGATCGAGGCGGAATTGCGCGAAAAGGGTTTCCAGCGCATCAAGCGCTGGTCGCGCGGGGTCGATACCAGGCTGTTCCGCCCGCGGCCGCGGGCCAATGCGCAACAGCCCCTCGGCGACCTGCCGCGCCCGGTGCATCTTTATGTCGGCCGCCTTGCGGTCGAAAAGAATCTCGAGGCTTTCCTTTCCCTGGACCTGCCGGGCAGTCAGGTGGTGATCGGCGACGGCCCGGCCCAGGACCAATTGCGGGCGCGCTTTCCCAAGGCGCATTTCTTCGGCAAGCAGATCGGCGAGGACCTGGCGCAGCTCTATGCCGCGGCCGATGTCTTCGTCTTCCCCAGCCTCACCGACACCTTCGGCCTTGTCATCCTGGAAGCGCTGGCGAGTGGCGTTCCCGTCGCCGCCTATCCGGTGGCCGGCCCCCGTGACATCATCCGCGAGGGTGTCTCGGGTGCCCTCGATGCCGACCTTGCCGCCGCCATCGCCCGGGCACGCGCCCTCTCGCGCCTGCAATGCCGCGCCGAGGCCGAGCGCTTTTCCTGGAAGGCGGCGACACAGCAGTTTCTCGCCAATCTGGCTTTGGTGCCGGCGCGCCTCTTCGGCTAGCCGCCCAGCACGGCCAGCATGTGCCGGGCGATCATGCGCTCCTCATCGGTGGGCAGGACCAGCGTCCGCGCCTTTGCCTCCGGAGCCGAGATGTCCATCCTGCGAGCCGCATTCTTCGCGGGGTCGATGGCAAGGCCCGCCCAGGCGCTCATGGCGACGATGCGGGCCCTGATGTCGGCGGCGTTCTCGCCGATTCCAGCTGTGAAGACGAGGGCGTCGAGGCCACCCAGCACGGCGGTGAGGGCGCCCAGTTCCTTGCCGATGCGGTGGACGAAGAAATCGAGGGCCAAGCGCGCCTGGGGATCGTCGCTCTTTTCCAGAACGCGCAGGTCGTTGCTGATCCCCGACATGCCCTTCAAGCCGCACTCGTGATAGAGGAAGCGCTCGAGGCGCGCGGCATCCATGCCCTTCTCGCGCATCAGATAGAGCACGACACCGGGATCGAGCGACCCCGGCCGCGTCCCCATGGCGACGCCGTCCAGCGCGGTGAAGCTCATGCTGGAATCGATGCTCCGCCCGTCCTTGAGCGCACAGAGCGAACAGCCATTGCCGAGATGGGCGACGATGACGCGGCCAGACGCCAGGCTGGGTGCCGCCTCGCGCAGGCGGCCGGCGATGAACTCATAGGAAAGGCCGTGAAAGCCATAGCGCCGGACACCCTCGGCATAGAGCGCTTCGGGGATGGCAAAACGATCGGCAAGGGCGCCGTGACTGCGATGGAAGGCGGTATCGAAGCTTGCCACCTGCGGCAAATCGGGCCGCCGCCTCACCCAGCTGTGGATCGGTGCCAGATTCTTCGGCTGATGCAGCGGAGCGAGCGGCGTCAGTGCCGCGATGCGGGCGAGGATGGCTGTGTCGATCGGCACCGGCCCGGTGAAATCGGCCCCGCCATGGACCACCCGGTGGCCGATCGCGTCGAGCGGTGTTGCCGATGCCGAGAGCCAGTCGGCGACGATCTCCTGCGCCGCCTCGACCGAGGCAACCTCACCGGTTGCGAAGCCGCGATCGACCAGCATGGCGGCGGCTCCGTCCCTGATGACCAGGCGCGGATGGCTGCCGATGCCGTCGAGTTGGCCGACCAGGCGCCGCTCCAGCCTTGCATCCGGGCCGGAACCGTCCGCCCGGAAGAGCTGGAACTTGATGCTGGAGGAGCCGGCATTGATGGCAAGGAGATGGCGCTGCATGGCGGCGATCCTGGCGGTCAACACTGCCTGCTGGCAAGGGCCAGCATCGGGCCCCCTTGCGGTCCAGCCCGCCCTGTCGCGGCCGGGCCGAATCGTGCTACCTGCATCAGATCCATCAGGTTCGGGCTTTCAATGAGTGATCTGCCGCGCATCGATGTCATGACATGGCCCCATGCCGCGGGTGCCATGAAGGTACTGGCCGCGCTCAAGGCGGCCGGTGGCGAAGGGCGCTTGGTCGGCGGCGCCGTGCGCGACGCCCTGGCCGGCCGCCCGGTCAGGGATATCGATATCGCTACCGACCTTGCGCCCGAGGCGGTGATGGCCGGCCTCGAGGCTTCCGGCCTCCGCTCGGTTCCGACCGGCCTGAAGCATGGCACGGTGACGGCCATCGCCGATCATGTCGGTTTCGAGGTGACGACTTTGCGCCACGATGTCGAGACCGACGGCCGCCATGCCCGGGTCGCCTTCACCGATGACTGGCGCGCCGACGCGGCGCGGCGCGACCTCACCATCAACGCGCTTTTCTGCGATGCATCGGGCCAGGTGCACGATTATTTCGGCGGCGTTGCCGACCTCCTGGCGGGGCGCGTGCGTTTCGTCGGCGATCCCGCCCAGCGCATGGATGAGGATTACCTCCGCATCCTGCGCTTCTTCCGCTTCCATGCCGATTATGCGGCGGGTCCCTTTGATGCCGATGCCATCGCGGCGGCGACTGCGCGGCGCTTCGAGTTGAAGCGCCTGTCCGGCGAGCGCCTGCGCCAGGAGACGCTGAAACTGCTGGTGGCGCGCAACGGTATCGGCGTCTGGGGCGAGATGCTGCGCCTCGGCTTTGCCGAGGCCTATCTGCCCCAGGCCACTTCGCTTGATCGTCTGGCCAAGGTGGCGCGGCTCGAAGGCGAACTTGGCCTAAAGCCGGACCCCATCCGCCGCCTCGCGGCGCTCGCCATCACCGGGAGCGGTCCCGTGATCGGCGAGATGCTGAAGCTCTCCAATGCCGAGCGCGCGCGGCTTGACCTAATGAGCGCCGCTCGTCCACTCATCAACGTCTCCGACCCGCATCTGGTGCGCCGCCAGATCCATGATCTTGGCAATGACAACGCGCGCGACCTGCTGCTGGTGGATTGGGACGACGCGGCGCCCGATGCCGATTGGCACCGCGCCTTCGACATCATCCAATCCTGGCCGAAGCCGACATTTCCGCTCGCCGGCCGCGACCTCCTCAAGCTGGGAGCCGAAGCGGGCCCGGATCTGGGTGCGCGCCTCGCGGCACTCGAAGCCTGGTGGATCGCCGGCGATTTCGCCGCAGATAGAGAGGGCTGCCTCGCCAAGGCCAGAGAGATGATGGGCTAGCTGTTCAGGCCAGGGTCAAGGCACTCACGGCCACGCCACTTCCGGCGGCAGCGACATCAGAATGGCTTCGGTATTGCCGCCGGTCTTCAGGCCGAAGGTGGTGCCGCGGTCATAGAGCAGGTTGAACTCGACATAGCGGCCGCGGCGGATCAATTGCCGCTGGCGTTCTTCTGCCGTCCAATCCCTGGACCAGTGGCGCCTGACGATTTCGGGATAGATGTCGCGGAAACAGGCGCCGATATCGCGGGTGAAGGCGAAATCCCGGTCCCAGTCGCCGGTGTTCAGCTGGTCGTAGAAGATGCCGCCGAGGCCGCGCGGTTCCTGCCGGTGCGGCAGATAGAAATACTCGTCGCACCACTTCTTGAAGCGCGGGTAGTAGGCGGCATCGGTCCGGTCGCAGGCCGCCTTGAAGGCGGCGTGGAACAGCGCGCCGTCTTCCGCATGCGCCTCTGGAAACATCGGGGTGAGGTCGGCCCCGCCGCCGAACCAGGCCTTGCGCGTGACGATGAGGCGCGTGTTCATATGCACCGCCGGCACATGCGGCGAGCACATATGGGCGACCAGGCTGATGCCGCTCGCCCAGAAACTGCCGTCATCAGCCGCCCCCGGGATCTGCTGACGGAACTCGGGTGAAAAGGTGCCGAAGACGGTCGAGATGTTGACGCCGACCTTCTCGAACAGGCGTCCCTTCATCAGCGAGATGGTGCCGCCCCCACCGCCATCCCGTTCCCAATCCCGGCGCTGGAAGCGGCCGGGTGCCGCCGCATGGCCGGGCTGCGCCGGCGCTTCATCCTCCAGCTGTTCGAAGCGTTCGCAGATCTGGTCCCGCAGGGTCCGGAACCAGAGGCGGGCCTCTTCCCGGTAATCGGCTGGAAAACCGTTCTTGTCGCTATACGGAATCATGGGAGCTCGACGGAGAGTGAAAACTGGCGTTGCGCTTCGGCGGCGACGATGGCCGCCGCCATGGCTACATTGAGCGATCGCATGCCGGGGCGCAACGGAATGACCAGGCGGTGATCGGCGGCGTCGTGGACATGGTCGGGCACGCCGCTCGATTCGCGTCCCAGCAGCAGCGTGTCGCCGGGCTGGAAGCCAAAGGTGTGATAGGGCGCGGCCGCACGGGTGGTCAGCAGAACGAGGCGCCCCGCACCCGAATTCGTCCGCGCCGCCGCCAGATAGGCCGGCCAGGACGTGTGCCGGCGCAGATCGACCCGGTCGATGTAATCCATGCCGGCGCGGCGCAGCCTGGCATCGTCAAACACGAAGCCGCAGGGGAAAATGATGTCGACGCCAAGCCCGAAACAGGCGGCCAGGCGCAACACGGCACCGGTATTCTGGGGAATGTCTGGCTCGAACAGGGCCAAGCGCATGATAAATCTGGATTTTCTCTTGGTCGGATTGTGCGGAAGGCGGGCGCCCCGCCTTGCAAATTAACGGAAATCGTTTATACCCTTGGCCCGGTTCAGGGGGAAATGCCGCGACGGGCTAGGCGTGGCGACCGGGATGGGGCCCGAGGGGTCCGGCTGCGGCGTTCTGTCGCGATTTCTCGGTCGCTACCGGCTTGTGACCTCGTGGTATAAGCCCCGGATTATTCTGGGTATTCAAGACCTGTCTGCGTTCCCAGAGCCTGCCGCCGCAAGGTGGAGGTGATAGGCGCGGGCGGGTCGGCCTTGCCGGAGGGACAATCATTATGGCGGATCACGCGCAATCGCCCGGAAACGGGCATGCCTCGGGGGAAGAGGGCACGCGGCGCGACTTTCTCAATCTGACCGCGGCATCGGTGACCGCCTTTGGCGTGGCGTCGGTGGCTTGGCCGTTCATCAGCAGCCTCAACCCGTCCAAGGACGTGCTGGCGCTGTCCTCGACCGAGGTCGATATCAGCCAGATCGCCGAAGGCCAGGCCATCACCGTGATGTGGCGCGGCAAGCCGGTCTTCATCCGCCACCGCACGGCGGCCGAGATCGAACAGGCCAAGGCCGATGACAGTGCCGACATGAAGGACCCGCAGGCCGACGAGGCGCGCGCCCAGAAGCCGGAATTCCTGATCCTGGTCGGTGTCTGCACGCATCTCGGCTGCATCCCGCTGGGCCAGAAGGATGTCGAGCCGAAGGGCGAGTTCGGCGGCTGGTACTGCCCCTGCCACGGTTCGGCCTATGACACGTCGGGCCGCATCCGCAAGGGCCCGGCGCCGCTCAACCTGCCGGTGCCGGAATACCAGTATCTGAGCGACACGCGCGTCCGAATCGGCTGAGGGGTGGGGAAATAGCCATGGCTGCCAATTTCAAGAACCCGGTGATCCGCTGGATCGATCACCGCCTGCCGGTCTTCTCGTACCTGCATCACGAGGCCAACGAATATCCGACGCCGAAGAACCTCAGCTACTGGTGGAACTTCGGGTCGCTCGCCGGCTTCATGCTGCTGGTCATGATCGTCAGCGGCATCTTCCTCGCCATGCAGTACACGCCGCATGTCGACCACGCCTTCAACTCGGTCGAGCGCATCATGCGCGACGTCAATTACGGCTGGCTGCTGCGCTACATCCACATGAACGGCGCGTCGATGTTCTTCATCGTCGTCTATATCCACATCTTCCGCGGCCTCTATTACGGATCCTACAAGGCGCCGCGCGAATTGCTGTGGCAGATCGGCGTGGTCATCCTGCTCCTCATGATGGCGACCGCCTTCATGGGCTATGTGCTGCCCTGGGGCCAGATGAGCTTCTGGGGTGCCACGGTCATCACCAATTTGTTCTCGGCCATTCCCTGGGTAGGTGATTCCATCGTCACCCTGCTGTGGGGCGGTTTCTCGGTCGACAACCCGACCCTCAACCGCTTTTTCTCGCTCCACTATCTGCTGCCCTTCGTGATCCTGGGCGTGGTCATGCTGCACGTCGTGGCACTGCACCGCTTCGGCTCCAACAATCCGATCGGCATCGATACCAAGGGGCCGCAGGACACGATCCCCTTCCACCCCTATTACACGGTGAAGGATCTGTTCGGCCTCGGCGTATTCCTGATCTTCTACGCCTACTGGGTGTTCTATGCCCCGGTGACGCTGGGTGATCCGGTCAACTTCGTTCCCGCCAACCCGCTGTCGACGCCGGAACATATTGTGCCGGAATGGTACTTCCTGCCGTTCTACGCGATCCTGCGCTCGATCCCGGACAAGCTGATGGGCGTCATCGCCATGTTCGCGGCGATTGCGGTGCTGTTCATCCTGCCCTGGCTCGACCGCTCGCCGGTCCGCTCGGGCGCCTATCGCCCGGCCTTCAAGCTGTTCTTCTGGATGCTGGTCTTCGACTGCGCGATCCTCACCATCTGCGGCAAGCATGCCCCGGACTGGATCTGGTCGCCGTTCTCGTTCTCGATCGCACCGGATACGGGCCAGGCCGGCATCAGCATCATCTCCATGGGTCAGTTGGCGACGACCTATTACTTCGCCTACTTCCTGGTGATCCTGCCGCTGCTCTCGATCTTCGAGAAGACCAAGCCTGTTCCCCTGTCGATTTCTCGCCCGGTTCTTGGTGCTGGTGGGGCTCACGCCTCCATTGCCCAAGCTCCCCAGCAGATGGAGAAGTTCTGATGAGTGCCGGTTCCCTCGTTCTCAAGGGTGTCACCGCGCTCGTCGGTATCACCGCGGTCCTCTTCGTCGCGGCGACACCCCATCACGGCGTCCATGTCGAGAAGGAATCCTGGTCGTTCCAGGGCTTCTTCGGCAAGTTCGACAAGGCCCAGCTGCAGCGCGGCTTCCAGGTCTATAACGAGGTCTGCGCCGCCTGCCATTCGCTCGACCTGGTGCATTACCGCAACCTCACCGAGATCGGCCTGACCGAGGCCCAGGTGAAGGAAGTGGCGGCCGCCGTCACCGTGGTGGACGCCATGCCCGACGAGAATGGCGATCCGGTCGAACGTCCGGGCCTGCCCTCCGACCCGTTCAAGGCGCCTTTCGCCAACGAACAGGCGGCGCGTGCCTCGAACAACGGCGCCCTGCCGCCGGATCTTTCGCTGATCGCCCGCTCCCGCGCCGGCGCCGGCTTCGGCGCCCATGAGGGCGCGGATTACCTCCATGGCCTGCTGACCGGTTACCAGGAGCCGCCGGCCGGCTTCGAACTGGCCGACGGCATGCAGTACAACGAGGGCTTCCTCGGCTTCCAGATTGCGATGCCCAACCCGCTCTCGGATGGCGGCGTCACCTATGCCGACGGCACCGAGGCCACGGTCGACCAGCAGGCCCGCGACGTTTCGGCGTTCCTGACCTGGGCGGGCGAACCCAATTACGAGAATCGCATCTATACCGGCATGAAGGCGATGCTGTTCCTGATCGTCTTCACCCTCATCGCCTATGCGGTGAAGCGCCGGGTCTGGGCCAAGATCCACTGAGATCCCGGCCGATACTCGTCTGAAACAACCGCCGTCCGGGGCCACCCGGCGGCGGTTTTTCTTTGCTCGCCCCTCGACCCCTGACCCCCACCGTTTACCATTATCGCAATTCAGGTTATGACTGATTCATCCTGAAGGGCGGGATGAATCAGGAATCGACAATGACGACCGGAGCGCTGCCGTTGCCGATTGCCGACAATGCCAAGCCCGTGCCGGCCATTGCGGGTATCGACCACCTGCTGATCGGCGTGCGCGACCTCGAGCATGCCGCGAGGCAATGGCGCCGCCTCGGCTTCCAACTGACGCCGCGCGGGCGCCATATCGGCTGGGGTACTGCCAATTACTGCATCATGTTCGAGGCCGACTACCTGGAGCTGCTGGGGATCGTCGATCCAGCGCAATTCACCAACAACCTCGACCGCTTCCTGGATACCCGCGAGGGGCTGATGGGCCTTGCCTTCGCGACCGGGGATACCGCGTCCTGTGCGGCCGATCTGCGCCGCGCCGGATTCCAGGTGGAGCCGCCGCGGCAGTTGAAGCGCGTCCTCGAACTGCCCGAGGGCGAGGTGCTGCCCGAATTCGGCCTCGTCATGCTGCCGCCGGCGGCGACGCCGGGTGTTGCCGCCTTCATCTGCCAGCACCTGACACCCGGACTGGTGCGGCGGCCGGAATGGCTGCATCACGCCAATCGCGCGCGCGGCATCGTCTCGCTGACCGTCGTGGTCGACAATCCCGCCGACACCGCCTTCGACTGGCTGCCGCTCTTCGGCGCCGACGCGGTGCAGACCGCCAACAAGGTGACCGTCATCGATACCGGCCACGGCCATATCCGCTTCACCACGGCGGACGGCCTCGCCCAGCTTTATCCCGCCCTCGAGCCGCTGCCCTCGTTCCCGACGCCCTGGATCGCCGCGATGAAGATCGCGGTGGCCGACAAGGCGCGCTGCCGCGACCACCTGCGCTTCGAGAATGTGCTGACCATCAAGACCGGCAAGGGCTGCCTGGTGCCGCCCGAGGAAGCCAACGGCGTCATCATCGAGTTCGTGGAAGAATGAGACAACCGGAAGCGACCGCGGGTGACGACGACCGCCTCTATCGAGATCCCGACCTTACCGATTTCTACGACCTCGAGAACGGCTGGGCGCCGGATACGGAATTTTGCCGCTTGCTCGCCGCCGATGCACGCGCCGTGCTCGACCTCGGCTGCGGCACCGGATTGCTGGCGGCGGCCCTCGCCGGCGCGGGGCGCGAGGTTGTGGGTCTCGATCCGGCCGCGGCCATGCTCGACGTGGCGCGGGCGCGGCCGGGCGGCGACAATGTCACCTGGGTCGAGGCGGATGCGCGCACCTTCCGCTGCGACCGCCGCTTCGATCTTATCGTCATGACCGGTCACGCCTTCCAATGCCTGCTGACGGATGCCGACCAGCAGGCCCTCCTCGCCACCATCGCGCATCACCTGACGCCGCAGGGCCGCTTTATCTTCGATTCGCGCAACCCCGCCCTCGCGGAATGGCGCGAATGGCTGCCCGACGAATCGCAACGCGTCATCGACCATCCCCGCTTCGGCGCCGTCACCGCCTGGAACGATGTCGCCCATGATGCGGCGACCGGCATCGTCACCTACTGGACCTATTACCGGATCGAGGCGACGGGGAAGGTGTTTTCGGCCGATTCCCGCATCCGCTTCACGCCGAAGGACGTGATCGCCGCCAATATCGCGGCGGCTGGCCTCGCGATCGATCACTGGCTGGGTGACTGGCAAGGCGGCCCCTGGCATGCGGGCGCCAGGGAGATCATCCCGCTGGGGCGGGCCGCCTGATCATGCTCAACCGCCGCTGCCCTTGAGGGCGCGGCGCAGGCGCTTGACACCAAGCCAGACGGCGCCCAGCACGATCGGCACGGCGATGGCTGCCAGCACCTTGTGGGCGTGGCCGTGATCGCCCGGGAACAAGCCTTCCGTCACCACCTTGAGGAGGCCGATCAGGTAATAGCTGATGGCAAAGACCGAGAGGCCCTCGACCGCCTCCTGGATCCTGAGCTGCACGCGGGAGCGGCTTTCCATGTCCTTCAGCAGCGCGCTGTTCTGGGCCTGCAGATTGACGTCGACCCTGGTGCGCAGCATGTCGCTGGCGCGGTCGATGCCGATCTCAAGCTGGTCCAATCGCCGGCCGAAGGCCTCGCAGGTGCGCATCGCCGGCGTGAAGCGGCGCTCGAGAAAGCTGGAGAGGCGCGAGAGTCCGTCAACGCGCCCCTCGCGGATGTCCTCGAGGCGCCGCGCCACCAGTTCCGCATAGGCTGCCGAGGCACTGAGGCGATAGCGCGTCGCCGTGCCGAGGCTGGCCGCCTCGGCGGCAAGCCGCGTCAGTTCGTTGAGCAGCCGGCGGTCGCCATCCTCGCTGCCGGGGGCCGGAATCCCCGCCTCGCCCGGTGCCGCGGTGCGCTCGATCAGCTGCCGCAGGCGCCCCTCAAGCCCGGCCAGGGCGCCGCCCTGGGCGCGGGTCAGCATCAATCCCAGCAGCGCCATCAGGCGATAGGTCTCGATCTCGAGGAGACGCTGCACCATGCGCCCCGCGCGGCCGCCGGTCAGGCCGCGGTTCACCATCAGCATGCGTCCGAAGCCAGCCGAATCGAGGCGGAAATCGGTCCACACATCGGCGGCACCATCGCCCACGCTGGAGGCCACCACGTCGCCGGACGGAAACAGCTGGCCGGTCTCGACCGGCCCGCCGGCACCACGGATCTCCAGGATGAAGGCGACCACGCATTGCCCGGGACATTGCGCCGCCAGTTTCAGCGCGTCCTCTGGCAAGGCGGTCCAGGCCGGTGCGCCGGGCGCGATATCGGGTCGCGGCATGACCAGGGTGTAGCTGGTGAATTCCGTGTGCAGTTCCCATTTCACCTGGGTTTCGCCGCGCGGCAGGATGCCGTAGCGGCTGGCCGGCCCGGGTGCCGGCGCGCCATGATGGCGGGCGAGGTCGGCGATGAATTTGAGGTCCGTGGAGACGCCGGGATCACCGGGATCCCTGAGGCAGGCAAGGTGCAGGACGAGAACCGGTCCGTCGATCCGCAGGGGCGGCCGCGCGTGAACCTCGTCGTTCAACTCCCGCCGCACGGGATGCTCGGTGAACATCGGCAAGGTCTCGATTCCCCTCCTGGACGAGCCGCCAGCCTAGCAGCTTCTGCCCGCGCTGGCCCGCGCCGAAAGAGGGCGCGTCCCCGGGCCCGTCAATCCTGGGTTACGCCGGGGAAGGGGGATTGGATCGGGTCTGAACCGGATTGCCGTCGCATGCGTGGTGCCGACTGCCGCGGAGCGGCAGGGAGGGAACGGGGCGCGGGGGAGGGAGGCGGGCCGCTCCCTTACACGTTGAAACGGAAATTGAAGATGTCGCCGTCCTGGACGAGGTAATCCTTGCCCTCCTGGCGGAACTTGCCGGCTTCCTTGACCGCCGCCTCGCCGCCCAGCGCGATGAAATCCTCGACCGACATGGTCTCGGCGCGGATGAAGCCGCGTTCGAAATCGGTGTGGATGACGCCGGCCGCTTCCGGCGCCTTGGCGCCATGGCGCACGGTCCAGGCGCGCGCCTCCTTCGGCCCGATGGTGAAGAAGGTGATGAGGTCGAGGAGCTTGTAGCCGGCGCGGATGACGCGGGCGAGGCCGGTTTCCTCGAGACCCAGCGTTTCCAGGAACTCCCTCTTTTCTTCCTCGCTGCCCAGTTGCGCCACCTCGGCCTCGATCGCTGCGGAGATGACGACGCTGGCCGCCCCTTGCGCCTTGGCCATCGCCTCGACCTTGCGCGACCACTCGTTGCCCGTGGCGGCGGCACTTTCCTCGACATTGCAGACATAGAGCACGGGCTTGCCGGTCATCAGCTGCAATTGCCGGAAAAGCGGCTTCTGCTCGGCGGTGAGGCTGGGGAGGACCGTGCGCGCCGCCTTCCCCTCGCGCAGGGCCGCCACGATCGGCGCCAGCAGGTCGGCCAGCGCCTTGCCCTCATTGTCGCCGATCTTGGCGCGCTTCTGCGCGTTCTCCAGCCGCTTTTCGACGCTCTCCAGATCGGCCAGCATCAGCTCGGTCTCGACCGTCTCGGCATCGCGGATCGGGTCGACCGAACCCTCGACATGGGTCACCTCGCCCTCGAAGCAGCGCAGCACATGGACGATGGCATCCACCTCGCGGATATTGGCGAGGAACTTGTTGCCCAATCCCTCGCCCTTGCTGGCACCGCGCACCAGGCCGGCGATGTCGACGAATTCCAGCTGGGTCGGAATGATCTTGGCGGATTTGGCGATCGCCGCGCATTTCTCCAGCCGCTCGTCAGGCACCTCGACGCGGCCCACATTGGGCTCGATGGTGCAGAACGGATAATTGGCGGCCTGTGCCGCCGCGGTCGCGGTCAGTGCGTTGAACAGGGTCGATTTGCCGACATTGGGCAGACCGACGATACCGCAATTGAAACCCATGGAATGCTACCTTCTAGTTCTTCTCGGTATCGTCGCCCGTCGGCCGACGATCCGTTTTCAGCGCTTCATCCTTCGGCGGCGGCGGGTTCAGCGCCAGGCTGACCCGGGTCATGAACTTGTTGTCCTCATGCGCGATCAGCAAGGGCAGGTTCTCGGCGCAAACCTGGTTGATCTCGTCCACCAGCGCGCGTTCTTCCTTGCCAAAATCCATCAGCACGAAGTTCTTCACCAGTTGCTTCACGCCGGGATGGCCGACGCCGAGGCGCACCCGCCAGTATTCCGGCCCGATATGGGCGTCGATCGAGCGCAGGCCGTTATGGCCGCCGGCGCCGCCCCCCTTCTTCACCTTGACCTTGCCCAGGGGCAAATCGATCTCGTCATGGATGACGATGATGTCGTCGGCTGCGAGCTTGTAGAACTGCATCGCCGCCTGCACGGCACGGCCCGATTCGTTCATGAAGGTGGCGGGGCAGAGGCAGATCGCCTTCTCGCCGCCGATATTGCCTTCCGCGACGCCGCCGTGGAAGCGTTCCCGCACCGGGCCAAAAGAATAGCGGCGGACGATCTCGTCCACCGCCATGAAGCCGATATTGTGCCGGTTGCCGGCATAGCGGGGCCCGGGATTGCCCAAGCCGACGATGAGACGCATCGCGGACCCCGCTGATCGAGCCGACTGGGCTTACTTCTTCTTGTCGCCGCCCTTGGCCGGGGCCGCCGCCGGGGCGGCACCCTTGGCCGGAGCCGCGGCACCGGCCGCCGGCGCTGCCGCCGCCGTCGCCGCTGCCGACTGGGCCTCTTCGGCCTCCGACTTCAGCGCCGAGGGTGCGGCAATGGTGATGACCGTGAAATCGCGGTCGCGGATCGCGGGCGTCGCACCGGCCGGCACATTCACCGAACTGATATGGACGCTGGCGCCCACTTCCAGGCCGGTCAGATCGACCTCGATCATCTGCGGGATCGAATCCGGCGAGCAGATGAACTCGATCTCGTGGCGCACGATGTTGAGCACGCCGCCGCGCTTCAGGCCCGGGGCGGCCGCCTCGTTGCGCACCACGACCGGCACGTTGACGTGGATCTTGGTGTCCTTGCTGACGCGCTGGAAGTCGACATGCAGCGTGCGGTCGGTGACCACGTCGAACTGCACGTCGCGCGGCAGGACGCGATGCTTGGTGCCGCCCACTTCCACGTCGAGCAGGGTCGCGAAGAAGCCCTTCTTGTGGATGTGGCGGTCGATCTCCTTGGGATCGAGGGTGATGAGGGTCGGTTCCTTCTTGTCACCATAGATAACGGCGGGCACTCGACCGGCACGACGTGTGGCGCGGGCGGCCCCCTTCCCGGCGCGGTCGCGAAGCTCCGCGCTGACGGACTGAACTGCGGACATTATTGTCTCCTATCGTTCGCAGTTTCCGATCGCCGGACCATCCGGCGGTCGACCGGTCGGCCTCCAGGGGTGCCGGACCGGATTTGAAGATCGCATCCCTCTTCAGTCGAAGAGCGACGAGACCGACTTCTCTTCACTGATGCGCGCCATGGCCTCGGCCAAAAGCGGCGCGATCGTCAACTGGCGCACCGTCTGCGACACGCGCACGGCTTCGGTGGCCTGGATGGAATCGGTGATGACCAGGCTCTCCAGCGGCGAGGCGGAGACGCGGGCGACTGCCCCGCCCGAGAGCACGCCATGGGTCACATAGGCGGCGACCGAGAGCGCCCCCTGTTCCTTTAGCGCCACGGCGGCGTTGCACAGCGTACCGGCGGAATCGACGATATCGTCGACCAGGATGCAGCGCTTGCCCGCGACATCGCCGATGATGTTCATGACCTCGGAAACGCCGGCGCGCTCGCGCCTCTTGTCGACAATGGCGAGATCGGCATCGAGCCGCTTGGCGAAGGCGCGGGCGCGCACCACGCCGCCGACATCCGGGCTGACGATGCAGAGGTTGTTGCCGGTACCGAAGCGCTCCTTGATGTCCTTGGTGAGGACGGGGGCGGCGAACAGATTGTCGGTCGGGATGTCGAAGAAGCCCTGGATCTGCCCGGCATGGAGATCGACGGTGAGGACGCGATCGGCGCCCGCCGTGGTGATCAGGTTGGCGACCAGCTTGGCCGAGATCGGCGTGCGGGGACCGGATTTGCGGTCCTGGCGGGCATAGCCGTAATAGGGGATGACGGCGGTGATGCGGCGCGCGGAACCGCGCTTCAACGCATCGATCGAGACCAGCAATTCCATCAGATTGTCATTGGTCGGGAAGGAGGTCGGCTGGACGATGAAGACGTCCTCGCCGCGGACGTTCTCGTTGATCTCGACGAACACTTCCATGTCGGAGAAGCGCCGCACGCTGGCATTGACCAGCGGCAGGTTGAGATAGGCCGAAATCGCCTCCGCCAGGGGCCGGTTGCTGTTGCCGGTAAGGATCTTCATGCTGCGCCCGTTCATCCCGCATCCTGCGGCCGCTCGGGCATCCTTGCGCCGCTCGGCCCCATATCCCATCTGCTGACTGACCCCCGGCATGCCGCATCCGGTCTTGCGCCGTCTGCTCGCGGAACCTGCCAAAGTCAAAATCACCCCTCCCCGATCCGCCGTCAGTCAACTGGGCGGGGGGTCAAAAGGCGCGCGGAATGTATCAGCGCCCCCCGGCCCCGGCAAGGCTGGCGTGGGGTTGGTTGTCACCCACTTATCTATTTGAAATAACTAATAAAATATCCAGAACATGGCAGCCCTGCGACAGCGCATGGCAGGGGCCGGCGGATTTCCGCCCTAAAGCACCAGCAAAATCATGATGAAGGCAATGGCCAGCCCGGCCATCACCACGGTCACATAGGGCATGGATCTCTCTCCGGAACCGGCCCCAGGCCTAGGCGCTGGAGCCGGGTCTGGCAAGTGACCAAATAGCGTGACGCCAATCTGGCTCGACCTCAGCCGCCGCCTTTGACATGCAGCACGGCCGCGATCCGGACCGGCTGGGTCAGGTGGAACCAGTTGGGCGAGGTCTTCATCACCTGGGCGTGGATCTCGCGAAAGGCGGCGGTATCGGCATCGCCCGCGATTTCGATCCTGAGGTTGATTTCCGGGGCACCGGCCGGAATGCCGGGCTCGCCGAAAAAGCCCCTGAGATCGAGTGCCGCTTCGCTTTCGATCCGCAGGTGGCGCAAGTTGATGCCACGGAGTGCCGCACCGGCGACATAGCCCACACCCATGCAGGCATTGAGGGCTGCCAGCAGCAATTCCTGCGGGTTGGGTGCGGTATTGCCGCCCAGCAACTCGCCGGGCTCGTCGCTGAGGATGGTGAAGTCGCGGTGGATCCGCTGCCCCGCCAGGTCATAGCCGGTGACCCGGCTGCGGCTCTGCGTGCCGCTCACCCAATCGGTGGCGACGGCAAAACGGACCTGCGCATTGTTCGAATCCGCCGCGATCTGCGCCCGGTTGACGGACAGCGCCGCCAGGTCGAGGCCGTTGATGACGGGGCCGTTCAGGTTGCGGGCGGTCTTCGTGGCGGTCCCCGCGGTAGTCAGGGTGCTGGTGTTCATCTGATGTCCTCAAGTGGTGAAACCGGAGCTCGTCGCCGGTCCGGCTTCCCTAGCGCCTTGGCCCGCCTGGCCGCTGTGAAGCACTTCACACCCGCCAGAAGGGCTGCGTTGCCTCGCGTTCCGCATCGGCGCGGCTGATGCCGATATCCTTCAGCAGCGCATCGCTGAGACCGGCCAGCTGGCGCCGCTGGCGCGCCCGTTCGCGCATCGCCAGCAGGCGGGCGAAGATGCGTGCGAGGATGGCCAAGGCGGCGGTGTTGCGTCCCGCCGGGGTCGACATCGTGAACATGGTTCGTCTCCTGGTTTTCGGTTCGGGTCCCGGTCCATTGAGCCAGCTTCCCGGTCCAGGATGCTTAGATGCTGGTCGAAGCGCCTTCTATCCGCTTCCGGCTGCCGATTCTTGCGGGTCGCCATGGCGGAATTCTTGGCGTTTCTTGGCATTCGTTTGTGCCCACTCTGTCACAGCCATGCGACTTGTGACCCGCACCCGGACGGGGTAGAAAATGGCTCCCTTTTCGGAGACGGACATGCGCCGATTTCTTGCCCCATTGCTTGCGTCCGGCCTGGTCCTGGCGGCCCATGCCGTCCCGGCCGCCGCGACCGATTACCTGGCCGGGATCAGCGACCTGCCGCTGCCGGACGGCATCAAGGAGGAGGCCGAGAAATCGACCGTGTTCGATTCCGTCATCGGCCGCATCGTCACGGCCTATGCCAAGGGGCCGGGCAGCGCTGATTCCGTGCATGATTTTTACGAATCGACCCTGCCGCAGCTGGGCTGGGACGAGACCGACGAGGGCAATTGGCGGCGCGAGAACCAGGTCCTCAAGATCGACGTGCTCGGCCCGGAAGCGGGACCGGTCACCGTCACCTACACGCTGTCGTCCGACAACTGAACCTTCCGACAACCGAGCCATCGCGGAGTTCCATTCATGTCTTTCGCCACCATCGAGCTTGCGCGCGAGGGGCGCGTCGGCATCATCCGCCTCAACCGGCCGCAGGCCCTGAATGCGCTTTGCGACCAGCTGGTGGCGGAATTGGGGTCGGCGCTCGACGATCTCGAGGCCGATGAGAATATCGGCGCCATCATCCTGACCGGTTCCGAGAAGGCCTTCGCCGCCGGCGCCGACATCAAGGAAATGCAATCCCGCGGTTTCGTCGACGTGCTGGTGACGGATTTCATCAGCAAGGGTTGGGAGCGTGTCGCCACCTGCCGCAAGCCGGTGGTGGCGGCGGTCGCCGGCTTTGCCCTGGGCGGCGGCTGCGAGATGGCGATGATGTGCGACATCATCATCGCCGCCGAGAATGCGAAATTCGGCCAGCCGGAAATCACCCTCGGCATCATTCCCGGTGCCGGCGGGACGCAGCGCCTGACCCGCGCCATCGGCAAGGCCAAGGCGATGGACCTCGTCCTCACCGGTCGCATGATGGATGCGGCCGAAGCCGAGCGGTCGGGCCTCGTCGCCCGCATCGTTCCGGCGGAGAAACTGATGGAGGAGGCGCTGGCGGTGGCCAGCAGGATCGCCGGCTTCTCGCTCCCCATCGTCCTCATGGCCAAGGAATCGGTCAACCGGGCCTTCGAATCCTCTTTGGCCGAGGGCATCAAGTTCGAACGCCGCCTGTTCCACGCCGCCTTCGCCACCGAAGACCAGAAGGAAGGCATGGCCGCCTTCGTCGAGAAGCGGAAACCCGCCTTCAGGCATCGCTGAGGCGGCAACTGCTGCCAACGGTGTGGCAGCAGCCGGATCCCTGGCCATTTTCAGACGCCGCAGCTTCCGCTATCTGCTTGACCTCCACGGAAAGGGAGGCGGGCGATGGCCGAGCCGCTGAAGGAAATGTTCAACAGGCAGGCGGTCGACTGGCTGGCGGCACGCCTCGCCGCGGCGGCACCCGGATTCCCGCGTGCAAAATTCGTCCGGGCGATTGTCGCCGATCTGCCGGCACTTGAACTCATCGCCCGGGTCGACCGCATCGCCGGCGAGATGCGCCGGCACCTGCCCGATGATTTCAGGCAGGCGGTGAAAATCGTCGCAGCGGCGCTGGGCGAGCCATCGCCGCCCGGTGACGGCACCGATTTCGGTTCCTTCCGCGTGCTGCCCTGCCACCGTTTCGTGGCGCTGGCGGGGCTCGATCATCCGGACCATGCGCTGGCCTATTTCCGCGACGCGACCCGGCATTTCTCGGGCGAATTCGATGTCCGGCCCTTCATCCAGCGGGACCAGGCGAAGGTCCTCCGCGTCATGCGGGATTGGGCCGATGACAAGGACTGGCGCGTGCGGCGCCTCGCCTCCGAAGGTTCGCGGCCGCGCCTCCCCTGGGGCCTGCGGCTGCAGGGCCTGGTCCAGGACCCGGCGCCGATCTTCCCCATCCTCGAGGCACTGCGCGACGATTCCATCGAGGCGGTGCGGCGCTCGGTCGCCAATTCGGTCAACGACATCGCCAAGGACCATCCCGACCGCGCGGTCGCGCTGATCGCCGCCTGGCAAGGCGCGGCATCGCGGGCGCCCCTCATCCGCCATGCGCTGCGGCATCTGGTGAAGCAGGGTCATGACGGGGCGCTTCAACTCATGGGCGTTGATCGCAAGGCGCGTTTTGCCGTCGCCGATCTGGCGCTTGATCGCGGGCGCGTCCGCATCGGCCAATCACTCGGCCTATCGCTGACGCTCCGCAACGCGGGCAGAACGACGGCCCGTGCCATCCTCGATTACGCCGTGCATCACCTGGGCGCGCGCGGCGAACTCCGGCCCAAGGTTTTCAAATGGCGCGAGGTGGAACTGGCGCCCGGCGACAGCATTCGTCTCGAGCGCCGCCACAGCCTGAAGCCGGTGACGACGCGGCGCTATTACCCGGGAGCCCACAAGCTCGACATCCGCGTCAACGGTCGCATCCTGGCCGAAGCCGCCTTTCATCTCGGCAAATGAAAACCCGGCGCCGTTGCCGGCGCCGGGTCCTTCGGCACTGAACTGGGTCTACACAGGGTCTACTGCGTCAGCTGGTCGAGCGCACCAAGGCGCAGGAACTGCGTTTCGCCCGGCGCATCCGAGAGGCCGTCATTGTCGATCACGGCATAGACCTGGCCGCCCCTGGTGACGGTGAGGCCCTCGATCTTGTCGGAGATCCAGCCCTTGCCGGCGAGCATCAGCGGCAGGGCATCCAGCACCACCTTCTTCCCAACCACCGGCAGGGTCTCGCCCAGCGGCTTCGGGTCGACGCCGGCCAGGTCGATGGTGGTGATCAGCTTGAGCGCGGCATGAACGCCGGGCTGGTTGTCGCGCTCGATAAGGGCGAAGCGCAAGCCGCCGAGATGCGTGATCTCCGAAAGGCCGACCCAGCCGCCATTTCCCGATTTCGGCGTCTCCAGCGGATAGTGGACATAGGACCAGCTCTTCGTGGCCGGCTCATGGATGGCGAGTTTCACCAGACCCTTGGGGTCGTCCTTCCATTCGCGCTGCACGGCGAGGATCAGTTTCTCGCGGCCGTTCTCTTCCCAGGCAGCAATGCCTTCCAGGCCGAAGCGTACCGCCTGCGCGACCAGCGCCTCGGGCAGCTGGATCTCTTCCAGCACATTGCCCGCGCCGTCGACCTTCAGCAGATAATTGTTGATCTCCTTATCGGGATTGCCTTCGGAGGCCAGCCAGAAGCCGCCATCCTTTGCGAGCGCGATGCCTTCGAGGTCGTAGCCAACGGGCTTGCCGTCCTTTTTGATGTCGATGGCGCGGGTGATGCGTGCCGGCGTCGCGGTGGCATCGAGCGCATAGATCCGGCTGACGCCATAGATGCTGTCGCTGACCGCATAGAGCTTCCCCTCCGCCACGGGATCGGCAGCAAGGCCGGACAGGGCGCCCCAGCCGATCGGGGCATCCGTCGCCGGATCGATGGCCGAGATGATTGCCGGGGCGAAAGGCCGGGCAGCATCGCGGGCATAGAGGCTGACGCTGGCGCGCACATTGTCCTCGGCGCTGTCGGTTTCCGAGGCGACGGCGAGGAGACCGCGCCCCGGGATCGCCACGGCACCCTCGGGACCCACCGCGGTCGGCAGCATCTGCAGGAATTCCGGTGCTGCGGCGCCGCCCTTGTCGCGATAGACGGCGACGAAGTTGCCGCGCTCCGCCAGGACGAAGATCAGCGTCTCGTCGCCGAAACGGCCGATTTCCAGCCCTTCCGGCTCCACGCCCTTGCTCTTGGCGCGCTTCACCGGAAACTGGCCATTGGCCATGGCAAGGTGTTCCAGCATGCTGCCGGATTCGAACAGGACCTTGCCGCTCTTGTCGAAGATGGTGAAGCTGCGCGAGCCGCCCTGGTAATCGCCTTCATTGGCGGTGACGAAACGCTCATTGTCCAGCCAGCCGATCGCATCTGGCTCGCGCAGCACGCCCTGCCTGCTGTCGATGGCGGCAATCACCTTGTCATCGTTGGCGTCGATCCCGGCGAGGTCCACGGCGCCGGCCGTGAAATGGGTGACGACCTTGGCCGATTTCAGGTCGATGAGGGTGATGTGGTTGTTCTCCTGCAGGGTGACCGCGGCGATATTGTCGGCGTTGATGTCGACGAATTCCGGCTCCGGGTCCTCGCCCGCCGTCGCGGCAAGACCGGTCAAGTCGATGATCGTGGCGGCGTCGCAATTGGCCGGCATGCCGTCGGCACCCAGCGCGAAGAGCGCCAGATGCCCGGCCGGCAGCTGCGGCAGGGCGCCGTCATTCAGTTCCTCGTCGCGCTCGTTCTCGACCACGACGGCGAGATAGGCCTTGTCCGGGCTGATGGCGACCGAATCCGGCTGGCCGCCCACATCACAGCTGGCCTTGATGCTGCGGCTGGCAAGATCAATCACCGCGACATGTCCGCCAGGCTTCACATAGGATTCGCTGGTGTTGATTCCGGCCAGGGCGATATTGCCGATCACCGCGACCGAGGTCGGCTCGCCGCCCATGTCGAGGCGCCCGGTGAATTTGGGTGCCGCCAGATCGGCAATATCGACAAAGCCCAGTGCCCTGCCTGGGCTGTCCGTATAGACGAGGCCCATGCCGTCCGCCGTTGCCGCGATGATCTCGGCCGCCGTCTCGGTCGCGGGGTCAGTGCCTGCCGGCAGGTTGAGGAAGACCGGCAAGGTCGCCTGGCGGCTGAAGTATGTGTCTTCCGCCAGGGCGGCGCCCTGGGCAAGGCACAAAATCATGGCCGTGCCGGTGGCGAGGCGGAGAAGACGGCCCGCCGGCTGCCGGCTGCTTGTCGCTGCGTGTCGCATATCGCAATCCCGGAATTTGGTGTGAGTCTGAAGGCGTTGCCGGCTGCGGCCGGCAGCGAATGGACCGTCACGCTTAGGCTGCGGAGATGACCGTTTCGCGTCGGGGCGGCGAATTTTCCGTGATGGCAGGCCGGTCGCCGGCCGGTGCCGAAGCGGCTGTATATGGGCCCAAGGGCCGGATGCTGCGCCGCAACAAGTACCGGCGCCAATATTCGCCACTGCGAGGATGTGTATTTTATCGAGTTATTTCACAGAATTGGGCGACAATGTTGCCTGGGGCTGCACCTTTCTACTTGCGTCTTTTCAGGGATTTTCTATCCTGTCGGGGTCATTCTGCTCCGCGCTTGCCGACCTGCTACGCCCTCCGGGTGCCCAGATCGCGTCATTCCGAGACTCAGTCTGATGCGCTGCTCATGGGAGTGGCGCCACCCAACGTTAAGATGGAGGACAGAAATGCCGGTCGGCACTGTCAAATGGTTCAACAACACCAAGGGTTATGGCTTCATTCAGCCGGAAGCCGGTGGCGCGGACGTGTTCGTGCACATTTCGGCGGTCGAGCGCGCCGGTCTCGGTACCCTGAAGGACGGCCAGAAGGTCTCCTACGAGGTCCAGACCGATCCCAAGCGCGGCAAGAGCTCGGCTGAGAACCTGAAGGCGGTCTAAGGACCACCTGATCTGGTTCCAGATCGCCGGATTCCAGAATTCTGGGTTCCAGGAAGGGGCGCCGGTCATCCGGCGCCCTTTCTCTTTCTGGCGTTTCTTCCACCCGGTTTCACGGCCCATGGCCGCGCCCCACTCCAGCCGGTTATTCTGCCGCAGCCGAGCGGGTGCCTATTTAAACCAATTGCTAACGATCTTGCGGCAGGGTGCAATCTGTCGGATCGTGGCCTGCAACCGGGGCCGGCGGTCCCGGGAAGGTTCAACATGCAGGCCCAGATGGCAGCTCAGAATGCGCCCGCTTCGCCACGCTTCACATTGCGCAACATGCATGTGATGGTCGACGGCAAGCCGCATCCGATCGTCAACATGAACATCCAGGAAGTGCTGATCGGCGGCCTGCCGGACTGGATGGCAGCCGGCCAGCGGCTGGAATTCTCTTTCGTCATCACGCTGAAGGATTGGGAGCGTTCGCTGCCGACCTATGGCGTGGTGATAAAGAACGACAGCGCCGGCCTTGATGTGCGCTATACGCCGCCGCTGCCGTCCTGGCGCAACATCCTCATGAAGCTGCTGACCGAGGATTCGCGCGGCCAGAAGTAGCGCAGCGGCAGCGCTCGCCTCACCGGCTCTCGGTCGATCCCGGCGCCTTTGCCCATCTGGCGGCGGCGGCATCGTCGCTGTCCCGGGCTTCCACCCAGCGCTGCGCATTGCCGTCATCCTCGATCTTCCAGAAGGGTGCCCGCGTCTTCAGCCAGTCGATGAGAAAGGCGCAGGATTCGAGTGCCGCCGCCCGATGTGCCGAGGCGGTTCCCACCAGCACGATGCGGTCGCCGGGCAGCAGGCGTCCATAACGGTGGATGACGAGGCAGGTTTCGAGCGGCCAGCGCCGCATCGCCTCTTCGGCGATGGCGGTCAGCTGCTTCTCGGTCATGCCGGGATAATGCTCCAGCGTCATGCTGGATTGGCCGCGGCCATGCGGCGCCACATCGCGCACCAGGCCGACAAAGCTGGCGATGCCGCCGATTCCGGTATTGCCGGCGGAGAGTGCTGCCAGCTCGGCACCGACATCGAAATCCGCCTCCTGCACCCGGATCGTCAGTGCGGGCGCGGTTGCCGCGGCGGGCATCTCAATGGCCGCCCGTTACCGGCGGAAACAGGGCCACTTCGTCACCGGCCGCCAGCGGATGGTCGAAATCGACATATTCCTGGTTGACCGCGACCTTGACCACGCGGCGCTCCTTGAGGGCGGTGGCGAAATTGTCGCCGCGCCGCTCCAGCCAGTCCAGCAGGTCGGACACCTTGCGGACCTCGGCGGGCGGGGCAACCACTTCTTCGGCCATGCCGATCCGGGCGCGGATCCAGGCGAAATAAAGCATCTTCATGCGCCATCATTTAGTCCGGCGGGGATCATTCGTCCAGCCCGCGCCGGATCACGGCAACCAGAATTCGCGGAAATGCGCCGGTCCGATCTTGCTCGGGCTGCCCTGGGCGAGTTCGTAATAGGCCAGCAGGACGAGATGGCTGACGCGCCTGCCATTCGCCGAAAGCGGCAGGCCGAGACGCTGCACCCGCCGCACCAGGCGCGGCTTGATATAGGCGGCAACGTCCAGGAAATGCCCGATTCCCTCATCCGCCATGCGCCCGAGGGCGGCGAAGATGCGGGCCGAATGAGGTCCCCAATCGAGATCCTCGAGATAGGTGCCGGCGAGGGAGCGACCATAGGCGGCCTCGACCCGCGTTCCCGCGAGGCGCACCTTGAGCCGCCGCGGCGCCTCGCCGATTTCGATCAGCCAGAGATTGGGCAGCAGGCCCGGCAGGTCGCAGGGATCGAAAGCGGCGCGGCTGGCCCATTTTTCCTGCCCGCGGGCAGCCTCGACCACGGCCAGCAGCCGGCCGAATCCGGGATGGCGGCGCAGATCCGCCGCGTCCCGAATCTCGCCGTGGCGCATCATGCCAGGTTGCGCCATGCCACTACCCGTCATGCTTCCACCTTGCTTGCGGTTCCAGCCGACCCTTGGCTAACGTGCCACTTTCCGTCACGGGAGCCAGAGTCATGCCGGTCATTATCTATCACAACCCCAAATGCAGCACCTCGCGCAAGGTGCTGGGCTGGCTCGAAGAGAAAGGGCTCAGGCCCCAGGTGGTCGAATATCTGAAGACGCCGCCGGACAGCGCCACCCTGCAGAAGATCCTGAAGCAGATGAAGGCGCGGCCCCATGACATCCTGCGGCGCAAGGGCGAGGCCTATGAGGCCCTGGGCGATGCAGAGAAGCTCGGTGATGCGGCGCTGCTGGCGCGCATGGTGGCGGAGCCGGTCCTGATCGAACGGCCGATCGTGGTGAGCGGAAAGGGCGCCGTGCTGTGCCGCCCGCCGGAAAGGGTCTGGGATCTGCTGGGTTAGGCCGGTTGGGCTGTTGAGCCGGAAGGTGGCTGCCGACGCGGCAGAATCAGGGTGACGGTGGTTCCCCTATTTGGCGCGGAATCGATCGCAAACCCGCCGCCATGCAATTCCACCAGCGAGATGACGATGGGCAGGCCGAGCCCGGTCCCGACCTGGGCATAGGGGCTTTCCGTCGTTACCTGGCCGAAGGGCTGCAGCGCCACCTCGATCTGCTCCGGCGACATGCCGATGCCATTGTCGGCGACGATAATTTCCACGCCGTCCTCGCGCAGCGCCGCCCGGATGGAGACCTTGCCGTCGCGCAGGGTGAACTTGACGGCGTTGCTGAGCAGGTTCAGCACCATCTGGCGCAGGCGCAGGTGATCTGCCTCGATGCGCAGCGCCGGATCGAGCCGGGCGGTCACCTCGACGCCGCGCCGGTCCGCCAGCGGCGCCACGATCGGCAGGCAAGCCCGGATCAATTCGCCGACATCGACGGTTTCGTATTTCAGTTCCAGCCGCCCCGCCTCGACCTTGGACAGATCGAGGATGTCGTTGATGAGAGCCAGCAGATGCTTTCCGGCTGAATGGATGTCGCCGGCATAGCGCTGGTAGCGCTCGCGTCCGGCGGCGCCGAAGAGATCGTCGCCGATGATCTCGGAAAAGCCCAGGATGGCGTTCAAGGGCGAACGCAATTCGTGGCTCATGCGGGCCAGGAAGTCGCTCTTGGCGCGGTTTGCGGTGATCGCCATCTGTTGCTGGCGCTGCAATTCGCGATTGAGCAGCAGCATCTCCGACGCCTGGGCACGCAGCTGGTTGGTGACTTCCGCCAGTTGGCTCTCGCGCGCCTTCTGCGCCGAAATGTCGACGATGGAGGAGAGCAGGGCGAGAACGCCGTCGAATCTGGTCGGCTGGCCGGAGAGCAGGCCCCAGAAATGCTCGCCCCGGGCCGAGACGAAGGCGATCTCGCGGTTGCTTACCCTGCCGGTTGCCGCAAGCTCGCGCAGCAGATCGCGCCGGGCGGACGGATCGGCGTAATAGCGGGCGCTGAGATGCGGGGCTTCCGGCGAGCCGGCGAGATCCACCTCCGAGCCCAGGGCGAAGAGCCGGCGTGCTGCCGCGTTGACGAAAAGGACGGCGCCGTCTTCTCGCCCCGTGATGACGATCGGCGTTGCCACGCATTCGAGCAGGGCGGAACTCTGGCGTGTGATCGTTGCGATCGCTGCCGCGCCATGGCCACCCGGCGGCGGCGCCTCGGGGTGGCCATCGCTGAAATCGATCCGGCGGGTTGCGGAAAGGGGGTGCATGGCAGGCAAGTCTAGAATCTTTTGCCTTCAAGACCAGTTAACACATGATCACATACACACACATGAATGTGTCTATTTCAAAAATTGGGATCGCGGCGAAAGCAGAAGACCGGCCGCAAGATGCTGGCTTTGCGGCACCGCATTGGCTAGGTTGTCGCCCGATCGCAGGATGGGAAGCCGGTGCGGCCGCCAGGGTAAGCGAATGGCGGGCAATTCCGGCGCTGCCCCCGCAACTGTAGGACCTCGATCCCAAATAGTGGGGATCGGCGGGCCGGGTCAACAAGCCACTGGCGCAAGGCGCCGGGAAGGCGGCCCGGTCGATATGGGTCGAGCCAGGAAACCTCGGCGATGGGCGGATTTTCGGCAACGACCTCGGAGGGAGGGTTCGCGCCATCATGGCTCGAAGACAAGGACATGGCGCCGGCCAGACCGGATTGATCACGCCGCTGCCGGCCGTGACCCTCGTTCTGGGTGGCGCGCGCTCCGGCAAGAGCAGCTATGCCGAAACCCTCCTCGATTCGCATATCGGCCGCCGCGTCTATGTCGCCACCGCCGAAGTGCGCGATGACGAGATGGCCGAGCGGGTGAAACTGCACCAGGCGCGGCGCGATCCCGATTGGGGGCTGGTCGAGGAACCGCTGGCGCTGGCCGACCGCCTGGTGGCGGAAACAGAGAAGGGAGCGGCGGTTCTGGTGGATTGCCTGACCCTCTGGCTCACCAATGTAATGCTGGCGGAGCGGGACGTGGCCCGGGAATGTGCCGATCTCGACGCGGCACTCGGCCAATGCGGCGGCCCGGTCATCCTGGTCGCCAACGAGGTCGGCCTCGGCATCGTGCCGGACAACCGCCTCGCCCGCGATTTCCGCGACCATGCCGGCCGCCTCAACCAGCGCATGGCGGCGCGGGCCGATCATGTCGTCTTCATTGCCGCGGGCCTGCCGCTGGCGCTGAAGAGATAGAAACGAAAAATGCAAGGATCCAGCATGTCAGCAAGCACCGGAAAAATCCCGGCCACCATCGTCACCGGCTTCCTCGGCGCCGGCAAGACCAGCCTCATCCAGCATCTGCTGAAGAATGCCGGTGGCAAGCGCCTCGCCCTCATCATCAACGAGTTCGGCGAGCTTGGTGTCGATGGCGAGATCGTCAAGGGCTGCAGGATCGAAGGCTGCCCCGAGGAGAACATCGTCGAACTGGCCAATGGCTGTATCTGCTGCACCGTCGCCGACGATTTCCTGCCCACCATGAAGGCGCTGATCGATCGTGGGCTCCCGCCCGACCACATCGTCATCGAGACGTCCGGCCTGGCGCTGCCCAAACCGCTGGTGAAGGCGTTCAACTGGCCGGAGATCCGCACCCGCGTCACGGTCGACGGTGTCGTCGCCGTGGTCGATGGCCCGGCCGTCGCCGCCGGCCGCTTTGCCGACAATCCGGCGGCGGTGGATGCGCAGCGCAAGCAGGATGACGGCCTCGACCACGAAAGCCCCTTGGCCGAACTGTTCGAGGACCAGATCAACTGCGCCGACCTCATCATCGTCAACAAGGCGGACCAGATGTCGAGCGTCGAGCACGAGGCGGCGCAGGCCCATATCATCAAGGAATTGCAGCGCCCGGCGAAGATGATCACGGCGCGCTTCGGCGAGGTGGACCCCCGCGTGCTGCTGGGCCTCGACGCCAAGGCCGAGGACGACCTCGCCGCGCGCCCCTCGCATCACGAGCTCGAGGGCGAGGATCACGATCACGACGATTTCGAGAGCTTTCATGTCGACGTGCCGGAACTGAGCTCGCCGCAGGAATTGCTGGGCAAGCTGGCCCCTGCCATCGCCGCCCATGATATCCTGCGCGTGAAGGGTTTCCTGGCGGTGGCCGGCAAGGAGATGCGCCTGGTGCTGCAGGGCGTCGGTTCCCGCCTGCAGCATTACTACGACCGACCCTGGGAAAGCCACGAAGGCCGCCGCGGCCAGATCGTCGTCATCGGCCTCAAGGGCCTCGACCGCGCTGCCATCACGGCGGCGATCGCCGCCTGACATCATGCACCTCCTTGCCGCCAAGCCCGGAACCATCAGCGATGGCGGCGAAGCCGTCGATCTCGGCCAGTCGCCGGCCGAGATCGTGGTGCTGAGTGCGGCCGATACCGAGCTGGCCTGCCTGGCCGCGGCCCATGCCGCCCTGCCGGAGCCAAAGCCCAGTTTGCGCCTCGCCAATCTCCTCCAGCTGCAGCACAACATGTCGGTCGACCTCTATCTCGACCAGGTGATTGCCGACGAGGTGAAACCGGCCAGGCTGGTGGTGCTGCGCCTGATCGGCGGGCAGCGCTATTGGCCCTATGGCGTCGAGCAGCTGGCACTGGCCGCGCAGGCGCGCGGCTTCCATTTCGCCTGCCTCTCCGGCGACGACCAGCCGGACCCGGAACTGGCGCGGCATTCGACCTTGCCGGCCGACGCGGCGCATCGCCTGTGGCAATACCAGGTCCATGGCGGCCAGGCGAATGCCGAGAACTTCCTGCGCTATGCGGCGCATCTCGTCGGAAAAGAAGCGGCCGGGAATTCAACCTGGGACGAGCCGCGCCCGCTGCTGCGCGCCGGGCTCTACTGGCCCGGCGCCAATGTGCTGAGCTGTGCCGACCTGCAGCGCCACTGGTTGCCCGGTCGCCCGGTGGCCGGCATCGTGTTCTACCGCGCCCTGCTGCAGGCCGGTACCACCGCGCCCATCGATGCGCTGATCGCCGCCCTGCTGGAACGCGGCCTAAACCCGCTGCCCGTCTTCGTCAATTCGCTGAAGGAGGCGGCGGCGGCCGACCTCATCCGCGATCTTTATGCCGGAACGGCGCCCGATCTGACGCTGAACTGCACCGGCTTTGCGATTTCGCAGCCGGGGGCGGCGACATTCTCGACGCCCTTCGACGGGGCGGACCATCCGGTCCTGCAGGTGGCGCTTTCCAGCGAGAGCGAGGAGACGTGGCAGTCAGGATCGCGCGGCCTCTCGCCGCGCGACCTCGCCATGCAGGTGGCGCTGCCCGAGCTCGACGGGCGTATTCTCGCCCGCGCCATTTCCTGGAAGTCGGCCGCGCGCTATGACGCCGCCACACAATGCACCATCGTGGCACCCAGCCCGCGGGCCGATCGGGTGGCCTTCGTCGCCGATCTCGCCGCCCATTGGGTCAGGCTGCGGCGCACCCCGGCGCCGGAGCGGCGCGTCGCCTTGGTGCTGGCGAATTATCCCAACAAGGACGGCCGTGTCGGTGCCGGTGTCGGCCTCGACACGCCGGCCGGCACCATCGCCGTGCTGCAGGCGATGCGCGCAAGCGGCTATGCGCTGCGCGATATCCCGGCGGATGGCGATGCGCTGATGCGTGCCCTGCTTGAACGCATACCCCGCTTTGCGCTGCCGGTTGAGGAATATCGCCGCTGCTTCGCGACCCTGCCGGAGAAGCTGCAGCGCGAGGTGACCGCGCGTTGGGCTGCGCCGGACCAGGACCCGCATGTCGCCGACGGCGCCTTCCAAATCTCCTTGCTCGATCTCGGCCATGTGCTGGTCGGCATCCAGCCTTCGCGCGGCTATGACGTCGATGCCGTCGCGACCTATCACGATGCCGATCTGGTGCCGCCGCATTACTACTTCGCCTTCTATCTCTATCTCCGCAGCCATTTCGGGGCCCATGCCTTCGTCCATATGGGTAAGCACGGCAATATGGAATGGCTGCCGGGCAAGGCGCTGGCGCTTTCCGCCGCCTGTTACCCTGAGGCCGTGTTCGGTCCGGTGCCGCATCTCTATCCCTTCATCGTCAACGATCCCGGCGAGGGCGCCCAGGCCAAGCGCCGCGCCCAGGCCGTCATCATCGACCACATGACGCCCCCGCTGACGCGCGCCGAGAGTTATGGCCCCTTGCGCGATCTCGAGCGGCTGGTGGACGAATATTTCGAGGCGGCCCAGGTCGATCCCCGGCGCTGCGTCGATCTCAAACGCCAGATCCTGGACCTTGCCATATCGAGCGGCCTTGCCGCCGATTGCGGCGTCCTGCCGGAGGACGATACCGAGACCGCACTGGCCAAGCTCGACAACCATCTGTGCGAACTCAAGGAGGCGCAGATCCGCGACGGGCTGCATGTGTTCGGCGAGGCGCCCAGTGGCGCCATGCTCGACGAATTGCTGGTGGCCCTCACCCGCCTGCCGCGCGGCAAGGATGAGGGCGGCGGGCAATCGCTGATCCGTGCGCTTTCCCGTGATCTCGCGCTGGATTTCGATCCGCTCAACGCGGCGCTTGGCGAAAAATGGCAAGGACCGCGGCCGGCGGCGCTGCAAGCCGTGAGCGCCGATTCCTGGCGCCTCGCCGGCGACACGGTCGAGCGGCTGGAATTGCTGGCGCTTGCCCTTGTCTCCGGCAAAACGGTGCCGGCAGCGGATTGGGCGAACACGCAGGCCGTGCTTGCCTTCATCGCCGACGATCTCAAGCCCAGGGTGAGCGGCTGCGGCGCCGCCGAAATCGCCAACCTGCTCCGCGGTCTCGACGGGCGCTTCGTGCCGCCGGGCCCCTCGGGGGCACCCACCCGCGGGCGCCTCGATGTGCTGCCCACGGGGCGCAATTTCTTTTCGGTCGATACCCGTTCCGTGCCGACCCAGACCGCCTGGGCGCTGGGCTGGCAATCGGCCCTCCTGGTGCTGGAGCGCCACCGCCAGGAACACGGCGCCTGGCCGCGGGCGATCGTGCTTTCCGCCTGGGGCACGGCCAACATGCGCACCGGCGGCGACGACATTGCCCAGGCTCTCGCCCTGATGGGTGTCAGGCCGACCTGGGATCCCGGCGGGTCGGGCCGCCTCAACGGTTTCGAGGTCATGCCCTTGTCCGTGCTGGGACGGCCGCGGGTCGATGTCACCCTGCGCGTCTCCGGCTTCTTCCGCGACGCTTTCCCGGCGCAGATCGATCTCTTCGATTCCGCCGTGCGTGCCGTCGCCGACCTCGACGAGCCGGACGACCAGAATCCGCTGGCGGCAAGGGTGCGCGCCGAGCGCGCCGCCCTCATGGCCGATGGCGTCGCCGAGAGCGAGGCAAGCCGCCGCGCCGGCTACCGCGTCTTCGGCTCGCGCCCCGGCGCCTATGGTGCCGGCCTGCAATCCCTCATCGACGCGCAGGGCTGGCAGGAAACCGGCGATCTCGCCCGCGCCTATCTCGCCTGGGGCGGCTATGCCTATGGCGCCGGGGTGGCAGGGGTGGCCGAGCAGCAGGGCTTTGCCCGCCGTCTCGGCGGCGTCGAGGCCGTCCTCCACAACCAGGACAATGCCGAGCATGACCTGCTCGATTCCGACAATTACTGGCAGTTCGAGGGTGGGCTTGCCGCCGCGGTGACGCATCTGAGCGGCAAGAGGGCGGTGGTCTGGCACAATGACCATGCGCGGCCCGAGGCCCTGCGCGTGCGCGCTCTCGACGAGGAGATCGCGCGCGTCGTGCGCGCCCGCGTCGTCAACCCGAAATGGATCGGCGGCGTCATGCGCCACGGCTACAAGGGCGGCTCAGAAATGGCGGCGACGGTCGACTATCTCTTTGCCTATGCGGCGACGGCGAATTGTGTCGCCGCCCATCATTTCGATGCCGTCTATGCCGCCTATCTCGAGGACGACGAGGTGCGCGGCTTTCTGGAAGATCACAACCCGGCAGCCCTGCGCGAGATCGCAGCCAGGCTGCTGGAAGCGCAAAGCCGGGGCCTCTGGCAGGCACGGTCGAACTCGGCCGGGCGCAATCTTGCGGCCTGGGCGGAAGGGAGTGCAGCAGCATGAATACCGAAAGCGAAGACCTGAACGCCAAGGCCAATGAAAAGGCCGCCCGCCGCAAGGAAGCGCGTGACCGCATGATGGCCTCGAAGACCCAGGAGAAGGGCCTCGTCATCGTCCATACCGGCAAGGGCAAGGGCAAGTCGACCGCAGCCTTCGGCATGGTGCTGCGCTGCCTCGGCCACGGGCTGAAGGTGGGCGTGGTGCAGTACATCAAGGGCAAGTGGGATACCGGCGAGCGCACCATCCTGGAAAAATTCCCCGATCTCATCGAGATCAAGGCGCTGGGCGAGGGCTTCACCTGGGAAACCCAGGACCGAGCCCGCGACATTGCCTTCGCCCGCGCCGCCTGGGACGAATCGAAGCGCATGATGAATGACGACAGCTTCGATTTCGTTCTGCTGGACGAGATCAACATCGCCCTGCGCTATGACTACCTGCCGGTCGAGGAGGTGGTCGAATTCCTCAAGGCCAAGCGCCCCTCGCTCCATGTCGTCCTCACCGGCCGCAATGCCAAGGACGAGATCATCGCCATCGCCGATCTGGTCACCGAGATGGAGATGGTGAAGCACCCCTTCCGCGACGGGGTGAAGGCCCAGGCGGGGGTGGAGTTCTAAACTCGTGCAACCTCTTGGGCTGCCGCACCCCCTCACCCCAACCCCTCTCCCGCGAGGGGAGAGGGGCTACGAGCGTGGGGTGCAACATTCATCAGTTTTGATGATCGTCGCCGTCGAAGCCTCCGTCCCTCTCCCCTTGCGGGAGAGGGTCAGGGTGGGGGGGAACCACTGATGATCCCCGCCATCATGTTCCAGGGCACCGGCTCGGATGTGGGGAAGTCGCTGATCGTGGCCGGGCTCGCCCGCGCCTTCACGGCGCGGGGTCTCAAGGTGCGGCCGTTCAAGCCGCAGAACATGTCGAACAACGCGGCGGTGACAGCGGATGGCGGCGAGATCGGGCGCGCGCAGGCCTTGCAGGCCCGCGCGGCGCGGGTGCCGCTGTCGGTGCATATGAACCCGGTGCTCCTGAAGCCGCAGAGCGATGTGGGGTCGCAGGTGATCGTGCAGGGCCGCATCCACGGCAATGCGCGGGCTCGGGACTATCACGCGCTCAAGCCGAGATTGATGCAGGCGGTGTTGGATTCCTTCCACCGGCTGGAGGCGGAATCCGATCTGGTCCTGGTGGAAGGGGCGGGCTCCCCTGCCGAGATCAACCTGCGGGCCGGCGACATCGCCAATATGGGCTTTGCCGAGGCGGCCGATCTGCCGGTGGTGCTGGTGGGCGATATCGACCGGGGCGGCGTCATTGCCTCCATCATCGGCACGCTGGCCTTGTTGCCGGCGAATGAAGCCGCGCGCATCAAGGGCTTCCTCATCAACAAGTTCCGCGGCGACCCGGTGCTGTTTGCCGAGGGCCTGAAATTGATCGCGGAAAAGAGCGGCAAGCCGTCCCTGGGCCTCGTGCCCTGGTTCGCGGGTGCCGAGCGCTTGCCGCCGGAAGACGGCGTCGCCCTCGACAATTTCCGGGCGGCGCATGGCCGGGCGATCAGGATCGCGGTGCTGCACTTGCCGCGCATCTCAAATTTCGACGATCTCGACCCCTTGCGCGCGGAACCCGATGTGACCATCGAGTTGCTGCGGCCGGGCCAGGCGCTGCCGGGTGACGTCGACCTCGTCCTGCTGCCGGGCTCGAAGGCGACCATCGCCGATCTTCGCGTGCTCTACGAGGCCGGCTGGGACATCGACATCCGCGCGCATCTCCGGCGCGGCGGCAAGGTGCTGGGCCTGTGCGGCGGCTACCAGATGCTGGGGAAACGCATCGAGGACCCCACCGGCATCGAGGGGCCGAAGGGCGGCATCGATGGCCTCGGCCTGCTCGACATCGTCACCACGCTCACGCCCGCGAAGACCCTGGTCGAGGTGAGCGGCGAGGCGCCGTCATTCGCCGCCGCGATCAGGGGCTACGAGATGCATGTCGGGCAGAGCGAGGGCGCCGATACCGCGCGGCCCCTGCTGAAACTCGGCAACCGTTTCGACGGCGCCATCTCGGCCGATGGTCGCGTGCTGGGCTGCTATGTCCACGGCCTTTTCGCCGCCGATCCGTTTCGGCACGCGTTTCTGAATGCCCTGAAGGCGCGGGGGGAGAGCGGCGTCGCCTATGAGGCCGGTGTCGAGCAGGCCCTCGACGACCTCGCCGCGCATCTCGAGCAATACGCCGATCTCGACCGGATTCTGGAAATGGCCCGCGCGCGCTGAATGGCGCGCGCGGGCCAGTCGCGTTACGCCATGTCCAGCACCATGCGGCCGACGATCTTGCCGCGGCGCATGGCGTTGAAGACGCTGTTGACCTGGCCTATCCGCACCTTCTGGATCTTGGCCTTCACCGCGCCGCGCAGGGCGAAATCGACCGCCTCGTTGAGGTCGAGCCGCGTCCCCACATTGGAACCAGTCACCGTCAACTCCCAATTGGTGATGGCCGAGATCGAGGTGCGGATCTGGTCGGCCTTGCCGCCGGGCAGGCCGATATAGGCGACCGTGCCGGCGGGGCGCAGCATGCCGATCGCCTGCTCGAAGGCCTGGGTGGCGACGGCGGTGACGACGGCACCATGGGTGCCGCTCAGCTTGGCCTGGATCTCGGCCACCGGATCGGCCTTCTTCGCATTGACGGTGAATTCGGCGCCGAGCTTCTTCGCCAGTTTCAGCTTCTCGTCATCGACATCGACCGCCGCCACGCGCATGCCCATGGCGACGGCATATTGCACGGCAATGTGCCCGAGGCCGCCGATGCCGACCACCGCCATCCACTGGCCGGGTCGCACCTTGGTGCGCTTCAGGCCGCGATAAGTGGTGACACCGGCGCAGAGGATCGGCGCGATCTGGTAGAGATCGGCCTTCTTCGGCAGGCGGGCAACGAAGGCAGCATCGGCCACCATGTATTCGGCATAGCCGCCGGGCTTGCTGTAGCCGGTCGCCTCGGCCGCCTTGCAGATCGTCTCCATGCCGGCCTGGCAGAACTCGCAATGGCCGCAGGCGCTGTACATCCAGGGAACGCCCACGGCGTCGCCGAGGCGGAAGCCCTTGACGCCGGCGCCCACCGCCGCCACATGGCCGGCCACTTCGTGGCCCGGAATGAGGGGCAGGTTGGGCCCCGGATTCCAGTCGCCATCGACCGCATGCACGTCGGAATGGCAGATGCCGCAGGCGGCCACCTTGATCAGGATTTCGCCGGCCTTGGGCTGCGGAATAGGCAGCGTCTCGATCTTCAGCGGGGTCCCGGTTTTCCGCACGATGGCGGCCTTCATCTTGCCTTCCATTTTTCAAGCCTCGTCTGCTGGAGCACGTCGATTTGACAGGCCGCATGCCTTTTGACAGGTATGGGCCGAGGATTGCCGGAGTATAGACCCTGAACATCGCCCGACCCCATATCTCCAAAGCGATAGCGACCGATTCTGCGAAGGACCGGGCGCGGCAGATTCCGCTCACGCGCTCGACGCAGATCCTCGAGCAGTGGAACCGGGGTCTGGCCGATCTGCTGGCGGTGCTGGGCGAGGAGGCATTCGGGCCGGTTCTGCTGCGCTCGGTCCGGCGGCTCATCGATTTCGATTTCATCATGGCCTTTGCCTATCAGGGCGACGCCCGGCCGCTGGCGCTCGGCGATACGCTGCCCGAGGCGAGCCGCGAAGTGGTGATTCGTGCCTATTGCGCGGCACCCTATGTGCTCGATCCCTTCTACCAGCGCGTGGCGGCGGGCGTGCAGCAGGGCTGCTACCGCCTGCGGGACATAGCACCCGACCGGTTCCGGCAATCGGAGTATTTCCGCAGCCATTACCGCCTTACCGGCATCCGCGAGGAAGTGGGCTTCTATTTCCCGATCGACATTTCCCGGAAAGCGGGATCACTTACGGGGGCGCCGATGACAGGTGTCCTCTCCTTCGCGCGCTGGGAGAGCGCCCCGGCCCTCGGCCGCGGCGATATGGACCTGCTGCTGGCCCTCGCCCCGGCAGTAGGCGGACTCTGCGCGCGCCATTATGGCGCCGTGCTGCAGGCCGATCAGGCAGAGGTCCAGCGCGGCCGCGATGCGGCGCAGGTAAAGGCCGCCTATCAGGAATTCGGCGCCGGGCATCTCTCGGAGCGGGAGCGCCAGATCGTCTCGCTCATTCTCCAGGGCCATTCCACCGGCTCGGTGGCGCATCTCCTGGACATCAGCCCCGGCACGGTGAAGGTGCACCGCAAAAACATCTATCGGAAATTGAATCTCTCCACCCAGGCGGAGCTGTTCGCCGCCTTCCTCAGTTTCGTGGGCTGATTTCTGCATCCGCCCCCTATCACCCCGGGGATATCGCCAAGCGGCAAATCCTTGCGCCATGATTGCAGCCTCTGATCCTGCGGCCGCGGGACGCGACTTCGCGCCCCGATCGGGTGGCCGCCAAAACCCGAGGGAGGTTTGGGAGATGTCGAAATCCTGGTACAGCGATCTACCGAAATACTACCAGCGCCAGATTGCGGCGATGGGCCTCGATGACGCCGGCATGAGCCGCCGCCGCATGCTCAAGGCGGCCGGTGCCGCGGCGGGTGTCGCCGCAGTTAGTGGGCTTTCCTTCGGCAAGCCGGCGCGGGCCGCCACCTCGATGAGCTATATGTGCTGGGAGGGCTACAACGACCCCCGCATCATCGATCCCTTCAACCAGGTCAACGACACCGATATCGCCTTTGACCTCATCGTCGACTCGCCGGGCGGCTTCGCCAAGCTGCAGGCCGGCGCCTCGCGCGAGGTCGATCTGGTTTCATCCGACATGCCCTGGATCACCCGCATGGGCCCGGCCGGCATCGCCATGGAACTCAACCCCGACGACTATGCCGACGTCTATGCCAGCTTCTACGACCAGTTCAAGCCGCCTTTCGAGCCCCTGCTGCATGACGGCAAGACCATCGGCGTCGCCACGCGCTGGGGCTGGGTCGGTCCCTGCGTCAACACCGACATGACCGATCCTGACGAGTGGAAGTCCTATGACCCGGTCTTCGACGCCAAGAACAAGGACAAGGTCTGCGTCATGGATTGGGGCGACTGGCCGATCCTGCCCATGGCGCTGCATGCCGGCATCGATCCCTATCAGGAGCTGGATGCCGCGCAGCTCGAGGAAATACGCAAAGTGCTGCGCGCCATGTTCAAGAACACCCGTACCCTGGTGGCCGATCTGACCCAGGCGCAGAAAGGCCTGCTGGACGGTTCGCTGGTGGGTTGCATCGGCGCCGGTTCCTATCTTACCTCGGCGGTCCGCAAGCAGGGCCACAAGAACATCGTCGGCCTGGTGCCCGATCCGAAGAACGGCCTCAAGCAGGGCATCATCTGGGTCGAGGCCACCGCGATCCTCAAGGAGACCGACCAGCCCGAACTGGCGCAGAAGCTCCTGAAGCATGTGGTCTCGAAGGAATCCGGCCACATCCTCTCGCTGCTGGACACCACCTGCAACGTGGTGACCAACAAGGCGGTGGAGGAACTCTATACCCAGGAGGAGAAGGACATCCTCCAGGTCGATTACATGTGGCATGCCTGGGATAATTCCCAGATGCACCGCATCGCCCCCAATATCGACGAGATGCTGGCGATCTGGCAGGAAGAACTGGCCAACGCCGGCTAAGCGGTCGCTATACATCGCCTCCGCGACCCCGGCAGAACACGCTTGTCCGGCTGGGGTCCGGGGGTGAATATCTTTTGAGAATTTTTTATCTAGCTGTCATGGCCCGCGAAGGCGGGCCATCCACGAGTTCATTCGATACTGAAGAAAGTAACTTTTGGATTCCCCGCCTGAAGCGGGGGATGACACGGTAAAGCGACATCGGAAAATCTGACGCATGACCGGCCAGGCCGCCACCATCCTCGACATCCGCGACATCCGGAAGAATTTCGGCGCCTATCAGGCCCTGAAGGGGGTTTCGCTATCCGTGGCGCAGGGCGAGTTCATTGCGCTGGTAGGGCCTTCCGGCTGCGGCAAGACCACGCTGCTGAAGCAGATCGCCGGCTTCGAGACACCGGATTCCGGCAGCCTGTCGATCGACGGCCAGGACATGCTGGGCGTCCCGGCGGCGGCCAGGCCGACCTCGATGGTGTTCCAGAAACTCGCCCTCTTTCCGCACATGACGGTCGCCGACAATATCGGCTTTCCGCTGAAGCTGCGGAAGGTGGCGGCGGACGTCATCGCCCGGCGCGTGCGTGACATGATCGAGCTGATGCAGTTGAAGCCGGAATTTCTGGCGCGCTATCCCCGCCAGCTCTCGGGCGGCGAGCAGCAGCGCGTGGCCCTGGCCCGCTCGATGATCTCTGAACCGAAACTGCTCCTGCTCGACGAGCCGCTCTCGGCCCTCGACGTGAAGCTCAAAAAGGTGCTGCAGGCGGAACTGAAGCGCCTCCACCGCAGCGTCGGCGTCACCTTCGTCCATGTGACCCACGACCTCGAGGAGGCGATGATGCTGGCGGACCGCATCTGCGTCATGCGCGCCGGCGAGATCCTGCAGGTGGGCCAGCCCAACGACATCTATTACCGTCCGGCCGATGCCTTCGTCGCCGGCTTCATCGGTGACACCAACCTGCTGCCGGTCACCGTGACAGGCGTTGACGGCGCCGGTGCCGCCATCTCGGCGCCCGGACTGTTCGATCGGGCACGCCTGCCGGTCCCGCTGGTGGCGCCCAGCCTCGCCGCAGGTCCCGCGCATCTGATGGTGCGGCCGGAATTGCTGGCGCCGCTCGCCGCCGGGCAGCGCGCCGAATTCGAGCTCGAGGCCCGGGTCAGCGAGATCTTCTCCAAGGGCGGCACGGTGCAATATCGTTCGATCCTTGCCGATGGCAGCCCGCTCATCTTCGAACTGGCTGGTTCGTCGACGCAGCCCGCCCAGATCGGCGACGTGATCCGCCTCGGTTTCGCCAACCGCGATATCTATCTGTTCCCGGGCGGGCAATCCCGATGAGCGCCGTGATCGACCGGTCCTGGCGCGATCCGGAATTGCTGGCGAAGGCCCTGCCGGCCGTGCTGCTGCAGACCACCTGCTTCCTGGCGCCGCTGCTGATGACCATTGCGCTCACTTTCCAGCGCACGCGCGACTTCCAGCTCAACTGGACCTGGTCGCTCTATACCTGGACCGATGTCTTCACCAAGCCGCATTACTGGACCATCCTGGGGCACACGCTGTTCATGGCGATCCTCTGCGTGGCGCTGTGCCTGGCCATCGCCTTTCCCGTGGCCTATGCCCTGGCGACCAGGCTGCGTTCCTTCCAGAACCATGTGAAGGTGCTGATCACCTTCGCATTCCTGACCGATGCGACGCTGAAGACCTTCGGTTGGGTCCTCTTCCTCGACAAGAACGGCGCCGCCAACTACCTGGCGCAGGGGCTGGGCTTCGAGGGTGAGCTGGTCAATATCCTGTTCACTGATTGGGCGACCATGCTGGGCATGGTCTACAACCTGCTGGCCTTCGCCATCTTCACCATCTACCTCTCGATCGACGAGATCGACCGCTCGCTCATACTCGCGGCCTATGATGCCGGCGCCTCGAAATTCCGCGCCTTCTGGGAGGTGACCCTGCCGCTGGCGCGGCCCGGCATCTGGGCGGGCGCCGTGCTGATCTTCCTCCTGGCAGTGGGTGTGTTCCTCGAGCCCAAGGTGCTGGGTGGCGGCAAGTCGCCGATGTCGGCCGAGCTGATCCGCCAGACCTTCGAGACGCGGGTGAACTGGCCGCTGGGGGCGGCGCTGACTATGGTGCTGATGACGGTCGCGGTCTTCGTCGTGCTGCTGTTCAACCGGGTCTACAGCCTGAAGCGTCACATGGGGCCGGCTTGATGGCGTATCCTTCGGTCAAACCCTGGCTCAATGCCGCCGCCGAGGCGCGGCTTGCCAATCTGATCCTCTATGGGTCGGTGGCGCTGGTGCTGGTCTTCTTCTATGTCCCGATCTTCACCCTGATCGCCTTCTCGTTCCAGGAAGGGCGCTTCCTGACGCTGCCCTTCGAGGGTTTCTCGCTGCGCTGGTATGGCGAATTGTTCCGCAACAGCAATGCCGCCAATGCGCTGTGGAACTCGACCCTGATCGCGCTCTTTGCCATGGTCTTTGCGACGCTGATCGGCACACTCGCCGCCATCGTCGCCGTGCGCTATCGCTTCCGCTTGCGCATTCCCTTCACCGGCCTTGCCGCGGCGCCGCTGGCCTTCCCGCAATTGCTGCTGGGCATCGTGCTGCTGCTGTGGTTCTCGGTGCTGGGGCGGCAGTTCAACTTCAATACCGGCCTTGTCACCGCCATCATCGGCCATGTCGTCTATATCGCCCCCTTCGCCATGGTGATCGTGGCGGTGCAGGTGTTCAATTTCGACGCCACGCTGGAGGATGCCGCCCGGGATTGCGGCGCTTCCACCTGGGAGGTCTATCGCTACGTCACCCTGCCGCTGCTCTGGCCCGGCATCTTTTCGGCGGCGATCTTCTCCTTCCTGCTGTCCTGGGGCAATTTCTACCTGACCTACAGCCTCGCCGGCTCGACCCGGACACTGCCCACCTTCGTCTTCTCGGGCATCGCCACCGGTTCCTCGCCGCTTTATCCTGCCATCGCCACCGTGGTCTTCATTCCCGGCATCCTGCTGGTCATCCTGGCCGACCGGATGCGGCGCAAGGCAGCGTAGAACACCCCAATGCTTTTCAAGCGCGCCGCGCTGGAAGGCATCAAGGCAGGCAGGATCACGCTCGCCTTCCGGCGCTGGCGGAAGCCGGGCGCCAAAGCGGGCGGCGAGATCATGACGGCGCTAGGGCGCGTGCAGGTCACCGCCATCGAGGAGACCACGCTGGCGGCATTGACGCCCCGTGACGCGGCGCGCGCCGGTTTTGACAGCCTCGCCGCATTGAAATCCGAACTCGGCGAACGCGAGGGAACGCTCTACCGAATCGGGCTGGCCTATGCCGGCGCCGATCCGCGCGTGGCCCTGCGCATGGACAATGACCTGGATGGGGCGACACTGGCCGCCATCCTGGCAAAGCTCGCGCGCCTCTCCTGGGCGCTGGACCACCTGGAGCGGATCGCGCGCCGACCGGGCATTCGCGCCGCCGAACTTGCTGCGGCAGCCGGGCTCGGCACGCAACCCTTCAAGCTGCGCATCCGCCGCCTCAAATCCCTCGGCCTCACCGAAAGCCTGGAGGTCGGCTACCGGCTGTCGCCACGGGGCAAATTGGTGCTGGAGGCCCTGAAAAATCAGGGTTGATCGTCACGTCTGGCGAATCCCCTTGTCGGGTGCTAAGCCTGCCGCCATGGATCATGCTGCGACAATCGATACGCCAAGCCAGGATATCCCCGCCTGGGCCAAGGAGGCGCCGGACGCGACGCCGATGATGGCGCAATACCTGGCGGCGAAACGCCAGCATCCGGATGCGCTGCTGTTCTACCGCATGGGCGATTTCTACGAGATGTTCTTCGAGGATGCGGTGGCCGCCGCCGCCGCCCTCGACATCGCCCTCACCAAGCGCGGGCGTCATGCCGGCGAAGACATCCCGATGTGCGGCGTCCCGGTGCATGCCCATGACGCCTATATGTCGAAACTGGTGCGCCAGGGTTTCAAGGTCGCCGTCTGCGAGCAGATGGAGGACCCGGCGGAAGCGAAGAAGCGCGGCTCGAAGGCGGTGGTCAGGCGCGACGTCACCCGCATCGTCACCCCCGGCACGCTGACAGAGGATTCGCTGCTGGAAGCGAGGCGGCATAACTACCTTGCTGCCCTGGCGGAGGCGGGTGGCGCGCTGGGCCTCGCCTGGGTCGACATCTCGACCGGAAGTTTCTGCGTACAGAAGGCGGCCGAGCGCGATCTGGCCGCGATCCTCGCCCGCCTCGATCCCACCGAGATCCTGCTGCCGGACCGGCTGCTGGCGCGGGAGGCGCTGGTCGAGCTCCTGGCCGACTACAGGAAGCGCCTCTCGCCGCTGCCTTCCGCGCGCTTCGACAGCGAGAATGCGGGCAAGCGCCTCACCCAATTCCTCGGCACCGCGACGCTCGACGCCTTCGGCAGCTTTTCCCGCGCCGAGGTGGCGGCAATGGGGGCCGTCCTCGATTACGTCGAACTGACCCAGCAGGGCCGCGTCCCGCGCCTCTCGACGCCATCCCAAGTGCTGGATGGCACGCTGATGGAGATTGATGCCGCGACAAGGCGCAATCTCGAGCTTTCGCGCAATCTGGCCGGCGAACGCGCCGATACCCTGCTGGTCACCCTCGACCGCAGCCTGACCGGCGGCGGCGGGAGGCTGCTGGGCGATTGGCTGGCGGCACCGCTGACCGATCGCGCCGCCATCAATGCGCGCCTCGATTTCGTGGCGCGCCTCGCGGAGGAGGACCGAGCCCGCGCCGATCTCCGCGACATGTTGCGCCGGGTGCCCGATCTCGAACGCGCGCTTTCGCGCCTCACCGCCGGGCGCGGCGGCCCGCGCGATCTTGCCGCCATTCGCGACGGCCTCGCTGCCACGGCAGATTTCAGCGCCCGTATCGGCCGTCTAGCCGCACCCTTGCCCGACCTGCTGCTGCGGGCCGTCGCCGATCTCGGTCAGCATGCCGAGCCGGTGGCGCGGCTTGCTCGCGCGCTCAAGGCGGAGCTGCCGCACCTTACCCGCGATGGCGGCTTCATCGCCCCCGGCTATCTTGCTGAACTCGACGAATTGCGCAGCCTGCGGGAGGATTCCCGCTCGCTCGTCCTGGCGCTGGAAACGCGCCTCAAGGACGAAACCGGCATCGCCACCCTGAAGATCCGCCACAACAACGTCATCGGCTATTACATCGAGGTGACGCCACAGCATGCCGAAAAGCTGAAGGGCGATGCGCGCTTCATCCACCGCCAGAGCATGGCCAATGCGATGCGCTTCTCGACCGGGGAACTGGCCGAACTCGAAGGTAAGATCGTCCATGCCGCGGACCGCGCCCTCGCCCTGGAACTGAAGCTGTTCGACGATCTGGTGGCCGAGACGGTGGCGCGGGCCGAACCCGTCGCCCGGGCCGCCGCCGCGCTTGCCCTCATCGATGTCGGCTGCGCGCTGGCCGAGCGGGCGCGGGAAGGCGATTGGGTGCGCCCCGAGATCACCGGGGATACCGATTTCGTCGTCGAAGGCGGGCGCCATCCGGTGGTCGAGGCCGCTCTCGCGCGCAGCCAGAGCGGACCCTTCGTCGCCAATGATTGCGATCTCTCCGACGATCGGCGCCTGTGGCTGGTGACCGGCCCCAACATGGCCGGCAAATCGACCTTCCTGCGGCAGAACGCGCTCATGGCGATCCTCGCGCAGATGGGCAGTTTCGTGCCGGCCAGGCGTGCCCGGATCGGCATCGTCGACCGCCTCTTCAGCCGGGTGGGGGCGGCCGACGATCTCGCCCGCGGCCGCTCGACCTTCATGGTCGAGATGGTGGAGACGGCGGCGATCCTCAACCGCGCCACGCCGCGTTCCCTCGTCATCCTGGACGAGATCGGGCGCGGCACGGCCACCTTCGACGGCCTCTCCATCGCCTGGGCCTGCCTCGAGCATCTCCATGAGGTGAACGGGTCGCGCGCACTCTTTGCGACGCATTACCATGAGCTCACCCATCTGTCGGCGCGCCTTCCCGCGCTGAAGCCGCATACCATGCGGGTGATGGAATGGCAGGGCGAGGTGAAGTTCCTGCACGAGATCGGGCCCGGTGCCGCCGACCGCTCCTATGGCATCCATGTGGCCAAGCTGGCGGGGCTCCCCCCCGCCGCCATCCATCGCGCCGAGGAAGTGCTGGCAACCCTCGAGAAAGGCGACCAAGCGGGGGCCCTGGGCCGCCTCGCCGACGACCTGCCGCTTTTTTCCGTGCAGGCGCCGCCGGCATCGGCCATCGCGGCAAGTGCCGTCGAGGACGCCCTCCGGGACCTCAACCCCGACGAGCTCACGCCGCGCGCGGCGTTGGAGCAGCTCTATCGGCTCAAGGGCCTGTTGAAGGCGTAGCTTGGCATTATTACCATTGAATTGATGTGAATATCCCTGGAGCTGGGTGCGAAGCCAGATTGCGCCTGTGCGTTCTGCGGGCTGGAAAAAAATATATATTTTACATCGTGTTACCTCAGATCGAGGCATGCAGGAGGCGATCGTCTTGTTAGAAATTTCAACAACGATGCGAGTTTAAATCATCCAATTACCGAGCCAGATTGCTTGAATTCATAAGGCCAGATGAATATCAATTGTGTGAATTCTGAAATGGAGTATCACACAATGTCTTTGCGAAATCTGGCGCGCCTTGGCCTGGCGGCGCTGTTCCTGACCGGCCTGGTGGCGGGTGGCGTCAAGGCCAATGCGGCCGATCCGGCGGCGCCCGGTTCCCAGGGGCCAGGCGAAATCCTCAACGTCACCTATGACGTGGGGCGCGAGCTCTTTGGCGAGCTCAACCCCGTCTTCCAGAAGGCATGGCAGGAGAAGACCAGCCAACCGATCACGGTCAACCAGTCCTTCGGCGGCACCTCGAAACAGGCGCGCTCGATCCTGGAAGGGCTGCAGGCCGATACCGTCACGTTCAACCAGGTGACCGATGTCCAGATCCTGCATGACAAGGGCGGCCTCATCGCTGCCGACTGGCAGTCGAAGTTCCCGAACAAATCCTCGCCCTTCTATTCGCTGCCTTCCTTCCTGGTGCGCGCCGGCAACCCGAAGAACATCAGGGATTGGGACGATCTCATCCGCGATGACGTGAAGGTGATCTTCCCCAACCCGAAGACCTCGGGCAATGCGCGCTACACCTATCTCGCCGCCACCGCCTATGCCTTGCGGAAGTTCGATGGCGACCAGGCGAAGGCGACCGAGTTCGTGCAGAAGATCTTCCTGAACGTGCCCGTCTTCGACGCCGGCGGCCGGGCCTCGACCACCACCTTCGTCGAGCGCGAGATCGGCGACGTCCTCATCACCTTCGAGGCCGAGGTGCAGGGCATCCGCAAGGAATTCGGCCTCGACAAGTATGACGCGGTGACGCCGAGCCTCAGCCTGCTGGCTGAATTCCCGGTGGCGGTGGTCGACCAGGTCGCCGACAAGCGCGGCAGCCGTGCGGTGGCGACGGCCTATCTCGATTTCCTCTACAGCAAGGCGGCGCAGGAGATCATCGCCGCCCATGCCTATCGCGTGAACGACGCCGCCATCCTTGCTACCCATGCCACGAACTTTCCGCCGGTCGAACTGGTGACGGTCGAGGACGTGTTCGGCGGCTGGGACAAGGTTGCGGCCGAGCATTTCGCCAGCGGCGGCCTCCTCGACCAGGCCTTCGTGAACCAGTAATGACGCCGGCATGACTGGCTTCGCACAGGCGTCGTCGGCCGTGCCGCCTGCGGTCTTTCCACCCGCGGGCGGCGGGCGGCGACGCTCCCCTTTCAGGCGCCGGGTGATTCCGGGCTTCGGCCTCACCATGGGCCTGACCCTGGCCTATCTCACCATCATCGTGCTGCTGCCGATCCTGGCGCTGATCCTGAAGGCGGCCGGCCTCACTTTGGCCGAATACTGGGCGATCGTTGCCTCGCCCCGCGCCGTCGCCACCTACCGGCTGACCCTGAGCTCGGCGCTCTATGCGACCGCGATCAATGCCGTGATCGGCCTGCTGCTGGCCTGGGTGCTGGTGAACTACGATTTTCCGGGCCGCCGCCTGCTCGACGGTTTCGTCGACCTGCCCTTTGCCCTGCCGACGGCGGTGGCCGGCATCAGCCTCACCGCACTTCTCGCGCCCAATGGCTGGATCGGCCAGCTGGCGGCACCCTTCGGCATCAAGATCGCCTATACGCAGCTGGGCATCGTCATCGCGATGATCTTCACCTCGATCCCCTTCGTCGTGCGCACGGTGCAGCCGGTGCTGGAGGACATGGATCCGGAGGCGGAAGAGGCCGCGATCATGCTGGGGGCGAGCGACTGGCAGGTTTTCGCCCGGGTGATCTTTCCCACCATCCTGCCGGCCTTCCTGGCGGGTTCGGCGCTCTCCTTCGCGCGCTGCCTCGGCGAGTTCGGCGCCATCATCTTCATCGCCGGCAACCTGCCGATGCAAACCGAGATCACGGCCTTGCTCGCCGTCATTCGGGTCGAGGAATTCGAGTACGAGGCGGCGGCGGCGCTGGCCTCGGTGATGCTGGCCGCCGCCTTCGTCATGCTGTTCGTCAGCAACGGCGTGCAGCTCTGGCATCTCCGCTATGTGCGGGGCAGCCGGTGAGTGCCGCCGTCCCCATGGCGGCGGCCGGCGCCACCCCCGGTGCCCATGGCGCCGCGCCCTATCGCCGCCGCGTGGCACAAGGCCCGCTCGCGCGCACGGTTCTGATCGGCCTTGCCGGCATCGTCGCGGTATTGTTCCTGCTGCTGCCGGTCATCGTGATCTTCGTCGAGGCGCTGTCGCTGGGCGTCGGCGCCTATGTCGAGGCGGTGATCGAGCCCAGCACACTGCATGCGGTCTGGCTGACCCTGCTGACGGCCCTGGTGGTGGTGCCGGTCAATGTCGTCTTCGGCATCGCCGCCGCCTGGTGCATCACGCGTTTCGAGTTCAAGGGCAAGAAGCTGCTCATCACGCTGATCGAGATTCCGTTCTCGGTCTCGCCCATCGTTGCCGGCATTTCCTATCTCTTCTTCTATGGCAGCCAAGGCCTGTTGGGCCCGGTCCTTGCCGCATACGACATCCGCATCATGTTCAGCGTGCCGGCAATCATGCTGGCCTCGATGTTCGTGACCTCGCCCTTCGTGGCGCGCGAGCTCATCGCCACCATGCAGGTCCAGGGCAACGAATACGAGGAGGCCGCCCTGTCGCTGGGCGCTAGCGGCTTCAAGACCTTCCTCAAGGTGACGCTGCCCAACATGAAATGGGGCCTGCTCTACGGGGCGCTGCTCTGCAATGCGCGGGTGATGGGCGAATTCGGCGCCGTCTCGGTGGTCTCGGGCAGCATCCGCGGCCAGACCAATACGCTGCCGCTGCAAATTGAACTGTTGTTCAACGACTATTCAGCGGTCGGGGCATTTGCGGCGGCGTCGCTGCTCACTTTGCTCGCCGTCTTCAGCCTGCTGGCCAAGGCCTGGCTGGAACGCCGGCGCTGAATGGGTGCCCGGGCTTGATTTCCGGGCGCCCGGCCCACGCCACGATTGACCGGCGGTCGATTGGCTGTAATCTGGCCCGACAAAAATTCGGGAGGATGCCATGAACGAACTGACCCGCCGCCAATTGATGAAATCGGGTGTCGCGCTGTCGACCCTCGCCACGCTGGGTACGCTGCTGCCGCAGGCGGCGCTGGCCCTGGACGAACTGACCGTGATCGCGCCGGCGGCACCCGGCGGCGGCTGGGACCAGACCGCGCGCTCGATCCAGGAAGTGCTGCAAACCAGCGGCATCGTCAAGGCCGTGCAGGTCGACAACGTGCCCGGCGCCGGCGGTACCGTCGGCCTCGCGCAATTCGCCAACAGCAAGGGCGATGCCAGCAAGCTGCTGGTCGGCGGCCTGGTCATGGTCGGCGCCATCCTCACCAACAAATCGCCGGTGACGCTGAAGGATGTGACGCCGCTTGCCCGCCTCACCGGGGAATACGAGGTGGTGGTGGTGCCGGCGGCTTCCGAACTCAATAGCATGGCGGATCTGGTCGCCAAGCTGAAGGCCGATCCCGGCTCCGTCTCCTGGGGCGGCGGTTCGGCCGGCGGCACCGACCACATCCTGTGCGGCCTCATCGCCAAGGCGGGTGGCGCCGATGTCACCAAGGTCAACTACATCGCCTTCTCGGGTGGCGGCGAGGCGCTGGCGGCGATCGTCGGCGGCCATGTCACGGCGGGCGTGTCCGGCATCGGCGAGTTCGAGGCGCAGATCAAGGCCGGCGAGTTGCGCGCCCTTGCCATCTCCTCGCCCGAGCGCCTGCCCGGTCTCGATGCGCCCACGCTCATGGAGCAGGGGCTCGATGTGGAACTCGCCAATTGGCGCGGCATCTTCGCCGCCGGCGAGCTTGCCGATGGCGACCGCCAGGCGTTGCTGGACGTCATCGACCAGATGGTGAAATCCGACGGCTGGAAGAACATCCTGTCCACCCGCGGCTGGATGGACGTCTATCTGGCCGGCGACGATTTCGCCAGCTACCTCACCGCCGAGGACGAGCGGATCACGGCCATTCTCAAGGAAATCGGCCTGGTTTCGTGAGCATCGTCAAACGGCCGCGCTGGCAGGACCTCGCCGTCGGCCTGGTCCTGCTGGCGATCGGTGCCGGGCTGGTGGTCGGCACCTTCGGTGTCAGTACGCTGCCCGGCCAGGACAGCATGGGACCGCGACTCTTCCCCGTGCTGATCGGCGGCGGCCTGGTCGTTCTCGGCCTCATGCATCTTCTCGCCGCGCGGACGGGGGGGGGCGGCAACCGGCCCACCATCGTCGACGGTGTCGAATCCGACCTGCCGCCCGGCCATCTGCCGACCCTGCTCTGGGTGGTGGGCGGTGTCGCCCTTGCCGCGATACTTTTCCGCCCGCTCGGCTTCATCCCGGCGGCCATCGCCGTCTATGTGCTGACGGCGCGCGGCTTTGCCGGCGCCTTCAGCTGGCGGCATGTGGCGGCGGGCATCGGGCTCGCCGTCATCGTCTATGTCGGCTTCACCGCGGGCCTTGGCCTGCGCCTGCCGGCCGGAAGCCTTTTGACGGATTTGCTCTGACCCCATGGACACGCTTGCCGCCCTTCTCAACGGCTTCGCGATCGCTTTCACCCCGGCCAACCTTCTGTGGTCGCTGCTGGGGGTCACGCTTGGCACCGCGATCGGCGTGCTGCCGGGGATCGGCCCGGCGCTGACCATCGCACTGCTCCTGCCGGTCACCTTCCATCTAGACCCGACGGCCGCCTTCATCATCTTCGGCGGCCTCTATTACGGCGCCATGTATGGCAGCTCGACCACCTCGATCCTCCTGAACACGCCAGGCGAGACCGGCTCCATCGTCACCGCCATCGATGGCCACATGATGGCGAAGAAGGGCCGCGCCGCGGCAGCACTCGCCACCGCCGCGATCGGCTCCTTCGTCGCCGGCACCATCGCCACCGTGGGCCTCTCCTTCGTCTCGCCGCTGATGGTCAAGATCGCGCTGCTGTTCGGACCGGCGGAATATTTCAGCCTGATGATCCTCGCCTTCGTCACCGTCTCGGCGCTGTTGGGCGATTCCACCCTGCGCGGCATGTCGTCACTGTTCATCGGCCTTGCCATCGGCCTCATCGGCATCGACACGCAGACCGGCCAGGCGCGCTTCACCTTCGGCCTGCTGCCGCTGCTCGACGGCATCGACGTGGTGGTGGTGGCGGTCGGCCTCTTCGCGCTCGGCGAGGCCTTTCACGTCGCCTATCGCCTCGCGCGCGCACCGGACGAATTGTCCCGGGTGACGGGATCGCTGTGGATGTCGAAGAGCGACTGGTCGCGTTCCTGGAAACCCTGGCTGCGCGGCACGGCGATCGGCTTTCCGCTGGGCTCGCTGCCGGCCGGCGGCACCGAGATTCCGACCTTCCTCTCCTATCTCACCGAGAAGCGGCTCTCGAAGAAGCCGGAGGAATTCGGCCAGGGTGCCATCGAGGCGGTGGCGGGGCCGGAAGCCGCCAACAATGCCGCAGTGGCGGGTGTCCTCGTGCCGCTGCTGTCCTTCGGCCTGCCCACCTCGGCCACTGCCGCCATCCTGCTGGCCGCTTTCCAGCAATACGGCCTGCAGCCGGGGCCGATGCTGTTCTCGGCCAATTCCACCCTGGTCTGGGCGCTGATCGCCAGCCTCTATCTCGGCAATTTCATGCTGCTGGTGCTCAACCTGCCGCTGGTGGGATTGTGGGCGAAACTGCTGCTGATCCCCAGGCCCTATCTCTATGGCGGCATCCTGATGTTCTCGATGCTGGGCGTCTTCTCGCTCAACAATGCGGTCTTCGATCTTTGGCTGCTGCTGGGCATCGGCGTGGTCGGCTTTCTGATGCGGCAGATGGATTACCCGGTGGCGCCGCTGGTGGTGGGCCTGATCCTGGGGCCACTGGCGGAAGGCCAGTTCCGCCGCGCCTATGCGATCGCGCAAGGCGATGTCAGCGTGTTCTTCACCCAGCCGATCTCGCTGGCCCTTCTTCTCGTCGCCGCCCTTTGCGTCCTGGGGCCGGTCATTCTGCGGCGGATGCGGCGCTGAGCGGCTATTCCATCGGCGGGGCCGGGGGCAGCATCTGGAAGGAACGGCGATTGACCCCGTCATCGAGATCGACGGCGATGGCGTAGCGCTGCCAATCCGCGCGATAGGCGGCCATATCGGGCAGGCGGATGGTGATGCGGCTCTGGGTTTCGCGCCAGGTGCGGCTGTCATCCGAGCCGAACAGCGGAAAACCGATACCGATACCGGTGGAAACGCCGCCCCCCGACCCGCCGACGACGCTGGCGCCGATGCGCGGCCGCATCGAATTGTCCTCATGGGCGGTATAGCGTTCGGTTTCGATGCTGGCGGCCTCGGTGACGGCGCCATCCGGGGCGATCAGGCGGGCGCTCCTTGCCGGCAGCGGATCGGTCACCGTGACCGTGATGATATCGCCGGCGATGGTGGCGCGGGTGGTGTCGAAGGTGGGGACGCCGTCGCCAGCACCCTGAACCGGCAGGGCCGGGGCCGGCTCGGCCTGAACGACGCCAGATTGCGCGCCACCAGCCTGTGCGCCGCCAGCCGGTGCGCCGTCAGCCTGTGCGTCACCAGCCTGCGCATCCGCCTCCGCCGCCACGCGCTGCACCGGCGGCAGATCGGGGCCGAGCCAGGAACAGGCGGCGAGGGCTAGCAAAAGAAGCGGCATGAACGGACGCATGCGGCCAATACTGCGCCCGCCGCCACCCCGCTGGATAGGGGGCTGACGCGAATGTGATCCGGAGGCGTTAATCGACGATGGCGCTATTCGGCGATGCCCTGGGCCTTCAGCGCCTGACGCATCTCGTCGTGGAAATAGCGCACACCCAGCTCGTGCCGCGGGCTCATCGGGCCCTTCTCGAAGATTCCGGCCTCGAAATTGCTGTGGGCATCCTCGCAGATGCCGAAATCCTCGCGCACGATCTGGCAATTGGTTTCGATCGTTCGGCGTTGGCCGGCATCGAGCGCCGGGTCGAGGCTCTGGAAATAGAAGCTGTAATGCAGCGTGGTCAGCTTGGGGCCGTGCGCCACGATGCGGGACGCATTCATGCCGTCGGGATAGACCGAAAGGGTCATGTTGGGCCACAGCCACAGCCACAGCCCGCCATAGATCGAGCCTTCCTTCTGGGGCGCCTTCATGATGACGACGTTGCGCTGATAGGTGGTTTCGAAGGCATTGAAGTCGATCGCCTGGATGAGGCCGGGATGGATGCCGGGGATGTGGTAGCCCTCGACGAAATTGTCGGTATAGATCTTCCAGTTGGCCTTGACCGTGAAATCGGCCGCATCCTTCCTGCGGAAGCTTTCGATCGGATATTTCTCGACCAGGGCCGGCACGTCGCCGAGGAAATCGAGGAGCGGCGCCGCCTTGCCGTCGAGATTGACGAAGATGAAGCCGCGCCAGGTATCGAGGCGCACCGGCTTCAGCCCGTGCTCCTCCTTCCTGAACCAATTCGCCTCGCCGAAATAGGGCGCCACTTTCAGCTTGCCGTCATGGTCGAAGGCCCAGCCGTGATAGCGGCAGCGCAGCACGTCGCAATGGCCGGCGCCTTCGGCGAAAAGCGGCGCCGCGCGGTGCGGGCACATGTTGTGGAAGGCCTTCAGCTTGCCGTCGCGGTCGCGCAGCACGAAGACCTTGAAGCCGGCGAACTCCACCGCCGTGTAGTCGCCTGGATTGGGCACGTCCTGCTCCGAGGCGACGAACTGCCAGGTGGCGGCGAAGACGCCCCAGCGCTCGGCCTCATAGATCTTGGGGTCGTGATACCAGCTGGCGGGCAGCGAATAGAGCGGGGTGGTCTTGCCGTCGACCATGCCGCCGCCCGCCGGAACCGCGTGCGCGGTGCGGGTCTGAACGCCAGCCTTTTCGATACCGGAATCGGGTGCCATGTCGGTGCCTCGAGAAAAATGTCGACTTGATGATACGCAAGCGCAGCGCCAGCGTCTCTCGACAAATGAGTTCGCATCTGGGAATATTTTTATCCGAAAAACGTCAAAATTTTTGACATATAGAATTATGTGGTCAAATCTCGCCAATCTCACCTCACTCCGCACCTACTATGCGGTGGCCCGCGGCGGCGGCATCGGCCGGGCCGCGTCCCAGCTCAACGTGACGGCCGGGGCGATCCGCTACCAGATCCGGCAATTGGAACAGGAACTGGGCACGCAGCTCATCCTGCGCGGTCGGCGGGAACTGGCCCTGACCGCAGCCGGGGGCGAGCTCTATCAAAAACTGGGTCGCGCCTTCGACGAGATCCATCTGGCCTGCCGTAACGCCCAGGGCGCCGAACTCACCGGCGAGTTGCGCCTCGCCGCGGCGCCGGCCTTCGCGGCGCTGCGCCTGATGCCGATCCTGGAACTTTTCCTGCAGCGCTATCCCTCGATCACGGTGCGCCAGTTCCCGATCGAACTGGCGGATGATTCGATGGACGTCGTCATCTCCTTCGGCGAGCGCGCCATCACCGGCCGGCGCCAGGCGATCCTGCGCAACGAAAGCTATTTTCCGCTGTGCAGCCCGACCCTGCTCTACCGCGCGCCGGTCGACACTTTGGACGACCTTGCCCAGCATGTGCTGCTGCATGGCGATGCCCATGAGGACTGGCCGCGCCTGCTCCAGGCCGGCGGTCGTACCGAACTGGCCCCGCGCCAGCAGGTGTTCCTGCCCAACTCCCACCTTGCCCTGGAGGCGGCCAAGGCGGGCTGCGGCATCGCCGTCGGCAGCACCATCCTTTGTGCCGACGACCTCCGCCGCGGCAGCCTGACCAAGGTGCTGGACCTCGAGATCCCGGCACCGCATCCCTATTTCGTCATCCGGCCGCGGGACGAGAACCGCCAGCTGGCCGATGCCTTTGCCGATCTGCTGGTCGAACAGCTGGAACGGGCATGAATCTTGCCGGGCCGGGTTGCCTGTGGTCCGTTGCCTGTGGTCCTATGCCGGCCGGTTCGAGAGGAAGGGGAACTGCGCATGCAGCCGGTCAAATGGGGCATCGTCAGCACGGCCGATATCGGCCTGAAGAAAGTGATTCCGGCGATGCTGCGCGGCCGCAACATCGAGATCGCCGCCATTGCCTCGCGCGACCTGCCGCGCGCCCAGGCGGCAGCGGGCAGGCTCGGCATTCCCCGGGCCTATGGCTCTTACGAGGAATTGCTGGCCGATCCCGCGATCGAGGCCATCTACAACCCGCTGCCCAACCATCTTCATGTGCCGGTGACGCTGCTGGCGCTTGCTGCCGGCAAGCATGTGCTGTGCGAGAAGCCGATCGCCCTCGACGCGGCCGAGGCGGCACTGCTGACCGAGGCGGCGGCCAAGGCCGGCAAGCTGGTGGCGGAGGCCTTCATGGTGCGCTTCCACCCGCAATGGCAGCGGGCGCGCGAGATGGTCCGCGCGGGCGTGCTGGGCGAGGTTCGCCTGGTCAGCTCGGTCTTCACCTATTATCTCGACGATCCCAACAATGTGCGCAACATGGCCGAGATCGGCGGCGGCGGGCTCTATGACATCGGCTGCTATCCGATCGTCACCGCGCGCTATCTGTTCGGCGCCGAACCCGTCCGCGTCACGGCGGCGATGGACCGCGATCCCAGATTCAAGACTGACCGCCTGACCTCGGCTATTGCCGAGTTTCCGCCGGATGCTTCCGGGGCCGGGCGCCACCTCGTCTTCGGCTGCGCCACGCAATTGGTGCCGCGCCAGCATGTGCAGATCCTGGGCACGAAGGCGCGCGCCGAGGTGATGATCCCGTTCAACGCGCCCCCCAACCAGCCGACCATCATTCGCATCGACGACGGCACGGATCTGAGTGGGGCCAATATCCGGGCCGAGACGATTCCCGCCTGCGACCAATACACCTTGCAGGGCGAAGTCTTCTCGGATGCCGTTCGCGGCAAGGCAACGCTCGAATTCGGCATTGCCGATGCGATCCTCAACATGCGCGTGATCGATGCCATGTTCCGCGCGGCACAGCACGGCAGCTGGGAAAAGCCCTAGTGGCACGGCATCCGCGCATCGCCTTCTATGCGCCGCTGAAGTCGCCGGACCACCCCGACGCCTCGGGCGACCGCACCGTGGCGCGGCTGCTGGTGAAGGCGCTTAAGCGCAGCGGGGCCGAGGTGACGCTCGCCTCGCGCCTGCGGGCCCGGGTGGGCGAGGGTGACGCGGCGGCGCAGCGGCGCATGGCGGCCAGGGGGCACGCCATCGCCGATCGCCTGATCGCAAAATACCGCAGGCAGCCGGCACGCGAACGGCCGCAGGTCTGGTTCACCTATCACCTCTATTACAAGGCGGTCGACTGGGTGGGGCCGCGCGTCGCCAGGGCCCTCGGCATTCCCTATCTGGTGGCCGAGGCCAGCCATGCGCCGAAGCGCGCCGGCGGCCCCTATGCCTTCTCGCATGCGGCGGCGGAAGCAGCGATCCGCGGCGCCGATGCCATTTTCTGCCTCAATCCCGGCGACCGGGCCTGCCTTGCCGGTCTGGTTGCCAAGAAGCGGCTGGTCGACCTGCCACCCTTTCTCGACGTGCAGGCCTTTGCGCCGCATCGGCCGGATCGCGATCTCGGGCGGTTGAAGCTTGCCACCCGTTACCGGCTCGATCCCGATCTGCCTTGGCTGGCCGCCATCGCGATGATGCGGCCCGGCGACAAGCTTGCCTCCTATCGCGTGCTGGGCGAGGCGCTGCGCCATGTGCGGCGACCCTATCAGCTGCTGGTGGTGGGCGACGGCGCCGCGCGGGCCGAGGTCGAGCAGGCCCTCTCGGCCGTCAAGGGCCGCATCGCCTGGCTGGGGTTGCGGGCGGCCCAGGAACTGCCCGAGATCTATGCCGCCGCTGACCTCATGGTCTGGCCGGCGGTCAACGAGGCCTTCGGCATGGCGCTTCTGGAAGCGCAGGCCTGCGGCTGCCCGGTCGTCGCCGGGGCGAGCGGCGGCGTGCCGGCGATCGTCGCCGATGGCGAGACCGGCTGGCTGTCGGCGCCGGGCGATGCGGCAGCCCTCGCCGCCGACATCGATTTTGCGCTGGAGCGGGATCTAGCCCCCTATCGCCTGGCTGCCCGTGCCCATGTCCTCAAGCATCACGACATCGACGCCGCCGCCGCCCGGCTCGGCTGCGTCCTCGCGAAACTGGCGGCGTCGTGACGCTTCTTGCCGTCATCCGCCACGCGCCCACTGCCTGGAACCGCGAGAAGCGCCTGCAGGGCCACACCGATATCGGCCTCGGGGCGGAAGGACGCATCGTCGCCGCCAGCTGGCAGGTGCCGCGGGAATGGCAGGGCTGGCGCCTGCTCACCAGCCCGCTCGGCCGGGCGCGGGAAACGGCCGCGATCCTGTTTCCCGAACGGGAAGCCGAGATCGAGCCCGGTCTTCGCGAAATGAGTTTCGGTGCCTGGGAGGGTCGGCGCCTCGCCGACCTGCGCGTCGATCCCGGCGCCGAGGCGGCGGAGCGGGAGCAACTCGGTCTCGACTTCCGCGCGCCCGGCGGCGAAAGCCCGCGCGAAGTGCAGGCGCGCCTCGCTCCCGTGCTGGCGCGCCTGGCTGCGGAAGGGCTGGACACGGTGGCTGTCAGCCACAAGGCGGTGAGCCGCGCGCTCTATGCCCTTGCCACCGGCTGGCGCATGCTGGAGAAGCCGCCGATCAAGCTGAAGGATGGCTGCGCCCATCTCTTCGACCTGGCCGCCGACGGTTCGCCCCGGGTGGCGGAACTCAATATCAGGCTGGGGTCGGGCGATGGCTAGGCGCCGCGTTGCCCTTTATGTGCAGCATCTGCTGGGAATCGGGCATTTGCGGCGTGCGGCGGCGCTGGCCCGCGCCCTCGATGCTGCGGGGGCGGAGGTGCTGGTGCTGTCCGGCGGACATCCGGTGGCGGGAATCGATTTCGGCGGCGCGCGATTGCATCAACTGCCGCCGGCGGCGACGGCGGACAGCGATTTCTCCGGCCTGCTGGATGAAGCGGGCCGCCCGGTCGACGATGCCTGGCGGGCGCGGCGGCGGGACGAGTTGCTGCGGGCCGTGGCGGCATTCCGCCCGGGGATCATCGTCATCGAGATGTTCCCCTTCGGCCGACGGCCGTTCCGCTTCGAATTGCTGCCGCTGCTGGACTGGGCGGTTGTCCAATCGCCCCGCCCGCTGGTCGCGACCTCGGTGCGCGACATCCTGGTGGACAAGGGCAAGCCGGGCCGGGCCGAGGAGATCGCGGCGATGGTGAGACGTTATTTCGACCTGGTGCTGGTGCATGGCGCCCAGGAGATGGTGCCCTTCGAACGCACCTTTCCGGCCGCTTCGGCCATCGCCGACCGGTTGCATTACACCGGCTATATCGCCGACCTGCCGGATGTGCGGCCGGGCGATCGCAGCCGGGGCGAGGTGCTGGTCTCGGCCGGTGGCGGGGCGGTGGGCGCGCCGCTGCTCGAGGCTGCGCTCAAAGCGCGGCCCCTGTCGCGGCTGAAGGACCGCCGCTGGCGGCTGATCGCCGGCCAAAACCTGCCGCCGGCGGATTTCGCGCGCCTCGCCGCCGCAGTGGCGGGCGATCCCGGCATCGTACTGGAACGGCATCGCACGGATTTCACGCAGCTTTTGGCACAATGTCATGTTTCCCTCTCGCAGGGCGGCTATAACACGGTGATGGAAATCCTCAGCCTGAAGACCCCCGCCGTGCTGGTGCCCTTTGCCGACGGCGCGGAAAGCGAACAGAGCCTGCGTGCGCGCATCCTTGCCGAACGCCAAGCGGTGGATTGCCTGGATCCCGCCAGCCTGACGCCAGCCGCATTGGCCGCCGCCCTCGACCGGCGCGCGGCCCTGGGCGGCCCTGCCTTCACCATCGCCGTGGATGGCGCCCGCCGCGCCGCCGCCCTGTTGCTGGAGCGGGATGGTGCCTGAGATCACTTCGGCGGATCGGGCGGATTGGGATGATCTTGCCCGCGAATGTGATCGCTGGGCAGAGGCGGGCGCGCAGCCGACCCTGTGGTGGCGGGATGACGACGCGGTGGCGGACAGCCCGGCCCTGCGGCAATTGATGGCGGTGGCGCAGGTGCCGGTGGCGCTGGCCGTCATTCCGCTCGCCCCGGAGCGACCGCTGCAGCCCAGCCTCGACGAGGCCCTCGCCGCCTGGCCGGCGGCCAGCGTCCTGCAGCACGGCATTGCGCATCGCAACCGGGCCGCCGCCTCGGCCAAGAAATCCGAATTCCCGCCGGCCGATCCGTCCGACCCGTCGGCGGCCAGGATGGCCGCCGAGATCGCCGCCGGCCTGACCGCGGGCCGTGCCGCCCTGGAACGCGCTTTCGGCCCGCGCTTTCTGCCGGTTCTGACGCCACCCTGGAACCGGCTGGCGCCGGTCTGGGCCGGATCCCTGCCGGGTCTCGGCTTCCGCGGCCTCAGCCGGTTCGGCGAACCGCCCTATGCAGCCCGGCCGGCCATCGCCGGTTTGCGCGAGATCGATACCCATGTCGATGTCATCGACTGGCGGGGCGGCGGCGGATTCCTGGGCGAGGCGGCCTGTCTCGGGCGCCTCGCCGGCCATCTTGCCGCGCGCCGGGCAGGTGCGGCCAGGCGGGACCAGCCGACCGGCCTGCTGACCCATCACCTGGTGCATGATGCCGCCACTTGGCGGTTTCTCGAGAACCTGCAAGATTGGCTGGCGCGGCGGGGCAATCCGGCATCGTTTCAGGACGCCCGCGATTTGTGGCCGTCCCGCCGGCAAGGGAATGGTTCCGGGATGAGTTCGAGGCAGCATGATTGAAGTCCGCTACCCGCTGGGCAGCCTGGTGAAGGATTACCTGATCGGCCTTCTGGGACTTGCCGCCATCATCAATATCCTGACCTCGCTGGAGCCGGGCAGCGGCTTGTTCTGGTTCTTCCTGGCGCTCGGCCTGTTCTTCCTGGTGATGCTGCTGCACGGCGCCCAGCGCCATGTGACGCGTGTCACACTCGGTGAAGATGGCATCGCCATCGGGCCGATCCATCGCCGCTTTATCGCCTGGAACGATCTCAAAGGGTTGAGTTTGAACTTTTACCCGGTACGATCCTGGCTCGGGCGGAACAAGGGGGGATGGATGGCGCTCAAGCTGAAATCGGATCGCAGCTCGATCGCGCTCGATTCCGACCTGCCGCATTTCCAGAGCATTGTCACCAAGGCGGCGCTGGCGGCGCGGGAAAACGGCGTCCTGGTGGATGCCTATACCGCGCACAACCTGCAATCCATCGGCGTCAGGCTGGACGAGGCGGAGGCGAGCGCCGGGGGGCCGCCGCCCGATCTCGGCGGCGAAGTGCGGCCGGATGGCGAGGCGCGGCCATGACCGATCTCCTCAAGGTTAACAATCTGGCGGTCGACTTTGCCCTCGAGGGTGGCTCGATCCAGGCGGTGCGCGGCGTGTCGTTCCGCGTGCCGGCGGGCAAGACCGTGGCGCTGGTGGGTGAATCCGGGTCCGGCAAATCGGTCTGCGCACAGGCGATCATGGGCCTGCTGCCGCGTTCGGCCACGATCCGTTCCGGCGAGATCCTGTTCGACCGACGCACCAGCGGTGGCGACTGGAGCGAGAAGGGCGGTATCGTCGACATCGCCAAGCTGGGCCGCGACGGGCCGGAAATGCGGGCCATCCGCGGCCGCGCCATCTCGATCATCTTCCAGGAGCCGATGACCTCGCTCTCGCCGGTGCACACGATCGGCGACCAGATTGGCGAGGCGCTGCAACTGCATCTCAAGCTGAGCGAAAAGGAGGGCAGGGAAAAGGTTATCGCGATGCTGCGCGCGGTCGGCTTCCCGGATCCGGCGCGCGCCGTCAAGACCTATCCCTTCGAACTGTCCGGCGGCCTCAGGCAGCGGGCGATGATCGCCATGGCGCTGATCTGCAACCCCTCGCTGCTCATCGCCGACGAACCGACCACGGCCCTCGACGTCACCATCCAGGCGCAGATCCTCAAGCTGATGGCGGATCTGCAGAAGGAACTGGGCATGGCGATGCTGATGATCACCCATGACCTCGGCGTCGTCGCCAATGTCGCCGACGAGGTGGTGGTCATGTATCACGGCGAGGTGATGGAGGCCGGCCCGGTCGAGGCCATCTTCCGGGCGCCGGAACATCCCTATCTCAGGGCGCTGATGCAGGCGGTGCCGCGATTCGGCATGACCGACGCGGAACGCCTGGTGCCGATTCGCGAAATCAAGAGCGAGGCCGGGCCGCTGTTCCAGGAAAAGCAACCCTGGCCGGAAGGCGCCGACAAGGCGGGTCCGCTCCTCGACGTGCGCAACGTGCAGAAGGGCTTCACCATCAAGAAGGGCGGCTTCTGGGGCGGCGGGCACCAGCAGAAGGTGACCGCCGTGGCCGATGTCAGCTTCGAGGTGAAGCGCGGCGAGTGCCTGGGACTGGTGGGCGAATCCGGCTGCGGCAAGACGACCCTGTCCAAGATCATCATGCGCGCCCTGTCGCCCGACAGCGGCGAGATCTACTACAACGATCGCGGCCGCCGCCTCGACGTACGCGGCATGAGCGGCGCCGACCTCAACGAATACCGCAAGCGCGTGCAGTTCGTGTTCCAGGACCCGATCGGTTCGCTCAACCCGCGCATGACGGTGTTCGACATCATCAGCGAGCCGCTGGTGATCCACCGGATCGGCGATGCGGCGATGCGCGCCGAGGCGGTGAAGGAGTTGATGGCACTGGTCGGCCTCGACATCCGCCATTTGCGGCGCTATCCGCACAGCTTCTCGGGCGGTCAGCGCCAGCGCATCGGCATCGCCCGCGCGCTCGCGCTCCGACCCGATCTCATCATCTGCGACGAACCGGTCTCGGCCCTCGACGTGTCCATCCAGGCGCAGATTCTCAATCTGCTCAAGGATATCAAGGCGAAGCTCGGCCTGACCTACATTTTCATCTCGCACAATCTGGCCGTGGTCGATTACGTCGCCGACCGCATCATGGTGATGTGCGCGGGGCGCGTGGTCGAGATGGCGCCGACGCAGGAATTGTTCCGCAATCCGCTGCATCCCTATACCAGGGCGCTGCTGGCCGCCGTGCCCAATCCCAGCCTCGACGACTGCCTCGATTTCGGCCGCGTCATGGAGGAGAAGGCCTCGCAGCCTGCGGCCTGGCCGGCTCCCTTCACCATCGATGCCGACAATCAGCCGACGCTGATCGATATCGGCAACGAACATTGGGTGCGCGCCGATTTGTCGATCCGGAGAGAAGCCGCATGAAACACCTACGCGCGCGCATTTCCCGCGTCCTCGGCCTCGTGCTGGCAGCGCCTGCCGTCCTGGCACTGGCGACGCTGCCCGCCCTGGCGGCCGAGGGGGCCCGGTTCATCGGCGCGCCCCTCTTTGCCGAGGCGGAGAAGGCGGGCGACCTGCCGCCGGTGGCGGAGCGGCTGCCGGAGCAGCCCCTCGTCACCGACATGCCGGCGATCGGCCGCCACGGCGGCGAGATCCGCACGCTGATGGCAAGCCCCAAGGACAGCCGCATCCTGGTGGCCTATTCCTATGCCAGGCTGGTTGGCTATGACCGCAATTTCGAGCTCAAGCCCGACCTTCTCGAATCCTTCGAGGTGGCGGAAGGGCGCATTTTCACCCTGCATCTGCGCAAGGGCCACAGATGGTCCAATGGCAAGCCCTTCACCACCGAGGATTTCCGCTTCTGGTGGGAGGATGTCGCCAATAACGAGGAGCTGTTCCCGGTCGGCCCGCCCGCGGTGCTGATCGTCGATGGCGAGAAGCCGCAGGTGGAGGTGATCGACGAGTTCACCATCCGCTATTCCTGGTCGCAACCCAACACCGAGTTCCTCCCGGCGCTGGCCGGGGCGACGCCGCTCTATATCTACCAGCCCGCCAAATACATGAAGAAGTTCCACGCCAAATACGCCGATCCGGCGGAACTCGAGGCGGCGGTCAAGGATAGCGGCCAGCCGAGCTGGGCGGCACTCTACAACCGGCGCGGCAACCAGTACCGCAACGACAATCCGAAACTGCCGACCCTCGATCCCTGGGTGCTGCGCATCAAGCCGCCGGCTGACCGCCTCGTCTTCGTGCGCAACCCCTATTACCACCGGGTTGACCGCAACGGCCGGCAGTTGCCCTATCTCGACCAGGTCGTGATGGATGTCGCCGATTCCAAGCTCATTCCGGCCAAGGTGGCGGCGGGAGAGAGCGACCTGCAGGCGCGCTATCTGCGTTTCGACAACTACACCTTCCTGAAGAAGGCGGAGAAGGAGGGGCGCTTTGCGCTGCACCTCTGGGAAGACAGCCGCGGCTCCAATTTCGCGCTGTTCCCCAACCTCAACTGCAACGACGAGGAATGGCGCAAGCTCAACCGCGACGTCCGTTTCCGCCGCGCGCTGTCACTGGGCGTCAACCGGCACGAGATCAACCAGGCGATCTATTACGGCCTCGGCAAGGAAGGTGCCAACACCGTGCAGGAGATGAGCCCGCTGTTCAGGTCGCAATATCGCCTTTCCTGGTCGGTGTTCGATCTGTCCACCGCCAACCGCCTGCTCGACGAGATCGGCCTCACTGAGCGCGACGATGAGGGTTATCGCCGCCTGCCGGACGGCAGGCGCATGACCATCATCATCGAGACGGCCGGCGAATCGACCGAGGAAACCGACATCCTGCAGCTGATCAAGGACAGCTGGCGGGAGCTCGGCATCGATATCTTCACCAAGCCGTCGCAGCGCGAGGTGTTCCGCGACCGCATCTTCACCGGCGAGACCATCATGTCGGTCTCCTTCGGCGTCGACAACGGCATCCCGACCCCGGACATGAGTCCGAAGGAATTCGCCCCGTCGACCCAGCAGCAATACATGTGGCCGAAATGGGGGCAGTATATCGAGACGCAGGGTGCCTCCGGCACCCCCATCGACCTGCCGGAGGCGCAGGAGCTGGCCGATCTGCTGGCGCAATGGCGCGGCAGCGCCGATGCCGACGAGCGGCGCGAGATCTGGGACCGGATCCTCGCCATCTGGTCCGAGCAGGTCTATTCCATCGGCACTGTCACCAACATTCCGCAGCCGGTCATCGTCGACAAGTCGATCCGGAATCTTCCCGACCAGGGTATGTGGGCCTGGGACCCGGGAGCCCATTTCGGCGTCTACCGCATCGACTGCCTGTGGCGCGAGCTGGCTCCCGAGGCCCTGGCTTCGCTCAGTCCGGTCGAGGATCGCCTGCAATAGAAGGTCGCTAATCCGTCATGCTTCGCTACTTCCTGCAGCGCGTCCTGGTCATGGTGCCGACGCTGCTGATCATCAGCTTCCTGATCTTCGTCATCATCCAGGCGCCGCCCGGCGACTTCCTGGAAACCACTTTGGCCGAACTGCAGGCGCGCGGCGAAAGCATGGACCAGAACCAGATCGAGAGCCTGCGCGCCCTCTATGGCCTCGACCAGCCCTTCCATGTGCAGTACCTGCGCTGGCTGTTCGGGCAGTGGGATGGCCTGAGCTACGTGAAGGGCGGCCTCATCTTCGGCGATCTCGGCTATTCGTTCGAATACAACCAGCCGGTGGCCGATATCGTCGGCGACCGGCTGGCGCTTACCGTGATCGTCTCGATCGCCTCGATCCTGTTCGTCTGGATCGTTTCCTTTCCCATCGCGGTCTATTCGGCGACCCACCAGTACGGCCTGTTCGACTATATCTTCACCTTCGTCGGCTATCTCGGCCTGGCGACACCCAGCTTCCTCATCGCCCTCATCCTGCTCTATTTCGCCAATATCTGGTTCGGCACCTCGATCGGTGGCCTGATGGACCCGGTCTATGTCGGCCAGCCCTGGTCGGCCGCCAAGTTCTGGAGCATCATGGAGCATATGTGGGTGCCGGTGCTGGTGATCGGCCTGCCCGGCACCGCCGGCATGATCCGCCGCCTGCGCGCCAATCTGCTGGACGAACTCAACAAGCAATATGTCACCACCGGCCGCGCCAAGGGCCTGCCGCCCCTGAAGCTGCTGGTGCGCTATCCCCTGCGCATCTCGCTCAACCCCTTCATCGCCGATATCGGCAGCCTGCTGCCGGAGCTGATCTCCGGTTCGGTCATCGTATCCGTGGTCATGTCGCTGCCGATCACCGGACCGATGCTGCTTACCGCGCTGCGGTCGCAGGATATGTATCTCGCCGGGTCGTTCCTGATGTTCATGGCCTTCCTGACCGTGATCGGCGTCTTCATCTCAGACATCCTGCTGGCGCTGCTCGATCCACGCATCCGGCTTGGCGCGGGAGCCGAAAAATGACCGATATCGGCCAGCAATCCGGATCGAATGGCAATTCGCGCGGCGGCAGCCTGCTGCCGCATTTCGTCAATCCGAGGCCGTTCGACCCCTACGACGTCGAGAAGGTCAATCCGGCGCTCGAAAAAATCTACATGGCCAGCCAGTGGCGCATGATGTGGCTGCGTTTCCGCCGGCATCGCGTCGCCGTGTTCTGCGGCATCGTGCTGCTGGCCATGTATGCGGCCATCCTGTGTGTCGAATTCCTGGCGCCCTATAACCAGCACAGCCGCAATGTCGACTATATCTATACGCCGCCGCAGGACGTGCATTTCTTCCACGAGGGGTCATTCATCGGCCCCTTCGTGTATGGCCTCGACTACCGGCTGGACATGGAGAATCTGGAGCGCGTCTATACCGAGCGGACCGACGATCCGCGGCCGATCCGCTTTTTCTGCGCGGGCGATTCCTACAAGTTCTGGAACCTGATCGAGGGCAATCTGCACCTGGTCTGTCCGCCGGATTCGGAAACACCGCTCTTCCTGCTGGGCTCGGACCGGCTCGGCCGCGACATGCTTTCGCGCATCCTCTACGGCATGCGCATCTCGCTCACCATCGGGCTCATCGGCGTCGCCGTCAGCTTTGCCCTCGGCATCGTCTTCGGCGGGCTGGCCGGCTATTATGGCGGGTGGATCGACGACCTGCTGCAGCGCACGATCGAGGTGCTGCGCTCGATCCCGCATCTGCCGCTGTGGCTGGCGCTTGCCGCCATCCTGCCGGTGGACTGGTCGCCGATGCTGGTCTTCTTCGGCATCACCATCATCCTCGGCCTGATTGACTGGACCGGACTCGCCCGCGCGGTGCGGTCGCGCCTCCTGTCGCTGCGCGAGGAAGATTTCTGCGTTGCCGCGCAGCTGATGGGGGCGAAGCCGGGCCGCATCATCTTCCGCCACCTGATGCCCAGCTTCATGAGCCATCTCATCGCCTCGGCGACGCTGGCTATCCCCGGCATGATCCTGGGCGAGACGGCGTTGTCCTTCCTCGGCCTCGGCATCCGGCCGCCGATCACCTCCTGGGGTGTCCTGCTCAACGAGGCGCAGAACATCAACGTGGTGGCGCTCTATCCCTGGCTGATGCTGCCCATCCTGCCGGTGATCGTGGTGGTCCTTGCCTTCAACTTCCTGGGCGATGGGCTGCGCGACGCGGCCGATCCCTATCGCTGAGCGCGCGACAGCCGGCGCGTGCACAATTGGCGACGCGTCAGCAATTGGCAGCGGAAAAGGATTGGCAGGGTGATCCCGAAATGCGAGAATTCGTTCTCACCACTATATTATTGGGGGCATGGATGTTGATGCGCGTTCTCGTTCCGGCGTTTGCCGTTCTGGCTCTGGCGGCCTGCCAGCCGCAGCATGGCCGGGTCCATCTTGCCGAAGACGAGAAGATCCAGATCGCCAAGGGCGTCTGGGACTCGTTCGAGGAGTACAAGCGGCTGATGGGCCGGGGCGGCGGCGCCTTTGCCGTGACCGAGGATGGGCTGGGCTCGGCCTACTCCTATTGCCCGGCGGATCGCTGCCTGCCCGGCAGCATGACCCAGAGCGCCATCGAATTGTGCGAGGGCGCCGGCGTGAAATGCGTGATCTTCGCCCAGGGCACGTCGATCAAGGTCGATTACGACGTGATCGACTGATCGGCGCAATCGCCTCGCCAGCGCAATCGACTGGCCGGCGTGATCGACGGGTCAGTCGGTGATGCGGATATGGCCGGCCTGTCCAGCGACCCGGGCCAGCCAGGCCCTGATTGCCGGATAGCGCGAAAGGTCGAAGCCGCCCTCATGCGCCACATGGGTGTAGGCGTAGAGGGCGATGTCGGCGATGCTGTAGGTGGAACCGACGAAATAGTCCCGGCTCGACAGGTGATCTTCCATCACATCGAGGGCGCGATAGCCGCCGGCTATCTTCACCGGCAGCAAGGGCTCGGTCGTCTCGGTCCTGCCCAGATGGGCCACCCAGTGCCGCACCACCGCGATGGTCGGCTCGTGGGTGTATTGTTCGAAGAACATCCATTGCAGCACCTGGGCGCGCTGCAGGCGGTCCTGCGGCCAGAACGCGGTGCCTTCGGCGAAGTAGTAGAGGATGGCGTTCGACTCGGCGAGGCAGGTGCCGTCCTCGAGCACGATGGCCGGCACCTTGCCGTTGCGGTTGACCTTGAGAAAGTCGGGCTGACGGGTCGAGCCGTCATCCACATTCATCTCGATGCGCTTGAACGGCAGTCCCAGCTGCGAGAGCAGCAGGCGCACCTTGTAGGCATTGCCGGATATGGCACTGTCGTAGAGCGTCAGCATGCGATTCCCCGGTTCGAGAGTGGATGGCGCGGCGAGATTAGGCGCGCCGCGCGGCAAACAACAGGCCGGAAAATCTCAAGGCTCGCTTGAGCCGGATTCACGCCCATTCCGCTTCAGGTTCATTCCGCCTCAGTTCATTCCGCCTCAGTTCATTCCGGCAGGCTCACCATGCGACCGAGGCGCTGCCCGCCCAGGAGATGCAGGTGGAAATGCGGCACCTCCTGGTGGCCGTCGGCCCCGGTATTGGCAATGGCGCGGTAGCCGGTGACGTCGATACCGGCGAGACGGCTCACCTTGGCGACGGCACGGGTGAAGGCGACGATCTCGGCATCCGAGGCGCGGGCGGAAAAATCCTCGAAGGATTCGTACGGGCCCTTCGGGATGAGGAGCACATGCGCCTTGGCCTGGGGGCGGATGTCGCGGAAGGCGAGGACGTGCTCGTCCTCATAGACCGTCTGGTTGGGGATTTCGCCGCGCAGGATCTTGGCGAAGATGTTGTTGCTGTCATAGGCCATGGAAATGCGCTCCGCAAACGCGTGATGGGTGGCATCGGGTCACCGCAGGCTGACCGAATCCGCCCGTCGAAGTCAAGCAAAAGCCCGCCCAGCCCTCATATAACCTCCTGATTGATAATATCTTTTTGTCTTTCATCAAGTTGTAACAATAGTGTCGTACTTGACCCGGCAACGAAGCCAAAGAGGTTCCCGACCCATGGTCCGAGATCGCCGGCCGGCCGCCCCCGCGCAAACCCCAGCGCCAATTCCCGGGCAGCCCGATGAAGGCCAACCGCCGCGCGGTCTGCTCGCCGCCCTGGCGGTGGCGCTCAGCCTTGTCCTGGGGCTGGCAGCCCCGGCTCAGGCCAGGGACCAGATTCACATCGTCGGTTCCTCGACCGTCTATCCCTTCTCGACCGCGGTGGCCGAGCATTTCGGCAGTGGCGAATTTCGCGCGCCAGTAGTCGAGGCATCGGGCACCGGCGGCGGCTTCAAGCTGTTCTGCGCCGGTCTTGGCGCGAACACGCCCGACATCGCCAACGCCTCGCGCCAGATCAAGGACAGCGAGGTCGAGACCTGCCGGGCCAACGGCGTCACCGAAATCGTCGAGATCGAGATCGGCTATGACGGCATCGTGCTGGCCAGCTCGAAGCAGGCGCCGTCCCGCGCCCTTAACCTGCGCGACCTCTACCTCGCCCTCGCCAAGACCGTGCCGGTCGACGGCGCGCTGGTGCCGAACCCCTATCGCAGCTGGAACGAGATCAACCCGGCGCTGCCGGCCGCGCGCATCGAGGTTCTGGGCCCGCCGCCCACCTCCGGCACGCGCGACGCGTTCCTCGAACTGGTGATGGAGCCGGCCTGCCACGCCTTTCCGGAAGTGGCGGCCATCGCCGACAAGAACCAGCAGAAGGCGCTGTGCCAGACCCTGCGCGAGGACGGCGCCTATATCGACGCCGGCGAGAACGACAATCTCATCGTGCAGAAGCTCTCCGGCAACCCGGCCGCCTTCGGCATCCTCGGCTATTCCTTCCTCGCCGACAATCTCGACCGCCTGCAGGGCAGCGCTGTCGACGGTGTGGCGCCGACCGAGGAGAACATCATCGGCGGTGCCTACCGGATCGCGCGCAAGCTCTACATCTATGTCAAGAAGCAGCATCTCGAGCTGGTGCCGGGCCTCGGCGAATTCGTTGCCGAATTCGTCTCGGACCGCGCCTCGGGCCCGCAGGGCTATCTCGCCGACAAGGGCATGATCCCGATGCCGGCGCCCGAGCACGATATCGTGGCGGCGGCGGCCCTTGCCGCCCTGCCGATCGCCAGCTCGCTCGGCGCCGGCCTCGACCTCGGTCCCGCGGCGGCGCTGCTGCCCTGGGGCACCGTGGCGCTGCTGCTGATCCTATCCTCGATCGGTTTCCAGCTTGGCCGACGCCGTGCCTTCGCCTCGGTCGGCGGCCGCGCCCGCCAGCTGCACTCGCTGCCGGGCTATCACGGCATCTTCGTCGGCCTCGGCGCCTTCCTGCCCGGCGCCCTCGCCCTGCTTGCCGGCGTCTTCGTCGTCCGCAGCCTGCCGGCCGAATCCAGCCGCGACGTGATCTGGGCGGCGATCGCCGCCGCCACCTTCGCCGCGGCTGCCATCGGCCTGGCCTGGGCGCAGCGCCATATCAGCGCCCAATTCCGCGCCCGCAACGCGGTCGAGCGCGCGGTCATGGTGTTGCTCATCGTCTGTTCGCTGCTCTCGATCCTCACCACCATCGGCATCGTGCTGTCGCTGGTGTTCGAGGCGCTGCGCTTCTTCGCCACCGTTTCGCCGTTCGAGTTCCTGTTCGGCCTGCAATGGTCGCCGCAGATGGCGATCCGGGCCGACCAGGTCGGCCAGTCGGGCGCCTTTGGCGCCGTCCCGGTCTTCGCCGGAACGATGCTGATCACCATCATCGCCATGGCGGTCGCCGTGCCGATCGGCCTGATGGCGGCGATCTATCTCTCCGACTATGCCGGCAAGAAGACCCGCAGCTGGGCCAAGCCGCTGATCGAGATCCTGGCCGGCATCCCGACCGTGGTCTACGGCTTCTTCGCCGCCCTGACCGTGGCGCCGCTGGTGCGCAATGCCGGCAATGCCCTCGGCCTTGATGTCGCCTCCGAATCGGCGCTCGCCGCCGGCCTCGTCATGGGCGTCATGATCATCCCGTTCATCTCCTCGCTCTCCGACGACGTGATGAACGCGGTGCCGCAGAGCTTGCGCGACGGCGCCTATGCGCTGGGTGCGACCAAGTCGGAAACCATCCGCCAGGTGGTGGTGCCGGCGGCCCTGCCCGGCATCATGGGCGGCATCCTGCTGGCCGTCTCGCGCGCCATCGGCGAAACCATGATCGTGGTCATGGCGGCCGGCCTCACCGCGCGCCTCACTGCCAACCCGCTGGATGCGGTGACGACCGTGACCGTCCAGATCGTCACCCTGCTGGTGGGCGACCAGGAATTCGACAGCCCGAAGACGCTGGCCGCCTTCGCCCTCGGCCTCGTCCTCTTCGTGGTGACGCTGATCCTCAACATCGTCGCCCTTCACATCGTCAAGAAGTATCGAGAGCAATATGAGTGACGCGAAGATGAACGGCACCGCCGCCGCGCGGCCGAATCCGCGGCCGAACCTCAGCCAGCAATGGATCCGGCGCCGCTACGCCGCGGAACGCCGCTTCAGGCTCTATGGCCTCCTGGCCGTGGCGGCGGCCATCGCCATGCTGGCGGTCCTCCTGGTCTCGATCGTCGGGCGCGGCTATTCCGCGTTCTACCAGACCCAGGTCAGCCTCGACGTCTTTCTCGACCCGGCCGAGATCGCCGCCGATGGCCGGACCGATGCCGACACGCTGATGGGCGCCAACTACATGGCCCTGGTCCGCGAATCGCTGCGCGGCATCTTCCCCGAGGTCACCGGCCGCACCGAGCGACGCGACCTCAACCGCCTGATCTCCAACAGTGCCGGCGACGTCGTCCGCACGGCCGTGATGGATGACCCGTCGCTGATCGGCCAGACCATCCGCCTCACCTTCCCGCTCGACGACAAGATCGGCATGCTGCACAAGGGGTTCATCGACCGCAATTTGCCGGAATCGGAACGTGTCGTATCGGACAGAGAAATCGCCTGGTACGACCGGCTGGTTTCGGAAGGGCTGGTCAGCACCGGCCTCAACTGGAACTTCCTCAGCAAGGGCGATTCGCGCGAGCCGGAACAGGCCGGCATCCTCGGCGCCTTCATGGGGTCGATGTTCACCATGCTGGTGACCATCGTGCTGGCACTGCCGCTCGGCGTCATGAGCGCCATCTATCTCGAGGAATTCGCGCCGAAGAACCGCGTCACCGAACTGATCGAGGTCAACATCAACAACCTTGCGGCCGTGCCCTCGATCGTGTTCGGCCTGCTCGGCCTCGCCGTGCTGCTGGGTGTCTTCGGCATGCCGCGCTCGGCGCCGCTGGTCGGTGGCGTGGTGCTTTCGCTGATGACCCTGCCCACCGTCATCATCGCGACGCGCGCGGCACTCAAGGCGGTTCCGCCTTCGATCCGCGAGGCGGCCTATGGCGTCGGTGCCTCGCCGCTCCAGGTGGTGCTGCACCACGTCCTGCCGCTGGCTACGCCCGGGATCATGACCGGCGCCATCATCGGCCTTGCGCGTGCGCTCGGCGAATCGGCGCCGCTGCTGATGATCGGCATGGTCGCCTTCATCGTCGACGTGCCGGGCGCCGTCACCGACCCGGCGACCGTCCTGCCGGTGCAGATCTATCTCTGGGCCGACAGCCCGGAACGCGCCTTCATCGAGAAGACCAGCGCCGGCATCATGGTGCTGCTGGCCTTCCTCATCACCATGAACGCCATCGCCATCTTCGTTCGTCGCCGCTTCGAGCGGCGCTGGTAAGGAACCTAAAAATGAACGCGATTTCCCCCGCAATGTCCAAGATGTCCGGCCGCAAGGTGACGGTGCATTACGGCCAGAAGCAGGCCCTGTTCGACGTCAACCTGGAGATCCCCGAGCGCATGGTGACGGCGCTGATCGGCCCGTCGGGCTGCCGCAAGTCGACCTTCCTGCGCTGCCTCAACCGCATGAACGACGTGATCGACGGCTGCCGGGTCGGCGGCGAGATCGTGCTCGACGGCCAGGACATCTATGACGCCAGCCTCGACGTGGTCATGCTGCGGGCGCGGATCGGAATGGTGTTCCAGAAGCCGAATCCGTTCCCCAAATCGATCTACGACAATGTCGCCTACGGCCCGCGCATCCACGGCATGGGCGCCACCAAGGCCGAGCTCGACGAGATCGTCGAAAGCTCGCTCACCCGCGCCGGCCTCTGGAATGAGGTCAAGGACCGGCTCGACCAGCCGGGCACCGGCCTTTCCGGCGGCCAGCAGCAGCGCCTGTGCATCGCGCGCGCCATCGCGGTCAGCCCGGAGGTGATCCTGATGGACGAGCCGTGCTCGGCCCTCGATCCCATTGCCACTGCAAAGATCGAGGAACTGATCGACGAGCTGCGCGAGAACTTCACCATCGTCATCGTTACCCACTCGATGCAGCAGGCAGCCCGCGTCAGCCAGAAAACGGCTTTCTTCCACCTCGGCTATCTGATCGAATGGGGCGATACCGAGCAGATCTTCACCAGCCCGAAGGATGAGCGCACCCAGGGCTATATCACCGGCCGCTTCGGCTGAGGAGCAGATAGCCATGCCCAACAAAGCCCCCGACCATATCGTCAAGAGCTTCGACGAGGAACTGCGGCGCCTGCGCGAGCAGATCCTCGCCATGGGTGGCCGCGCCGAGGCACAGCTGGTCGACGCTGTCGCGGCTCTCGCAAAGCGCGATTCCGAGAAGGCCGTGCGGGTCATCGAAAGCGACAAGAACATCGACGCCATCGAGATGCAGGTGGCGCAGGACTCGCTGAAGGTGCTGGCACTGCGCCAGCCGATGGCGAAGGATCTGCGCGAGGTGGTGGCCGCAATCAAGATCTCGTCCGATATCGAGCGCATCGGTGACTATGCCAAGAACATCGCCAAGCGCGCCCTGCAGCTGAACCAGCTGGCGCCGCTGCGGCCCACCAGCTCGATCCCGCGCATGGGCGACCTCGCTGTGAAGCTGATCAGCGCAGTGCTTTCGGCCTATGCCAATGACGATGCCGACGGCCTGCTTGCCGCCTGGCGCTCGGACGAGAGCATCGACGAGATGTACAATTCGCTGTTCCGCGAGCTGCTCACCTACATGATGGAGGATCCCCGCAATATCGGTGCCTCCACCCACCTGCTGTTCATCGCCAAGAACATCGAGCGGATCGGCGACCACGCCACCAATATCGCCGAGACGGTGCATTTCCTGGTCCATGGCAAGCCCATTGACGAGACGCGCCCGAAAGGAGATACGACGAATGTTGCGATCAATGCCTGACCGCACTGGACCTGACCGCACTGGACCTGAGCGCGTGATTTCCGAACGCGCCCGACGGTCTGATGTGCTGCGGGGCGAACCGATGAACGACCAGCGATCGAAGCCCGTCGTCCTGGTGGTCGAGGACGAACCGGCGCTTCTTACCCTGCTGCGCTACAACCTGGAGGCCGAGGGCTACCGGGTGGTCGAGGCCGTCAATGGCGAGGAGGCGCTGGTCCGGGCCCGCGAGGAAACGCCGGATCTCATCCTGCTCGACTGGATGCTGCCGCTGGTATCCGGAATCGAGGTGTGCCGGCAGATCCGCCGCATGCCGGATTTGAAATCGGCCGCCATCATCATGCTGACCGCCAAGGGCGAGGAGGCGGATAAGATCCGCGGCCTCGAAACCGGCGCCGATGACTACGTAACCAAGCCGTTCAGCCCCTCGGAGCTGATGGCCCGTGCCAAGGCGGCGCTGCGCCGCGCGCGCCCGCAATCGGGCGACGAGAACCTGACCTATGCCGACCTCTCGATGGATCTGGCGACGCACCGCGTGCGCCGCGCGAATCGCGACCTTCATCTGGGGCCGACCGAGTTCCGCCTGCTGAAATTCCTGATGGAGAACCAGGGCCGCGTCTTTTCGCGCGAGCAATTGCTGGATCATGTCTGGGGTCGCGACATCTATGTCGAGCCGAGAACGGTCGACGTCCATATCCGGCGCCTCCGCAAGGCGATCAATATCGACGGCCTGCCGGACCTGATTCGCACCGTCCGCTCGGCCGGCTACGCGCTGGATATCGAGGGCTGATCTCGAATGCCGTCAGGCCCGGGCTCGGCCCGGGTTGACGGCGTGGCGGCAACCGGCCATCACCCGGTCTTGCTGCGTGCCACATGGACGCCGTCCCAATCGGCGGGCGGCGGATCGGCACGGTATTCGGCGATACGGGCGGCATAGAGGTCATAGAATCCCGCCAGCGAATCCGGGGCGAGGCGGCGCGCTTCGGCGAGGGCCTGTTCCGCCGCCGGCCAGTCCTTGCCGCGATAGGCGGCGAGCAGTTCTTGGTGCGCCGGCAGCAGCGCTTGATAGGCGGCCGAGCCGGCAACCGTCTCGTCGCCGAGAACGGTATAGATGCGCACCGGCTGGGCCTTCCCCTTGACCCGCACCTGGTCGAGTTCGATGCGTGCGAATTCCGGCACCGTCGCGGCGGTCTCCTGGCCGATCACCAGATCGACTGCATAGACGGGCGAGAGCGCCTCGAGGCGCGAGGCAATATTGACCGTGTCGCCGAGGACCGAATAGTCAAAACGCTGTTCCGAGCCCATATTGCCGACGCAGGCAAGCCCCGTATTGATGCCGATGCCGATGCGGATCTCGATCGGCGCCGCGCCGGAAGCAGCTGCCTCCGTCGCGAAATCGCGGTTGATGCGGATGAGTGCCGCGCGCATGTCGAAGGCGGCCAGCACCGCCATGCGTCCGTGCGGCGCCACCTCGAGCGGCGCGTTCCACAGCGCCATGATGCAGTCGCCGATATACTTGTCTATGGTGCCCTGGCGGCGCTGGATCACCTCGGTCATCGGGGTGAGGAAGGCGTTGATCACGTGGGTGAGCGCCTGCGGGTCGAGGCCCTCCGACAGGCGGGTGAAGCCGCGGATGTCGCAGAACATGATGGTGAGCTCGCGCAATTCGCCGCCGAGCTTCAGGCGCTCGGGATGCGCGGCCAGCTGGTCGACCAGGGCGGGGGAGAGATAGCGCGAGAAGGCGCCGCGCACGAAGGCCTTCTCGCGCTCGGAGCGGATATAGCCGAGAAGGGTCGCCGCCACGAAGATGACGAAGGCGATACCGGCGGGATAGAGCGGATCGAGCAGGAAGCCCTGCGACCGGAACAGATAGAAGGAGCCGCCGAAGGCGCCGCCGATGCCGATGAGCGCCACGGCAAGCCCGAACAGCGCCGCGCGCTTCTGCGCCAGGGCAACGAGGATGAGGCCGAACCCCAGCAGCGCCAGCTGCTCCAGCTGCGTCGCCCAATAGGGGCGGGTGAGATAGGTGCCGCTGGCGATCTGCTCGGCGATCTGGGCATGGATCTCGATGCCGGTCATGATCTCGGCATTGGGCGTCGGCTTGTAGTCGCGCAGGCCGGCGACCGAGGCGCCGATGAAGATGATGCGCCCCGCCACCTGGGCGGCATCAAAATCCGGGTTCCAGAGATCGGCCAGGGAGAAGAAGCGCTCGGTCTGGTGGCCGCTGTCATAGAGCAGGATGCCCCCATTGGCGCTGGTCGGCATGATGGCCTGGCCGATCTTCACCATGGCGATGCCGCGGCTCTCGAACCATTGCTGCTCGCCGCTGGCGCCGCTCGACTTCACCTGATAGGTCCCGGCCCCCTGGGCGACGCGCAGCGCCTCGATGGCGAGGGTCGGACGGAAGGGGGTGGGATTGCCGGGCTCGGGCAGGCGCACAAAGGCCGGCACACGGCGGATGATGCCGTCGAAATCCGGCTCGGCATTGACCGAGGCAATGCCGGCCGCGGCCTGCTGCAACGGCATCATCGTGGTGATCCAATAGGGCCAGGACGGCAGCAGATCCGCGGGATTGTCGCCGGCAAAGGCGAAGCCCGCCTTCTGCAGCGGCAGCTCCTGCGGCCGCTCGGGATCCGTCGCCTGGGTAGCGAAGGCGGTCACGGTCGGGATGCGCGCGATGGCAGCGGCCAGGGCCTGGTCCGGATCCGGCACGGCCTGGATCGCGCTTCGGACGGAGTCGAAGGCGGCATCTTCCGGCAGCATCGCGGCAAGGCCCGCGGGACCGGTCCGGTCGGGCTCGGCATAGATCACGTCGAGGGCGACCGCGGCCGCGCCCAGTTCGCGCAGCCGGTCGACGATTCGGGCCATCAGCCCGCGCGGCCAGGGCCATTGGCCGAATTTCTCCAGGCTTTTCTCGTCGATGTCGCCGATGCGTACCGGCAGGGTCGGGTCATAGGGACGAGGAACCAGGCGTTGATAGGTGTCGAAGGTAAGGTTGCGCAATTGCTGGATCGGCTGCGGGTCGTGCTGGCGCAGCAGGATCGCCCCCGCCAGCAGCACAAGCGGCACCCAGAGGCTGGGGGATTGGCCCAGGAATCTCAGGCGCGAGAACATCCCGATCGACACGGCGTTTTGCCCCCGGAAAAAGCCAGCTACGGCGCGAATCGTCCCCGCCGGCCATCCTATCAGGCTGGGCACGGAGGTAGCAAAATCAGCCGGCGAGCGCCTTCCGGATGGCGGCAACCGCATCGATGCCGCTTTGCCGCGCGCCATGGGCGGTCGAGAAGGCGTCCGCCGAGGTCGCCTCGCCGGCAAAGAACAGGCGGTCGTCGATGGGCCGGGCCAGTTCCGCCCGGGCCTCGCCGCCGCCCGGCTTCAGCACCGAATAGGCGCCGCCCACCCAGGGATTGGCGACCCATTGTGTCGCCTTGGCCGCCACCACGTCGCGCACGATATCGGCACCGAAGACCCGGCCCAGCAGCGCGGTCGCCTCGGCGACGGCCGCCGCCTCGCCTTGGGCGAAGAGGTCGCGGGCAAAATGGGCGGCGGCGAACAGGGTGATCATCGGCCGGCCATAGGGCTTCACCTGGAAGGCGCCATCCGGCAGGGCGGGGTCGTTCAGCATGGCAAAATGCATGTCGATGCCGGGGCAGGGGTCGCGCTTCAGCCAGAAGCCGACCTTTTCGGCATGGCCCATCTCGATCCGGTCGATCGCGTCCAGTTTCCAATCGGGCAGGCGCGGGAAGAAATTGAAGCGCTCCTGCTTAAGGGTGGGGATGGAGGTCGTGACCAGAACGGCGCGGCAGAAGATCATGCCCTGGGGTGTTCCCACCATGATCTCGCTGCCGCCCCAATCGACCGATTTCACCGGGCAGTTGAGGTGGACCGGCACATGGGCATAGGTGGCGGCGACGAGCGCGCCATAGCCGTCCTCGACCGGCCAGTCCTCGTTGGTGTTGCGGTAGCGACCGGTATCGTAGGTCGAGGAGAATTCGGGCGCCGCCGCGACATAGCCCGAATAGTTGCGGGCAAAGAGCCCGGCCCAGGGATTGTCCCGGTCGATGAAGGTGGCGGCGGCGCGGTCATCGCCGGCCGCCGCCGCCGCATCGATGCGGTCATAGGTATCGTGGACGAAGGCCCAGTATTCCTCGACAGCGGCGTCGTTGAGCCACCATTTGCCGTCATGGATGCGGATCTGGAACGGCTGTTTCCAATAGCGGAAGCCGCGCCGGTCGGCTTCCTCCCGGAACGGGTTGATGCCGGCGGAATGCAGCCATTGGCAGCCATGGTCGAAGGGGGCCGGCAGGCTTGAGGTATCGGTGAAGGCGCGACCGCCGATGCGGTCCATCGCCTCCAGCAATTCGACATTGAGCCCGGCGCGGGCCGCCGCATCGGCGGCGGCGAGGCCAGCCGCACCGGCGCCGATGATGACAAGATCGCAGGATGTTTGCATGGCGGCGAGACTAGCCGACCACGTTGGTCCAGACCACCACCGTTTCCTGGGTGGTTTCGTTGGCGAAGCGGTGCGGCGTCTGGCTCTTGAAGCGGAAGGAATCACCGGTTTTCAGGTGGAACACCCGATCCTCGATCTCCAGCACCATTTCGCCCGCCATCACATAGCCGCCTTCCTCGCCCTTGTGGGTATACAGCTCGGGGCCGGAGGAGCCGCCCGGCGCGATGGTGACCAGATAGATCTCGAGCGCGCCATTGGCGGCGGGGGTGAGCAATTCCTTCTGCACGCCCGTGGTGTTGAGGCTGAGCACGCGGCGCCCTTGCGCGCGCACGATGCGGCCCAGTTCCTCGACCGGCGGCAGGTCGCCCTCGTGGAAGAGTTGCGACATCGGCACATTGAAGACTTCGGAAAGGCGCCTGAGCGAGCGCATGGTGGGCGAGGTGAGGCCGCGCTCGATCTGGCTGAGTGCACCCACGGAAAGTCCGCAGCGTTCGGCCAGCTGCTCCAGCGAGAGGTCGTGCATCTTGCGCAGGCCCCGCAGATGCTGCCCCAGCCACAGATCGGCGATCTTGGTTGCCGGCACGGCAGCCGCGGCATCCGCCGGCTGGTTGCCTGCCCTTCGCGCCGCGCGCGCTGCTTCCGTGCTTCTCGGCATGCCTGGGTGTCGTCACCTCGGAGTGAATACTGCCCCGAGTTCAGATCATTTGAGTGAAAATAGTCAACCGATTTTTCATTTTCCCGCTTGACGGCCCGGAGGGGGACCCGTGATGCTAGGCGACCGAGACAGGAGATGGGCAGGCCGAAGGCGGAGAGCGAAGCCATGCCAGACCCCGGTGAGGACGGCCGCACGAACGGCCAAACAGGGAGACTTGAAACCATGATCCAGAAAATGCTGGGCACCGCGGCTTGCGCCTTGCTGGTGTCGCTTGCCGGTGCCGCCCAGGCCGAAGGCAAGATCGTCATCTCCAACTGGGACGGCTACATGCCGGCCGAGCTGCTGGAGAATTTCACCAAGGAAACCGGCATCGAAGCCGAAATGACCGTCCATGCCACCAACGAGGAGATCATGGGCAAGGTCGTGGCCTCGGGCGGCAAGGGCTATGACGTGCTCTTCGTGTCCGGCCAGTTCGGCGAGGCGCTGCACAAGCTGGGTCTCGCTGCCGAGCTCGACCACGGCAATATCCCCAATCTCGCCAATCTCTATCCCGAGGCGATGGAGCTCAGCCATGATGTCGGCCTCAAATATTCGGTGCCCTATGCCTGGGGCACCACGGGCCTCTGCTATCGCAGCGACCTCGTCAAGGCGGAACCGACCAGCTGGAACGATCTACTGAAGCCCAGCGACGATCTGAAGGGCAAGACCACGATGCTGGCGACCGATCGCTGGCTGATGATGCCGGCCCTGCTCTCGCTCGGCTATTCGATCAACACGGTCGACGAGGCCGAGGTGGCGAAGGCCAAGGAGCTGCTGATCGAGACCAAGAAGACGCTGCTCTCATATGACGATACCACCTTCTACACAAAACTGGTCTCGGCCGAGGCGCATCTGGTCGAGGCCTGGGACGGCTGGTGCAATTACGGCATCGCCGAGAACGCCGACATCAAATACGTGATTCCCCAGGAAGGCAGCGACATGTGGGTCGATACCATGGTCGTCACCTCGTCCTCCGAGAACAAGGCGGCGGCCGAAGCCTTCATCAACTACATCCTGAAGCCCGACGTGCATCGCTGGGTGGCGGAGAACATCCTCTACAAGGTGCCGAACAAGGCGGCGATGGACAGCCTCGATCCCGCTCTGGTGACGCAATATCCCAATCTCGGCATCAGCCCGGCCGAATTGCTGAAATTCGAGCAATTGCGCGATCTCGGCGACGGCCAGAAGCTGTGGTCGAAGACGGTGACCGAAATCACCGCCAACTGAGCCACCTCAACGAATGGCGGGGCTCCCGCACGGGGCCCCGCCATTTTCCGTTCCTGAACCTGGGATCATCATGGTCTTATCGCGCCGCATCGTGCTGACCGGGCCGGGCATTGCCTGGATCGTCGCCCTGCTGGTGATTCCCTGCCTGCTGATCCTCGGCAATTCCTTTTTCGAGCGCGGTGTCTATGGCGGCATCGACTATATCTTCACCCTGGAGAATTACGCCCGCGCCGCCGACCCGCTCTATGCCGCCGTGTTCTGGAACTCGGCCCAGGTGGCCGGAATCACGACGCTGATCTCGCTGCTGGTCGGCTATCCCGCCGCCTATTGCATCGCCCAGATGAACCCCCGCCGGCAGCTGGCCTGCCTGATCCTCGTCATGCTGCCGCTCTGGAGCAACTACCTCATCCGCACCTATGCCTGGATGGTGATGCTGAACAACGAAGGCCTCATCAACCGCGTGCTGATCGGGGCTGGCCTCATAGACGCACCTTTGCCGCTGCTCTACAACGATTTCGCCATCATCATCGGCCTCACCTACGGCTACATGCCGTTCATGATCTTGGCCCTCTTCAGTTCGATCTCGAAGCTGGGGCCGGATCTGCGCGAGGCTTCGACCGATCTCGGTGCCTCCGCCTTTACCACCTTCCGCCGCGTCACCCTGCCGCTCACGCTTCCCGGCATCGCCGCCGGCTCGGTCTTTGTCTTCGTGCTCTCGGTCGGCAATTTCGTCACTCCAGATCTGCTGGGTGGCGGCAAGCGCACCATGCTGGGCAATCTCATCTACGACCAGTTCCTGACCGCGCGCGACTGGCCCTTCGGTTCGGCCATCGCCGCCATCGTCGTCTTCATCATGATGGCGCTGCTGACCGCCCAGGCGATCATCGTCAACCGCCGCTCCCGCGAAGACGGGGAGGCCGGACAATGATGTTCCGGGCAATGACGATCCGCCGCTGGCTCAGCGCACATCTGGCGCTGGTCTATGTCTTTCTCTATGCGCCGATCCTGGTGCTGGTGGCGCTCTCCTTCAACAAGGCGGGTCTCCCCACCGTCTGGACCGGCTTCTCGGTCGAGTGGTACGGCAAGCTGCTCGCCAACCAGAAGATCCTCTCGGCGGTCGGCAATTCGCTCTTCATCGCTGCCGTGGCGACGGCGATCTCCGTCGTCATCGGCACGCTGCTGGCCATGGGGCTGGAGGAGCGGCGGCCGCGAGTCGCGACCGAGGCGCTGATCTCGGCGCCGATGATCATTCCCGACATCGTCATGGCGATCTCGCTGCTTTCCTTCTATTCGCTGATCAAGCTGACGCTGGGCGCGCATTCGGTGATCTTGAGCCACACCGCCTTCATGATTTCCTTCGTCTGCGTCGTGGTCAGGACGCGCTTCAAGCATTTCGACCGCTCGATCATCGAAGCCTCGATCGATCTCGGCGCTTCGGAAATCACCACCTTCCGTCGCGTCACCCTGCCGGTGATCGCGCCCGGTGTCATCGCTGCGGCCTTGCTCGGCTTCACGCTTTCCTTCGACGAGTTCATCATCGCCTATTTCACGGCGGGCCCATCCTCCTCCTCCATCACCTTTCCCATGCAGATCTATGCCATGATCCGGTTCGGCGTGACGCCCGACGTCAATGCGGTGGCGACCATCGTGCTACTCGTCTCATTCTTCCTCATCTTCTTGTCGCAGCGCCTGACGCGCGAGGAACCGGCGCAGGGGGCGAAGCCATGAGTGCGCTTCTCGAGGTCGCAGGCGTTTCCAAGAGTTTCGGCCCGGTGAAGGCGGTCGACAATATCGACCTTACCATCGGCGCCAACGAGTTCTTCGCCCTGCTGGGGCCGTCCGGCTGTGGCAAGACCACATTGCTGCGCATGATCGCCGGCTTCGAGATGCCGGATCAGGGCCGCATCATCCTTGCCGGGCAGGACATCACCGGGGTGAAGGCCAACAAACGGCCGATCAATCTGATGTTCCAGTCCTATGCGCTCTTTCCCCATATGACGGTCGCCGGCAATGTCGCCTATGGCCTCGAGATGGAAGGCATGCGCGGCGCCGAACTGGATCGGCGCGTCGCCGAAGCCCTCGATCTCGTCCAGTTGTCGCCGTTGGCCAAGCGCAAGCCGGCACAGTTGTCGGGCGGGCAGAAGCAGCGCGTGGCGCTGGCCCGCGCCCTGGTCAAGCGGCCGCAATTGCTGCTGCTCGACGAACCGCTGGGCGCGCTCGACAAGAAGCTGCGCGAGCAGATGCAGATCGAGTTGAAGCGCCTGCAGCAGGAAACCGGCATCGCCTTCCTGGTGGTCACCCACGACCAGGAAGAGGCCCTCACCATGGCCGACCGCATTGCGCTGCTGAAGGCGGGTCGTGTTGCCCAGCTCGACGCGCCGCGCGCCCTCTATGAGCGGCCGAGTTCGCGCTTCGTCGCCGATTTCATCGGCCAGATGAATTTCCTGGCGGGCGAGGTAACGGCGGCCGGGCTGGAAATTCCGGGCCTCGGCTGCTTCGGCGCCGTCAATCTCGCCGATCACGCCATCGGTACGCGTGCCGAGCTTGCCATTCGGCCGGAGCGCGTCGAGCTCCTGGACGGCGCTGTGTCAGGTGCGATCGCCGCGCACGTCTCGGGACTTGCCTATCTCGGCCAGGATCTCATCCTGCACCTCAGCATTGCCGGCCGCGCGCAGCCGCTGGTGGCACGGGTGCCGGCCGCCAATCCGCTCAGCACACGGCTGCGCCAGGGGCTCGATCTGTGGTGCCGCTGGCCGGCCGAGCACAGCCTTGTCTTGTCGGAATAGCATTCGCGTAAGGGAGAAAAACCATGGGAAAAACCATCGTCCTGTTTCCGGAGGCGGCCTTCGGCCCGGCGCTCAATTGCGTCGGCATCGCGCAGCGCCTCAAGGCCATGGGCCACAACCCGGTCTTCATCTGTGACAAGGGTTTCAAGGGCGTCTTCGAGAAATACGGCTTCGAGGAGAACCTGGTCGACATGTCAGGCGGCATGTCGGATGAGGAGATCGCCAAGTTCTGGGCCAACTTCATCGCCGAGAAGCAGCCGCATTTCCGCCTCTCGCCGATTGACCAGCTGCCGACCTATGTCATCCCGGTGTGGGAGGCGATCGTCGATTCCGCGATCATTGCGGAAGAGGGGCTGAAGGCGCATCTCGACCGCATCAAGCCGGATCTGGTGGCAGTCGACAACGTGATCCTGTTCCCGGCCATCAAGAAGGCCGGCTGTCCCTGGGTGCGCATCATCTCCTGTTCCGAGAACGAGATTCCGGACCCCGACATCCCGCCGCATCTCTCCGGCTGCCACGAGAATGACAAGGAGGGCTTCAAGAAGTTCGACGACCGGTTCCTGGAACTGGTCAAGCCGACGCATGACCGCTTTACCGAATTCATGGTGCGCCAAGGCGAGAAGCCCTATCCGCTGGGCCAGTTCTTCGAGGCAAGCCCCACCATGAATTTGCTGCTCTATCCGAAGCCGCTCGCCTTCAAGCGCCGGCATCCGCTGGATCCGAAACAATTCCAGTATCTCGAGGGCTGTGTCCGCGACGAGGGCACCTATACCGTGCCGGAATTCAAGGTCCACAACGACAAGCCGCTGATCTATGTCTCCTACGGTTCGCTGGGTGCCGCGGATATCGATCTCTACAAGAACCTGATCAAGGCCTTCGCCAAGCTGCCCTATCGCTTCCTCATGAATGTCGGCGATTACATCGGCGAATATTCCGACGTTCCCGGCAACGTTCATCTGGAAAGCTGGTATCCGCAGCCGGCGGTCATTCCGCATGTGGATCTCTTCATCCATCACGGCGGCAACAACAGCTTCAACGAGGCGCTCTATTTCGGCAAGCCGGCGATCATCATGCCGTTCTGCTGGGACGGCCTCGACAATGCCGCGCGTATCCATGACACCGGCTATGGCGAGCAGTTGCCGCGCTATACCTGGACAGAAGGCGAGCTTGCCGCCACCATCGACCGCCTGCTCAACGACCGGGCGATGAAGCAGCGCCTCAACGAGGTGGCCAAGCACATGCAGGCCGCCAAGGGCACCGAGAAGGCCGCCAATATCCTGGCCGAGATCGCGACCACGGGGGGCTTCAAGCCGTGAGCAACAAGGCCAAGCTCGATTCCTCGGCGCCGCATATCTACGACGCCACGGGCTATGACGATCTCGTCGATTGGGGCGAGCAGCCGGATTGCATGGAGGGGCGGTCGCATTCTTCCGGCCGCCTGCTCTTCAAGCGACCGGACCCGTCCGTCGGCGGCAATTCGCCGGAGACGGGGCTCTGGGTGGTGACACCGGGGAAATGGCCGCTCGCCATTCCGCGCGACGAGTTCTGCCACTTCATCGCCGGCCGCGCCACCTATGTGAAGGACGATGGCGAGGTGATCGAGGTAACGCCCGGCACCTGCGTCCACTTTCCCGCCGGTTGGGCCGGCATCTGCACGGTCCACGAGACCCTGCGCAATGTCTACATGCTGCGATAGGAGTAGCGAAACATCATGACCACACCTGTCCTCTACAACCCGAAATCGGTCGCCGAGCTCAAGGATTGGGGGCCGATTCCGACCATGATCGAAGGCCAGTCGATGACCTCGGGGGTGCTGCTGCACAAGGGGCCCAATGGCGAGAACGAGACCGGCATCTGGGTCTGCACGCCGGGTTTCTGGAACTGCCACGTGACCCGCGACGAGTTCTGCCATTTCATGCTGGGACGCTGCACCTACACCCATGAAAGCGGTGAGGTGATCGAGATCTATCCCGACACCATCGCCTTCTTCCCCAAGGACTGGAAGGGTACCTGCCGCGTGCACGAGACCGTGCGCAAGGTTTACATGATTCGGTGATTGTCACCCTCGTTCTACCAATTGCGTCATGCCCGGATTTGATCCGGGCATCCACTCTATCAACTGCACCAGTGGATCCCCGGGTCTTCGCCCGGGGATGACGGCGTCAAACAGCGAGTCTCGTTATGCCCGCCTTCGACCCCAATCTCGGCCAGATCTTCGTCGGCAACGATTACATCATGCCGGCAGGCGCAACCCTGGCCGAGGTGAAGAATCCGGCCGATCTTTCCGTGGTCGGACGGGTCGCGCAATGCGCACCCTCGGTCCTCGACGGCGTGCTGGAGAAGGCGCTGCTGGCGCAGAAGGATTGGGCCGCCCTCGACGGCAAGTCTCGGGCGACGGCGCTGCATCGTCTCGCCGATGCGATGGAGCGCGCGGTCACCGGCGCGGCGGCCGAGCTGATGACGCGGGAGATGGGCAAGCCCTTCACCGAATCGACCGGCGAACTCATGAACGTGGCGCCGATCTTCCGCTATTTTGCGGAACTGGCGCGGGAGGATGGCGGCTTCGTCGCGGCGCCCACCTCGCCGGGCTCGCTGCAATATGCGCGCTGGTACCCCTATGGCGTCACCGGGCATATCGTGCCCTACAACTTTCCGATCATCCTGATGGCCTTCACGGTGGCGGCGTCGCTCGCCGCCGGAAATGCCGTCGTCATCAAGCCGGCGCCGGCGACGTCGCTCTCGACCCTTGCCTTCATGGAACATTTCAAGGCGCTGCCGGCGGGCCTCGTCGCTTGTGTGACCGGCGGCATCGATACCGCGCAAGCCCTCATCAATGACGGGCGCATCGGCGCCATCGCCTTCACCGGCTCGGTCGAAGCGGGGCGCGACGTGGCTGCCGCCTGTGCGCGGCATCTGAAACCCTGTGTCATCGAGGCGGGCGGATCCGACCCCATGATCGTGATGGATTCGGCTGATCCGGAAGTGGCGGCGGCGGCGGCCGTCACCGGCGCCTTCCATCTTTCCGGCCAGATCTGCACCTCGACCGAGCGCATTTTCGTCCATGAGAAGGTGCATGACGCCTTCGTCGATTCCATGGTGGCAAGGACCAGGCGGCTGCGCATCGGCAACGGCCTCAAGAATGTCGAGATCGGGCCGCTGGTCTCGGAAGCGGCACGCGCCAAGGTGATGCGCCTCGTGGATGCGGCGGTGGCGCAAGGCGCCAGGATCGCCTGCGGCGGCCGCGTGCCGCCCGACCACAATACCGGCTGGTTCTACGAGCCCACGATCCTCACCGGTGTGACGCCGGAGATGGACCTGATGCGTGCCGAGATGTTCGGCCCGGTGGCGCCCATCATCCGCATCCGGAACTTCGAGGAAGCCGTCACTCTCGCCAACAGCTCGAAATTCGGCCTGGGGGCTGCCATATTCACCTCGAAGCTTGACGAGGCGATGGCGGCCGTGGACCGGCTTGAAGCCGGCATGGTATGGGTCAACAATGTACTGGGCGACAATGACGCACTGCCCTTCGGCGGCTGGAAGCTCTCCGGCCTGGGCCGCGCGCTCAGCCGCCTCGGCCTCAACGCCTTCCGCCAGTCGAAGATGGTGATGCTGGACCCGAAGGCCGAATTGCAGTCCTGGTGGTACCCCTATTCCGATTCCTTCTATCGCGAGCGCGGCGGCCGCTGGGAGTAACGAGGTTTCGACCATGCAGCATCTTTATCATGCGACCGCCCTTGATCCCGCGATCCCGGTGCCGAGCTGGTGGCGCGATACCAAGACGGATGTCCCCGCCTATCCGACGCTGGAAGGAGAGATCGACACCGAAATCGCCATCATCGGCGGCGGCTATACCGGCCTATCCGCCGCCTATCACCTGGCGCGCGACCACGATATCCAGGCGGTGGTGCTGGAACGCGCCTATCCCGGCTGGGGTGGATCGGGGCGCAATGGCGGCTTCTGCTGCATGGGCTCGTCGAAGATGCCCTGGAACAAGATGGCGGCGAAGTTCGGCCTCGAGGAGGCGCGTAGCTTCTGGCGCAGCCAGCGCGAATCGGTCGGCCTCGTCGCCGAGATCATCGACCGCGAAGGCATCGATGTCGACAAGACCGGCCATGGCGAGGTTTCGCTCGCCCACAAGCCGAACCTGGTGGACGCCCTGCGCGAAGAAGCCGACTACATGGCCAGGACCTTCGGTGCCACCGAGAAATTCATGAGCAAGGAAGACCTAGTCGCCCAGGGCCTCAATTCGCCGGGGCTCTATGCCGGTGTCGCCAATCCGGTCGGTTTCGGCCTCAACCCCTGGAAATACGTGACCGGGCTTGCCGCCGCGACCGCAAGGGCGGGTGCGCGCATCTTCGGCAATGCCGAGGTGATCCACTGGTCGCGCGAGGGCGGCAAGCATGTCCTCACCACCCAGCGCGGCCGGGTGCGCGCCGACAAGGTCCTGATCGCCACCGCCGGCTATACGCCGGAGGATTTGCACAATGATTATGGCGGACGCGTCCTGCCGGCCCTCTCCTCGATCGTTGTGACGCGGCCGATTACGGAGGCCGAGCAGAAGGCGCAGGGCTGGACCAACACCACGCCGGTCTATGACATCCGCTATCTGCTGCATTACTTCCGCCTGCTGCCGGACGGGCGCATGATGTTCGGCGGCCGCGGCGGGCTTTCCGCCGAACCCGGGAAGTTGCGCGCCCAGCAGGATCGGATCGAAGCGGATTTCCGCGCCTATTACCCGGAATGGCGCCATGTCGAGGTGACGCATCGCTGGTCGGGCCTGCTCTGCCTCGCCCAGGATTTGGTGCCGCATGTAGGCAGCTGGGACGACCAGCCTGGTGTCTATTTTGCCATGTGCTATCACGGCAACGGCGTCGCCATGGGGACCTGGTCGGGCCGCGCGGCGGCGCGGGCCATGGTGGGGGGCGTCGACGAGAGGCCTAATTTCATCCGCCGCCCGCCGCCGCGTTTCCCGCTCGCCTTCCTGCGCCCGCTCTATCTGCGCGGCGCCTATGTCGCCTATGGCATCAGGGACAGCCTGAGCTAGAACGCGACGCGCGTCACCTGTCCGGAGCGAACCAGGCGGCCCGCTAGCGCGACCAAGGCATGCGAGTTTCGGCGCAGGGACTGGCGCGCCATCGCATCACACCTGCAACGAGGGGATCATGCGCTCAATTCCGCTTTCCATCCTGGCTGCACTGCCGACCGTCTTGCCGGCTCTTCTCGCCCAGCCAGCTACAGCCGAGGATCTGGTGCTGGAACAGGCGCCGTCGGAGATCCGCATCGAGGCGATGCCGGACGGCCAGATGCGAATCGTCAACACCACGCGCCGGTTCGAGACCAACCTGCTTGCCACCCTGGCCGACCGCCAAGCGGTCCAGCACCAGCTGCTGGCAATCGAACACCGGGCCGAGCTGGTCGAAGGCACCGAGATCGAGCGCCAGTTCGGCGCAGGCGGGGTCAAGGTGACGGCCTATCCGCTCTCGGCCGCGGGCAAGGGCGGGGCCAGCTTTACCATCGAATCGCCGGGCGATGCGGTCAGGGTCGATGGCCCCTATCTGACGATCAGCCATTACGGCTGTTGTGCCGAGGGCGGTACCGATTCCATCTTCAGCCTGGAAACCGGCCGATATCTATTCAATGCCAACGGACCGGGCCAAGCGGGCGACTGGGTAACCATAGGTGCGCGCGGCGGGCTCGAGAACGAGCGTATCCTCGCCTATCACCTGGTGCCGACGCCGTTGGACAGCCTTCTTTTCGGCGATGTCGAGAACGGTGCCGCGATCATTTCCTATGCGCGGCGCGACAGGCCGTTGCAGCGCGTGGCGCTGGTGGCGCCGCAAGCGGTGTTCGATGCCGGCCGCGAATTGGACTGGCTGCCCAAGGCAGCACTGACGGGACCCGGACAGGGCGAGGCGAGCGACCGTCTTTTCATCGAACGCAGCGGCAGCGGAGCCGAAATTTTCGACGGCATCACCTACCGCCTCAGCCTAGATGACGCGACGATGATCGAGATCCCCGTGAATGCCGACCGGCTGGATATCGCCGGGGCGAAACTGCCGGCCGGCTATCGCCTGGTCGAGACGCCGCTGGAACAGCCACAATAGAAGTCCGGGAGGGAATCCGCCTGCGGGCCGCGGCGGCGGCAATCAGCAATCGTTGGCGGGTTGCGGACGCAGGTGATTGGGTACGCGCAGGGCGCGGAGGCCGCAACGAATCTGGGCCAGCGGCCGCCCGAACCAGCCGCGAATTCCGATCACGACCGGCCAGGCGAAGATGTCGTTGCGTTTGGCGGTGACGTTCATGATTCACCCATACCTGGAATGCGGGTCGAAAAAATGGCGTCGAGATGACGCTTCCATGACGCGCAGACCCAGGGAAAACCGGAAGAAAAGAAAATCACCGGCGGGCAGTTTGGGGGGCGGTAAGCCCGCCGGCGGGGCTGGCGGCGCGGGTCGGTTCGGCCCGTCTTCCGCCATCGCCCTGTGCTTTTCGCAAAGCCAAGTTTCAATCGCAAACCTAGGGAAACTCCCGGCGGGGAGGGAGGGAAACCCATCCGCCGACGCTTCTAATCTAGGCATCCCTGCGCCAGATTTCAGTGATCGGGGTCACAATGCCGCGATCTTTCCATATTTCAGCCAAGCGACTGAAACGGCGCGACTTTTCACTCGATATGGTCGAGGCGGGTCTGCAAATCCGCCTTTGCGGCGGTCAGCGTGAAGACAAGATCGTAGTGCCCGAGCTCGCTGGGATCCCAGGCGGCGACACTGACCGGGCCTGATTTCCAGGTATGGACCGGCATCGTCGACGAGATGCCGGGCGCCAGCTCCACCTTGTCCTTCACCACCTGCGGGCTGCCGAGGCGGCGGTTGAGCCCGGCCAGCAGCTTGTAGCCCTCCTTGGTCTTCACCGGTGTCAGGCGGGCGGAGACGAGTTCGTAGGACGTGCCGCTTTCGGCAAGGTCGTTGCCGCCATAGAGTGCCTCGCCGAAGCCGGTCTCGTCGAAACCGTCATCACCCGAGACTTCCATGAAATCGAAGCGGATGCGGGTCATGACGCCGTCGACCTCGACCTCGACCGGCCGCCACCAGGAAAGATTGGCGGGATCCGGCGCCACGACGCGGCAGGTCTTGACGCCGACCCGCTCGTAGCGGGCCTCGTTGTCGGCCACGTAACCCACCATGCGCTGGCGCAATTCAGGGTCGTCGCCGCATTTGACCGTCGCGCCCTTGGGCAGGCCCTCGAAGGGCAACGGCATGCTGGAGAACTCCTCCAGCGAGATACCAAGCGGATAGCCAAGCTGGACGGGAACCCGTGAATCGGCACTCGAATCCGCGTGCGCAACGCCTGCTGCCAGCAGCAGGGCGACAATTACACCGGCGCCGGTGGCGGGTGCCGCCGGGCGATTGGCCTCGAAGCAGGTTGGCATGTTCCGTCCCCGTGTTCCCGTTGCCGGAATCGGGTGGACTTGTGCCGCCCGACTCGATGCAACTCACGCAGTCAGAATGCGCGTAAAATGCGACGGTTCCGTTGTGAGATTAATCTCGCAGCCTGTGAAATACCTGTGACGCCATATGAAGTTCGTTCGCCACGTATCGGAAAACGGGATCAAAAAGATTCCGCCGGCATGGCCATCAGCGAGTCCGACCCGGCCATCAGGATGGTGAAGAGGGAATTGGTCTCGGGCAGGATGCGCGCCATGTAGAAGCGCGCCGATTGCACCTTGGCGGCATAGAAGCCGTCGCGATCGTCATCCTTCCTGGCGAGGGCGATCTCCACCATGCGGCACCACATGAAGCCGAGGGCGGTCAGCGCGAAGAGGCGCTGGTAGTCGGTCGCCGCCGCCCCCGCCTCGTTCGGGTTGGCAAGCCCGGCCTGCGCGATCCAGGCGGTCGCCTGCTGCAGCTTGGCGAAGGCCTTGGCCAGCGGCAGGACGTATTCCGCCATCTCGGGCTTCTCGCTGGTCTGCTCGATGTAGTCGGCAACGGGATGAAAGAAGCGCCGGGCGAGGCGGCCGGTGCCGGTCGGCAGCTTACGACCGACCAGGTCGAGCGCCTGGATGCCGTTGGTGCCCTCGTAGATCTGGGTGATGCGCGCATCGCGCACCAACTGCTCCATGCCCCATTCGCGGATATAGCCGTGGCCGCCATAGACCTGGACACCCAGATTGGCGGCATGGAAACCGTGATCGGTCAGGAAGGCCTTGACGATCGGCGTCATCAGGGCGACGAGGTCGTCGGATTCCTGGCGCTTCTCGATATCGGGATGATGCTGCGAGAGGTCGAGGTGATAGCCGATCCAGTAGGCCAGCGCCCGGCAGCCCTCGGTGATGCTGCGCATGGTCAGCAGCATGCGGCGCACGTCCGGATGCACGATGATGGGGTCGGCCGGCTTCTCCGGGAACTTGGCGCCGGTCAATGCGCGCATCTGCAACCGGTCGCGGGCGTAAGTCACGGCTCCCTGATAGGCGGCCTCGGCGATGCCAAGCCCCTGCATGCCGACAGCCAGGCGCGCCGTGTTCATCATGGTGAACATCGCCGACATGCCCTTGTGCGGCTTCCCCACCAGCCAGGCCTGCGCACCATCGAAATTCATGACGCAGGTGGAGGACGCCTTGATCCCCATCTTCTTCTCGATCGAGCCGCAGACCACGGGATTGCGGGTCCCCGGCTTGCCATCCGCATCGGGGATGAATTTCGGACAGACGAAGAGCGAGATGCCGCGAATGCCGGCCGGCGCGTCAGGGAGGCGCGCCAACACCAGGTGAATGATGTTCTCGGTGAAATCATGCTCGCCGGCCGAGATGAAGATCTTGGTGCCGTAGAGCCTGTAGGAGCCGTCAGGATTGGCCTCGGCCCTTGTCTTGCAGAGGCCGAGATCGGTACCGCAATGCGGCTCGGTCAGGCACATCGTGCCGGTCCAGCTGCCATCGACCAGTTTCGGCAGATAGAGCGCCTTCTGCTCGTCGGAGCCGTGGGCGTGAATGGCGTTGTAATTGCCGTTGGAAAGGCCGGGATACATGCCGAAGGAAAGATTGGCCGAGCAGATCATCTCCTCGACCGCGAAATTGATCAGCTTCGGCAGGCCCTGACCGCCATAGGCGGGATCGCAGGGCAGGCTGGTCCAGCCGCCCTCGATGAAGGTGGCATAGGCTTCCCTGAAGCCCTTCGGCGTGGTGACGGTGCCGTTGTCGAAATGGCAGCCTTCCTCGTCGCCGGGATGATTGAGGGGCTGCAGCACCTCCTCGCAGAACTTGCCGGCCTCTTCGAGGATCGCCTCCACCGTGTCGCCGGTCGCATCGGCGAAATCCGGGACCAGCTCGGGCAGCTTCTCGGCCTCGAGCAATTCGTTGAGCACGAAACGGATCTCGCGCAAGGGTGCTTTATAGGCTGGCATCGATCGTCTCCCTTGCCTAGTTCCTGAGCGGCTTGCCGGTGGTCAGCATGTGTTCCATGCGCGCCAGCGTCGGGCCGGTCCTCAGCAGCGACATGAAGGCCTTCTTCTCCAGCTTCGATATCTGGTCCTCGGTCACGGTTTCGGTGAAATCCGTCTTGCCGCCGGAGAGCACTTCGGCGAGTGCGTCGGAGACCGTGACGTCATGGGGCAGCGCCTTCCCCTGCAGGGCGAAGCCTTCGACCGCGAGATTGAGCGCGACGCGGCCGGTGGGTCCCGGCAGGCGCAATTCCTGCGGTGCCGGCGGCTGGTAGCCGGCTTCCAGCAGTTTGAGCGCCTTCTGCTTGGCGTCGTAGAGCAGCCGGTCGCGATTCATGGTGACGGCATCATCCGCCCGCAGGAAGCGCAGCTCCTTGGCCTCATGGGCGGATTTGGCGATCTTGGCCAGCGAAATGGCCTCGAAGGCCTGGGCCACCGGCGGCATCGGCCCCTTGGGGTCGCGCGCACCCGGCTGCCAGCGCAGCAGCATCTCCTTGCAGCCGCCCCAGCCGGGGATCAGGCCGACGCCGACCTCGACCAGACCCATATAGGTCTCGGCATGGGCCTGGATCGCGGCGCAATGCAGCAGGATTTCGCAGCCGCCGCCCAGCGCCATGCCGGAAGGCGCGCCGACGACGGGGAAGGGTGCGAACTTCACCGCCTTGTAGGCGGACTGGCCGGTCGCGATCATGTCGTCGATCATCGGCCACATGGCGATATTGGCGGCAAAGAGGGCAAGGCCGATATTGGCCCCGACCGAAAAATTCTCGCCCTCGTTATGGATGACGAGGGCCCTCATCTTCTTGGCCACGTGATCCACCGCCTGCTTCACCAGAGCGAGACTGTCGGGGTCCAGCGCGTTCATCTTGCTGTGGAACTCGAGGCAGGCGACACCGTCGCCGATATCCCAGAGCGAGGCCGAGCCGTTCCGCATGATCGGCTTGCTGCCGAGCTTGATGTCGGAGAGCAGCAGCACACCCGTTGGCCGCAACAGCGGGGTATAGCTGCCATCGGGCTTGAGGTGGTGAATCTGACCGCCCTCGACCTTGTAGAAGCCGCCCGCCCTGGCGGCGGTTTCGAGGAAGGCCGGCACCGGCAGGTTCTCGGCCGTCAGTTTCTCGGCGAACCAGGCGGCACCCATCTGGTCGATCATCTCGAACGGGCCGCGCTTCCAGTTGTAGCCGGACTTCATGCCCTGATCGATGGCGACCACGTCATCGGCGATTTCCGGCACCAGCGAAGCGGCATAGGCGAGCAGGCCGGACAGCACCTTCCAGGCATATTGCCCGCCCTTGTCCTTGTGTGTGACGAGGACCTTGAGGCCGCCCTTGGCGGCATCGGCGGAATCAAGTCGCGCGCGATCGCTGGGCGCATATGCGCCGGTCTTGAGGTCGATCGATTCCTTGACCTTGCCGCCGCCCGCTGTGTTGAGGCGATAGAACCCGCCCTTGCCCTTGCGCCCGGTATAGCCGTCGGCGATCATTTTCTGGAGCAGCGGCCAGTCGCGCCGGATCTTCATATAGGGATCGTCCGGCTGCAGGAGCCCGGCCATCGACTTGTCGACATGGGGCATGAGATCGAGGCCGACGAGGTCGAGGAGCGCGAAGAGCCCGGTCTTGGGCGCGCCGATCGGCCGGCCCATGATGGCATCGGCTTCCTCGATCGTGAGGCCGAGATCGAGCGCGGCGGTGACGGCTGCCTGCATCCAGAAGACACCGATGCGATTGCCGACGAAACCCGGCGTGTCCTTGGCGCGGACGATGCACTTCCCCAGCATGCGGTCGCCGAAATCGGCGATGTCGCGGAGCACCTCTGGGCGTGTCTTGGGCCCGCCGACGATCTCGAGGAGGCGCATGTAGCGCGGCGGGTTGAAAAAATGGGTAATGCAGAAATCGGCCTGGATGCTCTCCGGCAATCCCTGCATCAGGGTAGAGAGCGGAATGGTCGAGGTATTGGAGGAGAGGATCGAGCCCTGCTGCCGCTTTCCCTCCAGCTTCTGGTAGAGCGCCTGCTTGATGTCGAGGCGCTCGATCACCGCCTCGACGATCCAGTCGACATCGCCGAGCTGGTCGAGGTCGTCCTCGGTATTGCCCGGTGTGATGAGTCTTGCCGCCGCCCGCGACATGAGCGGGGCGGGATCGGCCTTCAGCAGTTTGTCGATGGCGCCCCTGGCGATGGCGCTGCGGTCATTGCCTTCCTTCGGCACGATGTCGAGGAGAAGGACGGGGATACCGGCATTGGCGATCTGGGCGGCGATGCCGCTCCCCATCACGCCGGCGCCGATGACGCAGGCTTTTCTGATGGCCATCACACGGCCTCCAGGATGGTGGCGATGCCCTGGCCGCCGCCGATGCATTGGGTGGCCAGCGCGAATTGCTTGCCTTCGCGCTTCAGAAGTGCGGCCGCCTTGCCGGTGATGCGGGCCCCGGTGGCGCCCAGGGGATGGCCGAGCGCGATGGCGCCGCCATCCAGATTGACCTTGGCCATGTCGATCTTGAGATCGCGGATGCAGGCGATCGATTGCGAGGCGAAGGCCTCGTTGAGCTCGATGATGTCGATGTCGTTGATGGTGAGGCCGGCGCGCTTCAATGCCCTCTGCGTCGCCACGACCGGACCGATTCCCATGATCTCCGGTGCGCAGCCGGCAACCGAAATCGCACGGATCCTGGCCAGCACCGGCAGTTTATGCGCCTTCGCATATTCGGCCGAGGTGATGAGGCAGGCGGCGGCGCCGTCGGTGAGCGGCGAGGACGTCCCGGCCGTGACCGAGCCCGCCTGGTCGAAGGCGGGCTTCAACCCGGCAAGCCCCTCGGTTGTCGTGTCGGCGCGGATGGTGCCGTCTTCGCTGACCATTTCCTTGCCGGCCTGGATCGGCACGATCTCGTCCTTGAACCTGCCGGCATCGCGGGCTGCTGCGGCCTTCTTCTGGCTCGAAACCGCAAATGCCTCCTGGTCCGCGCGGCTGATGCCGTATTTCTTCGCGACATTCTCGGCCGTCGTTCCCATCGAGATATAGGCGGCCGGCAGGCGCTCGTTGAGTGCCGGATTGGGCATCGGGTTAAACCCCAGCATCGGCACGCGCGTCATGCTCTCGATCCCGGCGCAGAGGAAGGCCTCGCCCGCACCCATGCGGATCGAGCCCGCCGCCCAGTGGATCGCCTGCATGGAGGAGCCGCAGAACCGGTTCACCGTGGCCCCGGCGACCGATTGCGGCAGATCGGCGATGAGGCCGATGAGGCGCGCCACGTTGAAGCCCTGCTCGCCCTCCGGAAAGGCGCAGCCGACGACGAGGTCTTCGACATCCGAAGTCACCACCCTTGTCCGCTCGACCAGGCTGCGGACCACGGCGGCGCAGAGATCGTCGGGCCGCACCTTGACCAGCGCCCCCTTGTTGGCGAAGTGGAAGGGCGAGCGCTGATAGCCCGCGATGACGACATCGGTCATGGTTCAATCTCCTTGATGCGCTCGGCGCGCGCCTTTTCCTCGTCAGCGAGGACCTTTTTCAGGATCTTGCCGATGATGCTCTTGGGCAGATCGGCGCGGAATTCATAGAGCCGGGGCTTTTCGATCTTGGACAGGCGATCCTCCAGGAAGGAATCGATCTCCTCGGCGGTCGCCGTCAGGTTGTCCTTCAGCACGATGAAGGCCTTGACCGTCTGACCGCGATAGGCATCGTCGACGCCGATCACGGCGCATTCCTTGACCGCCGGATGTTCGTAAAGCGCCTCCTCGATCACGCGCGGATAGACCTTGAAGCCCGACGCATTGATCATTTCCTTGAGGCGGTCGGTGATGAAGACATAGCCGTCCTCGTCGATATGGCCGACATCGCCGGTATGGAGGCGGCCGTCATAGATCACCTCGGCCGTCGCTTCCGGGCGCTTCCAATAGCCCAGCATCACCTGGGGCCCCCTGAAGCAGATCTCGCCCTTTTCGCCGGGTGCCACCAGCTGGTGCGGGTCATCCAGCGAGACGATCTCGCAGCTGGTCAAGGGGAATGGCAGGCCGATCGAGCCGGATTTGCCACCGGTATGGGTGGGATTGCAGCAGCAGACCGGCGACGCTTCGGACAGGCCGTAACCTTCGATCAGATGCGTGCCGGTACGGGCCTCGAAGGACTTGCGCACCTCGGCCGGCAGGGCGGCGCCGCCGGAAATGCAGAATTTGAGAGAGGTGAGGTCGAAGTCGTCGATGTTGGGCGCATTTAAGAGCGCGTTGAACAGTGTCGGCACGCCGGCCAAGGCCGCGGGCCGCTTGCGGTGGATCAGCTTCAGGAGTTTCTGCACCTCGAACTTCGGCTCCAGGATCATGGTGCCGCCGACCGCCAGCGTGAAGTTCATGACGCAGGTCATGGCAAAGGCATGGAAAAGGGGCAGGACGCCGACCATCTTCGCTCCAGGCCGCTCGACCGTGTGGAAGAAGCGCTCGGCCTGGATCGCGTTGCTGTAGACATTGGCATGGCTGAGCATGGCGCCCTTCGGCACGCCCGTGGTGCCGCCGGTATATTGCAGCAGGGCCACATCCTTGCTGCAATCGATCGCAACCGGCTGATAGGCGCCGTCATTGTCGATCAGATCCTTCAGGGCTATGTGGCGGCTGTCGATCGTCATGCGCGCACGCGCCGCGCGCATGACGAAGGGATAGACCAGGTTCTGCGGGAAGGGCAGCTGGTCCGCCATCGGGCAGACGATGACCGTCTTCACCCGGCATTTCGGCAGCACGGCATCGAGCTTGGGCAGCAGCTGGACGACATCCAGCGTCACCATGAAATCGCATTCGGCATCGTTGATCTGCCGCTCGATCTCGGGCTCGGCATAGAGCGGGTTGAAATTGACCAGGGTCGCCCCGGCCTTCAAGGCGCCGTGATAGAAGGCGACGAAATAGGGGCAGTTCGGCAGGAAGAGACCCAGATGCATGCCGGGTTTCAGCCCCAGCAGCTGCAGCCCCTTGGCGATGCGGTCGGAGAGCGCCTTCACCTCGGCGTAAGAGTAGCGCTTGTCGAGGAAGTCGATGCAATCGAGCTGCGGGTTGGCCGCCGCCTGGTCGTCGAGCAGCGCATGGACCGGCTTCACCGCGATGGGTGCTGCCCAATCGACCTCCGGCGGATAGGACGAAGCCCAGACGGGCATGCCTGCGCCCGGCTTGCGCGCCTCTTCCCCCACCCCCGACACGCTTGTCTCCATGGGTTCCCTTCCCAGGGGATTCCATCGCCTGCGGATGCCACTCAGGATCGGCATTCAGTCACAGCGATTTTGCGCATTCTCCGGCATTTAAGGCAAAGGAATGGTTAACGCGGTCTGGCAGCCGGTGGCCCCGGGAATTAGCGCAGCTAACCTGCCCTATAAACTGCCGCCCAGATCGCCCCCCAGGCATCCCGCGAAGCTGATCCCGCCCAGGGTCAGATTGCGGAAGGCGATGAGGCCGCCGGCCTGCTTCAGGCGACCGACCAGGCCGGGCCTATCCCCGGCGACGGTGAGGATATTGTCGAAGGCGGTGGGGGTGAGAAGGCGTGCATCCGCCCGGTGGGTGGCGGCAAGCGATTGCTCGAGGCTCCAGCCGGGCGGGAAGACGATGATCGCGGTGCCGGTTTCCCCCTCATCCATCTGGGCATAGGCCAGTAGGGCCGCCATCACGCCGAGCCACAGCGCCAGGATGGCGCCGAGCAGCTTCAGGGTCAGGGCATGCGGACTGAAGGCGGTCATGGAGGTTCCGACCTCTATAAGCCCGTCATGCCCGGGCTTGTCCCGGGCATCCAGTCGCGCGGCCGGCACTGGATCGCCGGGTCACGCCCGGCGATGACGCGGAAGAATATCACGCCACCGCCGCACGGTTGAGGGCGCGTTCGTCGATCGGCCAATGGATTGCGGCGGCGAAAAGCCCCAAGGCCACGCTGATCCACCAGACGGCGTCGAAACTTCCCGTTGTCTCGAAGAGATAGCCGGCCAGCCAGACGCCGAGGAATGAACCCAGCTGGTGGCTGACGAAGACGATGCCGAACAGCATCGACATGGAGCCCAGCCCGAAGATCTGCGCCACCAGGCCCGAGGTCAGCGGCACGGTGGAGAGCCAGAGCAGGCCCATGACGGCGGAGAAGACGAGGACGCTCGCCGGCGTGATGGGAAGCAGCATGAAGGCGGTGATGGCGACGCAGCGGCCGAGATAGATCATGACCAGCAGGTATTTCTTGCTGTGCCTGCCGCCGAGCACGCCGGCGGTATAGGCGCCCACGATGTTGAAGCCGCCGATCAGCGAGACTGCCCAGGCGCCGATATCAAGGCCGATGCCGCGGGTCTGCACGAAGGCGGGGATATAGGTCTGGATGAAGGTGACCTGGAAGCCGCAGACGAAGAAGCCGAGGATGAGCAGCCAATAGGCGCGCTGGTCGAAGGCCTCGGCGAGGGCGGCGTGCCAGGAAAGCGCGGAAGGTGCCGCGTGGGGTTCTGCCTTGCGGCTTTTGAGCGCGATGGCGAGCGGGATGATGGCAAGGCAGAGCAGCCCGGTCATGATCATCGCTGTCTCCCAGCCGAAGGCTTCGAGCAGCACGGCGCCCAGAGGCGTCAGCAGGAATTGCCCCAGCGAGCCGGAGGCGGTGGCGATGCCGAGTGCCCAGCTGCGCTGCTCGGCCGGTACCAGGCGCGCGAACGCTCCCATCACGATCATGAAGGAGGCCGATGACATGCCAAAGCCGACCAGCACACCCAGGGTCAGATAGAGCTGGATGGCGGATTGCGAGAGTGCGCCCAGGATGACGCCGGCTGCATAGAGGAGGCCGCCGGTGGCGAGCACGCGCGCGGTGCCGTAACGATCGGCCATGGCGCCGGCAAAGGGCTGGCCCAGGCCCCAGAGCAGGGCCTGCAGCGCCATGGCAAAGCCGAAATCGGCCTTGGTGAATTCCCTGGCATCCACCATGGGCAGGAGGAAGAGCCCGAAATCCGAGCGCACGCCGAAGCCGATCAGGCCGATGCCGCAGCCGGCCGCGATGATCCAGAGAATGCGGGTATCCGGTGCGGCCTTCGCCGCCGATTGTGGCGCCATGCGACGTCTCCCAGGCTTCGATAGGGCGGGAGTCTAGCGCGGCTTCTCTCCGCTTGAGCAGAGGCGATGCCGGGAGGGGCTTATGCCCTCACCGCATGTATCGGGACAATCGGGCAGGCGGCGAAGGCCTCACCCCAGCCCGAACTGCGTCACCACCTTGGCGAAATCGTCGGCGAAATTGCCGCCGGTACGGATGATGGCCGTGCCTTGCGGCAGGCGGTTGAAGACGGTCGCGGCCAGATCCTGGCTGGTGAGGACGGCGCCGGGAATCTTCTCTGTGCCCTCGATGGCTTTCAAGGCGCGCAACAGATCGACGCCGTTCAAACCCGTCATCACCTGCGAGGTCAGCACCATGTCGGGGCGGAGGCGGAGCGCCATGGCGAGCGCCTCGACCGGATCGGCAAGGGTGGTGACGCGGAAGCCGCAGGCCTTGATCTGCTGGGCGAGCAGCTTGGCGACCGCGCGCGCCGGCGTCACCAGCAGGATCTCGACATTGCGGATCTCGACATCCTTCTCGGAAAAGCTCTGGTTGATATGCGAAGGCAGCGCGCGGACGATGCTGGCAATCTCCTCGTCGGCGGGCTGCGACTTCCGCTCCAGCATCTCGCCCAGCTTGTCGACGAAGATCTGAAGGTCGTTCTGGCTCCTGTCCTGCCAGTCGGTGAGATCGTCGAGATAGGCGCCGAGGCGGTGCGCGATCATGGAGAGCACGGGATAGCCGAAGCTGCGGCCGGCGCCCTGCAATTCGTGGCCGTGGCGGCGGAATTGCTCGAGCAGGTTCTCGGCCGGGCCCTGGGCGGCGATCTCGTCCAGCAGCCGGTTCATCTCGGCGATGTGCTGGGTCGCCTCGTCGCGGAATTCAAGTTCGTCGCGCTGCGCCAATTCGTCGGCATTGGCGCCGATTACCTTCACCATGGTCCGGACCTTCCCGATCTTCTCAAGCGGATGGCTTGGCCGCGTATCCCCGGCGCAGCCTGCCTCCGTCCGGCGCATGATTCCGCCAAGAATATGAAGAAAGGCTAAATGGACCCGCTCAATGGTGTGGTCCTGGGAAGATAATCGGACGCGCTACAGCCAGCGCTGTTTGACCCGGCGCTAGTAGGCCTTGACCACGAGCACATCCGTCGGCGGCTGGTTGAGGATGTCGGTGGCGACGCTGCCCCAGATCGCCGCCGACATGCCGGTTCGGCCATGGGTGCCGATCACCAGCAGATCGGCGCTGAGGCGCGCGCATTCCTCCGGCAGCAGGCGATGCGGCTCGCCCTCGCGCAGGATCTTGTTGAGCCGCTCCGGGGCGATGCCGCCATCGCGGCCGCGCTTTTCCATCAGATCCATCTCATCCTCGAGGAAGGCGTCGAAGGCGAGGCGCTGGTCGAGCGCCACCTCGGTCGCCGTCTCGGCACTGCCCAGGAAGCCCTTGAAGGGCACGTGATAGGCATGGACCAGGTGATATTGCGCGCTGCCGGCCAGCTTCATCGCCTCGCGCAGGGCGGCGCGGGAATAGACCGAGAAATCGACACCGATCACCACCTGGCCATAGGGTTGCGCCGCCTCGTTCTTCACCAGCAGGATCGGCAGGCGGGTCGATTTGACGATCTGGCCGGCCGTGGTGGCGGCGAAGGAACGCCGCGTCGGCTGGGCCGCCTCGTTATGGATGCCGAGCAGGATGAGATCGGCCTTGATCGCCGCGGCATGGCGCGCGATGTCGGTCTTGGCGTGGCCGGCCAGCACCTCCAGCGTCGCCTTGACGCCGGTTCTCGCCGCCTGGGTCTCCGCTTCCTTCGCCAGTGCCGCGCGCGCCCATTCGATGGAATGCGTCCTGAGTTCGGCCGGCAGATCGGCATCGACCACATAGAGGATCGACATCTCGGCCTTCTGCTGCTGGGCGAGGGCATAGCCGCGCGCGATGGCGCGGTCGGAACGCGGCGACAAATCCGTGGCGACGAGAATCTTCATCCCGTGCAATCCTCCTTCGGGTCGTGGTTATCCGTCAGCTTGTCCCAACCTGTTCTACCGACAGCATGGCGCCCCTGACAGAGGTCACCTTGACGCGGGTGCCCGCGGGCAGGTCCGGTCCTTCGCAGCGCCAGACCGTATCGTCGATCCGGATCTGGCCGCGGCCGTTGACGATCGGCTCGGACAATGTCGCCGTGCGCGCCACCATCTGCTCACCGCGGCGGTTGAGGGTGTTGTCGTCGCTCTGGATCACCAGCTTGTCGCGGAACCGATACCAGGCCAGAACGGAAACGCCGGAAAGCAGGGCGAAGACCAGCACCTGGATTTCCCAGGTCAGGCTCGGCACCACCAGCGCCACGATTCCGGTAAGCAGGGCCGCGCCGCCCAGCCACAGGAAGAAGAAGCCCGGGGTGAGGATTTCGAGGCCCGCCAGCAATGCGGCCAGGATCATCCAGTGCCAGAACTCAAGCTCGAATGGAATGCCGACCTCGCTCATCTCGACCTCTTGCCGTTACGGCTTCTGCCAGGGTCCTGTGCCGGCGGCGCCACCACTGCGATCGCCCAGCGCCGTCTTGGCCAGCTCGGCGATGCCGCCCAGTGCGCCGATCACATTGCTCGCCTCCAGCGGCATCAGGATCACCTTCTGGTTCGGGGCGCCGGCAATGGCCTGCAGGGCCTCGGTATATTTGAGGCCGAGGAAGTAGTTGACCGCCTGCACGCTGCCCTTGGCGATGGATTCCGAGACGACCTCGGTCGCCTTGGCTTCCGCCTGGGCGAGGCGCTCGCGCGCTTCCGCCTCGCGGAAGGCGGCTTCGCGCTCGCCCTCGGCCTGCAGGATCGCGGCCTGCTTCTCGCCCTCGGCCTTGAGGATCGCCGCCTGCCGCAACCCTTCCGCTTCCAGGATGGCGGCGCGCTTGTCTCGCTCGGCCTTCATCTGGCGGGCCATGCTGTCGACCAGGTCCTTCGGCGGGGCGATGTCCTTGATCTCGATACGCGTCACCTTCATGCCCCAGGGCTGGGTCGCGTCGTCGACCACATGGAGGAGCTGCGCGTTGATCTTGTCGCGCTGCGAGAGCAGTTCGTCCAGATCCATCGAGCCCATCACCGTCCGGATATTGGTCATGGTGAGGTTCAGGATCGCGTTCTCGAGATCGTTGACCTCATAGGCGGCCTTGGCCGCCTCCAGCACCTGGTAGAAGACGACGCCGTCGACGCTGACCATGGCGTTGTCCTTGGTGATCACTTCCTGGGTCGGCACGTCGAGCACCGATTCCATCATGTTGATCTTGGCGCCGATGCGGTCGACGAAGGGAATGATGAAGTTGAGGCCCGGGCGCAGCGTGTGGGTGTAGCGGCCGAACCTTTCCACGGTCCATTCGCGTCCCTGCGGCACCGATTTGATCCCCATGAAGACGAGGAGGACCGCCACCACCAGCAGGACGATGACGAAGATCGCAAACGTGCTCAGGCCCATGGTTTCCCCCCAGACAGGACGGCGCGGCGAGATGCCGCTGCCGGTCACCCCAAGAATGTAGGGGGCTTTTGCCGGCTTGCAAGTGAAACTGGCGGGACGGACCTCAGCGCGCCACCGGAATTTTCGCAACCGGCGCAGCGAGCGCCTCGGCCTCCGGTCCGTCCAGGCCGACGCTCTCGATGTCGGCCGATTTCTTCAATGCCTTGTCGGTCGAGATGCGGATCTGGCGCACATCCTCGACGGCCTGGTCGAAATGCTGCTGCAGCTTGCCGACCCTTGTGTCGAGGCGGTCGAGATCCTTGGCGAGCTCGCCCACCTTGGCCTGGATAACATGGGCCTGCTCGCGCATGCGCACGTCCTTCAAAACCGCGCGCATGGTGGTGAGGGTCGCCATCAAGGTGGTGGGCGAGACGATCCAGACGCGCGACCGCCCCGCCTCCTCGACCAGATTCGGGAAATTGGCGTGGAGCTCGGCATAGACCGCTTCCGAGGGCAGGAACATGAGGGCGGAATCGGCGGTTTCGCCCGGCACGATGTATTTCTCCGCAATGGCACGGACATGCAGCTTGATGGCGGTCGAGAACTCGCGCCGCGCCTGATTGATCGCCGCATCATCAGCCGCATCGCGGATCGCGCGATAGGCCTCCAGCGGGAACTTGGCGTCGATGCCGATGGCGCCGGGCGGGTTGGGCAGCCGCAGCAGGCAGTCGACCCGCTTGCCGTCGCCCAGCGCCGCCTGGAACTCGTAATTGGCCGGCGGCAGGGCGTCGCGCACGATGGCGGCGAGCTGCACCTCGCCAAAGGCGCCGCGCGCCTGCTTGTTGGAAAGTATGTCCTGCAGGCTCACCATCCGGGTCGACAATTCGGCGATGTTCTTCTGTGCCGCATCGATCACGGCCAGGCGTTCCTTGAGCTCGCTCAGCGATTGCCCGGCCTCGGTGGCGGAAAGGGCGAGGCGTTCGTGGACCCGGTCCGACAACTGGTTGAGGCGTTGGTCGAGGCGCTGGTCGATGGCGGCCTGGGTGGCGGCCTGGGCGGCGGCGAGCGCCTGGATCTGCCCCGCCAGCTGGTCGATGCGGGGATCGGCGGCCGGCGCCGGTTCCGGCCGGCGGCGCAGCACGACCACCAGGACCAACAGGACAGCCAGCAGGGTGATGCCAATTCCCGCCAGCAGGAGAGGGCTGGATTCCATGGTTTTTTCCTTTGCCAGAGCCGATCCCGGTGCCCGATTAGGCCCGACTCGCCCCGGGGTCAGCTTGACGATAGCCCCCGGAATCCATAGGTAAAGCCCGAAAGCGAGGAGTACCCGACCCGATCATGGCCAAGCTCAATATCCTGACCGCACCCGATCCGCGGCTTGCCAAGAAATCAGACCCGGTCGCCGCGGTGGATGGCGAGGTGCGGCAGCTGATGGACGATATGCTGGAGACCATGTATCTGGCGCCCGGCATCGGCCTGGCCGCGCCACAGGTCGGCGTGCTGAAGCGTGTCATCGTCCTCGACGTAGCGCCGGAGGGCGAGCCGCCGCAACCCCTCAGGATGGCCAATCCCGAACTTGTCTGGGTCTCCGACGACGACGCCAGCTACAACGAAGGCTGCCTCTCGGTGCCGGATCATTATGCCGATGTGGTGCGCCCGGCCGCCTGCCGCGTGCGCTATCTCGACCACAACAACGAGGAACAGGAACTGGCAGCGGACGGCCTGCTCGCCACCTGCGTGCAGCACGAGATCGACCATCTCGACGGCGTGCTCTTCATCGACCACCTGACCTCGCTGAAACGCAACATCATCCTGCGCAAACTGCTGAAGGCGAAGAAGCAGGGCGCCGGCGTGCCGGCCTAGGGCGCGGCGCATGCGCCCCGACTTCCAATGCGCATAGTTTTCATGGGCACGCCGGATTTCGCGGCGACGACCCTCGCGGCACTGATCGCGGCCGGCCATGAGATGGCGGCTGTCTATGCGCAGCCGCCACGCCCGGCGGGTCGCGGGCAGGAATTGCGGAAATCGCCGGTGCAGGTGCTGGCCGAGCAGCACGGCCTGCCCGTTTTGACGCCCGTCTCGCTGAAGGATGAAGCGGCGCAGGCGGCCTTTGCCGCACACCGCGCGGACGTGGCTGTGGTTGCCGCCTATGGCTTGCTGCTGCCGCAGGCCATCCTGGATGCACCCAGATTCGGCTGTCTCAACATCCATGCCTCGCTGCTGCCGCGCTGGCGCGGGGCGGCGCCGATCCAGCGGGCGATCCTGGCCGGCGATGCCACCACCGGCATCACCGTCATGCAGATGGCAGCCGGGCTCGATACCGGCCCGATCCTCGCCAGCGAGACACTCAAGATCGGCCACGAGATGACGGCCGGCGCGCTGCACGATGCGCTGGCGGAGATGGGCGCGCGGCTCATCGTCGAAACCCTGCCGCGGCTGCCCTTCGAGGCCGTTCCGCAGCCGGCGGAGGGTGTCACCTATGCCGCCAAGATCTCGCCGGCCGAGGCGCGGCTTGACTGGTCGCAATCGGCGACATTGCTGGAGCGGGCCGTGCGCGCCTTCGCGCCGCATCCCGGCGCCTGGTGCCAGCTGCCCGACGGCGAGCGGCTCAAGGTCCTGAAGGCCGAGATCGTGCCGGGCCAGGCGGTGCCGGGAACCATCCTCGACGATCAATTGACCGTCGCCTGCGGCGCCGGCGCGCTCCGCCTGACGCTGGTGCAAAGGGCCGGCAAGAAACCCATGACGGCGCCGGATTTCCTGCGCGGGGTGAAACTGGCCAGGGGTACCCAGCTGTCATGACCCGCTTCCGCCTTGGCATCGAATATGACGGCGGCCCCTTCGTCGGCTGGCAACGCCAGGAGAACGGCCCTTCCATCCAGCAATGCCTGGAGGAGGCGGTTGCGGCGACGGTGCAGGAGGAAACCCATGTCTATGGCGCGGGGCGCACCGATGCCGGCGTACATGCGATCGGCCAGGTGGCCCATGTCGACATCCTGAAGGAGATCGCCCCAGCACGGCTGATGGCCGCACTCAATTTCCATCTGAAGCCGAACCCGATCGCGGTCACCGATTGTGCTGTGGCGGCGGATGATTTTCATGCTCGCTTCTCGGCCACCGGCCGTGCCTATCTCTATCGCATCGCCAACCGGCGCGCGCCGCCGGTGCTGGAGCGCGGCCATGTCTGGTGGGTGCCGGCCGAGCTTGATGCCGCTGCCATGCACGAGGCGGCCCAGCGCCTGGTCGGCCGCCACGATTTTTCGACCTTCCGCGCCGCTCTCTGCCAGGCGCAATCGCCGGTGAAATCGCTCGACCGCCTCGACGTCAACCGGGTCGGCGAGGAGATCCAGGTGATCGCCGAGGCGCGCTCCTTTCTGCATCACCAGGTGCGCAACATGGTGGGGACGCTGCGCCTCGCCGGCGAGGGCAAATGGTCGGCGGATGACGTGACGGCGGCCCTCGCCGCCCGCGACCGTGCCGCCGGCGGCCCGACGGCACCGCCCGACGGCCTCTATCTCACCAGGGTGGTCTATTAGGCCGAGAGCGCCTGCTTCGCGCCTGCCAGGAAACGGCCGGCGATCAGATTGTCGACCCAGTCATGGGCGATCATCGCGGCTTCCCTTGCGGTGAAGGTGCTGGCATCCAGGCAATGTTCCAGCCACAGCCCGTCGAGGAGGGCGGTGAAGGCCAGGCTGGCGACACGCGCATCCACCTTCAGCTTCCGCTCGACGGCCAGTTCCCGAATCAGTTCCTCCAGGCGGCGGCGATAGCCGGCATAGACCTTGCCGTGGATGGCGTGGATCTCGGGATCGGTGCGGGTCAGGCTCCAGAAGGTCAGCCAGACGCCCAGCAGATCGGTATCCAGCATCGGCTCGGAAAAGCTCGAATCGACGAAGGCGCGCAACTGCGCCTCCGGCGTCTGCTCGGCGGCGGCGAGCGATGCGCGCAGCGCCCGGTCGACCTCCTTGCCGGTCCAGCGATACGTTTCGGCGATGAGGTCATGCATGCCGGCGAAATGGTGCCGCACCAGGCCAGGCGAGACCCCCGCCTCGGCCGCCACCACGCGGACGGTGGTGCCTTCCATGCCATGCCGGGCCAGTGACCGTGCGGTCGCCTCGATCAATTGCTTGCGCCGCGCCTCCGGCAGGTCGCGGGTGAATTTCGGTGCCTTGTCAGTCAACGGTGTCAATCCCGGCCTCGGTTTTCGGTGGCTCGATCTTCAGTGAATCGCCTTCATCCATACATGAATAAATAATACTTGTGTATTATACAATCGTAAAATAATGATCGCACCGACATTTTTTCCACGGGATTGCCGCCATGACGCATATGACCCATGCCGCCCCCCAGCAGGGCGGGATCGAGATCGCCTTCGGCGACGGCACCAGCCATGTCTTCACCCATGACTGGCTGCGCGATCATTGCACCTGTGCAAGCTGCCATCACCCGGAAACGCGCCAACGCCTGGTGGATACCTTCGCCCTTCCTGCCGGCCTCCAGGCGAGCGCGATCGAACTTGGCGCCGGCGGCGACAGGCTCGGCATCACCTGGTCGGACGGCCATGAGAGCAGCTTCATGGCGCGCGAGCTTGCGGCGACCCTGTCGCCGGTCTGCCACCCGACCAGCGACATCACCACCTGGAACGAGGCCGAGATCTCGGCCGATTTTCCGCAGGTGTCGTTTGACGCGATGATGCAAGGAGATGGCGGACTGGAAGCCTGTCTCGATCGGCTGGAACGTTTCGGCTTCTGTTTCGTCGAGGGCACGCCGGCGACCCCGGAGGGCACGCAGGCTGTTGCCACCCGCATCGCCTATATCCGCGAGACCATCTTCGGTGGTTATTGGGATTTCACCGCCAACCTGCAGCACAAGGACACGGCCTATACCTCGCTTGCCATCGGCCCGCATACCGACGGCACCTATGCCTTCGACGCGCCGGGCTATCAGATGCTGCATGTCCTCGCCTTCGAGGGTGAGGGCGGCGAGAACGTGTTCGTCGACGGCTTCCGCATCGCCGAGATCATGCGCCGCGACACGCCCGAACTTTATCGCGTGCTGACCGAGGTCGAGGTGCCGGGCCAGTATATCGATCTTGACCGCGGCATCCATCTGATGGCCCGCCGGCCGCTCTTCCGCCTCGATTCCGCCGGCCGCCTCGTGCAGGTCAGCTTCAACAACCATGACCGGGCACCCTTCGCGCTCGAGCCCCGCCGCCAGGCACTTTTCTCGGCGGCCTACGCGACCTTCGCCCGCCACGCCAATGACCCAGCCCTGCAATACCGCCGCCGTCTGGCGCCGGGCTCGCTGGCCCTCTTCGACAATTGGCGCCTGCTCCACGCCCGGGATGCCTATAGCGGCGTGCGCCGCCTCGCCGGCGCCTATCTCAACAAGGAAGACGTAGAGAGCCGGCTGCGCGTGCTGCGTGCGCGGCGGCTTGAGATGGCGGCGGCGTAACCTCGTCGGGACAGAAAACGACACCGGCTTCCGGGAATGTCGCCCTGCGCCTAGATCGGCATCGCCTGATAGAGCTGGGACATCAGCAGCACGAACAGGCTTTCGCCGAGAATGTAATCGAACAGCGTCAGCAGGATTGCGCCGAGATAGCCGATACCCAGAAGGACCCGAAAGGCAAAGGCTTCCAGGACCAGCGAGGCGATTACCAGGAAAAGAATCGCGAAACCGGCGATCCCGCTGGCGTCGAAGGCGGCATAGAGAATACGCAGCGGCAATATGAGGCCGACCAGGATGGCGCCGAACCAGTTGTAGAAGGTAATGGTCCCGATGGCCTGGCCTTCACGCCCGAGCAGCCGGCCGATCAGGATCAGCAGCAGCGGGAACATGATCCAGCCCAGCGCATAATAGGTGAGGGTGGCGAAGACGAGGCGGATGCTTTCCAGTTCCGGTCGCAGGGTCTTGCCGTAGAACAACAAGACCAGGAAGCAGGGAAAGACCGGCAGCATCAGGCCGAAGGAGCGGAGCGCGCCGCGCGGCGAGCGGTCGAACCAGGCGGCAAAGCCGGGATCGAAGCGGATGAGGCGCTTGATGCCCTGGATGGCGGCCAGCGCCTCGGTCCAGCTAGGCATCGAAATACCGGTCGAGCACCCGCTCGTAGATGCGGGCCAGCGTCTCGATATCGGCGACCGGCACCCGCTCATCCACCTTGTGCATGGTCGAACCGGCCAGGCCGAATTCGATCACCGGGCAGAAATCCTTGATGAAGCGCGCATCCGACGTGCCGCCGGTGGTGGAAAGCTCGGGCGTCAGGCCGGTTTCCGCCTCGACCGCCGCCACCAGGATCTCGGACAAGGGGCCAGGCGGTGTCAAAAAGGATTCGCCCGAGCATTCGCAGGCAAGGCTGTAGCGCCCGCCGGCTGCGTCGAGGCGGCGGCGGATCTCGGCCTCGAGGCTTGCCGCCGTGTGGAGATCGTTGAAGCGCGCGTTGAAGACGGCTTTTGCCTCGCCCGGAATCACGTTGGTGGCCGGATTGCCGACATCGACGGTGACGAATTGCAATGTCGTCGCCGGGAAATGCGCCGAGCCCTGGTCGAGCGGTTCGGTGAGGGCGGCGATCATCCGGGCGAGGTGATGAATCGGGTTGTCGGCCAGATGCGGATAGGCGGAATGGCCCTGCACGCCATGCACGACGAGGCGCCCGGTGAAGCTGCCACGCCGGCCGATCTTCGCCATCTCGCCGAGGCGCGTCGGGTTGGTGGGCTCGCCGACAATGCAGGCATCGAGCCTTTCACCCTTTTCCTTGAGCCAGTCCAGCACCGGCTTGGTGCCGTTGACCGCCGGGCCTTCCTCGTCGCCAGTGATGAGGAGCGAGATGGCGCCGGCGAATTTGCCGCCGCGCTTCTCGATGAATCGTGCTGCAGCAGCAGCGAAGGCGGCGATGGCGCTCTTCATGTCGGCCGCCCCGCGGCCAAAGAGCTCGCCGCCGATCACCTCGGCCGCGAAGGGGTCGGTTTTCCAGGCATCGCTCGGTCCCGGCGGCACCACGTCGGTATGGCCGGCGAAGCAGAAATTGCGCCCCGGCCGGTCGCCCGCGACCCTGGCATAGAGATTCTCGATCCGCTCGGTCCCCGGTGCGGCGAAGCTCAGGCGGTGTGCCTCGAAACCATAGGGCTTCAGGGCCGTCTCCAGCACGCCGATGGCGCCTGCGTCCTGCGGCGTCACCGACGGACGGCGGATGAGGGTGCGGGCGAGGTCGACCGGATCGAGGGGCATGGGCTCAATCGCGCAGCAGATCGTTGATCGAGGTCTTGGCGCGGGTCTTCTCGTCGACGCGCTTGATGATGACGGCGCAATAGAGGCTGGGACCCGGCGAGCCGTCGGGCAGCGGCTTGCCCGGCAATGCCCCAGGCACAACGACCGAATAGGCCGGCACGCGGCCCATATGCACCTCGCCGGTGACGCGATCGACGATCTTGGTCGAGGCGCCGATGAAGACACCCATCGAGACGACCGAGCCGGTCTCGACCACGACGCCTTCGACGATCTCGGAACGGGCACCGATGAAGCAATCATCCTCGATGATGACGGGGCCCGCCTGCAAAGGTTCGAGCACACCTCCCAGGCCGACGCCGCCCGAGATATGGCAGTTCTTGCCGACCTGGGCGCAAGAGCCGACAGTGACCCAGGTATCGACCATGGTGCCGCTATCCACATAGGCCCCGACATTGATGAAGCTCGGCATCACGACAACGCTGGGCGCCACATAGGCGCTCTGGCGCACGACACAGCCCGGCACGGCGCGGAAGCCGGCGGCCTTGAACTGGCTCTCGCCCCAGCCGGCGAATTTGGAGGGCACCTTGTCGAACCAGGCGGCGTCACCGCCCGGGAAGCCGCCGCCACCCGGTACCACATAGGAATCATTGAGACGGAAGGAGAGCAGCACCGCCTTTTTCAGATACTGGTACACATGCCATTTGCCGTCGATCTTCTCGGCGACTCGGGCACGGCCGGCGTCAAGATCGGCCAGGGCCTGGGTGACGGCGTCGCGCACCTCGCCCCTGGTGCCGGCGTTGATCGCGGCGCGGTTTTCCCAGGCGGCGTCGATGACGCTGGCGAGGTTGCTCATCTTCTATCTCTCCACTGTCTTCGTCTGGTTGTCGGATGCGGCCAGCCAGGCGGCCAGGAACTGGGCCAGGTTAGCGGTACTGTGATGGATGCAAGCGGATTGGGATCCGGCATCGGCGCTGTCATCAAGGCCGGCGAAGGCATCGCCCTCCTCGACCAGCACGGTGGTCATGCCGAGATTGTGTGCCGGCACCAGGTTCCGCGGCATGTCGTCGATCATCACGGCGCGGCTGGGCTCGATGCGGAAGGTCTCGCAGAGGCGGCGATAAACGCCGATATCGGGCTTGGGTACGAAATCCGAGGCGACGATGTCGAAGATTCCGTCGAAATGGCCGGCATCGACGCCGACCCTGGCCAGCACCCGCTCGACATGCGGCACGGAGCCGTTGGTGAAGATCACCTTGCGGCCGGGCAGGGCGGCGATGGCGCGGTCGAGCGCCGGGTCGGGGGCGACCCCGGAGAGGTCGATGTCGTGGACGAAATCGAGGAAGGCGTTGGGGTCGATCCCGTCATTGATCATCAGGCCGCGCAGGGTGGTCATGTGCTCACGGAAGTATCTTTTCTGGAGGGCCAGCGCCCCAGCCTCGTCGAGCCCGAGATGGCTGCGAATGAATTCCCGGATTTTCACCTGGACCTGATCGAACAACCGGCAGGTGCCAGGATAAAGGGTGTTGTCGAGGTCGAAAATCCAGGTACCGACCCTTTCTGGTTCCCGCCCGGCAGACGCAGCCGGTACGGCCATGGCGCCCCGGAAGGCAAGGCGGTGATCGGGGCGATCCGGCATTGCTTGCGGCGTTGCTGCTGCTTGGCCCGGATTTGGATCGTCTGGTATCGGCATGAACTGGTCCGGTGAGTGGCCCGCCCGGTTGAGCGCCGCCGGCGGGCGCGGCGACCTTATGGCCTTGCCCGGCCCGGTGGCAAGGGGTTGCTTAATAAGGCATTAAGGGTGGCCGGGGCAGTCTTGCTTCATGGCGCCCAAGAATCCGTCACATATGGCCGATCGACCTGCTGCGGGCGCGGAGCCTGCCGACGCGGGGGAAATGCGGGCTGCCGCCATCAGGCTGCTGGCGGCGGACGGTCCGCTGGCGCGGGACCTGAGCCCTGCCATGCTGCTGGCGCCGGACCGGACGGAACTTGCGGCCAATGCGGCAGCCGCTGCCCTGCGGCCGCTTCTTCGCCATCCGCCGATGGAACTCGCCGCCGCCTTCGCCGCCGCGCAGGAGGGCGCGGTCCAGCGCCTGGCCGCCCTCGAAGCACCGCCAACCGACGCACAATCGCGGCCAATCAGCTTCGATCTTACCCTGCTCCCCTGCGGCAATGCCGTGCTGGTCCTGGCGCGCGATGTCAGCCTGGAGCGTGCCCTGCGCGGCGCCCTCATCGATTCCCGGCAGCGCCTCAAGGATCTGGTCGACCGGGCCGCCGATTTCACCTGGGAGGTGGATGCCGAGGGTCGGTTCAGCTTCGTTTCCGGGCAAAGGCCGCTCGGTTTTGCCGCGGCCGATCTCATCGGGCGCAAGCCGTCCGACCTTGCCATCTCGAGCGATTCCGACGCGGCCTTTGCCGGGGTGGGACCGCATGCCGGCGCGGAGATCTGGCTGAAGGGTGCCGGCGACATTCCGGTCTGCCTGCTGGTCCAGGGCCAGGCGCTGGAAGCGGGTGACGGTTCGTTCCGCGGCGCCCGCGGCCTTGCCCGGGACGTGACCGAGCAGAAGGCGCGCGAGGCGGATCTGGCGGAGGCCCGGCACCGCGAGCGCTTGGTGCTGCATCTAATGCGCTCGCTCCGGCGCAACATCGACCCCGATTCGGCCCTGGCGGCGGCGCTGGAAACCGCCATCCAGGCCGTTGGTGCGGATCTCGGCAGCGTCCACCGGCTGGACGGCGGCGTCATCGGTGCCTGCCTCGCCGGCACCGCCGATGCCGATGATGCCGTTCTATCCCCGACCGCAATCGAATCCGACAACGGCCTTGCCATGGGCCATGCCGGCCACCGCCATGGCATCGCCTTCGTCTGCCGCCACGAAGGGCGCCCGGTCGGGCTGCTCGTCTTGTGGCGCCAGGACGGGCGCGGGCCCTGGGCGGCCGATGACATCTTCCTGCTCTCCGAACTGGCCGAGCAGGTGGCGGTGCTGATCGAGCAGCTGAAGGGTCACGAGGCGCTGCGCCAGCTTTCCACCACCGACGCGCTCACCGGCCTGCTCAACCGACGCGGCTTCGAGACCGTGCTGGCCCGCGCCGTGACGCGGGCGCGGCTCGACGGCCAGGGCGGCGCCCTCATGTATGTCGATCTCGACAACTTCAAGCAGGTGAACGATCGCTTCGGCCATGCCCAGGGTGATGCGGCACTGGTCGCCACCGCCGACATCCTGCGCGAGAATCTGCGCACGCGTGATCCGATCGGGCGCCTTGGTGGCGACGAATTCGTGGCCTGGCTGGACGGCGTCGGTCCCGAGGAGGCGAAGTCGAAGGCCCAGGAATTGCAGCGGGCGGCGGCGGATCTGGCACGGTTCGCGCCGGGCACCGACCGGCCGCTCGGCTTTTCGATCGGCATCGCGCTGATGCGTCCGGCGGCCCAGGACGGGGTCGACGATCTCGAGCGGCTGATGGCACGTGCGGACGAGGCGATGTATCGCATCAAGCATGGCGGCAAGGGCGGTTTCGTACTGGTGGAGTGATGGAATACGAAGAGGCGAAAAGGCTGGCAGCCGCCGGCAGCGAACGCGACCGCAGCAGCTTGGCTGCCCGGTCCGACATGCGCCCGGAGATTCTCTATTTCCTGGCCGAGGACAAGTCGAATGCCGTGCGGCGCGCCATCGCCGGCAATGCAGCGACGCCGCGCCAGGCCGATCTCAGGCTGGCGCGCGATGCGGATGAAGGCGTGCGCGAATTGCTGGCGGTGAAGATCGGCCAATTGGCCCCCGATCTGCCGCAGGAAACCAGGTCGCAGGTTCGCGATCTTACCATCCAGGTGCTGGAAACCCTGGCCCGCGACCAGGCGGTGAAGGTGCGCCGCATCGTCGCCGAGGCGCTGAAGGACCTCACCGACGCGCCACCGCACATCATCCAGGAACTGGCCCGCGACCTCGAGATCCGGGTGGCCGGGCCGGTGCTGCAGTATTCGCCGATTCTGAGCGATTCCGATCTGCTGGAGATCATCAGCAGCGGGCCGATCAGGGGTGCCCTCTCGGCCATTGCCAGGCGCGCCCAGATCGGCGAGCGACTGGCCGATGCCATCATCGCCGCCGCGATCGAGGCACCGGAGGAGAGCGAGACCATCACGGCGCTGCTCAACAACCGCAATACCGCCATACGCGAGGAGACGCTGGACATCATCCTCGACAAGGCGCCGGCGGTCGAGGAATGGCAGGAACCGCTGGTGAAACGCCCGCTGCTGCCGATGAATGCCATCAGGCGGCTCGCCGATTTCGTCTCCTCCTCGCTGTTCGATTTGCTGCAGGCACGGCCGGATCTCGACAGGGCGACGGCCAAGGCGGTCGCCAAGGCGGTGAAGAAACGCCTTGCCGCGGAATCGAGGGAGCGCGATGCCGCCAGGAACGACGCTCCGCCGCCGCCCGGCGATGCCGAGGCGATGTCGGCGGCGATCGCGGGCGGCAAGCAGGAACAGGTGGCGGCGGCTCTCGCCCGCGATGCCATCCTCAATCCCGCCATTGTCCGGAAAATCCTGACCTCGATGAGTGCCAAGGCGGTGACGGCGCTGGCCTGGAAAGCCGGGCTCACCATGCGCCAGGCCCTGCAGTTGCAGTTGAAGATCGCCGGCATCGCGCCGCATCAGGTCCTGAACCCGCGCGGCGGCACCGACTACCCGCTGAGCGAGCGCGAGATGGAATGGCAGCTGGAGCTTTTCACCGGTTGACAGAAGGCGCCGTTACAGCCGGTTGAGGCGGCGGAAAGCACGCCAGCTCTTGAGCGGATGTTTCAGCTTGCGCAGAGCCCGCGTCACCGGCAGGTGGATGCGGGTATCTTCCAGCTCCAGGCCGATGCGTCGCATGCGACCATCGCGCGCCTCGCGCACCACCAGCTCGATCTCGTTGAATTTGACGCGGTCGCCGGCGACGACATGGTCGCCCATCGCGTCATGCAGTACATCGCCGATGCGGCGCCCCCTGGCGCCGGGTCCGAGATCGATTCCGTACATGAGGGCGAGGTCGTCGGCCGGCGTGTCGGCATCGAAGACGAACTCGCCGAAGCCGGCGAGACCGCCGGAATCCTTGCCGCGCTCGGCGAAATGCTGGTGCAGGCCGGCGATCTCGGTCGGCGGGGCGATGGCGATGACGTAATCATCTATGCCGGGCCGGGTGGCGCGGAAATCGGGCAGCGGGGTCGATTCGCGGATGACGCTGACAATGTCGACCTGGGGCGGCAATTGCAGGTCGCCATAGGTGTGGTTGAGCGCCCGCGCGCCTTCCATGACGCGGAAGCCGGCCAGTTCGCGCGTCGCGCCATGGCCGAGGCTGATGTCCAGTTCATGCCCGTGCGGCGCCGAGGCCGGCACTTCGAGGCCGAGAAAGCGCGCCGCCCGGCTGATCGTCCAGCCCTGCACCAGCAGCGAAGTGAGGACCGCCACGAAGGCGACGTTGAAATAAACTTGCGCGTTTTCGAGCCCGGCCAGGATCGGGATCGAGGCGAGGAAAATCGGAACGGCACCGCGCAGGCCGACCCAGGCGACGAAGCCACGCTCGCGCCAGTTGAAGCGGAACGGCAGCAGACAGAGAAGGACGGCGCCGGGCCGGGCCACCAGGATGAGGCCGGCCGAGAGGATGAGCGCGCCCAGCAGGTTCGAGACCAGGTCGGACGGCGTCACCAGCAGGCCCAGCATCAGGAACATGGCGATCTGGGCCAGCCAGGCGAGGCCGTCGAGAAAGCGCGTGATGACCTGCTGCGCCCGGTAGGGGGCGCGGGCCAGCATCACGCCGGCGACATAGACGGCCAGGAAGCCGCTGGCATTGAGGGCGTTCGTGCCGGCAAAGATAAGAAGCGCGCCGGCGGTGGCCAGCACCGGATAGAGGCCGGCGCTCAGGTTGAGACGCTCCAGCAGCCAGCGCAGCGCATAGCCGCCACCGGCGCCGAGTGCGCCGCCGCCCAATAGCTGGATCAGGAAGATCCACGCGACATCCCAGCCGTTCATGCTGGCGCCGGCCTGGATCAAGGCGACCGCCATCAGGGTCAGGAACACGGCCATCGGGTCGTTCATGCCTGATTCCAGCTCCAGCGTGCCGCCGACGCGGGCATTCACCGCGACGCCCTGGCCATGCAGCAGCATGAAAACGGCGGCGGCATCGGTCGAGGCCAGGATGGCGCCCATCAGGACGCCTTCCAGCGGCGTCATGCCAAATACCAGAACGGCGATGCCGGCGGTGCAAAGCGCCGTCAGCACGACGCCGATCGTGGCCAGGGTCAGGCTGGGCCAGAAGACCAGGCGCACCACCTCGCGCGGCGTGCGCAGGCCGCCCTCGAACAGGATGATGGCAAGGGCGATGGAGCCCACCGCATAGGTGGCGCCGTAGGAATCGAAGCTGAGCCCGAGCAGGCCATCCTCGCCAGCCAGCATGCCGAGCAACAGGAAGACCAGCAGCAGCGGCGCTCCCAGGCGCGACGACAATTGCCCGAGCAGGATGCTGATCACGGCAAGCACTGCGCCGATCAGAATGATGTGGTTGATCAGTGCCAAATCCCGGAATTCTCCTTCGTCGCTGTCCGAAACAGGTGATGGCGGCATGATTCGCGCCATCACCCAGCAATATAGTCATGGAGGTTACGTCGCGGCAAAGGTGGATCGCGCGATGTACCGTCGCGGCACTGTTTGCTAGGCTAGCGACATGAAGGGAGCGCTGTTGAAACATTTGCGTCTTGGCTGCCTGCTTGCCGCGACACTGGCGTGGTTGCCTGGGGCCGGCCCGGGCGACGTCCTCGCCCATGAGGTGCCGCCGGTCCGTCTGGTCTTTGCCGACAAGCTGCCGCCGCTTTCATTCGTCGAGGACGGGCTCACGCGCGGCATCCTGATCGACATCGCCAGCGATATTTTCATCAAGGATGTTGGTGTAGCCGTCGAAATAGAACTCTATCCCTGGGAACGGGCTCAACAACTGGTGCGCCAGGGCGAGGCCGATGGCTTCATCACGATCTCGACCCCGGCGCGGCGGGAATATGCCGATTGCGGCGTGCTGCCGGTGCTGCGGGCGCCGCTGCATCCGCTGGTCCGTCGGGACCATCCCGCGCGCCGGCAAATGGAACTGGCGGGATCGCTGGCGGAACTCGGCGGTTTCAGCTTCGTCAGCTATCGGGGCAATGGCTGGGCAAAGGAGAACCTGCTGGAGCCCGGTTTCGATGTCTATTTCGCGGCCGATTACGTGGCCCATCTCAAGGGACTGGCGCAGGGCAGGGGCGATCTCGCGCTGGTGACGACGACGTCGGGCGCCTATTACCTGCGCGAACTGGGCCTCGCCGAGGCCCTCGTCATGCTGCCCCCGGTGATCGACACCTTCGAATATGTGCTTTGCCTCGGCAAGGCATCGCCGCATCGCGACAGGCTGGCCGATTTCGAGGCCGCACTCGGCCGCAAGCGCAGCGGCAACGATTATTTTGCCGTCCTTGAAGCCTACGGGCTGACGCCCAGCACGCCCTATTGAGCGACGGCCGCGTTCAGCCGCGCGTCACCAGCGTGCCGATGCCCTGCGGCGTGAAGATTTCCAGCAGCATGGAATGCGGCACGCGGCCGTCCAGGATGACAGCGGCTTCGACACCGCTCTCGACTGCGGTCAGGCAGGTCTCCAGCTTGGGGATCATGCCGCCCGAAATGGTGCCGTCGGCAGCCAGCGCCCTGACCTCGCCGGCGGTCAGCTGCTGGACCAGCTGGCCGGATTTGTCGAGCACGCCCGGCACATCGGTCAGCATCAGGAGGCGCGCGGCACCGATCGCGGCAGCGATGGCGCCTGCTGCCGTATCGGCATTGATGTTGTAGGTCTGGCCGTCGGGCCCGAAGCCGACCGGGGCAATGACCGGAATGACGCCGGCCTGCTCCAGCGAGCGGATGATGCCGGGATTGACCTTGTCCGGCTCGCCGACCAGGCCAAGATCGACCCGCTCGCCATCCTTGGTCATCTCGGTCTTGCGGGCGAGGAGCAGGTTGTCATCCTTGCCCGAGATGCCGACCGCCTTGCCGCCGGCTGCATTGATGGCGGCGACGATCTCCTTGTTGATCGAGCCGGAAAGCACCATCTCGACCACTTCCATGGCGGCGGCATCGGTCACGCGCAGGCCGTCGACGAAGCGCGATTCGATATTGAGGCGCTTCAGCATGGTGCCGATCTGCGGCCCACCGCCATGGATCACCACCGGCAGGATGCCGACCTGGCGCAGCAACGTGATGTCGCGGGCGAAGATCCGGGCCAGCTCCTTGTCCACCATGGCATGGCCGCCATATTTGATGACGAAGCGCTTGCCGGCATATTTCTGCATATAGGGCAGGGCGTCGGTCAGGGTGCGCGCTGTCTTCAGCCAGTATTTGGTGTCGGTGATGCTCATCGCGGGGCCTTTGCTCGCCATGCCTTGCGGGGAAGGAAAATCCGGCGCGCAAGGTGCGGTCGCCGGCCCCCAAAATCAAGCGGAAATAAGACCGCCCCAGGCCGCCATGGCGGCCTCCGCCACGGCGCGCAGGGTGGCGCGGTCGGCGCCGTCGCGGGCCTGCAGCGACATGCCCTGCTGAAGGGTGGTGTAGAAGATGGCGATGCGCCGGCAATCGGTGCCCCTGGGCAGGCGCCCGGCGGCGATATCCGCCTGCAGACGCTGTTCGATGCGTTCGATCGCCTGGCGGCGGCGCGCGGCAAGGCGGGTGGCGACCACCGCTTCCGCCTCGCCGCCGACCAGGGCGCCGAGGACCACCAGACAGCCCTTCGGCCGATCCGGCGCCACATAGGAATCCGCCGACGCGGCAAGCAGGGCGGCAATGGCCGAGCGCGCATCGGGTGCGGCGTTGAACGCCGCCCAGAGCGCTCGACCTTCGCTGGCATCGTAGCGGTCGACCGCTTCCTCGAAGAGCTGTTCCTTCGAGCCAAAGGCGGCATAGAGGCTGGGCGCATTGATCCCCATCGCCGCCTTGAGGTCGGTGAGGCTGGCCCCGGCATAGCCCTTTTCCCAGAAAACCTCCATCGCCCGGGCGAGCGCCTGGTCGCGGTCGAAGCTGCGCGGGCGGCCGCGTTCAGCCATTTTGTTCTGTCCATCCGATTTTTGTTCTTTTCGATACATAATTCTCTTGAAACGCCCAGGCAAGCGCTCTAACTATTTATGTATCAAACGATACAAAAATAGGAGATATCCGATGGTGCAGAATTCCCTTTCCGGCAAGGTCGCCCTGGTCACCGGGGGCAGCCGCGGCATCGGCGCCGCCATCGCGCGCCGCCTGGCCCATGAGGGGGCGGACATTGCCTTCACCTATGCGCGGTCGGCCGAGAAGGCTGCGGCGGTTGCCGCCGATATCCGGGCTGCCGGGCGCCGCGCACTGGTCGTCCCGGCCGACAGCGGCGATCCTGCCGCCCTGCCGGATGCCATCGCGCGCATCCATGGCGAGTTGGGCCGGCTCGACATCCTGGTGAACTCGGCCGGCATTGCGACGCTGACGCCCTTTGGCGAGATCCCGGTCGCGGAATATGACCAAGTGATGGCGGTCAATGTGCGCGGCGTCTTCCTCGCCGCCCAGGCGGCTGCAAGGCTGATGCCCGATGGCGGTCGCATCATCACCGTCGGTTCCAATCTCGCCGAGCGCATCCCGTTCCCGGGCCTCACCCTTTATACGATGAGCAAGACGGCCCTCATCGGCCTGACGCGCGGCCTTGCCCGCGACCTCGGCCCCCGCGGCATAACGGTCAACCTGGTCCAGCCGGGCTCGACCGATACCGACATGAACCCGGCCGACGGGCCGATGGCGCCGGCACAGCTCGGCCTGATGGCGATCCCCCGATTCGCGACCCCAGAGGAGATTGCCGGCGGCGTCGCCTATCTGGCGCGTCCCGAGGCGCGCGGCATCACCGGGACAGCGCTCACCATCGATGCCGGGCTCAATGCCTGATCCTTATCCAGATCCTGGGCCCGATCAGGGCAACAACCTGTGCAAACCGCCAGCACCGGCGGGCAACCTCGTGTCGGGAAGGCGCGGCCAACGGCAACACGCGGCCCGGGATGATCACTGCGCCAGGGCCTGCAGGGCAGCCACGGTCGCGTCATCGGCCGGCAGGAAGATCTCGATGGCCAGTTCCGAGAGCAGGACGTCATGGGGCGCGCCGAACACCATGGTCGTGCTGAGAAATGCGAGGGGCCCCGTCGGTCCCTGCAGCCGCAGACTGACGGCGATGTCGGCCTCGTCCGCGCTGCCGACATCGCTGTTCGCCGCGGCTGGATAGGCCGCCAACTCCGCAGCCAGTTCGCCAAGGACCGGGTCACCGCTAGCCGCTATCTGTCGCTGCAACCGGGCCATGAGATGTTCGCGCCATTCGGCAAAATTGAGAATGCGCGGCGCGATGCCGGCGGGATGCAGCGCAAGGCGCAACACATTGACCGGCGGTGTCGTCAGTTCCGGAGCAGCCCCCGCCAATAGCGGGGTCAGGCTGCTGTTGGCCGCCAGCAAGTTCCAGTGCCGGTCGATGGCGAGCGCCGGATAGGGCGCCTGCGCTGCCAGCAATCGCTCGATGGCGGCCCTTATGCCGGCGAGGTCCGGGTCGTCGATGCTGCGCTCGGCATAGGCCGGGGCGAATCCCGCCGCCAGCAGCAGGCGGTTCCGTGCACGCAGCGGCAACTCGAGCTGCGCGGCGAGGCGCATGACCATCTCGCGGCTGGGTGCGGCGCGACCGGTCTCGATGAAGGAGAGGTGTCGGGTCGACATTCCGGCGGAAAGGGCCAGATCCAGCTGGCTGAGGCGCCGCAGGCCCCGCCAGTGCTTGACGAGATCGCCGATCGACGGTGCGGCGATGCGGGACAGGTCCTGTTTCCGGGGGGCAATCATGGCCGCGAATTATAGGGTTCGATGGAATCGCCCGCCATTACCTTCGGCGTAATCGACGGCATGACCCCAGATGCGCGAATGGTGGTACGTCGAAACAAGCAAACCGGAGACGAACATGCGCGACAACACCGTACCCGACTCCAGCCAGGCCGACGCAGTCGCGGCCGCTCGCCGCTATATCGCCTGCTGGAACGAGACCGATGGCGATCGCCGCCGTGCCCTGCTGGCGCAATTCTGGCAGCCGGGCGCAAGCTATGTGGATCCGCTGATGCAGGGGACGGGCATCGACGAAATCGACGGTCTCATTGCCGCCGTGCAGGGGCGCTTTGCCGGGCATTCCTTCACGCTCAAGGAAGGTGTCGACGCCCACAACGACTGCCTGCGCTTTTCGTGGTCGCTGGAGCAGAACGGCGTCGCCCGGCCGAGTCCGGCCGTGGAAGGTACCGATTTTGCCCGGCTTGACGAGGCGGGCCGCTTCGTCAGCGTGACCGGCTTTCTCGATGCCGTGAACCTATGATGCCAACCGCATCCGGCCGCTGCGGACAAGGCTCCATCAGCGGCCGGATGCGGCGGCAGCACCGCGCGCTATGCTGTCGACACGGTGACCAAGGGTTTGGTGCTGCATCAGAAATGCGACCCATGCAGGCAAAATGCCGCGATTTGCCGGCGCGCGGCGGTATTTTGGACCGCGCGGGGTTGATACGTCGCCCACATGCCCCAGTTCTAGAGGCAAGCCCAGTGCAGCGCAGAACTGCAGCAATAGGGTGACGCAGCTTGCGCAGACGCCGCCGGGCGGTTTTCGGCGGCCGATACTCGCAGCACATCCGAGCGCCCTCATGAACCCGGTTCCAAGTACCCGGCTTCACGAGGCGGCACGATTCAACGCAAGGAGAATCGTCTTGAAGCTTTCAGCCAGACAGATCCAGCACGCCACCAAGGAAATCAGCGCCCAGGTCCTGCCCGAGGATCATCCGATGATGGCCCAACTCATACCGCTCTTCGGGCATCATACCTACTTCCTCGACAAGGACGGGCTCGAGATCGTCGAGAAGATCGGCAGCCTGCCGGACGGCACGGCAACCGGCAATATCGTTCGCCTGGCGAGCTGGGCCGATATGGAGCGGACCGCCCTGGCGCCGCATGCGCCCGAGCCGACCGATGTGGTCGTGCGCCTCAAGACCGGATAGCGGGCCCGGGGCGAGACGGGCGAGGCGCGTCCCGGCGCAATCCGACTGCGTCCCGCCTGCTCCCGGTGCCGCGATCGTGATGTCGAAACGGCCAACGTGTCGTTGAATCGACGGCCTTTTCCGTCGATTTGCCCAGATTGCCAAAAGGCCATGGCGGGGCTAGTGTCTTAGCCGAACGGACAGGTCGCAATGCCGGTCCGGCTCAAGAAAAGCAAGATGCAGGGCTTTATCAAGGGAGCAGAACAATGAAGAAGTCGTTCGCCTGGCTTGTCGCCGGCGCAATCATGGTCATGGGTGCCACCGGCGCCGCCGCCGAGATGAAGAAGGTCAAGATCGGCACCGAGGGTGCCTATCCGCCGTTCAACTCGATCGATGCCAATGGCGAGCTGGTCGGCTTCGACGTCGACATCGCCAAGGCGCTGTGCAAGGCCGCCAATTTCGACTGCGAATTCGTGGTGCAGGATTGGGACGGCATCATCGACGGCCTCAATGCCAAAAAGTATGACGCCATCATCGCCTCGATGTCGATCACCGACGAGCGCAAGCAGGTCGTTGACTTCACCAAGAAATACTACAATACCCCGGCCAAGTTCATCGCCAAGAAGGGCGCTGGTCTCGACGTCGGCTATGACACGCTGGGCGGCAAGGCCGTCGGCGTGCAGCGCGCCACCATCCACGAGAACTTCCTGCGCGACAATTTCAAGGATATCGACATCCGCGTCTATGCGACCCAGGACGAGGCCAATGCCGATCTCGTCTCCGGCCGCGTCGATCTGGTGATGGCCGACTCCGTCGCCCTGCTGGAAGGTTTCCTGGCCACGCCCGAGGGTGCCGATTTCGAGTTCGTCGGCCCGGATTACAACGAGCCGAAATGGCATGGCGAGGGCGCCGGCATCGCGGTGCGCAAGGGCGAGCCGGAACTGCTCGATGGCCTCAACAAGGCGATCGAGACGATTCTCGCCGACGGCACCTACAAGGCCATCAACGACAAGTACTTCGCCTTCGACGTCTACGGCAACTGAGCCGGTCGTCCGATCCGCGCTGACAGCGCCGCGTCCGACCGGTCGATCCGGCCGGGCGCGGCGTCCGCGTTTCTGGCGGTGGGCGCCGGGCCCGCATCGGGCCGTCAATCAGGGGGGCGTCGTTGGATATCTATCAGGGATACGGCTGGGTCTTCTGGCAGGGCATCACGATCACCATCGCGGTGGCGCTCTGCACGGCGCCGGTGGCGATCGTCATGGGCCTGCTGGGCGCCTGGGGGAAACTCGCCAAATTCAGGCCGGCCAACACCATCGCCAATGTCTACACCACCGTCGTCCGCGGCGTGCCTGAACTGGTGCTGATCCTCATCGTCTATTATGGCGTCACCATCTTCCTGCAATGGGCGCTCTCCGAACTGACCGGCGGCGAGGTCCTGATCGACATCGATTCCTTCACCGCCGGCGTGCTGACGCTGGGCGTCATCTATGGTGCCTTCGCAACCGAGGTGTTCCGCGGCGCCTTCCAGGCAATCCCGAAAGGCCAGATCGAGGCGGCGCGCTCGCTCGGCATGTCGCCCTTCCTGACCCTGCGCCGGATCATGATGCCCCAGGTCTGGCGCTTCGCGCTGCCCGGCCTCGGCAATACCTGGCTGGTGCTGCTGAAGGCGACGGCCCTCATGTCGGTGATCCAGCTTGAGGAACTGATGCGCTGGACCGATATCGGGGCTCGCAACACCAAGCTGCCCTTTACCTTCTATCTGACTGCCTCCTTCCTCTATCTCGGCCTCACCATCATCTCGATGGCTCTGCAGCACCGCGCCGAGAAATGGGCCAATCGCGGCATCCGGCGGATCTCGTCATGATGGAAAGCCTCGATCTCCTCTTTGCCGACACCCGCTTCGCCCCGGTCTGGAACAACCTCGACCGGTTCCTGTGGGGGACGCTGCTGACCATCGAGATCACCGCACTCAGCGTGGCGCTGGGCCTCGTCCTCGCCCTGCCGCTGGCGCTGGCGCGCATCTCGGCCAATCCGCTGCTGCGCTGGCCGGTTTATGGCTACATCTTCTATTTCCGCGGCACGCCGCTCCTGGTGCAGCTGTTCCTGGTCTATTACGGCAGCGGCCAGTTCCGCGATTTCTTCGAGGACATCGGCGTCTGGCGCCTGCTGCGCGAGCCCTATTTCTGCGCCATCCTGACGCTGACCCTCAACACTGCCGCCTATACCGCCGAGATCCTGCGCGGCGCCATCCAGGCGGTACCCTTCGGCGAGGTCGAGGCGGCGCGGGCCTATGGCATGTCGGGCTTCCGGCTCTATCGGCGCATCGTCCTCCCCAAGGCGATCCGGATGGCACTGCCGGCCTATACCAACGAGGTAGTGTTCCTGTTCCAGGCGACATCTCTCGTCAGCATCATCACGCTGATGGATCTGACCGGCGTCGGGCGCGTCATCATCTCGCGCTCGTTCCGCACCTTCGAGGTCTGGTTCTTCGTCGGCGCCATCTATTGCGCCATCACCTATCTGATGATCTGGCTGTTCAACAAGCTAGAGCATCGCCTGTCCGGGCACCTGCGCGACCGGCCGGCGGAGGGACCGAAGCCGGCGCCGGCGGAGTAGCTTCTCGCTTCGTCAGACCCCGCTGAAGCGATAGACCGTCACCTGGCGATAGCTCTCGCCCGGGCGCAATACGGGATCGGGGAAATCCGGCCGGTTGGGCGCATCGGGGAAGTTCTGCGGCTCCAGGCAGAGGCCGGCATAGGCGCCGTAGCGCCGGCCGTCATGGCCCGGTACCAGTGGGCCGACGCGCGCACCGTCATAGAATTGGAGGCCCGGCTCGGTCGATCGGATTTCGAGCATCGTCCCGCTCAAGGGGCCGATGAGGCGCGCGACCGGTCGTGGTTCCGCCAGGCGTTTCCGCGCCAGCACCAGATTGTGGTCATAGGCCGATGGCGAGTCGCCTGCCGCGCGAATGCTGCGCGCCACGCGGAAATCGAAGGGCGTGCCGCCGACGGCGGCAATCTCGCCGGTCGGAATGAGATGCGCATCCACCGGCAGGTAATGTGCCGCCGGCACCTCCAGCAGATGGTCGAGGATGTTCTCCGCGCCCTCGTCAAGATCCAGGTTGAAATAGCTGTGCGCGGCCAGGTTGACGATGGTCGCCCGGTCGGTGGTGGCGCCGAGCTCCAGGGTGATTTCGCCATCGCCGGTCACGCGATAGGTGCAGCGCGCCAGGAGATTGCCGGGATAGCCCTCCTCGCCATGCGCCGATTGGAGTTCGAGCGTCACGTGGCTGGGCCCTTGGTCGCGCAGTGACCAGATCCGGTGGCTGAAGCCGCGCTCGCCGCCGTGAAGATGGGTGCGGCCCGCCTCGTTGCGGGTCAGCTGGTAGGTCTTTCCGTCGATGCGGCAGATTCCCTCGGCGATGCGGTTCGCATAGCGCCCGGCGATGCAGCCAAAATAGGGCGAATGGGCGCGGTAGTCGCTGAGCTGTGCGAAGCCCAGCACGCGTCGCTGCGCGCCCTTGCCGGTATCGACCTGCAGATCCTGGATCGTGGCACCGAGGGTGAGCACGCCAAGCGTAACGCCGCCGCTGTCGATTTCGATGCGCTCGACCGCCGCGCCATCGTCGAGCAGGCCGAAAGGGCTGATACTCATGCCGGCCTCATCCCATCCGCGCCGCACGGAAGGAATCAGCGAGTTTCGCGGCGGCGGAGCGAATATCCGCGGCACTCATGCCGGGCTTGTAGACCGCAGTGCCGATGCCAAAACCGTCGGCGCCGGCCCTGAGGTAGTCACCGATATTGTCTGGCGAAACACCACCCACCGGGAGAAGCAGCGTGCCTTGGGGCAGAACCGCGCGCCAGGCTTTCACCACCCTGGGCGGCAGGGCTTCGCCCGGAAACATCTTGAGGGCCTCGGCGCCGGCGGCAAGAGCCGCAAAGGCCTCGCTCGGGGTGGCAACACCGGGAGCCGTGACGAGCCCGCGTTGCTTCGCCGCGCGAATCACATCCGGGTCGCAATTGGGGGCCACCATCAGCCGGGCGCCGGCATCGGCAATGGCATGAACCTCGTCGACACTGAGAACAGTGCCGGCGCCCACCAGCATGCGCCCGTCCGCCTTGGCCACCATACGCTTCAACGTCGTCAGCGCGTCCGGCGAGTTGAGCGGCACCTCGACCACGCGCCAACCGGCGTTATCCAGCGCGTCGAGCGCCCCGTCGGCTTCCGCCGGCGTGATGCCGCGCAGGATGGCGATCATGGGCAGCTCCTCGAGCCAGCTGCGCAGATCCGTCATGGCGCTATCTCCTCAAGAGGCCGGCCTCTTTTGCCAGCGCGAACAGGGCCGGGGGCAGAATAGCGTCGCTCTCCAGCCTGTCGAGGGTGATGTCGAAGAAGGCTGCCGCCGCCGCGTATCGCGCCAGCAGCGCGGCGGAACCGATGGCGACGACCTGCCTCGCCGGCCTGGCCCAGGAAAGCGCATCCTGCATCTCGGTACCGATGAGGAGGCCGGAGAGATAGGAACCGGCATTCGCCGGTGTCAGTTCGCCGAACAGCGACAGGCTGCGCACGCCGAAAAGCTGGTGCGTAATGCCGCCGGCCGATGTTTCACGCGCTCGGGTGATGCCGCGCTGGAAAGCGTCGGCGTCGAAGGAATCTCCGCTGACGACCTGGGCGAGGCTGCCCTGCCGGCTCATCAGGCCGAAAATCTCGCCCGTCATATAGGTGCGGAAATCGACGAGGCGCCCGGCCTCGACCCTGGCCCATTTGGCATGGGTTCCCGGCAGCAGGAAGAGGCCGTCTTCGATGCCGCGCACCAGCCGCGCGCCCAGCAACTGGCATTCCTCGCCGCGCATGACGTCCGGCTGTAGCCTATTCCGCTTCGCCATCCCGGGCACGATGCGGATCTCGCTTCCCGCCACGGCCGGCAGCGTGATCAAGCTGCCGGCGAGATCCGCGAGGCGCGCCGGCGTCTCGAGATAGGGCGCTTCGCGCCAGCCGGCGCGGCTTCCCACCATGCCGGCCATGATGACTGGCGCACCCAGCCAGCCTTGCGCAAAGGCCGCGAGTGATTCCGCAAAATTCCCACCAGCGGCGGCGACTGCCAACAGGCCCTGGTCGTCGCCGCGTCGCTCCAGCACGGTGCCGCCGGCATCCAGCGCCCAGCCACGCCGGTTGCTGGTGCCCCAGTCGATGGCGATGCAGGCAATCTCCACGTCAGAGCGATCCGACGCCGCCCAGCTGGAAATCGTCATTGCCCTTTGCGCCCAGGGCATTGCGCAGCGGGGCGCCGAAAACCGGCGCCTCGATCTCGAACACATCGCCGGGCTCCGGCACGATGCCGTCGCCGACGCTCAGGGTCGCCGTGCCGAAGAAATGGATGTGGAGATCGCCCGGCCGGCGGAACTGGCGGTACTTGAAATGGTGGTATTCCAGATTGGCGATGGTGTGTGACATGTTGCGCTCGCCCGAGACGAAAGGCTTCTGCCACAGCAGCTTGCCATTGCGCCAGATGCGGCTTTCGCCCTCGACATGGTCCGGCAACTCGCCCAGGAGCAGTTCCGGCCCGATCGCGCAGGCGCGCAATTTGGAATGGGCGAGGTAGAGATAATTCTGTCGCTCGGTCACGTGGTCAGAATATTCGTTGCCGATGGCAAAGCCGAGTCGCCAGGGCCGGCCCTGGGCGTCGTTCAGATAGATGCCGGCCACCTCCGGCTCCTCGCCGCCATCGAGTGCGAAGGACGGGAATTCAAGCGCCGCCCCCGGCCTGGCGACGATCGAGCCGTCGCCCTTGTAGAACCATTCCGGCTGCACACCGGGGAGGCCGTCTTTCGGCTTGCCGCCCTCCAGCCCCAGGCGGAACATCTTCATGGAATCGGTCAGGCTCTCGACATCGCCGGCGACCTTCTGGTGCATCTTGTCGCGCGTATCTGCCGAGCCCAGATGGGTAAGGCCGGTGCCGGCGACGAAGCAATGCGTCGGGTCGGGATGGTCGACCGGCGCCAGTACCTCGCCTGCCTTGAGCAGTGCCGCGTAATCCAGCCGCTCGCCCTCGCCCCGTGCCTCTACTTCGGCCGTCAGGGAGCGGCCGTCGGCAAGCGCTGCATTGGCTAAATCGATGACGCGGTCGGCCAGCGGCACCACGATCGCCTGGCCGTTTTTGATGCGGGCGACGCCCCGCTTGCCCTGGCGGGCGAACTGGATGAGACGCATGGGGAAGTCCTTCAGGCTTTCTTCTTGTAGTAGACGTCGAGGAAAACCGCGGCCAGCAGCACCATGCCCTTGATTAGCTGCTGCAGATCGATGCCGATGCCGAGGATCGACATGCCGTTGTTCATGACGCCCATGATGAAGGCGCCGATCACGGCGCCGATGACCTTGCCGACACCGCCCGAGGCCGAGGCGCCGCCGATGAAGACCGCAGCGATGACGTCGAGTTCGAAGCCAAGACCGGCCTTCGGCGTCGCGGTGTTGAGGCGGGCGGCAAAGATGAGCCCGGCCAGGGCCGCGAGGACGCCCATGTTGACGAAGGTATAGAAGGTCAGGCGCTCGGTCTTGATGCCGGAAAGCCTGGCCGCCTTCTCGTTGCCGCCAAGGGCATAGATGCGCCGCCCGATGGTGGTCGAGGAGGTGACGAAGGCATAAAGGGCGATCAGCGCGAACATGACGATGAGCACGTTCGGCAGGCCGCGATAGGAGGCCAGCAGATAGGAGAACAGCAGGAAGCCCACGGCGACCAGGATGTTCCGCGCGGCAAAGAAGGCGAGCGGCTCCTCAACCAGGCCGTGGGCCTGCTGGTTGCGCCGGTCGCGGAAGTTGAAATAGATCACCAGGATGGTGACGCCGATGCCGATCAGCATCGAGACGATGTGGAACTTGATGTCGCCGACATTCGGGATGAAGCCCGAGGAAAGCAGCTGGAATTCCGGCGGGAAGGGGCCGACCGACTTGCCCTGCAGGACATAGAGCGCGAGGCCCTTGAAGACCAGCATCCCGGCCAGGGTCACGATGAAGGAGGGAATCTTCTGATAGGCGACGAAATATCCCTGGGCGGCGCCGATTGCGGCGCCAACGGCGAGGCAGACGATCGCGGCCAGCGCGAAATGCACATGCATCTGCACCATGAGGACGGCAGCGACGGCACCGATGAAGCCGGCCACCGACCCCACGGACAGATCGATGTGGCCGGTCACGATGATCAGCAGCATGCCCAGCGCCATGATGACAATATAGCTGTTCTGCAGCACGATGTTGGTGAGATTGAGCGGCTTGAACAGCGCGCCGTCGGTCACGATCTGGAAGAAGACCATGATCACGATGAGCGACATCAGCAGGCCGTATTCGCGGATGTTGCTCTTGATGAAGGCGACGATGTTGTTCTTCGGCGCAGTCGCCTCGCGCGGTGCCGCTTGATCGGTCATCTCAGTTTTCCCACGACTTCATGATGGCGTGCATGATCTTTTCCTGCGACGCCTCCCTGGCCGGCATCTCGCCGACAATTTTGCCCTCGTTCATCACATAGATGCGATCGCAGATGCCAAGCAGTTCCGGCATTTCCGACGACACCACGATGATGCCCTTGCCGGATTCGGCCAGGCGGTTGATGATGGTGTAGATTTCGTATTTGGCGCCCACGTCGATGCCGCGCGTCGGCTCGTCCAGGATCAGCACCTCGGGCTCCGCGAACAGCCATTTCGACAGCACCACTTTCTGCTGATTGCCGCCGGACAGATTTACCGTCTGCTGGAAGACAGATGGCGCGCGGATATTGAGCTCGCGCTTGAAACCGTTGGCGACGGTCAGTTCGCGCCCGTCATCGATGACGCCGTTGCTGGACACGCCGGGCAGGTTGGCCAAAGTCACATTGCGCTTGATGTCGTCGATCAGGACGAGACCATAGGTCTTGCGGTCCTCGGTCGCATAGGCGATGCCGTGGCCGAGCGCCTTCTGGATGGTGCTGACATCGATCGGACGGCCATGCATGCGCACCTCGCCGCTGATCTTCTGGCCATAGGAATGGCCGAAGATGGACATGGCGAGCTCGGTGCGGCCGGCACCCATCAGGCCGGCGATGCCGACCACCTCGCCCTTGCAGACATGGATGTCGATGCCCTTGATCTTCTGCCGGTCGGCGTGCTGGGCGTCATAGACCACCCAGTTGCTGACCTCGAGCAGCTTCTCGCCGACCTTCGGTACGCGCGGTGGATAGCGGTCCTTCAGCTCGCGCCCCACCATGGCGCGGATGATGCGATCCTCGCTCACCGCCTCGGCATGGCAATCCAGCAAATCGACCGTGGCGCCATCGCGCAGCACGGTGACGCGGTCCGCCACCTTCAGGATCTCGTTCAATTTGTGCGAGATGAGAATCGACGAGATGCCCTGGCGGCGGAATTCCATCAGCAGGGTGAGGAGCGCGTCGCTGTCGCTCTCGTTGAGGCTGGCGGTCGGCTCGTCGAGGATGAGGAGGCGCACCTTCTTGGCCAGCGCCTTGGCAATCTCGACCAGTTGCTGCTTGCCGACGCCGAGATTGGTGATGAGTTCGTCCGGCGATTCCCTGAGGCCGACCTTGGCCAGCAATTCCTGGGTGCGCTTGAAGGCGAGCGGCCAGTTGATGACGCCCTTGCTGGCCAGTTCGTTGCCGAGGAAGATGTTCTCGGTGATGGAGAGCAGCGGGACCAGCGCCAGTTCCTGGTGGATGATGATGATGCCGAGCTTCTCGCTGTCGGCGATGTCGCGAAATCGCCGCTCCTCGCCTTCGAAATGGATCTCGCCGGAATAGCTGCCATGCGGGTATACGCCGGAAAGCACTTTCATCAGGGTCGATTTGCCGGCGCCGTTCTCGCCCACCACGGCGTGGATCTCGCCCGCGCGGACCGAAATGTTGACATTGTCGAGCGCCTTGACGCCGGGGAAGGTCTTGGTGATCCCCCGCATCTCCAGAATCGGCGTCTTGCCGACCTCAATGCCGGCCTGTTTTGCAATCATGTCCATGGATGCCGCTTGTTCCAGCCTGGCTCCCTGCTCGGCGTCTCCGCTGCGCGGCGCCCAAACAAAAAAGCCGGCCATCAGGTCTGGTCGACTTTCAGCACATCAGAGCCGGCGGCGAAATTCAATCAAAACAGGGGTCGAATGAAAACCGGGCGCGTACCGCAATGCAGCGGAACGCGCCCGGGGAGGCTGATTACTGGATCTGGTCCTTGGTGTAATAGCCGCTGCCCACCAGGATCTCTTCCCAGTTGGACTTGTCGACCGCCACCGGCTTCAGCAGGTAGGACGGCACCACCTTGACGCCGTTGTCATAGGTCTTGGTGTCATTGACCGGCACTTCCTTGCCGGCCAGCAGGGCGTCCACCATCTCGGCCGTCACCTTGGCGAGCTCGCGGGTGTCCTTGAACACCGTCGAATACTGCTCGCCGGCGAGGATCGACTTGATCGAGGGCACTTCCGCGTCCTGGCCGGAGACGAAGGGCATCGGCATGTCGCCGCTGCCATAGCCAACCCCCTTCAGCGAGGAGAGGATGCCGATCGAAAGTCCATCATAGGGCGACAGCACCGCATCGACCCGCTTGTCGGCGTAATAGGCCGAGAGCAGGTTGTCCATGCGGGCCTGGGCGACGGCGCCGTCCCAGCGCAGTGTGCCGACCTTGTCCATGCCCATCTGGCCGCTCTGCACCACCAGCTTGCCGCTGTCGATATGGGGCTGCAGCACCGACATGGCGCCGTCATAGAAGAAATAGGCATTGTTGTCGTCCGGCGAACCACCGAACAGCTCGATATTGAAGGGACCCTTGCCTTCGTCGAGGCCCAGCGCATCGGTGAGCGAGGTCGCCTGCAGCACGCCGACCTGGAAATTGTCGAAGGTGGCGTAGTAGTCGACATTGGCGGAATCGCGGATCAGGCGGTCATAGGCGATGACCTTGATGCCGGAATCGGCTGCCTGCTGCAGTGCCTGAGAAAGCGTCGTGCCGTCGATCGCCGCGATCACCAGGACCTTGACGCCCTTGGCGATCATGTTCTCGATCTGGGCGAGCTGGTTGGGGATATCGTCCTCGGCATATTGCAGGTCGGTGCCATAGCCCTTGTCGGTAAACACCTTCACCATGTTGTTGCCGTCGTCGATCCAGCGCGCCGACGATTTGGTCGGCATGGCGATGCCGATGACGCCCTTGTCCTGGGCCGTGGCCGGGCTCATGGCCGTGGCCGCGACGGTCATCAGACCGAAGGCGGCGGCGGTCAGAAGGGATTGCAGTTTCTTCACGTTGTTCCTCCCGTGACGTTGGTTCTGTTGGGGTTGATCGAATGCGGTCGCTGTGGCCGAAGGATCGGGCATATTCTGCCACCGGGCAATCGCCGGAGACGCTACACGATCGCGTGACGCGGCAATTGCGTTGCGGAAGGCCCGGCCGCGGCGCGAGCTGAACGTGCCGGATGCAACAGGCCGATTGGCTGGTGTTTCATGTCCCGCCCCTCCCGGAGGCTGTCTGGTGCCGGTTCTTGTAGCCGCCGGTTTCCAGGCGGCTTGACCGATCGTTGAATTCGGCTTTTATCATACAAAAAACAGAGCGGCAATCGTCGTTTGTATGATAAATAGGGAGAGTGCTGGACATCGCTTGCGGCATCGGCGAGATTGCCGACGCAAACGACCGGACGCTGGAAACATGCACGCGGTCGAAAAAAAGAAGTGCCCGGAAAAAAAGGAAAACCGGCGATATGTCAGGGGTCGACAGAAATAATTCCGCACGCGCTCGGGCGCGTGCCGGGCGGGCCTTGCCGCCCAAGGGCGCGGTGGCGGCTCAGCCGGCCCGCAGCAGCCTGCACCGCAGCGTTGCCCAGGATATCGGTGCCCGCATCCTCAAGGGCGAATTCGCGCCGGGAACGCTGCTGCCCAACGAGGCGGAATGGTGCGAGAAGTTCGGGGTCAGCCGCACCGCCGTGCGCGAGGCGATCAAGATGCTGATGGCCAAGGGCCTGATCCAGTCGCGGCCCAAGATCGGCTCGCGCGTCCTGCCTCGGGCGCAATGGAACCTGCTCGACCGCGATGTGCTGGCCTGGTATTGCGCCGCCGCCAACCCGGTGCATTTCCTCATCCACATGCAGCAGGTGCGCGAGATCCTCGAACCGGAAACAGCAGCGTTGGCCGCCGCCAATCGCAATGCCGAACAGATGGCCGAGATCGAGGCCGCCTTCCTGCAGATGGCTGAGGCAAAAACCCTCAGCGCCTGGAACTATGCGGATGCGCGTTTCCATCAGGCAATCCTGCTTGCCGCAGGCAATGAATTGCTGGTCCCATTGGGACTGGTCATCGAATCGGCGCTCGAGAACATGTTCACCTATACCGCCAGCCAGCGCGGCGATATCGGCCGCACCTTGCCGGGGCATCGCAAGATCCTGCTGGCCATCCGGGCGCAGAAACCCGAGGCGGCGCGACAGGCCGTGCGCAGCCTGTTGCGCGACACGCGGCGCATCGTCAATCTGGTGGCCAGCAGTCGCACCCGACCGGCCTCGCGCCGCGGCAGGGCCTGAAGCCCGGCGCCGAGGCGACAAGACACAACACGGCACAACACAAAATCAGCCAGGAAGATTCATGGAACTCAGTTCACTCGGCCGCTTTCCCTCGCTCGACAGCAAGGTCGTCTTCATCACCGGCGGCGGCACCGGTATCGGTGCTGCGTTGACCGAGTGCTTCGTGGCACAAGGCAGCCGCGTCGCCTTCGTCGATATCGACGTGGACGGCAGCAACCGGCTGCAGGATGCGCTGCAGGCGCAATACGGGCGCAAGCCACTGTTCCGCCGCTGCGACATCACCGACATTGCCGCCCTGCAGAAGACCATCGCCGAGATCGCGGCCGAACTCGGCCCGATCGACGTGCTGGTGAACAACGCCGCCAACGACCAGCGTCACAAATGGCAGGACACCACGGTCGAATACTGGGACGAGCGCATGGCGATCAACTTGCGGCCCATGTTCTTCGCCATGCAGGCGGTCCTGCCGGGCATGACGGCAAAGAAGGCCGGCTCGATCATCAATATCGGATCGATGAGCTGGAAGGCGCGCCAGGGCGGCATGCCTGCCTACACGACGGCGAAGGCCGCGATTCATGGCCTGACCCGCGGCATGGCGCGCGATGTCGGCAAGGACAATATCCGCGTCAACACGGTGGTGCCCGGCTGGGTGATGACCGAGCGGCAGCTGAAACTGTGGGTGACGCCGGAGAGCGGGGCCGAGATCGACCGCCAGCAATGCCTCGCCGGCCGGGTCATGCCGGTCGACATCGCGCAGATGGTGCTGTTCCTGGCGGCCGACGATTCGAAGATGTGTTCGGCTCAGGAATTCACCGTCGACGGCGGCTGGGTGTGATCAGCAATCGGGATAGCTGATCGCCAGGATCTCAAGCGTCTCGCTGCCGGTCGGCGAGCGCAGGGTGACGACGTCACCCACCCGCGCCTTCATCAGGGCGCGCGCCACCGGCGAGACCCAGGAGATGCGGCTGCCTTCGCTCTGCGGCCCGGCCATCCCGGTTTCATCCGTGCCGACGATGGTCACGGTCACCGCGCGGTCGTCCTCGCGGACATAGGTGACCGTGGCACCGAAGAAGACCTGGTCTCGATTCCGCTGCTGCGCCGGGTCGACCGGCTCGGCCGCGGCGATGCGCTTGTCGAGGAAGCGCAGGCGCCGGTCGATCTCGCGCAGGCGGCGCTTGCCATAGATGTAGTCGCCATTCTCCGAGCGGTCGCCATTGCCGGCGGCCCATTCGACGACGCGGACGATCTCCGGCCGGTCGACCCGCCAGAGTTGCTGCCGCTCGGCCTGCAGGCGGGCAAGACCCGCCGGCGTGATGTAGTTCCTGGCGCCTGCCGGCGGAACTGCTGCCGCATCTTCCGTCGCATCGGTCATCGCGCCGCTTCCGTCCTTCCGCATCCCCAGCTACCGCCAAAACCGCAAGTTATCCTGGCCGCCCGGCACCTGGCCGCCCATCGCCTCGCACAGTGGGGGGTGGTCACGGCCGGCAGGGCGCACCATTGGAACCAGCGATAGCGCCTGGCGGGATGGCGAACAAGGCGGGCAAGGGGCGGGCGAATGGTTGGTGCCTATACGCATGGACCATCTGCGCCGCTGGCTGCCGGCACCGGATCTGGCCCTTGCCCGCTTTTTCGATAAATATCTGATCGATCGGTCAAATATCATGAATTTTCGAAGGCATGGGGAATAATACCGCGGATCAATCGAAGATTAATGAATGTTCTCACACTATTTTATATAAAACTTTTAATAAGGCTTGAGACTCTTTCTGCCAGCCTCGGCATCATCCGGTACGAAAAAACGGCAATCTGCGTCCGCTGGAAACAGCGAGCGCCTGCCGCGCGATAAGTGTCCATCGCAGGTACTTTTGCACTTCCTGGGGAGCGAACCATGGCCACCGACACCACCAACATCCCGACCGAGACGACCGGCATTGCCCATGAGGGTGATGTCGAGCGGGCGACGCTGACGCAGGGGGTGACCCAGGTCCAGCTGCCGGCGGGCGAGCCGGTGGTGCGCATCCAGGTGACGCCGGGCGAGACGATCCAGCTGCCCTTCCCGCAGGACGCGATGGTGGCGCGGCTTGACGACGGCAACGGCAATCTGGCGGTGCGCGTCGGCGACATCACGGTGATCCTGCAGGGCTATATCGCGGCGGTGGGCGAAGCCGACGTGACGCTGCTCGACAATACCGGCGAGGAGATCGACGTGGCCGCGGTGGTGGCGGCGACCGATCCCAATCTCGACATCCAGACGGCAGCCGG
>NZ_SNYW01000002.1 GCF_004363235.1 Dongia mobilis
GCGCGGGTGGCGCTGGTGATGGGCAATGGCGCCTATGACAGCAGCATCGGCCGGCTGAAGAACCCGGTCAACGATGCCGAGCTGATGGCCGACACCCTGCGTGCGCTCGGCTTCAAGGTGCGCCTGGTGACCGATGCCGACCAGAAGGAGATGAAGAAGGCGGTGCGCGATTTCGGTGCCGATCTGATGGCCGCCGGCAGCGACGCCATCGGCCTGTTCTATTACGCCGGCCATGGCGTGCAGGTCGACGGCGTCAACTATCTGCTGCCGGTCGGCGCCCAGATCGAGAAGGAGGGCGATGTCGAGATCGAGGCCGTCTCGGCACAGAGCATCCTGGCGCAGATGGAGCACGCCCCCAACAACATCGACCTCGTCTTCCTCGACGCCTGCCGCAACAACCCGATGACGCGCAGCTTCCGCTCGGGTTCGCGCGGCCTTGCCCGCGTCGACGCGCCGCGCGGCTCCTTCGTCGGCTATTCGACCGCACCCGGCGATGTCTCGGTCGACGGCAATGGCGACAACTCGCCCTATACCCTGGCGCTCGCCGCCGAGATGCGCCGCCCCGGCGCCTCGATCGAGGAGGTGCACCGCTCGGTCCGCATCCGCGTGCTCGCCGAAACCAACAACGCCCAGACCCCCTGGGATTCCTCCTCCCTCACCGCCAATGTCGTGCTGATGCCAGCCGCTTCCGCGCCAAGCGCCACAGCCGCGCCGGCGCCAACCGCCGCCCCGCAACCCGCACAGCAGCCGGTCCAGCTCGCCGCCCTGACGGAGCCGGCGGCGCCGTCGCAGCGCGGCACCGCCCTTCCGGTCGCGGCCGAGCTCAAGGGGTCGATCGAGCGCTATCTGGCCAATTCCAGCGGCAACAACAGCAATTACCGCTTCCTCGCCATCAATCCCGCCGGCGACCGCATCGGCGTCTCGACCGCCTGCAAGATGCGCAAGAGTGCCTATGGCGGCTGGGGCGTCAACATCTGCAGCACGGAAGCCGAGGCGCGCTGGATCGCCCTTGAGAATTGCGGAAAGGATTGCCGCCTGATTTATCGCGGCGAGGAGAAGATCGGCGAGTTCGAGATCGAATGGCGCTAGCGCAGCTTGAGTGTGAGGGCCAACCCCGCCGCTGCGGCGCAGATGCCGGCGATGACGAGGGCGGCACCCGACCAGCCGAGCGCGCCCTGGAACAACAGGGCCATCACGATCGGCCCCAGGAACACGCCGCAATTGCGCCCGGTCATCAGCACGCCATAGGCCCTTGCCCCGACCGGCACGCCGCCGCGCGCCAGATGGTGGGGCAGATGGAAGAAACAGGCCGGCGCCACGCCGGCGCCGATGCCATAGGCGATCAGCAGAGCGACACCGAACAGGCCGTCTGCATGGGGTGCCGCGAGCCAGACAAAACCCTGCAGCAGCAGGGCTGCGACGAGCGCCTTCATCAGGCCGAGGCCGCGCGCCAGCGCCCAGCCGGTCAGCACGTTGAACAGCATCACCACGACGACCGGCAGCAGATAGGCAAGGATCGCCGCCCGTGCTGCAAGACCCAGTTCGCCGGTGAGATATTTGGTGAGCCAGGTCATGAAGGCGAAGAATTGCAGCGACCAGAGCAGGAAGATGCCACCGCCGATGACGAGGGCACGATCGGGCCTTGCCTGCCGCGCAAGGGCCGACGACGAGGCGGTTGCAGCCGGCAGAGGCAACGCTGTGATGGCGCGCGGCCCCAGGTTATCGCGCAACAGAAAGCCGGCAAGGCCGAGCACGGGAATGAGCGCGAGGTTGGTCAGCCAGAGTGCCTGCCAATCGGCGCCGGCAAGCGCCAGCAGGCCGGCCACCAGCTGGCCGATCGGGATCCAGGCGGCGATGAGCCCGGTGACGAGGCCAAGATCGCGCCGGGCTGCACCGCGATTGGCAATGACCGGGCCGATGAGGGCGAAGATGGCGAAGGTCAGCCCCTCGGCGCCGCGGGCCGTCAGCATCGCCGTCGCCGAATAGGGGGCGATGAGGCCGAGCAGGATGCCAAGGGCGGCGAAGACGAGGCCGGCGCCAAGCGCCTGGATGAGGGCGCGGCGGTCGAGCAACCGCCCGAGCGGTGCCGAGGCCAGCAATCCGACCAGGGCAAAGACCGACATGAAGCCCGCTGCCACTTCGGCATCGTGGGGAAATTCGGCGAGGAAGGCCGGCAGGACCGGCGGCAGCTTGAACTGGAGGAAGGCGCCGAAGGCGCTGATGGCGACGCCCAGGATGACCACCCGCCAGCGCGTCACTTCCTCCTCAGACGTCATCGCCACTGCCCCTCCTGCGGGACCCGCCAGTTCTCGGGTCGGGTTCTCGGGCCGGGTTCTCGGGCGAGGTCAAGGAACCCGGCCGGCGGGTACACCGCGGCCCATCCCGGCTTCTACATATATGAGACACACGATCGGCACCACACTGGGCGTGCCAAGGAATGACAAAGGCTTAATCGCCTTCTTTGCATTCGCCCCAAAGAATGCCATCATCCGGCCCGGACCTCGGATGGGGGGCCGGTAGACCAGGGATGGCGGTAGTTTTGGCGGGGACGCCGCAAAGGGAACGAGTGTTTTGTCGCAATCTGGTGTTTCTTCGACCGCGTCCAGCAAGAGTCAATCTTCTTCGGGTCCGCTCTCCGTCCGCTTCTGGGGCGTGCGCGGCTCGATCGCCTGTTCGGGCCCCGAATATGTCCGCTATGGCGGCAACACCTCCTGCCTCGAAGTGCGCGCCGGTCCCCATGTCCTGGTATTCGATGCCGGCACCGGCATTCGCGGCCTCGGCCGCAAGCTGGCCGAGAATGGCGGGGCGGAGATCGACCTTTTCTTCACCCATACCCATATCGACCATGTGGTCGGCCTGCCCTTCTTCCAGCCGCTCTACCAGCCGCAAAGCCGCATCCGCGTCTGGGCGGGGCATCTGAAGCCGCATCGCACGCTGAAGGAATCGCTGGCCGGGCTGATGAGCGAACCCTTCTTCCCGGTCCCGCTCGAGATCTTCAGCGCCAAGCCCGACTACCACGATTTCATCGCCGGCGAGACATTGGAGCCGCGCCCCGGCCTCAAGGTGCGCACCTGCCCGCTCAACCATCCCAACGAGGCGACCGGCTATCGCATCGACTGGGGCGGCAAGTCGATCTGCTATGTGACCGATTGCGAACACACGCCGGGGAAGCTGGACGGCGCCATCCTGGATCTCATCCGCGGCGCCGATCTGTTCATCTATGACTGCACCTATACGGAAGAGGAATTCCCGCGCTTCGCCGGCTGGGGTCACTCCACCTGGCAGGAGGGCGCGCGCCTTGCCGATGCCGCTGGTGCCCGGCAGCTGGTGATCTTCCACCATGATCCCGCGCATGACGACGAAATCATGGACGGCATCGCCGCCGCAGCCCAGGCGCAGCGTCCGGGCACCGTGGTGGCGCGCGAAGGCCTGGTGCTGACACCGTAACGCCGATGCGCGACCTGGTTGTCAGGGCCGATGCGCCCGGGGCCACCACCGGCTGGGCCGAACTGGATGGCCGGCGCTTTCGCTGTGCGCTGGGGCACAGCGGCATCCGCGCCGACAAAACCGAGGGCGATGGTGCCACGCCGGTCGGCCGCTTTCCCTTGCGTTGCGTCTTCTATCGCGGCGAATTGCCGGCCACGCGCCTGCCGGCGACAGCAATCCGGCGCGATGACGGCTGGTGCGACGCCCCCGGCGACATCGCCTATAACCGGCTGGTGCGCCTGCCCTATCCGGCAAGTTCGGAGGAGATGTGGCGCGCCGACCATCTCTATGACCGGGTGCTGGTGATCGGCCACAATGACGATCCGGTGGTGCCGGGCCAGGGCAGCGCGGTCTTCGTGCATCTTGCCCATGACGATTGGCGCCCGACGCAAGGCTGCGTCGCCTTTGCCCGCGCCGATCTGGAGGAGATCCTCGACCGGTTGTCGCCGGAAGACCACGTCACCATCCTGGTGCCCGAGGACCGCGGGTAGAGGCCGACGGGCCTCAGCCCCAGGGACCGCGCGTGCCGCGGTCGACGGTCGGGCGGCGGCCGCTCTGCGGGATCGAGGAGGCGCGGCTCGGCCGGCCCGAAGGCGGCGCCGGGCGCCGCTGCAGCGAGCCGCCTTCGGCTGCTGCAAATCCGCCGCCGGCTTCCATCGCCAGCAGGCGGTCGATGCGGTTCTGCACGTTGGGATGCGTGGTAAAGAGGCCGTCGCTGGCCCGCGCATGCAGCGGATTGATGATGAAGAGATGGGCCGAGGCGGGATTGGCTTCCGCCACCTGGTTGTCGATGACGGCGGCACCCCGGCTGATCTTGGCAAGGGCGGAAGCGAGCGCCCGCGGCTGGCCGCAGATCGCGGCGCCGATGCGATCGGCCTCGTATTCGCGGCTGCGGCTGATCGCCATCTGCACCAGCATGGCGGCAAGCGGGGCCAGCAGCATGACGGCCAGGCTGGCAATGGGGCCCAACGGATTGCTGCGGTCGTCGCGGCCGCCGGCGAGACCCGTGAACATCAGCATATTCGCGAGCATGCCGATGGCGCCGGCAAGGACCGCGGTCATGGTCATGATGAGGGAATCGCGGTTCCTGACATGGGCGAGTTCATGGGCCATCACGCCGGCCACCTCGTCGCGATTGAGGATGCGCAGCAGGCCGGTGGTGGCGGCGACGGCGGCGTTCTCCGGATTGCGGCCGGTGGCAAAGGCGTTGGGCTGCTCCTGGTCGATGATATAGACCTTCGGCATGGGCATGCCGGCGCGCTCTGCAAGGGCGGCGACGATCCGCTCCAGCTCATGCCCGTCTGCCGGGCGCGCGCCATACATCCGCAGGACGATCTTGTCGGCGTTCCAATAGGCGAAGAGGTTCATCGCCAGCGCGATGCCAAAGGCGATGACAATGCCGCCCTGGCCGCCGACGACATAGCCGACAGCCAGAAAGAGGCCGGTCAATGCGGCCAGCAGCAAGGCGGTACGGGCGTAACCCATGGATCGGCAAACCTCCGCAAGGCAACAAAAGTCTGTGACGCAGCCATAGATTGCCCCTGGACCGGCCCGAATCAAGATGCGCCGGGCCTTGACCGGGTGGCGAGGGGGCCTATCCTGGCCGCATGACGGATGAACCTGGAAATCCCGCACAGACGCCGCCCGAATCGACGCCGCCCGAATCGACGCTGGCCGAATCGACGCCGGCCGAGTTGCCAGCCAAACTCCCCGCCGACCCGGGTGCTGCTGCTGCCGCGGCGGCAAGGAAGCAGAATCCGCGCGAACCTGAATTCGGCGGACCGAGCGGCCCGGAACCGACGCGCTACGGCGATTGGGAGCGCAACGGCCGCGTCAGCGATTTCTGAGGCGGCCCCCCCCTGCGGCTTTGGTGCCACAGGCCGGCGCCGGCAGGGGCGAGCCACGCGATTGTGAGTGGCAGCGGGTTGGCGGGGGACCTAGGTTGGGGCCATGTCGAAAGCGTTCTTCCGTGCGGCGGCCCTGATCGCCTTCCTGGCCGGTTTTGGCGCCATGGCCCAACCGGACGCCGCCCAGGCCCAGAGCCCGGACAGCCTGGTCCAGCCCTTTTCCGGGCCGCAATTGTCGCCGGGCCAATCGCTACCCAACCAGCCGGGCCAGCCCCCGGCCCTGCCCGACGGGATTGCGCCCGATCCGGCCCATCTGGTGCCGCCGGCCCCGGCTGCGATCCTGCGGCCGCTCACGCTCGCCCGGCCGGTCGTCGTGGAGTTGTTCACCGCCGAGGGCTGCGCCACCTGCCCGACGGCGGACCAGAACCTGGCGGCTCTGGCCCAGCGGCGCGATCTCCTCGCCCTCTCCTATCACGTCGATTACTGGGACTATACCGGTTGGCGCGACCGGTTCGCCCGTCCCGACCATGCCGTGCGGCACCGGGCCTATACCCAGGCCATGGGCGACAACATGGTCTATACGCCGCAGATCCTGGTGGCCGGCGCACTGCCGGTGCTGGGTTCGGATCGGGTGGCGATCGAAACCGCGCTGCGCGAGGCGCGCAATCGCAAGGTGATGGCCGAGCCCGTCCTGACGAAGGACGGCGCCGGCGATATCGCGCTGCATTTGCCGGCGATGCCGCTGAAGGTGCCGGCCACCTTGTGGCTGGTCACCTTCTCGCATCGGGTCGAAAGCGACGTCACCGCCGGCGAGAACGAGGGACGGCGCCTGGTCAGCATCAATACCGTGCGCAGCATCCGCAAGCTGGGGCAATGGCACGGGCAGCGCCTGGTGCAATCGATCCGCCTGACCGACCAGGAACGCGCGGCCGCCCCGGATGGCTGCGCCATCATCGCCAACGAGGTCGAGTTCGGCCCGGTCGTCGCGGCCGGTGCCTGGCACGTCGCCGATCTGCAGTGATGGCGGGCCGGCCAACGCGATAGAATGAAAACTGCGGCCTAGCCGTCGGATCGCCCGGCCAGTGCCGCCGAGACTCCGCCCGACACCTTGTCGTAGCAATGCTGCGCCAGCGCCTTGCGCGAGCCGAAATCGGCGATCGTCACCACCGGATGGAACTCGACCACCACGCGCACGCGCGGCAGGCGCACGAAGTTCCACAGATGTCCGCCCAGGGTCATGTCGCCATACCAGGCGAGATAGGGCCGGTGGCGATGACCCATCGGCAGTGCGCCAAGCCCCACATAGGCGACCGAAACCGGCTGCACGGTCAGCGGCTGGCCAGCCACCTCGCGCTCGGCCACGCTGAAAAGGGCCGAGCGGAACGGCAGCACGCGATTGCCGTCATTCGAGGTTCCTTCAGGAAACAGGATCAGGTCGTCGCCGAGTTCGAGCTGCCGCTGCAGGCTGTCGCGCTGGCGGTGCGTGGTGTGGCGGCGGCGGTCGACAAAGACGGTGCGCTGCATCTTCGATAGCCAGCCGAACATCGGCCAGCCCGCCACCTCGCTTTTCGCCACGAAGGCGCCGGTGATGAGCGAGCCCAGGATCGGGATGTCGAGATAGGAGCCGTGATTGGCAACGAACAGGGTCGGATGTCGCGGCGACGGCATGCCGCGCATCTCGACGTCGATGCCGAGAATGCGGCAGGTGAGGCGATGATAGAGGCGCGGCAGCAGGAAGGAAGCGCGGCGGTGAAGCGGCAGCAGGCCAAGCTGCAGTGGCGAGAGGCTGAGGGTCATGCCGCCATAGGCGAGCAGCCTTGTCGCACCCCGGAGGCTCGACCCGGGATCGAGCTCGAAGCGGCGCGAGAGATGACGATTCCTCGCCATGGCGACCGCGATCAGCCGTCGCCGCCGTAATCGGCGCGGGTATAGTGCTTCATGTACTTGTCGGTGACCTTTTCGGTCACCACGACGATGGAGACATCGACCGTGCCGAATTCATGATCGATCACGGCCCCGTCGCCGACATAACCCGACAGGCGCAGATAGCCCTTGATGAGCGGCGGCAACGAGGCCAGCGCGCGCCTCTCGTCGATCTCGCCCAGGGGCATCATGTCCATATCGACATAGCGGTCGGGCACGGCGCGCGGACGGAACTCGGCCGGCGCCAGATGCCGGTGATGCAGATAGGAAAGGGCCATGCGGTGTGCCCGCGGATCGGTGCCGGGAAAGCTGGCGCAGCCGAACATGACCTCGACCTTGTGGAAGAGGATGTAGTCGGTGATGCCCTTCCACAGCAACTGCATCGCCATCTTGTTGCGATAGGCGGGATCGACGCAGGAGCGGCCCAGTTCCAGGATCTCGCCCGGCCGGCTCACCAGCGGCGCGATATCGTATTCGGCGATGGAGTAGAAGCGTCCGGCGCGCCTGGCCGCCTCGCGCCGCAGTAGCCGGTAGGTGGCGACGATGCCCCTGACACCGGGACCGCGCGCGCGGTCCACCACGATCAGATGGTCGCAATAGGAATCGAACTGGTCGAAATCGCGGTGCAGGCGCCGCATTTCGGCGCTGGGGCGGGCACCGACCTCGTCGTAGAAGACGCGATAGCGCAATTCCTGCGCCGCCACGATCTCTGCCTCGGTCTCGGCGAGGCGCGCTTCCAGATCACCGACGACGACATCGACCGGGCGCTCGCGACGGGCCGCCGCCACGATCATTATCTGCCGCCCCTCATCACGCGCCTCCCATTACGCGCCACCGCCGACGATGCGCGGCTTGCCCTTCGGAATCTCGCTCTCGCCACTGCCGTTCTTGTCGATCGGCACGGCATAGAGTTCGAGCCGGTGACCGACCAGCTTGTAGCCGAGCTCGGCCGCGACGCGATGCTGCAGCTGCTCGATTTCGTTATTAGTGAATTCGATGACACGGCCGGACTGGATGTCGATCAAATGATCATGGTGGTCGTCGCGCGCCTCCTCGTAGCGGGCGCGGCCATCGCCGAAATCATGTCGCTCCAGGATGCTCGCTTCCTCGAACAGGCGCACGGTGCGATAGACCGTGGCCAGCGAGATGCCGGGGTCGATCTCGGCGGCGCGCTTGTGCAGCAATTCGACATCGGGATGGTCCTGGGCTTCGGACAGGACCCGGGCGATGATCCGACGCTGGTCGGTCATTTTCAGCCCTTTCTCGACGCAAAGAGTTTCAAGACGCGATGGCACGCTTTTCTCGCTGGTCATTGGTGCTTTCGACAATCCAGTAGATTTCGTCAGGTTATTAGACCGTCTGGTTAACAGTCCCCGTGACGGCAACCGGCCGGGCTCGCCCGGCAGGGGCCGCGATTCCGGTTTATCAGGCGCGACGCCGGATCACCAGAAAAACAGGTACCCAGAAAATCAGGATTGCCGGCATGACGCCAGATGGAATCGGCGCAGCGCCCGGGAGCCACCAATTCCCCGCCAGTCCAAATGGCGGGGCGCCCAATTCGTTAACGTTGACGGCGGTACAGCGCGCGAAACCGGGTGGTTACCCGGGTAAGGGATCGGGCGCCGCGGAATTGGCGATGCCGACGGGCGGTCAGGCCCGCCGTGCGGTGCGGCGCTTGCCGGCCCCAGCTTTGCCGGACCCTGTCTTTGCCTTGCCGCTCGCCCGGCCGCCGGCCTTGCCGAGGCCGAATTCGCGCGCCAGCGAGGAACGCTTCTTGGCGTAGTTCGGCGCCACCATCGGGTAGTCCGCCGGCAGGCCCCATTTCTGCCGGTACTGCTCCGGCGACATGTCATAGGCGGTCCTCAGATGCCGTTTCAGCATCTTCAGCTTCATGCCGTCCTCGAGGCAGATGATGTAATCCGGCGTGACCGATTTCTTGATGGCGACGGCGGGTTCACCGGCGGACTGGCCGGCATTGCCGTTGACCTGCGTGCTGCCGGGCCGCCCGAGCTGGGCCAGCGCCTGGCGGGTCTCGGCAATCAGACGCGGGATGTCGGCCATCGCCACGGTGTTGTGTGACAGATAGGCGACAACGATCTCGGTCACCATCGGCAACAGCGGATCGTTCTGCGGCGCATCGGTCATCGGCTCGGCTTCCTTCGGCTGGAGAGATCGCGTCCGGCCGGCAGGCGCGGGGTAAGCCACCTGCCGAACCGGCCATGGCCGCCCGGGACTGAGCGGTGCCGGCACCGGTAAAACGCGGACTGGGCGGAAATTAGCCACAGCCCTCGGGAATGGCAATGAACGCCGCGTTATTTTTCAATATCTCACACCTATAACCCAAGTAATTCCGCGCAATTGAGGAGAATTACCGGTAATTGTGCAGATGGCGCTCGAATAGCAGGGCGTCCTGGCCCGGTGCATAATAATCCCGGCGCAGCCCGCAGGGCGAAAAGCCGGCCTGGCGGTAGCAGGCGATCGCCGCCGGATTGGCGGCAGCAACCTCCAGCAGGACCCGTGCGGCGCCGGCCGCCGCCGCCATGGCGAGGAGGTCGTCGAGCAGCCGCCGGGCAATGCCGCGGCGCCGGCTGCCGGGCAATACGCCGAGCAGCAGCAACTCGACCTCGTCGCCGGTGGACAGCATCAGCCCGAATCCGGCCGGTTCCGGCAGTTCGCCCGCCCCGCCGCCGGGCAGCGCGGCGATCAGCCCGAATGCCCCGGGAAGGGCCAGGATTTCGCCAAAGGATTGCGCCGACCATGGCCGGTCCCAGGGCGCGGTGAATGCGGCGCGATGAAGGGCGGCCAGCAGGGGGGCGTCGGCCGGCGCAATCAGCCGCTGCACCGGATGCGGCGCCATCGCGGGGCGAGTCATGGTCGCGCCGCCCCGGACGGCGGCGCATCGCCCGCTGCAGGCGGCAGGGTGGCATCCGGTGCCCGCAGATAGACCGGCAGTGCGGGCTGGCAATAGCGCCCGGCGGAATCGGCAGCGAGGGCGAGAATGGCGGCGGCGTCCGCCATCGCCGGCACCGCCTGAGCAGCACCGGGCAAGTCGCCCCCCAGCAGGGCACGGGCGGACGCGATGCCGTCGCCCAGCAGGACCGGCGGCGTCGCGCGTGCCAGCAGCGCGGACAGGGCGGTGGCATCCGCCAGGAGCGGCGGCTCGCGGAAGGTGAGATCAGGCGCCAGCCAGGCGGCAAAGGGCTCGGCCCGGCGGCTGTCGAGCAGGACCACGCAGTCGGTACCACCCGGTTCACTGGCAAGTGCGGCGGCGCGGGCCGTCGCCTGGAAGCTGGATATGCCGATGACCGGCCGGTCGAGGGCGAGGCCGAGGCCGCGCGCCGTGGCGAGTGCGATGCGCAGGCCGGTGAAGCCGCCAGGGCCGATGCCCACGGCAATGGCGTCGAGATCGGCCATGGCGCAACCGGCCGCCTGCATGGCTGCGGCGATCATCGGCACCAGGGCGACGGCATGGCCGTGCTGCATGGCTCGGCTTTCCTGCGCCAGGAAATGCGGCGCGGCCGCAGTCAAACGGGCCAATGCCACGGAACAGGCGCCGCCCGCCGCATCCAGCGCCAGAACGAGGCTGCCCGGCGCCGGAACCGGCGGCTGGGCGGCCGCGCCACCCGTCATCTTCGCCGTCACCGGCATGTCACTGCCACCTCGCCGCCACCTTGCCAATTGCCATTCCGGGCCGTGCTTTGCTACCAGAGGGACTGCTCTCTGGAGGTTCAGCCGCCGGTGTTCCTTCCCTGGGGGTTTAGTGAGGCGCGCCGCGAAAGACAAGCCGGCCGGCCCGAACATGCCGATCCCGGGCTGGCACCCGGTGAGGCGCGCAATAACCGCAAGCAGGTTGGATCATGAGCCTGGTCGAAATCACCGCGCCGGAATTCGATGTCGAGATCGCGCTCGCCTATGCGACAGCGGACAATCTGACCGGGGCCCCCATTTATACCCGCCCCGTCTGCTACCTGCAGGAACAGGCGGCGGAACTGCTGCGCAAGGCCGTGCATCTTGCCGCTCCGCTTGGCCTGCGCTTCAAGATCTTCGACGCCTATCGCCCCGGCGAGGCGCAATGGCGCCTGTGGAATGCGCTGCCCGACCCGGAATTCATCGCCGATCCGCGCCGCGGCTCGCCGCACAGCCGCGGTGTCGCCATCGACCTCACCCTGATCGACGGGGCGGGACGCGAGCTTGAGATGGGGACCGGTTTCGATGCGGCGGTGCCGGCCTCGCATCACGCCTCGACCGAGATCAGCGTCGAGGCCCAGCGCAATCGCTTCATCCTGCTTGGCATCATGATGGCGGCCGGCTGGGACAACTACAAGAACGAGTGGTGGCACTACCAGATGTTCAACGCGCGGGACTTCCCGCTGATCGACAATGCCGCGCTGCCAAAACCGATGATGTAGCGTTGCCGGCGCCGGCGCGCGGCTACGGGCGGGAGCGGGAACCGTGCCGCCGCGCCCGGCCGAGCCATTGCCGCAGGGCGACCAGCAGCATCAGTGCCACACCCACCAGCGTCGACGGGAGATGCGGCGCGATCAGCAGCAGGGCGGCAATCACCAGAAGCAGGCGCTCAAAACCGTAGAGCGGGCCGAACAGCCATTTCGAGACCGCCGCCGACAGCGACCAGATGCCAAGGATGGCCCCAGTCACGGCCAGGGCGAATGCCTGCCAGGTGAAGCCGTCTGTCACCAGCAGCAGGGAGGGCGAGAAGGCGAAGACGAAGGGCACCAGCACCTTGCCCATGCCGAGGCGGAAGGCCGTATTGCCGGCCTTGAAGGCATTGGCGCCGGCGATGCCCGCGGCGGCATAGGCGGCAAGCGCCACGGGCGGCGTGATGTCGGCCAGCACGCCGTAATAGAAGACGAAGAAATGCGCCACCAACGGCTCGACGCCGAGCAGCCCCAGGATCGGCGCCGCCACCGCGACCATGATGATGTAATTGGCGGTGGTGGGAATGCCGCAGCCCATGAGGACACAGACGATGGCCGTGAGCAGCAGCGTAAAAAGCAGCGTCAGCGTCGGCACCGACATCACGTCGAAGGGCAGGAAGGCGAGCAGCGCCGATATGCTGGTGGCCCATTCGGCGGCCAGGCCCGTGACCATATAGGCGATCTTGAAGCCGACGCCAGTCAGGGTGACGACGCCGATCACGACGCCGACCAGTGCCGCCGCCGCCGTCACCGAGATGGATTGCTTGGCGCCCAGCACGAAACCCTCGAACACCCCATGCGCCGCCGCGCGCAACCCGTTGCGCCATCCGCCGGCAGACACGCTCTGCCAGATCAGTACGGCTATACAGGCGGTGATCGCCCAGAAGGCGGCAGCGAAGGGCGTGCGGCCGCTCAGCAGTACGCCGATCAGCAGCAGGAGCGGCAGCAGCGAGAGCCAGCCGGCCTTGAGGACGCGCCAGGCATTTGGAATCTCGTCCCGGCTGAGGCCGCGCAGGCCGAGGCGCTTGGCCTCGAGATGCACCTGCATCAGCACGCCGAAGAAATGCATGAAGGCCGGCACCAGGGCCGCCGTCAGGATCGTGGTGAGAGGCAGGCCGAGATACTCGATCATCAGGAAGGCGACGGCACCCATCACCGGCGGCGTGATCTGGCCGCCGGTGGAAGCAGCGGCTTCCACCGCCGCCGCGAAATGCCGCGGATAGCCGACCCGGATCATCGCCGGGATGGTGAGGGCACCGGTGGTCACCGTGTTGGCGATGGAGGAACCGGATATCGAGCCGAGCAGCGCCGAGGAAAGGACCGAGACCTTGGCCGGACCACCGGAATAGCGACCGGCCAGCGCCGAGGCCACATCGATGAAGAGCTGGCCGAGCCCGATCCTGGTCGCCATCACGCCGAACAGCACGAAATGAAACACATAGGTGGCGATGACACCGAGCGCCGTGCCGTAGATGCCCTGGCTGGTAAGATAGAGATGATTGACGATGTTGCTCCAGCTGGCGCCGGGATGCACCAGCACGCCCGGCATCGACTGGCCGAAATAGGCATAGGCGATGAACAGCAGCGCGATCACCGGCAGGGGCCAGCCCATGGAGCGCCGCGTCGCCTCGAGCAGGACCAGGATCAGGATGGTTCCCATGACGATGTCGATGGCCAGCGGATCGCCGACGCGGAAGGCAAGTTGGTCGTAGATCCAGGGCACGTAGAGCGCGGCGACGGCGCCGGCCAGGGCCAGCAGCCAGTCGATCAGCGGCAGCCCCAGCGGCGCCAGCAGGCCTGGTTTCGGCGCGCGGCGCGCGAAGGCGGAGAAACTGAGGAAGGCGAGGAACAGGGTGACGGCAAGGTGCAGGCCGCGATGCGTGGTGGCGCGCGGGATGCCGAACCCGGCGGTATAGAAGTGATAGCAGGAGAGCAGGAAGAGGATGAGGCCGGCCAGCACCGCCAGCGCCGGGCCGAGCTTGCGGAAGCGCAGCTCGGGATCGAATTTTTCCTCGATCTGCTGCAATTCGTCCGCGCTGAGGTGGCGGCTATCGTCCTGCTGCTTATCGTGCGGTAATTTTCGGGTCATGGCGAGGACAGTGCCGGAACGGGACCGCGATGCGGCCCCGTTCCTTCTGGCGCTATTTCAGCAACCCGGCTTCCTTGTAGAACCGCTCGGCACCCGGATGCAGCGGGATGCCGATTCCGTCGAGGGCGGTTTCCTTGACGATCTTCTTGCCCTTGGCGTGCCCGGAATCGAGCAGCTTGCGGGTGTTGTCGTTCCACAACGCCTTGGTGATGCCGTAGACGAGGTCTTCCGGCTGGTCGGTGCTCGTGACCCATTGCGCGCCAACCGACAGGGTGGTGACGTCGCCATCGACCCCTTCATAGGTGCCGGCCGGAACCAGATCGGCAGCGAAGAAGGGATATTTCTCGCGGATCTTGGCGGCGCTGTCGCCATCGATCGGCACCAGCGTTATCTGGTGCTGGCTGGCGAGTTCGGCGATGGCGCCGGCCGGGAATCCGCCGACGAAGAAGAACGCATCCATGGCACCGTCGCGCATGCGGTCCGCCGCCTGATCGGGCTTGAGGAATTCCGCCTGCACGTCGCTTTCGGCAAGGCCGTGGCCCTCCAGGATGATACGCGCATCGACCAGCGTGCCGGAGCCCGGCTCGTCCAGCGAAACGCGCTTGCCCTTGAGATCGGCGACGCTCTTGATGCCGGATTCGGCGCTTGCCACCAGATGGATGCTTTCGGGATAGAGATTGGCAATGGCGGCCAGTTTGCTGGCTGCCGGCTTGCCTTCCCAGATACCGGTACCGGTCTGCGCCCAGGTGGCGACATCCGACTGGGCAAAGCCTGATTCCAGCGTGCCGCCATTGATTGCGTTCACATTTGCGACCGAACCATTGGAGGCCAGCGCCGAGGCGACGAGGCCGGGCACGCCGCACGAGCCGCCCTCCTCGCAGGGCCGCGATCCCGGCGGATTCGAGATCGCATTGGCGATGAGGCCGCCGATCGGGTAGTAGGTGCCCGCCGTGCCGCCGGTGCCGATGCGGAAGAACTTCATGTCCTGTGCCTGGCCAACCCCTGCGGCGAGGCCGCCGGTGGCAAGGCCGATGGCGACCGCCACGCCCAGAATGGATTTGAATCGTCGGGTCATTGCTTGTCTCCGATGTCTTGCGGGTTTTCTGTTGGTGGGTTTTGCTTCTGCCCATGCGGCGAGAGGATGCGCGGCAGGGTCGGATCGAGGCAGGGTCAGGGCCGGCCCGTCATCCATATGGCGGAGTTTAGGCGCCGGCCGAGTCCGCTGGCAAGCGCCGATCGCCCGGCAGGGGATGCCTAGGCGATCCTGCAGGCGAAGTCGAAATCGAGGCGCGGGTTCCGCGGGTGCAGGCGGCCGGGATTGCCGTAGCCGAGATTGCACAGGAAGTTCGAGCGCCAAGCCGTGCCGGCGAAGAAGGCGGCGTCGACCTTCTCCCGGTCGAAACCCGACATCGGCCCGCAATCGAGGCCCAGCGACCGTGCCGCCAGGATGAAATAGGCGGCCTGCAGCGTGCCGTTGCGCATCGCCGCCTCGTCGATCGCCTTCGGCTTGCCGGCGAACCAGGAGCGCGCCTCCGGGTCGTGGAACTGGCTGGGCAGCTGTTCGTAGAATTCCATGTCCATGGCGAAGATCGCCGTCACCGGCGCAGCCATGGTCTTCTTGCGGTTGCCCGCGGCGAGGGCCGGCTCCAGCCTCGCCTTCGCTTCGGCGCCGCGCACGAAATGGATGCGCAGCGGCTGGCAGTTGCCGCTGGTGGGGCCGAGGCGCGCCAGGTCATAGACGGCGCGCAGGGTCTCGTCCGTCACCGGGCGGTCGAGGAAATGCGAATAGGTGCGCGCCTGGCGGAAGATGAGATCGAGGGCGATGTCGCCGGCGAGGCTCTCGGGCTTCTGGAAATCTGCCGTCATGGAATCTCCTGCGGATCGATCGGTGCCGGGCGCCCCTGCAACGGGCAGGACAGTATGTGCGGGGCAAACGGGAACGGGCGCCCGATCCATCCCGGGCGCCCGTTTCATTCTTCGCGTCGGCCAACGCCTTGGATCACCCCGGCGAGCAATGCGGGAGTCACGGCGATCCGGCCTGTCAGACCGGCCGGACTTCCAGCACTTCCGGCACGTAATGGCGCAGCATGTTCTCGATGCCCATTTTGAGGGTCGCGGTCGAGCTGGGGCAGCCCGAGCAGGAACCCTGCATGTGCAGATAAACCACACCGTCCTCGAAGGAATGGAACACGATGTCGCCGCCATCCTGCGCCACCGCCGGACGCACGCGGGTCTCGAGCAGTTCCTTGATCTGCAGGACGATCTCGTCATCCTCCTCGCCGCCGGCGGCGGGGGCTGCCATGCCGTCGCCAAGGAGGATCGGCTGATTGGTGGTGAAATGCTCCATGATGATGCCGAGCAGGGCCGGCTTCAGCAGCGACCAGTCCTTGCCCTCGGCCTTGGTGATGGTGACGAAATCGCCGCCGAGGAAGACGCGCGCGACGCCGTCCACGGCAAACAGGCGCTGCGCCAGCGGCGAGCGTTCGGCGCCCTCGGGACGGGCGAAATCCGCCGTGCCTTCGCCCATGACCGCGCGGCCGGGCAGGAATTTCAGCGTCGCCGGATTCGGCGTCTCTTCGGTCTGGATGAACATGGCGGCTCTCCGCACGCTTTCGGGTCAATAGCTGCCCCAGAAGGTAATGCGGCGGGGTAGCACTTCAACCCTTATTTTTCTGTGCCTTAGCGGCTGATGGCCGCAACCGGGCAGTTTGCCGTCGCGGTTTCGCGAATCCGCCTGGATTGCTAGAGTGATGGAAGAGAAAGGTATTTGATCCCGTGCCATGCCACCCCCATATCTCGGCGCGGGAAGAATCCTGATGGAATCGGCGGCGGCGGCTGGCCGGTGCTGCGGCGGACGAGAGATGGCGGCCAAGATCCAGATAGCCAATGACGATGATCTGAGCGACGGCCTGCTGCCGGCAGCGCGCGCGGGGGTGCAGGCCGCCGCCGCGGCGCTGCCTGCCGCCATGCCGCCCGTTCCGATGGTGGCCCGCGCCATGGCGGGCGAAGCCGCTTGTCTCGGCTGTCCCGCCGTCGAGGCCGCCTTCCAGTGGATGCTGGAGGAAGGCCGCCTGCTGCCCGATCTCGGCGAATTCGTCAGCGGCCTGGCCCTGCGCCTCAGCAAATGCGGCTTCCCGCTGCTGCGCTTCTTCGTCTCGGTGCGCACCCTGCATCCGCAGATCGCCGCCATCGGCTATGTCTGGAACAAGGGCGATACCCTGGCCAAGCGCGTCGCGCGCGACCATGCCGTGATGACCAGCCCGGAGTTCATCACCTCGCCCCTGCGCGTGCTCTACCAGGGCGAGGTGAACGAGATCCGCCGGCGCCTGACACCCGGGGCGGGGGCGGAGGCGGCCAACGATTTCCCCATCCTCGACGACATGCGCAAGCAGGGCGCGACCGATTACGCCATTTTCGCTATCCGCCTGCCCGGCGGCGTGCGCTCCTCGGTCTCGATCGCCTCGGACGCGCCGGAGGGTTTCGCCGAGGCGCAGCTTGCGGCTTTCCGCACGCTCATCCCGCTGCTTTCGCTCATCATCGAGGCACGCGAATGGGCCTATATCGCCCGCTCGCTGATGCATGTCTATCTGGGTTCCAATGCCGGCGAGGCGGTGCTCTCCGGCCAGATCCAGCGCGGCGATGCCCGCACCATTGCCGCCGCCATCTGGTATTGCGATCTGCGCGGCTTCACCCAGATGTCGAACGAACTGCCGCGCGACCTCGTCATCGCCACGCTCAATGACTATTTCGACACCGTGGCGCGGCCGGTGATCGCGCGCGGCGGCGAGATTCTGAAATTCATCGGTGACGCCATGCTGGCGATCTTCCCGATGCGCGACGACCTCGACCGCGACCGCAAGTGCCGGATCGCGCTGGACGCGGCGATGGCGGCGCTTGCCGGCCTGCGGGACCTGAACGAACTCAGGATGGCGACCGGGCAGTCGGCCCTCAAGATCGGCATTGGCCTGCATGCGGGCTCGGTCTCATACGGCAATATCGGCGCGGCGCAGGGCGAGGATGCCAGGCTCGATTTCACCGTGATCGGCCCCGCGGTCAATCTGGCCGAGCGGATCGAGACGCTCTGCCCCATACTCGACCAGCCGCTGCTCGCCTCGCGCCAATTCGCCTCGATCTGCGGCTCGACCCTCAAATATCTCGGCAGCCATCCCCTGCGCGGCTTCGCCGAACCGCAGGATGTCTTCGGCCTGCCATAGGATACCGCGCCAACCTGTCGGGCGGGCCGGCCAGCCGCTTCATTCTCGAATCAACTCGATTTAGGTTAATGTGCGGACGTAGGTCCGGCCGACTGCGGTGGCGCCGCCACGCCCCCTTCCGCGGGACCCGGTGTCCCCGGCGCCGGCCGCCTTCAGATATGGGGCGCGATATAGGTTGGCCGGATGCCGGACCGGGCGATGCAGATATCGACATCCAGCGCCTGCAGCACGCCGTGCTCGGTCACCAGCAGCGAGGCGATGCCGGCCGCGGCGGCACCCAGGATATCGGTGTGCAGCGTGTCGCCCACCATCAGCACCCGCTCGGGCGGGATGCCGGGGGGCAGGCTGCGAAGTGCCGCGCCGAAGGCATTGGCGAAGGGTTTGCCGAAGAACTCGGGGGCGAGGCCAAGCCGGTCGGCGAGGTCATGGGCATAGGCGCCCGATTCCAGCGACAGGTGCCCCTCGCGCGGCGCGACCAGATCGGGATTGCCGATCAGGAAGGGGCGCGGCCGGTCGGCGAGCGCCTGCGCCATCACCGCCTGGGCGGCGGCACTCCAGCCCTTGCTGCTGAGAAAGACGATGCCGTCCGCCCGGGCCGCCGTCGCCGCGTCGAAGGCGAGACATTTGCCGGGCAGTTCCGCGATCCCGGATTCGGGCGGCGCCGCCACCGCCCAGGTCCAGTCGCTGCCATAGGGTGCCATATGGGCCGCCAGGATGGCGCGGCTGCTGACGATCTGCCGCGGCTCGAGGCCGAAATCCATGCGCTCATACTTGGCAATCAGATCGCCATGGGCCGGCGTTGCCGCATTGGTCAGCACGACCACCTGCTTGCCGAGCGCCTTGAGGTGCGCAAGCCGCGAAGCCGCCACCGGCAGCGGCGTGTCGCCGACATTCAGCACGCCGAAGGAATCGAACAGGAAGGCGTCGAAATCCGCCTCCAGGTCGCCGAGATCGGCGACCTGGACACTGTCGGCGAGGCGTTGTTCCGGCCAGTGCGGCAGGCGCGCGCGGATTGCCTCATAGCGCCGGAACGCCCAGTCCGGCGTCGCCGCATCGGGCAGAGTGTCCGGGGCCGGTTCCGGCCTCGGCAGCGCGCCGCCGGTCACGTGATGGCCTGACGGACTTTGGCCGAGACCCACTCGGAGACCACGACCGTGCCGAGGATGACCAGGAAGATCATGGTCACCTGCGGCCAGGCCAGAACATTGAGCGAGGCCTGCAATTGCAGGCCGAGGCCGCCGGCGCCGACCAGGCCGAGAATGGCCGATTCGCGAATGTTGATGTCCCAGCGGAAGACCGTGATGCCGCAGAAGGCCGGCAGAATCTGCGGCACGATGGCGTAATCCATGATCTGGCCGCGGCTGGCGCCGGTCGCCGTCACCGCTTCGACCTGAGAGACATCGATCTCCTCGATCGCCTCATAGAGCAGCTTGCCGATGAAGCCGATCGAGCGCAGGCCGATGGCGACGATCCCCGCCAGCAGGCCGGGGCCGATGATGGCCACCAGCAGCAGGGCCCAGATGAGGGAGTTGATCGAGCGCGACGACACGATGATGAAGAGGGCAATGGGCCGCAGCAGCATGACACTGGGCGTGGTGTTGCGCGCCGCCAGGAAGGCGACCGGAACCGCCAGGATGACGCCGAGCAGCGTGCCCAGGGTCGCCATGTTGAGCGTGTCCCACAGCGGCAGCAGCAGCTTTTCGATATAGCCCCAGCGCGGCGGCAGCATGCGGCTGCCGATATCGACGGCCTGGGCCGGCGCGTCATGAACGAAGGCCCAGATCGTGGTCTCCGTCATCACCTGCCAGCAATAGACGAAGAGGGCGACGAGGCCGAGCCAGCCGGCCCAGAGGGCGAGGCGCGCCCGCGGCGTCCGATGCTGCCAGACCGGCTGGCCCGCGATTTTGCCGACCGGCATCACTGCACCCATTTGCGGATGTGGGAGGACGAATATTCCGACACCATCACGATGCCGATGATGATCAGCATGATGGCGCCGGCGGAATCGTACTCATAGCGGTCGATCGAGGTATTGAGCGTCGCGCCGATACCGCCCGCGCCGACGATGCCGATGACTGCCGATTCGCGGAAATTGATGTCGAGGCGATAGAGCGAGAGGCCGATGAGGCGCGGCATCACCTGGGGCTGGATGGCATAGTTCACCAGCTGCCACCAGCCGGCACCGGTGGCGCGGATCGCTTCGGCCTGGGTCTCGTCGATATCCTCGATATCCTCGGCCAGCAGCTTGGAGAGGAAGCCGATGGTGGCGAAGCTCAGGGTCAGGAAGCCGGCAAACGGGCCGAAGCCGAACATCGCCACCAGCAGGATGGCGATGATCACCTCCTGGAACGAGCGGGACACGGCGATGATGGCGCGGCAGACAAGATAGATCCAGGCCGGCGCCAGGTTGCGTGCAGCGCCGATGCCGATCGGTACCGAAATGAGAATGCCGACCACCGTCGAGGTCACCGTCATGGTGAGACTCTCCACCAGGCCGACGGAAATGTCGCGCCAGCGCGAGGTGAAGTCCGGCACCAGGAAGCCCTGGATGAAACGCCAGCCGCGCTCTAGCCCCTCATAGACACGCGACCAGTTGACCTCGACCGTGCCGACGGCAAGCACGAGATAGACCAGCGCCCCGCCATAGATGATCCAGCGCAGCAGCGGCGACTTGATGAGGAGTGGCGGCCGCTTCCAGTGTCGGCGCGGCAGGGATGCGGTGTTCGCGGCCGATGTCATCTGGCCTCCGCCATCATCTCGCGGCGGCGCATCTCGGCGCGCGCGTCTTCCTCGTCCTCCTGCTCGGCGCGGCGCATCTGCGCCCAATCCTCCTCGCCATAGATTTCGGTCAGCACGGAATCATCGAGCCTGGACGGGGCGCCATCGAAGACGACGCGCCCGGCACGCAGGCCGATGATGCGGTCGGTGAAGCCCTGCGCCAGCACGACGTCGTGGATGTTGATGATGGCGGCCAGGTTGCGCTCCTCGCAGATCTCCTTGATGAGGCGCATGATCTGGCGCGAGGTCTTGGGATCGAGCGAGGCAGTGGGCTCGTCGACCAGCAGCAATTCGGGATTCTGTTCCAGCGCCCGGGCGATGCCGACTCGCTGGCGCTGGCCGCCGGAAAGCGCGTCGGCGCGCTTGTCGGCATGGTCGGAGAGGCCGACGCGCTCCAGCAGCGCAAAGGCCGTGGCGACATCGGCTTCCGGAAAGCGGCGCATGAAGGAGCGCCAGAAGGGAACATAGCCGAGGCGGCCGGAGAGCACGTTCTCCATCACGGTCAGGCGTTCGACCAGGGCGTATTCCTGGAAGATCATGCCGATGCGCCGGCGCAGGACGCGCAATTCGCCGCGGGCTAGGCCCGTGATTTCGGTATCGCCGAGAAAGATCTGCCCGCCGGTCGGTTCGACCAGGCGGTTGACGCAGCGGATGAGGGTGGATTTGCCGGCGCCGGACGGGCCGATCAGGCCGACCACCTGGCCGGCCGGCACCTCGAAGCTGACCTCGCTCAGGGCGCGGTCGCCGGTCTTGTAGGTTTTGGTGAGCGAAACCAGGCGCAGCATGCTTGTTCCCTGTCGTCACGCCGGTCTTGTCGCCGGCTGGGGCTTTGGTGGTGCGATTATTGGCAGATCGAGGCGATGACGGAATCGGCCGGGCGCAACCGGCCGCTCTGGCCGATTGCGCCCGCCGCAGGATCCATCCGGACCCTAGCGCCCGCCGCCGTTACTGGCAGTCATAGGAGACGCCGGTCGCCTCGTCGATCTGCCGGATCACCGCCCAATTGTCCTTGAAGGTGATCGGGATGAACTGCGCCTCGCCCGATTTCGAGAACTCGGCCTCGAGCTTGGAGCCGGCCCATTTGAAGCCGAAGAAGGCTTCCTTGATCTTGTCCTGCAGTTCCGGCTTCAGATTGTGGGCGATGCCATAGCCCGTCGTCGGGAAGGTGTCCGATTTGTAGATCGTGACGATCTGCTCGGGCTTGACCACCTCGCGCTCCAGCATGCGCGCCATGACCGAATTGGCGATGGCGGCCGCCGGATAATCCTTGTTGGCCACACCCAGGATCGAATTGTCGTGCTTGCCGGAGAAGACCGGCTCGAAATCGGTTCCGGCCTCTAGCCCATAGACCGATTTCAGCAGGGCGGAAGGCGCCTTGAAGCCGGAATTGGAGGTTTCCGAGGTGAAGGCCAGCTGCTTGCCCTTGATGTCCTCCGGCTTTTCGATGCCGGAGCCGGGATAGGTGATGATCTCCATCTCATAGCCGAAGGAACCGTCGGCCGAGGCCATCATGGTGAAGGGGCGGAATCCGGCACAGGCCACCGCCAGCGGATTGGAGCCGGTATTGAAACCGGCGATATGCAGGCGCCCGGCGCGCATCGCCTCGATCTGGGCGGCATTCGACTGGACCGGGAAGAACTGCACCTTCTTGCCGGTGACGCCTTCCATATGCGCCAGGAATTCCGACCAGACATCGGCATAGACCGCCGGATCCTCGACCGGCGTATAGGCAAAGATCAGCGTATCCGGGTCGACCTGCTGCGCCGGATCGCTCGGGATATCGGCGATGAGGTCGCCATCGCTATCGGTAAACCGGCTGTCGAGCTTGAACTCGGCCTGGGCATTGCTGGCAAAAAGAGCGATGCCGAAGGCGGCAGCCAAAAGGGGCTTCAAGGTCACTGCGTCTCTCCCTATCGAAAATCATTCTCATTTGTGGGCACGGGGCCATCGATAGTTGAGATCGATGACGTTTTTATTACAAGCAGAAATATGGTTCATGACATCCAGCCCTGCGGGCGCGTCGGACAAATCCTCCAAATCATTCAGGAGGATGATGGAGTTAATTCGTTTTCGGTTAAGTATTCCTCCAGCGACCTAAATGGCTGGTTTCCGGTCCGGAATCCCGTTCTCTCGCGGCGTCCAGGCCCGATAGGGTCACCTTCGCCGGTGCTGGCACCGGAAAATCATGTTGCATTGCAGCAATTGTCAGACTATATACGTGGCGAGTTCTGGGAGGCTGCTGAACAATCCCATTTCAAGAGGACATGACCATGCAGCTTCTGACCCTGATCCGGACCACCTGGCGCCGCTGGGCGGTGATGAGCGAAGTGCACCGCGAATTGTCGGCCTATAGCGAGCGCGAACTGGCCGATCTCGGCATCCGCCGTTCGGAAATCGCCGGCATCGCCCGCGAAGCCGCCGCCCGCATCCAGCCCAAAATGATGAAGGCCGACCGCAAGGCCGGCACCTTCGCCAAGACCGCCGCGGCCAATTGAATAGCCTGCATGGCGCCCGATGGGCCGCGCCCTCCCTGGCGGACCAGCCTGGCGGTGCAGCCTAGCGATCCACCAGGCCAAGATGCATCGCGCCATAGCGCAACCCGGTGATACTGCCGGGCGGCAGGGCAGCATCGAGCTCTGCCAGTTCCGTTCTATCGAGGCGGATGGCGGCGGCGGCGACATTCTCGGCCAGATAGGATTGCCGCTTGGTGCCCGGAATGGGCACGATGAAATCGCCCCTGGCGAGAAGCCAGGCGAGCGCCAATTGCCCCGGCTTCACGCCCTTCCGCGCGGCAAGGTCGCGCACCACAGTTGCCGCCTGCATGTTTTTCTCGAAATTGCCGCCCTGGAACCGCGGGTCCTGGCGCCGGTAGTCATCGGCCGGCAGATCCGCAGCGCGCACGGCGCCGGTAAGGAAGCCGCGCCCCAGCGGCGAGAACGGCACCAGGCCGATGCCGAGTTCCTTGAGCAGCGGGATGACGTCGCCTTCGAGATTGCGCTCCCACAGCGAATACTCGCTCTGCACGGCCGAGACGGGCTGTACCGCATGGGCGCGGCGGATGGTGGCGACGCCAGCCTCGGAAAGGCCGAAATAGCGCACCTTGCCGGCTTGGATGAGGTCGCCCACCGTGCCAGCCACCTCCTCGATCGGCACCGCCTTGTCGACGCGGTGCTGGTAGAGAAGATCGATATGGTCTGTCTGCAGGCGCCGGAGCGAGGCATCGACCACGGCGCGGATGTGATCGGGCCTTGAATCCGTGCCGCCGATCGAACCCTCGGGCGTGATGGCAAAGCCGAACTTGCTGGCGATGACCGCGCGGTCGCGCCGGTCCTTCAGCGCCTTGCCCAGCAAGGCCTCGTTGACATAGGGCCCATAGACTTCGGCGGTGTCGAGGAAGTTGCACCCGAGATCGAGCGCGCGGTGGATGACGGCGATCGATTCAGCCTCGTCCGCCGGCCCGTAGGACTGGCTCATGCCCATGCAGCCAAGCCCGATCGCCGAAACCTCGAGCCCCTGGCTTCCCAGTTTGCGCCTTGGCAGCATGGCCGTCTCCGTCTCAAGAAATGAATGCGCCGCCGAGGCGCGATCGCGCCATCATCAAGAAGAAATGCCCCGGATCAAGTCCGGGGCATTGCCTGAAACACGCTGATGCTGGCCGATTGCTTTGGCGGCCTATTTCGGCGCAATCGTCATGATCATCTGGCGGCCTTCCAGCTTGGGATGGCTCTCCACCTTGATCAGTTCCTCGAGCTCGTTGCGCACGCGGTCGAGGACCTTGAGGCCCAGTTCCTGGTGCATCATCTCGCGGCCGCGGAAGCGCATGGTGACCTTCACCTTGTCGCCCTCGCCGAGGAAACTGCGGATCGCGCGCATCTTCACCTCGTAATCATGGGTGTCGATGCCCGGGCGCATCTTGATCTCCTTGACCTCGATCACCTTCTGCTTCTTCTTGGCCTCGTTCTTGCGCTTCTGCGCTTCGTATTTGAACTTGCCGTAATCGAGGATCTTGCAGACGGGCGGGGTCGCATTGGGCGAGATCTCCACCAGATCGAGACCCACATCGGCCGCCATGGTGAGTGCCTCGCGGGTGGGGACGACGCCATACATCTCGCCGTCCTCCTTGACCAGGCGCACTTCGCGCACATTGATCTGGTGATTGACGCGGGGGCCCTGGTCACGGGCGGGCGCGTTCTCCTGGGTGGGTATCCTAGCTATGGTCGGCTCCTGAAACTGTTGCTGTTGATGGCCTTCGCGGAAGTTCCGCCTTGAAGGCAAGGCACCCGCCACCTGGGTTCGGGCGGCGGGTGATTTGGTGGCATTATGCCAAATTTATGGGCATTTCAGCAATGCCCCGCTTAAACGGCACGATCGAGCGGCGAGCGCGCCTCCTCGGCAAGCACCCGGACCGCCTCGTCGAGGGGCAAGGTTTTCTGTCCTTCCTCACCCAGACGGCGGATGGCGACGGTCCCCGCTTCCTCGTCCCGCTTGCCGACCGCGATGATCGCGGGGATCTTGGCCAGGCTGTGCTCGCGGACCTTGTAGTTGATCTTCTCGTTGCGGCCGTCGAATTCCGTCACCAGACCGGCCCGGCGCAGCGCAGCCACCACCTTTTCCGCATAGGGGTTGCAGTCCGAGACGATCGAGCACACCACGGCTTGCGTCGGCGCCAGCCAGAGCGGGAACTTGCCGGCGTGGTGTTCGATCAGGATGCCGACAAAGCGTTCCAGTGAGCCGAAGATGGCGCGGTGCAGCATGACCGGCCGGTGCTTCTGCCCGTCCTCGCCGATATAGGAGGCATCCAGCCGCTCCGGCAGCACGAAATCGCATTGCAGCGTGCCGCATTGCCAGTCGCGGCCGATGGTGTCGCGCAGCACGAATTCGAGCTTCGGCCCATAAAAGGCGCCCTCGCCCGGATTGAGCGTGAACTGGAGGCCGGCGGCCGTCGTCGCGGTCTTGAGCGCTTCCTCGGCCTTGTCCCAGATGGCATCCGACCCGGCGCGCTTTTCCGGCCGGTCGGAGAACTTCACCCGCACGTCCTCGAAGCCGAAATCCTTGTAGACCGAGAGCAGGAAATCGCAGAACGCCCTGGTCTCGTCAACGATCTGGTCCTCGGTGCAGAAGATATGCGCGTCATCCTGGGTGAAGGCGCGCACCCGCATGATGCCGTGCAGCGCCCCGGACGGCTCGTTGCGGTGGCAGGCGCCGAATTCCGCCATGCGGATCGGCAGGTCGCGATAGCTCTTCAGCCCCTGGCGGAAGATCTGCACATGACCCGGGCAGTTCATCGGCTTCAGGGCCAGCTGCTTGGTCTTGTCCTCGTCATCCTCGATGACGAACATCGCCTCGCGGAACTTCTCCCAATGCCCCGATTTTTCCCAGAAGGAGCGGTCGAGGATCTGCGGCGTCTTCACTTCCTGATAGCCGTTCTGCTCCAGCCGCCGCCGGATATAGCTCTCGAGGCTGCGATAGAGGCGCCAGCCGCGCGGATGCCAGAAGATCGAGCCCACCGCCTCTTCCTGCTGGTGGAACAGGTCCATCTCGCGCCCCAGGCGGCGATGGTCGCGCTTCTCCGCTTCTTCCAGCTGGTGGAGATAGTCCTTGAGCTGCTTCTCGTCGGCCCAGGCCGTGCCATAGACGCGCTGCAATTGCGGGTTCCTGGCATCGCCCCGCCAATAGGCGCCGGCCACCTTCATCACTTTGAAGGCCTTGCCGAGCTTGCCGGTGGAGGGGAGATGCGGCCCCGTGCAGAGGTCGAACCACTTGCCCTGGTGATAGAGCGAGATCTCCTCATCGGCCGGGATTTCGTTCACCCATTCCGCCTTGAAGCTTTCGCCCAGCGCCTTGAACCGTTTCACGGCCTCGTCGCGCGACACCACCTCGCGCGTGATCGCCTCGTCGCGGTCGACGATCTCCTTCATGCGCTGTTCGATCGCCTGGAAATCCTCCGGCGTGAACGGCTCGGCGCGATGGAAGTCGTAATAGAAGCCCGTCTCCGTCGCCGGCCCGAAGGTGATCTGGGTGCCGGGATAGAGCTCCTGCACCGCCTCGGCCATCACATGGGCGGCGTCGTGGCGGATGAGGTCGAGCGCATCGGGATGGGTTCGGGTGACGATCTCGACCTGCGCATCCTTGGTGATGACGGTCGCAAGGTCGCGGACCTTGCCGTCGAACTTGATGGCGAGGGCGGCCTTGGCCAGGCCAGGCCCGATGGCAGCGGCGAGCTCGGCGCCGGAAACCGGCCCCGGGAACGCGCGCTTGGCGCCGTCGGGCAGCGTGATCGTCAGCATGACTTCCTTCTGCAAATGGCTGTTTTTGACCGATTCCGGGGCAAATTCGCCCGGAACCGCGGGACTTTAGGGGGATTCCGGGGCGTGTCAAGGCAAGCCGGACGAAGAATGGCCCGACTTCACGCCGCCAGCGGCAGACTGAGGGTGAATTTGGCGCCGCCGCCGGGATTGTCATCGATCTCGAGCCGCGCCTGGTGGGTCTCGGCGATGCGGTGAGCGATGGCGAGGCCCAATCCGGCGCCGCCGGCGCGGCTGTCGCGCTTCTTGTACTCGCCCTGCCAGAAGCGCTCGAACAGGCGGTGGCGCTCCTGCGGCGGAATGCCGGGCCCGCGATCGGCGACGGTGACGCTGCCGGCGGGATCGACCGCGATCTCGACCTCGGTTCCTTCCGGCGTGAAGCGCAGCGCGTTCTCGACCAGGTTGCGCAGGGCTTGGTGGATGGCATCCTTGTTGCCGCGCACGATCACCGGCTGCTCGGCGCCGCTGACGCCGACATCGCGGTGGAGGCGGATGGCCAGCGGCGCAAAGAGCGCGGCGAGGTCGACCGCGATCTCGGAAAGATCGGTCGTCTCCTTCGGGTCGACGGTCATGGATTGCAGCTGCGCCACGAGGAGAAGCTGGTTGACGAGGCGCGTCATGCGCGCGACGTCGCTTTTCAGCGTGTCGGTTGCCACCTGGCGCGGCAGGGTATCGAGATGCGCAGCGAGGATGGTGAGCGGCGTGCGGAGCTCATGGGCGGCATCGGCCAGGAAGGCGCGCTGGGCCTGGAAGCCGCGGTCGAGGCGGTCGAGGGCGCTGTTGATGGCGAGCACCGGCTGCTGCAATTCGGTCGGCAGGTCGTTGAGCGGCAGGCGCAGGCTGGTCTGGTGCGGTCCGATGCGCGCGGCGCGGCGGCGCAGGTTTTCGAGCGGTCGCAGGGCCGAGCGCAGCGAAAGGGTCAGCGCCGCCACCAGCACGATGAGCAGCGGAATGCCGACCGGCACGAACTCGCCCAGCCATTCGTCGACCAGGGCATAAAGGCCGGAATCGGTCGGCGTCAGCACCTGGATCACCTGCAGGATGGCGCGCCGGCCCTCGATCCTGACGGCGCGCGAGATCAGGTAATAGCTGTTCTTGGAGGCGGGATCGAGCCACCAGGACATGTTGGTGGCACCGGGCGGCAGGTTGGCGAGGCCGTCCGGCACCCCGCGCCGGTCGATCGCCGAGAGCATGGCGGCATCGCCGGCGCGGCGGATTTCGCTGCCATCCGGCCAGCGCAGCACGAAGGAGACGATGGCCGGCAATTGGGCCGGGTCCACCGACCAGACGCCGTCCGATTCCTCGCGCACATAGTCGCGCAGGCTTTCGAAATTGCGCAGCAGGCTTTCATCGGGAATCTCGGTGTCGTCGGCCTGGGAGATCAGGAAGGTGGCAAGGCCGGAGGCGAAGAAGGCAAAGACGAAGACCGCCAGCAGGCGCACGGCGAGGCGCGCCTGCAACGAGGCGCTGCGCGGCCGGGGGGCGGCGTGCCGGGATTGTGCCTGGGGTGCCATGGCTGGAACCTAGCCCCGGCCACCGGCTTTCGTCCACCGGCCATGCAACCATGCCCACCGGGCAACGGTTCAGTTGCGGTCCATCACCATATAGCCGACGCCGCGCACGGTATGGAGGTTGATGTCGGCACCCAGCGTGGTGAGCTTCTTGCGCAGACGCGAAACCAGCACTTCGAGGGCGTTGGAGCCGACCTCGTCGGAAAAGCGGTAGAGCCCTTCCTCGATGGCGCCGCGGCTTACCACCTTGCCGGGACGCCTGAGCAGGATTTCCATGAGCGCCAGCTCGCGCCGGGTCAGCGTCACCGGCCGCTCGTCGATGAGGAAGCTGGGGCCGACGGTATCGAGACAGATATTGCCGAGGACGAGCTGCACGCCCAGCGCCGCCCCCGGGCGCCGCAGCAGCGCCTTCACCCGCGCCACCAATTCCTCCATGGCGAAGGGCTTGGCGAGGTAGTCGTCCGCCCCGGCATTGAGGCCGCCGACCCGGTCGGAAAGACCGTCGCGGGCGGTGAGGATGAGGACCGGCGTCTGGTCGCCGAGGGCGCGCCGCTGTTTCAGGAAATCGAGCCCGTCCCCGTCAGGCAGGCCGAGATCCAGGATCACCGCGTCGAAGCCGCCGGCATCGAGCGCCGCCTGGGCGGCGGCGAGGTCGCCGACCCGGTCGATGACGAAACCGGAATCGCCCAGCCCCTTTTCCAGGAACTCGGACAGGCGGTCATTGTCTTCGATCAGCAGCAGGCGCATCGGCGACTTCCGGACGGGTTGGCGCGGCTCGGATCTCCTCCGCAATGGTCACCCTCTTACGTTTTCCGTCTGACAGGAACCTGACAATGGGCGCATCGGCCCGGCTGCGCAAGGACCTGTCTGCAGCCGGGCCGCGGCTGGACAAGAACCGGGGCGGCCCTTACACCCCGGGCATGTCCGCACCTGCCCCAGACGAACCGGCCGATCTGCCGATCACGCCCTTGCTGCCCGCCATCCGGGAGAGCCTGGCGCGGCAGCCCAATCTGGTCCTCGAAGCCCCGCCCGGGGCCGGCAAGACCACCTTGGTCCCGCTGGCCCTCCTCGCTGCAGCCCCGCCCGAGAACAGCTGGCGCGGCGACGGCCGTATCATTGTCCTCGAACCGCGGCGCCTGGCAGCACGGGGTGCGGCGCATCGACAGGCCGCCCTGCTCGGCGAAGCGGTCGGCGAACGCGTCGGCTATCGCGTGCGGCTTGACCGGAAGATTGGCCCGCGGACCCGGATCGAATGCGTCACCACTGGTCTTTTCCTGCGCCAGCTGCAGGGGGATCCCGGCCTCGAGGGCATCGCCGCCATCCTGTTCGACGAATTCCACGAGCGCAGCGTCGATGCCGACCTCGCCCTCGCCTTTGCCCTCGAGGCGCAGGCCAGCCTCAGGCCGGATCTGCGCCTTGTCGTCATGTCGGCGACCCTCGATGGCGGCGCCATCCAGCGCCTGATGCCGGGTGCCGCGCGCCTTGCCAGCGAGGGCCGCGCCTTTCCCGTCGCGACCCATCATCTGGGCGACGACAATGCGACCTGGATCGAGAAGCGCATGGCCGCCGCCATCCGCCAGGCGCTCGGCGAAACCAAGGGCGATGTGCTGGCCTTCCTGCCGGGCCTTGCCGAGATCCGCCGCACGGAACGCGAATTGGGGGCGATCGCCGGCACCGTGATCCTGCCGCTGCATGGCGACCTGCCCATGGCTGAACAGGACCGCGCTATCCGCCCCGACGGCCAGGGCCGGCGCAAGATCGTGCTCGCCACCAGCATCGCGGAAAGCTCGCTCACCATTGCCGGCATCACCTGTGTTGTCGATAGCGGCCTGCGCCGGGTGGCGCGATTCGACCCCGCCACCGGCATGACACGCCTGGTGACAACCAGGGTGTCGCTGGCGAACGCGGACCAAAGGCGCGGCCGTGCCGGGCGATTGGGGCCCGGCACCTGCTATCGGCTGTGGAGCGCCAACAGCGAACGCGCGCTGAGCGCGCAGCCGGTGCCGGAAATCCTCGAAGTGGATCTGGCGCCGCTGGCGCTGGAGCTTGCCGCCTGGGGCATCGAGGATGCGGGGTCTCTCGCCTTGCTCGATCCGCCGCCGGCGGGTGCGCTTGCCCAGGCGCGCGAATTGCTGCGCGAGCTGGGTGCCCTCGATACCGCCCATCGCATCACCGCCCATGGCCGGGCGATGGCGGAACTGGGCATGCATCCGCGCCTCGCCCATATGCTGATTGCCGCCAAGATGCGCGGCCTCGGCGCGCTCGCCTGCGACATCGCCGCTATCTTGAGCGAGCGCGATCTCATCGCCGGCCATGCGCGCAGCGCCGATCTCGGCGAGCGCCTCATGCTGCTGGAAAGCCAAGGCGGCGATCGCGCGGCGCGGGAGCGCATCAGGCAATCGGCCCGCGACTGGCGACGGCAGATAAATGTGGCGGCGGACGAAGCCCGGCCGCGTTCGGCGGCGGGCAGCGTGGTGGCGCTGGCCTATCCCGACCGCCTCGCGCAGCAGCGCGGCGGGAGCGGTCATTACCGCCTGGCTTCCGGACGCGGCGCGATCCTCAGCGAGAGCGATCCCCTGGCCCGGGAGCCCTACCTCGCCGTGGCGACCCTCGATGCCGGCGCCACCGAGGCGCGCATCTATCTCGCCGCTCCCATTGCCCTCGCCGAGATCGAAGCGGATTTCGAGGCCCTCATCGTGACGCGCGACAATGTCGCCTGGAACGGCCGCGCGGAAGCGGTGGAAGCCAGGCGCGAACGGCGCCTGCTCGCCCTCGTGCTGGAGGAAAAGCCGCTGCAGAAGCCGGACCCGGGCCTCGCCCGCGCCGCCATGCTGGCAGGCATCCGGCAGATGGGCCTGCATGTGCTGCCCTGGAACGATGGCGCGCTGAACCTCCGCGCCCGCGTCGCGTTCTTGCGGCAGGCGCTACCTGAAGAAAGCTGGCCGGACTGGTCGGATAGCGCCCTCCTCGCCACGCTCGAGGTCTGGCTGGCACCGCAGCTCGACGGCGTGATGCGCCGCGCCCATCTTGCCCGGCTCGATCTCCACGCCGCCCTTATCGATGCGCTCGGCTGGCAGCAGCGCCAGGCGCTCGACAGGCTGGCGCCCACCCATCTCGCCGTGCCCTCGGGCTCACGGGTGGCGCTCGATTACAGCGATCCGGCGCGGCCCGTTCTCGCCGTGCGCCTGCAGGAGATGTTCGGCGCCACCGAAACGCCGCGCGTGGCCGGCGGGCGCGTGCCGGTCCTCCTGCATCTGCTCTCGCCGGCGCGGCGCCCGGTGCAGGTAACGCAGGATCTGGCCAGCTTCTGGACCGGCTCCTACAAGGCGGTGAAGGCCGATTTGAAGGGCCAATATCCGAAGCATTACTGGCCCGACGACCCGCTGATCGCCGAACCGACGGCCCGGGCCAAGCCGCGGCGATGAGCACATTTTCTCAATTGTCATCCCCCGCGGAGGCGTGGGAACCACGAGTTGCTCTCTACAAGTCGCGCTGAAATTCGTGTATGGCCCGCCTGAAGCGGGCCATCACACAAAAGCAGACGAGAACTGGCGCGTGCATTGCGCCCTACCCTTGCCGCATTCCCCCGCCAATGCTACGCCCGCGGGCAAAGGAGCAATCCATGTACAGCGAATCCGATCTGCAATCGGCGGTCGATGCGGGCATCCTGCCGGCCGAAACCGCCGAGGCCTTCCGCAACCACGTCGCCAGCCAGCGCGCGACACCGCTGGTCGACGAGGAGAATTTCCGCCTCTTGACCGGCTTCAACGACATCTTCGTGGTGATCGCGCTCGCCTTGCTGCTGGCCGCGATCAGCTGGATCGGCAGTTCGGTGGCGCCGGCGCTGGGCTCCTTCCTGGTGGCGGTGGCGAGCTGGGGCTTGGCCGAATTCTTCACGCGGCGGCGTCGCATGGCGCTGCCCAGCATCGTATTGCTGCTGACTTTCGTCGGCAGCGTCGCCAGCGCCGGCCTCGATGTTCTGTCGCCGACCGAATCGGGCTGGCTGATGCTGGACTGGGTAAATTCGCTCCCGGCAACCACCGTCGCCGGCACGGGTCTGGCCGTCGCGATCGCCGCCGCGGCGCATTGGTTCCGCTTCCGCGTGCCCATTACCATCGCGGCCGGCGCGGTGGCCGTCATCCTGCTGCTGATCTCGCTGCTGCTGATCCTGGTCCCGGCTCTGCATGATCAATTGGGCTGGCTGGCCTTCGCCGGCGGCATCGCCCTCTTCGCCTTAGCCATGCGCTGGGACATGGCTGATCGCACCCGCCAGTCGCGGCGCTCCGACGTCGCCTTCTGGCTGCACCTCGCGGCAGCGCCGATGATCGCCCATCCCGTCTTCGCTTCGCTCGGCGTCTTTGTCGGAAATGTCGGTACGCTCCAGGCGGTGGCGGTTGTCCTGCTCTATGCCCTCATCGCCATTGTCTCGCTGGCGATCGATCGCCGGGCACTTCTGGTCTCGTCGCTGGCCTATGTACTCTATGCCATCAGCGTCCTCTTCGAGACCTTCGGCGGGCTTGGCCCGAGTGCGGCATTGACCGCGCTCGTCATCGGCTCAGCCCTGCTGCTGCTCTCTGCCTTCTGGCACAAGGCGCGGCGCCTCGTCATGGCGCCCTTGCCGCAGGGGTTGAAGGACAAGTTGCCGGTGCTGGACCGCACGTTGCCAGCAAAAACGGCCTGAAAGAAAAACGCCCCCGGGTTCTCCCGGGGGCGTCATCGCCTAGCAAGACGTTCGGACTTTAGCCCTTGTAATGCCCCTCGGCCCTGAGATCGGCCATGGTCGCCTCGATGCCCTGGCGCAGCAGCGAGACCAGTTCGTCCACCTCTTCCTTGCTGAGGGTCAGGGGCGGCGAGATGATGTTGAGCGCACCCAGGGGCCGCACGATCAAGCCTAAGCGCTCGCAATGGTCCGAGATGCGCTTGCCGATATTGACCTCTTCAGGGAAGTGGTCGCGCGTCGCCTTGTCCATCACGTTCTCGACGCACATCATGAAATTGTGGCCGCGCACATTGCCGACGATGGGCAGCTCCAGCAGCGTGCCCAGCTGCTGCTCGAGATAGGGGCCCATCTTGCGCACATGGCCATTGAGGTCCTCGCGCTCCATCAGGGCGATGTTGGCAAGGGCCGCCGCGCAGGCGACCGGATGGCCGGAATAGGTATAGCCGTTGGTGAACCAGCCATCGGGATCCGCGGCACTCATGGCGTCATAGATGCGTTCGGAGAAGATCACGGCGCCCAGCGGCTGGTAGCCGGAGGTGAGGCCCTTCGCCGTCACGATCATGTCGGGGACGATGCCGAAAACATCCTGGCTGGCAAAGAAATGGCCGAGGCGGCCGAAAGCCGTCACCACTTCGTCCGAGACATAGAGGATGTCGTGGCGGTGGCAGAGTTCCAGCGAGCGCTGGTGATAGCCCTTTGGCGGCACGATGACGCCGCCGGCGCCCATCACCGGCTCGGCGAAGAAGACGGCGATGTTGTCAGGTCCCACTTCCAGGATCTTCGCCTCCAGCTCGTCGATCAGATAGTCGCAGAATTGCTGCTCGCTCATGCCCTTGCCGATGCCGTTCGGCAGCACTTCATGCGCCCGGTAGAAGTTCGGCGATGAAACGTGATGCACCAATCCTTCCACGAAGTGCAGATAGGGCGAGCGGTCGGCGGGACGGCCGGTGATCGAGCCGGTCAGATAGGTCGAGCCGTGATAGGCGTCGACGCGGCTGATGATCTGCTTCTTCGACTTCTTGCCGCGCCTGGCGTGGTAGTAATGCGCGATGCGCACGGCGGTGTCGTTGGCGGTCGAGCCGCCGCAGGTGAAGAAGACCTTGTTGAGATCAGCGGGCGCCAACGAGGCGAGCTTCGCCGCCAGTTCCGCCGCCGGCACGTTGGTGGTATCGACGAAGGGGTTGAAGAAGGCCATGCGCAGGGCCTGGGCCGAGATCGCGTCGACGATTTCGCGCCGGCCATAGCCGATATTGACGCACCAGAGGCCGCCGATGCCGTCGAGATAGCGCTTGCCGGAGAGATCATAGACATAGGCGCCCTCGGCCCGCCCCATCACCAGCGAACCATCCTTCTTGAACGAGTCGAAATGGGTCCAGGGATGGACGAAATGGTCCTTGTCCTTCTGCCAGATATCCTTGGGATCGACCTGGTCCAGGCTGGCGATGGCAAGGTGGTTGGCAGGGCTGCCCATGATGTTTCTCCCGATTCCGCGCAATGGCGCTATAATTGGATAGAGAAAAATATTATAGTGGTTTCAAATTTACAGTCAATCCAGGAGATGCCGATGGCCGAAGGCGGCTTGCGTGAACGGCAAAAAGAGAAGCGAAAACAAGCAATTATGGTCGCAGCCGCGCGCCTCTTCCAGGAGCAGGGGTTCAACGCCGCCTCGATGGAGGATATCGCCGCAGCTGCCGAATTGTCGGTCGGCACGGTCTACAACTACTTCAAGTCGAAGGCCGAAATCGGGCTCGCCATCTACCAGGCCGACCGCGATCTGGTGCAGGGGGCGACCGACAAGGTGATCGCCAACCCGCCCGCGGACCCGGTCGATGCCATCTGCCGCATGATGGAGACCGATTTCGAGACCGAGGTCGGCTATCTCGACCGCGCCGTCTGGTCGGCGCTGTTCGGCGCCTCTTTCACCGACCAGTCGAGCCTATCCAATGCCTTCGTCTCGGACGAATTGATGCGGGTCGACCAGTTCCGCAAACTGCTGCAGGTCCTGGCGGCGAAGGGAAAGATCGACGCCGCGGCCGATCTTGATGCGGCCGCCGAGATGCTGGGGGCGCTCAACCTCTGGTATTTCATGCGCTGGCTGGCCGGCCTGCAATCCGGCACGGGCGATGCCGCTCACGCGATTCTGAGCGCCGAAGGCCGTGCCGCCCTGAAGCGGCACATCACCCAATTGACGCGCGGGTTGCTGGCCTGATCGCACCGACCCTGCTGTCATCCCCCGCCTGCGCGGTCCATGACAACGAGGACAAGGATGAAGTAGGACGCCCCTACGCGCTCTCTTTGAGATGCGGCTGTTCGGCGGCGAGTTTCTCGAGCGCGGTGCGGGCGAGCGGCTTCAACCCGGCGCCGCCCGCTGCGAGATGGGCGAAGATGCCGCGGCGCATGCGCGGGTCCCAGAATTTCCGGATATGGGTGGCGACACCCTCCACGCCCTCGGCCTCGGGATAGCCCTGGAAAAAATCGGCGATCTGGTTCGCCATCCGCACCAGCGTGTCGCTGCCGCCTGCGTGATCGTTGCTCACTGTCTGCTCTCCATGTCGATGCGCTCACCATGGGCGACGACGAGGAGCGAATCCTGCCGCGCCAGGGCCGCGAGGGTGAGGTTGTTGGCCTGCGCCAGGCGCCGCGCCATCAAGGTCGGCGCAGAGACCGCGACCAGCACGCGAATGCCGGCGACGATCGCCTTCTGCGCCATTTCGACCGAGCAGCGGCTGGTGATGAGGGCAAAGCCGGAAGCGGGGTCGATCCCGGCGGTGACGAGCGCGCCAATCATCTTGTCGAGGGCGTTGTGGCGGCCGACATCCTCGCGCAGCAGGCGAAGATTGCCGTCACGGTCGCAGAAGGCGGCGGCGTGGAGGGCGCGGGCCTCGGCGTTCCACACCTGTGCCGCGGGCAGGGCGGCGAGGCCCCGCTCGATCGCCGCCAGGGCGACCCGATCGCCGTCCGGCTGGCTGCCCTCCGGCAGAACCGGCAGGTCGCGCGCCACTTCCTCCAGGCTGTCGATGCCGCAGAGGCCGCAGCCGGTGCGACCCGCCAGGGTGCGGCGCCGCTCCTTCAGGCGCCAGAATCTCTCGGCGGCGAGCTCGATCTGCAGCTCGATGCCCTTTTCATGTGCGATCGCCTCGACCGCGCGGATCTCGTCGGCCTTGTCGATGATGCCTTCGCAAAGCGAGAAGCCGCGGGCGAAATCCTCGAGATCGGCCGGGCTTGCCATCATCACGGCATGACTGACGCCGTTATAGACCAGCGCCACCGGCACTTCCTCGACCAGGGGGTCGAGGCGGTCGAACTGCCTGCCGTCAAAGGTAAGCTGGCGCAGCCGCACGGGCGCCACGACCGGCGGCAAGGCGCCCGCCAAATCCCTGCCCCCGTCCTGCGGCCTGGTCTTCATCCGCTATTCGGCCGCCCGGTTGATGCGGCGCGCGGCGTCACGGAACAGGGCATAGTCGCGCTGCCATTCCGACTGCATGTTGGAGAGCCGCACCTCGACCGCCGTCACCTTGTATTCCGGGCAGTTGGTCGCCCAGTCGGAAAAATCCGTGGTGATGACGTTGGCGCCGGTGCCGACATGGTGGAAGGTGGTGTAGACGACACCTGGCTGCATGCGCTCGGAGATGACGGCCTTCAGCGTGGTCTCGCCGACGCGGCTCATGACCGAGACGTTGTCGCCCTCGCGGATGCCGCGCTGCTCGGCGTCGTGGGGATGGATCTCCAGCACGTCCTCGGGGTGCCAGGCGACATTGTGGGTGCGCCGGGTCTGCGCGCCGACATTGTATTGGCTGAGGATGCGCCCGGTGGTGAGCAGGAGCGGGAAGCGCGGGCCGACCTTTTCCTCGGTCGGCACGAATTCGGTGATCATGAAGCGGCCCTTGCCCCGCACGAATTTGCCGATATGCATGGTCGGCGTGCCCTCGGGTGCCGCGTCGTTGCAGGGCCATTGCACCGAGCCCTTCTCCTCTAGCAGCGCATAGGAGACGTTCTTGAAGGTGGGCGTCAGCGCGGCGATCTCGTCCATGATCTCGCTGGGGTGGTTGTAATGCATCGGATAGCCCAGCGCGTTGCTGAGCATCATGGTCACCTCCCAATCGGCATAGCCGGGGGCAGGCGGCACCGCGCGGCGGACGCGGTTGATGCGCCGCTCGGCATTGGTGAAGGTGCCGTCCTTTTCCAGGAAGGTGGTGCCGGGCAGGAAGACATGGGCGTAATTCGCCGTCTCGTTCAGGAAGATGTCCTGCACGACGACGCATTCCATGGCGGCAAGGCCCGCCGTCACATGCTTGATATTGGGATCGCTTTGCGCGATGTCCTCGCCCTGGATGTAGATGCCCTTGAAGCTGCCGTCGATGGCGGCATCCAGCATGTTGGGGATGCGCAAGCCCGGCTCCGGATCGAGGGTGACGCCCCAGGCCTGGTTGAACTGTTCGCGCACATCGTCGGTCGAGATGTGGCGATAGCCCGGCAGCTCGTGCGGGAAGGAACCCATGTCGCACGAACCCTGGACGTTGTTCTGCCCGCGCAGCGGATTGACGCCGGCACCGACATGCCCGACATGGCCGGTCGCCATGGCGAGGTTCGCCATGCCCATCACCATGGTCGAGCCCTGGCTGTGCTCGGTGACACCGAGGCCGTAATAGATGGCGGCGTTCTTGACGCCGGCATAGAGCCGGGCAGCGCCGCGTACATCCGCCGCCGGCACGCCAGTATATTGCTCGAGCGCCTCGGGCGAGTTGCGTTCCTCGGCGACGAAGGCACGCCAGCGGTCGAATTCCATTTTGTCGCAGCGTTCGGCGACATAGGCCTCGTCGACCAGGCCCTCGGTCACGATGACATGCGCCATCGCGTTGATGATGGCGACATTGGTGCCGGGCCTGAGCGGCAGGTGATAGTCCGCCTTGATATGCGCCGATTTGACGAGGTCGATGCGGCGGGGATCCACCACGATCAGCTTCGCCCCCTGGCGCAGCCGCTTCTTCATGTGGCTGGCGAAGACCGGATGGCCGTCGGTCGGGTTGGCGCCGATCACCATGATGACGTCGGCTTCCCGCACGGAATCGAAATTCTGCGTGCCGGCCGAGGTGCCGAAGGTCTGCGACAGGCCATAGCCGGTGGGCGAATGGCAGACGCGGGCGCAGGTATCGACGTTGTTGACGCCGAAGCCGGCGCGGATCAGCTTCTGCACCAGATAGGTCTCTTCATTGGTGCAGCGCGAGGAGGTGATGCCGCCCACCGCACCCTTGCCGTATTTCGCCTGGATGCGCTTGAATTCGTTGGCGGCGTGGCCGATCGCTTCCTCCCAGCTGACCTCGCGCCAGGGATCGGTGATCTTTTCGCGGATCATCGGCTTGGTGATGCGGTCCTTGTGGGTGGCATAGCCCCAGGCGAAGCGGCCCTTGACGCAGGAATGGCCGTGATTGGCCTCGCCATCCTTGTAGGGCGTCATGCGCACCACCTCGGTGCCGCGCATCTCGGCCTTGAACGAGCAGCCCACCCCGCAATAGGCGCAGGTGGTGACCACGGAATGCTCCGGCTGGCCCGCCTCGATCACGGTCTTTTCCATCAGCGTTGCGGTCGGGCAGGCCTGCACGCAGGCGCCGCAGGAGACGCATTCGCTGCCCAGGAAATCTTCTTTCTGCCCGGCCGAGACGGTCGAGGCAAAACCGCGGGAATCGATGGTCAGGGCGAAGGTCCCCTGTACTTCCTCGCAGGCGCGCACACAGCGCGAACAGACGATGCATTTCGAGGCATCGAAGGTGAAATAGGGATTGCTCTCGTCCTTCGCGGCATCGAGATGGTTCTCGCCCGCGAAGCCGTAGCGCACCTCGCGCAGGCCGACGACACCCGCCATGTCCTGCAGCTCGCAATCGCCATTGGCGGCACAGGTCAGGCAGTCGAGCGGGTGGTCGGAGATATAGAGCTCCATGATGTTGCGGCGGAGCTTCGAGAGCTTGCCGGTCTGGGTCCAGACCTTGAGCCCGCTCTCGACCGGCGTGGTGCAGGAGGCCGGCGTACCGCGCCGCCCCTCGATCTCGACCGCACAGAGGCGGCAGGAACCGAAGGCCTCGAGGCTGTCGGTGGCGCAGAGCTTCGGGATCTTGGTGCCGAGCTCCATCGCCGCGCGCATGATCGAGGTGCCCTCCGGCACGGTGATCTCCTGCCCGTCGATGGAGAGCGTCACCATCCTGGCGGAGAGACGGATCGGCGTGCCGTAATCGGTTTCCTTGATCAGGGTCATGGGCTTTACTCCGTCACTCCGCCGCGGCCTTGGCCGTCGGGCGGTTGAAATCTTCCGGGAAATGGCGGACCGCACTCTGCACCGGGAAGGGGGTGAGGCCACCCAATGCGCAGAGCGAGCCATCCAGCATGGTGTCGCAGAGATCGGCCAGCAGCGCCTTGTTCTTGTCCGGCTCGATGCCGTCGCGGATCCGGTCCAGCACCTCGACGCCGCGGGTCGAGCCGATGCGGCAGGGCGTGCACTTGCCGCAGGATTCGACGGCGCAGAATTCCATCGCGAAGCGCGCCTGGGCCAGCAGGTCGACGGAATCGTCGAAGACGACGATGCCGCCATGGCCCAGCATGCCCTTGGCCGCGGCCATGGCCTCGTAATCCAAGGGCGTGTCGAGCAGCGCCTCGGGGAAATAGGCGCCCAGTGGTCCACCCACCTGTACCGCGCGGAGCGGCCGGCCGCTTGCCGTGCCGCCGCCGAAATCATCGATCGCCTGGCGCAGCGTGATGCCGAAGGCCTTCTCGACCAGGCCACCATATTTGATGTTGCCGGCCAATTGCAGCGGCATGGTGCCGCGCGAGCGGCCCATGCCGAAATTCTGGTAGAAGGCCGCCCCCTTGTCGAGGATGGTCGGCACGGCGGCGAGCGAGAGCACGTTGTTGATGACGGTGGGCTTGCCGAAGAGGCCCTTGAGGGCCGGCAGCGGCGGCTTTGCCCGTACCATGCCGCGCTTGCCCTCGAGGCTTTCCAGCAGCGAGGTCTCCTCGCCGCAGACATAGGCGCCGGCGCCCAGCCGCGCCTCGAGCTGGAAGACGCGGCCGGAACCGAGGATATCGGGGCCGAGGAAGCCCGCCCGATTGGCCTCGCGGATCGCATCCTGCATGCGCTGGAAGGCGTGCGGATATTCGCTGCGGATATAGATGTAGCCCATGGTGGCACCGACGGCGATGCCGGCGATGGTCATGCCCTCGATGAGGAGATAGGGATCGCCCTCCATCACCATGCGGTCGGCGAAGGTGCCGCTGTCGCCTTCGTCGGCGTTGCAGACAATGTATTTCTGGTCCGAACCGGCGCCCAGCACGGTCTTCCACTTGATGCCGGTGGGGAAGCCGGCGCCGCCGCGGCCGCGCAGGCCGCTTTGCGTCACTTCCTCGACGATCGCCGCCGGTTCCATGCCGAGCGCGCGGCGCAGGCCCTTATAGCCGTCATGGGCCTCGTAATCGGCAAGGCTCAAGGGGTCGATGATGCCGCAGCGCGCGAAGGTCAGGCGCTCCTGGTTCTTGAGATAGGGGATTTCCTCGGGCCGGCCGAGATGCAGCTTGTGCCCGGCCTTGCCCTCGAGGCACCCGGCTTCGAGCAGCGGCTTCACATCGGCCGCGCTGACCGGGCCATAGGCGATGCGCCCCTGCGACGTCACCACTTCGACCATCGGTTCCAGCCAGAACAGGCCGCGGCTGCCGTTGCGCACGATCTCGATGTCGAGGCCGCGCGCCTTCGCCTCGACCTGGAAGGCGCGCACCACCGCGTCGGCGCCGAGCGCCAGGGCGGCGGAATCACTGGGAATGTAAAGACGGGTCGCCATCAGCTTTTCCCTCCGGTGAGGTCGGCGATGATGGCGTCGAAGCGCGCCGGCGTGACCCTGGCGTGCAATTCGCCATCCACCATCAGGGCGGGCGAGCAGGCGCAGAGGCCGAGGCAATAGACCGCCTCGAGGGTGAAATTGCGGTCGGCGCTGGTGGCGCCGAACTCGGCCTTCAGGCGTTTGGCGACATGCGTCTCGAGGGTCCGCCCGTCCATCGACTGGCACGCCTCGGCACGGCACACCTTCACCACATGCCGCCCGGCGGGTTCCTTGCGGAAATCATGGTAGAAGCTGATGACGCCATGCACCTCGGCCCGGGAGAGGTTGAGCTCGTCGGCGATGATCGGCACGGCCTCCGCATCGACATAGCCGAAATGCTCGTTGAGGGCGTGCAGGATAGGGAGCAGGGCCCCTTCCAGATTGCGGTGCTCCTGGACGATGCCGCGGGCCGCATCCCTGTCCCAGGGATTGCCAGCGGACTTGTTTGGGGACCTCGCGGCGGCTAATCCCGACATCGGCGTTTTTTCCTCCCGGCAATGCGGCGACATGGAACCAGGGAATTCCTAGCCATTTTGCGCCCAAGGCGGTGTCGCTGCAGCGACACTCAAGAGAGTAAATCCGTACAAGGCCTATGGTTCAAATTGGATCGGGTTATATCTTGATAAACAAAATTTATCAAAAATGGCGATTCCAGGGCATTTCCGGGAATCAACCTGTGGCCGATGCGGGCCCCGATACATCGATCCCGAAGCTGACCGGGTAAATTATCCTGCCTTTATGGCCATTTAATGCGCCCGGCTGCAATTCCAGGCCCATGAAGGCCTCGCCCTGGAAGGGGGCCTGGAACCCCGCCGTCAGCGCCGCCCGGAAGCCGAAGCGCGGATAATATTGCGGATGGCCGAGGACGATCACCGCCGCCCAGCCACCTTCCCGCGCCGCTGCCAGGCCGGCCTCGATAAGCGCACTGCCGATGCCGCGCTTCTGATAGGCCGGGGTAACGCCGACCGGCGCCAGTGCCAGGGCCGGGATCGCCCGCCCGTCCACCTCGACGGTCAGCGGCGAAAACAGGATATGGCCGACCGGCTCGTCGTCGAGCCGCGCCAGCAGCGAGATGGCATCGAGGCCGTCGGCGACGAGGGCGGCCACCAGTTTTCCCTCCGCCGGCCCGCCGAAGGCCGCGTCATGAATTTTTCTGATGGCGGGCAGATCCGCCGCTTCCGCCTTTCTGATCCGCATTCTTCCCATATAGGTTGGCGATCGCCCGCGCCCAAACGGAATCGGACCCTGCCCGCATGCGCCTTGCCCTCTACCAGAACGACAGCAAACCGAGCGATGTCGCCCACCAGCTGGCATCGCTGCGCCGCGTCGCCCGCGACCTCCGGGGCGAGGCCGATCTGCTGGTGACGCCCGAGCTCTTTGCCAGCGGCTATCGCCTGCCGCCGGCCGAACTGCAGCGCCTTGCCGAGCCGGCGGCGGGGCCTTTCGTTGGCGCCCTTGCCGACATCGCGCGCGAGGCCGGTCTTGCCATCCTGTGCGGCTTTCCCGAGCGCGATGGCGCGCTGGTCTTCAACAGCGCCATCGCCATCGGCCGCGACGGCGCGACCCTCGCCCTCTATCGCAAGCTGCACCTGCCGAGCGATGACGAGCGCGCCGCCTTTGCCGCGGGCGGGCGCATCGTTACCTTTGACCTGCTGGGATTCCACGTGGCGCCGCTGATCTGCTACGACATCGAATTTCCGGAAGCGGCGCGCGCCTGCGCGCGGGCCGGCGCCGAGCTCATCCTGGTGCCGACGGCGCTCCGCCGCCACTGGCACGAGATCGCCCGCCAGGTCATCCCCGTCCGCGCCCGCGAGAGCGGCGCCTTCCTCGCCTATTGCAATTTCGCCGGCAGCGAGAGCGACTGGGATTACGCCGGCCTCTCCTCGATCTGCGGGCCCGATGGCGCTGTGCTCGCGCTGGCGGGCGAGGCCGAAGGCGTCATCGTCGCCACGCTCAACCACGGCGCGGTGGCTGCGGCCCGGGCGCGCCTGCCTTATCTGAGGGATTGCCGGTTCGGCGTGAGCGGGCCGGACTGAAAACCGGCACCGCCGCTCAATTCGCCGGGTGGCGCCCGAGACTCTTCGCCATGACGAGATAGAGCTTGCCGACATCGGCGGTGATGAGGGCGGCATTCAACACCGCCTCGGGATCGGCCTTGGCGGATTGCGTCAGCAGATCTTCGAACTTCCGCAGGTAGCGGTCGACCAGATCCTTGAAGCGCTCGTCGCGGCCATAGCGCTGCTCGATCGCGGGAACGATGTACGAATCCTTCCCCTTGAACAGGCGCCGCGCGAAGATCGAGCGGTCGCCGTCGCGATAGCGCTTCCACACATCCTCCGGCACTTCGCTGTCGAGCAGGTTCTGGATGTCGATGGCGAGGCCGTTCAGCTCCTCGATCATCACCGAAGCCGCGCGCAGGAAGGCGTCGCGGGTCGAGCTGTTCTGGGTATCGCGCAGCTTGTCGATGCGCTCGAGCGCCAGCTGCGAGGTCTTGGCAAGCTCCAGGCTCTGGCCCTTGAACGCATCGCCCAGTTCCACCGCCTTGGCCTGGGCCTGGTCGAGGGCGCGGCCGAAGCCTTCCGCCTGACGCTCGAAGCTCTGCCCGATGGTGGCGACGCGGGCGGCGGCGTTCTCGGCGGCGCGGCTCATTCCCTCGATGCGCTTGTCGATATCACTGCCGAGGCCGGCCAGGTGCTGGTTCATCCTGGCCGCCGCCTGGGCCAGCGCCTCGACCTGGCGGTTCAGGATCTCGCTGGCCTGCTGCGCCTCGCCGCGCGCACCCTCGGCGCTGGCCTTGGCGGCAAGCGTCGCATCGTTGAATTCCTGCGCCTGGGCGCGCAATTGCTGGCGTACCTCCTCGGCCACGTCGCGTACCCGGCCGGAGAGGTCGGAAAGCTCGGTCACCTGCTCGGCCACCGCCGCCTTGATGCCGCCGACATCCTGCGTCGCCTTCCGCGTGACCTGCGCGAGCGCCTCGGCGGTGGCGCGGATCAGCTCGATCGATTCCTTCACCTGGCGGCTGCCCTCGCCGGTGGTGCTGCGCAGGGTCTCGGCCAGGGTCTGCGCCGAGATGTTGAGGGTGGAGAGCTGGTTCTGCCCTTCCTTGCCGATCGCCGCCACCTGTTCGATGCGCTGGCCCAGCGTCACGTTGAGCTGCTGCTGGCGCGACACCGCCTGGTCGGCGATGGTGGCGAGGATCTCGGCCTGGGCGCCCAGCGCCTTGCCCATCTGGTCGAGCTTGTCGCGCGCCATATCGGAGGCGTCCGCCAATTGTCTGGCATGGGCCTCGTAGAGGCTGGTGAGCTCGCTGGTGCGCCGCCCGCCCTCGTCCGCCGCCGCCTTGAGTAGCTGGTCCTGGCGCGTCACCTCGGCTGCTAGTCCGCCGGCCTTCTCGATGGCGCGGGCGGCCAGTTCCTCCATGGCGAGGAAGCCGGCGCGCAACTGTTCCTGCAGCTGGCCGGCAGCACCCGTCGCCTTGGCCGCCGCCCCTTCGAGACTTTCCGCCTCGCCATGCAGGATGGTGCCGATCAGCTTTGCCTCGATCTCGATCTTCTGCGTCGCCTCGGACAATTCGCCGATGCGCGCCTGCAGGCTGTCCCTTACCTCGTCGGTGGCGCCGCGTGTGCGGGCCAGGGCCGCAGCGAGCTCGTCATTCTGGCGCATGAGGTTCTCGCCCAGCGCGATCGCCGCCGCCCCCGCCTCCTCGGTCGCGGCCTTCAGGTTGGCGGCGTTGCGCTGCACGATGGATTGCAGCGCATCGGCGAGATCGCCCGCCTGGCGCTGCATCACGCGGCCGGCTTCCTGGGCGCGGTCGCTGATGTCGAGGCCGGCGCTCCTGGCGAGATCGGCCTGTTGCGCCAGCGCGTCGCGCATGGCCAGCGCCACATCGGTCGCCTGTTCCGCCGCCTTGCCGAGCGTCACCGCCTGGTCGGCGGCATTGGCATGCAGCTTCTCGCTGAGGCTCGCGAGATCGGCGAGGCGCCGCTCCAGGTCGAGCTGCTGCTCGGCGAGGCGCGTGCGCAGGGTATCGGCGCTCTTCTCGCCGGCCAGCGCCAGCGCCTGGGTCTGCTCGCCGGTCAGTTGGGCAAAGCGGGTGGTGGAATCGACGATCATGGCAGCAAGGTTCTCGGCCTGGACCCGGGCTGCCGCACCCAGACCCTCGGTCTGCTGCACGGCAGTTGCCGCCGCCGCCGCGATCTCCTGCGCCTGCAGGCGGAGCGCCCCGGCGAAATGCTCGGCGGCATCGCGCGAGGCTTCGATCAGCTCGTCGCGCTGGCGCTCGGTGACGCCTTCCAGCGCCGCCGTCCGCGTCGCCACCATTTCCGCAGCCGCCAGGAATTCGTCGGCCTGGCGGCGGAGGATATCGCGGAAACCTTCCGCCGCCGCCTGCGCGGCCTCGATCAACTGGTCGCGATGGCTGAGGATGGTGCCGTCCAGCGCCGTGGTGCGGTTGATAAAGGTCTGGGTCAGTTCCTCCATGTTCGACATCTGGCGGTCGATCTCGCCCTTGAGATTGGTGACATGCGTATCGAGTTCGGCGCGGATCTCGCCAGCCGCCTGATGACCGATCTCGGCAAGGCGCCCGCGCTGGTCGCGGATGGTGTCGTCGAGCACCCGCGTCTTCGCCACCACGGCATCCATGTTGTCGACGAGGGCGCTTTCGTTCTCGCGCAGGCGCTGCGCCAGGCGCTCGGCAGCGCGGTCGGCGGCCTGTTCCAGCACATGGCCCTGCTGGTCGATGGTCGTGCCGAGGCGACGGCTGGCATTGTCCTGGGCATCGGCCAGGGTGTCGAGGCGATCCTCCTGGCGTTTCAGCAGCTCGCCGAAATGGGCGGCATGGGCCTCGGCCGCCTCGTCGAGATGGCGGCTGGCGGCGGCCAGCGCCTGCAGGCTGGTGGTCTGGCGCACCTCGCCCAGGGCGTTCAGCTCCTCGAGCTTGAGGATCTCGGCATCGATCTCTTCGCGGAGGCGAATGGCGGCGGCATTGGCCGCTTCCGACAGGCGCCCGCGCTGGCCCTCGACGAGGGCGACCAGCCGCGCCGTCTCGGCATCGGTATGGCCGGCGGTGGTCTGGATGTCCTTGACCATCTCGCCGAATCGCTGCGCGATATGCTCGCCGAGGCGCGCGGTGGTTTCCTGGAAATTGGTCGCCTCGGTGCGGAGCGCGCTCTTCGCTGCCTGGTTCTGCTCGGTGATCTTGTCGATGAGCGCCCTGACCAGCGCGCCGCTTTCGCCGGCCATGTGGTCGAGGGCGTGGCGGAACTGGGTCGAGGCCATGAGGGCGGCATTGGTCAGGCGCTCGGCCTGGTGGCGCGCGGTCTCCTCCAGCGCCGCATTGTCCTTGCCGGCCTGCGCCGCCGCCTCGCCGATCACCTCGCCGACCCGCGCCAGCGAGGCGGTGAACTCGCCCGAGAGGACGTTGGCGGCGGCGATGGCGCGGTCGCCCTCCTCGCGCATCTGGCGCTGGATCTCGGCGGTCCGGCGCATCACCTCGCCGACCGTCGCGGTGGCCGTGGCCGAGACCAGCTCGTGATGGCGGCGCAGCGTGCCGGCGAAGCGCTCGGCGCTGGCATCGGCCTGCTCGTGCATCTCGCGGGCCTGGCGCTCGAGGGCGGTCAGCACCGCCTGCATGCGCGCCTCGCTGGCGGACGCGACCTCGTCGAGGCGCGCCTGCTCGGCCGTCGCCTGGTTTGCCAACTGTGTTGCCGCATTGGCCGTGGCGGCGGCAAAAGCGGCCTGCTGCTCGGCCAGTTTCTCGCCCAATTCGCGATAGCGCTGGGCGGCGCGTTCCTCGGCCGCCTGGATGCCGGCGACCTCGCCAGCGATTTCGCTGTGCATCACGGCGAAGGCATCGGTGGTGCGCTGGGCAAGGCGCGCCGCCTGGGCGGCCAGAGCCGCCTGCAATTCCTCGCCGGCATCGACGGCCTGGGTCTTGGCGGCATTGATGCTCTGCAGCTGGCGCGCCAGCTGCTCGGTCATCGCGGTGGCATGGCGCTGCGCCGCCTCGGCCGCCTCCTCGGTGGCGCGGCGCAGGCTCTCGGCATGGGCCGCGGCACCGCGCTCGCCGGCGGCGGTGGCGGCGGCAATGTCGGCGCCGATGCGGTCGAGCTGCGCCTCGATGGCGGCACTGGCGCGGCCGGTGATCTCGTCGATGGCGGCCAGCTGCCGGTCGCCCGCCTCGCCCAGGATGCGGGCATCGCGCCGCGCCGCTTCGCCGGCCTCGTCGATGCGGCGCATCACCTGCAGCATCTCGTTGCGCAGGCCGAGCGCCGCCTTGTCCACCGTCTCGGCCGAGATTTCGGCCTGGCGTTCGACCGCGTCGCGGAGATCGGCGGCATGGTCGACGATGCGCTCGAGGATGGCGGCGATTTCCCCGCGCTTGGCCTCGAAGGCGGCGACGACGCGGTCGGCCGATGTAGTGGCAATCCGGTCGAGCGCCTCGCTCTCGGCCGCACTCGCCTTGGCCAGCATCGCCTCCTGCTCGCCCAGCGCCTGCTGCATCGCGGCCAGCATCTGGCGCTGTGCCTTCAGCTGTTCGTCGATCGAATCCGATTGCGCGCGGGCAGCACCCGCCGCCTCCATCAGGTCGATGCGCTGGCGGCGGAAGCGTTCCTCGATCTCGGCCAGGGCGCCGGCCGCCTCTTCCGAGGCGCCGCGCAGTTCGACGGTCTGGCGGCGGATCGCCTCGGCGATGGTGGCGACGCGGGTCTCGGCCTGCGGATTGGGATAGGTGAGGAGATTGAGCTGCTGGCCGAGGAGGGCCGTCTGCCGCTCCAGATCGCGGCCGCGCGCAATATAGGCGATCACGATCCAGGCAAAGGCGGCGGGCGCCACGAAGGTGATGATGATGGCGGCCAGTTCCGCCGGCAGCAGGTCGCGCAGATTCTCGAAGCCGACCGAATCCGAGATGTGCCAGCCATAGATGCCGACCCAGCCCAAGGTGATGAGGCTGCCCAGCAGGGTCGCCCATCTGTGGTAGCGGGCGTTGAGATCCTGCTGATTGACCAGCGGACGCGCCGGTGCCTTGCCCGGCTCTCCCTTGCCGTCCCCCTTGCCCATGAAACGTTCCACCGCCTGCTGCCTGAAGCTGCCCGGCGCGACACCGGCGCCGATCCCCGTGGCGGAACACTAAGCCATTGGCGAAACACGCGCAAATCCGGAGTGGTCAGCGCTGGCGCGGCGCGGCAGGCGGTTATCTGGCGCCGCGCTCGCCGCGGCCCAGATCCGACCTGCCCTGGCCATAGGTCCAGGGCTGGACGCCGTCGCGCGTCACATACCAGGGCGGCCCTGCCTCAGGCCCGCGACGATCCTGGCCCCGATGTTGCCAGTCGTTTTTTTGCCAGCCTTGCTGCCAGCCGTGGTTCAAGCCATGCCCCCATGGCCGGTTGTCCTGCCACCAGTCGCTGTGCAGCGAACCCCGATTCCACGACCGACGGTCCCGCCAGCCGTCGTGGCGATTGAGGTATTCGGTGAGATAGGCCTGGTACTCGTTGCGGCTGAGGCGCTTCTTCGGCACGCCCTGCAGCCGGTCATAGCCATGGTCCCGGGCAAAATCCCATTCCTGGGCGCTGATCCTGCCGTCGCGGTTGCGATCGACCAGGAACCAGGTCTGGCGCTTGTTGTAGATCGCGTTGTCGTGGCCGGCCGCGGCCGGTTGGGCCAGTGCGGCGGTGCTGCCCAGCAGCATGGCAAGGGCGAGGGACAAGCGGCAAAGCCGGGTTGTGATCGGCATGATGAAGCCCCGTTCCTGAAGCGGCGGCCGGGATGGCGCGCCGACAGGAAGTCACACGGCGGCGGCGCGCCGACCCGGCGCCGCCCGCCCATCACGAACCGGTGAGGAGCCTGATCTCGGCTGGCCGATAGCCGGGCGGCCGATACCTCAAGCTGCCCGGGGCGCCGATTTGTGCAGCAGGGCGAGGATCTCGGAAGCCGCCTTCGGGATATTGGTGCCGGGACCGAAGATCGCAGCGACACCGGCCTGGCGCAGGGTAGCGTAATCCTGCGCCGGGATGACGCCGCCGCAAATGACGCGGATGTCCGGCGCGCCTTGGTCCTTGAGCGCCTGGATCAATTGCGGCACCAGGGTCTTGTGCCCGGCCGCCTGGGACGAAACGCCGATGACGTGGACGTCATTCTCGATCGCCTGCCTGGCCGCTTCCTCCGGCGTCTGGAAGAGGGGCCCCACATCAACATCGAAGCCGAGATCGGCAAAGGCGGTGGCGATGATCTTGGCGCCGCGGTCATGGCCGTCCTGGCCCAGCTTCACCACCAGCATGCGCGGGCGGCGTCCCTCGGCCTTGGCGAAATCGCGGATCTCGGCCTGGATGCGGGCGAAATCGGCGTCGTCGCGATAGGCGGCGCCATAGACGCCGGCGATCGAGCGGATCTCGGCCTTGTGGCGGGAATAGACGGCTTCGAGCGCATCCGACACCTCGCCGACACTGGCCCGCGCCCGCATCGCCTCGACCGCAAGGGCCAGCAGGTTGCCGCTGCCATCACGGGCGGCATGGGTGAGGGCGCCGAGTGCCGCCTGCACTTTCGCCCCGTCGCGCGCGGCCTTCATCGCCTGAAGCCGCGCGATCTGCGCTTCGCGCACCTTGGAATTGTCGATGTCGAGCACGTCGATCTCGGTCGTGGCATTGGACTGGTACTTGTTGACGCCGACGATGACGTCCTCGCCCCGGTCGATGCGTGCCTGGCGCTTGGCCGCCGCCTCCTCGATCCTGAGCTTCGGCATGCCGCTTTCGACCGCCCGGGTCATGCCGCCCATCGCCTCGACCTCGGCGATCAGCTTCTCGGCATGGCTCACCAGGCTCGCGGTCAGGGCCTCGACATAATAGGAGCCGCCCAGCGGGTCGATCACCTGGGGGATGCCGCTTTCCTCCTGGATCACCAGCTGCGTGTTGCGCGCGATCGCCGCGGAGAAGGGTGTGGGAAGGGCGATCGCCTCGTCGAGCGCATTGGTGTGCAGCGATTGCGTACCGCCCAGGACCGCCGCCATCGCCTCGATCGTCGTACGGATGACGTTGTTGTAGGGATCCTGCTCCTGTAGCGAGACGCCGGAAGTCTGGCAATGCGTGCGCAGCGCCAGCGATTGCGGGTCCTTGGGATCGAACTGGCGCATCAGCTTGGCCCAGAGGAAGCGCGCCGCGCGCAGCTTCGCGATCTCCATGAAGAAGTTCATGCCGATGGCAAAGAAGAAGGAAAGGCGCGGCGCGAATTCGTCGACCTTCAACCCCTTGGAGAGCGCGGCGCGGACATATTCAAGCCCGTCGGCCAGCGTGAAGGCCAATTCCTGCACCGCATTGGCGCCGGCTTCCTGCATGTGATAGCCGCTGATCGAGATGGAGTTGAATTTCGGCATCTCCTTCGCCGTGAATTCGATGATGTCGGCGACGATCCGCATCGAGGGGGCGGGCGGATAGATATAGGTGTTGCGGACCATGAACTCCTTGAGGATGTCGTTCTGGATGGTGCCGCTGAGGGCCGCGCGCGAAACCCCCTGTTCCTCGCCGGCGACGATGAAGGCGGCCAGCACCGGCAGCACCGCGCCGTTCATGGTCATGCTGACCGACATCTTGTCCAAGGGAATGCCGTCGAACAGGATCTTCATGTCCTCGACGGAATCGATCGCGACACCGGCCTTGCCGACATCGCCGACGACACGGGGATGGTCGCTGTCATAGCCACGATGGGTGGCGAGGTCGAAGGCGACGGAAAGCCCCATCTGCCCGCGCCGCAAATTCTCGCGGTAGAAGGCGTTGCTCTCCTCGGCGGTGGAGAAGCCGGCATATTGCCGAATGGTCCAGGGCCGGTTCGCATACATGGTGGCGCGGGGACCCCTGGTATAGGGGGCAAAGCCCGGCAGGGTGCCGATGGTCTCCAGCCCTTCGAGATCGGCCTCTGTATAGAGGGCCTTCAACCGGATGCCCTCGGGCGTCTCGCGATTGAGGCTGGCGGGATCGGCGCCGCGCAATTCCTTTGCCGCCAGCTTCTCCCAATCCGCCAGCTTCACCTTGGGGAAATCCGTCACGACACCTTCCTCCAGCCGCTCGATTCTTGTGATGCCGCAGTGCAGCATTTTCCACAAGCTAGCAGAGGATTTGGGGCCAAGTCCAGTCGGGTGCCCCCTTCGCAACCCGGCCTATTGCCGCGTCAGGTGCAGGATCTTGTCCGCGCCATTGTCGGTCGAGAGATAGAGCGAACCGTCGGGTGCCACGGCGATGGCACGCAGGCGGCCGAAGGAACCGTCGATCAGGATTTCGTGGCTCCTCACCTCTTCCCCCTCGATATCGACGCGGTAGAGCCGTCCCGTCTTCAGCGTGACGAAGAGGATGTCGCCCTGCCATTCCGGGAAGGCATCGCCCCGATAGAAGACGAGATCGGAAATGGCGATGGTGCCGCCCCTGGTGAATTCGGCCTTGGCCGCGCGGTAGCCGGCGATGCCCGGGCAGGCATCAACGCCCTTGCAGCGCGGCCAGCCGTAATTGCCGCCCTTCTCGATCAGGTTCAATTCGTCCTGGGTGTCGGGGCCGTGTTCGGTCGACCACAGCGCGCCGTCAGCCGGGTTGAAGGCGAGGCCCTGCGGGTTGCGGTGGCCGAGTGACCAGATCGGCGAACCGGTGAAGGGATTGTCGGCCGGCACCGTTCCATCGGTGCGCAAGCGGAATATCTTGCCGGCCATCGAGCGCGGATCCTGCGCCGCCTGGGCCTCGGTGGCATCGCCCATGCTGGCGAAGAGATGGCCGTCGGCGGCCACCGCGACGCGGCAGCCATTGTGCCACATGGCACCGGGCAGATCGTCGAGCAGGACCTGCTCGCCGCCCAGCGCATCGCCCTGGAGCGCGAAGCGCGACAGGCGATTGCCCGGCCCCAGCAGCGAGCCGGTGGAATAGCAGAGATAGAGCGCGCCACTGGCGGCAAAGTCGGGATCGAGGGCAAGGCCCATCAACCCCGCTTCGGCACGCGCCCGGACCTCGGGCAGGCCGGAGAGACGCGTCAACTCGCCGCTGCCGGGATCGATCCGGTTGAGGCGCCCGGGCCGCTCGGTGACATAGAGCGCACCATCCGGCGCCACCGCGATCGACCAGGGATGATCGAGCCCGTCGGCCAGGGTCTCGACGCGGAATTCCGGGCGCGCCCAGGCAGCGGGCGAGAGCAGCAGGCTGCAAAGCAGGGCAAGGGCGGCCGCCTGCGGCAGGTTACTTCTGGTCAAGATCGCGTCTCCTCGACTGTGTGGCGAAAGTGGTTTGGTTGACCAGATAGCTGGGGCAGCGGCGGCGGGAGATCAAGCGCCCGGCCCCGGTTTCAAGGATCATGTTCCTTGACAGCGGCATCATCCTGCCGCCGGGTGCCGAATCCCTTGCCATTTAGGGGGCCCCCGTGCAGTAAGGGCGACAGCATCAATCTGGAGCGCATCGCGTGACTCAGTACGACCTGCCGGGCCACCCGGCAGCTGACTACCCCCGGACCACGACCACCGACTTTCTCGATCGCTGCGCGCCGCTCCTGCGCAGCTTCTACGAATATTGGGACGGGAAACGCTGCGGCAGGCACATGCCATCCCGTGCCGATCTTGATCCCGCCGAGATGAAGCCCTGGCTTGCCGGTATCATCCTGGTCGACGTGGCCGAGCATCCGCGCCGGCTGACCTATCGCCTGGTCGGCACCAACTCGGTCGACCTGCGCCAGCGCGACGTCACCGGCAAGGCGATCGAGGAAGGCTATTTTGGCGAATCGCTCGCCGCGGTGCTGGAAAACTACCGCATCGTGATCGAGGAAGGATCGCTGGTCTACGACTGGTCGGCGACACCCTCCGAGAATGGCCTGCCGCACCGCTCGGAGACCCTGCTGCTGCCGCTGTCGAACGACGGCAGGACGGTCGACAAGGTCATCGTCTACATGGAGACGGAGCGGTTCTGAGGAGCCGCACCGTTCAAAGCCGCATCAGCTCGTCGATCTGCGCCTGGTCGATGACGTTGCGGTCGCCATGGATCACGGCCGAGGCCTTGCCGATGAGGTCCTGCAGATTCTGCGAGGCGCGCGTCGCCACGAAGCGCAGCTGTTCCTCGTCGCCCTTTTCCACCAGTTCGCCGAGGCGGTCGACCGAGATCGCCACCAGCCGGTTCATCTCTTTCACCAGGCGGTCGAAGGGCTTCTTGTACTGAGGCGGCGACCAGGGATAGGCGTCGATCGCCAGTTCCTTGTCGGCGATGCCGGAATTGCGGAAATGGTCCTCGTAGGAGAGCGGCTGCCAGGCGCGGCAATCCTCCAGGCATTCCGGCGCATCCGGCACCAGTTCCAGCAGCATGACGATTTCGTTGACATGGTTGAGATAGTCGGTGGCGAGCAGCGTCAGGTCGTTGACATTGGAGCCACGCGCCCGTTCCCGCAGCGCCTCGTAGCGGGCGACGCGGTCGTTGAGCGAGATCCTGTCCTTGCCGGCAACCATGGCGCCACTTCGCCGCCAAACGGGGGATTCGTCAAGTAATCCAGTGGCAAACACAGGTTTGGGCGGTCTGGCCCGGGGGTTCAGGCCACGGCAAGGCGCAGGAAATCCGTGGCCTGGTCGAAGCCCTTGAGAAGGGCGCGGTCAGCGATCAGCTTTTCCGTCGCCCGATAGGGCGCCAGCAGCGGCGCCACGGCGGGGTCCTCGGCGATCTCGCGCGAGAGCACGATCTCGCCCCCCGCACTCTGGCCCTGCAGGCGCGCCGCCAGATTGACGGTCGAGCCGAAATAGTCGAGCCGGTCGTTGAGCGTCACCACGATGCTGGGGCCCTGGTGCAGGCCGAGCTTGATGGCGATCGCCCCGCTGGCTGGTTCCCGGCTGGCGGCTTCAAGATGGGACTGGTTCCAGCTACCGATGCGCCGCTGCATGTCGAGCGCGGCGGCAAGGCCATCCTGCGGCCGGGCGAAGGCCGCCATCACCGCATCGCCGATGGTCTTGACGATGGCGCCGTCATGCGCGCGCACGATCTCAGCCATGAAGGCAAAATGTTCGCGCACCAGGTGATAGGCGGCGGCATCACCGATGCGTTCATAGAGTGCCGTCGAGGCCTGCAGGTCGGAGAACAGCAGGGTGACACGGCCGATCGCCACCTCGTCGCCGGGGCGCAGCACGTCCTCGGAAAAGAGATCGCGGAAGGCCTGCAGCGCGGTGACTCGGTCGGCGGTGAGGCAATCGGCGACCCAGTGGCGGCTTTCGATCACGGCGATGCGCGGCCTGGCTGAATCATTGACGAAGTCGAGCTGGCCGGAGGCGCCCGGTGCGCCGGCGCTTATGTCGTCGGCTGCGATCACCAGGGTTGGAAAGGCAGCGCCATCATGGTCGATGTCGCATTGCCCGCCCGGTTCCAGCGTGCGCAGGCGATAGGGCCCGGGCGGCAGGTGTCCCGGCAGGCTGCGGCGCGCACCCGGGGCGAGATGGATCTGCGCCATCACATGCGGCACCGACATCGGCCCCCACAGGCAATACTCGCCCGAGACGATTTCGCGGATCGCCGGGGCGGGTCGGAAGCTGGCCTCGACATTCTTCGCGAAATCGCGGTCATAGGCGATGTTGCAGGAGGGGCAATGCGCGCCGCTGGGCAACTGGTCGAGCCCGCCCGCCCAGGCCTTGGCAACGCGGCAGCGCGGGCAGAGCAAATCCCAGCGCAGATCCAGAAGACCCGCCTTTACCGCCTGCAGGCAAAGCTCGATGGCGTGGCGCGCAGGTACCGCCCAGTCCCGCGCCAGCGCCAGCGGCCGCACATGCCAGAGATCCACCTCCTGCGCGTTCATCAGGTGATCGGCCAGGCGCCGGGCAAGGCCGTGGCCATGGGGCGTCGCCTCGATGGCCGCCACCGCGCGGGCCGCCAGGGCCAAGGCGCCCGCGGTCGGGCTGGGGGCGTCATAGCTGAAGGGCGTCGCTCGCTCACCGCCGGCGAAGGCATCGGCTTCCTGCGCGAGGCGGGCGAAGGTCCGGCCCGAGGCGTCGAAGAACCGGGTGGCGAGAATGAGCCGCCCCAGAAAATTGCGGGGTGCCGCCGCGAGGGTATAGGTGCCGCGCGATCCGCCGCTGGCGGGATCGGGGGCTAGGTCGAAACGCGCGCTGAGCTGCGCGATCGGCCCGCTCGAGAAATCGCGCACATGCTCGAAGAACTGGCCGGTCACCCAGTTGACCGGCCGCTCCTGCCATTTCAGCCGGAAGGGTCCCATGCGGGCCGCGGCGAAATAGGCGACGGCGCCGTCGGGGCCTGGAATCTCGGTGATCTGCTGGCGCGGCAGGCCGGCCGCCTCGTTGAAGCGCGCCGTATCGGCGACCAGCGGCCAGATCGCCTCGGGCGGATGGTCGAAGCGCCATTGCCAGGTTTTGGATTTCAGGCCCTGCATCACCACATCCTACGCGATCCCGATACGCGGCGGCAGCGGGCCCGGATTTCAGGGGACCGATTTCAGGTGCCTGAATCAGGCCTGGGCCTGGGCCGGGAACTCGAACAGGGCGCGGAAAGCGGGTTCGGCGACGATGCCGCTGGGCACGATGCCGTCGGTCTTCAGCCGGTCGCAATCGACCCCGGTGAAATCGGTCTCGCCGAAGCGGCAGCCGGTGAGGCGGATGGGAAATTCGCGCGTCATGCCGTTGGGCAGATGCGCCACCTGCATCTTGAGGTCGGCGCCGGTGAAGCGGGTGCGGTGCAGGATGGTACCGGCCAGATTGGCGCCCCGGAGATCGGCCTCGCTGAAATTGGCGGCGGTGAGATCGGCGCCGGTGAAATCGGCAAGGTCCAGGATGGCGCGGCTGAAATTGCTGGCACGCAGGCGCGCATGCAGGAAGACCGCGGCGCTGAGATTGCGGCCGGAGAAATCGATGCCGGAAAGATCGCGGCCCGAGAAATCGGCGCGCGTGCCGATGGCGCCGTTGCTTTCCACCCATTGCTCGTGGGCCAGCACCAGATCGGCGATTTTCAGCGCCGCCTCGGCCGAATCGTCGACCGAGATCGCCTCCGTGAGGTCGAGATTGGTGTAGCTGGCCAGTTCCAGTTCGACACCGTGGATATTGGCATCCTTGAGGATGGCGCCATCCAGTTTCGCGCCGGCAATGGCGGCCCGGTTGAGCCTGGCGCCGGTCAGGTTGCAGCCCTTCAGATTGGCGCCGCGGAGATCGGCATCCTTCAGGGACGAGCCGGAGAAATCCGCCGCGGAGAGATCAGCATTCCTGAGGATGGCGCCGGAAAGATCAGCCTTGCGCACAACGGCGGCGTGCAGCTTGGCGCCTTCCAGATTGGCGCGCGTCATGCCGGTATGCTCGCTGCTGGTGATGACCTCGTTGCGCTCGGCGGGCCGGGCATTCCCGTCCACGCTGACCATCAGGGATCCATCGCGGAAATCGGCGCCGGAGAGCAGCGCCTCGCTGAAATCGGTGCCCTGCAGGAAGGCGCCGCGGAAATCCGAGCCACGGCAATCGGCCTTGACCAGGATGGAACCGGCCAGGCTGGCGCCGAAGAAATCGACCTCGTCCACCTTGGCGCCGGTCAGGTCGCAATTGAGGATCTGCACGCCGGTGAGTTTGGCCTTGCTGAGGACCACGCCCGGGAGGCCGAAACGCTCCAGCAGCACGAGCGACAGGTCGCCGCGCTTGCCGCCTTTCTCCTGCCTGAGCCAGCGCCGGTGCGCCAGCAGCAGCGCGCGCAGCACGTCGATCTCGATCGCTTCGGCCATCTTTCCCCACCCCCGCTGCAACATTCAGGGCAAAAGGACCCTGCGTCATTGGGTTATGGCCGAGATTTAATGTGATCTAGGGTTAAAAATTTCTAAATCACTGCAAAAGCTAATTTTTAGGTCCCTGAAATGTCACGGGATAATTATCCTAAGCCGGTTTGCGACGGCGCCTGGATGGCGCCTTTGCCGACTCCGCCGCCAGCAACCGGGCGGCATCGCGCGCGGCCCGGGCGCGTTCCGGTCCGACCGTGGGGAAGGCCAGTTCCATGCTCTCCAGCGCTTCGATGGCGATGGCCGCCACCACCAGGCGGGCATAGGCCTTGTTGTCGGCCGGCACCACGAACCACGGGGCGGCGCGTGTCGCCGTCGCCTGGATGGCCGATTGATAGGCGGCCATGAATTCCGGCCAGCGCTGCCGGTCGCGGAGATCGTCCGGCGAGAATTTCCACATCTTGTCGGGATCCTCGATCCGCGCCAACAGGCGGTTCTTCTGCTCCTCGCGCGAGATGTTGAGAAAGATCTTGCGAATGACCGTGCCGCTTTCCGTGAGGTGGCGTTCGTGATCGGTGATGGCACGCATGCGGTCCTGCCAGATGCCGGATGACTGGCAGTGCTGGGGCAGGCGCTGCGAGGCCAGGTAATGCGGATAGACGCGCACCGCCACCACCTCCTCGTAATAGGAGCGGTTGAAGATGCCGATGCGCCCGCGGCGCGGCAAAGCGAGGTTGCAGCGCCAGAGGAAGTCGTGCTCCAGCTCGACACCTGCCGGCGGCTTGAACGAGGTCACGTCGACACCCTGCGGATCGATTCCCGACATGACATGCTTGATGGCGCCGTCCTTGCCCGCTGCATCCATGCCCTGAAGGATGAGGAGCAGCGACCAGCTGGCTTCCGCATGCAGGCGTTCCTGCAGCGCCGAGAGCTTCCTGCGCCCCTGCTGCAGCAGATCCTCCGCCTGCTCCTTCTGCAGGCTCGCCGCCTGTTTCGACAGGGTCGGAAAATCGGCCAGGCGAAAGCCGCGTCCGCTGCTGACGCGATAGGGGGCGATGAAGGCGCTGACCCGTTCCGTTGTCACTTTCACCATGGTGATCCCCCTTCAATCAATCATGACGACGATATTGCCGATCTGCCGCCCGGCCTCGACCGTTTCATGGGCGGCGGCGATCTCGGCCAACGGGAAGGCGGCGGCGATAGTGTGGGTCAATAGATCTTCCGCCAGCAGCGCATCGACCGCCGCAAGCGCGCGCTGGCGCAACGAAAGCGGCTGGTTGTAGACGATGAAAAAGCGATAGCCGATATTGCCGATGATGGAGGCGGAAAAACTCACCTCCGCCTCGCGCCGGCTCGAGCCATAGACCACGACGAGGCCGTAATCGGCCACCACCCGGGGCAGCCAGCCGATATTGCCGGCCAGATCGACCTCGATCACGCGGGCGACGCCCCGGCCGCCGGTCGCCTGCAGTACCGCCGCCACCACATCCTCGGCCTTGCGGTCGATGACGCAATCGGCACCGGCGGCTTTGGCATGCGCTGCCTTCTCCGGCGAGCTCACGGTGGCGATGACGCGGGCGCCCTTCAGTTTTGCCATCTGCACGGCGTAATGGCCGACGGCACCCGCGCCGCCCTGTACCAGCACCCAGTCGCCGGCGGCGATGCCGCCATCGGTCTCGATCGCCTGCCAGGCAGTGAGGACCGGAATGCCGAGACAGGCGCCGGTCGCAAAATCGGCATTGTCGGGAAGCGCTACGGCCTGGCTGTCCGGCAGCGCCACCAGCTCCGCCGCCGTGCCGAAGGCGCGCTGCCAGCGTGCGTTCCACAGCCAGACCCGTTTGCCGATGCGGCTCTGCGCGACACCTTCACCCACCGCGATGATGGTGCCGGCGCCATCGCTATGCGGGATGATGCGGGGATATTCGTTGGCAGCACTGCCGGTCCCGAGGCGCATCTTGACGTCGGATGGATTGACGCCGCTGGCCGCCACCCGGACCAGCACCTCGCCCGGGCCGGGCGCGGGATCGGGCAAGGCGCCCAGCTGCAGCACTTCGCGCGCCGGTCCCAGCCGGTCGTAAAAGGCAGCCCGCATGCATCCCCCCATCACAGAATTGTCGTTGCGCCATGGCCCGACCGGGCCAAGGCGAGCCTAGCCGAGGCGACGCCCGGGTGATAGTCTCCGCCGCCGAATCGGGGACCAGATGCGCGCACTCCATCATTTTTCCTTGCAGCCGCAATCGCGCCGAATCCGCATCCAGTTGCGCGAGAAAAAAATCGACGTCGATCTGGTGGCGGAACGGCCGTGGGAGCGGCGCGAGGAGCTGCTGCGCCTCAACCCGGCGGGCGAGACACCGGTCCTGGTGGAAGATGGCGGTCTCACCGTCGTCGGCGCACAGGTCATCGGCGAATACCTGGAAGAGGTCTATCCGGAAAGCCCGCTGCTGGGCGGGGACGCGCGTGCCCGCGCCGAAACGCGCCGTCTCGTTGCCTGGTTCGACGACAAGTTCGAGCGCGAGGTGACGCGCAACCTGCTGCACGAGAAGATGCTGCGGCGCCTCTACGGCCAGGGCGGACCGGATTCCGGCGCGATTCGCGCCGGCAAGGCCAATATCCGCATCCATCTCGACTACATCGCCTGGCTGACCGAACGCCGCAACTGGCTGGCTGGCGCGCAGTTCAGCCTGGCCGACATCGCCGCGGCGGCGCAGCTATCGGTCATCGACTATATGGGCGATGTCGATTGGGAATCCTTCCCCGAGGCCAAGCACTGGTATGCCCGGGTGAAATCGCGCCCCAGTTTCCGGCCGATCCTGGCCGATACCTGGCCCGGCACCCAGCCGCCGCCCCATTACGCCGATCTGGATTTCTGAGCGCGCTTCAATTGGCGTTGATGTCGATCTTCTCCAGCAGGCGCTGGGCCTCGGCAGCGGCGGCGCTGGCGGGGGCAAGTTCCAGCACCTTCATGAGATCGGCACGGGCCGCATCCTTGTCATTGAGCGCGGCATGGAGGCGGCCACGCTGCAGCAGGGCCTCGGGCAGGTCCGGCGCCAGGGAAAAGGCCTTGTCCAGATTGTCGGCGGCCAGTTCCGGCTCCTCGAGATCGATATAGGTCGAGGCGCGGAAGACATAAATGTCGGGACGTTGCGGGGCGAGATCGCTCGCCGCGTTGAGGTCGTCCAGCGCCTCGAACAGCATGCCGCTCTCGCCATAGAGATTGGCGCGGTCCAGCAGCAGCTCGACATTCTTCGGCGCGAGCTTCAGCCCCTCGTTGAGATCATGCAGGGCCAGCTGCTCCTTTCCGGCGAGGCGCCAGGCATAGGCCGCCTGGGCGAAGGTCTCGGAAGCAAGTGGCGCCTTCACCTGGGGCAGGGTCTGGGCGATGTTCTCCAGCAGCAGGGCGGCATCGTCATAGCGCTGCAGGCCGATCATGGCGAGGGCCTGGCAATGCCGCGCCGCATCGCCGCCCTTCTGCTTTTCCCATTCGATCGCACTTTCCAGGGCCGCCGCGGGATCCTGGTTCACCAGGACCATGCAGGCATCGTAATGCTGGCGGTGCTCGGCCTCGGACATTTCCGCCCTTGCCGGGAGCGATTGCGCCGGGAGGGACGCGGCAACCAGCAAGGCGGCAAGCAGGGAAAGCCCGATGATGCGCATGGTTGATGTTTCCGACTCTGGCCGCTATGGCCTGAAGGGAGCAGACAAGGCGGCTCTTTTGATGGGGCGCGCGGCGGGGATTTGCAAGGGCCATGACGGAAAGCAGCCAGCCACAGATGCGTGAAGCCGCCGCCCCGGCGAAAACCGGCGCGGCGGCGCAGCCGCCTGGACACCTCTTCTGTTTCGGCCTTGGCTACAGCGCGCGCCGGCTCGCCGACAGATTGCTGTCGGCTGGCTGGCGCGTCAGCGGCACCTGCCGGTCGCCGGAAAAGAGGCAGGCGCTCGCCCGGGCCGGTATCGCGGCGGAAATCTTCGACCGGGAGCATCCGGTGCCCGACCTTGCGCGACATCTCGCCGCGGCGACGCATCTCCTCTCCTCGGTGCCGCCGGACGGGGCGGGCGATCCCGTGATCGATCTGCACCGCGCCGAGATCGATGCCGCGGCACCGCATCTGGCCTGGATCGGCTATCTTTCCACCACCGGGGTCTATGGCGATCGCGGCGGCGCCTGGGTCGACGAGCAGAGCGACCTCAGCCCCAGCGGCGAACGCGGCCGGCGGCGGCTTCTGGCCGAACGGGCCTGGGCCGCGCTCGCCCAGCCGGCGCATCTCTTCCGCCTGGCCGGCATCTACGGTCCCGGTTCCTCGGCTCTCGATACGGTGCGCGAGGGGCGCGCCCGGCGCGTGGTGAAGCCGGGCCAGGTCTTCAGCCGGATCCATGTCGATGACATCGTCAACGTACTGACGGCCTCGATGGCGCGACCCAACCCGGGTGCGGCCTATAACGTCTGCGACGACGACCCGGCGCCGCCCGCCGATGTCATTACCTTCGCCTGTACGCTTCTGGGCGTGGCACCGCCGCCGGAAGTGCCCTATGAAAGCGCCGATCTGTCGCCCATGGCGCGCAGCTTCTATGACGACAACAAGCGCTGCCGCAACGACCGCATCAAGCACGAACTGGGCGTCACCCTCGCCTATCCCGACTATCGCACCGGCCTCAGGGCGTTGCTCGGCGCCGGTTATTGAAGGCGCGACAATTCCTCGACCGCCAGCATCAGCCGGTCGAGATCCTGCGGCCGGCTGAGGCGATGATCGCCGTCCTTTATAAGGGTGACGACCACGTCACTGCCGGCCAACTGGCGCGCCGCGCGCAACGAGACTTCGAACGGCACGTCCTGATCCGCCTGGCCGTGCAGCAACCGCACCGGCACGGTCAGCGGAATGGTGCGGCCGAGCAGCAGATGCCGCCGCCCGTCCTCGATCAGGTCGCGCGTGATGACATAGGGTTCGTCGGCATAGGCGGAAGGTTCCTCGACGCGGCCGTCGCGGACGAGTTGCGCCTGCATCGCCGCATCCATCTTGGCCCACATCAAATCCTCGGTGAAATCCGGGGCCGCGGCGATGCCGATCAATCCGGCGACACGATCAGGCCGCGCCAGCGCGCAGAGCAGCATCAGCCAGCCGCCCATCGACGAACCGACCAGAATCTGCGGTCCCTCGGTGAGTTGGTCGATCACGGCGAGCGCATCGTCGCGCCAGCGGCCGATGGTACCGTCGACGAAGCGGCCCGATGACTGACCGTGGCCGCGGTAATCGAATCGCACGAAGCCGCGCCCTGTTGCGGCGCAGTAGGCCTCAAGCGCCATCGCCTTGGTGCCGGTCATGTCGGACGCAAAACCGCCAAGGAATACGATCCCCGGCTGACTCGTTCTTACTGCATTATTTCCGTGCGCGCCCAAGTCGTTGGCGGCGCGCAGGCGGCGATGATAGGCGATGCGCACGCCGTCGCCGTGTTCGAGAAAGCGTGGCGCACTTGCACGCGGGCTAGCGGAATCGGCAAGTGGCCGCACCGGTTCGGCTTGCAAAAGATGTGCTTGCCCTGATAATGGGTCCCTGCGTCGGATCGGGACGGCGGCTGGCGCCGAAGATGACAGGGGCGGCAGCACATGATCCGGCAACGGAGTTCCAGCGGTCGGTCGGTTTTTTCGTGACGGCATAGGCAAGGCTCTCCCGGATCAGAGATGTCAATCGACACCGTTTCCGCGCTTCCTCCTTACACCACCACGGCCTTCGAAAAAAAGGCGCCTGCCATATTGCAGCTGGTGCCGCATTTCGACGGCGGCGGTGCGGCGCGACTGGCGCTGGAATATGGTGCGGCGATTCAGGCGGCCGGCGGCCAGACCTGGATCGGCTACGAGCAGGCCGCCGCCTCGACCCACGAGTTGAGCCGCTTCGGCATTCGCGGCATCGAGATGAAGCTGGCGAGCCGCAACCCGCTGACCGGTTTCAACGTCGCGCGTCGCGTCGCGCGTTTCGCCGCCGAGAGCAAGATCGACATCATCCACGCCCAGAGTGCCAGCCTGGCCGTGATCGGCCATGCCGCCGCCAAGCGGGCCGGCTGCCGCCTGGTCACCACCTTCCATGACGGGCCGGGCAGCGTCGCCGCCTTGAGCAAGCGCGCCCGCCAGGCTTTCCTCGAATCCGATCTGGTCATTACCCTCTCGCATGTGACGGCGGACGAGATCGCGCGCGCGCTGCCGGCGCTGGCATCGCGCCTCAGCGTGGTACCCTTCGGCATCGACCTCACCCGTTTCGATCCCGGCCAGGTGACGGCGCCGCGCGTGGTGCAATTGGCCAACCAATGGCGCGTGCCCGACGACATTCCGGTCATCATGGCGCCGGCCACCTTCCAGCGCGGCAAGGGTCATTCCCTGCTGCTGGAGGCGCTGGCCCAGATCCGCGACCTCGATCTGCGCTGCATCCTGGTGGGACCGGATCCGGATGGCGGCGTCTACCGCAAGCAATTGGAGCGCGAGGTGGCGGCACACCAGCTGCAGGACCGGGTGCTGATCGCCGAGGACGTGCGCGACATGCCGGCCGCCCTGATGCTGGCCGATCTGATCGTCGCCCCCTATCTGGAGCCCGCCACCTATAACCGCGTCCTGATCGAGGCCCAGGCCCTCGGTCGCCCGGTGGTGGCGAGCGATTTCCCGGCCGCGCGCGAGGTGCTGGACGGCTCCTCCATGGCCTGGCTGACGGCGCCGGGCGATGCCCAATCCCTCGGCTGGGCGATCCGCGACGCCCTGGCCCTGCCGCTCGACGAACGGGAGGCTCGTACCCCGCAGGTGATCGAGAATCTGCGCCCGCGGGCCGATCGCGACGTGATGGCGGCCCAGGTGCTGAGCCTCTACAACTCGCTCCTGATGGACGCCCACCAGGCGGCGTGACGGCGCCACATTTCTGTCGCCCCCAAACCTGTCGCGCGCCTGACTAAACCCCTGATTCGGCGCCTGATTTCGCCGAAATTTCACCGCCGCGCCCCATTCCCGCCACCTTTTCCGGCGACCTTCCCCGCATCGCAAGCGCCACGGCCCGCTCAATCGGGAAGGCGGCGCCAGGACCCAAGGGGAATGCCCATGCAGCTGCTCCGCCAGACTTTCTATTTCCTGCGCCATGGCGAGACCGACTGGAACCGCATCGGCCTGGTCCAGGGCCGGGTCAACATGCCCTTGAACGGCACCGGCCTCGCCCAGGCGCGCGCCGCGCGCGACTTGCTGCGCGATGCCGGCATCGGCACCATCTGCACCTCGCCCCTCGATCGGGCACAGCTTACTGCCGACATCATCGCTGCCGGGCTGCATGTGCCGGTCCGCGTCATCGACAACCTGCGGGAATGCGGCTTTGGCGCCCGCGAAGGCCATCCCAAGGGCGCCTGGTACGATGCCTGGCGCAACGGCACCACGCCGGCCGGCGCCGAACGCTTCCCGGCCTTCCTCGAGCGCGCCCTCGACGGGCTCAACGAGGCGCTCTCCTGCCCCGGCCCGGTGTTGATCGTGGCCCATGGCGGCATCTATGGGGCGATCGAGCGCTTTGCCGGCATCGCCCGGCGCGAGCGCATTCCCAACGGCGTGCCGCTGTTCCATGCCCCGCCGCCCAAGCCCCTGCTGGCCTGGCGCCGGCAACAAATCGCCGGCTTCGCCGCCGCCTGAAATATTATTGCGTCCTGCCGCCGGCCGGCTCCCTGATGGTTGAAAAGGGGGTGGCCGGCGACGGCGCCAGCCGCAAGATCCTTGCGTGGCGCAAACTTGCGCCCGCCTTTGCCCCATGACATAACAGCCGCCGCTTTGGATCGGCGCCGACTCCTTTTAGGGGTGAACCGGCCGATCGCAACAGATTGGCGGACCATGGAAAAGTTCACGAAATTGAGCGGGATCGCGGCACCCATGCCGATCCGCAATGTCGACACCGACATGATCATCCCGAAGCAGTTCCTGAAGACCATCAAGCGCACCGGCCTCGGCAAGAACCTGTTCGACGAGATGCGCTATACGCCGGACGGCAAGGAAATCCCGGATTTCGTCCTCAACAAGCCGCAATACAGGAAGGCGCAGATCCTGGTGGCGGGCGAGAATTTCGGCTGCGGCTCCTCCCGCGAGCACGCGCCCTGGGCGCTTTTGGATTTCGGCATCCGCTGCGTCATCGCCCCCTCCTTCGCCGACATCTTCTATAACAACTGCTTCAAGAACGGCATCCTGCCGATCAAGCTGCCGGCGGAAGACGTCGCCAAGCTGATGGACGATGCCGAGCGCGGCGCCAATGCAGTGATCTCGGTCGATCTCGAGGCGCAGGAGATCCGCGGCCCCGATGGCGGCGTCGTCAAGTTCGAGGTCGATGCCTTCCGCAAGCATTGCCTGCTGAACGGCCTCGACGATATCGGCCTCACCTTGCAGAAGAAGGCCGACATCGATTCTTACGAAACCCGGAACAAGCACAGCCAGCCCTGGCTGTGGAACTAGCAGGTCAAGCCCCTCACCCCAACCCACGCCCCGCAAGCGGGGCGCGGGCGTTTGCAGCGAGCACGACATAGGCCCCTCGCCCCATGAGATGGGGAGAGGGGTTGGGATGATGGGCCTCTCTCAACAAACCCAATTCCATTCCGAGAGCCCCCACATGGCCACCAATTCGAAGAAGATCCTGATCCTCGCCGGCGACGGCATCGGCCCGGAAGTGATGACGCAGGTGAAGCGCGTGCTGGGCTGGTTCGACCGGCGCCGCAACACCGGTTTCGAAACCGAGGATGAACTGGTCGGCGGCTGTGCCTATGACAAGCACGGGACGCCGCTCACCGACCAGACGATGGAAAAGGCGCTGGCCGCCGATGCCGTGCTGCTGGGCGCGGTGGGTGGTCCGAAATGGGACAATCTCGATTTCTCGGTGAAGCCGGAGCGCGGCCTGCTGCGCCTCAGGAAGGACATGGCGCTGTTCGCCAATCTGCGCCCCGCCCTCGTTTTCGACGCACTGGCCGAAGCCTCGTCGCTGAAGACCGAACTGGTCAAGGGCCTCGACATCATGATCGTGCGCGAGCTCACCGGCGGCGTCTATTTCGGCAGCCCGCGCGGTATCGAGACGCTGCCCAACGGCGAGCGCCGCGGCATCAACACCCAGGTCTATACCACCAGCGAGATCCAGCGCGTGGCGCGCGTCGCCTTCGAACTGGCGCGCAAGCGCAGCAACAAGCTGTGCTCGGTCGAGAAGGCCAATGTGATGGAATCGGGCGTGTTGTGGCGCGAGGAAGTGCAGAAGCTGGGCGACACCGAATACAAGGACGTGCAGCTTTCCCACATGTATGCCGATAATTGCGCCATGCAGCTGGTGCGCCAGCCCAAGCAGTTCGACGTCATCGTCACCGACAATCTGTTCGGCGACCTGCTCTCCGATTGCGCGGCGATGCTCACCGGCTCACTCGGCATGCTGCCCTCGGCCAGCCTCGGTGCCGCCGATGCCGGAGGGAAGCGCAAGGCGCTCTATGAGCCGGTGCACGGGAGCGCCCCCGACATCGCCGGGCAGGGCAAGGCCAATCCGCTGGCCTGCCTGCTCTCGGCCTCGATGATGCTGCGCTATTCCTTCGACATGGGCGAAGAGGCCGATCTGCTCGACAAGGCGGCCAACAATGTCGTCGCCAGGGGCTGCCGCACCGGCGACATCATGGCGCCGGGCTGCACCCTCGTTTCCACCAGCCAGATGGGTGACGAGATCCTGAAGGAACTGGACCGGCTCGGCGCCTGATCGGCGCCCGAAAATCTGGCATAGCGACCGAACGCCGGGTGGAGATCGCGCCGCCCGGCGTTTTCATTTCCTGCAGCCGAGGCGTCCGCGGTCACCACAATCGGCCGCAATATTGACCGATCTTGATTTGGGTCAAGCAATGTGGACCCATTGCGGTATAGATTGCGCCAAATGCAGGCAAGGGAGATCCGGTCATGACCATCCGCCACATCCTGGTTCCGCTGTTCGGCTATGACGGCGATCGCGTCTCGCTCGACGCGGCGCTGGCCATCGCCAAGCGCCACGACGCCCATGTCGCCGCCCTTCATGTCGAGACCGATCCCCTCGAGCAGACGCCGCTGATGGTCGATGTCGGCGTCGCCATCACCGAACTGGTGGAGGCGGCCGAGCGCCATGCGACACAGCGCGCCAAGGCCGCCGCTGCCGTCTTCGAGGAATGGCAGCAGGCCAGCGGCACCAGGGTCGACGGCGAGGCCTCGCTCAGGCCCGGCGTCAGCACCGCCTTCACCAACATCAAGGGCAATGAGGAAGACCTGCTGGCCCGCTTCGGGCGCCTGACCGATCTGGTCGTTCTTGCCCGGCCGCAGAAGAACCAGGCGGCGGATCTGATTGCGGTGCGCATCGAGGACGTGCTGTTCGGCGCCGGGCGCCCGGTCCTGCTGGTACCCAACCAGATCAGCGCCGAGGCGCTGGCCGGGCTCGAGAAGGGCCCCGCCCTCATCGCCTGGAATGGCAGCATCGAGGCGACCCGGGCGGTGACTGCCGGCCTCGACCTGATCAAGGCCATGGGCAAGGTGCGCGTCCTTTCGATCAAGGAAGGCAAGAAGGACATGCATCCGGCCACCGACCTCACCCATTTCCTCGCCTGGCATGGAATTGCCGCCACCGTCGGCGAGGCGCCGCAGGATGTCGGCAAGGCGACCGCCGAGCATTTCCTGGCAGCCGCGCGCGAGGCCGGGGCGACGCTCGTCGTCATGGGCGCCTACAGCCACGGGCGCCTGCGCCAGCTGGTCCTCGGCGGCGTCACCAGCCATATGATCGATGCCGCCGACATCCCGGTGCTGATGGCGCATTGATCCCTGGGGTCCCGTGCCCAGGGACGTTGAGCGGGCGGAATTCCTGCCGTAAGATCGGTCCCGTCGCGGCAAGGGCGAGGGAAATGGGTTGAAGCGGCTGGCGGTTCCGGGTGGTTTGACGATACTTCTGCTGGCGGTCTCCCTGGCCGCCCCGGCGGGTGCCAATTGCCCCTGTCCCAAGCAGAAAATGGCCGAGATTTTCGGCACCGTCTCGGCCGTCGTGCCGCAGACCTCGCCGCGCCTGCCGCCCCCGGCACTGGGTGCCGCCGAGATCGCCGAGCGCCGCCTGGCCGGGAACGAGTTGCCGCGCCATCTGCCGCTCCGCCTGCCGGCAAGCGATCTGCTGGCCAGTCTGGATCAGCACCTGCTCAAGGACCACAGCCACTGATCGGCCGTGAAATTTTCTTTCAAGATGTGTGCCGCGGCGAATTTTCGCGCCAGAATCATTGCCTCGGCCGCGCAGCGCCTCTCGACAAACCCGGCGATCGCGGTATAAAGGGCGCGTTTCGTCGGGTGGCGCCATCGTTTCGCCGCCCGCCGGTCAGCAGAGGAACCATCCCGATGCACGTTTTGGGTCAGGCAGGAATCGACGCGACGGGGCCGGCTTTCGCCGCCGCCGCGATCCGTCCTGGCATGACCACCACCGCGACCAAGACCACCGGCAAGAAAACCGGGAGCTGACGCGCGGCCATTGGGTGAAAAGCAAGTTTAAGCACCAGGCCGCATCCAGATGCGGCCTTTTTTGTTTTTGCAGCGTGGCCTGATGGGTCTCCGCACCAATCGCGGGGCGGACCCCGGCAAAGGAAAGAGTGAGGTTATCATGGGTTATCGCGTCGCCGTGGTCGGTGCCACGGGCAATGTCGGCAGGGAGATCCTGCAGATCCTGTCGGAACGGCAGTTTCCGGTGGACGAAGTCGTGCCGCTCGCTTCCGAGCGCTCGGCTGGCTCGGAAGTCTCGTTCGGCGAGGACGAGGTCCTCAAGGTGCGCCGCCTCGACACCTTCGATTTCAAGGGCATCGACATCGTGCTCTCCTCGCCGGGCGCCAAGGTCTCGGCCGTGTTCGCGCCGAAGGCCGCCGCCGCCGGTGCCGTCGTGATCGACAATACCAGCCATTTCCGCATGGACCCGGACGTACCGCTGGTGGTGCCCGAAGTGAACCCCCAGGCCATCGCCGGCTACAAGAAGAAGGGCATCATCGCCAATCCGAACTGCTCGACCATCCAGATGGTGGTGGCGCTGAAGCCGCTGCACGAGGTGGCGAAGATCAAGCGCGTCGTGGTCTCGACCTACCAGTCGGTCTCGGGCGCCGGCAAGGAGGGCATGGACGAGCTCTTCAACCAGACGCGCTCAGTCTACATGAACCAGTCGCTGGAGCGGAAGAAGTTCACCAAGCAGATCGCCTTCAACGTCATCCCGCATATCGATGTCTTCATGCAGGACGGCGCCACCAAGGAAGAATGGAAGATGGTGGTCGAGACCAAGAAGATCCTCGATCCCAATATCGACGTCATCGCCACCTGTGTCCGCGTGCCGGTCTTCATCGGCCATTCCGAGGCGATCAACCTCGAATTCGAGAGCGAGCTTTCGGTCGAGAATGCCCGTGCCGCCCTGCGGGCCGCACAGGGCGTCACCGTCATCGACCACCGCGCCGACGAGGGTTACGTGACGCCGCATGAATGCGCCGGCGAGGACGATGTCTTCGTCAGCCGCATCCGCAAGGACCCGACCGTGAAGAACGGCCTTGCCATGTGGGTGGTGGCCGACAACCTCAGGAAGGGTGCGGCCCTCAACGCGGTGCAGATCGCCGAAGTGCTGGCGCAGGAGCACCTCGCCAAGAAGGCCGCCTAAAGACCAATTCTCCCATCCCAGCCACCCGTCCCGGTTGGGACGGGTGGCTTTGTTTATGGAAGGGAGTTTCGTCATGGCCGATGATCAACACGGCTTCTTCACCTTGCGCGAGGCGCAATCCTCCGACTATCCGCAACTCCGCGCACTTGATGGCCGGCTGGTGGTCGAGGCCAAATTGCCAGGCGCCATCGCTGCCGATTTCGCGCGCTTTCAATCGGTCTATACCGAGGCGGCGCTGGCGGGTCCCGGCGGTGTCGTCCGGATCATTGTCGCTGTCGACGCGGCCGAGAATGTCCTCGGCTATATCCATCTGCAGGATGCCGATGATGCAGTGCTGCGTACCAAGATCGGCTATGTGACGCTGCTGGCGGTGGCGGAGAACGCCGCCAGGCGCGGCATCGGCCAGGCGCTGATGGCGGCGGCGGAAGACTGGGCAAAATCCCAGGGCTATCCGGTGCTGATCCTCGACGTCTTCGCCAGCAACGCCACCGCGCGACGCTTCTATGCCGCGCAGGGTTTTGTCGAGGATTCGCTGAGGCTGAGGAAGGTTGTGTAGCCACCAACCCATTTGTCATGGCCCGCGAAGGCGGGCCATCCACGAGTTTATTGAAACCTGAAGAAAGCAACTCGTGGATCCCCCGCCTTCGCGGGGGATGACACTGAATGGGTTCAGTGGCCTTAGCCTTAGAACTTGATCCGCACCTTGTAGGTGAGGGTGGTGGTTCCTTCGGCCGGCACCTCGACCTTCCAGGCCGCGGTGTTGGCATCGAGCTTCTCGTGGGGCAGCGATTCCTCGAGGATCTGCCATTCGCCGGGCAACGCCTCGCGCAGGTCGATGGTGACGGCCTCGGACTTCGCGTTCTTGATCTCGATCTCGTAGCCGTTCTCGTAGAGATTGTCGGCCAGGCGCGCGTGGGATTTCTGCTTGGCGCGCGCGGTGATGTCGAAGGCCTGGCCGAGGGTCAGATCGACCCGCTCGTTCTTCGGCGTGTGCTCGATGCGATCCTCGCCGACAAAGATGGCATCGCCGTCGCTGTCCTTCTTGTAGACGCGGATGACGCCGCCGGGCAGCGGCATGCCGAGGCGCGACGCCTCCTCGTTCTTCAGTTTCAGCTTCACGGTCGCGTTCTGGCGCGGCGCCTCGCCGAAATTGTAGCCGTAATTGCCCCAGATATTGGCGCTGTTGGCGATGAGATACTGCTTTTCCACCGGCACCTCCGTGGCGGCCAGCATGGCGACCTGCTTGGTCTGGTTCTCCTTGAGCGTGGTCGGCCGGCCGAGGGAATAGAGGTGGTATTCGAACGCCGCCTCCTGCGTCATCTTGGCGGCCCCGCCAAGCTCCGCCGCCGGTACCGCCGCCATCATCACGTCGCGCGTCATCATATCGCGGACCTGGTTGACGTCGCCCGCCACCAGCTGCAGCTTGGCATTGTTGTAGGTGATGCCGCTCTGGTTGGTCAGCGTGACCCAGCCGTTGAGCGCCACCGTCTTCTCGTCCGGCGCCAAATCCATCACGTAATCGGCGCTCCAGGAGAGGCCGCGGCTGAGATAGGAGAGGTCGACCGCGACCGAGCCGCCGGTGCTGCTCTCGGCCTTCACCACCAGGGTGGGGCGGGCGCGGAGATTGGCGGGAACGCCGCTATAGACCAGGCGCCCGGGCACGGCCGTCTCGATGCGGTCGCCGATCCGCAAGACCGCCTGCCCGCCGATGACCGAGAGCACCTCCGCCTCCTCGGTCGAATCCTCGCCGGTAGTGGGGTTTGTGCGGATGACGCGGATGGTCTGGCCCACCGATTTCTCCAGCAGCTTTTCCGGCGTCAGCAGGTCGAAATCGAAATTCTGCTCGACGATGTCGAGCACGCCGCCGCCTGAATTGATCAGCGCCGTTTCCGGGCGCATGCCGGCCGAGACGTCGATGAAGGCGAGGTCGTTTTCGCCCAGTGTCACCGCGACCGTGCGCGAATCGCGAATGAGCGCCAGGTCCTGGTTGTAGATGGTGACGGCGATGCCGGTCTGCGTCTCGGTCGTGACGGCGGTTTCGGCGGCGGCGGCGTTGGCCGCAAGCGCCAGGGCCAGCGCGGTGCCGGCAAAAAGGATGGAGCGCATGGGATGTGGTCCTTTACATGATGGCCGGGTGACGACCATAGGTAGAACAGGGGTCAAACTGGCGGCCGAATGGGGCAAGACTATGACGCGCGGCCGGCCGTCTCAAGATGCCCTGTCACAAGGCTGTGAGATCGGTCACGGACCGGGCCGGGATTTTCGATGGCGGGTCGGCCTATAGCTTCTGCCGCGCCTTCAGGGCCTGGATCAGGGTGCCGTCATCGAGATAGTCGAGTTCGCCCCCGACGGGCACGCCATGGGCGAGGCGCGAGATGGTGAGGCGGCCGCCGGCGAGATCCAGCCCCTGCAGGCGGTCGGCGAGATAATGCGCGGTAGTCTGGCCGTCCACCGTGGCACCCAGGGCGAGGATCACCTCGCTGATGCCGCCGGCCTCGATCCGCCGCAGCAGCGGGGCGATCGCCAATTGCTCCGGCCCCACCCCGTCGAGGGCGGAGAGCACGCCGCCCAGCACATGATAGCGGCCCTTGAAGATGCCGATCCGCTCCAGCGCCCAGAGATCGGCGACATCGGCAACGACGCAGAGTGCCCCCGCATCGCGCGCGGAATCGCGGCAGATGGCGCAGGGGTCGGCGGCGTCGAGATTGCCGCAGATGCCGCAGCTGCGGACATTCCGGTGCACGTCATCGAGGGCGGCGATGAGGGGCTGCAGCAGGGAATCGCGCTTCTTCATCAGGTGCAGCACAGCCCGCCGCGCCGAACGCGGTCCCAGGCCCGGCAGCCGGCCCATGATCTGGATGAGTTTCTCGATATCGTTCATGCGGGCGGAAACCTGCGACGGCAGGGGCAGGGCGTGGGAGCGCCGGCGATCAACATCAGACGGGAGGGAATGCAGCTCAGAACGGCAGCTTCAGGCCGGGCGGCAGCGACATGCCGCCGGTGACGTTGGCCATTTCCTCGGCGATATGCTTGTCGGCCTTGGCGCGGGCATCGCGCAGGGCCGCCACGATCAGATCCTCCAGCACCTCGACTTCCGCCGGGTTGACCAGAGCAGGATCGATCTTGACCTGCTTCGGCTCGCCCTTGGCGGTCATGACGATGCTGACCATGCCGCCGCCGGACTGGCCGGTCACCTCGGCCTGCTCCAGCGCCGCCTGCATCTCGGCCATCTTGGATTGCATCTGCTGAGCCTGCTTCATCATCGCGCCCAGGTTCTTCATGACTCGTCATCTCCATTGGTGAAGTCGCTGTCGCCGCCCGTGGCCGCGGCGTCGCCCGGATCGCCCGGATCTGGCGACTCGGCCGGCGCCTGGTCGGCGAGGTCGCGGACCGCGTCGATGCTGGCGCCGGGAAAGGCCTTGAGCACCGCCTGGACCAGCGGATGTTCCGCCGCCTGGCGCTTCTTCTCGGCAATGGCGGCGGCGGCCTGTTCCTTCAGCGTCGCCTCGCCCGCCGCACTGGAGAGCGCCACCATCCAGCGCCGCCCGGTCCAGTCGAAGAGACAGGCGGCGAGCTTGGCGGCAAGGCCCGGCGGCGCCTTCGGGCCGGGACGGAACTCGATGCGGCCTGACTCGAAGCTGACCAGATGCACATCCGACAACAGATGCGACAGCAGGATCGCCTCGCGCCTGGCGCGCACCAGGGCCACCACCTCGTCGAAGCTTCTGGGGTCGGCCAGCTGCGGCTGCGCCGGCATCGCCGGATCTTGTGCCGGCGCCGCGCGCATCAGGGCGCGCGGGCCGTCGCTGCTGCCGGCGCCGACGAAGGATGTAGCGACGGCACTGGCATGTCCTGCGACATTGCCGCCGGCATTCCCGTTGCGCGGGCCGTTGCCGGGGGCAGGCAGCTGGCCGGCGGGCGCGCCGCCCTGCTGCAGGCGCTTCATCAGATCGGCAGGTGGCGGCAGATCGGCCACATAGATGAGGCGGATGAGCGCCATCTCGGCGGCGGCCAGAGCCTGGGGCGCCGCCTGCGCCTCGCCGAGACCCTTCAGCAGCATCTGCCAGCTCCGCGCCAGAACCGGCATGGAGAGGCGCTGGCTGAGATCAGCGCCGCGCTTCCGCTCCGCCTCCGGCAGGGTTGGCTGGGCGAGCACCTCGGCCGAGATCTTGGCCCGCGTCAGGAAATGGGTGAGGTCGAGCAGGTCCTGCAGCACGACGATGGGATCGGCGCCGGCGCGGTACATGGCGCCGAGCTGGTCGAGCGCCGCATCGGCCTTGCCCGCCATCACCGCCTCGAACAGATCGAAGAGCTGCGTGCGGTCGGCGAGGCCCAGCATCTCGCGCACCTGCGCTTCCGTGACGCCGCCCTCGGCCATGGCGATCGCCTGGTCGAGGAGCGAGAGGCCGTCGCGCGCCGAGCCGTCGGCGGCGCGGGCGATGAGGGCAAGTGCCGCAGGCTCCACCGCCACCTTTTCGGCAGCGACGATCCTCGCGAAATGCGCCGCCAGCACATCGGCCTCGATGCGCCTGAGGTCGAAGCGCTGGCAGCGCGAGAGCACCGTCACCGGAACCTTGCGGATCTCGGTCGTGGCGAAGATGAACTTCACATGCGCGGGCGGTTCCTCCAGCGTCTTCAGCAACGCGTTGAAAGCGTTGTTGGACAGCATGTGCACTTCGTCGATGATGTAGATCTTGAAGCGCGCACTGATCGGGCGATAGCGCACACCTTCAATAAGCTCGCGGATGTCGCCCACGCCGGTGCGGCTGGCGGCGTCCATTTCGATGACATCGACATGGCGGTCCTCGGCGATGGCAAGGCAATGCTCGCATTGCCCGCAGGGACTGGCGGTGGGGCCGCCCTTCCCGTCTGGCCCGACGCAATTGAAGGCGCGGGCGAGGATGCGCGCCGTCGTGGTCTTGCCGACACCGCGCACCCCGGTCAGCATGAAGCCATGCGCGAGGCGGTCCTTGGCGATGGCATTGGTCAGGGTGCGGACCAGCGCGTCCTGGCCGACGAGGCCGGAAAAATCGCTCGGCCGGTACTTCCGCGCCAGCACCCGGTAATGGCCGTCGCCGTCACCATTCTGAGGCTGAAGCGGGCGCTCGGATTCGCTCATGCGCAGGCCTGACCGGCGGGCTGGGGGGAGAAGATGATCATCACCCCCGCTTGGTAGCAAAAAAGCGGGGTGGGGCGCCAGCGATTGCAGCGTCGCGGGTCGGAATCATGCCCCCGGAAAATCAAGCCCGGTAAAATCAAGCCCAGGAAAATCACATGCGGGGAATGGGTGGGAGGCTGGACAGCAACCCGCACGGAAACTCGTTACGGCTGCTTCCTTCCGGACCTGACCGGGTTGGCGAGACGTACGTCCGCCGCCAACCTCCCGGGCCGGGTTATAGCAGGATTCCGCCCGGCCCGCGCAAGGGCCTTTTGCCGCGCTGGCGGCCAGCCCGTTTCTTTTGCCTGTTCAGGCCGTTAGGCCTGAAACTGGCCGCCTCATACCCGGTCCAGCAATTGCTGGCGGATGGTGGAACTGTCCTTGGCCTTCATCTCGGCGGCAAGGATGGTCGCATCCTCGCCATACCAGACATCGCGGTTGAGTTCGCCGGTGAAGCCGTAGCGGCGGGCGTCCTGCTGGCCGATCGGCAGCACCAGCGCCACCTCGCCCTTGTCGGTCACCTTCACCTGATGGACCCGGGCGCGCACCGTGTCGAGCACGGCGGTCTGGTTGACGGCGTCGGGATGCCACAGGGTGGAGGGAATGAGGTTGCCATCGACGTCGCGCGCCTTCTTGTTGTAATGCCCCTTGAGGCGGTCGCCCTCGCGCGCCAGTTCGACGAGGCGTTCGTCGCCATCGTCATTGGTCTTCGAAACCAGCGATTGCAGCAGCCCGCCCTGCCAGCGCTCCTCGATATTCTGGGTGAATTTGTAGAAGCTGAGGCCAAGCACGCGGACATCGATGCTGACATCGGTCACCACCAGCAGGCCGTCATCGCCAGCCGCGCTGAACTCCAGCTTCTGCGTGCCGATGGGATCGCCATCGCGGGTGATGGTGTAGATGAAGCGGCCAGCCGGCGGGGCAAAGGGAAAGCCCTGGGCGGCATGAGCCGGCCTGGCGCCACCGAGGAGGCGCCCGGCGGCGGCAAGGCCGATGATGGTTGGAGCGGCGATGAGGATGCGCCGGCGCGTGACGAGCCTGCGCGCAACTGGCCGATTGTCTGGCCGCGTGACGGTCATGGCTTCACTCCCTGAATCTCGCTGCGAAACTTGCTGCCGGTTCTTCTGCCGATGCCGGCCGAGGCTCACTCCATGATCCGAAAGGATCGGCCAAAGTCAAATCGGCAATGGTAAATGCCGCCCTGATATGGGCAGTCGGGGGGCATCCTGCAACACCTCGGGCCAGCAAGGCAAGGTGCTGAAAAAATGTCACTTTTCGGCAACAGGGCCAGGCCGCGCTGCAACACGCCCGTCGGCCCGGCGGCAGCGCCGGCGGGGTGGCGAAGAATCCGTTTGGCGCCGCGGCGGCGGCGCTTATGATCGCGCCGACCGGCCCCGCCGGCAGCGGCCGCCGGGCGCCGCACCCGATTTCCAGACCGAGTAGTTTCCAACCGAGTATCTTCTGGCCGAAGACTGAGATGCAGACCCTGTTTTATGCGACCGGCGATTTCGACCGCCGTGCGGATCGCCGCGAGGACCAGATCTGGCTGCGGGAGCGCCTGCGCGATCCCAGTTCGCGCCTCTATCCGCTTTGGCACATGCGCCATCTCATTGCCCATGAAGTGGGGTCCGGCCACGGCCTGGGTGTGCCGCGGGCGATGGCGCTCGATGCCCGGCAGCACGCCGATCTGGTGGCCCGGGCCGAGACTATCATCCTGCTCGGCGTCGATGGCGAGGTCGCCCATTTTGCGCTCGATCTATCCAGCCTCGACGAACAGAGCGCTGCCACCCTCGGCGAGTTTCAGGAATTGCGCGCCATCGGCGCGCTGATGCCGCAGCGCGAGGGCGCGCTGCTCGCCTATGCCCGCGGCCTCGCCTATTGGCACCAGCGGCATCGCTATTGCGGCACCTGCGGTGCACCGACCGAGGTGAAGGCCGCCGGCCACCAGCGGCAATGCACCGACCAGGCCTGCTCGACGGTCCAGTTCCCGCGCACCGATCCCGCCGTCATCATGCGCGTCACCTGCGGCAACCGCATCCTGATGGCGCGCCAGGCGATGTGGCCCCAGGGCATGCATTCGGTGCTGGCCGGCTTCGTCGAGCCGGGCGAGAGCCTGGAGGACGCGGTGATCCGCGAGGTGCTGGAGGAGGTCGGGGTGCGGGTGCGCAATGTGCGCTATTTCGCCTCGCAGCCCTGGCCCTTCCCGGCGTCATTGATGCTGGGCTTCACCGCCGAGGCCGATGACGAGACGCTGCATTTGCAGGATGGCGAGATCGAGGAGGCGCGCTGGATGACGCGCCTCGATCTCCTCAATTCGCCGGAGGATGCCACCTTCCGCCTGCCGCGCACCGATTCCATCTCGCGCCGCCTGATCGAGGATTGGCTGAGGCTCTAGCCGAGGCCGCGCGTCGCCAGGTCGACATCGGGCAGCTTGCCGATCTCGCAATCGGTGACGTCGAGGCCGCGCTTCTGCGCCTCGCGGAAATCGGCGCCACGCAGATCGGCGGCACGCAGGCGCGCCCGGGCAAGGTTGGCGTCGCGAAAGATCGCGGCCATCAGCCAGGCGCCTTCCATGCGGGTTTCGGCCAGCTGCGCGCCGCTGAAATCGACCAGCGCCAGATTGCGGCCGGAGAGATCGAAACCGGAGAGGTCGCAGCCAGCAAGGATCGCCCGCTCGCCCTCCTCGCCCAGCGTGCTCACCCAGTGATCGTGCTGGCGCAGCATGTCTTCAAGCTGGCGGCGGTCGATCCGCTTCAGGCTGGGTGCCTTGGTGCGGGTCATGTCGATCTTGCCATCCATGCTCTTGTCGAGGACGGCGCCGGAGAAATCGCTGTCGGTCATCTGCGCGCCGGCGACATTGGTATCGGAAAGCTCGGCGTTGCGGAACGAGGCGCCGCGCAGATCGGCCCCCGTCAGGTTCGCCTTGGCCAGAAGTGCACCGGTGAAATCGGCATTCTTCAGTTTCGATTCGGCGAAATTGGCGCGTGTCAGTGTTGCCCCCTTGAACGAGCTGGGCTTGTCGCTGTGCACATCCTGGCGCATGTCGGAGCGGTCCAGCGTCACGGCTTCCATATTGGCGTCCTGGAACGAGACGCTCCGGAGATCGGCGCGCTGGAAATCGGCGCTGGTGAGATCGGCCCGGTCGAAGGACGAGCCGCGCAGGATGGCGCCGACGAATTTCGCGCCGCGCCCCTCGCCGTCATCGAAGCGGCATTCCAGGAAGACGGCGTCGGAGAAGTTCATGTGGCTGAAATCAAGGCCGGTGAGATCGCATTTCTCCAGCATGGCGCGCTTGCCGCTGGGGCGTCCCACGACCCAATCGACATGCAGTTTGGCCAGCTTCTGCAGCGCCTCGCGGGTGATGCGCAGATTGGCAATGGTGCGGTTGTCCTGGGCGGGCGGCTTCTTGGGCATGGTGCGGGTCGATCCTTGGCGGCCGGTCGCGGCCGAAACAGGCGTGGCGGTAACCCTGTCAATTTCTGTATTTGAAACGCAGCTTTTTTCGCATGTGCGGGCGGAGATAACACAGAGTTGGCGAGCCTACAACATTGTGTGTTTTACCAAAATAATGCCTAAATACCCAATGTTGTGATGCAGATCAGAAGGCGTTACGAGTGGATCGGCTTTCAGTACACTGGCCTTTCCCGCAACAGGATAGCCGATGAACCAGATGACCCCGGATGCCAAGCCGGCCGCGCAGACGGATACCCGTTTCGGTCGTGTGATCGCTGTTTCCGGCACGCGCATCACCGGCCTGCTCGAGGGCAAGAAGACGCCCAGAGTGGGCGAGCTGGTCAAGATCGCGACCGCCAATTCGACCGTCTTCGGCTTCGTCACCGGACTGTCGATCGACGTACCGTCGACGGCCGGGGTGGAAGTGCGGCGGGTGGAACTGGAAGTGGTGGGCGAGATCGACCACCGCCAGGGCGCGCGTGCCGTCTTCCAGCGTGGCGTCGCCACCTATCCCTCCCTCGACGATCCGCTGATCGCCGCCGATGGCGAGGACCTCCGGCGTGTCTTTACCCGGCCCGGGCGACAGGAAGACGGGGCGCGCATCGGCTCGCTGCACCAGGATCCCAGCATTCCCGCCGTGATCCAGCCGGCCGAACTGCTGGGCAAGCATTTCGCCGTGCTCGGCACCACGGGTGCAGGCAAGTCCTGCGCCATCACCACGATCCTCCGCGCGATCCTCGGCCGGCATCCGGCGGCGCATATCGTCATCCTCGACCCGCACAACGAATACGCCACCGCCTTTCCGGGCCAAGCCGAGATCGTGACGCCGCAGGATCTGGAGCTGCCCTATTGGCTGCTCAATTTCGAGGAGCTGCGCGAGATGGTGATCGGCACCGGCTCGCCGCAGCCCGACGCCGACGCGGTCATCCTCAACCAGATCGTGACCGAGGCGAAGCGCAACCTCGCCCCCGATCCGGAAGCGGCCCTTGCCATCACCATCGATACGCCGGTGCCCTATCGCCTGTCCGATGTCGCCAAGATCATCGATGCGGCACAGGGCAAGCTCGACCGCCCGTCCGACATGGCGGCCTATCACCGCATCAAGGAACGGTTCCAGGCGATGCAGCAGGACCGGCGCCTGGCCTTCATGTTTCCCGGCGGCAGCGGCATGGGTGGCGGTACCGCCGCCCTGCAGGGCCTCATCACGCGGGATTCCATGGCGAAGATCCTGGGCCGCCTGTTCCGCGTCCCCGTGGCCGGCCGGCCGGTGACCGTGCTGGATACCTCGGGTGTCCCGGCCGAGATCCTCAACGTGGTCGTCTCGCTGCTCTGCCGCATGAGCTTCGATTTTGCCCTCTGGAACGAGCAGAAGGCGCCGATCCTGCTGGTTTGCGAGGAATCGCACCGCTATGCGCCGGAGGACGAGCGCGCCGGTTTCGAACCGACCAAGCGCGCCCTCTCGCGCATCGCCAAGGAGGGGCGCAAATACGGCGTCTCGCTCTGTCTCATCAGCCAGCGCCCGTCCGAGCTCGCCACCACCGTGCTCAGCCAGTGCAGCACCATCTTCGCGCTCCGCATGACCAGCCAGAAGGATCAGGAATTCCTCGCCGCCGCCCTGCCCGAATCCAGCCACGGATTGATGGGCGAGCTGCCGAGCCTGCGCAACGGCCAGGCGATCGCGGTGGGCGAGGGTGTCGCCCTGCCGACGCGGATCGATTTCGACCGCCTGGCCGACGAGCACCAGCCGCACAGCCGCACCGCCCCCTTCGCCACCGCCTGGCAGGAGGACCAGCTGACCGCCGCCGATTTGACCGAGATCGTCAGGCGCTGGCGCCGCCAGAACTGAAAATCCTGATCGAGCCCATGATTTCACCGGTACGCCAGTTGACCCGCCTCTTTCCCCTGCTGGCCCTGCTTCTCGGCCTCGCCGCAGCATGGCCCGCCCGCGCCGAACCGGCCATGTGGGTGGCGTCGGATGATGACTCCACCGTCTATTTCATCGGCACCTTCCATTTGCTGCCCGCCGAAAGCGACTGGAAGACGCCCAAGATCGCCGCGGCCTTCGAAGCCAGCGAGGAATTGTGGCTGGAAGTGACCGGCCTCGATGACGCGCTGTTGATGCAGAACCTGGTCATCAAATACGGCCTCGACCCCAAGAATCCGCTGTGGCGCAAGCTGAACGAAACCGAGCGCCGCCAGCTGACCGAAGCGGTGGCGGCGATCGGCATGCCCTGGGTGGGCGTGCAGCCCTTCCGCCCCTGGCTAGCCGCCCTCACCATCTCGATGGTCCCCGCGATGCAGGCCGGCTTCGAGACGGAATCCGGCGCCGATGCCAGTTTCGAGCAGGAAGCGCTGCAGGCAGAGAAGCCGGTCAAGGCGTTCGAGACGGCGGAGGAGCAGATCAGCATCCTGGCCTCGCTGTCGCCCGAGGGCGAGCTTGAATTCCTGCGCATGACCCTGGCCGATATCGAGGCGGGCAAGGGCCATATCGACGAGATGGTCGCCATGTGGGAGAAGGGCGATGTGGCGGCGATCGACCGGCTGACCGTCGCGGAGATGCGCACCCGTGTGCCGGAATTCTATGACGCCATGATTGTCCGCCGCAACCGCGCCTGGACCGAGCGCATCGCCGAGATCCTGTCGGGCAGCGGCACGCATTTCATTGCCGTCGGGGCGGCGCATCTGGTCGGTACCGAGAGCGTCCCCGCGATGCTGGAGGCGCGCGGCATCCAGGTGACGCGGCACTGACCGCTGTCGCAGCGCCTCAGCTGAACAGCGTCGCGATCGACAGCACCAGCAGGGCCGCCATGGCATAGTTGAACCAGCGCAGGCGGGCCGGGGTGGCTAGGAGGCGCGCAGCACCGGCGCCGATGAGGGCCCAGGCACCGACCGAGGGCAGGGCCACGGCAACAAAGACCAGCGCTATCACCAGCGCCTGCCAGGCGAGATTTTCCCCGGCCACGGTAAAGGTGGCGATCGCCCCCAGGGCCACGATCCAGGCCTTCGGATTGACCCATTGGAAGAGTGCCGCCTCGACCAGGCCCGGCGGCCGCGCGCCGGCGGCCAGGGCGCCGCCGCCCGTGGCCGTGGCGATACGCCAGGCGAGATAAAGGAGATAGGCCGCCCCCAGATAGCGCAGGGCCTCATGGACCGCCGGATAGTGCTCCAGCACCGCGCCGAGGCCCAATCCCACCAGCAGGATCATCAGCCCGAAACCGGCTACCACGCCCAGCACCGCCGGCAGGGTGCGGCGCACGCCGAAATTGGCGGCACTTGCCGCCACCAGCACATTGTTGGGACCCGGTGTCGCCGCCATTGAAACGGCAAAGGGCACCAGGGTCAGCACCAGTTCCCACATGATCCGCCTCCTCGCCAGCCATCTGTCGGGCGGCGGCAAACTTGCAGTGCCACGCTGCATCAGGCAAATTGAATGAAATGAATGTCCGTGCAGAAAAAATGAACAAGAGTCGGCGTCCGCTCGAGCTTGATCTGCTGCGCAGCTTTGCCGCCATCGTCGCCGCCGGCAGTTTCCGCGCGGCGGCCGAAGCGGTCGGCCGCTCGCCCTCGGCCGTCAGCATGCAGATCGGCCGGCTGGAGGAGATCGTCGGCGGACGCCTCTTCACCCGCGATCGGCCGCCGGTGCGCCTCACTCCCGAAGGCGAGATGCTGCTGGACTATGCCCGCCGTTTGCTGGTGCTGGAGGAGGAGGCGCGCGCCGCCTTTGCCCCGGAAGCCGCGCTGGGCCGCGTGCGCTTCGGCATTCCCGATGATTATGCGACCGGTGTGCTGCAGCCGATTCTGGCGCGGCTGGCCGTCGAACATCCCCGCATCGAGGTGGAGATCACCTGTGCCCCCAGCGCGCAGCTGCTGCCGCTCCTCAAAGGTGGGCAGCTCGACCTTGCCATCATCACGCATCTGCCGGGGCGCCCGCGCGGGCAATTGGTGCGGCGCGAGCCGCTGGTCTGGGCGGCTGCGCGCATTTCTTCCGGCTGGGACAGCGACCCGCTGCCGGTCGCGGTGTTCCAGCCGGATTGCTGGGCCCGCGATGTGGTGGAGCGGGCCCTCGACAAGGCGAAGCGGCGCTATCGCATCGCCTATGCCTCGCCCAATCTCGCCGGCCTGCTCGCGGTGGTGCAGGCGGGGCTTGCCGTGGCCGCCCTGCCGCGCTCCAGCGTGCCTGAAAACCTGCGTCTCCTCGATGCGCGGCTGGGTTTCCGCAGGCTGCCGGTGCTGGATCTTTGCCTGGTGCGGCGCGAGCGCGCGAGTAGTCCCGCCATCGATTCGATGAGCGCCTGCATTCTCGCCGCACTCGCCTGACGCCCCGGCCCGGGACTGTGACCCGAGCGTGGCTTGACAGGCGCTGCCGCCACCCTATCTAATCTCCATCATGAAACAGCGTCGCCAACATAATTGTGCCCCCTCGCACGCGCAGGAAATGCGCGCGGGTCACATCAAACTGGGCTCCCAGCCCCGGATTCGGCCGCTTTACTGACAGCGCGGGCGGTCCCGGCTCCGGGGCCCCGCTTCTCCAATCCCGTTTTCATTCTCCCGATGCCGAACCGACGCGGTTGCGTTTCTGCGCGCCGCCCCCGACATCCCCCTTGCCTTCCGGAGTTCACGCCATGATCCGCCACGACAACCAGCCACCCATCGTCATTTCCGAAGCCGAGCATGCAAGGCTCAGCAATCTGGCCGAGGCCAACCGGCACCTGCCCGGTGTCGCCGATTACCTGCTGACCGAGCTGGAGCGCGCCACCATCGCCAGCGACAGCGAGCTCGGCCGCGACATCGTCACCATGAACACGGAACTGGAATATCGCGACGAATCGACCGGTGCCACACGCCGCGTCACCCTGGTCTATCCGGAGGCGCAGGACATCGCCGCCTGGAAGATTTCGGTGCTGACGCCGGTGGGTGCCGCTCTCATCGGCCTTGCCGCCGGCCAGTCGATCGCCTTCGAGGATCGCACCGGCGAAACGCGGCGCCTCACCGTGACGCGCATCTTCGAGCGGGGGACATAAGATCCCGACGATCTTTTGTCATGACCCGATTCAGTCGGGCCATCCACGAGTTTGTCCGCAGCCAAGGAAAGTAACGCGCGGATCCCCCGCCTGAAGCGGGGGATGACAAGTGGCGTGAAAACCTGGTCCTGCTTCAGCCCGCGCGCCCGTATCAGCCCTGGCCCTGCCTGAAGGGCGAGGCGGGATAGACGCCGAGGATGCGGACCTCGCGCGAGAAGAAGGAAAGCTCCTCCAGCGCCAGGCGCACGCCGCGCTGGTCGGGATGGCCGTCGATATCGGCATAGAACTGTGCCGAGGAGAAATGGCCGTCGAGGATATAGCTCTCCAGCTTGGTGATGTTGACGCCGTTGGTGGCGAAACCGCCCAGCGCCTTGTAGAGCGCCGCCGGCACCGAGCGGACGCGAAAGACGAAGCTGGTGACGATTGGTCCCTTTGCCGGATCTGGGTCGATCGGCTCCTTCGCCATGACGACGAAGCGGGTGGTGTTGTGCTCGGCATCCTCCATGTCGCCCTTGAGGATGTCGAGGCCATAAGTCTCGGCCGCCAGCGTCGAGGCGATGGCCGCCATCGATCTGTCGCCCTTCTGCGCCACCTCGGCCGCGGCGCCGGCGGTATCGGCATGCACCACCGGCCTGATGCCGAGCGCGCGCAGGTTGTTGCGGCACTGGCTGAGCGCCTGGATATGGCTCGCCGCCGTCTTGATCTCGGCCAGCGTCGTCCCCTTCAGCCCGAGCAGCTGGTGGTTCACGCGCTGGAAATGCTCGGCGATGATGTGGAGGCCGGATTCGGGCAGCAAATGGTGGATATCGGCGACGCGCCCCGCCACCGAGTTTTCGATCGGCACCATGGCAAGGCGCGCGCGCCCCTCATGCACGGCGGCAAACATGTCCTCGAACGAGGCGCAGGGCAGTGTCTGCATCGCCGGATAGGCGGCGCGGCAGGCGAGGTTGGAATAGGCGCCGGGTACGCCCTGGAAGGCGATGGTGTTCTGGGTCACGGCCAGTCTCTGAAAAGGGGGCGATCTTTGTAAATCGGGCGGTCTCGGTTGCGGAGGAAGGTCTAGGATCCGGGCGCCAGCAGCAGGCGGGCGCGCTCGAGGTCGGCCGGAGTATCGACACCGAGCGGCAGGGTGTCAACGCGCGCCACATCGATGCGCATGCCGTTCTCCAGCGCCCGCAATTGCTCCAGCTTCTCGCGCTGCTCGAGCATCCCCGGCGGCAGGGAAACGAAGCGCTCCAGCGCCGCGCGGCGATAGGCGTAGAGGCCGATATGGTGGTAATGCGGCCCCACCTTGCCATCGGCATTCGCCGGCACCGTCGCCCGGCTGAAATAAAGTGCGCGGGCGATGCCGCCGCCCTCTTGTCGGAATGCCGCCACCGCCTTCACCACATTCGGGTTGTGGCGCTCGGCCTCATCGGTAACCTCGACCGCCAGGGTGGCGATGTCGACAGCGGCATCGCGCAAAGGTTCGAGGACGCGGCGAATGAGGGCGGGGTCGATGGTGGGCAGATCGCCCTGCAGGTTGACGATGGCGTCGTGCCGCCTTCCGGGATCGATTTTCGACAGCGCCGCGCAGATGCGGTCGGACCCGGAAGGGTGGGCGGGATCGGTCAGCACCGCCTGGCCGCCCGCCGCCTCGACCGCGGCGAGGATTTCCGGTTCGGCGCAGGCGACATAGACCGGGCCCAGTTCCGCCTCCATCGCCCGGCGCCAGACATGGACGATCATCGGCGCGCCGTGGATCACGGCCAGCGGCTTGTTCGGCAGGCGGGTCGAGGCGAGGCGGGCCGGGATCAGGATGACGGGGTTCTGGGGTTGCGCATCGGCAGTCATGACGGGTTCCGGCGGGTCGGGGTGATCGGTGGTCTTTAGGACCTTGGCCCCGCTTCCGACAGCCTGCCATCGCCGGGGCGCGACATTATGCCGCTAAGTGCCCGGAAACCAAGCCCGACTTTCCAGCCGGGTTGCGGCCGGCCGGGCGCGATATTCCGGTCAAGAGAGCCATCCGGAGATTGGACAGGCGCGGCGGAAGCGGTTAAATTCCGCGCCGAATTGACCCCTTTACCGCCAGAAGTTAGGGCGCACCGGATCGGGGTAGGCCGGACCGAACACATCGGCGGCTGCGGGACCCGGGGTGCCACAAGCCATGAGGGATGACGGAATGTCCTTGGAAGCCAACAAGATCGCCGCTGCGGTCCTGGTCGGCGGATTGCTGACGCTCTCGGTCGGCATCGCTACGCACATGATCTACGGGACGCCGTCCGGCTCCTCCGTCGCCGTGGCCGGCGAACCCGCCGAGGGTGCGGGCGGCGTCGAGGGCGCAACCCAGGAAGCGGCCGCCCCGGTCGACATGATGCCGCTGATCGCCAGCGCCGACCCCGCCGCCGGCGAGAAGGCCTTTGGCAAGTGCAAGGCCTGCCACACCTCGGAAAAGGGCGGCCCCAACCGGGTCGGCCCGAATCTGTGGAACACGGTGGGTGGCCATTCGGCCCATATGGACGGCTTTGCCTATTCCGATGCGATCAAGGGCCTGAACATCACCTGGGATTTCGAGCATCTCGACAAGTTCCTGGAAAACCCGAAGGGCTATGCGCCGGGCACCAAGATGACCTTCGCCGGCATCAAGAAGCCGGAGGAGCGCGCCGCCCTCATCCGCTGGCTGCGCGACCAGGCCGACAGCCCCATCGCCCTGCCGCAATAAGCCGGTCGCGGGCGCAACCGGTCGTGGCCGCGCAAGCTGGCGAAGTCCTGTCGGGCGAGTTCCTGTCAGTCGCGCGCGGCCTGACCGAGGTCAGCCGGCCGATTCTCCGGCGCTATTACCGCACCCGGGTCGATATCCTCGACAAGAGCGATGAAAGCCCGGTGACCCAGGCCGACCGCGAATGCGAATCGGCCCTGCGCGCCGCCATCGCCACGGCCTTTCCGGACCACGGCATCATCGGCGAGGAATTCGGGCCCGAGCGCGCCGATGCCGAATTCGTCTGGGTGCTCGACCCCCTGGACGGGACCCGCGCCTTCATCACCGGGCGGCCGATGTTCGGCACCCTCATCGCCCTGACCCGCGGCGGCAAGCCGGTGCTGGGGGTCATCGACATGCCGATCCTGGGCGACACCTGGCTGGGTGCCGTCGGCCATCCCACGACACTGAACGGCGAACCGGTGCGCCCGCGCGCCTGTGCCGCGCTGAAGGATGCCTATTTCTCCTGCGCGCTGCCGCTGATGTTCGCCGGCCCCTTCCGCCCCACCCTCGACGCCCTCACCGCGGCCACCAAATCGCAGACCTTCGGCGGCGATTGCTACCAGTACGGGGTGCTGGCCAGCGGCTTCCTCGACCTCGTGGTCGAGCGGCAATTGGGCCTCTATGATTTCCTCGCCCTGGTACCGATCCTCGATGGCGCCGGCGCCTATATCACCGACTGGCAGGGCAAGGCGCTCGACATCCGCTCCGGCGACCAGGTCGTGGCGGCCGGCGACCGGCGCGTGCTCGACCAGGCACTCGACCTCCTCAATCGCTAGCAGCGCCATCCAAAGACCGTGGGTCCCGGCGTCGCGCGGGGGATGACGGCTTTGGTGAGGGCCGCTATGCTCGCCGGCAGGACGCCGGCACGAGCGTCGCTTGACCGATCCAGGGAAGGGCCGTTGATGAAGCTTGTCGCCGCCGCGATTCTGAGCGCCGCCACGATCTCGATTCTCGCCAGCCTCGCTTCACCCGGCGCGCGTGCGCAATCCAGCGAAATCACCCACGCTTTGTCGCTCGGCGATGCGGTCAAATACCCGCCCGATTTCCGCCACCTCGATTACGTCAACCCGGACGCGCCCAAGGGCGGCACCGTGCGCTTCGCTGCCATCGGCAGCTTCGACAGCCTCAACCCCTTCATCGTGCGCGGCGAGGCGGCGTCGATGCCGGGCTTCTACGAATTGCTGACCGGCTCGGCCGATGACGACATCATGAGCGAATACGGCCTCATCGCCGAGACCATGGAAGTGGCGACAGACAATTCCTGGATCGTCTTCAACCTGCGCGCCGAGGCGCGCTGGCATGACGGCAAGCCGATCACCGCCGAGGACGTCGTCTTCTCCTTCAACATCCTGAAGGAGAAGGGACGGCCGCAATTCCGCTACTACTACGGCAATGTCGAGAAGGCGGAAGTGCTGGGCCCGCTCAAGGTCAGGTTCACCTTCAATACCAGTGACAACCGCGAATTGCCGGTGATCATGGGCCAGCTGCCGGTGCTGCCCAGGCACTACTGGGAAGGGCGCAATTTCGACGAGCCCTCGCTCGAGATCCCGGTGGGCAGCGGTCCCTACAAGGTGAAAAGCTTCGAGGCCGGCCGGTCGATCACCCTGGAACGCGACCCCGGATACTGGGGCAAGGACCTGCCGATCAATATCGGCAACGACAATTACGACATCGTGCGCATCGACTACTACCGCGATCCCAATGTCTCGCGCGAGGCGTTCAAGGCCGGCGCCTATGATTTCCGCGTCGAAAGCTCGGCCAAGGAATGGGCGACCGGCTATGAATCGCCGGCCCTGCGCGACGGCCGCTTCAAGATGGAGCTGATCGAGACCGACAACCCGCAGGGCATGCAGGGCTTCAGCATGAACCTGCGCCGGCCGCTGTTCCAGGATGCGCGCGTGCGCGAGGCGATGATTCTGGCCTTCGATTTCGAATGGTCCAACAAGACGCTGTTCTTCGACCAGTACACGCGCACGCGCAGCTTCTTCCAGAACTCGCCGATGGAGGCAAAGGGGCTGCCCTCGCCTGCGGAACTGGCGCTGCTGGAGCCCTGGCGCGGCCAGATTCCGGAGGAGGTCTTCACCACCGAATACCAGCCGCCGGTGAGCGACGGTTCCGGCACCAACCGCGACAACCTGTCCAGGGCCGCGCAATTGCTGGAGGCGGCCGGCTGGAAGCTGGAGGGCGCCAGGCGCATCAAGGACGGCCAGGCATTCGAGTTCGAGTTCCTGATCGATGCCGGCAATTCGCAATTCGAGCGCATCGTGCAGCCCTATCTGCGCAACCTCGATCGCCTCGGCATCAAGGGTAGCCTGCGAGCGGTCGATTCCTCGCAATACGAGAAGCGCGTCAGCGAGGATTTCGATTTCGACATGATCTCGTCGCTCTATCCGCAATCGCTCTCGCCCGGCAACGAGCAGCGCTATTACTGGAGCAGCGAGGCGGCGGATGCGCCCGGCAGCCAGAACTATATCGGCATCAGGAACCCGGCCATCGACGCGCTGATCGAGACGCTGATCATGGCGCCGACACGCGAGGAGCTGATCACCGCCAGCCGCGCCCTCGACCGCGTGCTGCAATGGAGCCATTTCGTCGTGCCCAACTGGCACATGCGCGGCGTGCGCATCGCCTATTGGGACAAGTTCGGCCGGCCGGAGAAGCTGCCGCAGCCGACCTATGGCATCGGCAATTCGGCCTGGTGGATCGATCCCGCGAAGGAAGCGGCCCTGAAGGCGAAGCTGGCTGAAGCCCCCGCTGCAACGGCCGCACCGGCGGAGCCTGTGGCAGCCGAACCCACAGCCGAGCCGGCAACTGAGCCGGCAGCCGAGCCGGCAGAGGCGCCAGCCGGGCGCGGTGCTTCGCCCATCACCTATGTGCTCTATGGCGCCGGCGCCCTCCTCCTGCTGCTGATCGTGCTGGGCGCCGTGCGGCGGAAGAAGCAGTGAACCGCGGCGGGTTGGAGCAGGCCTCGGCCTGCCCCCCACCCCACGCCACCCCCGCAGGAATGGCGGGCGGGGCCGGGGGTGACGCGCCACTGCACCGGGACCAGCCCGCATGATCGCCTATATCATCCGCCGCCTGCTGCTGATGATCCCGACCCTCCTCGGCATCATGGTGATCAATTTCATCGTCATCCAGGCGGCACCCGGCGGGCCGGTCGAGCAGACCATCGCCCAGCTGCGCGGCACCGCGCTCGACACCACGGCACGGGTCACCGGCGGCGGCCAGGAATTGATGGGCGGCGGGCAGAATGCCGCCCCGGGCGAGTCGCAATATCGCGGTGCCCGCGGCCTCGATCCCAAATTCATCAAGGAGATCGAGCGCATGTACGGCTTCGACAAGCCGATGCACGAGCGCTTCCTGATGATGATGAAAAGCTACCTCACCTTCGATTTCGGCAACTCCTTCTTCAAGGGCCGGCCGGTGGTCGATTTGATCGTCGAGAAGATGCCGGTGTCGATCTCGCTGGGCTTGTGGACGACGCTTCTCATCTACGGCATCTCGATTCCGCTCGGCATCGCCAAGGCCTCGCGCGACGGCACCCCCTTCGATTTCTGGACCAGCACCGCCATCATCGTCGGCAGCGCCATCCCCGGCTTCCTGTTCGCGATCCTGCTCATCGTGCTGTTCGCCGGCGGCACCTATTGGAACATCTTCCCGCTGCGCGGCCTCACCTCGGAAAACTGGGAAACGCTCTCGCTCTCGGGCAAGATCCTCGACTATCTCTGGCACATGGTGCTGCCGATCACCTCGCTGGTCATCGGCAGTTTTGCCGGCCTCACCATGCTGACCAAGAACTCGTTCCTCGACCAGATCAACCTGCAATACGTGACCACGGCGCGGGCCAAGGGCAATACCGAGCAGCGCGTGCTCTATGGCCATGTCTTCCGGAACGCCATGCTGATCGTCATCGCCGGCTTTCCCAGCGCCTTCATCGGCATCCTCTTCACCGGCGCGCTGCTGACCGAGATCATCTTCTCGCTGGACGGGCTCGGCCTGCTCGGCTGGGAGGCGGCGATCGGGCGCGACTACCCGGTCATGTTCGCCACCCTCTACATCTTCACCCTGCTGGGCCTGGTCCTCAAGCTGGTCGGCGACATCACCTATATGCTGGTCGATCCCCGCATCGATTTCGAGGCGCGGGCGATATGACGATCGCATCGCCCAGGCCGCGCATCCTCGGTCTCGGGGTCTCGCCCGTCACCCATCGGCGCTGGCTGGGCTTCCTCGCCAACCGGCGCGGCTTCTGGTCGCTCATGCTGTTCCTGGCCCTCTTCGCGCTCAGCCTGCCGGCCGAGTTCATCGCCAACGACAAGCCGATTGCGGTCGCTTATCGGGACGAGATCTACTGGCCGGTCTTCCGCGAATATGGCGACGAGACCTTCGGCGGCATTCCCGGCCTGCGCGCCGATTTCACTCAACCCGACATGCAGCAGCGCGTCGCGGAAAGCGGCGGCTGGATGATCTGGCCGCCGATTCCCTATGCCTACAACACGGTGGTGCTGAACCTGCCCGGTCCGGCGCCGACGCCGCCCGACGCAATCAACTGGCTGGGTACCGACGACCAGGCGCGCGACGTCATGGCGCGCGTCATCTACGGCTTCCGCATCTCGGTCCTGTTCGGCCTGGCGCTGACCATCGTCTCGACCGTCGTCGGCGTGCTGGCCGGTGCGGTGCAGGGCTATTTCGGCGGCTGGGTCGATCTGCTGGCGCAGCGCTTCCTGGAAATCTGGGAGAGCCTGCCCGCCCTCTACATCCTCATCATCGTCGCCGCGGTGATCGTGCCCGGCTTCTGGACGCTGCTCATCCTGCTGCTGATCTTTTCCTGGACCTGGCCGATATCGGTGGTGCGGGCCGAGTTCCTGCGCGCGCGCAACCTCGAATATGTCCGCGCCGCCAAGGCGCTGGGCCTCGGCGACTGGCGCATCATGATCCGCCACATGCTGCCCAATGCCATGGTGGCGACGCTGACCTTCCTGCCCTTCACGCTGTCGGGCTCGGTGACGGCACTGACCTCGCTCGACTTTCTCGGCTTCGGCCTGCCGCCGGGCTCGCCTTCGCTGGGCGAATTGCTGAAACAGGGCAAGGACAATCTGCAGGCGCCCTGGCTCGGCCTCACCGGCTTCTTCGTCATCGGGCTGATGCTGACGCTCCTCATCTTCATCGGCGAGGCGGTGCGCGATGCCTTCGATCCGCGCAAGGGACACCATTCATGAGCGCCCTGCTCTCGCTCGACAGCCTTTCCGTCGCCTTCGACGGCCACAAGGTGGTCGAGGACGTCTCGTTCGAGATCGCGCGCGGCGAGACCCTGGCCCTGGTCGGCGAATCCGGCTCCGGCAAATCGGTGACGGCACTTTCCATCCTGCGCCTGCTGCCCTATCCGGTGGCGAGCCACCCGTCCGGGCAAATCCGCTTTGACGGCGAGGAGGATCTGATGCGGGCGTCGCCCGACCGGTTGCGGCAGATCCGCGGCGACCGCATCGCCATGATCTTCCAGGAGCCGACCCTGTCGCTCAACCCGCTGCACCGCATCGAGCGGCAGATCGTCGAGGCCATCCAGCTGCATCGCAAGGTCGATGCGGCGGCGGCGCGGGCACGGGCGCAGGAGCTGCTGGAACTGGTCCGCATCGACGATGCCGAGCAGAAGATGAAGGCCTTCCCGCACGAACTATCCGGCGGCCAGCGCCAGCGCGTGATGATCGCCATGGCGCTCGCCAACGAGCCCGACCTCCTCATCGCCGACGAACCCACCACGGCGCTCGACGTCACCATCCAGGCGCAGATCCTGAACCTGCTCCAGGAATTGCAGCGGCGCCTCGGCATGGCGATCCTGCTCATCACCCATGATCTCGGCATCGTGCGCAAATTCGCCGATCGCGTCGTCGTCATGCGCCAGGGACGCATCGTCGAGAGCGGGGCGACGGCCGCCCTCTTCGCGGCACCGCGGGACGAATATACCCGCCATCTGCTGGCGGCCGAGCCAAAGGGTGTCGCCGAGCCCCTGCCCGCCGACAGCGCCGGGATCCTGCGCACGGAAAAGCTTTCGGTCCGCTTCCCGATCAAGCGCGGCCTGTTCCGCCGCGTCGTCGGCCATGTCCCGGCCCTGAGCGACGTGACGCTCGATCTGAAGGCCGGCGAAACGCTGGGCATCGTCGGCGAATCAGGTTCCGGCAAGACCACGCTCGGCCTCGCCATCCTGCGCCTGATCGACAGCGCGGGCGGCATCGATTTCGAGGGACAGGCGATCGACGGCCTCGACCGAGCCGGCATGCGGCCGCTCAGGCGCCAGATGCAGATCGTCTTCCAGGACCCGTTCGGCTCGCTCAGCCCCCGCCTTTCGGTAGGCGAGATCATCAGCGAGGGCCTCGACGTGCACGGCCTCGGCCGCGACGCCGACGCGCGCGAGCAGATGGTGGTGGATGTTCTCAACGAGGTCGGCCTCGATCCGCTGACGCGGCATCGCTATCCGCACGAATTTTCCGGCGGCCAGCGCCAGCGCATCGCCATCGCCCGCGCCCTCATCCTGAAGCCGAAACTGATCGTGCTCGACGAGCCGACTTCGGCCCTCGACATGTCGGTGCAGGCGCAGATCGTCGACTTGCTGCGCGCCTTGCAGCATCGCCACCGCCTCGGCTATCTCTTCATCTCGCATGATCTCAGGGTGGTTCGCGCCATGTCGCATCGGGTGATCGTCCTCAGGGGCGGCAAGGTAGTGGAAGCAGGCCCGGCCGAGGCGATCTTCGAGCGGCCGCAGGCGCCCTATACCCAGGCCCTGCTAGCGGCCGCGATCCGCCACGAGGTGAGCGATGCGGGCGCGGTGAAACAATGACCCCGCCGCCGACACCCCTGCTCTTTGCCGGCGCCGAGGAATACAACGCAATCTGGGCCCGGGCGGCAGCGGCCGTGCCGGAGATCGACTTGGTCTTCCATCGCCCCGGAATCGACGTCACCCCGTTCGAATACCTGATGATGTGGCGCCCGGTGCCGGGCCTTATTGCCGCCATGCCGCGCTTGAAGGCGCTGTTCAGCTTCGGTGCCGGGATCGAGCGACTGCTGGCGCATCCCGAGATCCCGGCCGACCTTCCCATCGTGCGCATGGTGGAGCCGGGGCTGACCGAGGGCATGGCGCAGTATGTGCTGTGGCAGGTGCTGCGCCACCATCGCCGCATCTGGGAACTGGAAGCGGCCGAGGCGGAGGCGCGCTGGGCGCCGCATCTCTATCCCCCCGCCTGGGAGCGCAAGGTCGGCATCCTCGGCCTCGGCCATCTGGGTGCGGCGTCGGCAGGGCTGCTGGCCCTGATGGGGTTTCCGCTCCGCGGCTGGTCGCGCAGCCGCAAAGAAGTTCCCGGCGTCGAGAGCTTCGCCGGGGGCGCGGAACTGCCGGCCTTCCTTTCCGGGCTCGACATCCTCGTCTGCCTGCTGCCGCTGACCGCGGAAACCAGGGGCATCCTCAACCGCGATCTCTTCGCGCAATTGGCCCCCGGCGCCTGCCTCGTCAATGCCGGGCGCGGCGGACATCTGGTCGAGGCGGATCTGATCCCGGCGCTCGATTCGGGACAGCTGGCGGCGGCCAGCCTCGACGTCTTCGCCACCGAGCCGCTTCCCGCCGACCATCCCTTCTGGGCGCATCCGCGCATCACCATGACGCCGCACAATGCCAGCGATACCGACCCGGTGACCGGCCTCAGGGAAGTCGCCCGCCAGATCAAGGCCCATCGCCGCGGTGAGCCGCTGCGCCATGTCGCGGAACGGGCGCGGGGCTATTGAGCGGCGGCGGCGCGCAACTTTCCGGCAGGTTTTTTTGCGACCCTCCACCGCCGGTGTGAAGTGATGCCGGCTTGGTAATATCTTCTTAGGCATTTCGGAAAATAATCCCTTCCACCGGGCCCGGCCCACCGATTTCCGGCGGGACGCCGGACGTCGATCAGAAACACATCCTGCCAATTCCCAAGGATCTCGGATGATGCAAACGCTTCTTGGGCGCTTTTCAGTCAGCGGCCGCATCGGCCTCGGCTTCGGCGCCGTGCTTGTCGTCCTCGTCGCCTTCATCGCCTTCGCTTTTCTTGCCCTGCAGGAAATCCGCGCCAGCATCGACGAATTCGCGCGCATCTCGACCAATACGCTGACGGTGCAGCGGATCGACCGCAACGTGGTCGACCTGCGCCGCAACGTCCTCGCCCTCATCCGCGAAAACCGGGCCGAGGCGGCGGATGCCGCCCGCAGCCTCATCGCCGATCTCAAGGAGGTCATCCAGCAGCGCGTCGCCAACACCAAATCGGCCGAACGCAAGGCCATGCTCGAGGAGATGGCCGCTCTGGTCGCGCAATACGGCGATGCCTTCGAGCAGGTGGCGGCTGCCAAGGCGGCGCGCGACACGATCGAGAACGAGCAATTGGCGCCCTTCGGCCAGCAGGCGACCAAGATCGTGGCGGCGGTCATGGGCGATGCCATGGCCAACAACGATTTCCGCGGTGCGGCCTATGCCGGCGTCGCCATGGAGAAGCTGCTGCTCGCCCGCATCGGCGCCGCCCGCTATGTCACCACTGGCGATCCCAAGATGATCGACATGGCAAAGAGCAGCCTGACCGCGCTGAAGCTCGAGGTGAAGACGCTGCAGGAAAAGCTGTTCTCCCCCGGACATCGCAACCAGATCAACCGCGCCGCCAAGGTGATGGAGGATTACGGCGCCGCCCTGCTGGCGCTGGCCGAGAAGGCGGGCGAGATGAACATGCTGACGGATGAACGGCTGACGCCGCTGGCCGAGCGCTTTGCCGAGATCTCGCTGGCGACCCTGCAATCGCAGACGCAATCGCTGGAAGAGGTCCAGGGCGACCTTGCGCAGGTGATCGCCACAACCACCGCGGTGCTGCTGGGCGTGGCGCTGGGCGCCGTGCTGCTGGGCGGCACCATCGCCTGGGCGATCGGGCGCAGCATCAGCCAGCCGGTGCGCCGCATGTCAGCGACGATGACCGAGCTGGCCAGGGGCAATCTGGAGGTCGAGATCCCGGCCCGGGACAATCGCGACGAGATCGGCGACATGGCGCGCAATGTAATGGTTTTCAAGGACGCCCTCGTCACCCAGCGCGCGGCCGATGCGGCGGCACGGACCGATGCCGAGGCCAAGCTGAAGCGCGCCCAGGCGCTCGACGGCCTCATCAGCGCCTTCGAGGGTCGGGTCGGCGATCTGGTCCGGCGCCTCGACGGCGCGGCCGGCGACTTGAAGCGCTCGGCCGAGACCATGAGCGCGACCGCCGAGCAGACCAACCGGCAATCCAATGCCGTCGCAGGTGCCGCGGAAGCCGCCACCGCCAATGTGCAGACCGTCGCCGCCGCGACCGAGGAACTGACCAGCTCGATCAGCGAGATCGGCCGCCAGGTCAACCAATCCACCACCATCGCCCAGCGCGCCGTCGAGCAGGCGACCAGGACCAATGCCCAGGTCCAGGGCCTCGCCAATTCGGCGCGTGCCATCGGCGATGTGGTCAGCCTGATCACCGAGATCGCCTCGCAGACCAATCTCCTCGCCCTCAATGCGACGATCGAGGCGGCGCGCGCCGGCGAAGCCGGCAAGGGCTTTGCCGTGGTCGCCTCGGAGGTGAAGAACCTCGCCGGCCAGACCGGCAAGGCGACCGAGGAGATCGGCGCCAAGGTGGCCGAGATCCAGGCCGCGACCGATCAATCCGTGGCGGCGATCCACGAGATCGCCAAGGTGATCGAGGAGATCAGCCAGATCTCCACCACCATCGCCGCCGCGGTCGAGGAGCAATCGGCGGCGACCGCCGAGATCGCCCGCAACGTGGAGCAGGCCAGCGAGGGCACCGGCCAGGTCACCGGCAATATCGCCAGCGTCACCCAGGCCGCCGACGAGACCGGCCGCGCAGCCGGCGAGGTGCTGGGTGCGGCCACCGAGCTCGGCCAGCAATCCACCACCCTCAACAGCGAGGTTTCCCGCTTCATCGCCGAGGTGCGCGCGATTTAGCGACCGCGCCACCTGGCCAAGTTCAATGATCCCCGGTCAGCAGGTTGCCGGTCTCGTCGGCCGGGTTGCTGAAGGCCGCAAATTCATCCAGCCCGCGCACCTGGTCGAAATGGCCGAGGGCCCAGCGCACCGAGGGGAAGGCAAGCTCGTCCCACGGAATCTCGGCCCAGTCGAAGAGGCCGACGGCGAGGCTCTCCGGCCCGGCGGAGATCGCGGGGTCGATCAGGCGCGCGCGATAGATCAGCTGCACCTGCGAGAGGCGCGGGATGGTATAGGCGCCGAGCAGCCGGTCGATGGCAATCTTCGCCCGCGCCTCCTCCCAGGCCTCGCGCATGGCGCCGGCCTCGGCGGTCTCACCCAGTTCCATATAGCCTGCGGGCAGGGTCCAGAATCCGGCACGCGGGTTGATGGCGCGGCGGCAGAGCAGGATGCGGGCACCCAAGGTCACCACCGCCCCCACCACCACCTTGGGGTTCTCATAGGCGATGAAGCCGCAATCGCTGCACACCTGGCGCTGGCGGTTGTCGCCTTCGGGGATGCGGCTTTCGAAACTGGGGGCTTTCGTCTGCGTTTCCGGCATGGCTCAACTGTGGCCCAAGGCGGATGACGCTGCAAGCGCCGGCCCCTATGGTGCGGCACCATGGATGAGGGGAAGACGGCACCACCGGCGCAGGCAACCTGGCGCCACGATTTCGGCTCGGCAGCGGGAGCGCGGGCGGCGGGAATGCGCGCGGCTTGCGGCACGCCGGCGCTGGTGCTGGGGGCGAGCTATGTCGGTTTCGGCGCCTTCGTGCACCAGGCCGGATTCGACCTCTGGCAGGGGCTGGGCTCGACCACCTTGGGCTGGGCGCTGCCCGGCCAGATCGCGCTGGTCGAGATCTTCGCCATCGGCGGCTCGCTGCTCGCCGCCGCCATCGCCGTCGGCCTGGCCAATGCGCGCCTGCTGCCCATGGTACTCACCCTGATGCCGATCCTGCGCCAGGGCGATGCGGCGACCAGGCCGCGCCTTGCCCATTATCTCAGCGCGCATTTCATCGCGCTCACCGGCTGGGCCAATGCCATGCAGCGTTGCCCGGAGATGGTGCCGGCGCAGCGCCTGCCTTATTTCCTCGGCTTTACCACGGTGATCTGGCTTTCGACCGTGCTGGCGACGGCACTCGGCTTCCATCTGGTGGGCGTCCTGCCTGCCCCGGTGACGCTGGGTCTCGTCTTCCTCAATCCGCTCTATTTCATGCTGCTGTTCGTGGCCGATCTGGCGCGGAAGGAACGCGGTATCGCCCTCGTGCTCGGCGCCGTACTGGGACCGCTGCTGCATATGGTCAGCCCGGATTGGGGCCTGCTGATGACCGGCCTCATCGGCGGGAGCATCGCCTTCCTGATCGTCGAACGGGGGCGCCACTGATGCCGGGCGCCTGGATCTTCGTGCTGGTGGGAGCCATCGTCACCTATGCCTGGCGCGGGGCGGGCGTCGCCCTCTCCGGCCGGATCGATCCGAATTCCCGCGCCATGCGCTGGGTCACCGCAATCGCCTATGCGCTCCTCGCCGGCCTCATCGCCCGCCTGATCGTGGCACCGCAGGGTGCCCTGGCCGAAACACCGCTCTGGCTCCGCTTCATGGCCGCCGCCCTTTCGATCGGCATCTATCTTCTCTGCCGCCGCTCGATCACCGCCGGCGTCGCGGCGGGTGCGGGATTGATGGTCGTGGTGTCGGCACTGGGGATGGATTGAGGCCGCTATTTCGCCAGCGCCTTCACACCCGGCAGTTCCTTGCCTTCCAGCCATTCCAGAAAGGCGCCGCCCGCCGTGGAGACATAGGAGAAATCGGCTTCCGCGCCGGCATGGGCGAGGGCCGCCACCGTGTCGCCGCCGCCCGCCACCGAGAGCAGCTTCTTCGCCTTGGAGAGCAAGGCTGCCTGCTGGGCGACCGCATTGGTGCCCTGGTCGAAGGGCGGCACCTCGAAGGCGCCCAGCGGCCCGTTCCAGACCAGCGTCTTCGCATTCGCAAGGTGCTGGTTGACCAGCGCCACCGATTTTGGCCCCACGTCCAGGATCATCTTGTCGCCCGGCACGTTGCGCACGTCGACCGTTGCGCTCGCCGCACCTGCCTTGAACTCGGCCGCCACCACGGCATCGATGGGCAGCACGATCTCGCAGCCGGCCGCCTTGGCCTTGCCGAGGATCTCGCGCGCGGTCGCGGCGAGGTCGCGCTCGGCCAGCGATTTCCCGATTTCGATTCCCTGCGCGAAGAGGAAGGTATTGGCCATGCCGCCGCCGATCACCAGCGCATCCACCTTGGCGACCAAATTGCCGAGGAGGTCGAGCTTGGTCGAGACCTTGGCGCCGCCCACCAGCGCCATCACCGGCCGCTCCGGCTTTTCCAGCGCGGCGGCGAGGTGATCCAGCTCCGCCTGCATCAGCCGACCGGCCACGGCCGGCATCAGATGCGCGATACCTTCGGTCGAGGCATGGGCCCGGTGCGCGCAGGAGAAGGCATCGTTGACATAGAGATCGCCGAGCTTCGCCAGCGAGGCGGCGAAGGCCGTGTCGTTCGCTTCCTCGGCATCGTGATAGCGCAGGTTCTCGAGCAGCAGCACCTCGCCATCCTGGAGTGCCGCCGCCGCCGCTTCCGCTGCCGGCCCGACGCAATCCTCGGCGAAGGCGATGTTGCACCCCAGGGCCTGCGCGAGCGGCGCGACCAGCGGCCGGAGCGACATCTCGGCCACGCGCTTTCCCTTCGGCCGCCCGAAATGCGAGAGGATGATGACCTTGGCACCCTTGGCAGCGAGCTCCTTCAGTGTCGTGGCCGAGCGCTCGATGCGGGTGGCGTCCGTCACCTTGCCGTCCTGCATCGGCACGTTGAGGTCGCAGCGCACCAGGGCGCGCTTGCCGGCGAGGGAGACATCGTCAAGGGTGCGGAAATCGGGCATTGGTTAAACGTCCTTCTCGGCTTCTGGCCCCGAAGCGGGTCCGGGGGCGGCTTTCGCGGGCTTGGGTGCCATATCGGGGCGGCGATGGCAAGGCGGGGCAAGATCGCTTAGGATTCACCGGGCAATCCTCGAGTCGCAGCGAAGAAATGCCGTCCGCATGCCGGTAACCTACCGATCCGCTCTCATCACCGGCGCCTCCTCCGGGATCGGCGCCGCCTTCGCCCGGGCGCTGCCGCGGGCCACCGCCCTGCTGCTGACCGGGCGCGACCGCGAGCGCTTGAATGCGCTGGCCCAGGAACTCGGCCTCAACGGCCGCCAGGTGCGCACCGTGATCGCCGATCTCGCCACCGCCGAGGGGCGCCAGGCAGTGGTGGGCGCGGCCGAGATCGCGCGCATCGATTTGCTCATCAACAATGCCGGCGTGGGCCGCCTCGGCCGTGTCATCGACAACCCGGAGCCGCGCGAGGCCGAGATGGTGCAGGTCAATGTGGCGGCACCGGTCGAGCTCATCCGCGGCCTGTTGCCCGACATGCTGCGCTGGGCGCGAGAGTCGAACGCCCGCTGCGGCATCATCAATGTGGCGAGTGCCGCCGCCTTCGCGCCGATGCCGACCTTCGCCACCTATGCCGCCAGCAAGACCTTCCTGCTCAACTACACCGAGGCGCTGGCCGAGGAGATGTCGGCGGAGCCGGTCGACATCCTGGCGCTCTGCCCCGGCGCCACCGAGACGCGCTTCTTCGAGCGCGCCGGGGCCAGCTTTGGATCCCTCGGCCGGCCGGCCATGACCGTGATGCACGACGCGGCGCGGGTCGCCGCCGAGGGCCTGCGCGAGCTCGGCCATGCCCGCGTGCATGTGGTCGGGCCGACCAACTATCTGGCGTCGCTCGCCATGCGCCTGCTGCCGCGCCGCTTCGTTACCGCGGCGGCGGAGACCACGCTGCAGAAATGGAAGTAAGGCGATGCTGATGCGGCAGCTGGCCTATCTGGCGGCGCTGGCGCGGGAGCGGCATTTCGCCCGCGCGGCCGCGGCCTGCAACATCACGCAGCCCGCCCTCTCAACCGCCATCAAGCAGCTGGAGGAGGAATTGGGCGTGCCCCTGGTCGAGCGCGACAAGCGCTTCAAGGGCTTCACGCCGGAGGGTCAGGAGGTGCTGCTCTGGGCGCGGCGCATCCTCTCCGATTTCGATTCCCTCAAACAGGGCATCCAGAATGCCAAGCGCGGCCTGACCGGCAATCTGCGCCTCGGCGTGATTCCCTCCGCTTTGCCGCTGGTGCCGCATGTGACCGACCCCTTCAATGACCGGCATCCGCAGGTGAAGGTGACGGTTTGGTCGACCAGCTCGATCGAGATCCAGCAGGGGCTCGATCATTTCGAGCTCGAGGCCGGCATCACCTATCTCGACAACGAGCCCCTGAAGGGCGTACTGCAGCGCCCGCTCTATACCGAGCGCTATGTCCTGCTCACTTCCGAGACGGGACCCCTCGCCGGGGCGACGAAGGCGACCTGGCGCGAGGCGGCGGATCTGCCGCTCTGCCTGCTGACCCCCAACATGCAGAACCGGCGCATCATCGACGGCGTCTTCAAATCGCTGGATTGCGCGCCGCGGCCGCAGCTCGAGACCAATTCGGTGATCAATCTCTGCGCCCATGTGCGCTCGGGGCGGCTGTCTTCGATCGTGCCGAAATCCTTGATCCAGGTGCTCGGCATGCCGGCGGGCGCCGTCGCCCTCGACCTGGTCGCGCCCGAGGTGAGCCGCCAGGTTGGGCTGGTGGTGCCGGACCGCGAGCCGCTGCCCCCCATCAGCCTCGCCATCTTCTCGATGCAATTCCCGGGCTTCCACGAGAGCCAGTAGCCCGGTCCCGATGCTCCCCGGCCCCAGCGCCCCCGGCCCCAGTGCCCCCGGCCCCGGTGCCCGGCAATTGCGGCCTTCTGCCGCAAGCGGCGATTCTCCTTGCATCCGGCTGCAATATTGCAGATATATGCAGGTATGCAGATGGACGCCATGCTGGAGACCGCGACCGAGGTCAGCGAGCTGATGAAATCGCTCGGCAACCCGAAGCGGCTGCTGATCCTCTGCCAATTGGTCGAGGGCGAGAAATCGGTCTCGGAACTGGCCCGGCTCACGGCGATGAAGGAGCCGGCCGTTTCGCAGCAGCTGGCGCTGTTGCGCAAGGACGGCATCGTCGCGCCGCGGCGCGACGGGCAGAACGTGCTTTATGACCTGGTGCGGAAGGATGTCCGCCAGCTGATCGAGTTTCTCTACGCCACCTATTGCCAGCCGTCCTGCGACACCGCGTGAACGGACAAGTGAGCGGATGGACGGCCGGTACCGGATCTAGCTGATTTCACACCGATCGTGTGGATTGAAATCGAAGCCAAGGAGGAAGCGCCTGATGACGAGTGCCAATAAGCCCGCGGCCGGCAAGCCGGAAGTCCATGGCTTCTTCGATCCCGACACCTTCACGGTCAGCTATGTCGTCATCGACCCCGCGACCGGCAAGGCCGCGATCATCGATTCGGTGCTGGATTTCGACCCCGCCTCGGGTCGGACGAAGACGGAATCCGCCGATCGGCTGATTGCCTTCGTCCGCGAGCGCGGCCTCAGCGTCGAATGGCTGCTGGAAACCCATGTTCATGCCGACCATCTTTCCGCGGCCCCCTATCTCAAGGAAAAGCTCGGCGGCACGCTCGCCATCGGCACCGAGATCGTCACCGTGCAGAACACCTTCGGCAAGGTTTTCAATGCCGGCACCGAATTCGCCCGCGACGGCCGCCAGTTCGAACGCCTGCTGAAGGACGGCGACAGCTTCGCACTGGGCGGCATTCCGGCCCGCGCCCTGCACACGCCCGGCCATACGCCGGCCTGCATGACCTATCTGATCGGCGATGCGGGCTTTGTCGGCGACACGCTCTTCATGCCGGATTACGGCACGGCGCGCTGCGACTTCCCCGGCGGCAGCGCCGCCATCCTCTACCGCTCGATCCAGAAGATCTTCGCCCTGCCCGACGAGACGCGCCTCTTCATGTGCCACGACTATCTGCCCAAGGGCCGCTCGGAATATGTCTGGGAAACCACGGTGGGCGAGGAGAAGCGCCACAACATCCATGTCGGCGCCGGCAGGAGCGAGGCCGAGTTCGTCGCCATGCGCGAGGCGCGCGACAAGCAGCTCGACATGCCGCGCCTGATCCTGCCCTCGGTCCAGGTGAACATGCGCGCCGGCCACATGCCGCCGGCGGAGGAGAACGGCATCTCCTATCTCAAGCTGCCGGTGAACGCGCTCTAGCGGCGCAGACAACAACCAGACGCACAACCCAGCGGCGGGCCGGTGATTCCGGCCGGCCGCAACGGAGGAGACTTGCCATGCAACAGATGCGCCGGCTCACCCCCTTCCTCAGTGTCGCACCGCAGATCAGCGAGGCCGATATCGGCACGCTGGCATCGCGTGGCTATCACGCCATCATCAACAACCGCCCGGACAATGAGGGCGAAGGCCAGCCGCCGGCTGCGGCACTCGCCGCGGCGGCCCGGCGCCACGGCCTCGATTACCGCCATATCCCGGTCGTCTCCGGCCAGGTGACCGATGCCGACATCGCCGCCTTTCGGGAGGCCATGGCCGAGATCAAGGGACCGGTGCTTGCCTTCTGCCGCACCGGCACGCGCTCGACCACGCTCTGGGCGCTGACCGAGGCGGCGCGCCTCGATCCCGCGGTGATCATCGGCACCGCCGCCGATGCCGGCTATGACCTCAACCCGCTGCGCCCGCGCCTCGAGGCGCTGTGGCAGGCGGGCGCCGACGCAACGACGACGCCGGCGACACCGACGCCGAAGCCGGCGGCGCGCCGCTTCGACATCGTCGTGGTGGGTGGCGGTGCCGCCGGCTGCGCGGTGACGGCGAGCCTCCTCAAGCGCCGGCGTCGGCTCGACATCGCCATCATCGAACCGAAGGAGATCCATTACTACCAGCCCGGCTGGACCCTGGTGGGTGGAGGCGTCTTCGACCGCGCCGCCACCTCGCGCCCGATGCAGGCCTGCATCCCCGCCGGTGCCAAATGGATCAAGGCGGCGGTGGCCGGTTTCGAGCCCGCCGCCAACCAGGTGATCCTGGAGGATGGCAGTGCTGTGGGCTATGACGCCCTCATCGTCGCCGCCGGGCTGGAACTGCGCTGGGACATGATCGAGGGGTTGCGCGAGACCCTGGGGCGCAACGGCGTCACCTCGAACTATCTCTTCGACCTCGCCCCCTATACCTGGGAGCTGGTGCAGAACCTCAAAGGCGGCACCGCGCTCTTCACGCAGCCGCCGATGCCGATCAAATGCGCCGGTGCGCCGCAAAAGGCGATGTACCTCTCCTGCAATCACTGGGAACGCCAGGGCCGCCTCAAGGAGATGAAGGTCGAGCTCAACAATGCCGGCGGCGTCCTTTTCGGCGTTGCCGATTACGTGCCCAGCCTGATGAGATATGTCGAGCGCTACGGCGCCAATCTGGCCTTCAACTCGAATTTGAAGGCGGTGGACGGCCATGCCAGGACGGCCACCTTCGAGGTGAAGCAGGCCGATGGGTCGCTCACCCGCGTGACCAAGCCGTTCGACATGATCCATGTGGTGCCGCCGCAGACGGCGCCCGAATTCATCCGCAAATCGCCGCTCGCCGACAATGCCGGCTGGGTCGATGTCGATCCCGAGACCCTGCGCCACAAATCCTTCGGCAATGTCTTCGCGCTGGGCGATGTCGGCTCGACCCCCAACGCCAAGACCGCCGCCGCCGTGCGCAAGCAGGCGCCGATCGTCGCGGTCAATGCGCTGGCCATGCTGGATGGCGGCGAGCCGCGCGCCGTCTATGACGGCTATGGCTCCTGCCCCCTGACGGTCGAGCGCGGCAAGGTGGTGATGGCCGAGTTCGGCTATGGCGGCAAGCTGCTGCCGAGCTTCCCGTGGGATTCCACCAGGCCGCGCTGGAGCGCCTGGTTCGCTAAGGTCTCGCTGCTGCCCTGGCTCTATTTCGACGTCATGCTGAAGGGCCGCGAATGGCTGGCCAGCCCGCGCATCCTGCCGCACCGGCCGCAGCCGCATGAGGCGGCGGCCGCCTGCATCGACCCCGGCGCGCAGAAACTGAAGTGATGAAAGCGCGATGATGCGACCCGCCTCGCCGCTTGAACGCTGGCTGCCCTGCCTGGTCTGGGGCCGCCAATACTCGGCCGAGAATTTCGGCCATGACCTGCTGGCGGCGGTGATCGTCACCATCATGCTGATCCCGCAGAGCCTCGCCTACGCCATGCTGGCCGGACTGCCGCCTTATATCGGGCTCTATGCCAGCATCCTGCCGCTCGTTGCCTATGGCCTCTTCGGCACCAGCCGCACGCTGGCGGTGGGGCCGGTCGCCGTCATTTCGCTGATGACGGCGGCCGCCGCCGCCAAGGTGGCCGCACCGGGTTCGCCTGCCTATATCGAGGCGGCCCTCATCCTGGCCTTCCTTTCCGGCCTCATCCTCGTCGCCATGGCGGTGATGCGCCTCGGCTTCCTCGCCAATTTCCTCAGCCATCCGGTGATCTCCGGTTTCATCAGCGCCTCCGGCCTCCTCATCGCCGCCGGGCAGCTGAAGCATATCCTCGGCATACCGGCCGGGGGCGAGACACTGCCGCAGATCGCTAGCGCCCTCGCCGCCCGGATCGACGGCACCAACCTGCCGACCCTCCTCATCGGCGGTTTCGCCACCCTCTTCCTCTTCCTTGTGCGCCGGTCGCTGAAAAAGCTGCTTATGCGGATGGGCCTCCCCGCGCGGGCCGCCGACCTGTTCGCCAAGGCCGGGCCGGTCTTCGCCATCATCGTCTCGATCCTGCTGGTGCGGCAGTTCGACCTCGCCGCCGCCGGTGTCAGGATCGTCGGCAGCATCCCGCAGGGCCTGCCACCCCTTACCCTGCCGCGCCTGGATACGGCGCTCTGGGCCGATCTTCTGCCGGCCGCCCTGCTGCTCAGCCTGGTCGGCTTCGTCGAATCGATCTCGGTCGCGCAGACGCTGGCCGCCAAGAGGCGCCAGCGCATCACGCCCGATTCCGAATTGCTCGGCCTCGGTGCCGCCAATCTCGCCGCCGCCTTCAGCGGCGGTTATCCGGTGACCGGCGGCTTCGCCCGCTCGGTGGTAAATTTCGACGCCGGGGCGGTGACGCCGCTGGCTGGCGGCCTGACCGCCATCTTCATCCTGCTCACCACCCTGTTCCTGACGCCGCTGTTCCACGATCTGCCGCAGGCGGTGCTTTCCGCCACCATTATCGTCGCGGTGCTGTCGCTGGTCGATCTTCGCGCCCTGCCGCGAGTCTGGCGCTATTCGCGCCACGATTTCGTCGCCATGGCCGCCACCATGGTCGTCGTGCTGGGTGTGGGCGTCGAGGCCGGCATCGTGACCGGCGTTGCCCTGTCGCTCGTTCTCTTCCTGTGGCGCACCAGCCGGCCGCATGTGGCGATCGTCGGCCTGGTGCCGGGCAGCGAGCATTTCCGCAATGTCGAGCGCAATGCTGTGCTGGTGAGCGAGAGCGTGCTCTCGATCCGCATCGACGAGAGCCTCTATTTCGCCAATGCCCGCGCCCTTGAGGACCGCATCTATGCCGAGATGGCGGAGCGGCCTTCCCTGCGTCATGTCGTGCTGATGTGCCCGGCGGTCAACCTGATCGATGCCAGCGCGCTGGAAAGCCTGGAGGCGATCCAGCAGCGCCTGAAGGATGCCGGCATCACCTTCCATCTGTCCGAGGTCAAGGGACCGGTGATGGACGCCCTCGCCGGCACCGCCTTCCTCGACCATCTGCGGCATGACGGCGGGCGCATCTTCCTCAGCCAGTATGCCGCCGTGGCGGCACTCGATCCCGACCTCGTCGCCGGGCGCCGCGCCGATGGCAGCAAGGCAACGCTGTCCGAGCCCAGCATCGCTCCCGCCATGGCCTCGGCCAAATGAACAGCGCAGGCGATCATCCCGCACCCAAGAAGCGCCTTGACGGGGCGGCCCGGTTTTCCACATATTGCGGCCCGAGGGGTTGACCGCGATCGCCCCATGAGGCCCCGGCCAGAGTATCGCGTCCTGTCTCCCGACTACGGAGTGGACGTATCATGCCCGGTCCCAACTCGATCTCCCCGCAACAGCTTTCCCGCCTGGTCGGCACGGCCGATGCGCCTGGCCTCATCGATGTCCGCCTGGACGAGGATTTCGCCGCCGATCCCCGCCTCCTCCCCGCTTCGCGGCGGCGCGACTATGCGCGCGTCGCCGACTGGGCGGCGGAATATCGGAACCGTCACGTCGCCGTCATCTGCCAGAAGGGGCTGAAGCTCAGCCAGGGTGTCGCCGCCTGGCTGCGCCAGGAGGGCGTCGCGGCCGAGACCCTCGAGGGCGGGTTTGCCGCCTGGTCGGAATCCGGCCAGATGCTGGTCAAGGATGCCGCCTTTCCGCCGCGCGATGGCAAGGGCCGCACCATCTGGGTGACGCGGGCGCGGCCCAAGATCGACCGCATCGCCTGTCCCTGGCTGATCCGCCGCTTCATCGACCGCGACGCCGTCTTCCTCTATGTCGCCGCCTCCGAAGTGAAGGCGGTGGCCGAGCGCTTCAATGCGACGCCCTTCGACATCGATGGCGTGTTCTGGAGCCATCGCGGCGAGGCGTGCACCTTCGACGTGATGCTGCAGGAATTCGGCCTCGCCGCGGAACCGCTGGCACATCTTGCCACCATCGTGCGCGGCGCCGATACCGACCGGCTCGACCTCGCCCCACAGGCCGCCGGATTGCTGGCTGCCTCGCTCGGCCTCTCGCGCATGTACAAGGACGATCTTGCCCAGCTCGAGGCCAGCATGCTGCTCTATGATTCCTTCTACCGCTGGTGCCGCGACGCGGTAGACGAGAATCATACCTGGCCGGCACCGAATGGCGGTCGGCGATGAACCATTCGACCCCGCAGGTCAGCCTGCCCAACTTTGCCACCGCCTTGCGTGTCTGGGCGAAGATCGGCCTCCTCTCCTTCGGCGGACCGGCCGGGCAGATCGCGCTCATGCACCGCATCGTGGTGGATGAACTGCAATGGGTAGGCGAGCGGCGCTTCCTGCAGGCGCTCAACTTCTGCAACCTGCTGCCGGGGCCGGAGGCGCAGCAGCTCGCCACCTATCTCGGCTGGCTGATGCATGGGGTCAGGGGCGGACTGGCCGCGGGCCTGCTCTTCATCCTGCCCGGCGCGCTCGTCATGTTGGGGCTTTCCGTCCTCTATGTGACGCTGGGTGATGTGCCGCTGGTGGCGGCGCTGTTCTTTGGCCTGAAATGCGCCGTCCTCGTCCTCGTGGTGGAAGCGCTGATCCGCATCGGCAGGCGTGCCCTCAAGGGAAAGGCCGCCTATGCGATGGCGGTGGCCGCCTTTGTCGCCCTCTTCCTCTTCCATCTGCCATTTCCGCTGGTGGTGTTGGGGGCGGCCGTCATCGGCGCCGCCTTGCCGCGCCATTTCCACGGCGGCGGACACGGCATCGGCGGCGCGGGCAACGACGCGCTCATCGACCGGCTGCTGAGCGCCGATCCCGACCTCGCGCGCCGCCAGGCACGAGGCGCCAGGCGCGCCGGTGGCACGGCACTCGCCCTCTGGCTCGTTCCCGTCGCAATCCTCGTTTTTGTTGTCGGCGGGACCTATGGCGACATCGCCGCCTTCTTCACCAAGATGGCGGTGGTCACGGTGGGTGGCGCCTATGCGGTGCTGGCCTATGTGGCACAGGACGCCGTCGGCACCTATCAATGGCTGAGCTCGGCCGAGATGCTGACCGGTCTGGGCTTTGCCGAAACCACGCCGGGCCCCCTGATCCTGGTGCTGCAATTCGTCGGCTTCCTCGCCGGGCATGGGGCGACGAGCGGTCCTGCCGGCATGGTGGGCGCGCTGCTGGCGTGCCTGCTCACCCTCTGGGTCACCTTCGCGCCCTGCTTCGCCTTCGTCTTCCTGGGGGCACCAGTGATCGAGAAGATCCAGGGCAACCGGGCGCTCTCGGCCAGCCTTGCCGCCATCACTGCGGCGGTGGTCGGCGTCATCGCCAACCTTGCCCTCTGGTTTTCCCTGCGCGTGCTCTTCGCCGAGGTGGCGCTACTCGATCTCGGTTTCCTGCGCCTGGAATTGCCGATCCTGGCGAGCCTCGACTGGCGGGCGGCAGCCCTCTCCGTCCTCGCCGCCCTCGCCCTCTTCAGCTTCCGACTTGGCGTGGTCAGAACTCTCGCGGTCACCTCGGTGGGCGGGCTCGTATTGGCGTTCCTGTGAAAGAAAAAGGGGCGGCTGACGCCGCCCCCAACTCCGTTCGCATGGTTTCTTCTTGTCGTTGATTATCGCGCAAGGTCGAAGCGGTCGAGTTCCATCACCTTGGCCCAGGCGGCGACGAAATCGGCGACGAACTTCTTTTGCGCGTCGGCGCTGCCATAGACTTCGGCCAGCGCCCGCAGGACCGCATGCGAGCCGAAGACCAGATCGACGCGGGTGCCGGTCCACTTGACCTCGCCGGTCTTGCGGTCGCGGCCTTCATAGACCTCCTTCGCATCGCTGGTCGCCTTCCATTCCGTGCCCATGTCGAGGAGGTTGACGAAAAAGTCGTTGCTGAGCGTTTCCTGGCGCCTGGTGAAGACGCCATGCGCGGCACCGCCGGCATTGCCGCCCAGCACGCGGAGGCCGCCCACCAGCACGGTCATCTCCGGCGCCGTCAGGGTGAGGAGCTGCGCCTTGTCGACCAGCATGTGCTCGGCAATGCTGGCCGCCCGTCCCTTGGCATAGTTGCGGAAGCCGTCGGCTAGGGGTTCCAGCACGGCGAAGGATTCGACATCGGTCTGGGCAGCACTGGCATCCATGCGGCCGGGATTGAAGGGCACAGTCACGTCATGGCCGGCCTTCTTTGCCGCCGCCTCAACCGCGGCATTGCCGCCCAGCACGATGAGATCGGCCAGCGACACCTTCTTGCCGCCGCCGGCCGCCTTGTTGAACGCGGCCTGGATGCCCTCGAGGGCGGCGAGCACCTTGGCGAGCTGCTTGGGCTGGTTGACTTCCCAATCCTTCTGCGGGGCGAGGCGGATGCGCGCCCCATTGACGCCGCCCCGCTTGTCGGAGCCGCGGAAGGTCGAAGCCGCGGCCCAGGCGGTCTGCACCAGTTCGGCCACCGAGAGGCCGGCGGCGAGGATCTTAGCCTTGAGATCGGCCGCATCCTTCTCGTCGATCAGCTTGTGGTCGACAGCCGGGACCGGATCCTGCCAGATCAGCTCTTCCTGCGGCACTTCGGCGCCCAGATAGCGGGCGCGCGGGCCCATGTCGCGATGGGTCAGCTTGAACCAGGCGCGGGCGAAGGCGTCGGCGAATTGGTCCGGGTTCTCGTGGAAGCGGCGCGAGATCTTCTCGTAGGCGGGATCGACGCGCAAAGCGAGATCGGTGGTCAGCATGGAGGGCGTGCGGCGCTTGTTTGGATCGAACGGGTCCGGCACGGAATTGGCGCCCGCACCACCCTTCGGCACCCATTGATGGGCGCCGGCCGGGCTCTTGGTCAGCTCCCATTCATAGCCGAACAGGTTCCAGAAGAAATTGTTGCTCCATTTGGTCGGCGTCGTGGTCCAGATCACCTCGAGGCCGCTGGTGATGGCGTCGGCACCCTTGCCGCTGCCATAGGTGCTGGTCCAGCCGAGGCCCTGCTCGGCGAGATCGGCCCCTTCCGGCTCCACGCCGACATGGCTCGCCGGACCCGCGCCATGGGTCTTGCCGAAGGTGTGACCGCCGGCGATGAGGGCCACGGTCTCCTCGTCATTCATCGCCATGCGGGCGAAGGTCTCGCGGATGTCCTTGGCGGCGGCGAGCGGGTCGGGATTGCCGTTCGGGCCTTCCGGGTTGACGTAGATCAAGCCCATCTGCACGGCCGCCAGCGGGTTCTCGAGATCGCGTTCGCCCGAATAGCGCTTGTCGCCAGCCAGCCACTTGCTCTCCGAACCCCAATAGACGTCCTTGTCCGGCTCCCACACATCAGCGCGGCCGCCGGCAAAACCGAAGGTCTTGAAGCCCATCGATTCCAGCGCCACGTTGCCGGCCAGGATGATGAGGTCAGCCCAGGAAATTTTGCGGCCATATTTCTGCTTCACCGGCCAGATCAGGCGCCGCGCCTTGTCGAGGCTGACATTGTCGGGCCAGGAATTCAGAGGCGCGAAGCGCTGCTGCCCGCCGCCGGCGCCGCCGCGCCCATCGGCGATGCGATAGGTACCGGCGGAATGCCAGGCCATGCGCACGAAAAGCGGCCCATAATGGCCGAAATCAGCCGGCCACCAATCCTGCGACTGCGTCATCAGCGCCTTGAGGTCGGCCTTCACCGCGGCGAGGTCGAGGCTCTGGAATTCCTTGGCGTAGTCGAAATCCTCACCCATCGGGTCGGTGCGCTCGTTGTGCTGCGAGAGCATGTCGATGCGCAACTGATTGGGCCACCAATCCTTGTTCGAGGTGCCGCCGGTCGCGGCCTGGTGGAAGGGGCATTTCGCTTCGGCTTTGATTTCGTTCATTGCTGCGGCTCCTTGCTGGCTTGTCTTCGTCATCTTGCGCTGCTGGGTGTTTCAGGCGCATGTCTTGGAGCGCATCTTGGACCCCCGGGCGGCGCGCGGGAAATTGATTGTCCCGAACGTCGTGATGGAGAGAATCGATCGATCCCGGTGCGGGTTCCCGCAGGCGGTTGTTGCACCTGCACTACGACGATGGTCGGTATTAACGCGGCCAGTCCTTTAACCCAGCATTAAGCGGGCGATGGCTAGGGTCGGGCCTGATGCAACGCATCAAATGATTAACTTTTTCCGGGCATGACGGATGCGATTCAAGCTGAGCATCGCCAGGGCGATCGTCCTTTTCGGCATCCTCATCATCGGCGGTTTCGCCGCGATCTTCGGCACCTCCCACCTGGCCTTGGGCGAATTGAAGATCGGCGGTCCGCTCTATCGCCAGATCGTGCTGGGCAAGGACCTCATCGCCGACATCCTGCCGCCGCCGGAATACGTGATCGAATCCTATCTGGAAGCGACGCTGGCGCTGCACAACCCGGAGGAATTGCCGGCCCGGCGGGACCGCCTTGCCACCCTCAGGGCCGATTACGAGGCGCGCCACGCCTTCTGGCTAACATCGGACTTTAATCCCAGTCTTACCCGGCGGCTGACCGAAGCAAGCCATGCCGAAGTGACGAGGTTCTACCAGGCGATCGACCGCCTGCTGCTGGCCGTCGCCGCGGGCGATGCGGCAGCGGCCGGCGCCGCCTATGCCGAGGTGACGGCGGCCTATCTTGCCCATCGCGCCATCGTCGACGAGATCGTCGCCGGCGCCACTGCCGCCAATGCCGAGATCGAGGCCGAAGCCGAAGCCGCCAACCGCCATTTCACGCTGATAAACTGGCTGGTCACGGCGGCGGTCGTGGCACTGGTGGCGGGCGGGCTCGCCCTCATCGGCCTTGGCCTCGTGCGGCCGCTCATCCGCATGACCGCCAGCATGACGGCATTGGCCCAGGGCGACCGCAGCGTCGCCATTTCCGCCACGACGCGCCGCGACGAGATCGGCGACATGCTGCGCGCGATCGCCGTGTTCCGCGACCAGGCGGAGGAGAACGAGCGCCTGCGCACCGAGCAGGAAGAAGAGCGCAAGCGGACCGACGAGCTGCTGAAATCGGAGATGCTGCAACTGACCGAGACGCTGGAGCATGAGGTGAAGGAGACGGTGGGCGACATTTCCGTCCAGGCCGCCAAGCTCACCGACAATGCCACCCAGTTGCGCCGCACCGCCGAGCAATTGCGCGCGATGGCGCTGGAGGTCAACCAGCTGGTCGATTCCACCAGCCGCAATGTCGACACCGTCGCCAGTGCCACCGAGGAGCTCGAGGCCTCGAGCCGCGCCATCAGCGCGCAGATCGACAATTCCAGCAAACTGGCGGCGGGTGCGCGCGACGGCGCGGAAGTCGCCAACCGCGAAGTCACCGGCCTGGCCGAGACGGCGTCGAGCATCGGCAATGTCGTCGGAATGATCCAGGAGATCGCCGCACGCACCCGCATGCTGGCGCTGAATGCCACGATCGAGGCGGCGCGGGCGGGCGAGATGGGCAAGGGCTTCGCCGTGGTGGCGGATGAGGTCAAGAGCCTCGCCCGCCAGACCGAAGACGGCATCGCCCAGGTCAATGCCCAGGCCGAGGGGATCACGCAATCGACCGCCAAGGCGGTGGGCCTGGTCGACCATGTGGCGGGCGGCATCCGCGACATCGACGCGGTGACGCAGGAGGTGGCACGCGCCAGCGAGGAGCAGCGCGCCGCCACCGCCGAGATCATGCAGAGCGCGGGCGAGGCCGCGCGCGCCACCCGCTCGGTCGCCGACAACATGGCGCGCATGCTGGGCGATGTCGAAAGCACCGGCCAGACCGCCGGCCAGGTGAACGACCTTTCCTTGCTGGTCAGCCGCGACATCGCCGCCCTGCAGCAGCGGCTTTATGTCATCCTGCGCTCCTCGGTCGGCGGCAACCGCCGCAATACCCCGAGGCGCACCGCCGCCATCGCCTTCCGGGGTACCTTCGGCGGCCAGACGGTAACCGGCTTCACCGGCGACGTGTCGCCGGCCGGCGTGATGGTGGTGGCGGACAACAATGTCGCCCTGCAGCCCGGCGAAGGCACGGCCGAACTCAAGGATGTCGGCCGCTTCCGCGCGCGGCTGGTGGCGCAGGATCCGCTTGGCATCCATATCCAGTTCCTGGAACCGGGCCAGGACGAACTGGCAGCGCTGGAAGCCAAGCTGGAAGCCACCGGCCGCGAGGACGAGCCTTATATGAAGCTGGCGGACGAGGTGGCGGGTGCCGCCAGTGCGGCGCTCGACCAGGCGCTCAGGGAGCGCGCGATCACGCCCGAGGCGCTCTTCGACGTCGACTACGAACCCATTGCCGGAACCGATCCCTTGCAGGTGATGGCGCGGCATACCGAACTGGTCGAGCGCCTGTTCCCGCCGCTGATCGAACCGCCGCTCGGCCGCGATGCGCGCATCGTCTTTTGCTGCGTCATCGACCGCAAGGGCTACATCGCCGCCCACAACAAGAAATACTCGCTGCCGCAGAAGCCGGGCGAAACGTTGTGGAACATGGCAAACTCCCGCAACCGGCGCATCTATACCGACCGCGCCGGCACCATGGCCGGCCGCGCCACGCGCACCCTCGTGCAGACCTATGCGCGCGACATGGGCGGCGGCAAATTCGTCGTGCTGAAGGAAATCGACGCGCCGATCCAGGCCGGCGGCCGGCATTGGGGGGCGGTGCGCCTAGCGTTGAAACTGTCGTGACGGGCGGAACGTAGCGGGCGGAACGTGACGAACCGGCGGCAATCGCCTATACCAGCAGCGAATGGCTGAGCCAGCACCCGAGCCAAGCCCCTTTCTCACGGAGCCTGGTATGACTGCCGCATCGGATAGCCCATCCGTCACCACAGCCCCCGTCATCACGCCGCGGGGCATGGAACTGCCCGCCGGCGCCGGCCAGCCGGTGGATGCGCGCGGGCTCGCCTGCGACCTCTTGCGCCGGGCGCGGGCCGGCGTGCTCTCGACCCTCGATCCCGGCGGCTATCCCCTGGGCTCGGTCACCAACATCGCCACCATGCCGGACGGGACCCCGTTCTTCTTCGCGGCCCTGCTCGCCGTGCATGCACGCAATGTGCTGAAGGACCCGCGCGCCTGCCTCACCTTGGCGGATCTGGGCACGGGCGATGCCTTGGTGCGGCCGCGTCTCGGCCTGGTGGGTCGGGTCGAAATGCTGGAAGGCGATCTCGATTCCTGGCGGCAGCGTTATCTGCGCCGCCATCCGAAGGGCAAGCTCTATCTGGCGCTCCCCGATGCGCGCCTCTTCCGCCTCAGGATCGAGGGGGTGCATCTGGGCGCCGGCCCCGGCCGCAACGCCGCACAGCTGGCGCCCGCCGATCTCGTCACCGACATCAACGGCGCCGAGGAACTGATGACGCGGGAAGATGACTTGATTGCCGAGTTCAATGCCGCGCCCGATCTCCTGGAACGGCTTGCCTTGGCCGGCGGCCTTGCCGTCGGGCGCTGGAAGGTGGTGGGGATCGACCCCGAGGGCTTGGACCTGATGGATGGCGACGCCACCGGCCGCTTCACCTTCAAGGCCCGTGTCACCGATGCGGCGTCCCTGCACGCCGCCCTCGCCGCAGCCTGAGCGCGGGCGCGCACGTTGCCATGACCGAAAGCTCACAAACGGAGCAGCTGCCGGACGAGATCGCCGCGGCCTTCGGCCGGTTGTCCGCCTGGTGCGGCGAGGCGGCGCTGGGCGAGACCGGCAGGCGGGCCGATGGCACTCTCGACAACAATCTGGGCGCCCTCGCCTTTGCCGATTTCTTCGCCGCCTTCTGCGACCGGCTCAACACCTGGCTGGGGCCGTTTGCCCGCATCTCGCTCGCCTTCGAGGTGCTGCACCCGGAACTTTCCGGCGGCACGCTCTACTGGCGCGACGGTGTCGTCGAGAAGTCGCAGGTGATGCGCGCACAGATTCTGAGCTTCATGGATTACCTCAAATCCCCGGTCTACGAGGCGGAACAGACCAACCGCCCCTGGCGCTGGCGCGCCACCGATCCCGTACCGGACATGGAACTGATCCGCAGCCTCCACGACCAGGGTGTGAGCGACTACATCCTCTTTCCGCTGCCGATCCAGGACACCAACCGCACCACCACCATGTCGTTTGCGACCCGGCGGAAGGGCGGCTTTGCCGAACTGGGCGGGGCTGATGACGGCCTTCATCTGCTCCGCCGCGTCGCCTGGCTGATGACGCCCTTTGCCGAGCGCGTGGCGCTTCGCCTCATCGCCATCGACCTGCTCGATTCCTATGTCGGCAAGGTGGCGGGCAGCCGCGTCTATGCCGGCCAGATCGAACGCGGCGCGGTCGAGCCGATCGACGCCGCCATCCTGGTCGCCGATCTCAGGGGCTTCACGCGCTTGAGCGAAGAATTGGGCGAGAGTGCCACGGTCGGCCTGCTCAACGGCTATTTCGACACGCTGGGCGATGCCGTCGAGGAGACAGGCGGACAGATCCTGAAATTCATGGGCGACGGGTTGCTGGCGGTCTTCCCGCTCGAGGACGGCGACCGCCGATCGGCCTGCATCCGCGCGCTGGGCGCGGCGCAGCAGGCGCGCCGCAATCTTGCCACCCTCAATCGGGAACGCGGCGAGGACGGCAAGCCGGCGATCGATTTCGGCATCGGCCTCCATGTCGGCACCGTCGCCTTCGGCAATATCGGCAGCCGCACGCGGCTCGATTTCACCGTGATCGGCCCGGCCGTCAACGAAGCGAGCCGCATCCAGGACCTGACCAAGGAATTGCGTGAACCGATCCTTGCCTCCGGCAGTTTCGCAGCGGCGGCGGGAAGCGGCCTGTATCCTGTCGCCACACGGGCCATTCGCGGCGTCGCCCAGCCGGTCGAGCTCTTCGCGCCGAATTGAGCCGGGCGGACCGGGCGCTTTTGCCGCATGCGGCCAAATGCGTGATGTGCATCAAGCGGCAATGCTTGTTAGAGTTATTCCATTCCAATGCCCATGCCCGATTGCCCGACGCAGCGGGATGACGGCATGGCGGCTGACCCCGCGCCTCAGCCGGCGCGGAAGGAGCAGGTGATGGATGCGCTGATCCTGGCCCGGATCCAGTTTGCGGCCAATATTTCATTCCACATCCTCTTTCCCACCATCACCATTGCGCTGGGCTGGGCGCTGCTGTTCTTCAAGCTGAACCATGACCGTGTCCGTGCCGCCGGCGGGGACGCTGCCCCCTGGATGGCGGCCTATCGCTTCTGGGTGAAGATCTTCGCCCTGTCCTTCGCCATGGGTGTCGTTTCCGGCATCACCATGAGTTTCCAGTTCGGCACCAACTGGCCGGGCTTCATGGAGAAGGTCGGCAATATCGCCGGGCCCCTGCTGGCCTATGAGGTGATGACCGCCTTCTTCCTGGAGGCGGTCTTCCTCGGCATCATGCTGTTCGGCTATCGCCGCGTGCCCAACTGGCTGCACACGCTGGCGACCGTGCTGGTGGCGGGCGGCACCACCGCCTCGGCCTTCTGGATTCTGGCACTCAATTCCTGGATGCACACGCCGGCCGGCTTCGAGCTGCGCGACGGTGTCGCCCATGCCACCGACTGGCTTGCCATCATCTTCAATCCCAGCTTTCCCTATCGCCTCGTCCACATGCTGCTGGCCTCGGGCCTCACCGTCAGTTTTCTGATGGCCGGGCTCTCGGCCCTGCGCTGGCTCTGGGGCGATCGCGGGCGGGATTGCGTCCTGGCGCTGAAGGCCGGCATCTATACGGCGGCGATCCTTATTCCGCTGCAGATCCTGGCGGGCGACCTCCACGGCCTCAACACGCTCGAGCACCAGCCGCAGAAGGTGGCGGCGATGGAAGCCAATTGGCAGACCGGGCCCAACGTACCCCTCATCCTCTTCGCCTGGCCCGACGAGACCGCGCGCGCCAACCATTTCGAGCTGGCGATTCCCAACGGCGCCAGCCTGATCCTGCGCCACCAGGCGGATGGCATCGTGCCGGGGCTCGACGATTACATCGGCAACCATCCGCCGGTGGCGCCGGTCTTCTTCGCCTTCCGCATCATGGTCGGTGTCGGCCTGCTGATGCTGCTCGTCTCCTGGGCGGCATCCTGGTACCTGCTGCGCCGCCGCGACTTACCAAAGTCGCTGCTCCTCGCCCTCGCCGGCATGAGCTTCTCCGGCTGGGTGGCGACTCTCGCCGGCTGGTATGTGACCGAGATCGGCCGCCAGCCCTGGCTGGTCACCGGTGTCCTTGCCACGGGCGAGGCGGCGAGCACCGTGCCGGCGCCGCTGATCGGCCTCAGCCTGGTCCTCTATCTCGCCGTCTACGCCGCTCTCATCATCGCCTATATGGTCGTGCTCACCCAATTGGCGCGCAAGGCGGCCAGGGGCGAGCAGCCGCGGGCCGACGAGAAGCTCGCCGCCGGCACCTTCGCGGCGGCGGAGTAGCGACGATGCTGCATCTCTTCGGCGACCCCGCCACCTGGCTGCCCTTCACCTTCGCCGCCCTGATGGGCATCTCGATCCTGGTCTATGTCGTGCTCGACGGTTTCGACCTCGGCATCGGCATGCTGTTCGCCCTCGGCGACGAGGCCGAGCAGGACCGCATGATGGCGGCGATCGGCCCCTTCTGGGACGCCAACGAGACCTGGCTGGTGCTGGCGGTGGGCCTGCTGCTGGTGGCCTTTCCCATCGCCCATGGCATCATCCTCTCGACCCTCTATCTGCCGGTAGCCCTCATGCTGATCGGCCTCATCCTGCGCGGCGTCGCCTTCGAATTCCGCGCCAAGGCATCGGGCCGCACGAAACGGCGCTGGAGCCGCATCTTCATCGCCGGCTCGGCCCTCACCGCCCTCACCCAGGGCTATATGCTCGGCAGCTACATCATGGGATTGCAGCAATCGCCCGCCACCATCGCCTTCGGGCTGATGACCGCGATCTGCCTTGTCGCCGGCTATGTCCTGGTGGGCGCCACCTGGCTCATCATCAAGACCGATGGCGCGTTGCAGCGCCGCGCCGTCGCCTGGGGCCGCCGGGCGCTTGCCTTCGTCGCCCTCGGCCTTGCCGCCATATCGGTGGCCTCGCCGCTGGTCAGCCCGCGCATCTTCGGCAAGTGGTTCGAGGGTTCCGCCTTGTTCTATCTCGCCCCGCTGCCGCTCGGCTCGGCGGCGATCCTCTTGGCCCTTTTCCTGCTACTCCGCCGCCTGCCCGATCCTGCCGACCGGCTGCGGCACCTGCCCTTCGCCGCGGTGACCCTGCTCTTCATCCTCGCTTTTGCCGGCCTCGCCTATTCCTTCTATCCCTATGTGGTGCCGGAACGCCTTACCCTCTATGCCGCCGCCGCCGCGCCGGAAAGCCTTGCCATCATCCTCTGGGGCGCCCTCTTCGTGCTGCCGGCGATCCTCGGCTATACCGCCTTGAGCTACCGCATCTTCCGCGGCAAGGCGACCACGCTCAGCTATGATTGACCTGACGTAACATATTGAAAAACATGAATTGCTGCGCAGCATAGTGTGCAGCAAGGGCGACCCCTGCCCCAGCCCGCTGAACCGCCGTCCGGCGTGCAGCGTAGACCTGTCGCAACAGGATGAGGGTGGGATCATGGGCGGCACCATCGTGATCGTCGGTGGGACAGGCGGGATCGGCGCGGCGCTGGCGCGGCGCCTCGCCGCCGATGGAAAACGGCTGCATCTGGTGGCGCGGGACGAGGCCAGGCTGATCGGCCTCGCCGAGGCGCTGGATGCCGGCTGGTCGAGTGCCGACGTGACCGATCCGGCGGAATTGGCCACGGCCCTCGGCGGCGTCGCGGGCCCGGTCGCGGGCCTTGCCTATGCCGTTGGCTCGATCAATCTGAAGCCGCTGCCGCGCCTCTCGGCCGAGGAGATGCTGGCCGATTTCCGCCTCAACGCTCTGGGCGCCGCCCTGGCCGTGCAGGCCGCCCTCCCCGGCCTGAAGGCTACCGAGACCGGTGCCGCCATCCTGCTCTATTCCAGCGTCGCGGCCGGGCGCGGCTTTCCCAACCACGCCTCGGTCGCCCTTGCCAAGGGTGCCGTCGAGGGGCTGACCCGGTCGCTTGCCGCCGAGCTGGCCCCGCGTATCCGGGTCAATTGCCTCGCCCCCTCTCTGGTGCGCACCGATCTCGCCCGGCCCTTGACCGGCAATCAACAGATGGCCGAGGCGATCGCCAGGCAACATCCCCTGCAGCGCCTCGGCGAGGCCGAGGATCTGGCCGGCCTCGGCGCGCTGCTGCTGTCGCCCGAAAGCGCCTGGATCACCGGCCAGGTGATCGGCGTGGATGGCGGCCGCGCCGCGCTTGCCGGGCGGGCATGAGGGCGCTCCGCCTCGTCCTCGGCGACCAGCTTTGCGACGACATCGCGGCCTTGCGCGGCCTCGATCCCGCGCAGGATGTCGTCCTCATGCTGGAGGTGGCGGCGGAGACCACCTATGTGCCGCATCACAAGCAGAAGCTGGTGCTGGTCCTCTCCGCCATGCGCCATTTCGCGGCGGAACTGATGGCGCGCGGGATTCGCGTCGACTACGTCGCCCTCGACGATCCCGCCAATACCGGCAGCTTCGACGGCGAGGTGGCGCGCGCCGTCGCCCGGCACCGGCCGGATCGCCTGATCGCCACCTTTCCCGGCGAATACCGCGTCCTTGCCATGATGCGCGGATGGCAGGGGGCGCTCGATCTTCCTGTCGAGATCCGCGAGGATGATCGCTTCTTCGTCACACCCGCCGCCTTCGCCGGCTGGGCCGAGGGGCGGCGCGAACTGCGCCAGGAGCATTTCTATCGCCGCCAGCGCATGGCAACCGGATTGCTGATGGAGAACGACAAGCCGGCCGGCGGCAGCTGGAATTTCGACCGCGCCAACCGCAAGCCCTGGCCGCGCGGCAAGGCACCGCCCACGCGCCGGCGTTTCCCGCCCGATGCGATCACGCGCGAGGTGATGGCGCTGGTGGCCGATCGCTTCGCCGGCCATTTCGGCACGCTCGACGAATTCGCCTGGGGCGTCACCCGCGCCGATGCCCTGCTGGCGCTTGACGATTTCATCGAACTCTCCCTGCCCCATTTCGGCGATCACCAGGATGCGATGCTGGCGGACGCGCCCTTCCTGCATCACGGCCTGCTCTCGCCCTATCTCAATCTCGGCCTCCTCGGCCCGCGTGAGGTTTGCGCGCGCGCCGTTTCCGCCTATCGCGCCGGCCGGGCGCCCATCAACGCGGTCGAGGGCTTCATTCGCCAGATCCTCGGCTGGCGCGAATATGTGCGCGGCATCTACTGGCACTTCATGCCGGATTACGCCGCCACCAACGCCCTTGCTGCCGATGAACCCCTGCCCGATTTCTACTGGAGCGGGGAAACCGCGATGGCCTGCGTCGCCGATACGGTGCGCGGCATCGCCGCCACCGGCTATGCGCATCATATCCAGCGCCTGATGGTGACCGGCAATCTCGCTTTGCTCTGGGGCGTCAGGCCCGCCGAGATCGAGGCCTGGTATCTCTCCGTCTTCGTCGATGCCTTCGACTGGGTGGAACTGCCCAACACCCATGGCATGGCGATCCATGCCGATGGCGGAATCATGACCTCGAAACCCTATTCCGCCTCCGGCGCCTATATCGCGCGCATGTCGAACTATTGCGGCCAGTGCCGCTATGACCCGAAGCGGCGGCACGGGCCGGATGCCTGTCCCATGACGACGCTCTATTGGGATTTCCTCGCCCGGCATCGCGCGCGCTTTGCGGCCCATCCGCGCCTGCGCCCGGTCATGCTGGCCCTCGACCGACTGCCGGCGGCGGAACTGGCGGCGATCCGCACCCAGGCCACGGCACTGCGCCGACGGGGCAGCGATCTCGGCCCTGACGATCTCGGCCCGGGCGAGCGCGGCGCCTTGGCACCGGCCGACCTCTTCGACCGTCCGAACATCTCCCGGCCGGCGTCGCGCGCAAGCCGGAGGTCGCGCGGCTGAGGGCGGCGTGCTAAAGGCTGGTCCTGCCGCAGCCAAGATTGTGCACGACCCCGCAATGACCGATTACATCGACACCTGGTATCGCCGCTCGCTCGTTGGCGAAACCGTTTATCCGCCGCGTGCCGGTCGCCACGAATTTGAGACCTGCGTCATCGGCGGCGGCCTTGCCGGTCTCTCCGCCGCCCATGACCTGGCCGCTTGCGGGCGCAGCGTCATCCTGCTGGAGGCGCGGCGCATCGCCTGGGGCGCATCGGGACGCAATGGCGGCTTCCTGACGCCGGGCTATGCCACCGGCCTCGACGCCATCGAAAGGCGGGTCGGGCGGGAGGCGGCCGACACGCTCTACCGTCTCTCCATGGAAGGTGTCGATATCGTGCGCGACCGCCTCGCCCAATGGCAGGTGCCGGGGTCGCATCTCAGTGCCGGTGTCATCTATGCGACGCGCTATGACAGCGGCGAGACGCTGCGCCGCGAGGCCGAAGTCGAGAACGCGCGCTTCGGCCGGCGGCTCCAATTCCTCGACCGCGACGCCCTCGGCGCGCGGCTCAATTCGACGCGCTATTTCCAGGCGCTGCTGGATCCCGAGGCCAGCCATTTCCATCCGCTGAACTATGCGCAGGCGCTGGCGGCGCGGATCACCGGGCAAGGCGGCACCATCGCCGAGGAGAGCCCGGCGCTGAAGGTTGAAAAACATGCCGGCGGCCATCTGGTGACCACGCCGCAAGCCCGCATCGCGGCGCGCCATGTGGTCTTCGCCGGCGGCGGCTATAGCGATGGCGTGGCGCCGGCCTTGGCCCGCGCCTTTCTCCCCATCGCCACCTATGTGATGCTGACCGAAAAACTGGGCGCGCGCGTGCACGAGATCATCCGCACGCGGGCGGCCATCGCCGATGATCGCCGCGCCGGCGATTACTACCGGCTGGTGGATGGCGACCGGCTGCTCTGGGGCGGGCGCATCACCACCGCGCGGAACGCCGATGCCACCGCCATCACCGCCAGCCTGCGGCGCCAGATGGTGGGCACCTATCCGGCCCTGGCCGATGCGAAGATCGAACTGGCCTGGTCCGGCCTCATGTCATATGCGCGGCACCTGATGCCGCAGATCGGGCGGCTGGAAGAAGGCCTCTGGTACTGCACCGGCTTCGGCGGCCACGGCCTCAACACGACGGCGGTAGGCGGTCGCCTTGTCGCCGAGGCGATCACGGGATCGAGCGACCGCTATCGCCACTTCGCCCCCTTCGGCCTCGCCTGGGCCGGAGGCCCCATCGGCCTCATGGCGGCGCAGGCGACCTATTGGTACCTGCAGGCGATGGATTGGTGGCGCGAGCGGCGCTGACGGTCGCCGGCTCAATTGCCGGCGAGATGGTCGTCGATGGTCTTGTAGGTGGCTTTCTGCTCGGCGCCGACGAATAGCCGGATGCATTCTGCCCCGGCCGATTTTGCGCAGGCATCGGCCGCTCTCCCGTCGAAACGCGTGCGCAAGGCAATGCCCCAGACACCCTTGGGACATGAAGAAGTACCGGAGACAGGTGCCTGGATGGGTGCTGTACAAGCGCTCGCGCCGTAATGGCGACCGTCGGACGAGACATAGAAATAGGCTGCAATGACGGCCGAATTCGTTGTTGCACTTTGGAACCCGTCCAGCGCCTGGGCCACCTTGCGCGAGAGGATGATGGTGCCGTCAGGCAGCGGGCTGTCGAATGCGGGTTCCGGCGGCAGGGCGGCCGATTGCGTGCCGCGGCTGGCGGCCTGCTGCAGCCCGGCCATGCGGCTCTGCGCCAGAGTCGCGAAATTGCCGGTGGGATAGGCGGCGAGATAAGCGGCGTAATCGTCCGGGTTGCTGCTGTTGGCGACACTGTTCCACAGCGCCTGGTCGGCCGCCGCGTCATAGGCAGGGGCGGCTGGGACGGCAGTCATGGCCGCGTTCTCGCTGCGTCCGGCAAAATAGAACGGCGCCATCAGCGAGGAACTGTCCCACGGCGTCTGCGCCCCCTGGGTGGCGCTGCTGACCCGGACCCGGATGTTGCGGAAGGATTCCTCGATCGCCTGGTTGGGCTTCACCACCTCGGCGGCGAAGGCCAGCGCGAAGGGCGAATTCGCGCCGGTACCATCGGCCGCGACATCGCCCGGCGCCGTCGAATAGGCGACGAAGGAGCCGTTCGGCGCGTCCATCCGCGCCAGGCCCCGCGTGCCCGAGCGGAAGCTGCGCGTCAGCGGGTTGTTGCGGCAGGCGTCGAGAATGACGATGCTGGTCTTCGGCATGGCGAATTCCATCTGCCGCAGGATGTTTTCCGCCGCCACCCCTTCGATATCGACATCGGCTTCCTTGCGGATATCGGCATTGACCGGGATCAGATAGTTGAAGCCGTTCACCTGCAGGCCGTGGCCGGCATAATAGAAGAGCGCGGTGGTTTCCGGACCGGCCTCTTCCAGCGCCGAGCCGAAATCGGCGATGGCGCGCTTCATGCTGCGCTGGTCGGCATCGTTGAGCAGCGTCACCTGGAAGCCGAGGCGCTCGAGGGTCTGCCTGACCAGTGCGCCGTCATTGGCCGGGTTGACCAGCGGATCCATGCCGCCGGTATATTTCG
>NZ_SNYW01000003.1 GCF_004363235.1 Dongia mobilis
TCAATGATGTTGATGTTGAGGGTATCGGTCGACTGGTCACCGTCGATATCCGTAACAACGACCACGAAGTCATCCGAGACCGGGCCGCCGCTGTGGTCGACATTGTCCTTCAGCGTATAGGTATAGCTGAGGGTACCGCCCGGACCATCGAAGGCCGTCACCACCAGGGTACCGTAGAGGCCCTCCACGATAGAGCCGTTGGCGATGGTGACCTGACCGTCCTTGCCCTGTATGGTCAGTGCACTGAAGCCATCCGGGGTGGCAAAGGTGATGCTGCCGGTGGTCGCCTCCGACTTGTCATCGTTGTCGGTGCCGTCGCCATCCGCCGCCTCGCCGGTACCAGCCGGCTCGATCACCGCATTGATGGTACGGATCGGCAGGCCCTGTTCGTCCACCTCCTTGTCCGTGACGGTGAGCTCGGTGCCGGTGTCGTAGATATTGATCGTTAGCGTGGCCGTGTCGGTGTCGGCGTCCCCGTCCTTCAGCGTGTAGGTGAAGACGTCAGAGTCCACCAGCGGATTGCCGTTGCTGCGGGTATAGCTGTAGTAGCCGTCGGCATAGATTGTCAGGGTGCCGAATTCGCCTTGGATGACGAAGCCATCTCCATGCGTGGCGTGGGTTGTCGGCGTTGGCGTGTTGCCCGGCACATTGCCCGAGGCGATGGCCGAGACCGCCGCATCGTCGGCGCCTACCAGATCCTTGCCCGAGGCCGGGTCGCTGGTGCCTGCGCCGGTGATGACATTGCCGTCCGTGGTCAGGAAATTCTCGACGCTGTCGAAGTCAGCCTTCGCATCCGGACTGTCATCGTCGATCAGCACCACGATCTTGTTGCTGCCGGTAGAGCCGTCGACGTCGGTGACGCTGACGCCGAACTCGACCGAGAGGTTGTCCTCGGTATCTGCCCCCGGATGCTTGACCGGCTGCTTCAGCTCGAAACTCCACTGGCCGGTGTCGCGGTTGAGTGTGAGGACAAAGACCTGGTCGGCCGGATCTGTGGCCACGCCGCCGGTCTTGTAGCCGACATAGGTGAGGATCGTGTTGGCGGCGTCGCCGCTGGCCGTCGGGCCATCAAGCACCACCAGCGTCCCGTCGAGGGTCATCAGGCCGCCCAGGTTGTTGACGCCGGTCAGGTTGAACGCATTGTCCGCCGCCAGCGGGTCCGTGCCCAGTATCACGTTGAGCGTGCCGCCGGTGGTCTTGGATTCGCCCGCAATGTCGCTGCCGTCCACATAGACCGTACCGGCGACGCCGTTTGCCAAACCTTCCTCGTCGACCGAACCCTCGGCCAGCACCAGTGCCGGCGCCGCACCGTCGGTGATCGAGATGGTGATCTGGCCCGTCTCCGTGTCGCCGTCCTTGTCGGCGATCCGGTAGGCGAAGGTCTCGGTGTTCGAACCGTCATTGTCGACACTGGCCGGCGGCGTATAGCGAAGTTCGCCTGCCACGATCGCCAGCGTACCGCCAAGGGAACCCACCAGGCTGGCGACCGGGTTCGCCCCGTCCATCAGCGTGAAGCTGCCGCTCTGGTACTCGTCGGCACCACCTTGCACGTTCGCCGCCACGAAGGCTGCCACCGTCGACAGCGTGGTCTGGGCGGAGTTCTCCACCACCGCGCCAAAATCCTTGTCGCCGGCCAGCGGGCCGTCATCGGCAAAGCGGATATTGCCGCCGAGGTCGACCGTCTCGCTATCGGTCGCGGTATCGTCGTCGCCGTCGGTGATCGTCCCGGTGGCCTTGATGCCGATCAGTCCGTTCGCCAGGCTCCTGACATCGTCGTCGTAGTCCGGCGCACCTTCCGGCACCAGGTGATCGACCTGGCGCAGCTGCGTCAGCGTGACGATGCCGGTCAGGCTCTCGACCGCCACGGTGAACACCACGCTGGAATCGGCAACACTCGCCGGCTCGACCGCCGAGGTTGAGCCCACCATCACGCCGCCGATGTCATGCAGGTAGATCGGGTTGCCGCCGATGCTGAGGCCGGACTGGCCGCCCTCGAGGAAGCCCGGCATGAAGACCAGCTCGTAGGTGATGCTGGAGCTCTTCTCGCCATCCGCCCCGGCATTCTTGGAAAGGCTGAAGACGCCGGAGAAATCGGCCTGCGAACTGGCCACGTCCTCGTCGGTCGGGTCGCCGTCGGTAAAGGCGTCCCGCGTCTGCAGGATCACCTCGCTGTCGTCCCCCGCCAGCACCGTGACCGAGGGGCCGTCGTCATAGAAGCCGACAATCAGCGCCCTGCCGATGGAATCGCTGTCGCCATCGGCATCGGTGATGGTCTGGGTGACATGAACCAGACTTACCGAGACGGATTCCTGGTGCGCCGGGCTGAGATGCTTCAATGCCAGCCACTGCTCGACCTGGACTTCTCCGCCGACGAGCGAGATGGTAAAGGCCAGCGTGCCCTCGGGGTCGTCTCCGATGCGACCCTCGACCACGTCGCCGTTCTGGAACAGATAGATCTCGGTGCCGGGCGCGGAGGTGGCGTAGAGGCCGGAGGCCGTGCCGGTGCCGATCGCCGTGCCGAAGGAATCGCCATTGCCCTTGGTGAGGGCATAGGAAGTGGTGCCGGCACCGTCGGCGCCGTATTGTGAATTGAACAGGGCGGAAACCTGGAATCCGCCGGTGGCCTGCGAGACGCCGTCGGTCAGGTCGGAATCGCCGACCTGCTGGCCCGGTGTCTCGTCGAGGAGCACCTGGCTCGGCGCTTCGAAAGTGGACAGCATTGCCACGGGGCTGTCGTCGTCAATCAGGATGCGGATCCGTCCCGTGCCGGTCGAACCGTCCACGTCGGTGACGCTGACACCGAACTCGATATTCGTATTGTCTTCGGTATCGTCGGTCTGATGCTGGATCGGCTGCTTGAGTTCGAAAGTCCACTGGCCGGTGTCGCGGTTCAGCGTCAGAAGGTAGACCTGTGCGGCCGAATCATAGGGGCTGCCGCCGTCCCGGAAGCCGATATAGGTGACGACCGTTTCGCCCAGAACCTCGGCCGAGAGCGGGCCAAACAGCTTCACCTCGACGCCATCGGCGGTCATCAGCCCGGCAACGCTGTTGCTGCCTGTCAAATTGAATGGATTGTCCGCCGCCAGCGGGTCCGTGCCCAGGGTCACGGCGAGCGTACCGCCGGTGGTCTTGGATTCGCCCGCAAGGTCGCTGCCATCGTTATAGGCCGGAACGCCCGCGATGCCGCCCGTCAGGCCTTCCTCGTCCACCTCGCCCGTGCCGTCGGTCAGCGCCGGTGCGGCTCCGTCCGCCACCGCCACTGTAATCGTGGCCGTGACCATGTCGTTGTCGTTGTCCTTGATCGCGTAGCTGAAAGTCTCGTCGACCGGGGCATCGCCATTTCCGTTGACGCTGGCCGGTGGGGTGTAGCGGATCTTCTGCACGCCACCGTCATCGACGATCTCAAGCGTGCCGCCCAGAGAACCTGCAGCGAAAACGAGCGAGCCCGCCTTGTAGCCGTCGGCGCCGCCCTCGACATTCGCGTCGAGGAATTCCGCTAGGGTCCACAGATAGACCAGTTCGCCGCCCTCGGTCACCGGATCGCCGTCATGGACGACGTTCGCCGCCACCGGGCTGTCGTCGTCGATGTCGATGACGATATCGGCATTGATCCAGTCGCCATCGCCGTCAAAGGCTCGCACCTTCAACGTGATGGCGATGTTGTCCTCGAATGCCGTTTCGACCGTGTCCTTGCTGATCGGATCGTCGGTCACCGGGTGATAAAGCGGCTTCAGCAGGGTGAAGGCGCCGGCACCACTGGTCGCGTCGATGGTCGCGGTGAAGACCCAGCTGACGGGATCGTTGATGTCGGCGCCGGTATAGCCGATCACCGTTCCCGCTGGCAGGCCGTTGACCTCTATCGCCAGGACATTTGTCGTGATGGACTGCCCGTCAGCGGTCGTCAGCGACACGCTTGGGTTGGCGCCGACGAAGACAAAGGCCGTGGCCGCGCCACCGTCGGTGCCGAAATCGACATTGACCTTGTAGGCGACTGAAGCGCCTCCAGCATCGTCGCCGGGGCCGTCGGCGATGCCGCCATCGAGCGCGTCCTCGTCGATGAGGAACGGACCGGGCTCGCCGCCCTCGCCGTCATGCACCACGCTGATGAGCTTGGGCCCGTCATCTTCGAAGTCAATCGACAGCGGGTTTTCGGTGATCGCGGTGACCTTGTCGCCGTCGCCGTCGATCACGGTCGCCGAGACGAAGATGCCGCCGCCATCCGCGACCAGCAGCGAGGCGATGTCATCGTGAGCGGCCGGACTGGCGCCATCGTCGTCATGGGCGATGGGCAGGTACTGCGTGACGGTCAGTTCGCCGCTCGACGGATCGACCTTGATGGTGAAGGCGAGGATGTTGTTGTCCGGGTTGCCGTCATGGTGGAGATAGCCGTTCACCTGGAAGGCCGAGACCGAGACCAGGAAGACATTGTCGTTGGCATAGATGTCGTTGGAGTCGGTGACGTAGAGATTGGTCGCCACATGAGTTGTGCCGATCGAGGTTCCACCACCGCCCGCATTACGCAAGACCAGCTTGTATTGCGGATTGGCGATGCCGCCCATCGGGCCGTCGGCACCGAATGCGATGTTCTCGAAGAAGCTGGTTACGGAACCGGTGGCACTGCCGATGGCACCAACAATCTGGGTATCATCCGCCTCCGGCGCGGTATTGGGATCGCTTGCATCCTTGCCCGTCGATTCATCCAGCGTGACGGTGACGGAGTGATCGTCTACCACAGAGATCGTCGGCGCATCGTCGTTTACCTGGAAATTGACTTCCATGCGAATTGAATCGCCGTCAACATCGATCGCCTTGACAAAGAAGCTGAGGGGTATGTTTGTTTCGACAGAATCGACACCCTCCGGGTTCTCGTGTTTCAGGGCCTGAAAGATCTCCAGGCTGAAGCCTGCGCTGCTGGCATTGACCGGATGAACCTCGAATAGGAAGACCCGGTTTCCGTCCACCGCCTCGGCCGGATCAAGTTCGCCATTGCCGTCCAGATCGGCATAGCCGATGACCTGGTCCGCACTCACCGCCAGCAGGACATTCTTCCCGGCGACCGTCTGCAGCCCGGCGAAATTGGCAGAGTCGACCTCGACCTCGAAGCTCCCCGGCTGGTCGGTGCCAAAATTGACATTGAATGTGCCGGTGGTCTTATTGGTGCCATCATTGTCGCCGGACGTGCCATCCGCGTCCTGATTGCCGCCGGGGAGGAAGTCCTCGTCCAGCAGATGAATATACTGAGCACCCACGAAATCAGGCGCGTCATCCAGCGTAGTGACCGAGAGCGGCGCATCGACATGATCGCCGTCGTAATCGGTGGCGCGGAACGAGACCGGCAAGCCGTCCACCAGCAAGCTGGGCGAGGCTTCGTTCGAATCGTTGAAGAATGACGGCGCGGCAACAGGATCATCATGGTTGATCTGGTGCAGCTGCACGAAGGTGAGCTGGCCCAGCTGCGGGTCGAGATGCAGCACGAATACCGGCACCTCGTTCTGCTGCGCGTCGATGGCATAGCCGACGATGGTGTTGGCGTCGACCTGGCGGGCGAGGACCGTTACGACCGCGCCGTCGAGGGTGACGGTCCAGTTGGTGGTGCCGCTCTCCATGGGCGCGTTGGCAGCGCCGATATAGAGCTGATAGGCCTGGGCATAGGTCCCCTTGTCGCCGGTAAAGACGGTCTCGCCAGCTTCCTTGTTGCCGACATAGCTGTTGCTGCTGCTGTCATAAACTCCGGCGCGGCCATCGGCGCCGAAGCTGACGGAAAGGTCGGTATAGGCCACCCCGACGGGTGTGGCACCGGCTAGATTGGCTGCCGCCAGTGCCTGGGGGACCAGATAGCTGCCCGGATAGCTGCCGGCATCGATGTCGTCGGTGCCGCTCTGCTCGCCCTTGGTCTCGTCGTGGACGAGATCGGTATCGGTCGGCGTGACGGAAACAGGCAGGCCTACCTGCCAGTCATATTCCAGCGTGCCCAGCGACGGCACGTCGTCGATGTCCTTGAAAACCAGCGCCTCTGCCGGAACCGGTACCACGCTGCCGTTGGAATCGATCACGAAGAACGGCACGCCGAGGTCGAGCGCCTCGGTGATGTCGCCGTCGGCATCGCTGATGCCAGGCACGTTGTCGATGACGCCATAGATGGTGAAATCGATGTTGAAATCGGTCAGCGGATCGGTGCCCTCGAACTCGCGGAAGGCGATTGTGAAGACGATATTGGCGTAGCTGTAGGTCTGCTCGCCATAGGTATAGGATTCAATGTAGTAGGCGACCAGAGTCTCGCCATGAGATTCGTCGATGCCGCCGGTTGCAGGATCATCCGGCTGGCCGGGGAGAACCATGTATTGCAGCAGGTGGCTGTGCGAGGTCAGCCCCATGGCATTGAGCTGGTCAAGGATCGGCGTGGTGCCGCCATTCTCGAAGCTGAGCCGGCCCGGCAGATCGGCAAAGAAATTGACCGAGACGATACCGGTTACCGTGGTCGGCTCGCGGTCCTGGTCGACGCCGTTGCCATTGTCGTCGGGGAGGCCTGACTGCTGCGAGCCCTCCTCGTGATCTTCGGTGTCGAAGGGGTCGTTGCCGTCTTCGCTGGGATTTCCCCAATAGGCCCAGACCTGGCCGCCGAGCGCAGCCGTCAGTCCGTCCACGATATGCGAGGGGTAAGGCTCGAGCGCCTTGGCAGCGGAGAAGTCATTGCCTTCACCGCCGCCAAGATCGTCCTCGTTGACCACCCCGCCCGTAATGCTGACGATCTCCGGCACCGTGTCGACGGTGGTCTCCACCTCTTCGGCGTCGGTGAGGATGAACTCGCGTTCGACGAGACCGTAATCGAGGGCGGTGGGATTGAGGCCGCCCACTGCGTTGAGGCCGCCCAGGCCCGCCTGCGGGGCGAAGGGGTCGAACACGCCGCCGGTATTGTCCACACCCGGCGCACCGGCGGCCGGACCGGCTGCCGTCTGGATGTCGAGATTGGGATCGGTCGCCGCCACCACCGCGGCCACGTCGATCGCCTCGCCGGTATTGTCGAGCAGCGTCACGTCGGCTTCGCCCACCGCCGCGATATAGCCCTGCAGGATCACCGTGATGTCGCCGACGCGCACCGCCAGATTGCCGTTGCCGTCGTCAAGCCGCGCCACCATCGCGTCCTGCGGGAAGGGCAGCTGGATCGTCTCGCCCGGCGTCACCTGGATGCGCACCACCGGCTCGCCCGCCGGCAGCTGGACCTGGGTCACCCCCTGCGTCAGCGTCGCCCGCT
>NZ_SNYW01000004.1 GCF_004363235.1 Dongia mobilis
CTGACCTTCGCCATCACGGCCAAGGATGCCGAGGGCGAGGGCTCCGGCGCCACCTTCACCGTGACCGTCGACGACGACGCCCCGGTGGCCGAGGACGACGATGGCGGCAGTGTCAATGCTGGCAGCAAGATCGAGGTGACGGATGCCGCGCTGGGCGTCCTTGCCGACGATCTCTTCGGCGCCGACGGCGCGAAATCGGGCGGTGGCCTGGTCGGCGTCAAGACCGGCAACAACAGCGGCCAATCGACCGCCAATATCGGCGGCACGGTGGAATCGGCCCTGGGCTACCTGACGCTCAATGCCGACGGCACCTATACCTATACCGCCAAGACCGATGCCAGCGGCACCGACTACTTCACCTACACGATCGAAGACGCCGATGGCGACCGCGACACCGCCGTGCTGACCATCAACGTCGCCGACCAGGCGGAAGGCACGATTGGCGCGACGGCCGTGGTCTATGAGGACGGCATTGCCGACCAGCATACCGGCGGCAGTACGCCCGCGCCGGGCGCGCTCGATATTACCTTCAACCCGGCCGACAACGAGCAGATGGTGAGTCTGACGCTGAAGCTGCTGCCGGTCGGCTGGAAGGTGTTCTACGACGGCGCCGAGATCCATGTCGGCACCGGTGCGGACTTCATCATCCTGATGAGCCTCTATCCGGACATCACCAAGCTGGCGATACTGCCGCCAGTGGACAATCTCGACAGCGACCTTGCCCTCGGCATCGAGGCGCTGATCAGCGACCCCAATGGCGGCCTCACCGGCACCATCGGCGGCACGCTGAATATCACCCGCGATGCGGTGGCCGACAAGCCGACCAATGTCGAGGTCATCGTCAATGACAGCAACGACGCCAATGCCAGCTTCGGTTTGGGCGAGACGGGCACGCTGCAAGTCAAGGCGACCTTCGGCGACTACCAGGACGGCTCGGAAGTCCACACCGTCACCGTGACCCTGCATCCGGGCTTCACGGCGGCACTCGATCCTGCGGGCACGCTCAACGGCTATCCCTATACCTATAATTCAGTCACGGGCGTCATCGTCTTCACCGTGCCGACGGGGACCGCCAGCATCGACCAGACCTTCAGCATCACGGCACCCGGCACGGGGACGCTGCCTGGCACACTCAATTTCACGGCGGTTGCCAAGGCTGAGGAGACGACCCTTTCGGGCAGCGAAATCACCACTGGCAATAATGTGGCGACGACTGAGGCGACGACGGGCATCCCGTCCTCGCGCCTGATCGACGGGACGTTCAAGACCAACACGAACGTCAACAATCAGCAGCTGATCCTGACCTTCGTGGATCGCAACAATCCGCTGATGGCCGTGGCCCAGGTTTATGCGCTCAACCTGCAGGGACAGCAGGGCAACGTGCTGACTGATGCCGGATTCGAGATCAACACCAGCCACCAATATCTCGTATCGGTCGAGGCGGCGGTCAACCCCAAGGTGATCCTTACCGACCTCACCCTTGAGAACGTAGTGCTGCAGTCAAGCGGCAATCTGCAACTCGAGATAAATGACAAAACGGCCGGCGCTGACAGCACGGCCTATACCTTCATCATCACGCCAGATAGCGGAACGCCGGATCAGACCGCCACGGCTTCGTTTGATGGCGATGACAAGGTAAACAACTACGCCGATCCAAGCCCGACGCAGTTCAACTACATTTTCGGTGGTACCAATAACGACGTGCTGACGGGTGGAAACCTGGAGGACATGCTGAATGGCGGCGACGGCAAGGATCAGCTAAGCGGCGGTGCCGGCAACGACATCCTGATCTTCGACTCCAACGACACGTTGGTCGATGGTGGGGCAGGCTTTGACATCCTTCGCATCGATCAGGGTGCCATCACCAACACCGCTGCGGCAATTGGCGGTGCGACTAATGGCGACGTGACCGTGAGCCTTGCCGGCAACACCGCAATCAAGAACATTGAATCGATTCTGATTACGACCGAGGCCCTGGCAAGTAAGGATTTCGGAACAACGGTCGTCCTCAATGCCCAGGACGTCCTGAACTTCACTGACAACAACAAGGATGTGGGCGAGGCAACGGCTCACAGCCTCTATATCGTGGGCGCTGCTGGCGACAGGGTGAACATAGATGGCACCATCTTTGACGGTAGTCAGACATGGACCTATGCCGGTGACGTAGTCCGGGACGGCGGCATGGTGTTCGCCCAGTACAATGCCAATGTCGGCGGCATGGATGTCACCCTCTATGTCGACAAGGATGTGCAAGTCGTTTGACATCAGGGCAGAGCGAATTGTTTCAGGCAGCGTTTCTCCCGCCTGACCCGTCCGCCGCGGCTTCGGTCGCGGCGGCGACATGACTGCAGGGACGTCCGGAGCCAGCTACCCCAGGTGAACCGGATGTGCCCGACGCCGCAGCCTTGTGCTGCGGCGTTTTTCTTTTGCCCGGGGTCTGGTTGGGGCGAGGGGCTGGGCGCCGCTGCCTGGCCGACCGGCGGGGCACCCAAGCACACACCATTGGGCGCGCAGAATCGCGACGCACGGCGTCAAGGAAAAGACTTACTTTAAGCCCATACAATTGTGTGAGATAGGGCCACTATTTGCCTAAAATACGAGGAATATTGGGTTTATCCGGCGCGTTTTCTCCACGAGGCCGGCCGTTCCTCGCGCACCTTCCTGCGCTGCGGCCGGGTGCCAACTGATCCGCGATACCAAGCGGCATAACCGGAGTGCAGATGATGGCCACCGACACCACGAACATCCCGACCGAGACGACCGGCATTGCCCATGAGGGTGATGTCGAGCGGGCGACGCTGACGCAGGGGGTGACCCA
>NZ_SNYW01000005.1 GCF_004363235.1 Dongia mobilis
GTGTCGGCCATCAGCTCGGCATCGTTGACCGGGTTCTTCAGCCGGCCGATGCTGCTGTCATAGGCGCCATTGCCCATCACCAGCGCCACCCGCGCCGATTCTGCCCGGACCACCCCCGCCTGAACCAATAACCCCACCGCCGCGACAAAGAGTGCGAGTGCATAGCCGGCTGCACTTGGGCCGCCGCCGCTGCGTCGCGTCGTCTGCCGATTTTGCCACATGCTGCATTCCTCCCGAAGCCCGGCCGATGGGCCGCCGATTGGCGGGCGGATGCAGGCCCGCCGCCAGTCGCAATGCGCCATCTCGCAGATCTAGGCAGGATCGCAGCGGCGGAAAATGACGCCGGTCACAGAATGGTCAGGGAATGCCAATCGAGGACTGGATCGAACGTATCGTGGCTTATTGCCACGCGAGCTCGAAATCGCCGACCTTGTTGGCACCGTTATAGATGATGCGGCAATCGCTGCCGCAGGCGCGCAACGCCTCCTCGCGCGCCGTGCCCTCGTCGCAATTGCCCTCGGCGGAGAAACCGCCCCAGCCGGATTTCTTGATCTTGCAGCTGGTCGAGGTGCCGATCCGATCGCCCTTGCCGTTGACCGCGAGAAAGCGGAAATGGGTCTTGATCTCCTTTGAATTCTCGATGAAGCGCTCGACATCGCGGCGCAGCGATTCCGACAGGACCAGGACGCTGCCGCCGCCCTGGGCCGATGCTGCCGGCGCAGTGGCCGTCGGCGTTGCCGGTGACGGCGCCAATGCGGCAGACGATGCCGCAACGGCCGGGGAATCAGCGACCGGCGTTTCGGCAGTTGGAGCCTCGGCGACCGGTTCTGCCGTGGTGGCCGCAACCGTCGGGGTCGCGGTTGCGGCACCAACATCCGACCATACGATTTCGAAATCGCCGACCTTGTTGGCGCCGTTATAGATGATGCGGCAATCACTGCCGCAGGCGCGCAACGCCTCCTCGCGCGCCGTGCCCTCGTCGCAACTGCCCTCGGCGGAGAAACCGCCCCAGCCGGATTTCTTGATCTTGCAGCTGGTCGAGGTGCCGATCCGGTCACCCTTGCCGTTGACCGCGAGAAAGCGGAAATGGGTCTTGATCTTCTCCGAGTTTGCGACAAACCGGTCAACATCGGTCCGCAAGGCGGCGTCGAGCTGCAGCGCGTTGGCTGGCGGCAAAACCAGTTCCGGTGCTGGCGCCGGGGCCGGCGCCATGACGACCGGCTGCGTTTCCTGCCGTTGCAGCAGGCTGGCGCTGACGAAGCCCGTGCCAAAGGAACCCGTGACGCGCAGCCACGCGCCGTCCGCGCTGGCGCCGGTGACCGCGATTTCCTCGTCGCGTTTCAGTCTGCCGAGCACGCGCGCCCCGGTATTGGGTTCGGCCCGGATATTGGCATTCTTCCGCGCCGCATAGATCTCGGGCTGCGCCGGCGGGCTGGGGGTCGTCACTGCGGCGGCCGGGACCGGTTGTACAACGGCCGCAGCCTGCTCGGCCGGGTCCGGCACCGCCGCGACCTGCAGGGGTTCGACCGGCTGCTGTGCGGGCTGCTGTGCGGGTTGCGGGGCGGCGGTTGGCGCCGGCGCGGCTGTGGCGCTTGGCGCGGAAGCGGCTGGCATCAGCACGACATTGGCGGTGAG